>CAWELJ010000003.1:0-489938 GCA_963809825.1 uncultured Acidimicrobiaceae bacterium | reverse complement strand
TAGATCCTCATAACCTTCGGTTCCGCTTGGCACAAATGAGATATCGAACTCGCCAAAGGGGGTGGTCAGATTCCAGATCCGAGCACGTGAGAGGGACGTCCCGTCATGGTCGAACGGCAAGCCCTCAGGTACATCGGCGGTCCTGATCCTGGCGCTCAGCTCGTGCAACGCAGCGGACAATCGCTGGAGGTTCTCATAGCTCGTAGCAGGAGTGATGTCGATGTCACGCGTCCGTGGAATTGGTGCGCCCTGCAGCTGAGCGGCGAGGGCACCGATCACGACGTAGTGGACGCCGTGTTGATTGAGTGTGGCGATGATGGTCGCGGCGTCGAAATCACCCGGATCCTCCGAATTGGTCATGACTCAACAAGACGCTGCCGTGCGCTTTGCACGATCCCGCGCTGGAAGTCGCGCCAGCGTTGCCGCTCTTCTCGTGGTCGTTGCCTTTCGAGCGACTCGAGTACCTCGTCGTGATCCTCGTGAGGTGCCAGGCGCAGGCGAAGGTCGAAGCCTGCACCGGACAGGATTCGCATCAAGGTCTGAACGGTTGGCTGCCGGCGGCCCGATTCATAAGCGGCCACAACCGGCTGGGTCACGCCGAGTCGATCCGCCAATTGTCGCTGCGTAAGCCCCGCCTTCAGTCGGGCCGAGAGAATGAGGCTACCGGCGACGGTAGGGCTTCGGAGGAGATGGTGCTGCGCCATGCTGTCAGTATAGCCGATCGTCTCTATTCGATAGACGATCGACTATACTCTAATACCTCGGTGGTGGTTCCCCACGGATCGTTTTGCCCATCCGAATGTCCATCGATTGCGGGGCATTCGAGAGACTCAGGCGGACTCGGCGGACAACTCTGGCGACTCGCACACACTCTGGCAGCCCGAGCAGACCCAGGGGACGGTCAGAGCTCTTGGATGCGCCGACGGGCCGCGGCCAGTCGATCGGCCTCGAAGCTCTTGACCCCGGGTCGCCGACCAATGTCGATCAACGCTTGGCGGCGCCAGCGATAGAGGGTCTCCACGGTGATTCCGAGCTCGTCGGCGAGATCCTTGATCGCCTCGCCGGCGAGCATCCGCTCACAGGCTTCACGTCGGACCTCGGGCGGGTAGTGCCTTGGCATATCTGGCTCCTGCTGGTCAGGGCCAAATTGTCATATAGGTGGTCCACTTTTTGGGGTTCAGGTCATCAGAATTCCAGGTTAACGGCTCCGAACGCACGCTACGAAACGGTCGCAATTGCGCTCTTCGGGAAACTTGGCCAACCCATCTGGCTGGGAAGATCAGGGCCTGCCAGCCTGGATGAGCCATGTGGCGGATTGGTAGGTCACCCCGTGGTCGCCCGTGTGCTGGGCGATCGTCGTGCGCAAGGTAGCCAGGGCTGACTCTGCAGCATCGTCGTCGAGGCCTTCGCGCATCCAGCCGGTGAGACCGCTGACGAAGTCGAATGCGTCGTCCTGATCGGGGCCGAAGCTGATGGGCTCGTGAAGGCTCTGGAAGGAGACGTCGGTGAAACCCGCCTCGCCCAGGATGCTCTTCACTCGCTCCGGGTCGGACAGCGAAAACGGGCTCGGCGCGTCAGGAGGGGGCGTTGGGAGCGTTCGACCGACCGCCATCGCCGCGCGGAACTCGGTGAGCCATTCGTTGTCAGCGATGCCCTGCCAAGTAAGGAGCGTGATTCGCCCGCCGGGGCGCAGTGCGCGATGCAAGTTGGTGAAGGCCGCTATGGGGTCGCCAAAGAACATCGAACCCATCCGTGAGATGGCAGTGTCGAACTCGCAATCGCCGAAGGGATGGATCTGTGCGTCAGCGTGTCGAAACTCGACATTCCCGAGACCTTCTGCGACGGCGGCGTCGCGGGCAAGAGCGAGCATCTGCGACGACAGATCGACGCCAAGAGCGGACCCGTCCACCACGATCCGAGCGACATCCCGCGTGGCTTGGCCGGTGCCACAACCGACATCGAGGACGCGGTCATCGGTGCGAATGGCGGCCGCCGCAAGGAATGGGCCATAACTGTGTGCGAGGGTCTCGTCGAACCGTTGGGCCTGGGCGGTCCAAAAGACACCTTCACTGCCGTCCCAGGCTCCGACCTGCCCGGCATTGGACGGGTCGGCGATCAACATCTGTTCCTGTCGCAATGTGGTCTCCATTCTTGAGGTCTCGACACGGCTGTCAGGCGAGATAGATCGAGCGGCGCAGTCCTTCGCCGGCGGACTCGCCGCCGAGATAGGACCGACCGGGTCAAGCCCCGACCAGTTCGGGGATCTGGCCGGCGAGTTCGGGCCAGTCGTCGCCCACTGCCTGCTCGACAAGCCTGGCGGTACCCGCAAATACCTCCGGCGGCATCCCAATCTGCCACCCACGCGTCATGTTGACGCGGTCGCCCGTGTCGATCAGCGGGAACATCCAGTGGACGAACTCGGGGAACCGGTTCGGTGGCATGTCTGTTCCCATTTGCCCGAGGGCCTGGCCCTGCTCCGGGAGAGGCACCCGATCGCTGATCAGCTGGTACATGTGCGCGTCTTCCTTGTCGAGGTGAAGGTCCAGATGGAACTTGAAGACCTTCGTTGCTCGCGCCGTCTCCAGAGGGTCACGCACCGAAACAGCTCGGTTGAGGGCTTCGAACACCAGGTCGAGAGCGCGGTGGTCCCGCTCGTAGGTCTCGTAGACCTCGGGCGCGACCGTTTCCAGCAGGGGGGAGATCACGGAGTCCTCGCCGAGAGCGTGCCACCCCAGCACCTCGTTCAGGAACCGGAAGCGCTCGAGCGTCGCCTCGAGGCCGGTTCTGCCTCGGGCCGACTCCAACGCCGCGGTGTCGATGAGCTCGATGTCCCGGCGGAACGCGTTGTGCAGCGCCCTTACAGCGTCAGTCAGTACGGTCATGACGATTCTCCCTCCCGTATACTCCTATGAGGAGTATCTTCTATACTCCTAAAAGGAGTATGTCAATGGTGCCAGCGCTGAATTCGACGTCGTACGCGATCCTCGGGCTGCTCGCACTCAAGCCGTGGACGACCTACGAACTCGCCCAGCAGATGGACCGGGCGCTCGGCCAGTTCTGGCCTCGCGCCGAGAGCAGGATCTACGAGGAACCAAAGAAGCTCGTTGCGCGTGGACTCGCGCGGGCTACGTCCGAGATGGTCGGCAAACGCCCGCGGACCGTCTACTCCATCACAGCGAAGGGCCGGCGCGCCCTGGCGGAATGGGTCCCGACCTCGGGTTCCGGTCCCGTGCTCGAATTCGAACAACTCATCAAGGTGTTCTTTGCCGAACACGCAACCAAAGCGGATCTGCTCGCCACGCTCGACGCAGTCCGGGAAGGGAGCAGAGAGCGACTAGGCGCCAGTGCCCGCGTCCCTCAGGCGTATCTCGACGGGAACGGTCCTTTTCCCGATCGACTCCCGTGGCTTCTCCTCGTCGGCCAGTTCTTACTCGACTTTCATCTCATGGTTGAGCGCTGGGCCGAGTGGTCGAGCGGGATCGTCGATGCATGGCCCGACGACGTCTCCGCAGCCGAGCCTGATCGGAAGGCACTCGAGACCCAGGCGGCCGTCACCAAAGCACGCCGGGCAGTGCGCTGAGATGAATCCCGACCATTGATTATTCCATCCAATGGGTTGGTGAGGATGGACTTCCACAGACCGCCTGGATCAGACGCCAGTCATCACCCGAACGCAGGTCGCTGTAGACGATCAGGTTGACGTAGTCGGACCACCTGGATGTCGCTATGCGATACTCGACCGATGCGGATGGGGTGTCAAGGCCGCGCGGTACTGGGTGTGGTTGTCGTCGCCGTGTCGATGTTGGCGCTGCTCGCGCACGACAGCGTGGCGGGAGCTACGTCCGGCGGCCCGGGACCTCCGCTGGCGTTGACCGTGGACGACCTGGCGTCGCCGGTAGGGCTTGGGCTAACCGACGTGTACTTCGGATGGCACGTCGGCGACAGTCGCCGGGGCGCGGTCCAGAGTGCGTACCGCATTGTGGTCTCCCGCCCGGCTCTCGGCGGCCCGAGACGCGGCGCGGCAGCGGTGGTCTGGGACAGCGGCAAGATCGTGTCCGCGGCGCAGGCATTCGTGCCGTACGGGGGACGCGCCCTTGCCCCGGACACCACCTACCGGTGGACGGTTCAGACCTGGGACGGCTCGGGAGCCAGAGGGCTACTGGCGCACGCAGCGACATTTGACACTGGTTTGGACGACGGCGACTGGCGCGCGGACTGGATCAAGCGACCCACCGTCGAGCAGCTGGACACCCCACAGACGTTTAACGTCCAGAACACCACCGGCGTCTGGGCCTACAAGGACGAATACAGCTACGTCCGAAAGGACGCGAAGCTCAGCGGCTCTCCTATCGTCCGGGCCCGAGCGTACGTATCAGCCGACCAGCAGTACGAGCTCTATGTGAACGGGTCGATGGCCGCCAAGGGCGAGGCGTACGCGTACCCGGACTCGCAGTACTACGAGACGACCGACATCACCCGCCTCCTGAAGGCCGGAAAGGCCAACGCCTTTGGGATCATCTACAACTGGCAGGGCCCCGGCAAGGGCCGACCCGAGGGCACGCCGGGCGTCATCGCCCGGATAACGGTTCTGCACGCCGACGGCACGGTCGACGTGATCACGACCGATGGCACGTGGAAGACCCTGCCGGGAGCGTGGCTGCCGGGCGTCCAGCGGGACGAGGAGGGCGACCCGGTCGACTACACCGAGAACATCAACGGCCCGGCCGAGCCGATCGGCTGGGACGAGCCCGGGTATCGGGCCGTGGGATGGCAGCCGGTAATGGTGATCGGTCCTCATCCCACCACCCCCTGGACACATCTGGTGTCCGTGCGGACCCGCATCGTCTACGAGCCGGTCCACGCCGTCTCCGTGAAACGACTCGCATCTGGTGCCGTCGTGGCGGACTTCGGGAAGGTCTACGCCGCGATCCCCTCAGTCACCTTCAGCCACGGGCTGTCCGGCCGGCGGGTGTCGATGCACGCCGGGTATCTCCTCGACCGGTCGGGTGACGTCTCGACCACGATGGGGACCCAGCACACGAACATGAGCTACTCATACGTCGAGCGGGGCGGCGGTCGCGAGACCTTCCGCCCCTTCGACTACCTCGGTTTCCGGTACCTCCAGATCGACGACCCGGGCGAGACTCTCACCACGAAGGACATCGTCGTCCTCACCCGGCACGATGCTGTCCCCAACGAGAACGCCGGAACGTTCACATCGTCGGACAAGACGGTGAACGCGGTCTTCCTTCTCGGCCGCCACTCGGCGTTGTTCACGATGCAAGAGCAGTTCGTCGACACCCCGACGCGGGAGAAGGGTCCGTGGATCGGAGACGGAGCGAACGAGTCGGAGACCGCCATGGACGCCTTCGGCGAGACGAATCTCACGAGAAAGGACCTGCTCGAGTTCGCCCAGTCGCAGGCTCGCTTTTGGCCGAACGGTGCCATCAACAAGATCTATCCGACCGCGCTCGGGGCACTGGAGATCCCCCAGGGGACTGCGTACTACCCCGAGTGGGTCTGGCAATACTGGATCCACACGGGCGACAGAGCGTTGCTCACAGCGCTGTATCCCGTTGTGGTCAAGGTGTCGGACTTCTTCTGGAGCAACATCGGCTCCAACGGTCTCGTCGGGACGATCCCCGGTCCAACTGATGTTCCGCAGTTTCCAACCGACACGCAGCTCAACCTGCTGGCGGTCAATGTGTTCAACCGCGTCGCCGATATGGCGGACACCCTCGGCCGCCCGGCGGCCGAGGTGACGAAACAGCGCGAGCGAGCCCACGAGCTGGCGACCGCCATCAACGCTCACCTCCTGCTGCCGGCGGGTTACTACACCGACGGACTGGACGCCAACGGCAACCCGGTGGCGCCGAGCGACAATCTGTGCACGTGCTCAGGCGCGGTCTCGCCTCAAGTCAACAACGCGCTTGCGCTGCTGTTCGGGGTCGTTCCACCGTCCAACATCACGACCGTCAGCAACTACATCCTCAGCATGTCCTTCTCCCCGCCGGTCGTCAGTGCCGCCGATGTCCTCGACGCGCTGCGGCTCACCGGTCGGGACAGCGCGATCTTGCATATCTTGACGGACGCGTCCGGGCCTGGCTGGGCCAACATCCTGGCCCAGGGTGGAACGTTCACTTGGGAGATGTGGAACCCCCAGGACAAGGATGTCCTCACTCCGCCCCTTGCCTCGCTCTACGGTAACGGCGATAGCCGTTCACACGGCTTCGGCTCGAACGTGCTGGTCGCGATCCAGCAGACGATGCTCGGAGTCATCCCTACGGCCCCTGGATATGCCTCGTTCGACGTGACAGCGCCGCTGCACGCGCTGAGATACGCAGCGGGCCGGGTGCCGACTCCCCACGGGGCCATCGAAGTGGCGTGGAGCCGACCGGCAGTCGCAAACCGGCCCTTCAAGGTCGACGTCACCGTGCCGGCCAATACGAAGGCGAGGGTGAGCATCCCCGCCGTCTCCGTGGACCACGTCCGCGAGTCGGGCATGGCACTCAGTCGGCAGAAGGGGATCGCGTCTGCGTCCATCGACGGTGACTACGCCGTTGTCGAAGTTGGCGCCGGCTCGTATCACTTCACGAGCACCGACGTCCCGGCGGCTGCGATCGGCACCGGCCGATAGGTCCCCCATTCGAGCCTCTCGGAAGTCTCACGCGCTGAACGATTACAGCGCAGCAGTATGCCCGGAGGGCGTGACCACTGGATCAGTCGCCTTCATCGGGCCCCTTCGTGCGGATGCCGAACCGGTCACTTGTGGGCAGGAAGAGGAGTCGGGACGGACCGGCCGTTGGCCTTCAGATTCACTTCCACGTTGCCGCGAGTGGCGTTGGAGTAGGGGCACACCTCGTGCGCTGCGGCCACAATCGAAATGGCGCGCTCGTTGTCACTCACTCCCGGAAGCGAGACGTCGAGTCCCACGGCCACATTGAAGCCGCGGTTCTCAGTGGTGATCAGGCTGACCTCTGCATCGATAGAGACGGCGCCGAGGTCCACTCGCTCTCGACGCCCCACCACTCCGAGGGCCCCCTCGAAGCACGCGGCGTAGCCCACCGCGAAAAGCTGTTCCGGATTGGTGCCGCCACCTTCGCCCCCCATTTCAATCGGAGTGCGCAGCTGGACATCCAACGCCCCGTCGCTGGTGACGCCGTGTCCTTGTGCTCGGCCGCCTGTGACGTGGGCCCGGGCCGTGTACAACGATTTGGCCATCGCCGGCTCCTCTCAATCCCTTGGTCGCAGACGCTATCGGCTTGATTCTCCCGAGCAGGCCGGTTCCTTGGCTCAGCCAGCTCCGCCACGGGATCTCGCTGGACACCGAGGTTCTTGGTATCCCACCTCGGACCTGCTGCTGGCGCCGCCCTCCGGTGACCATCGTTCCCGACGCCAGCGCGAGCCTCGACCGATGGACCCTTGCCCGCCCTCAGCACGCCGGGAGAGGGACGGCCGATGTCGGACGCTGCTCTCGCCGCCGAAGGGGCGGAGTTGCCTGCCCTGAGGCCGAATTATCGAGACCTGGCCTAGTGTTGCGGCATGCCTGGATCCGACCCGACGGACGCGAACTACGACCCCGAGGTCGTCCGCGCCAAGTACCTGCTCGAGCGCGACAAGCGTCTCGTACCCGGCCGTGCGGACATCCGGGACATGCGAACTGACGAGCACTTCGCACGCTACCTAGACGACCCCTTCACGCCATTCATCGAGCGCGACCCGGTCGTCGATGACGTCGAGGTCGTCATCGTGGGCGGGGGGATCGCCGGCGTCCTCGCCGGCGTTCAGCTCCGCCAAGCCGGCATTGAGCGGATCCGCATCGTCGACCAGGCCGGCGGCATCGGGGGTACCTGGTACTGGAACCGCTACCCAGGCGTCATGTGCGACGTCGAGTCGTATATCTACCTCCCGATGCTCGAGGAGCTCGACTACGTCCCGACACACCGCTACGCCTACGGCGAGGAGATCCTGCGCCACCTCGAGGCGATCGCCGACCGGTACGACCTTGTGGCCGGCGGGTTGTTCCACACCGGGGTGACCCGCGCGGAGTGGCACGAGGACGCGGCCCGGTGGAAGATCCACACCGACCGGGCCGGCGACGAGTTGACGTGTCGCTGGTACGTGCTGGCGGTCGGGATCCTCAACCTTATGAAGTTGCCTGCCATCCGTGGCATGGAGGCCTTTGCGGGTCGCTCGTTCCACACTGCTCGATGGGACTACGAGTACACCGGTGGAGGTCGGCACGAGCCGCTGACGGGGCTGGCGGACAAGACCGTCGCTCTCATCGGCACCGGGGCGAGTGGCATTCAATGTGTGCCGCCGCTGGCCGAGTCGGCACGGCACCTCTATGTGTTCCAGCGGACGCCGTCGGCCATCGGCGAGCGGGGCAACCGCCCCACGGATCCCGGCTTTGCGCACGGGCTCGTGCCGGGGTGGCAACAGTCCCGGATGGAGAACTTCGAGGCGATCATGTCGGGCCGCTCCGTCGAAGTCGACCAGGTCGACGACGGGTGGACGCACGACTACGCAGCGGTTCAGCATCCGCCGCGAATTCAAGGTATGACGCCGGAGGAGTTCCGTCGGAGCGCAGAGAGAATCGACTACGGGGTCATGGATGCGCACCGGCGACGGGTCGAGGAGTTGGTGGCCGACCCCGACGCGGCCGAGATCCTCAAGCCGTACTACAGGTATCTCTGCAAGCGGCCGTGCTTCCACGACGAGTATCTGCTGGCATTCAACAACCCGAACGTCTCGCTGGTCGACTGCCCTGGCGGGATCGAACGGATCAGCGAGCAGGGCCCGGTCGTCGACGGGAAGCAGTACGACGTCGACTGCATCATCTACGGGACCGGCTTCGAGGCTGAGGTCACCCCTCTCTTCCGACGCGCTGGGCACGAGATAGTCGGACGCGGCGGTGTCACGCTGGCCGAGAAGTGGGCCGACGGGGCCTCCAGCCTCTTCGGGATGATGACCCGTGGCTTCCCGAACATGTTCGTCATGCCCGCCCCGGGGCAGCAGGCGGTGGTCACCGTCAACTACACGCGCCTGGCCGTGTTCGGAGCCAAGTTCGTCGGCGGCGTCATCGGTCAGCTGGTGCAGCAGGACGTGGAGGTGTTCGACGTGAGTGCCGCGGCAGAGGAAGAGTGGACGCAGAAGATCGTCGAATCCTTCGTCGATCCGAGCGCGGTGATGTCTGCCTGCACGCCGTCCCGCCTCAACAACGAGGGTCACCCGGAACTGACGAACCCCCGCAACGGCAACTATGGCTCGGGGAGAGGTGACGTCTTCGGCTATTGCGAGCTGCTCGAGCAATGGCTCGAGGCCAGCCGCTTCGAAGGCCTGGAGCTCGAGGTCCGGTCGCCGGCATCGTGAGCGCGCGTCAACAGGTCGCCGTCGTGACGGGCGGCGGGGCCGGGATCGGAGCGGCCATCGCGGAGGACCTCGGTCGTGGCGGCTGGCATGTCGTCACGATGGACCCCCTCGTCACCCTCGACGGCTCCGAGCGGCTCCGGGAGCCGGAGGAGACCACAGCCGGTCGCATCGTCGCAGCGGGTGGCTCGGCCCGGGCCTCGGACGTGTCGGTCACCGACGTCACTGCGGTGCGCGACCTGTTCGGCGGACTGGCCGACGAATACGGCGGGCTCGACGCCGTAGTCAACGTCGCCGGCATCACGCGGCACACTGGTTTCGCAGAGGGTACCGAGGAGGAATGGCTCGCGGTGCTCGGCGTGCACCTCGGGGGCTACATGAACGTCCTCGATGCGGCCCTCCCGCTGATGGCTGCCGCCGGGCGCGGCAGCATTCTCGGCGTCACCTCCGGTTCGGGCTGGCGCGCCGCCGATGCCGGGGCCTACAGCTGCGCCAAGCGGGCCATCGCCTCCCTCACGTGGCAATTGGGGCGGCGGCCTCCGCCGGGGGTGACCATCAACGCGATGTCACCGATCGCCGCCACTCGGATGGTCGCCGCCGCCATCGAGCGTGCCCGTCGGGAGGGCAGGGCCTCCGGCGGGGGCGGACTCTCGCTCAACTCGGTACCGCGGCCCGAGGACCTCGGGCCCTTCGGCGCCTACCTCGTCGACAACAGATTCCGGTGGTGCAGCGGGCGGGTGCTCTTCGCCGGTGGGTCGGAGGTGGCGGTCGTGGAGGAGCCCCGGCTGCTCGAGGTGGTTCGGACCGACGACGCGGTCAGCCTCCCGGGGGTACTCGGGGCCGTCATCCCGCGGGCGTTCGCCGCGGCCGAGGCCAGCCAGTTCAGCGGCGGTGGTGGCAACCCCCGCTTCGGGAGCGTCTTCGGCGATGCGGAACCCGCCGAGGCCGCATCGACACACGTTCGATCGTGTGCCGTCGTCACCGACCGTCCACGATTGGCTACCGCGCTCACTGCGGCCCTGGAGGCTCGATCCATCACATGCCACCGCGCCGAGAGTGCTCACGGTTTCGAGGACGCCGCCAAATCGCTGAGCTCCATTGCCGGCACGGCAGGACCGATCGACGCCATCGTCGTGGCTCCGGACGGTCGGCAACCGACGGCCTCACCGGACGGGTGGGAGCGGGTGCTCGCCGAGCACCGCGGGATCATCGACCAGATCTACGCCGACGCCGCATGGGCGCGGGCGGCCGCCGACTACGCATCGAGCATCGCACGTCCCGTGCAGCTGGTGACCCTCACCGATGCCGTCACCACAGGGGGTCGTAGTCGAGCCCAGGCCTCGGCACAGCTCGCCCGCGTTGCTGCGGGCGCGACGGAGGGACGCGTCGCAGCCTTCGCCGCGAGTATCGAGACCTCGGAGATGGAGGCCGCCGGCCCGGCCGCTGCGCTCGTTGCCGAGCTCTTCGGCAATCCTGCGGCAACCGGACTGGCCGGAGCGGAGCTGGTGGTGGGCGCCGGCTGGATCGGACTGCGCAGTCATCCCCGCCCGAGCGGCAGCATCACCTACGGCGGGCCCGCCGTACCCGATTGGCTCGACGCCACGCTCAGGGAGATCGTCGCCGGCCATCCGCGACCCGTGGGGGAGTGATGACGACCCGACCCACGCGGATCGTCGACGCTCATGTGCATCTCTGGGACCCGGCACGCGGCGACTGGTACCCGTACCTCTCGCGCTCCCAAGAGAACGGCGCCGGTGACGCGTCGAGGATGTCCCGTCGTTTCGACGTCGACATCTACCAGAGCGAGACGGCTGGGTGGAACGTCGAGAAGTTCATCAACGTCGCCGCCGCGACCGGCGGGAACTCAATCGACGAGACCATCGAGCTCGATCGCAACGCTCCCGCCGCCGGAGGCCCGCATGCCATCATCGGCGGCCTCCCCCCTACGGAGTCGGTTGCCGAAGCGGTCGAGCTCATCGATCGGCAGATGGCCGCGCCACTGTTCCGCGGGGTCCGCCCGATGGGGGTCAACGCGAACCCGGTGCCCGACCCCGGAGCGCTCCGTGCTCTGCAGGAACGGAACCTGGTCTTCGAGCTCATGGCCCACCCCGATCAGCTTCGACAGGCGGCATCGCAGCTTGCCGCCTTCGATGATCTGACCGTCGTCGTCGAGCACACCGGATGGCCCCGGTCGAATTCCGACGAGGAGCGCGCCCTTTGGCGAGTCGGCATCGACGCGCTGGCCGACCTCGGCGGCAACTTCTTGTGCAAGCTTTCGGGTCTCGCCATGCCATTGGAGTGCATGCGTGTCGATGCCTTCGCGCCGTGGCTCGAATATGCGATTGAGGTGTTCGGGGTCGACCGTTGCATGTTTGCCAGCAACTTTCCTGTTGATGCCATGTACGGCACCTTCGACGAGCTCTACGAAGTGTTCAGCGGTGTGACGGCCGGACTCGACGGCGAATCCCGCGCCAAGCTCTTTGCACTGAACGCGGAGCGCGTCTATCGCTGTTGACCGTATTGTCCGGCTGGCTAGGCGGTCCTCAGCCGCTGAGTTCGAGCCCGAGCAGTTCCTCGAGCTCGGCGAGCGCCACGGCGGGGTCGGTCACCTTGATGGTGTGCATCCCGAGGGCTCGCGCCGGCTTGAGGTTCACGCCGAGGTCGTCGAGGAAGACGCATTCGTCGGGTTGGACGCTGAGGGTGTCGCACGCGAGCTCGTAGAACCGGGTGTCCGGCTTCCGTACACCCAGGACGCGCGACTCGAGGACCGCATCGAAGAGCGCATACACAGCTGCCACCTCGGCCGAAAGGACGGATTCCGCCCGGGCGAAGTTGTTGGTGAGGCATGCCGTCTTGTAGGTCGTGCCGCAGGCGCGGATTGCCGCCACCATCTGCGGCCTGATCTCCCCCGCCAGACGTTCCAGCACGAGCCGCCCGTCCAATTCGTGGCCCAGGGCCCCGGACTCGGCCGACCACAGTGTGCCGAACGCCTCGACGTCGACCTCGCCTCGTTCGAGCAGGGCCCACGCATTGGCGTCCGGATTGGTGGCATTGACGGTGCGGATGAAATCAGTCGGGAGACCGCGTTCGACCTCGAGGTGGGCAAAGGCTTCGAACGGGCTGGACGTGATGACCCCGCCGAAGTCGAACAGGACGGCACGAATCACTGATGGCCTCCCCCGGAGATCGGAGCGTCATTGTCGCGTCCGTCGGCCGAGCATGCCATGGGTCCGCACAGGACCGCCCGATCCGGCGAGGGTGCCTCACGAGAACCGCTATTTTGAGGAATTGCAGGTTGCAGGACCCGGGAGCCCGTGCGTGCCGCGGCGCCGCGGTTGCCAGGTCGTCTCGTCACCACGAATGGTCCACGGACCCAGGATCGATGACCCATGCGTCGTTCGGTGTACCCATGAAGAGGCCCAAAGTCGAGGCGCCGAGATTGGCGAAGACGTGGTAGCAGTCTTCTTCGCCGCTCTCGCCGCCTTCACGAACGCCCTGACGTCCGTGTTGCAGCGCATGGGCGTCGAGACGGCGCCGGAGGCGTCCGCCCTACGGGCGAGCCTCATCGGGCATGCGGTCCGGCAGAAGGTCTGGCTCATCGGGTTCGCATTCAGCCTGGTGCAGTTCGGATTCGTGGCCATCGCACTGAAGCACGGCGAGCTGAGCTCGGTGCAGCCGGTGCTCACCACCGAGTTGCTGTTCCTGCTGTTGATCCTCGCCGTATGGTTCCGATACCACCTCGGGGCGCGGGAATGGATCGGAGCGGTGACGGTCGTGATCGGACTCGGTGGGTTCTTCCTGGCCGCCCGTCCCCATGGGGGCCAGGAGCTCCCCACCACCGGCCAATGGGTGGTGGCCACAGCCGCCGTGGCAGCCGCCATCGCCGTCGGTGTCATTGCCGGGCTGCGGGGCCCGCGCTGGTGGCGTGCCGCGGCCCTGGGCGCCGCCACGGCTGTCAGCGCCTCGTACACCTCGGCCCTCACCAAGGCGATCACGAGCTATCTGAACAACGGCTGGAGTGCCGTCTTCACCCACTTCGAGCCGTACATGCTCGCGGTGGTCGGCGTCGGTACCGTCTTCTTGCTCCAGAGTGCGCTCCATGCCGGCCCGATCACGGCCTCCCGCACGACGTTGGTGACCACGAACCCGCTCGTCAGCATCGTGCTCGGTATCACCCTTTTCGGCGACATCCTCCGCAACGGCGCATTCTGGGTCAGCCTCGAGGTCCTCGCTCTGGCGGTCTTGGTGGCGGGCGTGGTCGTCCTCACGAGGTCGCCCTTGGTGGCGGGCTCACCCGACGGCCGTCTCGACGACGAGAAGCTCGGCGGCGCTCGGAAGCGCGCGATGACAGTCCCGCCGATTGAGGCGTTGCCGTGATTGGGCCGCACCGGGAACGACGGCGCCGTTCGCGCTGCAGTCGCACCCAAGCGTTCGTTGGGGACCACTTCGCTCCTCGTGAACCGGAGCGCATCGCCACAATGTCAACGGTTGCACAACCAAGACCTGACTTTTGGTCCATGGTCGTCGTGGATACCGCCGTGATTAAATGTCGTGGCGAGGAACGGGGGTGCGGCCTTGCGCCACTCCAAGGCGGTCATTGTCATTGTTATCGGCGCCTGCATCGTGCTGGCGTTGTTGACGGTGTTCTCTATTGAGCTGTCGGACACCCAGGCGAAGTCCAAGGGCGGTATCGAGGTGGAGGTCCACCAACGGGCGCAGCTCGCCGAGGCCCTGATCGCCAGCCTCTTCCAGACCGTCCAGCAGCAGGTCCCGCAGGACACGCAGACCTACGGCGCCCCTTCGGTCTCAACCCAGACGATGAACAAGCAGGAGGGCACCCAGAAGGGGTATCTCGCGCTGATCGGCTCTGACGGCTCGGTGCTCGCCTCCTCGTCCGGCTTCACGGCCCAGGCCCGCGCGGAGCTGCCCAAGTCGGCGGCCGTGGCCCTCGTGCGCTCGGGACACCCCTACGGGCTGGGAAACCTGTCGCCGTACGGGACGACCGGCGTGATCGACTTCGCGGTGCCCTTCCCCACGCCCGAGGGCACGCGGATCCTTGTCACCGGTTTCACCCCCGACGCATTGAGCTCGTTCATCACGGGTGAGCTGAAGCAGATTCCAGGTGTCACGGGGGCACACAACTACCTCGTCGATGGCAACGACACCGTGCTGGCCACGACCAACCCCGCCGCGACGGTCGGACGTGTCATTCCGGGATCAGGAGCGGTGCAAGCCCTGCAACAGGCGTCGGGCGACGTGCAGGGCCACTACTTCGACCAGGTGTCGGTGAAGAATTCGAACTGGCACATCGTTCTCGCCGCACCGGATGGCCCGCTCTTCGCGAGCGTCACGGGCCTGCACCAGTTGCTTCCCTGGCTGATCTTCGGCGCCTTCGCGCTCGTGGCCCTGGCGGCGCTGCTGCTCGGGTACAGGGTTCTGCGGTCCGCCGATGAGCTCCGTGCCGTCAACACCGAGCTCGAGTTGGTCAACAGCGATCTGACCGGCGCCAACTCGACGCTCGAACGACGGGCGGCCGAACTGGCCCGTTCGAACGAGGAGCTCGACCAGTTTGCCTCGATCGCGTCCCACGACCTGCAGGAACCCTTGCGCAAGGTACGCACCTTCACCGAGCAACTCGTGGTGACCGATGGCGATCATCTCTCCGAGACCGGACGCGACTATCTACAGAGGACGAATGCAGCAGCGGAGCGCATGCAACGCCTGATTGAGGATCTGCTCAGGTTCTCGCGAGTCACGACGCAAGGACATTCGTTCCGACCTGTGGATCTGGCCGAGATCACCCGCCAGGTGCTCGTCGATCTCGAGGCGCAGGTCGAGGACACCAACGCGGTGGTCCATGTGGGTGCGCTGCCGACGATCAATGCCGACGAGTTGCAAATTCGGCAGTTGTTGCAGAACCTGATCTCGAACGCGCTCAAGTTCCACCGGGAGGGGGTACCACCCGAAGTGCAGATCGACGCGACGGTGACCGGCGAGTGGGTGGAACTGTCCGTGCGGGACAACGGCATCGGGTTCGACCAGCGCTACAGCCAGCGCATCTTCAGGGTGTTCGAACGGCTCCACGGGAGAACTGAATATCCGGGCACGGGTATCGGCCTGGCGCTGTGCCGCAAGATCGCCGAGCGCCACGGGGGGCAGATAGTCGCAGAGAGTCCATCCGACTCCGGTTCGACCTTCATCGTGACGCTGCCGTTGAGCGGACGCGAGGAGGTTCTCCCGCCGATCTCCCGCCTGGACGAGTCAGACAAGACCGCCGCCCAAGAAGCGCCCGCCCATGCCTGACGCGGGACGGAAGCCAGTCACCATCCTGATGGCCGACGACGACGAGGAGGATCGCGATTTCACACGCGATGCGCTCCAAAACGCTCACCTGGCCAACGCGATGAGGTTCGTGGTCGATGGACAAGACCTCATGGACTACCTTCGGGTCGAGGGGAAGTACGCCGACGGCACGGTCGAGTCGCCACGCCCCGGAGTCATCTTGCTCGACCTGAACATGCCCAAGAAGGACGGGCGCGAGGCGCTGGCGGAGATCAAGGCTGACCAGAAGTTGCGCAGCATCCCGGTGATCGTGCTCACGACGTCCAAGGACGAAGAGGACGTCTTCCGCACGTATGACCTCGGGGTCAATTCGTTCATCACGAAGCCGGTCACGTTCACCGGGCTCGTTGAAGTGATGCGCAACTGGCAGCGCTACTGGTTCGAATTGGTCGAGTTGCCCAACGGTCCATCCAAGTGAAGATGGACGACTCCGGAGCGGTACGGATCCTCCTCGTCGAGGACGACGAGGACGATTACCTGATCACCCGCGACCTGCTCCGCCAGCAGAACCGAACCCGCTTTGTCGTTGACTGGTGCTCGGATTTCGAACAGGCGATGAAGATCATCGGCGAAGAGCGACACGGGGCCTACCTCATCGACTATCGCCTCGGTGCGCACACCGGCCTCGACCTCGTTCGCTCGGGCTTCACCGGTCGCCCGGGGGCACCGGTGATCATGCTCACCAGCCAGACCGACTTCGAGATCGACCTCGAGGCGACGACGATCGGCGTCACGGACTTCCTCTTGAAGCAAGAGCTCAATCCGCATTCGCTTGAACGGTCGATCCGTTACGCCATCAGCCACCATCGAGCGCTCACGGAGCTGGCACGCACGCAAGAGGGCTATGCGCTGGCCGCCCGTGCCGTCAATGACGGCATTTGGGACTGGGACCTCGACGCCAGCCAGGTGTATTTCTCGCCCCGGTGGCGCGCCCTCCTCGGTCAACCCGAGGCGGCCGGCTATCAGCCGCCGGAGGCCTGGTTCGACCTCGTGCACGAGGTCGACCTGCCCCGGCTCCAGGAGGCGATAGCGGCCCACCTAACCGGTGGGACCTCACACATGGAGTCCGAGCACCGCATGCGCCACGCCGACGGCTCATGGCGATGGGTCCTGACCCGGGGCCTGGCCATGCGTGACACCACGGACGGACGGCCAACGCGGATGGCAGGCTCGCTGTCGGACATCACGGAGCGCCGGCGGGCGGAGCGCCAGCTCCGGCATGACGCCTTCCACGATTCGCTCACCGAACTCCCCAACCGGGCCCTCTTCATGGACCGCCTCGAGCACGCCCTGCGGCACAATGAGCGGGACCCGACCTTCTCCCTCGCGGTCCTGTTCCTGGATATCGATCGCTTCAAGCTTGTCAATGACAGCTTGAGTCACGCCGTGGGGGATCGGCTCCTCGTCCTGACGGCGGCGCGGGTCGCAGAGTCGCTCAGGCCCGGAGACACCGTCGCTCGGATTGGCGGTGATGAATTCACGATCCTCCTCGAGGACGTCCGGTCCGAGGATCCGGAGCAATTCGCGATGCTGGTGGCGAGACGGATCCAGGAATCCCTGAACGAGGTGTTCAAGATCGACGATCATCGACTCTTCGCGACAGCCAGCATCGGCATCTCCGTGAGCACGGCCGAGATCACTGCCGAGGATCTGCTGCGAAATGCCGACATCGCCATGTACGAAGCCAAGCGCCGCGGCCGAGGCCGGTGTGCGGTCTTTGATCAGAGCATGCACCATCACGTCACCAACCGCCTCAAGCGGGAGAACGATCTCCGCCGGGCGATTGAGCACTCGCTGTTGAGAGTCCACTATCAGCCGATCGTGGACCTCAGAACCGGACTCCTCCGGGGCTTCGAGGCCCTCGCCCGCTGGCCCGAGGAGTGGCCGTTCGTCGAGCCCGAAGAGTTCATCTCGATCGCCGAGGACACGGGCTTGATCGGCCCGATGGGACTCCAGGTGCTGCGGATCGCGCTTGCCGATCTGTCGACGTGGCGCCGTTGCGGGCTCGTGGCAGACGACGTCCGTATGAGCGTCAACGTCTCCGGCCGCCAACTCGATGATCCCAACTTCCCGCGGGATGTCCTCGACGCCATTGCGGCCGCCGAGCTCCCGGCCGAGCTTGTCAGCCTCGAGATCACCGAGACCACGTTCATGCGCGAACCCGAGCGGATCTCGGCGATCGTGTCCGAAGTCGGCGCGCCCGGAGTGGGTCTGGAAATGGATGACTTCGGGACCGGCTACTCGTCGTTGGCGGCGCTGCACAAGTTCCCGGTCAACGCGCTCAAGATCGATCAAAGCTTCGTCGCCTCCCTCGACACAACCGGGGACGGAGAAGTCATCGTGCGCTCCATTCTGGCGCTCGCCGACAACCTGGGGCTGCGGGTGATCGCCGAAGGGATAGAGGGGCGCGACCAACTCCGCCGGTTGCGTGAGCTCGGCTGCGAATACGGACAAGGCTTCATCATCTCCCGGCCGTTCGCCGCCAATGAGATAGAAGGATTTCTCAATGACTGGTCGACGACCGGCATGGCGACATCAGCCGATGCCGTCGACTCGAGTCAGAGCGGTCCCGGGCTCGCTCCGGCGGGTCAGACGTGATCTCACCCACGCCACGGGCTCGATCCCCATTGTCTGCACTCACCAGACCCTGACGCTCCGACCGGGGCGTCCGGCAGTACCATCCACCGATGCGTCGAAGCTGGCCGAGAATACGAAAGTGTTTCGCTGCCCTCGCCATGAGCTCGCTCGTTGTCAGCGGTCTCATGGGTGTCGGCGTCGCCGGCTCGGCCTCGGCAGGATCAAGCCCTCCGAGCCAGGGCGTGAGTGCGACGACCATCCGGGTCGGCGTCCCGTACGTCGACCTTGCGAGTGTCCGCAAGTTCGGCATCACGTTGGACCAGGGGAGTTTTCCCGACGCCTACAACGCGCTGATCTCCAATCTGAACTCACACGGCGGCATCGACGGCAGGCATCTGGTGCCCTACCTGGTGGCGGTGAACCCGGTCGGAACCGCACCTGCGATCACTGCGTGCACGCAGCTTGCCCAGGACGACGAGGTCTTCGTTGCCATTGCACCGCAGCAACCCGACTGCTATCTGCAGCAGTACCACGTACCCACGATCGCGGGAAGCTTCCAGAATGTGCAGTCCGGTGGAGCTCCAAACTTCACCCTGGAACCGCCACTTGCGGCGTACGATCAGCGGCAACTGGCCGTCTTCGCGCATCGAGGCGTGTTCAAGGGGAAGGTGGTCGGCCTGTTTGCGGGATCCGAGACGGATGGACGTGAGTTGCACGTCGTCCAATCTGCACTGACGTCTTTGGGTGTCCATGTCGTCAAGAGCGCCGTGGACAGCGCACCGTCGGGCGACCAGGCCGCGACGTATCAGCAGGCGGCCGTCATCACGCAGATCTTTCAGTCCGCCCGGGTCAACGAAGTGGTTGCGGTGGGTACCGGCGCCACGATCTGGCCTGAGTCGCTGCAGGCCAACCAGAGCACCTACAGCCCGGCATGGATCGCAACCAGCGAACCCGGCCTCGAGAGCGCCGTGCTGGGCTCCTCGATCGCGCCGAAGTATCTCAAGAACGTGCTGACCTCGAGCCCCGTTCCTTCGAACTATCAGATCTGGCACACAGCGGCGGTGCAGCAGTGTGACCAGGTCGTGCGGAAGGCATACCCGGGGCTCAAGATCACTCCGCCCACGGATCCGCTCACCGGATCGGACCAGACCTTCTACGCCGTGGAATCGGCCTGCGTCAATCTCGCTCTCTTCACGACGATCGCCAAGGCGGCCGGGAAGAACCTCACCGGGTCGAGCTTCGCCCACGCCGGTTACGGGCTGAGGAACGCCGTCATCCCCGGATCGGGTGCACCGGTCTCGTTCGGTCCGGGCCGGGCCTACGCGATCGGCCCGGTGTACCTGGTTACGTATGACCCGGCGAAGAACGTGCTGCAGTTCGCGGGCTCTGCGGCGGCGAAGTGACGGGCGCGGCGAAGGGCTGACGGTGGCCGAGCCCGCGCCTCAGGAGGTCTCCTCCGAGGGGACGGCCATGTCCAGGATCAGGGCCGGCCAGGTGAACCCGGACCCTGTTCCGGCCCCGCCTGGCTCGCCGGTCATTGCGTCGTAGAACTCCCGGAATCCCTGCCCGTCGATCAGGGTCCTCAGTTGATCGCGCAGTCGGGAGGCCTCCGCCCACCGACCGAGCCGGGCTGCCAGCAGGTAGGCCCAGTAGTTCGTCGCCCCCCACACGGCGTTCCCGTCCCATTGGACGTAACCACCCACTCCACGGCCGGGGAGGATCGTGCCGGCCGCGTATCCACGGGGGCCCCACATGGGTCCGTCCGGGACCAGGTGGCGGTCGGCGACCATCTGGGACAGGCCCGATTCCGCCACGGCGCGGCTCGCAGCCGGGACGAGTCCCATGGCCCCGATGCCGTGCAGCGGTTCGGATCGGGCGACGTCATGCGCGGCGAAGATGTGACCTTCGTCCCACCAGAGGATCGCACCCACGTCCCGGGCCACGGCCAGGGCGCTGGCCTCGCTCTCCTCCGCCTCAGCCTCTCGGCCCCGGGCCCGGCAGGCGGCTGCCACCTCCTCGAGCGCCAGCAGGTACCAACCGCACATGGTGGGGTCGTACACCACGAAGCCGTGGCCGGCGGCCAGGGCAGCCTCAGGAGCCATGCCGGCGGCGCGACACGAGATGGTCAGCTCCTTGAGCCGGGCCAATGAGGCTCCCAAGCCGCCTGGAAGCAGACCCCGCATCAGCGCGCTCCCCTCTGTGCCCGTCTCGAACGGGTGGAGCACGGCAGGCAGCGAACCGCCGCCCACCGTCCGGCAGCGGGCGAGGGCGCGCAAGTGGGAGACGGCCTCGTCCAGCACCTCGTCGGCGGGCGCGCCGATGGCCCGCGAGAGGCGGGCCGCCGCGTAGGCGGCCGTCGGGGGATCCACGAAGGGCGTACGGTCCCCGTCGAACATTGGCCCGAAGAGCTCCTCGATGAAGTGTTGATGCTCCTCGGCTCCCGGGACATACCGCTGGTGGGACAGCAGCCCGTCGGGCAGCCGGTTGGCCCCGTACAAGGTGCGCAGCTCCTCCAACGCAATCTCGGGATCGAGATGGAGGAGCGACAGGGCGTGGTACCCACTGTCCCATGCGAACAGGGCCGGGTAGGTGTCTCGGTCGGGCACGTGGAAGGTCCCGCCGAACGCATCGACCTGGTGGTCGCGGAAGAGCGCGGAGCAACGGTCTCGCAGACTGTCGTGCACGTCGAACCGCCTACCTCACCACTGGGGGTTCATGGATCCCTCGAAGACGACGATGCGGCGATCTCCGAGAGGGGAGTCTCCCAGATCCACGACGGACTGGACCGCGATGTCGATGTCCATCAACGGACTCAGTTCCACTGACTGGCACCCTATCGAGCCGGAGTCGCCCGCGGATGAGCGTGGCTCCTCAGATGTACATGCCGCCGTTCACACCGATGATCTGGCCGGTGATGTAGCTGCCGCCTTCAGAACACAGGAAGGAGCACGCGGCGGCGATGTCGGCTGGGGTCCCCGCGCGGCCGAGTGGGACCATCGGACCGACCACGTCGACCCCGGGGAAGTCGCCCGCTGCCTCCGCAGCTCGCGCCATGGGGGTGTCCACGAGGCTGGGTGGGATGGTGTTGACCGTGATGCCGCTGCGGGCAAGGTCGACCGCGAGCGACTTCGTGAGTGCGATGACACCGCCCTTCGATGCGGCGTAGTGGGCCATGTTGGGCGCGCCGGATTGGGCACTGGACGACGAGATGGTGACGATGCGGCCCCAGCCGGCGGCGAGCATGTCGGGCACCGCAGCCTGGACGCACGTGAAGGTGCCAGTCAGGTTGACCGCAATGATCCGGTCCCACTTCTCGGCGGTGATCTCGAGCAGAGGGTCAAAGGACTCGACACCTGCGCTGGTCACGAGGATGCCGACCGGACCCAGCTCGGCGCGGACCCGCGCATAGGCCGCTTCGACGGACTGTCGATCAGCGACGTCGACGTCCACCCCGAGAACCCGAGCTCCCGCTCCCTGCAGTTCGGCGGCCGCGGCGTCGGCACCTCTTTGGTCGAGGATGGCGACGTCATGACCGTCCGTCACGAACTGGCGGGCGACACCAAGACCGATGCCCGACGCTCCGCCGGTGACCACCGCGACATGGCTCACCGGTTCTCTCCAGCCGGCGTGAACTCGAGATGCAGGTGGCTCAGTCCGCGCAGGACCCACGTGGGCTCGTACTTGAAGTGACGGGCACCCGGGGGTCCGTGATGCTCCTCCGACAGACGGATGTCCCGCATCCGCTCGAGGACGCGGTCGAGGCTGACGCGGCCCTCGGCCCGGGCCAAGGGGCCGCCTGGACAGGTGTGCACACCGCGACCGAACGCCATGTGCGCCCGTGAGTTCGGGCGCTCCGCTTGGAACGCCGCCGGATCTTCGAAGCGCCGGGGGTCGCGGTTGGCGGCGCCGTTCAGCAGCATCACCGGAGTGCCCGCAGCGATGTCCACCCCACCGATGGTCGTGGAGCGCCGCGCCAGACGGAAGTCGGCCTTCACGGGGCTTTCGATGCGAAGGGCCTCTTCGATGAAGCCCGGGATCAACTCATGGCGCGACCGGAGGTCATCCTGGAGTCCGGGGTTGTCGGCGAGGTACTTCAACGCGACCGCGAGCAGGCGGGCGGTGGTCTCCTGGCCGGCGGCGAACAAGAACGTCGCCGTGCGGACCACGGAGGTCACCTCGGGCATGGTGCCGTCCGGGTAGGTCGCCAGCGCCAGGTCTGTCAGCACGTCCTGGCGGGGCTGGCGCCGCCGGTCCTCGATGTAGTCGGCGAACCACGCATCGAGCCAGGCCAACGCATTGAGGTCCATCTGGCTCTCCTCGCTGCCGCCCAACCCCCCGGGGGTGTGGCTCAGGCCGAAACCCTCGCGGAAGCGTTGATGATCCTCTTCGGGCACCCCGAGCAGGTCGGCGACGACGAGCATGGCGAAGGGCTGCGAATAGGCGCTGATGAATTCGCAGTGGCCGTCGTCGATGAATTCATCCAACAGCTGGTCGGCCAGCCGAGACATGAACGCCTCGTTCTCCTTGAGGCGTTTCGACGTGATCAGCCGCATGATCAGCGCACGCTCCCGGGTGTGGTCGGGCGGATCCATGGTGACCATGTGCTCGTTCATGGGCAGTTGGTCCCGATGACGGTCGATGATGGCACCCACGTCGTCGCCCTCGAGTGGGACGGGGAATGTCGCGAACGGGCCGATGACCGAGTTGCACGAGGAGAACGTGTCCGTGTCGCGGTAGATCTCACCCGCCTCCTCGTAACCGGTCACCGCGACGACGCCGTAGTGGGAGAGCGGGAGCACGGGGCACTCGGCCCGGAGCTGCTCGAAGTAGGGGTAGGGGTCCTCGAGCAATGACTCGTCACTGAAGAAGTCGATCGTCCGCCAATCGCTCACGCGGTCTCCTTTCCCGCCCGCCGGGGCGGACGACGACGGCCCATGCTGAGCGGGTGCTCAGCGGATTTTGGCAAGTGCTTAGCACCCCTCCCGAGATGTGGCAACTTGTCCGGGTGCCAATCTCGTCCGAATCCCGGCCCCGGCGCATCGGCGCGACCGATTCCAAGAGCCGGGCCCGGTTGGTCGAGGCCGCCGAGTCGTTGCTGCTCGAAGAGGGCTATGCCGCCGTCACGTCTCGGCGGGTCGGGGCCCGAGCGGGACTCAAGCCGCAGCTCGTCCACTATTACTTCCGCACCATGGACGACCTCTTCGTCGAGGTCTTCCGACGGCGCGCCGAGGCGAATTTCACCCGCTTCGAACGGGCCATGGCGGCGGACCCGTCGCTGCGCACCCTCTGGCGGCTCAACGCCGATCTGCGTGGGGCCGCCTTCTCGGTCGAGTTCGTCGCACTGGCCAACCACCGCAAAGTCATCCGCGCCGAGATCGCACGCTATGCCGAACGCTTCCGCACGGCCCAGCTCGAAGCGCTCACCGCGGCACTCGTGGCCGACGGCATCAGCACGGACCAGCTGCCACCAATTGTCGCACTGCTCATGATGACGGGCCTCTCGCAGGTGCTCGCTCTCGAAGAAGCCCTCGGCGTGACCGCGGGTCATGACGAGACGATGTCGTTCGTGCAGAGCATCATCGACCGTCTCGAGCCGGGGACCGCTGATCGCCGAGACTGACCCGGACCCGACTTCGGCAAGGTCTCAGGCCATCTCTCCCATGGGCCCGAGCTCGTCGTGAAGGAAGATGGCGGCTGCTCGTTCCCGGTCGAGCGCTTGTCGTGTGACGTCTGCGGCGCCGTGCCTCATCAGTCGCTTGGCAGTGGCCAGCGCTGCGACCGGCATCTCCGTCAGCTCACGTGCCAGTGCCCGTGCCTCGGAGTGCAGTGACGCCTCCGGGAGGCAGCGGGCGGCCAGACCTATCTGTGCCGCCTCCGTACCGGTGATGAAGCGTGACGTGAGGAGCAGGTCGGCCGCCCTCTGAGTCCCGACGAGGAGCGGCAGCAGGACGCTGCTGGCCGCCTCCGGCGTGGTTCCGAGAGCCGTGAACGGGAACCGCAATTTCGCGGTGTCCGCCACCATCACGATGTCGCAGTGAAGGAGGATGGTCGCGCCGAAGCCGACGGCCACGCCGTGGACCGCCGCCAAGAGGGGCTTCGAGAAGCGGATCAGCGAAGCCACCAGGTCGTCGAAGCACTCGGACAGGCTCAGATCGTCCACGCCGATCGCCGCCAGGTCCACGCCGCTCGAGAATCCCTGGCCGGCCCCCTCCAAGAGCACCACCGAGACCGACGCGTCCGCGTCGGCGTCATTGAGCGCCTGAGCCAGGTGACGGTAGGACGCCGCTGTGAATGCGTTGATCCGATCGGGACGGTTGAGGGTCAGGATGCGTACGCTGCCGTCGTCGCTCGCTCTGATCTCGGGCTCGTTCCCCTGCCCGGCTTCATTCCTCATCGGGCCCCGACCTCCACCTGTGATGGTCAGCCGTCGAAGAACCGGGTGGTGGCGAGCACGGAGAGGCGGTTGTCGTTGCCGGCATCACGTACCTCGACCTGCCCCAGCCCGGACCTCACTTCCGCCGCGGCGATGGCAGGGCCGATGCGTACAGGACGCAGATACCGGAGGCTCAGCGAGGACAGTGTCGCACCAGGTGCCAGCGAGAGAGCCGCTTCCTCGACGGCGAGGGCGATGAGGCCACCATTGACGGTGTTGGACGAGTTGAGCCCGTCGTCCGACCGCGGCAGCACGGCCACCCCGGGCTCACGGCGTTCGCATCCGGCCCGTTGCGCCCATGGCACACGCAGGGTCTGCACGGGTGGAGGACCGTTGAGGCTCAGCGTGGTCGGGAGCCGAAGGCTCGGGTCGGGGGCCACCATGAAGGAGCCTCCGCCCACTGCGATGGGCTTCCCGTCATCGGAGGTGAAGGTGACGCCGGCCATGAAGACCGAACGCCCTGCCTTGAGCGCCTTCGCAGTGCACCGCACCGTCCCGGCGGCGGGGGCCGGGGCAAAGAGATGGACGTCGAGCTCGACGGTGACCGGAACCTGCGGTGCGGTGACCGTGACGGCGAGAAGCCCGGAGAGGTGATCGGCCCACGAAGCGAGGATGGACGTCCGTAGACGAGGCGAGTCCGGCACGTGCATCTCGGGGATGATGCGCGCCTCACCGACCAGGTCTCCCTCGGCTTGCGAGACGGCAAACCCGAGTTCGCTCAAGATGTGCTGCGAACCACTCACTCGTCGACCGCCCCGGTTCGGGTGGGCCACGCAGGCAGGTCGGCCTGCACGTCGACCTTGTCCTTGTCGAAACAGACATGGCTCCGGATGGCACGACACTCCGAGTTGGGTTCCTCGTAGGACCAGGCGACATCGGCCAGTCTCTTGCTACCGACGTCGGCCGACCAGTATGTCGCCGTCCCCTTGTAGGGGCAGTAGGTGGTTGTGGCGCTCGGTGTGAGGATGTCCGAGCGCAGTTGCTCGCGGCTGACGTAGAGCAGGGGTAGGAGGGACGTCTCGTAGACACCGATGGTCGTCGCGGTGTCCACGAGCACCACGCCCTCGGCCATCACGCGCAACCGGCGGGACGTCAGAACGCAGTCGACGCGGTGGTAGGGATTTCTGGGGTGCATGAAGACCCGTTCCTCCTCTTCGTACCACTCGTCCACCGCGTCCCAGGCAATCCGGACATAGCCGGCAGCGTCCGGCTCCGCCTCGTTGGGGACCGGGCCCACATCGGCGGCCGGGAACGCGAACGTCGGGGGCAGCCCCCGACGGTGTACCAGCAGCACGCCTTCGCTCTCGACGACGCCCCTTCCATTACGGACCCCCCGAACCCGGCGGGGGAAGGGCTCCACATAGACCAGCCCGTCGGGCACGGGTTTGTTGAAGCGTCCGGCCGGTTGTGCGCTCAACGGTCCTCGCCCCGTGGACAGACTCACAGTGCCCTCCGGTCATCTGACGGAGCCGTCATCCCCTCGAAGCCCCTCACCATTGCATCCACACAGAAAGAGGCCAGGATCCGGCCCTGCTCGTCGTAGACGCGACACTCCGAGCGAGTCATGCCGTCACCCGCAAAGGTCGACAGGTGGTGGTACAGCATCCAACGATCGGCTCGGACGTCGGCATGCAGTGACAGTCCGATCGCGTTGATGGCGGTGGAGATGGTGCGGTGGGCCTGGCGTTGACCAACTCCCGGGTGCGGGCGGAGGGCTGCCGCGATCGACATGTGCCCAGTGAACTGGGCCAGTAGCCCTGCATGAAGGCATGGGTCGTCGGGGAGATCGCAAAACCGCACCCAGGCGTCGACTACGGGCGGGCCCACCGGCGCGTCGGGATCGTCCGTGTAGGTCCCGGCTACCACCCGGACGTCGCGTCCCGTCACCGACATGTCGTAGGACGGACATGCGTACGGGCCCGGCACGTCGGGCGGATCCTCCGAGTGGCGAACGAGGTCGGGGGCGACGACGTCGAGGAGGAGGTTCGCCGTGGCGCAGTGCACGTCCGACTGGGTCACATCGATTGCCAAAGTCGTGAAAGTCCGGCCTGAACTGAGCTGGCGAAGATCAAAGCGCAGGGGCCGGGCCGCGTCGCCAGCGCGTAGGAAGATCATGTGCGCGGAGACGGCCCGCCGACCGGGGGAGTGGCGACCGGCAGCAACAATGGCCTGCCCGAGCAGCTGGCTGCCCTCCACGACAGAGCGGAGATGGCCTGCTCGAGCAACGCTGCGGAAGCGGTTCTCGCCATCAGGGCGGAGATCGAGGACATCCACGAGATCCGAGGCATCCCCCCAGGTCGGGAACCGCTTGACGGTGACACTGCGCGGATCGTCCAGCCCCATCGGGTCCACGAGCTCGAGGCGGATCTGGCGATGATCGAAGGCGGCGAGGCCGGACTGCCACTCAGTGGCTGGCGCGTCGGTGAAGGTGCGCAGGACACCCCGTCCGTCCGGAGCGGCGTCATCGCGGCTCTGCCAGTCCGTCGCCGCGAGGGCGAGGGGGTCGCTCCTCGGCTCGATGCTCCAGAGCTCTCCGCCTTCGACCGGGAGGTCCCCGGCAGCACGGGCCGGTCCGTCCAGGTGGAAGGCCTCAAGGCGCACATCTTCGATGGGAAGGAAGATCCAAGGCGGCGGACCCGGGACGTGGACGGCGGCGGAGGACTCGGCCACCAACTCGTCGCCCCACCACGCCCGAACCGCGAGAGGGCAGGGACGCCGGTCGCCGTCGGCCTGGCGCGTGATCGCCGGGGCCCCACTCGATCCGGGGAACGGTGGGTCCGTCAAGGCAGGTACTGGCCTGGGTGCGCAAGACTCGATGTGGTGGGAGGCGACATCCCGAACGACGCTACCGGGCGATCACGGATCCATCTCGGAACGACGACCCATGGATCGTGTGCAGCGACGGTCCCACGCGTGATGGGCGACCCGCCCACCGTTGCGTTTGCCATGGTCCGACAGTACTGTGCGGCTGTCGGGGAGCATCTGCACGGTGGGTGAGCACTGCATGGAGGAAAGATGGCGACACGAGAGGGCGTCTCCGTCTTGGACGCTGACTCACCGCGGTAGGAGAACCGAGCCCGGTTCATCGTGAGCATTCTCGAACGTGCTGCTGCGTCGACTCGGAGGCTTCGACGTGCAATCGGTTGAGCACTGGGTGGCGGGCTGCGCCACGGCGGGTACATCGGGGCGCTCTGCTCCTGTGTTCGACCCTGCCGCCGGGGTACAGACCAAGACGGTCAGCCTCGCTTCGATCGCTGAGGTCGATGAGGCGGTCCGGTGTGCTGTCGAGGCCGGCGCTCACTGGAGGGAGTCGCCATTGGGGCAGCGCACCGACAAGATGTTCCGGCTGCGAGAGCTCATCGTCGCTCGCCGAGAGGAACTTGCGCGGCTCGTGAGCCAGGAGCACGGCAAAGTCGTGAGCGATGCTGCCGGCGAGGTGGCGCGCGGGCTCGAGTGTGTCGAGTTCGCCTGTGGGATTCCGCAGATGCTCAAAGGCTCCCACAGCTCGGAAGTCTCCAAAGGGGTCGACGTGCACACGGTGCTCCACCCGGTCGGCGTGGTCGCCGGCATCACGCCGTTCAACTTCCCGGTCATGGTGCCCCTGTGGATGATGGCGAACGCCCTCGCCTGTGGCAACACTTTCGTCTTGAAGCCGTCCGAGAAGGATCCCTCTCCGTCTCTGCTGATCGCCGAGTTGGTACAGGAGGCGGGGTTCCCCGACGGCGTCTTCAACGTGCTGCAGGGCGACGTGGTCGCGGTCGACGGGCTCTTGAACCACCCGGGAGTCGACGCGGTGTCCTTCGTGGGGAGCACACCCGTGGCGCGCCACATCTACGAGACCGGTACACGCCAGGGCAAGCGCGTCCAGGCGCTGGGCGGCGCCAAGAACCACATGGTTGTCATGCCGGATGCCGACGTGGGTGGCGCCGCCGACGCTGCAGTCTCGGCGGCCTATGGCTCGGCGGGTGAGCGATGCATGGCGATCTCGGTCATCGTGGCCGTCGGAGCGGTCGCGGATCCGCTCGTCGACGCGATCGCGGCGAGAATCCCCGACGTCGTCGTCGGCCCCGGAGACGATCCCCGATCGATGATGGGGCCACTCGTGACGGCCGAGCACCGGGACCGGGTCACGTCGTACGTGCAGGGCGCCGCAGACGAGGGGGCACGGGTCGTCGTCGACGGCTCGACGGACGAGCGGGACGGAGGGTTCTTCACCGGGTGCTCCCTCATCGACGAGGTCAAGCCCGGGATGAGGCTCTACGACGACGAGATCTTCGGGCCGGTCCTGGGCGTGGCCCGGGTGCCGAATTTCGACGAGGCAGTTGCGTTGGTCAATGCCAATCCGTACGGAAACGGGGTGGCTCTGTTCACGCGGGACGGCGCCACTGCCCGTCGGTTCGAACGTGAGGTGACGGTCGGCATGGTGGGAATCAACGTGCCGATCCCGGTGCCGGTGGCGTTCCATTCCTTCGGGGGCTGGAAGTCCTCGTTGTTCGGTGACTCGCCGATCTATGGCCCCGAGGGCGTGAGGTTCTACACGAGGCCCAAGGTCGTCACGTCGCGCTGGCCGGAGCCGACGAACAGCGCCATCGACCTGGGGTTCCCCTCCACGCGGTAACTGCGGTGCGGTCCGATCCACCGTCGTTCGGACCTCAGGAGGTGAACACGGGAGCTGCTCCCAGAGCGGCGCCTCGTCACGCAGACGCTTCCAGAGCGGGTACGGATCTGCACCGATCTCGAAGTCGTAGGGGTCGTAGTACGCCTCATCGCTGCTGGTCAACGGCAATTCCGACCCCTTCCCCTCGTGATGACGACGCCCGAGCCGCGGAAAGACCCGACCATTTCTCAAATGTTGACGTCAAAGTCAATAACACAGTAGCCTGGGGAGGACCAGAATCCGATTCTGACCGGCATACGGTCAATGAATAAGTTGGAGCACATGTCCACAATCTGCGACTTCCCCGTCTTCGACGCTGACAACCACCTGTACGAGACGAAGGATGCGTTCACGCGTCACCTGCCCGAGAAGTACAAGAACGCCATCAAGTACGTCGAGGTCGACGGGCGGACCAAGATCACGATCCGGGGACTGATCAGCGACTACATCCCCAACCCCACTTTCGACGTCGTGGCCCGACCCGGCGCCCAGGAGGAGTACTTCCGGAACGGGAACCCCGAGGGCAAGTCCTACCGCGAGTTGGTGGGCGAGCCGATGCGCTCCATCCCGGCCTTCCGTGAGCCGGCGCCGAGGGTTGAGCTGATGGACGAGCTCGGCATCGATCGGACCCTCATGTTCCCGACGCTGGCGAGCCTCCTCGAGGAGCGCATGCGGGACGATCCCGAGCTCACTCACGCTGCCATCCATTCCCTGAACGAGTGGCTCTACGACCAGTGGACCTTCAACTACGAGGATCGCATCTACTCGACGCCGGTGATCACCCTTCCCATAGTCGAGAAGGCGATCGAGGAGCTCGAGTGGGTGCTCGAGCGCGGCGCCAAGACCGTGCTCATCCGCCCGGCACCGGTGCCGGGGTACGGGGGGTCTCGCTCGTTCGCCTTCGAGGAGTTCGACCCGTTCTGGCAACGGGTCGTCGACGCCGACATCCTGGTGTCGATGCACGCCTCGGACAGCGGCTACGCCCGCTACGTAGGCGACTGGACCGGTCCAACGGAGATGCTCCCCTTCCGCCTGGACTCCTTCCGAGCGGTGACGATGGGAAAGCGCGCCGCCGAGGACACGGCGGCAGCGATGACCTGTCATGGGCTGCTGACGCGCTTCCCGACGCTGCGGATCGCGTTCATCGAGAACGGAGCAAACTGGGTTCTGCCCTTCCTCGAGCACCTCGAGGACGTGTACACGAAGATGCCGCAGGCATTCCCCGAGAATCCGGTCGATGCCTTCAAGCGGAACGTCTACATCAGCCCGTTCCACGAGGACGACATCGAGACGCTCGCCGGGGTGCTCGGCACCGACCATCTCCTCTTCGGGTCGGACTACCCGCATCCGGAGGGGCTCGCAGAGCCCTGTAGCTACCTCGACCATCTGCCGAAGACGCTTTCCGACGAGGACGTGGCGAAGATCATGGGCGGCAACCTCGCCAACATCATGCGGGTCGGAGTGACCGTCTGACGCGTTCGGGCACCACACAGCCCGTCCTCGCCTGCGCGGGCCTGCTCTCAGCTCGCGTTCGTGCGTTGCGCTCTGCCGCCGCGCTGATCGGACAAGCCCAACGCGTTCACGAAGAGCCGCGTCAGCTGATCCACCGCCTTGTCCATGCTGCACGTCACCGCTCCCTGGACCAGCCACATCTCGGGGAATCGACTGGTCATCGCGCCGAGCGCGGCCGAGGGCAATTTCGGGATCGAGGTCAGGGTCGGCCAGCCCGTGCTGCTGCAAGCTGCGGATTGAGGCGGCAACCTGTTGGGAGTAACGGGCACTGCGCTCCATCCGCAAGGCGCTCACCTCCTTGTCATAGCGGGACATCTGCTCGATCACCCCGATGATCCGAGCCTCACGCCGGTAGCTCTCGAGGTGCCGCCGTAGCGCTTCCCGGAGCCGGTCCTGTGGCGTGGCCCGGGACTCAGGGTCGAGAATCACCCCGCCTAGTGGTTCGACGAGCTTCTGCTCGACCGAGACGGCGACCTCACGAAAGATCTCTTCCTTGGAGTCGAAGTAGTGATAGAAGGAGCCGTGAGAGAGGCCGGCCCGCTCGGCGATGTCCGAGATCCGCCCCTCGAGGAAACCGTCCTCCTCGAAGATCTCTTTGGCCGCCTCCAGCAGTCGAACCCTCGTCCGAGTGCCCTTGAGCGAGCGAGGACCGTTCGGCCGCTCGCTCTCGGCCGAGGCTGATGTCGGCAACCGATCTCCTTCCCGAATGGGCGTCACTCGCCGCTACAGGGTAACGCCCGAGGTCAGCGCACCATTTAAGCAAAGAATGGGAGGTCGGGGTCAGCCTCGAGCTCCGGCACGGTCACGCTCCGCTGGTCATCGTGACCGTGCGTGCGGCGAGGTCTCGACGGAACACGACTGTGCATGAACTTGAAGGTATCGTCCGGACCTTGAACTGAGTATCCGGAGGCTCCGTTGCACTTACTCGACACCCTTTCGCCCTCGTCGGCAAACACCGCCCTGTTGCTGGCACGCGTCGTCCTCGGTGCCGTCTTCATCGCCCACGGCGTCAATCACATCTTCGGAGGCGGGAAGATCGCCGGGACGGCCCGCTGGTTCGACGGACTCGGGATGCGGCCGGGGATCGTCCATGCCTGGTTCGCCAGCATCACCGAAGTGGGCGCGGGTGCCTTACTGGTGCTCGGCCTCTTGACTCCGCTGGCCTGCGCAGGAGTGGTCGGCGTGATGCTGGTCGCCTGGATCACGAATCACCTGAAGAACGGCTTCTTCATCTTCCGTCCTGGGGAGGGTTGGGAATACGTGATGGTGCTGACCATGCTCGGCATCACCGTGGGTACTCTCGGCCCAGGGCAGTGGAGTGTCGACGACCACGTACACACCCTGACCCGGCTGTGGGGTTGGCCGGGATTCGTGATCTCGCTCGGTGGTGGCGCCGTTGGGGCCGCGCTGCTGCTTGTGACCAGCTGGCGACCGAAGCGTGATGATCAACTGTCGAAGTGACGGAGTACTTCTTCGCCGAACGCCGTGAGCGTTTCGGGAGGACCGAAGTCGCAAAACCACACGTACACCCGCTCCACGCCCTGCTGCACCAGTGACCCGAAATGGTCGACGAGCTCGGGGGCGGTGCCGACGACGGGCGTGGCACCGAAGCGCCGCCGGGCTCGTTCGGTCACCTCGTCGCGCTGGTTCTCGAACGGCACCATCGCGACCTGAATCTGGAGCGAGCAGCGGGCGTTCCCCGAGAACTCACGCATCCGGCCCAGCCGGTCGAGGATCCCGATGTGCACGTTCCACCAGTCGGCGTACGCCGCGACCAGCTCCATGGTGCGCCTGCCGGCGCCCCCGATGACGATCGGTATCTTTCCCAGTGGCCCCGGCTGCTGCTGAGCGCCGTGCAGCTGGAAGTGCTCACCGTCGTAGTCGACGACCTCCCCGCGCCACAGCGCCAGCACGATATCGAGCGATTCTCGGAGCCGACCGATCCGAGCCGTCGGTTCGGACGATCCGATCCCGAACGCTTCCAACTCGCTCGTCACCGAACCCCAACCGATACCGAGCTCGAATCGGCCGCCCGAGGCGTGATCCACGGTCACCGCCTCGCGCGCCAGCAGCGCAGGGTGTCGGAACGAGTCGCAGAGGACGAGGGAACCGACCCGGAGACGGTCGGTGCGTGCCGCGAGCCAGGCATTCGCCGTCATCGGCTCGAACATCGGCGTGCCCTCGGCACCTGGAGGAGCCATGTGGTCCATGCCGGCGATCCCGGCGAAGCCGGCCGCCTCGGCGGCGCATGCCCGCTCGACCATCTGGTCCATCGTCATGCGCATCTGGGGGAGGTAGACCCAGAACTCGAGTGGTGCAGTCATCGGCCGTTGAACCTACTCTGGGCCCGGAACGGGTCGGTTCAATCCCGCTGCGGAACCGGAGCGAAGGGAGGGACGGGGATCGTGAGGGCCGTGCGAAGCGTCGAGGGAGGCGTGGCGGTCGTCGAGCTCGACGAACCGCCCGGTACGGGCACCTTGCTCGAGATGCGGTCGACCAGCGTCTGTGGATCGGACCTCAGTTACATCCGCTTCGGAAGCCGTCGGATCCTGGGTCACGAGCTGGCCGGTGTCCGTGAGGACGGCACTGCCGTCGTCGTAGAGGCCATCTATGGGTGCATGGAGTGCGAACCGTGCCTGCGGGGGGAGTACAACCTTTGCCCGACGCATGGTCAGCGCGCCCTCGGCATCAGCGCGGACGGGGGCATGAGCGAGCAATTCCGTGCCCCCGCAGCTCGGCTGGTGGCGTTGCCGCACGCTCTTGACGTCCGTGACGCGTCCATCGTGGAGCCCGCCGCCGTCTCCTGGCACGCCCTGCGGCTTGCCGGCACCGGTCCCGGCAAGAGAGTTGCCGTGGTCGGGGCCGGGGCACTGGGGCTCCTGGCCGTTTCCGGGGCCCGTCGGCTGGGTGGCGAGGACGTCGCTCTCCAGGCGCGCCATCCCCACCAACACGAGGCGGGGGAGCGGCTCGGTGCCCGCGTCCACGCCGACGGGCTCTACGACGTCGTCGTCGAAGCGGCCGGGACGCCGGCCAGCCTGGCCCGTTGCGGCGAGCTCGTCGCTCCCGGCGGGACCATCGTCGTGCTCGGTGTGCACTTCGGTCCCGTTGAGCTCGACTGGATGCCCCTGTTCCATCGCGAGGCCCGGCTCATTCCGTCCTTGGGCTACTGCGCCCATGCCGGTGGGCGGGAGATGGAGGATGCAGCGGCGATGCTGGCGGAGGACCCCGATATCGCCGCCACGGTGATCACGCACCGCTTTCCGATCGAGGATGCCGCGGAGGCGTTCCGGGTGGCCGCGGACAAGACGCAGGGTGCCATTCGCGTCGTCATCGAGCCGTCCTGACATGGGCGCAGCCGGTGCCGGTGACAGGACGGGGGCTAGTGTCATTCGCTGTTCCACGACGGCCAGCGGGGGGTAGGCGTGCAGGCACAGGACGACGAAGGCATTCTCGATCCGTGGGTCGTCGAATGGCTCCGGACGAACCCCCAAGGCGACTGGGTCACCGAGGGTTTCCCGCCCGAGATCCGTGAGCTGGCCCGGGGCCCCGTCGGGCCACCCTCGGACAAGCAGATCGATCAGGTCACCGACGACGACGTCGATGGAGTGCCGATCCGGATCTACCGGGGCAATCGCCCCCAGACCGGGCTCATCGTCTACTTCCACGGGGGTGCGTTCGTCGTCGGCAGCATCGGCATCATGGACAACGTCGCCCGGGAGCTGGCGCACGCATCGGGTGCGGTCGTCGTGTCCGTGGAGTACCGGCTTGCGCCGGAACATCCGTACCCCGCAGGGTTGGACGACTGCGAGAAGGTGGCCCGCTGGGCGCTCGAGAATGCGTCCCGTTTCGGTCTCACTCGAGCCTCCGTCGTCCTCGCAGGAGAGAGTGCGGGGGGCAACCTGGCGGCCGCCGTCACGCTCCGCCTCCGTGACGCCGACGCCATCTCCGTCGCGGGTCAGGTCCTCATCTACCCCTGTACGGACGGGCCACTGGCGCCCTACCCCTCGCGCGAGCAGTTCGGCAACGCCACGTGGGTGTGGGACGAATACGGGGGCGGCCGTGACCTGGCGGGAGATCCCTACGCCATTCCGATGCACGCCACGAGCCTGAAGGGCCTCCCACCGGCACTCGTGGTGCTGGCGGGCTGCGACCTGCTCCGGGACGAGGGTCGTGCCTACGCCGCCCGGCTCCGAGCCGACGGCGTCGACGTGGACGAGGTCTGTTACCCCGGCCAGCCGCACGGGTTCATCAACCACGGGTTTCCCGCCGCGGCACCCGCCTGGGAGCAGATCGGCGCTTGGCTGCGGTCCCTCCTCGGCGCGAGCGCCGCATGACCGGGTCGCCGCCGCCTCCTCCGCTGCACCTGCCGGCCCGCGACATCCCGATCCCCACCTCGGTGAGCCCCGAGGCACAGGCCGTGCTGGCGATGCCGCCCATAGAAGCGGCGGAGTACCCCGAACTCGACGACGTGGAGGCGTGGCGGGCGATGATCGCCGCGTACGACGAGACGGTGGCCGTCCTGCTGGCAGAGCGGGCCCGGGGCGCGTCCGTCACGACGGAAACGGTCGATCTCGACGGATTGGGTGTCTACGTCATCACTCCGGATGGCCTCGCTTACGATGACCGTCGCGTGTTCCTCGACATCCACGGCGGTGCGTTCATTTACGGCCGTGGCGAGTCCTGCCGTGCCATGGGCATCAGCTCGGCGTCTCGTGTCGGTGCGCGGGTGTGGGCCGTCGATTACCGCATGCCTCCCGATCACCCGTTCCCGGCGGCGCTCGACGACTGTGTGCGTACCTACCGCGCCCTGCTCGCGGAGTATCGGCCCGAGGACATCATCGTGGGTGGCGCCTCGGCCGGAGGCAACCTTGCTGCCGCCCTCGTCCTGCGGGCGCGCGACGAGGGGATGCCGCTGCCCGCTGCGGTCGTGCTCCTCACGCCCGGCAGCGACCTGACCGGGTCCGGTGATTCGTTGCAGACCAATCTCGGACTCGACCCGCTCCTCCGGGGGAACGGGAAGCCGGCCTTCCTCCTCTACGCCGCCGGTCGGGACCTCACGGACCCGTACATCTCACCTCTCTTCGGCGACTTCACCAAGGGGTTCCCTCCCACCATCCTCACGACCGGCACGCGCGACATGCTGCTCTCGGACACGATCCGCCTGCACCGTGCGCTGCGCGTCGCGGGGATCCCCGCCGACCTTCACGTCACCGAGGCCGCCGGCCACGGTGGGTTCTTCGGCATGGCTCCAGAGGACGAGGAGGTCATGCGTGAGATCCGTCGCTTTGTGGACAGACACTGGGACGCGAAGGCGGACGGATCGAGACCGGAGGCCTGACCGGCGCGCTCGAGGAAGGCCGGCGATGCGATCGTCGCCACCACCCGGCCAGCGTCGGACACCGGTCCTCGAGGCCGAACCCCGGGGCAGCCGGCTATCGCGACGCTGACCGATCGGTGGTGTGATGCCGCCGGATCCGGCTACCCCGAGAGCGTGCTCGTTCCCGCGATGTCGTGACCACAGAACGGCTTCGACGAGACCGGCGTGAACCCTGTCTTCGCCGCCTTCACGACCCACGCGCAGTTCGCCGGGTCGTGCCCGAAGATCGTCGAGTAGTTGACCGTGATCGGCAGCAGCCCGTTCCCGTTGTAGGCCTTGATGCTGCGCAGGTCCTTGATCACCGCCGGCCGGGTGGGATTGGCGCCGGCCATCTGCAGTCCCTTGATCATGAGGTCAGCCCCGAGCCACGATTCGGTCTGACCGAAGGTCGCGAACTGGGTCTTGCTGAAGTGGGCATACTTCTCCATCGCGGCCTGCATCTGCTGGGTGCCTGCGTTGGGCAGCGACCACGGGCGGAATGCGCTGAGGAAGTAGTCGCCCTGCAGGGTCGACCACACGGGTGAGTTGATCACGTCTGGTTGGTAGCCGGTGGCGAACAAGGTGGCCTTGAGCTTCACCCCGGCCTGCTTCAATGAGGTGGCGAGGGCGAAGTTCGAGTTGTTGTCCATGCTCGGCGTCATCGCGTCGACCCCATTTTGCTTCGCGATCAGCGCAGTCGACGTGAAGTTCGCGCCGCCGAAGGGGATCGACGTGTCCTCGACGCCGACCTTGCCACCGGCGGCCTTGAACGCTTCCGCCGCGCCCCTGGCCGCGCCGGCTGACGACGGCGAAATTCCGTAGCCGTACGTCCCGATGACGGTGCCACCGTGGCTCTTCAGGAAACCCCCGACCAGGGTGTTGACCGGGGACTTGGGGTCGGTGCTGCCGTGATCGGACGCGAACATGTTGGTGAAGGGCTGCGTGCCCCACTCCGGACCGTCGTCGTACGAGCCGGTGACCGGGACGCCCTGTTGGTTCGGGATCTTGTCGGCGAGGAAGAAGAGCGGACTCTGCGAGACGATTCCGAAGGCGCCCTTCGACAGGGCATCCTGGAGCGCCGTCGCGATCACGGTCGGGCTGGTCTGGTCGTCGATCACCAGCGGCACCAGCTTGTGCCCGTTCACTCCTCCCATGGCATTCTGTTCTTCGATCCGCGCAATGAACCCCGACTGCGACCCGCCGTCCTGGGACGCACCGGCACCGGTGAGCGAGCTGACGTACGCCAAGGTGATGGGCGAGCCGGAGGCCGATGCCTCGGTGGCGGCGACACCCGATGCGGCGGTGAGAAGCCCGATGAGCCCGGTCATGGCGACCGAGAGCGTCAACAACCGAAATTGCTTCATGTTTCCTCCCCGGAACGAGATGTTCCTTTGCATGGAGAGTGGCATACACTCGGAAGCCACTCTTTCGAGCTACGCGGGCGCCGACCGCCAGTTGGCGGAGCGTAGCGATCCGTAGACCCAGATTTCAGTCACCCCCGATGGGACACACCCCCGATCGGAGAAGAGTCCACGTGGTGTGGGCGGTGACCTGGGTCACGACGGGTGGGGGCACCAGAGCCCAACGAGAAGGTTGGCGTGCATCAGCCCCGTTCACGACACCGGTGCGGAGGTCGGTTCCGCATCGCCGAGGTAGCGGTCGATGACCTCCTCGCCCGCATCCGACGCCAGGCCGGCCCAGCCGACTCGGCCACGCGTGAGGATCACGCACGTGTCGGCCAGCGCCAGGGCTCGGTGCACGAATTGCTCACTCAAGACGATCGTGACGCCGGCCTGACGCGTTGTCTCGAGGCTCTGGAACACCGCTTCGACGATCTGCGGTGCCAAGCCAAGCGACATCTCGTCCGCAATGATCAGCTTGGGAAGGACCGCCACCGCCCGGGCCAGGGCGAGCATCTGCTGTTCTCCACCCGACAGGCTGCCCGCCGATTGTGACCTCCGGGAACCCAGCACCGGGAAGAGCCCAATGGCCCGATCGATGGCGGGAGCCCGCTCGGTACGCTTCTCCTGCGCCACCGCCATCTTCAGGTTGTCGATGACCGTGAGGCCGGGGAAGATGCCGCGACCCTCTGGGATGTAGGTGAGGCCGAGTTTGCGAATGCGATGCGCCGGTTTGCCGGTGATGTCGTGCCCGTCGAAGAAGACGCGCCCTGCCGATGGCGGGACGAGGCCCGAGACGGTGCGCGCCAGGGTGCTCTTCCCGGCCCCGTTGGCCCCGAGCACGGCCAGCACCGATCCCGGAGCGACGTCGGCCGAGACGCCGAAGAGTGCCTGCGAGGTCCCGTAGTGCACATCGAGGCCTTCGACCCTGAGGATGGGCTCGCTCATGCTTCGGCGGTCCCCGCGTCGTCGCTCGGCGCCGCCGGCGGTCGGCTGTCGACGTCCTCGTCGTCTCCGAGATAGGCAGCCCGCACCAACGGGTCCTTACGGATCGCGTCGGGGCAGTCCGCCGCAATGCGCTCACCGAAGTCGAGGACGAAGATCCAGCTCGAGAGGGCGAGCACCGCGGCGACGTCATGCTCCACCAGCAACAGCGACACTGCCTGGTCAGCCTTCTCCACTACCCTCTGGAAGACGGTGAGCAGGCCCTCGGAGCCCTTCATGTCCAGCCCGGAAAGCGGCTCGTCCAGCAGGATCACTTGCGGGTCGGCCGCCAGCGCCCGGCCGACCTCGACGAGTCGGCAGATCCCGAGCGGCAGCGCCGCCACCGGTGCCTTGGCCACTCGGGTCAGATTGAGCAGTTCGAGGAGACCGTCCACACGCTCGCTCTCCGCGCGAGACGGCGGCCGCAGGAAACGAGGGTCGATCATGTCACGCCACAGCCGCCGTCGCTCGAAGCGCACCCGATAGGCCAGCACGAGATGCTCGCGCACGGTCAGTCCCAAGAAGAGCTCGGGCTGTTGGAAGGTACGGGCCAGGCCTCGTCTGGCGCGTGCCTGGGGAGTCGCATTCGTGACGTCCTCGCCCCGGAGCCAGACGCGCCCGGCCGTGGGTCGCTGGAGCCCCGACAGCACGCCGAGCATCGTGGTCTTGCCGGCGCCGTTGGGTCCGACGAGCCCCGCGATGCTGCGCGGGGCGACATCGAGATCGACGTCCGAGAGCGCCCGCAAACCCCCGAACTGGACGGTGATCCCTCGCGCCGAGAGCACGGGCACCGCGGTGGCCTCTTCGGCCTCGGACACCGTCACGGCACCTTCTCCGCCATGACACCGCCGTCCCGGGCTCCGGCGACACTTCCGTTGGCCACGGCGGCATCCGGGGAGAGTGCATCGGCGAACACCGGCGTCGGCTGGCGATCCGCGATCCGCAGCAGCCAGCTACGGAACGACCGGCTCAACTCGGCCAGGGTGCCTTCGGGGTACCTGGCCGCCGAGATGGCGCCGAGGCCGAAGAAGATCGGCAGGTAGTTGCCGACCGACGTCGGCAGGTAGTGCTGAATCAGTGCGGGCAGCATCACGAAGGAGAGTGCACCCAGTAGCGCTGCCGCAGTGGAGCGGATGCCGAAGGTGACCACGACCGCGAGCCACACGATGCCGATGAAGGTGGCGAAGTCGGCCGGCACGATGGTGGTCTGCTGCACAGCCAACAGCCCTCCCCCGATGCCGGCGACCAGTGCGCCGAGCGCGGCGACGGTCACCTTCATCTGCACGACGCTCACGCCGGTCGTCCTGGCGCCCGAATCACTCCAGCGCACTGCGTTCATGGCGAGGCCGGAAGTCGACCGGCGGAAGTTCACGATGAACAGCGCGATGATGAAGAAGACCACCAGGCAGACGTAGGCGAAGGCGCGGTCGGAGGTCGCGAAACTCGGACGGTTGATCGAAAGCCCCAACCCGCTGTTGGCGAACTGGGGCAGGGTGAAGACCAGGTTCTCCACGATGAGCCCGAACGTGAGTGTGACGAGGGCGACGTAGAGGTCCCCGAGACGGATGCTCAGCAGGCCGACGATGAGTCCGATGACCATGGCGACCACACCGCCGGCCAGGACGGCAACCAGCACGGGCCAGCCGTGGTTCGTGGCCAATTCCGCGGTGGTGAAGGCGCCGATCCCGGCGAAGGTGATCTGGCAGAGCCACAGCATGCCGCCCTCTCCGGTGACCAGTGTCCAGGACAGGAAGATCACCGCGAAGGCAAAGGCCTGGGCCATGACGCCGACCCAGTAGCCCTCGAGGACGAGTGGCAGCAGGGACACGACGACGATGAGCAGCAGTGGCCCCGCGTACTTGCTGATCAGGCTGAGGGACCCTGTCTCGAGCGCGCTCGAGGTGGAGCCGGCCAGCTTGCTCTCGCCCTGTGGAGTGATGGCCCGGTCCAGGGCACCGCCGACCCGCTCGATCTCACCGATACGTCCACGCCGCAAGAGGTTGTAGAGCAACACCAGGGCGATGACGATGAACGGGATGGCGTCGATGATCTCGGCCGTCCATTGACTGTTCGACGGGAGGTAGCGCTGGGCCAGCGAGGTGGCGATGCCCATGAGCAACCCGACACCCACGGCGATCGGCAGGCTGCGCATCTTCGCCGCGATGACGGCCGCGAACGCCGCCGCGACGAGGAGGGTGAATTGTCCCGCGTCGAGGCCGATACCGGGGGCGGCGAGGACGCCGGTCAAGCCGGCGAAGAAGACGCTGACGGCCCACACGCCGGCGGACACCAGCTCGGGGTTCGTCCCCGAGAGGTCCGTCATGGCCGGGGAGTCGACCATGGCCCGCACCTTGAGTCCGACCTCCGTGTAGCGCAGGACGAGGGCACCGATGACCACGGTCGCCACGACGCAGATGTAGACGATGATCTGGTCGAGCGTCACCGGTACGCCGAGGAACTGGTAGACGTGCACGGGTTCGGGAGCGAGCCCGGGGGCCTGGAGGATCGCCCCGGTGCCGAAGATCACCGTTGCGATCCCGGGGATGGCCACCAGCAGCCCGATGGTGGCCACGACCTTGATGAGCGGGGAGCGGAACCTCAGGAACCGGAAGAGGATCGCGTAGAGGAAGATCCCCATCAGGGGCGCGGCGATCCCGATGGACACGATCGCCGCGGTGGCGATCGACCAATTCTGCTGGGTGTGGAGGTAGTAGTAGAGGCGGGCGATGAAGAAGGCCATCGCACCGAAGGCGAAGTTCAGGATGCCCGACGAGGTGTAAGTGATGACCAGGCCGGCGGACGCGATGGCATAGATCCCACCGAGTGCGAGCCCGGCAATCACGAATTCGAGCATCCGGCGCCCCCTTTGCAGCGCAGCAGCGCATTCCTATTCAGTTCTGCCTTGCGGCGCCTCGGTGCGCCGTGCCCCGTACCGCAGCAGCCCGCCGCAGTTCGCACGTTTGGCCAGGTGAAGCACACTATGTGCGCCGCCCTCACCAGCGCGGGTCACTATAACCGAAGATCCCCGGACGGCCAATGGCGTTCTGGTTTTTGGATATGTCACTTCTGGCCCCCCGGTGGGGTGGGGAAGGGCCCCGCTCCAGGGAAGAGTGCCGGCCGGACCTGACGGGCCGTCAGGCTTTTCGTACCGAGTGGTACAGGACAATTCACAACAACTGCCGGTTCGTCCGGTCAATCCTGCAGAGTGTTGTTCTCGGATCCGATCATGACGCTCTTCTGGGACACCCGGGGCTGAGCCGCAGTTCAAGGGCCGTGTCGTGTCGAGCGGCGCCCGTCTCGGCCAGACAGTCCGTGGCTATACAGTCGGACAATTTACTATACGCTCGTCTCAACCACGCCCGAACGGGGGTCCGCGATGGGTGACTTGGCTGTGCGAACCGAAGGTCTGACGAAGCGCTTCGGCGAGGTGGTGGCGCTCGATCATCTCGACTTCGAGGTCGCGCCCGGGGAGGTGGTCGGCTACCTCGGCCCCAACGGCGCCGGCAAGACGACGACGATCCGTCTCATGCTGGGCCTCGCGCGGCCGACGGCGGGGCGCTGCGAGATCTTCGGCCTCGACAGCCAGGCCAGCCTGGTGGAGGCGCACCGGCGCCTCGCCTACGTGCCCGGGGAGGCCAATCTGTGGCCTTCCCTGACCGGTGTCGAGGCGCTGCACCTCCTCGGGAGGATCCACGGCCAGGTCGACGAGGCCTACCGTGACGAGTTGATCACCCGCTTCGACCTCGATCCGGACAAGAAGGTGAGGGCCTATTCCAAGGGGAACCGCCAGAAGGTCATCCTCATCGGCGCGTTGATGGTGCGTCCCGACCTGCTCGTTCTCGACGAACCGACGAGCGGGCTCGATCCGCTCATGGAGCAGGCCTTTCGCTCCTGCATCCGGGAAGCCCGTGATCGTGGTCAGTCCGTCTTCCTCTCGTCCCACATCATGAGCGAGGTCGAAGCACTGTGTGATCGCGTCGGCATCCTGCGGGAGGGGAAGCTGGTCGAGTCGGGCACGTTGGCCGACCTGCGCCACCTCAGCGCGGTCCGCGTCGAGGCGACGTTCGGCGGTCCCGTGCCCGACGTCACGAGGGGTCCGGGAGTCAGCTCGGTGACGACGGACGGACACGTCCTCCGTTGCCAGGTCCGGGGCTCGGTCGCGCCGCTCCTGAAGATGCTGGCGGACGCCGGTGTCACCAAGCTCCTGATCAGCGAGCCCTCGTTGGAGGAGCTGTTCCTGGCCCAGTACGGCGGGACCGTCGTCGAACCGGTCGCGGTGGGCCACGATGCAGGCTGACCTCGCCCTCGGACAACCGGTCCGCCTGGAGCGGCATTCGGGCACGGTGGTCGGCCGGCTCTCCGCGTCGAGGGCCGTTCGTTCCGGGACCCTGTGGGGTCTCATCTTCGGCGTTTCCATTGCGTCGTCGGAGATCAGCTACACGACGATCTACAAGACCCAGTCCTCGCGTGATGCGCTCGCCGCCGCCTACGGCTCGAACAAGGCGACCAGCGCACTGTTCGGTCCAGCGCCGCAACTCCAGACGGTGGCGGGCTTCACCGTCTTCAAGATCTCCATGACGCTCATGATCCTCGGCGCCGTGTGGGGACTACTCCTCAGCACGAAGTTGCTGCGCGGCGAGGAGGACGACGGGCGGTGGGACCTGCTGGCGTCGGGGCAGACCACCCGGCGGGGCGCGGCGGGACAGGGACTGGTCGGCCTGGGCGCCGGCCTCGTCGTGTTGTGGGCGGTCACCGCGGTCATCGCGGTGCTCTCGGGCCGGAGCTCGAGCGTGGCCATCGCGGCCGGGCCCACCCTCTTCTTCGCCCTGGCCATGGTGGCGACAGGCTGCATGTTCCTCGCCGTCGGCGCGCTCACGAGCCAACTGGCGGGAACCCGCCGCCAGGCCGCCTCCTTCGCCGCCGTCTTCCTGGGGGTGGCCTACGCCGTCCGGATGATCGCCGATGCCGGCGTCGGCCTGCACTGGCTGATCTGGTTGAGCCCCCTCGGCTGGGTCGAGCAACTCCAACCCCTGACGGCGCCCCGTCCGGCGGCGCTGCTGCCCATCTTCGCATTCACGCTGGTGGTCGCTGCCGGTGCGGTGTTCCTCGCCGGCGCTCGTGACGTCGGCGCCGGCATCCTGCCGGACCCGGCGCACGCCAGGCCGCAGCTCCGACTGCTCTCGGGGCCGACGGGTCTCGCGATCCGGATGATGCGGGCCACCGTCCTCGGCTGGGGCGTCGCCATCGCGCTCTCGGCGTTCCTCTACGGTCTCATAGCCAAGTCCGCCAGCGCGACGATCACGGGCTCCTCGGTGAAAGAGGTGTTCGACAGGCTCGGCGCCACCGGGAACGGCGCCGAAGCCGTCCTCGGAGTGTGCTTCCTCATCGAAGCCGTGCTGCTCGCCTTCGTCGCAGCGGGCCAGGTCACCCTGGCGCGGTCGGAGGAGTCGGAAGGCAGGCTGGACCACATCGTGGCGCGGCCGGTGTCACGTGCGTCGTGGCTGGGCGGCCGCCTGGCCGTGGCCGTCGTCGTCCTCCTGCTCGCCGGTGTCGCCGCCGGGGTGTTCGGCTGGCTCGGTGCCTCGAGCGAGCACGCCGGTGCCGGCTTCATGAGCCTGCTCGAGGCCGGGGTGAACCTCGTGCCCCCGGCGATCACGATCCTCGGCCTGGGCGTCCTGGCCTTCGGCGTCCGTCCTCGGACGACCTCGGTCGTGGTCTACGGGTACCTGGCGTGGTCGCTCCTGTTGGTGATCGTGGGAGGCATCGGCGCCGTCAATCACTGGGTGCTCGACACGTCGGTTTTCCACCAGATGGCGTCCGCGCCCGCGGTAGCGCCGCGGTGGGAGGCCAACGCCGTCATGACCGGCGTCGGCGTGGCGGCGGCGCTGGTGGGCGGCCTGTGGTTCCGGCGCCGGGACCTGCAGGGAGCATGAGGGTGCAGCTCGCCGAGACGGCGCCCCCGATCAGTGGCCAAGTCGACGAGGGCAACGTCGCGTTCGAGGATCTCACCGCCCGGGCGCGCATTCGCGAGGCGGCCCTCAGGCACTTCGCCGAGGAGGGTTACGAGCGGGCCACCATCCGGGCCATTGCGCGCAGCGCCGGGGTCTCACCCGGACTGCTGCGCCATCACTACGGGTCGAAAGGGGACTTGCGCACGGCGTGCGACGACTACGTCTTCGAGACCCTGCACCGGGTGAACGGGCAGTTGCTCGAGGATCCCGCCGCCGGGGCCGGCACCGGGGCGCTGACGAAGAGGTTCGGGCGCTACGTGGCGCGCTCGCTGGCCGATGGCTCGGCATCGGCAGGGCCGATCTTCGACGAGATGGTGTCGATGACCGAGCAATGGCTGCGCCGCGCCGACGTGGCGCGTTCGGATCCGTCTGCCATCGACCGCAGGGTGCGCGCCGCCGTCGTGACCGCCATGGCCATCGGTATCCCGCTCTTGCACGACCACGTGTCGCGGGCGATGGGTGCCGACATCTTCGAACCGGAGGGGGACCGGCTCCTCGCCCTGGCTCTGCTCGACATCTATTCCCACCAGCTCATCGACGCGCGCACGGCAGCGGCGGCGGGCGTGGGGTCCGGCGAGCCGCCGGCCTAGAACCGTCGCACGGCCTGTTCCGTGTCGAAAACGTTGTCCACGGGACAGATCGGTGAAGACGAGCAGAACGGCAAGGAACCTCGAGCCGCGATTCGTTGACTTCCGACGGCCCACTCCTACAATTCCGCGCGGGTGCCGTGGGGCGCTCGGCGGTTCCACGACGAAGGAGTTCATCGTGCCCACAATGACTGAGGCGGACAGGACGACCAAGAACGGCCATGCACGCGGCGCGGCAGAAGGGATCGCCGAGGGCATCGCCGAGAGCGTCGAGGGGTTGGCGGCCATCGCCCGCACGCAGGCCGAGGAGACGTTCAAGCAGGGTGAAAAGGCGGAACGGGTACTGAGGGATCAGACAGTTGCCTCCATGAAGGCAGTCGAGGAGCTGGGACTGTCCGTGCTCTCGACCATCGGCGAGGTTGCGGCTCCGCTGCTGCCGAAGCTCCCGGGCATCGTTCCGACGGAGAATCTCAATCTCCTGGTGAGGTCCGGGTTCGACATCGCGGAGCAGGTGCTGAGCAGCGAGAGGAAGCTGACCGAAGCCGCCCTGGCGATGGTCATCCGCCGAGCCGCGTGACCCACTAGAGTTCGCCGGCGCTCCTTGCCGCGCACTACCCGATGTTGGGGGTCTCAGGCGTCACCAGTACCCGTCATCAGGTGGGTCACCCACCACCTGATGAAGTCGGCCCCTCGTATCGGACGGGCGCAGAACGACGAACCGCTCGCGTCGGGGCGATCTCCGACCGACAATCCACAGGACCCCGGACCTACAATGGGAGCACGAAATGAGAGCGTCGACTCTCGGTGTTGCCTCGGTCCGCGGTAGCGCTCTACGACGGGATTTCGCGGAAGTAGGACTGTGCAGACGAACACCATCGAAGTCTCGCCCGAGGACTTCGGCGTCCTGGCCCACCAGGTTCGAGAAGCCGGGCTGCTCAACCGTCGCTTCGGTTACTACGGCGCCAAGATCCCACTGACGATCGGCGCGTTCGGCGCCGGGTTCGCCGGATTGATCCTGCTGGGAAACTCCTGGTTCGCGCTCGCCATCGCCGCGTTTCTCGGACTGATGTTCACCCAGCTCGGTTTCGTGGGGCACGACGCGGGCCACCAAGAGGTGTTCCGTTCCCGCCGGGCCAACCGGCTCTTGGGTTTCGCCGTCGGCAACGTGTTGATCGGAATGAGCTTCGGCTGGTGGGTGCCCAAGCACAGTGCGCACCACGCGCATCCCAACGAGATCGGGCGTGATCCCGACATCGGCGACGGACCTCCGGGCCCGGCGACGGTCGACGGAGCGGGTGTCACCGGGGGCCGCTTCTCTCGAGCGATGGATCGCTGGCGCGCCCCACTGTTCTTCCCGCTGATGGTCCTGCGCAGCACCGGCATCTACGTCCTGAGCGTGCAGAGGCTCATCCGTGCGCGGGACCGCGCCGCCGTCGTGGAGGGCGCCCTCCTGGCACTGCACGTCGCGTTGTACCTCACGTGCGTCTTCTGGGTCCTGTCCCCCCTCAAGGCGGTGGCCTTCATCGCGGTCCAGCAGGCGGTCTTCTCGGTGTACCTCGGCTGCAGCTTCGCCCCCAACCACAAGGGCATGCCGATCGTCGATCCGGAGGCGGGCCTGAGCTTCGTCCGCCGCCAGGTGATCACGTCCCGGAACATCGTCGGTGGCAGGTTCACCAACCTGCTGCTCGGTGGGCTCAACTACCAGATCGAGCACCACCTCTTTCCGAGCATGCCCCGGCCCAACCTCGCACGCGCCCAGGGAATCGTCAGGGCCTTCTGCCTCGAGAACGACCTCGGCTACGTCGAGGACAGCCTGATCGGTTCCTACCGCCAGACGCTGCGCTCACTGCGCGGGCCCGTGACCGTGGGTGCGGCACCGGTGCCCGTGGGCGTCCCGGCCTGAGTCCGGCCGGCGACCGGCAGCGGGGGAGTCCCCGCCGCCGGTCACGCCGGAACTGTCAGCCGCTCGACGACGAGGACGAGAGGCTCTTGGGTGGGACCGACGTCGGCCCCGTGTACTTCTTGATCGGGCCGGGGCCGGCGTTCGTCACCTGGACGGGCCCGACGGCGACGCCGCCGATCCAGCTGCCTGTGGGTGTCACTGCGGGCGGGGCCGAGCTCTGCAGCTTGACGACCTCCTCACCGAGGAACCCGAAATGAACGGAGCTCGAGTAGGCCAACGGCACGAAGCCGGGGGTCACGAACTTCCTGCCGCTGGTGTTGATGGCATTGATCAGACTCTGCCGGGTGAGGTTCTTCCCGGCCTTCTGGAGTGCCTGCACGAACGTGTAGGCCAATGCCACGCCGTACTGCGTGTTCCCGTCCAGACCGGACTTGGCGTAGAGCGACGGCGCGTACTGCTGCAGGATGTTCTTCTCGGCCTGTACCCACGGGTTGGCCGTGTCCGACTCGGGTGCGAAGTACGCGGTCGTGATCACCCCGTTCAGCAGGCCGCTGGCCGCCGCCACCTGGGCCGGCGTGCCCCCGCCCTTCTGGGCGAAGGAGGAGAGCAGCGGGCCGACCGTCGGGGAGTCCGCACCCACGCTGTCGACGACGTACTGGGGGAAGTAGCCGATGACGGCTGCGGGCAGCATCGCCAGCGCGGTGGCCGCCGGGATGGTGGCCAGGACGACGACCTGCGCGCCGGCGGCCTTCAGCGCCGCCATCTGGTTGGACAGCGGCCCTGCCAGCGTGGCGGCGTCGTAGGTCTGGCGCGACACCACCGAGGACTTCGGGACCTGCAGGTCGAGGCCCTTGACCACGTCCTGCCCGAATTCGTCGGCCTGCGAGAGGTAGCCGATCTTCTTCCCGGCGAAGTTCGCCTTGATGTACGCGCCGAGGATCTTGCCGTCCACGGTGTAGGGCGGCTGCCAGCCGAGGCTCAGGGGGTACTTCGAGTTGTTCCAGCAGTTGCAGCCGGACTCAATGAAGAGCTGCGGGACCTTCTGGGCGTTCAAGAAGCTCTGGACGGCCGTCTGGGTCGGCGTGCCGAGTGAACCCACGTCGGCGAAGATGTTGTTCTGCAGCACGAGCTTGCGGGTGAGCGTCGCCGTGTTGGCCGGGTTGTACCCGTCATCGAGGTACTGGTAATTGATCTTGCGACCGTAGACACCGCCATGCGCGTTGACATAGCTGAAGACGGCGTTCATGGCCGGCGCGATCTCGTCGTAGCCCGGGGCGGCCGGCCCGGTGAGGGGAACGGTCGCACCGATGGTGATCGACGACGACGTCACACCCGGTGTGCTCGCTGCGTTCGCCGTCGCCGGCAGCAGCGTGACCCCGAGCATGAGGCCCAGGGATCCGGCAATCAGGGCCCGGGCCCACAGGCCCCCCCCGATCCGTCTCGGTGTTCGTGCTCGCATCGCTCCTCCTTCTCTCTGTTTGTGGATGTCTCTAATCGACTGTCGGCGCGGGCACGGGTGCCCCCGCCCCGCCCCCGCCCCCGCCCAGGTGCGGTCGCCGGCCCCACAGCCAGCGCAGCCCGCCCTGAATCCCGTTGGGTGCCGCGATCATCGCCACGATGAGGACGAGACCGAAGATGATCGTGGCGAGGTACGCGTTCGCCCCGGTGCCCAGGCTGAAGTCCGAGGACAACGACGTCGACCACTGCGGCGTGTAGACGAGCAGGATGCCGCCCCAGACCATGCCGATGAGCGTGCCCGTGCCACCGAGGACCATGGCGGCGAGCAATTGGATCGACAGGGTGAGCGGGAACTCACCCGTGTTGACGACGCCGGTGGAGAGGCTCAGCAGGGCCCCGCCGAGACCGGCGCACCCGGCGCTGATGGCGAAGGCCATGACCTTGGTGCGCGCCACGTGGATCCCCGCCAGCGACGCCGCGATCTCGTCGTCGCGCACGGCCCGGAAGGCGCGGCCGAACCGGCTCCACAGGAGATTGGCCACCAGCACCATGACGACCAGGGCCACCGCGATCTGAATCTGCGTCAGCCACTCCTCGGCACTGAGCGAGCCCGGCGCGGTCGGAACGGTCGTGATCAGCCCCTGGTCGCCACCGAAGGTGGCCGGCCACTTGTCGGCGACGGACGGCACCGCCAGAGCGAAGAGCAGCGTCATGCCCGCCAGGTACGGCCCCTTCAGGCGGGTGGCCGGGAGCCCCAGCACGAGGCCCGCAGCAGCGGCGACCCCGGCCGCCGCCGCCAATTCGAGGATGAAGTTGCTCTGCGTGTGGTTCATCAGCAGCGCCATCGTGTAGGCGCCGACCGCCATGAACGCGCCGTGGCCGAGTGAGATCTGGCCGTTGGCGCCAGTCAGCAGGCTCAAGCCGAGGAGTGCCACGATGTAGGCCGCGATCTCTCCGACCTGGTAGTCGTCGTACGAGCTCAGCCGCAGGGTTACGACGTAGAGAACGGCCCCGGCTGCGAGCGCGACGGGGAGGTGGCGCAGCAGAGGCTGGCGGGGCAGGCGCAGCGAACGCACGATCGTGGCGGCGTCCATCTCAGACCCTCCTCGCCGGCGGGCGGGCGAAGATGCCCTCGGGGCGGGCCATCAGGGCGACCATCAGCAGCGCCAGCGCGCCGAGAGGCTCGAGACCCGAGCCGAGGTACCCGCCCACGTAGGAGATGCACAGGCCGGCGATCAGCCCACCCACGAGCGCGCCCACCGGGCTCTCGAGGCCGCCGATCACGGCGGCCGTGAATCCGTAGACGAGGATCAGGTCCATGTAATAGGGGCCGAACGACCGCGTCGGCGCGACCAGGAGGCCGGCCAGTGATCCGGCGACGCCGGCCAGGCCCCACCCGAGACTGAGGAGGATGCCCACCCGCACACCGAGCAGCCGGGCGATCTCGCGGGAGAAGGCGGTCGCCCGCATGCGCAGCCCCAGCGCGGTGTAACGGAAGAGGACCAGCGTCCCGGCCATCAGGGCGAGCACCGCGATCAGGATGAAGAGGTCGAAGTGGGAGAAGGCCACCGTCGTGCTGCCGACCCGCAGGCCGGTTTGCGAGAAGGCGGCCGGGAAGCCGCGGCTGGCGTTGCCGTAAATGGCGCCGGCCAGTCCCTCGAACACCACCAACAACCCGATGGTGACGATGACGGGGTTCAGCTCCGACCGCCCGTGCAGGGGTCGGATCAAGATGCGCTCGGTCGCCGCCCCGATGGCGAAGCCGATGACGAGCACCAGGACGAAGGCCCACCAGTAGCCGAGCCCGCGCGACAGCAGGCTGAACGCGATGAATGTCGTGAGCATGCCGGCCGCGCCCTGGGCGAAATTGATGATCTTGGTCGCCCGGTAGACGAGGACCAGCGCCAGTGCCAGCGTGGCGTAGATCATCCCGTTGGCGATGCCGTTGAGGGTGTAGTCGATGAAGAGGCTCACGCCGTCAGAACCCGAGGTAGTGGTGACGCAGTGCGTCGTCGGCGGCCACGGTGGCGGCGGCGTCGGAGACGACCACCTGGCCGAGGTTCAGGATCACGGCGTGGTGCGACACCGACAAGGCGCTGCGTGCGTTCTGCTCGACGAGGACCACCGTGATGTCCTTGCCCTCTGTCTGCGCGCGGATCAGGGCCATCAGCTGCGCCGTGACCATCGGGGCCAGTCCGAGGCTCGGTTCGTCGAGGAGCAGCAGCCGCGGCCGCGAGATCAGCGCCCGTCCGAGGACGAGCATCTGGCGCTCCCCGCCCGAGAGGGTGGAGGCCGCCCGCTTGCGGAACGCCTCGAGGCGGGGGAAGAGCTCGAAGATCTCGGCGATGGCGGCCTGGCGCTCCTGCTTGCGCAGGCACCAGAGGGTGGCGAGGCGAAGGTTCTCCTCGACGGTCAACTCCTCGATCACGCCGCGGCCTTCGGGCACGTGGGAGACACCCATGCGCGCGATGGTCTCGACGTGGCGCCCGAGAAGCGGCTCCCCGTCGAAGCGTACGGAGCCCTCGCGGGGCTTCACCAGCCCCGAGATAGTGCGCAGCAGCGTGGTCTTCCCCGCGCCGTTGGCCCCCAGCACCGCGGTGACGGCACCCGGCTCGGCGTCGAAGGAGACCGACCGGAGAGCCTGTACCGCACCGAAGGAGACGCTGAGGTCACGGATCTCAAGCACGGTCCGTCCCACGGTCGTCAGCGTGCTCGCGGTGGCGCACCTCTTGCCCGAGGTAGGCACTGACCACGGCCGGGTCGGCGCGGATGTCGTCGGGGGTGCCGCTGGCGATGACCTGGCCGAAATTCAGGACGACGATGCGGTCGCAGACCGACATGACGAGGTCCATGTGGTGCTCGACGAGGAGCACGGCCATGCGCTCCGTCAGCCCGCGGATCCTCGAGCCGAGCGCCGCCATCTCGCTCTCGGACAGCCCGCTCGCCGGCTCGTCGAGCAGCAGCAGCTGCGGCTCCGCCATGAGGGCGCGGGCCAGTGCGGTGCGCTTCTGAATGGCGTAGGGCAGGGCGGAGGGGAGCCGGCGGGCGTAGTCGGCGGCGCCGAGCTCGTCGAGGACCTCCAAGGCGCGGGCGGCCACCCGCCGCTCCTCCCGACTCGAGCGCCACAACCCGAGGAAGGACGACGCCAGGTCGCTGTGCAGCCCCGGTTGGGCCCCGAGCATGACGTTCTCGTGCACCGTCAGTCCGGCGCACAGGCCGATGCCCTGCAGCGTGCGGGAGATCCCGAGCTTGGCCAGGTCATGGGGGTGATGCGTGCGCAGGATCTTGCCGCGGTAGGTGATCGTGCCCGAGCTGGGATGGACGAAACCGCAGATCACGTTGAACAGGGTCGTCTTCCCGGCGCCGTTCGGCCCGATGACGCCGACGACCTCGCGCGAGGCGACCGACATCGACACCTCGTCGAGCGCCAGGAGCCCGCCGAAACCGACGCCCACCTGCTCGACGACGAGAAGGGCGTCACCCCCGGGCGCGGTCTGTGGTGACGCCGGCGTCGTCGACGCCTCGAGGATGGGGCCCACCGGACGGACCTACCCGGGGCAGGGGGCGGTGCGGATCCGCTCTGGGCGCGCCCCACGAGCAGTCATGCGTACCAGCCCCCCGGCATTGTCGGTGACGTTACAGCCTTCGACACACGAGCGCCGGGTAATCGCAAGAGAGTGACGGCCGGTGCGGCGCCGGCACCGGCCGTTCACTCGTGATTCAGATCACCCGTGACGCTGCCGGTCGCGATCGCTCATGAACAGCAGGCCCCTGGGGGGTGAAGGGGACACCCCCGACGGGCAGCGCCGTGATCTGGCCGGTCCACGGGTTCAAGGAGCCGAGGAATTGGCAGGGAAGGTGGGCGGTGCCGGGCACACCGACGGGGCGCTGTTGGAACCGCACGGCGTGACCGCGGCGACCGGCCCGTCCGGGAAGGGCCCCGTCACGGCGACCACCGTGTCGCGGGTCGAATCGGTCGCGAAGAGGGTCCCGCCGCCGCCGCCCGGCCACGCGGTGTCGTCGACCGCCTGCGAGAGGTTCAGAACCGAAAGGGTGTGGTCCCGGGGACTGACGAAGATCTGCTCCTGGTCACCCTGGCTGTCGAGGGGGGCTTAGCTGCCCGAGGTGAAGCGGCCGGCCGCCGCTCCGCCCAGCCGGCCCGGCGGCAACAGGCGGCCGCACGCCACGAGGGCCAGCGCCTGCGCCGGCCCGGTCACCGCCGCGCCCGAACCGCACGACCAGTCGAGGTCGTCGGCCCGCAGCGCCACGCCGGAGAGGTCGACGCCGAAGAGGTTGGGCGCGCCCGGACCGGCGACGATGCCCAGGACCCGTGCGACGTGCTCGTCGGGCAGCCGCCGCGCCAGCGGGACTGCCTCAATGATGTCGAGACCGTGGATCACGCAGTGCGTCAGCGCCCCGTCCATCCCTCCCCCCGGCGGCTGCCACGCGTGCAGCACCTCGGAGCGCAGGTCGGCGAGGAGCGCCGCAGGAGGCAACGCCCCGTCTCGCTCGGCCACCGTGTTCGACAGGCGGGTGAAGTCGCCGCCGGCGGCTTCCAGCTCGGCCATGAAGGCCGGGCCCGCGTAGCGCCCCGGCATCGTCATGTGCGCCACGACCTCCCGGGTGCGCCATCCCTCGCACAGCGAGGGCGCGTCCCACGACGCGGGATCCGACGCTTCGAGCAGGTCGGCCAGGGCGCGGTACTCCTCCGCGACGGCCGCGGCGAGGTCTGCGTCAGTGTGCAGCGCGGTGTCACCTCTCATGGTGATGCCTCCTTCTCCGGGGGATCCGGTCTCGTCTCGGCAGGCTCCGGTGCGGCCACCCGCGCCAGATAGGCGTCGAAGCGGTCGAGCGAGGACAGGAATCCGGCCTGGACCTCGGGGAGCAGGAAGGCCTCGGGCACGTACCGCTGATGGATCCGCACCTCGGTACGGTCCGGTCCGAGCGCCACGAACTCCGTCGTCACCTGCATGCCCGAGTGCGCCTCGGTCCACGACAGCCGCTCGGGTGGCCGCACCTCGTCGTAGACGGCGCGGGTGGCGTACTCGTTGCCGTCGCTCTCGTTGACCATCACGGTCTCGAAGACCCCGCCCGGGCGGGCGTCGACCGTGATGCCCTCACGTGGAGTGCGCACCCCCTTGGGGCCCCAGAAGTGGGTGAGATGGTCGGGGTCGGTCATGCAGCGGAAGACGAGCTCGCGTGGTGCGTCGAAGACCCGTGTGAACCGGAGCTCGTTGGGAGCGGCGCGCTCAGACACTGCGGCGCACCTTCTTCCGGCGCGGCACTGTCGGCGCCGGGGCCTGCCGGATGTCGGCCAACAGCGCATCGAGCTTGTCGAAGCGCTCGTCCCACATGCGCCGGTGCGCGCCGATCCAGTCCAACGCACCGTCGAGCGCCTCGACCTCGAGGTGGCAGGGCCGGAACTGGGCGTCGCGCCCCGCGAGATGAGCCCGCTGCGCTCGAGCACCTTGAGATGTTTGGAGATCCCCGGCAACGACATGTCGAACGGAGCGGCGAGCTCGCCCACGGTCGCGTCGCCCCGAGCGAGGCGGCTCAGGATCGCCCGCCGGGTCGGATCCGCCAGCGCGGCGAACGCCGCATCGAGCCGTTCCTCGGTCATGGTCATGGGATGTATTTAACCTAAGAGTTAGTTAGCTGTCAAGTTAAATATGGAGCCGCGTTCGACGTCGAGCTGGTCGACCTGCGCGACCACCCGCTCACCTTCTTCGACGGCGACCCGCCCGCCCGGACCGGCCGCGACGACGCCGACGAGGCGGTCGTGCGGTTCGGCCGGGTGATCGACCGGGCCGACGGCTACGTCATCCTCACCGCGGAGTACAACCACGGCTATCCGGCGGTGCTCAAGAACGCACTCGACTCGACGTTCGTGGAGTGGCGACGCAAGCCCGTGGCGTTCGTCGGCTGGGGCAATACCGGTGGAGCGCGTGCGGTGGAGCAGTTGCGTGCCGTGGCGGTGGAATTCGAGATGGCGCCGCTGGCCGACGACCTCGAATGGTGGATGCGGGCGCTCGTGACGGCGCGGGCCGCCGGCGGGTAGACCGGGGGACATGGACAACGAACTCGCTCCGCTCCGCGCGTCGGTCGGCCGTTTGCACCAGCTCTGCCGGGGCCTCGACGACGCAGAGCTCGAGGCGCAGTCCTACTGCCGCGAGTGGTCGATCGCCGACGTGCTGTCGCACCTCGGGTCCGCCGCCGTCATCATGCGCCGCCGGCTGGAGGATGCCCTGGCCGGCCGCGCCACCCCCGACGACTTCCCGCCCGCGGTGTGGGACGAGTGGAACGTGAAGCCGGCCCGGGCCAAGGCCGACGACGCCCTGGTGGCCGACGAGGCCGTGCTCGAGGCCCTGGAGGCCGTGGGCGCCCCCGACCGCACCCGCGTGACTTTCCCCATGGGGCCGTTGACCTTCGACTTCGACCAGTTCGCCTCCGCGCGGGTCAACGAGCACGCGCTCCACACCTGGGACATTGAGGTCGTCTTCGACGACGGCGCCCAGCTCCCGCACGACGCGGCCGCGGTCGTGGTCGACAACCTGGGGCTCGTCGCCCGCTACACCGGCCGTCCGACCGGCGCCGTCCGCGACGTCGTCGTCGCCACGTCCGACCCGGTTCGCGAGTTCACCGTCCGTTTGGCCGTCGACGCCGTGGACCTCGGCGCCGGCGGGAGCGGGCGCGCCCCCGACCTGGTGCTGCCGGCCGAGGCGTTCTGCCGGCTCGTCTACGGCCGCCTGGACACAGCGCATACACCGCCTGTGACGGGCGATGCGGCGGTGCTCGAGCGGTTGCGCGCCGTCTTCCCCGGTCCCTGACCCGCTCGCCCCGAGAACCGGGTCAGTGCGTCAGTCCGGCGAGGCGCCGCGCCCGCGTGCCGACTCCATGGCCCGAGGCGAGGAGCACGAGGAGGATCTTCAGGCGCTGGGCGCGGGTGTCGGTGAGCGCGTAGTTGAGCTGATAGCCGGGCAGCTCCAGGTGGGTCAGGGGCCAGGTGACCGACAGCAGGCGCCCCATGGCATCGCCGCGCCACCCCCGGGTGGGCAGCGGGAAGAGACCGGTCGGCGCGTCGACGCCGGTCCGGCGGGCCAGTTCCAGCGCCGCTCCCACCACCGTGACGCACCGGGCGCTCCCGGCCGCGGCGCGCACGCGGTCCCAGTCGACGGGCTCGCCGCGCCCGGCGGCGTCCCCGACGATCATGGCCAGGTCGGCGATCCACATCAGCCGGACGAAGCCGTGGTGCGGCTTGCCGGCGTGGGCGGCGAGCACCACGAGCTCCTCGGCCGGCGGCAACCCGAATGCCGGCGTGCCCGCGCACGCCAGCGGCTGGCGGCGCGCCCACAGCCGCTCGGGGTCGAGCGCGGTGACGCGTTGCGACGTGCCCTCGAGCCCGTAGTGCAGCTCGAGGAACAGCGAGGGCACCTCGGGGTGGGTCAGCGCGGTGTCGTAGAGGTCGCTCCCACCGGGGCGCGCCACCCGCCACCCGGCCCGGCGCAGGGCGTCGAGCGCGTGCTGGTGGGCGGCCCGGGGGAGCAGGAGGTCGATGTCCTCCATCGGGCGCAGCCCGGGCTCGGGGTAGCGGGCGGCGACGGCCGGCCCCTTGAACACGACCGGCTCGAGGCCGGCAGCGGTGAGCGGGCTGACCGCCAGCGCAACGGCACGGGGCAGCAGGAGCAGCGCCTCCATCCGGAAGGCGTCGGCCATGGCGCCGAGCACCGCCCGGTCGGGGCCGAGCGCATCGAGGCGGCCGGCCGCGCCGAGCGCCCGCCACAGGAGCGGGCCGATGCGGTGCTCCGAGGCGGCGGTCACCGCCCGGGCCATGTCGGCCCCACCGGCGAGGGCCCGCCGGACGGAGGCCGGATCGGGATCACGGCGGCAGGCCTCCCACAGCAGCCTCGCCGTCTGCTCGGTCGCGGCGCCGGCCGGCCCGCCGCCGCGACCGGGCGAGGGGTGGCGGTCCTCCGGTGGGGCGAAGCCGAACGAGGTGCGGGAGACGACGGGAACGTGCAGGGCCGTCATGGCTCTAGCAGAACGGGGCGGACGGGCCGGCCATGCGGACCCCCGGTGGGGGTTCCCGCGGGTCCTGTCACGGCCATTGCAAAATTCGTGGCGTCACGCGGTAGTAAACGCCGTCTCCGGGCGTTACCTAGGCACTGGAGCAATAGCCGGTGGTGGCGCCGGGCGTCCTGCAATGCAGGTTGGATTTCCGGGAAGCCACCGGTTCGCAGACTGAGGAACATAGGGTCGCTCGCGGCAGCGAGTCAGGATCGGCGGTCGACATGCACAGCGACAACGAACACACAGACGGAGCGGCATCTCCGTCCGGAGCCCGGCCCCGCTTCTCGCGGCGCCAGGCGCTCGGGCGCATGTCCGCTGTGGCCGGCGCCGGCGCAGCGGCCTGGGTGGTGCCCGAGATCCTCACCGCCAAGCCGGCGGCCGGGGCCACGCTCTCCGGCACGCACGGCGGCGGCGGCGGTGGTGGTGGCGGCGGCACGACGGGCGGCGTGTCCACCAGCGCCGGGACCACCGGCGACCCCGGCGTCAACGGGTCGAACGGGGCGAACGGGGCGAACGGGGTCACGACCGCCGCAGCCACGAGCCCGGCCAAGAGCCTGGCGTTCACCGGGCTCGACATAAAGCGCGACGCCGAGATCGGCGGGGCGCTGGTCGCCGGCGGATGGGCCATGCAGCACTGGGCCAGCCGCACGCCCACGCCGGCAGCGGACGGCCCGACCGAGGCGCCCGAGGCGGGGAGCGCAGGCGACGCTGCCTGAGCGAACGTGGTGTCCGAGCGCGAGGGGGCGCACCGCACGCCGAGCTTGAGGGCCTTGTCGTACCGCTTCGCGGTGCGCACCGACGATCAGCGCCTGGGCCACCTCGTCGACGAGGTGCTGGCCGGGCTGCGCGACCCGGGCGACACCGCCCCCGTCCCCCACTGGTACTCGCTGACGGCGTCGGACCGCGCCGGCACCGTCGACGTCGGGCGCGACGGCCGGGAGATCGCACGCGGGCAAACCCACGGCGACGCCGTCGGATGGGTCGTATGGGACGTCAACCGATCGGCGGCGGAGGCCAGCGGCGACCATCTGCTGTTCCACGCCGGCGCGCTCGAGGCCGGTGGCACCGGCGTGCTGGTGCCGGGCGCCTCGGGATCGGGCAAGTCGACGCTGGTGGCGGGCCTGGTCCGGGCGGGACTGGGGTACCTCACCGACGAGTTGGCGGCCTTCGACATGGGGCGCGGGATGCTCGTGCCCTACCCCAAGCCGATCACGGTCAAGCCCGGCAGCTTCGGCGCGCTCTGCGACATGGACCCGGCGTGCCGTGGCGAGACGGGACCGGGCGGCGCCTGGACCGGCGAGGAGTGGCAGGTGGCGGTCGGGGAGGGCACCGGGCGGCGGATCGGCCGCCCCTGCGCACCCGCCTTCGTCGTCGTGCCGCGCTACGACCCCGGCGCGGAGACCGCGCTGACGCGCCTGAGCGACACCGAGGCGTTCTTCGCGCTGGCGGTCAACGCCGTGAACCTCCTGCCCCACGGAGCGGCGGCCACCGGGGTGCTCGGCCGTCTCGCCGCGGGATGCCGCTGCTACGCCCTCACGATGTCGGACCTCGTCGAGGCCTGCCGCCTGGTCGAGGGCTTGGTGGCCGAAGCGGCGGCGGCGCCCGGCGGAGGCGCGCGTGGGCGCTGACCGGCCCGAGGGGAACGCACGGCCGGCGCGCCGGGACGGTGCCGCGGCGGTGCCGTTGGACGACAACGTCGCCGTCTACGACGAGGTGGGGCAGCTCATGATCCTGCTCAACACGAGCGCGGCGGCGGTCTGGGAGCTCTGCGACGGCACGAGGACCCTGGACGAGATCGAGCGCGCCCTGGCCGGGGCCCACGGTGCCACCGGGGCCGACGCCGCGATGATCGGTGACGACGTGCGGCTGACCGTGCACAAGCTGGCCGACCTGGGCCTCGTGGTGGACGCCGGGCACTAGGAGTTGCCGCCCGCGGGGTGGTTGTGGAGGATGGGGCGTGCCCATCGCCCGCCTGCCCAGCGACACGAGCCCCGACGAGGTGGCGGCGGCCGTCGGCCGTGACGGCGCGGTCGTCGTCGACGGGGTGGCGCCGCCGGGGCTGCTCGACCGCATCGAGTCCGAGCTCCGTCCCTTCCTCGACGCGACGCCGACAGGGCCCGACGACTTCAGCGGCAGCCGCACCCGGCGGACGGGGTCGCTGATCGCCCGCTCGCCGGCCTGCCGCGAGCTCGTCATGCACCCGCTGGCGCTCGGGGTGGCGCGCACCTTCCTCGGCCACGCCACCAACATCCAGCTGCACCTGACCCAGGCCATCGCCATCGGCCCCGGGGAGACGGCCCAACCCGTCCACCGGGACCAGTGGGCCTTCGACTTCTTCCCCTTCCCGCCCGGCTACGAGGTCCAGTGCAACACCATCTGGGCCCTGACCGACTTCACAGAGGAGAACGGGGCGACCCGCATCGTGCCGGGCAGCAATCATCGTGAGGACAAGTTGACCTTCGCCCTCGACGACACCGAACCGGCGGAGATGGCGCGCGGGTCGGTCCTCTTCTACTCGGGCAGCGTCTACCACGGGGGCGGCCCGAACCGCTCCGGCGCCACGCGCATCGGCCTGAACATCACCTACAACGTCGCCTGGCTGCGCCAGGAGGAGAACCAGTACCTCTCGGTGCCGCGCGAGGTCGCCGAGACGCTGCCGACGGATCTGCTGCGCCTGATGGGGTACGACCGCGGTGCGTACGCGCTCGGCTACATCGACGACCTGCGCGACCCGATCGAAGCGGTGCGCCCCGGCACCGGCTCGACGGGGTTCGCGGTGGCCGGGTAGCACCGAGCTCAATTGTGCATCCCCCGTGCGATCAGTCGCCCCGCAGCGGCACCCCGGTACCGTGGTGTTGTGCCCGTGGACATCAGGACGGCGGCTGAGGACGACTACGACGAGCTGTTCACCGCCTTCAGCCGCATCGTCGGTGCGCGGGAGGGCTTCCCCCAAATCCCCCCGTTGACCCGTGACGACTTCGACGACTACTGGATCCACCACTCCAGAGCGGTGTGCGTCGCCCGCTTCGGGGGCTACCTCATCGGCGCCTACTATCTGAAGCCCAATTTCGTCGGCCGGGCCGCCCACATCGCCAACGCCGGCTACTTCGTGCTGGCCCCGTACCGGAGCACCGGGGTGGGGCGGACGATGGTGGAGCACTCGTTGCGCGAGGCCCGGCGGCTCGGCTTCGACGCCATGCAGTTCAACCTCGTGTTCGAGTCCAACCCCGCCCGCGGCATGTACCACAAGCTCGGCTTCGAGGAGGTCGGCCGGATCCCCGAAGCCGTCGAGGGCGAGGACGCGCTGATCTACTGGCGCAGCCTGGCGGACATTCAGCCGTGAGCGATCCCGGCGTCTCGGTGGAGCAGCACGGCGAGCACGTCGCTGTGGTGTGCCTGCGCCGCCCGCCCAACAACTACTTCGACACCGCGTTGATCGCCGCGGTGGCGTCGGCCTACGAGGAGCTGGACGGATCGGGGTGGTGCCGCGCCATCGTGCTGGCGTCCGAGGGCCGGCACTTCTGCGCGGGGCTTGACTTCGCGGCCAACGCGGGGCAGGACATCGCCGAGCTGTACCGGGCGGCGCTCCGCCTCTTCGCGGCGCCGCTCCCGGTGGTGGCGGCCGTGCAGGGCGCGGCCATCGGGGGAGGATGTGGGCTCGCGCTCTCGGCCGACTTCCGGGTCGCCACGACCGGGAGCCGCTTCAGCGCCAACTTCGCGCGCCTCGGCTTCCACCACGGCTTCGCGCTCACCGTGACGCTGCCCGCCACCGTCGGCCGGCAGGCCGCGGCCGACCTGCTGCTGACCGGGCGCCGGGTTGGGGGCGGCGCGGCGCTCGCACTGGGCCTGTGCGACCGCCTCGCCCCCGACGGCGAGGGCGAGCCGCTGGGCACGGCGCTCACCTACGCCGGGGAGCTGGCCGCCGCCGGCCCGCTGGCCGTCCGTTCCATCCGGGCGACGCTCCGCCGCGGCCTGGTGGAGGAGGCCCGATCGGCCATGGCGCACGAGTGCGCCGAGCAGCTGCGCCTGCGCGACAGCGCCGACTTCGCCGAGGGCGTGCGGGCGGCGGCCGAGCGCCGCGAGCCCCGGTTCCGCAGCTCGTGAGCAGCGCCGGGCCCGCGGTCCATGACCTGAACGCCGGCTTCGGCTGGGCGGACCACGCCGGCCCGTTCCGGGCCGTGACCCCCGAGCAGGCGCGCCAGTACGACGAGCGGGGCTACTTCGTGCTCGAGGACGCGCTGGGGGCCGACGAGGTGGCGGGCCTCCTGCGGGAGATCGACCCCTTCGAGGCGCTCCAGGAGGAGGCGCTGCGGACGATGGAGGGCGGACGGTTCTTCATCGCCCGCGCCGACGAGATCACCTTCACGACCCACCTCGTCCTGCGCTCCGAGCTGTTGCGCCGCTTCACGTCCTCGGCGTTGTTCGCCGACGTGTGCGCCGACCTCATCGGTCCCGACGTCCGGCTGTACTGGGACCAGGCGGTATACAAGAAGCCGCGGCACCGAGACGCCGTTCCCGTGGCACCAGGACAACGGGTACGCCTTCGTCGAGCCGCAGCAGTACCTGACCTGCTGGGTGGCGCTGACCGATGCCACCGAGGACAACGGGTGCCCGTGGGTCGTGCCGGGCCTGCACCGGCGGGGCACGCTCGCCCACGAGTACTCCGACATCGGCTTCGTCTGCCTGCGCGACCCGGCCGACGCCGTCCCGGCGCCGGCGCCGGCCGGCAGCATCGTCGTGTTCTCGTCGCTGACGCCGCACTCGACGGGCCCCAACCGCACCGACACGGTGCGCAAGGCCTACATCGTGCAATTCGCGCCGACCGGCGCGGCGGTGATCCGGACCGAGCCGGGTGGGGCGGTGACCCGGATCACCGCCGACGACGAGGGCCGCCAGTACGAGGTGCTGCGCCACGGGGAGCGGGTCACGCGCTAGGCGCACCGACGGGCGGCGCGCCCCGCCTGGGCGGCGCGCCCGTGCCTGCCGGTGGGGGGCCGGTGCCGATCACGATGCTCGACGCGCTGACGCTGCCGTCGCGGTGCCGGGCGCCCTGCACCACGACGAAGCGGCCGACCTCGAGCGCCGACGCGCTCGACCCCGCCGGCGCGCCGCCCGGAGCGGACACCGTCTCGAAGGTCGTCGCCGAGGAGTAGACGACCGTCGTGGTCTTGCCCCGGGCCTGCACCGTGATGTCGTCGCCGCTGCGCGCCGTGACCTTGCCCATGACCGCCGGTCGTGGGCCCGCGGGGGGTTGGCCGCGCGGTCCGGCCGGGCTGCTCGAGCCCGCCGTCGCGGCGCCGGCGCTGACGGTGCCGGCGCCCAGGCCCAGCACGGCGGCCAGTGCCCCACCGGCGACGAGCGTCGTGCCCGGTCCCGACCAGCGCCAGCGGGCGCCGCGCCGCGGCTGTGGGGGCTCGCCACCGGCGGTGGGAAGCGGTTCGTGCCGTCGAGTGCTCTTCATGTCGTCGTGCTCCTGCGCTCTGTGGGTCCCGGCGAGTTGCCGTGCCGGCACCCTGCGCCGGCGGCGTGTGACCCCGCTGCGCGGCCCCTGGGACCTCGGTCACAACTTCGCGGCGTCGACCGGGGGCCCAGACAGGGCGGCACTATGGTGGGCCGTAGAGACCAAGGGGGTTCCCCATGACACATATCGCGCCCGTCGAGGACTGGGCCACGGACTTCGACGTCCTGGACCCGCGCTATGTGACCGATCCGTTCAGCATCTGGGACGACCTGCGCCAGACGTGCCCCATCGCGCACACCGACAGGCGCAAGAGCAGCTGGTTGCCGACCCGCTACGAGGACGTGACCGCGATCGCGCACGACATCGAGCACTTCAGCTCGCTCAAGGTGGCGGTCATCCCCGGCGACGAGGACGAGGACCCCAACGAGAACTTCGACGGTCCCAACCTCGAGTACGGGCTGCCGCCGATCTCGTCGGACCCGCCGCTGCACACCTGGACGCGCCGGCTCCTGCTGCCCTGGTTCTCGCACCGGCGGGTCGACGGGTACGTGCCGCTGACCCGCGACCTGTGCCGCCGCCTGCTCGACGGGTTCGCCGAGTCGGGACGTGCCGACGCGGCGGCCGACTACGCCCAGCAGATCCCGGTCCGGGTCATCGCCCACATCCTGGGCGTGTCGCCCGACCTGTCCGACACCTTCACCGGCTGGGTGCGTGACGTGCTCGAGTTCGCCGACGACGCCGAGCGCCGCCAGCGCGGTGCCGAGGGCCTGCTCAATTACTTCCTCGGGCAGCTCGAGGAGCGGCGCCAGAACCCGGGTGACGACCTGCTCAGCGAGCTCCTCACCACCAAGGTGGAGGGCGAGCCCGTCGACGACGGCATCGTGCTCGGCATGGCGGCGCTCGCCCTGATCGCCGGCGTCGACACGACCTGGAGCGCCATCGGCTCGTCGCTGTGGCACCTGGCCGTGCACCCCGACGACCGCAAGCGGCTGGTCGCCGAACCCGAGCTGATGCCGACCGCGGTCGAGGAGCTGCTGCGGGCCTACTCGCCGGTGACCATGGCCCGCGAGGTCACCGCGGACATCGAGTACGGCGGCTGCCCCATGAAGGCGGGGGACAAGGTGCTGATGAACTTCCCCGCCGCCAACCGCGACCCCGAGGTGTTCGACCACCCCGACGAGGTCCAGCTGGACCGGGCCCACAACCGGCACGTGGCCTTCGGCTCGGGGATCCACCGCTGCGCCGGGTCGAATCTGGCCCGCATGGAGCTGCAGGTGGCGCTCGAGGAGTGGCTCGCCCGCATCCCCGACTTCTCGCTCGCCGACGGCGCCGAGGTCACCTGGGCCGGCGGCCAGGTCCGCGGCCCCCGCATCTGCCCGGTGGTCTTCTGATGAAGCTGCGGGTCGACCCCGACAAGTGCCAGGGCCACGCCCGCTGCTACGGCCTGGCGCCCGAGATCTTCGACGTCGACGACTACGGGCAGGCCTCGGTCATCGTCGACGTCGTGCCGCCCGAGCTCGAGGAGAAGGCACGGCTGGCCGTGGCCAACTGCCCCGAGTACGCCATCGAGATCATCAGCGAATAGCCGCCCGCGGCGGCGGCCGGCGCCTCAGGCCCCGGCCAGCGCCAGGGTCTCGCTCCCACCCTCGACCCCGGCCATCGCCTCGGCCGTGCGGGCGCGCCGCCGAATGAGTGTGAAGGCCGCGGTGGCCGCCAAGGCCAGCACGATGGCGCTGAAGGTGAAGGCCGTCGTGTAGCCGTGGATGGCCCCGGCCGTCAGCGCCTCCGGCGAGGTGCCGTGGACGGCGACGTAGGACACGGTCGCGCTGGTGGCGATGGTGTTGATGAGGGCGGCGCCCATGGTGCCCCCGGTCTGCTGCGTGGCGTTGACCAGGGCGCTGGCGACGCCGGCGTCCTGCTCGCTCACCCCGATGAGGGCTGTGCTGCTCATGGCCACGAACGACAGGCCCATGCCGAGGCTCACGATCACTTCGGCCGGGAGCACGACGCTCACGTAGGTGGAGTGCACGTCGAGGGTGCTGAAGAGGGCCAGGCCACTCACGGCCATCAGGAGCCCGCCGGTCAGCAGCGCCCGCGGCCCGAAGCGAGGCAGCAGGCGGCTGGCCGCGGTGGCGCCGGTGATGATGCCCAGGGAGAACGGCACGAAGGCGAAACCGGACTTGAGGGCCGAGTAGTGCAGCACGCCCTGGAAGTAGTAGGTGAGCGATAGGAAGGTGCCGAGGATGGCCGTCCCGACCAGCAGCGAGGCCAGGAACGACCCGCCCCGGTTGCGGTCGAGCACGATGCGCAGCGGGAGGAGCGGGTGGGCGGCGCGCTGCTCGATGACCACGAAGGAAACGAGGAGCACGGCGGCGATGCCGAAGAGGGTGAGCGTGACCGATGAGCTCCAGCCGTCGGTGCCCGCCTTGGTGAACCCGTAGACGAGCGCCAGCAGCCCGCCGGTGACCGTCGCGGCCCCCGGCAGGTCGTAGCCGTGGTTGGCCGAGGCCCGGCTCTCCGAGACGTAGCGGAAGGCGGCCACGGCCGCGGCGACGGCGATGGGCACGTTGATGAGGAGCGTCCAGCGCCAGGAGGCGAACTCGGTCAGCACGCCGCCCAGGATGAGGCCGATGGCGGCGCCGGCGCCGGCGATCCCGCCGTAGACGGCGAAGGCCCGGGCCCGCTCCTTGGGCTCGGTGAAGGCGACCGTGAGCAGCGAGAGGGCGGCGGGCGCCATGACGGCGGCGAAGGCACCCTGGAGGGCGCGGGCGCTGAAGAGCATGGCCGAGTTCTGGGCCAGGCCACCGAGGGCGGAGGCGCCGGCGAAGCCGATGAGGCTGACCACGAACATCCGCTTGCGCCCGAAGTAGTCGGCGATGCGGCCGCCCAGGAGGAGGAGGCCGGCGAACGAGAGGGTGTAGGCGGTCAGCATCCACTGGCGGTTGGCCGACGAGATGTGCAGGGCCCGCTGGGCCGAGGGCAGGGCGATGATCACCACGGAGGCGTCGAGCACCACCATGAGCTGGGCCACGGCGATGATGGCCAGCGCCCGGAAGCGCTTGGGGTCGAGGTCCGGCCCGGGACCGTTCGCCTGGTCCGGGCGCTCGAGTGTCGTTGTCATGGCGTCTCCGTCTCCTGGAAGGACCGACTCCGGTCGGGCCCGGCGTTGCCGCCGACGTCCTCACCTGGGAAAGGGTCTGGTCCCCGGGGCTCGGATGGCCTACAATCGGAATCGGAATCGGAATATTGGTTCCAGTTAGACTATACGGAACCAAGACTCCGTTTGTCAACGGGGAGGGAGAGATTTCCGTGGGCCCGAAGTCGAAGCTACCGGGCGGGTGTGACGAGCCGAGCAGTGACGCTGTGGCGCGCCCACAGCGGGCGGACGCCCAACGCAACCGCGCCCGCATCCTCGAGGCGGCCGAGGTGGTGTTCGCGTCCGAGGGGATCGAGGTCCCGGTCGACACCATCGCCGAGAAGGCCGGGGTCGGGGTCGGGACCCTCTACCGGCATTTCCCGACCAAGGAGAAGCTGTGCGAGGCGATCCTGTTGGAGCGGCTCTCCGCCCTCACCGTCGACGCGCGGGCACAGGCCGATGCGGCCGACCCCGCCGCGGCGTTCTTCGGTTTCCTCGGCCACATCGTCGAGCAGGGCGCGGTGAAGCGGGACCTCCTGGTCGCGGTCATGGGGGCGGGACTGGCCTTCGACATGGCGGCGGCCGGGGTGAAGGACGAGCTCCGCGAGGCCGTCGGCGTGCTCCTGCAACGGGCACAGGCCGTCGGCGCCGTGCGGCCCGACGTGACGGCGGCGATGGTCGTCGCGCTCGTCGGTGCCACCTGTCAGGCCGGTGCGCACGCCGTCGGGGCGCCGGCCGGCGACATGCTGGCCATCGTCTGCGACGGGCTCCGGCCGCAGGGCACGGCCTGAACGGAGCGCCCCGCCCGCTCAGGCGCGGTCGCGCCGCGGCATCCCCCCGAAGGCGTCGATCGGGCTGTGCAGCGAAAGCCCGCCGTCGGCCTCGACCACCTGGCCGGTGACCCACTTCATGGCGTGCAACGAGACGATGGCCTGGGCGATGTCGTCGGCCTCACCCAGCCGGCCCAGCGCGGTGCGATCGGCCACGCCGGCCAACCACGGCGACCCCCCGACGGTCGTGGAGGGCCCCCGGCCGAGCATGGGCGTCCGCGTCACGCCCGGTGCCACCGCGTTGACACGCAGACCGAGGGGACCCCACTCGACGGCGGCGACCCTCACGAGCATCGACAGGGCCGCCTTGGAGGCGCAGTAGACGCCCATGCTGCGGTCCACCAGCCGCGCGCTGACGCTGGAGACCGCGACGAACGACCCTGCCACCCCCTCGTCGCGCATGGGGCCGACCCAGGCCCGCATGCACAGCCACGGACCGCGCGCGTTCACGCGCATGATCCGGTCGAAGTCCTCCACGGAGGCGTCGGCCAGGAGCCCGGCGTGCCCGACGCCGGCGGTCACCGTGACCCAGCCCGGGACGCCCCAGCCTGCCCGGGTCAGCCGGACGGCCTCGTCGATCGCAGCGGGCTCGGTCACGTCGCAGGTGATGTCGTGGGGCCCGGCGATGTCCCAGGTCACCGTCGTCGCCCCCCGGGCCCGGAGCCGGTCGGCCAGGGCGGCGCCGATGCCCGACCCGCCGCCCACCACCAGTGTGAGCGGCTCCGTCTCGTCGTTCATCGGCCTCCCTTCGGTCCCGCCCAGCGCAGACCGTACCCGGCCGGCAGTGACAGACTCTGGGCCCGTGGCCAAGGTGCACCATTCTGCGATCGCGACGCGTGACGTCGAGGCCAGCCTCGTGTTCTGGCGTGACGGCCTCGGTCTCGAGATCATCATGGACGAGACCTTCGAGGGCCCCTGGCGTGAGCTCTTCGGCGCCGCGTCCTCGACGCTGCGCTCGGTGTTCCTGGGAGAGCCGGCGGCGCCCGAGGACGGGATCGTCGAGCTGGTCGCCATGGACGGCACCGCACCGCCGGCCGCAGGCGCGCCGGGGCCCGCCGAGGGATTCTTCCTGCTGTCGCTCTACGCCGACCTCGACACGGTGCTGCCCCGCCTGGCCGCGCTCGGTGTCGGGGGGGAGCCGACGGTGGAGGCCGTCGGTCCCGTGCGCATGGCCGTCGTGCGCGACCCCAACGGCGTCGCGGTGGAGCTGATGGACGACCTGGCCCGACGGAACCTGGCCGCCCGGCCGGCGGGCGGCGGCTGACGGTGACGCCGGGGGGCGAGGCGGAAGCGGGTGCCACGGTCCCGCACTGGCGGGTCGCCATCATCGGGGCGGGCGCCGGCGGACTCGGTCTGGCCATCCGGCTGGCCAAGGCACGCCAACGCGACTTCGTCATCTTCGAGGCGTCCGACGGCGTCGGGGGCACGTGGCGAGCCAACACCTACCCCGGCGCGGCGTGCGACGTCCCGTCGCACCTGTACTCCTACTCCTTCGCCCTCAAGCCCGATTGGACCAAGACCTACGCGCAGCAACCCGAGATCCTCGAGTACTTCGAGGCCTGCGCCGAGCGCTTCGGCATCCGCCCCCATCTCCGAACCCATACCCGCATCACGGCGGCCCGGTGGGACGACGGGGCGCGGCGCTGGCACCTCACCGACGCCGCCGGCGGCACCTACGACGCCGACGTGCTGGTCAGTGCCATCGGGACCTTCACGACCCCCTCGTTCCCGGACATCGACGGCCTCGCGACCTTTGCCGGCTCCTGCTTCCACTCCGCCCGCTGGGAGCACGACCACGACCTGGCCGGCAAGCGGGTCGCCGTCATCGGGACCGGCGCCAGCGCGGCACAGATCGTGCCCGAGGTGGCCAAGGTCGCCGCCGCCGTCGACGTCTTCCAGCGCACGCCGCAGTGGATCCTGCCCCGCTCCGACAAGCCCTTCACCGAGGAGGAGAAGCGCCGCTTCGCACGCAACCCCGTCGCCATACGACGACACCGGCGCGAGATCTACTGGGCCTTCGAGAACACGATCGCCTTCCGCCAGGGCGACGAGACGGCCGAGCAGCTCAAGGCGATCGCGCTGAGCCACATCCACTACCGGATTGAGGACGACGACCTGCGCGCCAAGCTCACACCCGACTACCCGTTCGGGTGCAAGCGCACACTCGTGTGCAGCGACTTCTACAAGGCCCTTGTGCGCGACAACGTCGAGCTGATCACCGAGCCCATCGCACGGATCACCCCGGGCACGATCGTCACCACCGACGGGCAGGAGCGGCCCGTCGATGTGATCGTCCTCGCCACCGGCTTCAAGGCCACGGAGTACCTCAAGGGAATGGACGTCGTCGGTGTAGGGGGCCGGCGCCTGCACGACGACTGGTCCGATGTGGCGCACGCGTACATGGGCCTGACGGTGGCGGGGTATCCCAACTTCTTCATGCTCTACGGCCCGAACACGAACCAGGGCGGCAACTCCATCATCGTCATCCTGGAGGCGCAGGCGAATTACGTGCTGCGCGCGCTGCGGGCAATGCGCCGGCGCCGGGCGGGCGCGGTCGACGTCCGGCGCGACGTCATGGAGGACTACAACCGGGAGCTGGGCGAGGCCCTGGCCGGCACCATCTGGAGCGACGGGTGCCAGAGCTACTTCAAGAACGAGAACGGCAAGATCGCCACCCAGCTGCCCCAGACCTCCCGCTGGTACGCCAAGAGGACACGACGCTTCCGGATGCGGGAGTATGTCCGGTCATGAAGGCAGCCGTGTACTACGAGACGGGGAATCCCGACGTCTTCCGCTACGAGGAGGTGCCGGACCCCGTGCCCGGGGCCGGTGACATCCTGGTCGACGTCGAGGCGGTCAGCATCGAGGGGGGCGACACGCTCAACCGGCTGGGCGGCGACCTGGCCCGGGTGCCGCACGTGGTGGGCTACCAGTGCGCGGGCACCGTGGCGGAGGTGGGTGCCGACGTCCGGGGCTTCAAGGTGGGGGACCGCGCCGTCACCGTGGGCCTCGACGGCTCGCACGCCGAGCGCCGGGCCGTGCCGGAAGGCTTCGCCTGGAAGATCCCCGACGGCGTGTCCACCGACCAGGCGGCGTGCGTCCCCGTGCCCTTCGGGACGGCCGACGACTGCCTCTTCGAATTCGGCCGGCTGCAGGCGGGGGAGACGGCGCTGATCCACGCCGGTGCGGGCGGGGTGGGGATCGCGGCCATACAGATGGCGAAAAGGGCCGGCGCCCGCGTCTTCGCCACTGCGTCGAGCGACGAGCGCCTCGAGCGCCTGCGTGCGCTGGGCCTCGACGAGGGCATCAACTACGCCACCCAGGACTTCGTGGCCGAGGCCCGGAGGCTGACCGACGGCCGCGGCGTGGACGTGGTCGTGGACTCGGTGGGCGGCGCGACCCTGCAGGGCAGCGTCAACGTGCTGGCTTACCGCGGCCGGTGCGTGACCGTCGGCGATGCAGGCCGCTCGGCGGCCGAGCACCTGGACATCTCGGGCCTGCGCCCCAACAACCAGACGCTGTCGGGCTACTTCCTCGGCGCCGAGCTCCTCCTGTACCCGCGTGCGCACGCAATGATCGCCGGACACCTCGACGCCATCGCGAAGAGCGAGCTGCAGGTGGTCATCGACCGCGCCTTCCCGCTCTCGGACGCCGCCGGCGCGCACGCCTACATTGAGAGCAGGCAGGCTTTCGGTCGCGTGCTGCTCGTGCCCTGAGCCGGTTCGCTGCACGGTGGCTCGCTGATTCTGAGATGGGCACAACACTGGCAAGCGTGTTGAATCGGTTGGAGGATGGAGAGGTTGTGTCCAGGATCCAATCCGTCGTCCGCGACCTCGACGCCACGATCGGGGAGATCCGCTCGACGATCTTCACATCGGTCTCCGACGCGACAACGCCATAACGATCGACATCTCAAGGACGTCGTCACGACGCACGATGGCTCCTCCACGTGGACCGAGGAAGGTGCCCGACGTGGCCGCGACGGTGGTCGTTCAGAAGGTCGGTGCCGCTCAGTGGAGAAGCGTGTAGGGCAGACCCCGTAAGCTAGAGGGGGACGCGCGGGATCGTCGCGCGGAAGGAGCCTGACAAATGCCGCACATCGGGACACCCGATGGAACCTCGTTGACCGGGCGTCCCTCCAGGGTCGCTGCTGTCGTCGCGCTGGTCGGACTCTTCGTCGTGGCGATGCAGGCCGTCGGCCTTCGGGCAGCGGGAGCGGCGAGTCCAGGCTCCCCTGAGACGGGCTTTGCAGAGCCCTTCGCGGGAACTCCGCAATATGAGCGCGTGGCGCCCACGGAGATCAGCGACCAGGGCCAGCTCAATCAACCGCTCGGACAAGCTGTTGCCAATGAGATTGCCAGGGAGATCGGTCTGAAGAAGACCGACGTGTTGACCGAGGAGCAATACCGGGTGTTCATCGCCGGTCAGGGCAAAGACGGTTCTGGAGATGTCCAGAGTGCGAAGTTGGTCGACGAAAGTGTGAAGATCCTGACCAACACCGTTGGTCACCCCTTGGCGTACAGGGATGACAACGGACAGGTCGTCACATCCGTCCTCGCCAGCTACGGCCTCTTCGTCACGACGAGCGGAGAGCTGGAAAGCCCGGCCTACGAGACGGCCCCGACGTACCTCGTCAACCGCGTGATCGCACCAACGGGCTACATGGGCAAATGGATGAGGGCCAATGGCGCAGCAAAGTCCCTCGAACAGCTCTACAGATCGGCGTACACGTCAGAAGTGGTCTACGGCAATGCGGCGCAGAAGCAATCGAAACCAGCTGAACTGATCACGAACACCAAGGGAGGTGTGAGCTCCGTGGTCGGGATGTCAATGGGTCCCGCACTGTGGATCGTCAATTTTGCGCTGATCTACACGCTGAACCCCTCCTTGGCGGCCGAGATGCCCGCCAAGTGGGCTCCCATCCCTGCCCCTGTCGTCCAGGCGATCGACAATGGTGGCGGCCACGTGGCCTACAGCACCGTGGCGTCCTATTTCCACTGACTGGTCAGCCCGGAAGACACGGCGCATATCCGCGCCGTGGCCCGGGAGCCGGTATTTCGTCCCCGAGTCGGTTGCAATCGCTTGACGCCGGCACGCCACCTTCCCCGCCACTACCAAGATACAGCAGGGTGGGGGGCTTGCCGCAAGGACCCGTGACGTGTTGAGAATGCAGTCCGGCCACGGGCGTCGCCACGATCGACAGCGGGAATGGGACAGACCCCGAATGGTCTGAAGGGGAAGGTGGGCTGATGGGGAGCGACGTGCTGGGCTTCGAGGAGATCGACCGGACGCAGGTCGCAGTCGTTGGTGGCAAGGGCGCGCACTTGGGGGAGCTCTCGAGAATCGAAGGCACCTGCGTGCCGGCCGGCTTCTGCGTGACCACGGACGCCTTCCGGCGGATCATGGCAAACGCGCCCTCCGTCGGCGAGCGGATCAATCGGCTGTCGCGCCTGAGCCCGGACGACCGTGAGGCAATCGGCACGTTCAGCGCGGAGATCCGCCGGACGATCGACGAGATCACCGTCACCGAGGAGCTGGCGGCGGCGATCACTGCCCGGGTCGCCAGCCTCGGCGAGGACGCGGCCTATGCCGTCCGTTCGAGCGCCACGGCAGAGGACCTCCCGACGGCCTCTTTCGCCGGTCAGCTGGACACCTACCTGAACGTCGTGGGGTCGGCGGCGATCGTCCGGCACGTCAGCCGGTGCTGGGCCTCACTCTTCACCGAGAGGGCCGTGACCTACCGCCTCCGGAATGGCTTCGACCACCGGCAGGTCCACATGGCCGTCGTCGTGCAGCAGATGGTCTACCCGGACGCGGCCGGCATCCTCTTCACGGCCGACCCCGTGACATCGAACCGGAGGGTCGCGTCCGTCGAGGCCAGCTTCGGCCTCGGTGAGGCCCTGGTCTCGGGCCGGGTGAACGCGGACGTCTACAAGGTGCGTGACGGCGTCGTCGTCGCCAGGGCCCTCGGCGCCAAACGGCTCGCCGTCTACGCCTCGCCGGCAGGCGGAACGCAGGAACTGGCGGTCGAGCCCGAGCGCCGGGAACAGCCGGCATTGACCGACGCGCAGGTCGTGCGGCTCGTGCAGCTGGGACGACTGATCGAGGCGCACTTCGGCCTGCCCCAGGACATCGAATGGTGCCTGGTCGGTGACAGCTTCCACATCGTCCAGAGCCGGCCGATCACCACACTGTTCCCCATCCCCGCGGCGAGTGACCAAGAGAAGCACGTCTATGTGTCGGTGGGTCATGCGCAGATGATGACCGACGCCATGAAGCCCCTGGGCCTCTCCTTTTGGCAGCTGACCACACCTCGGCCGATGTACGTCGCCGGCGGGAGGCTGTTCGTCGACGTCGGCCCGGGCTTGGCGTCGCCGGCAAGCCGCGCCGGTCTCTTGGAGGTCCTCGGGAAGGGCGATCCCCTGGTCGGGGACGCGCTCAAGACCATCCTCGAACGCGACGACTTGCTCCCCACCCTCAGCGACGCGAGTCCAGGTACGACGCCGGATCGCGGCGTGCCCGCCCCCATCGAGACCGATCCGGCCATCGTCACCGCGCTGATCGAGCGCAGTGAGGCCTCCATTGCCAAGTTGAAGAGCGACATTCGTGGGAAGTCCGGCTCCGCGCTGCTCGACTTCATCCGGGAGGACATCGAGGAGCTGAAGCGGATCCTGTTCGATCCGCACAGCCATCAGGTGTTCATGTCGGCGATGGAGGCCACGTGGTGGCTGAACGTGCAGCTGCAGGAGTGGCTGGGTGAGAAGAATGCGGCGGACACGCTCACGCAGTCGGTTCCGGACAACATCACGTCGGAGATGGGCCTGGCGTTGATGGATGTGGCGGACGTGATCCGGCACCATCCAGAGGTCGTGGCCTACCTGGAGGGGACCCACGCCGAACGCGTCCTGGACGTGCCGCCGACGATCGAAGGCGGGCTCGAAGCCCGAGACGCCATTGCGGCCTTCCTCGACAAGTACGGGATGCGCTGTGTCGGTGAGATCGACATCACGAGGCCGCGCTGGAGCGAACACCCCACCACGCTGGTCCCTGTGATCCTCGGAAACATCAAGAACTTCGAACCGGGGGCCGCAGCGCGGCGCTTCGAGCATGGACGGCAGGAGGCGCGGGAGAAGGAGCAGGAACTGTTGACGCGCCTGCGGGGCTTGCCGGACGGGGAGCGCAAGGCCGATGAAACCAAGCGGATGATCGACCGGGTCCGGACCTTCATCGGATACCGGGAGTATCCGAAGTACGGCATGGTCAGCCGCTACTACGTCTACAAGCGGGCCTTGCTCGAAGAGGCAGAGCGGCTCGTGCAAGCCGGCTTACTTCGTCAGAAGGAGGACGCCTTCTACCTCACGTTCGGGGAGCTCGAGGACGTCGTGCGGACCAACCAAGTGGATGACGAGCTCATCGATCGGCGCAAGCAGGCGTTCCGGTCGTACGAAGCGCTCACGCCACCGCGGGTGTTCACATCGGACGGCGAGGTCGTCACCGGGACGTACGGGCGTGTCGATGTCCCGGCCGGCGCGCTCGTCGGCCTGCCCGTGTCCGCCGGGACCGTCGAGGGAAGGGCTCGCGTCATCCTCGACATGGCCGAGGCCGATCTCGAGGCGGGCGACATTCTGGTCACCGCCTATACGGACCCCAGTTGGACGCCGGTGTTCGTCGGGATCACGGGACTCGTGACGGAGGTTGGGGGCCTGATGACCCACGGTGCGGTGATCGCACGCGAGTACGGGCTGCCGGCCGTGGTGGGAGTGGAGCACGCTACCCGGCTGATCAGCGACGGGCAGCGGATCCGTGTCAATGGGTCCGACGGGTACGTCGAGATCCTCTCTTAGGCATGGACCGAATACCTGCTCGCCGGGAGCGGTTGTGAGGGTCCGGAGCTTGGAGCCGCAAGTGGTGTGCGATGCCACCGCGAGCCGACACACCGGTGTCGGAGCCTCCCGCTATCGCCGCATTGGGGTGGGCCCGTACGCCGGGTGGCCGGAACAATTCGGGCATGGAAGGACGCTTGACGGTGACTCCTTCTGTTCCATTGGCCGCAGGAGGGTCACGGTCGTGGGACGAGAAAATTCCGTCATATGCGCAAGGCCGCTCACGAAGACAGTCGTCGAGTACCTCCCGGCGGGCAGTGGAGGAGGGCCTTTTGACGTACAGGCAGGCAATGAAGTCGCTGACTTCCCACCTGGTTGAAGACAACCGTCGTACGTCGTCAGAACGGTCACCGGGAATCGGTTTGCTCCCGGTGTGAGCCGGATGGAGGGTGGACACGCGATCAAAGTGCTGCTGGCCCGAAACGTGTACCCGTGACCCTTGAGTCCCACCTGGAGCCAGCCATTCCGGGCGCAGCTCTGCACCAGGACCTGTCGGGAGGTTGTATTGGTGAGTACGGCCGTCCCGTGAATGGGTCGCCCGGCGACGACACGACGCTGGTCGAGCGCAACGCGAATCCGAATGGGCGACGACGAGGACGTGCTGGCCCCGGCAACTCCACCCCCGCCCACGAGTAGCGCCACGCCGATCAAAGCCGCTCGACGGACATCCACCTGGCCATCATGGCCCGAACCGACCTCATTGCCCCCGCTCCGGGATGGAGATCCGCCCATGGTGGCTGCTGGTATCTTGCGGCTGTTCATCGAGAGTGACCTGAGGGGCCTGGCCCGTGGACGGTCCGGCAACCGGCTTCGGCACGGTGCCAATGCCAGGGCCGATGAGGAGGCCGTGATGACCCGCAGATCCGACGAGCCACTGCAACCCGTCTCTGCCCGGTATCGGGAGGCGACGGCGCATGATGCGGGCGACATTGCGGAGCTCCACGCCGACAGCTGGCGGCGTCACTATCGTGGCGCATACCTCGATGCCTACCTCGACGGCGACATCGTCGCGGAACGGCTGGAGGTGTGGAGGAGTCGGCTGGCACCACCAAGGCCGAATCGGTTCACAGTGTGTGCCGACACCGACGCAGACGTCATCGGCTTTGCGCACGTGGTTTTCGGCCACGATCCGGTATGGGGAGCACTTCTCGACAATCTGCATGTTCGAAGCGACCTGAAAGGTCGAGGGATCGGCACGCAGTTGCTGTCACGAGCGGCCCAAGAGCTCATATGGCAGCGGCCCTCCGAACCCCTCTACCTGTGGGTCCTCGACCAGAACACGGCGGCGCAGTCCTTCTATGACGCGCGAGGGGGCACCAGGATGGAGACCACCTTGCGTGGGCCATTCCCAGGGGGCGGCATGGCACTCGGGCACAGGTACTTCTGGTCAGACGCGTCTCAGCTCATCACGGGAGCACCTGATCCACGATGATCGGGTGCCCGCGCACTTTGCTCGAGTCTGTCGATCGCCTTCACGTGCAGATCGATCTCACGCCGGAGGGCGGTAAGCCGATCAACCATGACGGCGCCATCACCGTGAAGTGTGACCGCCGATCGCACGGTGCGGGCGACGTCGCCAAAAGCCGCCATCTGGCCCATGAAGTGCAGCCCGATTGTTTCGTCTGGACAGGGGTTGACCTCGATCCAATGACGCCCACGGTTGGCCGCGGCGGCGAGCTCGTCATAGGCAGCCAGACGCGGAGCCCGTACCTCGTTGGACCAGACGAGATCTTCGAATCGGCGCTCGGCTTCCATGACCGGCCCCGGCCGGCGCACTCTCTTGAACCAGACCGCGAGCGCAGCGAAGTCGATGAATCGTGGACTCCCGTTGCCTTGTGAAATCGCCATCGACAACCACCCGCCGCTCGCTCCGGCGCCGGGTGAACCACCACGGAACCCTCGCGAACCTGGCCCCCACCACTCGTTGGATCAAGTATGCGGGGTGCAGGCCCAGCGAGCACCCCCAAGATGGGGGACCGTTGCGCCCCTCCCTGCGGAGCCACGGGCATGAGGACTTGGAGATTCATCGGACCCGGCCGCCATCGTGGGTCGGCTCGCGGAGGTGCACCCCGTGTGGCACGAGAGACTGCAGTCGGGTTACTCGTGCGCCAGCTCCAGCGCGTCCCGGTGCTCGCCCATCAGGCGTGCGCCGGCCCAAATGAGCAGGGAGCCCACGCGCTGGCGCGAACGATGGAACCGCTGTGGCTCGTCATCGAGTCGGATCCTCGTGTGCACGCGGGTCCGACGTTCGTCGAGGAGATCGTCATGTCGGGCCTTGGCAAGGACCCGTAACAATTCGGGGTGCATCGGTGCTCCTTTAGGGGCGGGGAAGAAGTATCGACCGGAGGTGTGACAACGGGCACGGCGACGTTGCGCCGGTGACCGGAGGGTGTGAGGCGGCGCCGTGGGCGCTCGCCGCGAGCTCGATGCTGGTCAGCCCAGCAGAGCGTGACGATCCGCAGCGGCAGTGGCGCACACCAGCGGGATCCGACGGTTCGTCGAGTTCATCTTCATGTGCACCTCCTCAGTGCTCGCGTTGGAATCGCCATGAAAACATACCGGCGCCAAGATGGCGAGCGCTTCGAACGAGAACGCAATGAACGTGCGCGGTGCTCGTCCTAGTCGCCCCGGCCCAACCCGAGTCTCGCGTTCGCAACTGACAGACGGTGTCTGACCTCCGCGTCCGCTTCTTCGATTTCGCCGTTGGGGACGAACCATCGTACGGCCGGGCCGATGACGTCGGGCCCGCTGCCCTGGACCCACTGGATCGAACCGCTCCGTTCCGACGGGCCCGCGAATTGGAAGACTTCGGCCCACTCGAGCTCAGGCGAGGCGTTCAGCTGCCATTCGACCTCGCTCCTGTCTGCGAGCTCCTCGACGATGGTGATGCCGACGATTGCGATCTCTTCCCGATCCGCTGCTGCCATCACCTGCACCATCCCTCTGCGGCGAACGGGCCACGACCGAACACTAGTGAGGTCGCCGGATCGGAGCCGAGGCGTGCCATACCGCGGCGAAGGCCGGGGACGCGGCCAGAGCCACCGTGGCCAGCTCCTCAAGCCCTAGGCTCAGGTCATGGGACAGGGGGACATACCGACATCGAGGGGTGGTCCCTTACGGCGTCGCCGGGAGAAGCGTCAGCTCGAGCGGTTGGCCGAGGCATCCGAACCGGCAGTGACACCGCGAACGGCCTCCGCTCACGTCAGGGTGATCGAGGATCAGGCTGATGCTGGGGGCCCGGATCCCGAAGAACGGGAACCCGACGCACCGACCGACGCTCCCCTGGAGCGTCGTGCCGGCGGCTTCCATGTGCGAGCCGTGCCGATCGATCAGCCGGTCGGTGACTGACCAAGGCGTACTCGCTTCGTGCGCACGGTCCTGAACGTCCTCTGGCTCGTTCTGTCCGGGTTCTGGCTCGCCGTGGGCTACGCGATGGCGGGGCTCGTCATGTGCGTCCTGATCATCACCATTCCTTTCGGTATCGCCGCATTCCGGCTGGCCGCCTTCGTGCTCTGGCCATTTGGCCGCACGGTGGTCCGACGGCCCGAGGCCGGTGCCGCCTCAACGATCGGGAACGTCATCTGGTTCATCCTTGTGGGGCTCTGGATGGCCGTCGCACACCTGGTTCTCGGCTTTGTCCTCTGCCTGACGATCATCGGCATTCCACTGGGACTCGGGAACTTCAAGCTGGCGGCCGTGGCGATCGCACCGCTCGGCAAGGAGATCGTGCCGACGACCGATCCCCGGGCCTCGTTGGGGACCGTCTCGTTCTGAGCCCGGGGGTGGTGCTCCCCGGCGTTCGTCTTCAGGAACGCCTGAGGTTGCGGGGCGTGCGACGAGGGGGCGCGGCCGGCAGATCGTCCGGGGCGGCGGCGATGGCATCGCGGATACGAGCCAGCGTGTCCAAGAAGGCGTAGAGCTCGGTGTCGCCGATTCCGGCCAGCACGGCCGTGGTGGTCTGGACGACCTCGGGGAGCAGCCGATTGAGCACGGCTTGGGCCTCTGGTGTCACGTCCACGAGGACCCGACGACGGTCGTCGGGATCGGCGAGCCGCCGGATGTACCCGTTGCGCTCCAAGGTGTCGAGCACGCTGGTCATGGTTCCGCTCGTGATGTGCATGTGGGCGCCGACGGCGCCGGCGGTCATGGGAGCGCCGTTCCCCTCGATCACGGCGAGGGCGTTGAGCGCTGCGTGCGACAGGCCGTGACGACGTGCCACCGCAGCGACCAGCGCTTCGGCGTGGCCTCCGACCACTTCGAGGTTGCGCATGACCTGGGCGGAAAGCCAGGACGCCCCGGGAAACTCCTTCTCGAATGCCGCCACCTCGGGCAGCGCCGAGGCAGCGCCCTTGCGGGCGCCACCTCGGTTGCCCGGCGGAGACGGGCTCAGTTCACGCCTCCACCGCGATCTCGATCCGCGGTGCGCCCTTGACCCCGGCGCGACCCATGGCCTCACGCAGCTCGGTGCTGCCGGCAAAGGCTTGCGCCTGCTCCACGGTGGGGAACCGGTGCAGGACGTACACGTCCTGCTTGTCGGCGGGGTCGACCAGCACCTCGGCCTCGGTGCAGCCGTGTTCCTGGCGTAGCCCGTCGACGCTCTCGTAGGCCGAGCGCCAGGCCGCGTAGTCCGCGACCTCGTGTCGAACCAGCAATGTCGCCTGTGCCATGTGTCCACCTCTCTCTCGTGGCCCCATTATCTTGAGGACCATTATCTTGATATCAAGATAATGGAGTGCGACGGAGATGTCAAGGGAGGATTGTCCGGCGGTCGGCTCACGGCCGATGGCCGTAGTCTTGGTGTGATGGCGCTCACGGTCGACGACATCGTCACGCGGTGCCAGGCCGCGCTGGCGGAGCACACGCCCGTCCTGGCCGTGCGCGACGTGCTCGATGAGCTGGTGGCCCACCCGGCGGGGCTCGAAGAGGCGCTCGGTCCCGTCGAGGTCGGTGGCATCACGACCCTGCACAACACCTCCGAGCTCACGGTGCTGCAGGTCGCATGGACACCGGGGATGTCCCTGTACCCCCACGAGCACCGCATGTGGGCGGCCATCGGCATGTACGGGGGCCAGGAGGACAACGCGTTCTTCCGACGGGCTCCCGGCGGCCTCGAGTCAGCGGGCGGCCGGGACCTGCCGGCCGGCGACGTCCTCGTCCTCGGCGACGACGTCATCCACTCGGTCGCCAACTCCCGCCGCGAGTACGCGGTGGCGCTGCACGTCTACGGCGGTGACTTCTTCACCGTCGAGCGCTCCGAGTGGGACCCCGAGACCTACGAAGAGCGGCCCCGCGACCTCGAACGCACCCGCCGGCTCTTCGAAGAAGCGAACACGCGCTGGCCCCCACCGCAGCCCTGAGCGGGACGGACTACTTCTCCACGTAGGCCACCAGGGGTGGGTGGACGCCGTGCCGCTCCATCGCGGCCGCGACCTCCGGCGGCGGTGCGGCCAGACCCGCCATCATGGCGGCGGCATCGTCCACGTCGGCCATCACGGCGACGGCGTTGCTGCCGTCGTGCGCCACCAGATCCACCACGTTGCTCCCTCCCATGGCGACGACGCTCTCCGCCCGCTCCGACTTGAACTGCAACCACGCGTCGACGTCGACCACGTTGTGGGTGATCACCATTCTCGGCATTTCGTCTCCCTTGTCGCGTGCGTCGTCGCTCGGCGCAGGTCGCTCTATCTAGCCCCTGGGCGCCCCGGGTACGGGCTTGCGGTCCGCGCCCAACGTGTTAGTCTCTACTAACATGTTGTGCGGTGACGGTGACCACGAGCCAGACGCAGCCCGGGGCCGGGGCGCCGCCTGTCACCCCCGACCTCCTCGCCGTGCTGGCCGAGCCCAACCGCCGCCGGCTGCTGGAGTTGCTGCGCGGTGGCGAGCGCACGGTCACGGAGCTGGCGGCCGAGTTCTCGGTGACCCGCCCGGCCGTCTCGCAGCACCTCGGGGTCCTGGCCGCAGCCGGCCTGGTGCAGGCCCGGCAGGACGGCCGGTTCCGCCGCTACCGGCTCGTCCCGGCGGGCATGGCGGCGCTGCGCAGCACCCTCGACGCCTTCTGGACCAGCGAGCTCGAGCAGCTCGCCGCCGCCGATCCACCGCATCCACGTGCACCATCGGAGAAAGGGACTCCCCATGACGATTGACAAGTCGGTCCTCGTGCCGCTCGACGCCGACCAGACCTTCGCCCTGCTGACCGAGCCCGAGCGCCTGCGGCGCTGGCAGGCGCTGTCGGCCCGGGTCGACCTGCGAGCCGGCGGCGACTACCGCTGGACCGTGGTGCCGGGCGCCAACGCGGGCGGGTCCTTCGTCGAGATCGAGCCGGGCCGGCGGCTCGTCTACACGTTCGGCTGGGAGGGCGACGAGGCGCTTCCCCCCGGTGCGTCGACGGTCACCGTCACGCTCGAGCCGGCCGAGGGCGGTACGACGGTGCGACTCGTGCACGAGGGCTTGACGCCCGAGCAGGACGACAACCACTCCCAGGGCTGGGACCACTTCCTGGGGCGGCTGGTGGCCGCCGGCCAGGAGGGCGACGCCGGCCTCGATCCTTCGCTCCAGCGCGACGCGGCGGCGTGGGACCAGCTCAGCGCGGCGGAGGCTTCGCTGGCCCTGTGCGCCCATGTGCTGCGGGGCATGGGGCCCGGTGACGGCAAGGCGCAGACGCCCTGCGCCAAGTTCGACGTCGACCAGTTGACCGGCCACCTGGCGGGATCGCTCGTCGCCCTGGGTGGCTGCGCCGGGGTGTCGGTCTCGCCGGACGAGGACGCGGCGTACGAAGTCCGCATCTCGGACCTGGCCCAGCCCGTCCTCGAGGGTTGGCGCCGCCGCGGCCTGGAGGGGACCGTCCAGCTGGCGGGTGGGGAGATGCCGGCCGAGCTGGCGTCGCGCATCTTGTCCATGGAGCTGCTCGTGCACGCCTGGGACTACGCCCGCGCCACCGGTCGCGAGCTCCCGGGCAACGACGGGCTCAGCACCTACGTGCTGGGCCTCGCCCGCGGCGGGTTGATCCAGCCTGCCCTGCGCGACGGTGACGCGTTCGGCGCGGAGGTCCCGGCGGGCCCGACCGCCGACCCGATGGCGCAGCTCGTGGCCTACACCGGCCGGCAGCCCTGACTCAGGAAGCCGAGGTCCCGCGCCAGCGGCGCTCGAAGGGCAGCCGCCAGGTGCGGGGCGCGATGAGATCGGTGATGGCCGGTGGTCCCCAGCTCCCCTTGGGGTAGGACTGCGCGGCGGGCGGGTCGTCGAGCAGGGGTGTCGAGATCTCCCACAGCCGCTCGATGCCCTCGGCGGTGTTGAACAGCGTGTGGTCGCCGACCATGGCGTCGTGGATCAAGCGCTCGTAGGCCTCGAGCACGTCGGCATCCTGCCCCGTCTCGTGCAGCGCGAACTGCAGGCTGAGCTTCTCGAGCTTCATGCCCGGCCCCGGCCGCTTCCCGTAGAAGGAGAGTGACAGCTTCGACGAGTCGGCCAGGTCGAAGGTGAGGTGGTCGGGGCCCTGGCTGCCCATGCCCGAGTCGTCGGGGAACATGGACTTCGGGGGCTCACGGAATGCAATGGAGATGATGCGCTCGCCGCCGCCCAGCTGCTTTCCGGTGCGCAGGAAGAAGGGCACGCCGGCCCAGCGCCAGTTGTCGATGTCGCAGCGCATGGCGACGAACGTCTCGGTGTCGGAATCGGCCGCCACGCCGGGGATGTCCCGGTAGCCCTCGTACTGGCCGCGCACGACCTGGGTCGGATCGAGGAGGCGCATGGAGCGGAAGACCTTGTTCTTCTCCTCGTTGATAGGGCCCGCGGAGAGCTCCGTCGGGGGTTCCATCGCCATGAAGCCGAGGATCTGGAAGAGGTGCGTGACCACCATGTCCTTGAACGCGCCGGTCGCCTCGTAGAACTTGACCCGGTCGTCGACGCCGAGCGTCTCGGGCACGTCGATCTGCACGTGGTCGATGTGGTCCCGGTTCCAGATCGGCTCGAAGAGGCCGTTGGCGAAGCGGAAGGCCAGGATGTTCTGGGCCGCCTCCTTCCCGAGGAAGTGATCGATGCGGAAGATCTGGCTCTCGTCGAAGTACTGGTGCAGCATGTCGTTGAGTGCGACGGCGCTGGCGAGGTCGGTTCCGAACGGCTTCTCCAAGATCACCCGCGAGCGCTCGACCAACTTGGCGTCGGCCAGCATCTGGATCACGTCGCGGTCCGCCACCGGCGGGATGCTCAGGTAGTGGAGCCGGCGTGGCTCGCCCCCGATTGCGTCCTCCGCCTGGTGCACGGCCTCGGCAAGGGCCTCCGGCCCCGCAGCGGTGGACACGAAGGTCAGCCGCTTCTCGAAGTTGGCCCACTGCAGCAGCGAGATCTTGCCGGTGGCGAACTGATCGCAGGCGTGGCGGGCCAGGTGGCGGAAGTCCTCGTCGCTCAGGTTGCTCGTCGAGCTGCCGACGATCCGGTACTCGGGCATCATCCCGGTCTGGGAGAGATGGAGCAGCCCCGGCAGCAGCTTGCGCGCCGCCAGGTCGCCCGTCGCCCCGAACAGGATGATCACGTGCGGCTCCATCTGGGACGCCGGCGCCACCGAGGCCACCGTCTCGCTCCGGTCGACGACCTCGGTCACGATGCCGGCCGCCGCTCGTTGAGCTCGGACACGTTGCCGCCCATGATCTTGGCCACCGACCCGGGCGGCAGCTTCTGCAGCTCGGTCGCCCAGTCCGTCGGTTCGGGCAGTCCTTCGATGTGCGGCCAGTCCGACCCGAAGATCACCCGATCGTCGCCCATGAGGTCCACGATCTCGTTGACGTCGTCCTCCCAGAAGGGATTGATCCACACGTGGCGACGGAAGGTGACGACGGGGTCCTCGGTGAAATAGCCCGGCATGCGCTTGTCCGTCGTGCGCATCTTCTTGAAGAGGGGGGCCAGGAACTCGGAGCCGTTCTCGACCGATGCGATGCGCAGGTTGGGGAAGCGGTCGAAGAGCTTCTCGAGGATGAGGGTGGCCAGGAAGTCGTGGGCCGCTCGCTCGATGGCGAACATCTTGATGCTCGGCCTGCCCCCGCCCGAGCGGAACGAGGCCGAGAAGCCGTCGGGCGCATAACCGTTGGAGGAGAGCCCGGCGTCGCCGGCGTGCACGACCACCGTGATGCCGGCCTCGTTCACCCGGGCCCAGAAGGGGTCGTAGGCGTCGGCGGCCGGTGAGAGCGGTCCCGACACGGTGGTCGCCGCGGCGGCCCGCATCACGACGGTGCGGGCCCCGGCGGCGAGCGCCCATTCGAGCTCGCGCACGGCCTCGTCCCCGTCGGCCAGCGAGATGTAGGGGGCGGCGAAGATACGGTCGGCGTACGCCATGCCCCAGTCCTCGGCGAGCCAGCGGTTGAAGGCCCGGAACAGGAGCACCACCGCCCCGGGGTCCTGCTTGAGCGACTCCTCGTAGAGCATGCCGAGGGTCGGGAAGAGCCAGACCTTGGCCAGGCCCTGGGCGTCCATGGTGGCGAGGCGGGCGTCGCGGTCGCGGTACTCGGGGCGGATGGGCTCGGGCGACCCCATGAGCTCGTGCATCGGGCGGCCGTCGGGGTTGCCCCGGAAGTAGTCGACCAGCGCGCCGGCGGGGGCGATCGGGTTGAAGGTCGGGTTGGTGACGGCCCGGCTGATCGTGCCGCCCAGGGCGTGGTAGCGCCGGCCGCCGACCTCCACCCACTGGATCACCCGGGGCCCGAGTTCCGGGTCGAGGTGGCGGGTGAATGCGTCCAGCGCCTCGTAGTAATGGTTGTCGGCGTCGAAGACGGGGGAGTCGACAGGGGGCATGGTCAGCCTTCCGCGAGCGGGCGCAACACCCAGACTGTATTAGCTGGCGGCGGGTGGCCCCGCCGCCGTGTGCGCGACCCCCTCCGGGTCGACCGCCCAGCCGGGGGCTTCCCCCCAGCGCTCGCCGTAGACCAGCTCGGGGAGGGGCCTCCGGCGCACCGGGCCGTGCCGCCCCTGCGGGCGGCCGATCGTGATCGTCGCCATGAGCTCGACCTCCTCGGGGATGTGCAGCAGGGTGCGCAGCTCGGCGGCGGCGGCGAACTGCCAGCCGGTCATGACGCCGCCGTAGCCCAGGGCGCGTGCGGCCAGGAGCAGGTTCTGGCAGGCGGGGTAGACCGAGGCGCCGTCCGTGTAATTGGTGTGGCGGTAGTGCACGAAGCAGGCCAGGACCAACACGGGCACGGACTCGAAGGTGTCGACGTAGTGCTGCATGGTGCGGGCCATGCGGGACTTCGGGGAGTCGGTGTCGGCGCCCGACCCCTTGTCGTAGCCGTCGGCTTCCCGCTTGGCGGCCCAGAACGTGCGGGCCCCCTCGCCGAGGAGGCGCTTGGCCTCGCGGGCCACCGGCCCGTCGGTGAGGACGATGAAGCGGAAGGGCTGACGGTTGGACCCGCTCGGCGCCCGGGTGGCGGCGAAGAGGATGTCGCGCAGCACCTCGTCGGGGACGGGCTCGTCGGTGTAGCGCCGGATGGCGCGGGTGCTGAGCAGGCCGTCGTAGAGGGAGACCATGTCCCCGGTGCCGGTGCGCTCTGCCATGGCGGCGACCCTACCAACGGCCGTGGGGCGGCGGACGGGTGGCCCGGCCGGGCTACGTGGCCTCGTCCACGCCGTCCACGAGGTGGAGCGTCGCTCGGGCCGCGCCCTCGCGCAGCCGGCGGGCCGCCGCGTACTCCGCGCCGTGGTGCCAGTCGAGCGCGGCCTGCCGCGTCGGGAAGGCGAGCACCACGGTGCGGCCGGCAGGCATGTCACCCTCGAGGGCGACGGCATCACCGCCACGCACGACGTACCGGCCACCGGCGGCGGCGACGCTCCGCGCGGCCTGCTCCTTGTACTCCTCGTACCCGGCGGGGTCGAGGACGTCGGCCTGGTAGATCACGTAGGTCGTCACCGGCCCTCCGACCCGGACCTACGCCGGCCCGATCACCGACTCGCCGAAGCGCTGGAGTGACTCGACGGCATGGGCGAGCGAGTCGCCGGGCACGCCGGCGCCGCACCAGGTGACCCCCAACCGCGCCAGATCCTCGACGGCGGCGAGGTGGGCGTCCGCATTGAACGCGTCGCTCCCCGGATCCCCGCCGGCACCGGTGCCGAACGACACGTCGATCGTGGAGCGGTCCCGCCCGGCCTCGTCGACGAACTGCCACAGCTCGTCGAGCATCGGGCGCAGGTCGTCCAGGGACTCGAGCGGCCGCGTCTTGGCCGTCTCGGCCAGGACCCGCGGCGCGGGGAAGGGGTTCCAGCCGTTCCCGTAACGGGCGACCCGGCGACGGGACATCCGGCTGTTCCCGCCGACCCAGATCGGAGGGATGGGATCGGGCTTGGGGTTCGCGGACTGGCCCTTGGCCGTGTACGTCAACCCCTGATGGGCGTAGTCGTCGTTGCCCCAGATCCCGAGGATCGCCTCGATGGCGTCGTCGAAGAGCGCGTTGCGCTGGTCGAAGTCGACGCCCAACGCGGCGTACTCACCGCGCAGGTAGCCGGTGGCGACGGAGAGGGTGAAGCGGCCGCCGGACAGCGCGTCGATGGTGGCGACCGACTTGGCGACCAGGAACGGGTTGCGATAGGGCAACACCAGGATGTTCGGGATCAGGCGGATGCGGTCGGTGGCCGCCGCGCAGAAGGAGAGCGCCACGAACGGATCGAGGGCGTCATGCCCGCCCGCCTGCAGCCAGCGGTCCGTCGGGACCGGGTGGTCCGTGAACCCGATCCCCGAGAACCCGGCCGCCTCGGCGGCCCGACAGAACTCGGTCAACCCCGCCTTGGTGACGAACTCGGGGTTGTACGGATGCGAGGTCAGCGGGTACGTCACCCAGAAGTTCATGGCGTCAGACCTTAACGGTCAGCCGACGGGGCGCCCCATGACGGCGCACGTGTCCCTCGGCGCCGTCTCGGTTCGTTGACGATCGTCCCGGCCGCTTCCTAGGGTGAGCGCCACGACGGGCCGATGCGCTCGTGCGGGTGCCCCGGCGAGGAGCCGGACGGCCGGATGAAGGGGACACGGTCATGGCGACGTTCGTCTTGGTGCACGGTGGCGGTCATGGCGGCTGGTGCTGGCAGCGCCTCACCCCCTTCCTGCGCAGGGCCGGCCACGAGGTGCACACGCCGACCTTGACCGGCCTGGGCGAACGGGCGCATCTCCTCGGACCCGACGTCGACCTCGACATGCACATCGACGACGTGGTGGCGGTCCTGAAGTACGAGGACCTGCACGATGTGATCCTGGTTGGTCACAGCTACGGGGGCATGGTCATCACCGGCGTGGCGGACCGGGCTCCTTCACGCGTCGGTCACCTGGTCTTCCTCGATGCGGCGACGCCGACGGACGGCCAATCGCTGGCCGACGTGTCCCCGGACCTGATGGCGATGGCCCGGAGCATGGGCAAGGTGGTCGACGGCGTCGAGCTCGTCCTGCACACCATGCCGGAGGCGGGGCGCTTCTACGGCGTGACGGACCAGGAGGCGCTCGAGTGGATGCAAGGGCGGTTGACCCCGCAGCCGTGGCGGACCTTCGAGCAGAACCTTCACCTGACCGACGAGCAGGCGGTGCGGCGCATCCCGCGGACCGACATCGTCTGCGTGAACCCCCTCGGCACCGGGAACATCGACGTCGCCGAGCGCACGCGGGGCGCGACCCGGGTCTTCGAGATCGACACCGGGCACGACCTGATGATCACCGAGCCCGAGCAGGTCTCCGAGTTCCTGCTGGAGCTGACGGCGACCTGAGGTCAGGACACCACGGGTTCAGGTCGGGAGTGGCGGGCCCTCACGCCACAGATCGGTGATCCGCACGCCCAGCTCGGACAGCAGCGAGCGCAAGAGCGGGAGCGACAGCCCGAGGACGTTGGAGGGGGAGCCGTCGATGCCGTCGACGAAGGAGCCGCCGTGGCCCTCGATGCTGAAGGCGCCGGCGAGCTGCAACGCCTCATCCCGTGCCGCATAGGCCTCGAGCTCCTCGTCGGTGGGGCTGCCGAACCAGATGAGGGTGCTGGCGACGTCACCCACTCGCCGTCCCGAACCCGTGTCGATCAGGCAGTGACCGGTGTGCAGCCGGCCCTGCCGGTTCGAGAGATGCCGCCACGTGGCGACGACGTCGGCGCCCGACGCCGGCTTGCCGAGCGACATCCCGTCGAGCTCGAGCAACGAGTCGCACCCGAGGACCAGGGCGCGTTCACACAGGGGCGCCACCGCCGACGCCTTGCGCTCGGCCAGCAGCGCCACCGCCTCGGTGGTGCGCAGGTCGCCCACGTCCTCGTCCACCCCGCTGACCACGACCTCGGGCTCGAAGCCGGCATCGCGCAGCACCCGCAACCTGGCCTTGGACGCCGAGGCGAGAACCAGGCGCGGAACCTCGGGTGCGGCCATGGGAGCAAGTATGCCCGCCTCCCCGTCGGAACAGGCCGGAACCGCGGCCCACCCCGGCGGTCAGCCCAGGTATTCGAAGATGGGACCCACCGCGTCGTCGATCTTGAGCACGGGGGAGATGGTGAACGTCATGAACTCCGAGTACGCCAGCGCGTCGGCGTAGGCCGAGTTCATGTCGTCGGACTCCGCGATGGTGAACCCCCCCGTCCCGTCGACGTTCACGTAGTTGGCGATCTCACCCGTGACCGCTCCACGCTGGCCGAAGATGTCCATGAGGCGCTTCACGTCCGGCTTGGACATGTGTGACTTCAAGGTGTATCTCGTGACGAAGATCATTGCTGACCCCTTCCACTCCGTGATCGCCTCGTCGATCGAGCCGACCGCTCGTGACGTTACGCCCATTGCGATCCCGCTGCACCGGGCCCGCCGGCGCGCTACGCGGACGGGGCCGGCACCCGGTCGAAGTACAGATCGGCGTGGCGCTCGTCCTCGAGGAGGCCGGAGATGCCTTCGCGCTGGTACGCGATGTGCAGGTCGATCCGGTGGACGAGCAGCTCGGCCCGGCAGGCGGCACCCGGCGCGGCACGGCCGGCCTCCGCGACGACGGTGCCGGTCGGGGCCACGATCCGGCTGGCGCCCAGAAGGGTCGACGTCGAGTGTGAGCCGGACTGGTTCGCCTGCACCCACCACTGGCTGTTGGTCAACGCGAGCGCCGGGTAGAGGAGGTCCCAGGCGTTGGCACCCTCCACCTCGTACGCCGCCGGGGCGATCACCAGCCGCGCGCCCCGCAGGGCCAGGGTGCGGGCCACCTCCGGGAAGTCGCCGTCGAAGCACACGATCAGCCCGACCCGGCCCAGGGCGGGGTCGTCGAAGGTCGTCAGCCGGTCGCCCGGGCTGAACACGGTGTGCTCGAGCGTCGGCGGGTAGAGGTGCGCCTTGCGGTGCCAGGCCACCAGCCGGCCCCGGGGGCTGAAGACGAGGGCGGTGTCGTAGATCCGGCCGTCCTCGTCCAGCTCGGGCACGCTCCCGGCGGCCAGCCACATCTCGCGCTGGCGGGCCGCGTCGGCGAGCCGCTGCGACCGCGGCCCGCCCAGGGGTTCCGCGTCGGCCCGGGCGTCACGGCCCAGCGTCTCGGGGTCGTAGCCGCACGACCACAACTCCGGGAGGACGAGCAGCTCGACGCCGCGTGACGCCGCGTCGTCCATCATGCCCAGGGCCACGCTCATGTTCAGGCGCGGCTCACCGGGCGTGGCCAGCCACTGGGCCACCCCAACAAGAAGGTCTCGCTTCACGTTGGCACCATGAGTCCCCTCGTCAACGGCGTGAGGCTCACCCTACGAGGGCAACGTTCGCGGCCGGTTTCCCGCACGTGAATGGACTGTTACAAGCGCCCGCGTTCGGGGTCCGCCGTGGGGTCAGTCCCCCCGGCGGCGAGCCATGAGCGTGACCAGGTCGTAGAGCACGTGCGCGGCGGCGATCGCGGTGATCTCGGCGTGGTCGTAGGCAGGCGAGACCTCCACGACGTCGGCACCCACCACAGTGGACGGCTCGAGCCCGCGCAGGAGGGACAGCAGCTCCCGGCTGGTCAGGCCGCCGGCCTCGGGCGTGCCGGTGCCGGGGGCGTGCGCCGGGTCGAGCACGTCGATGTCGACGGACACGTAGACGGGCGCGCCGGCGGTCCGCGCCAGCACCCGCTCGACCACGCCGGCCACGCCGAGGGTCTCGACGTCGTCGGCCGTGACCTGGGCGAAGCCCATGCCGGTGTCGTCGGTCAGGTCGCGGTCCGAGTAGAGCGGGCCCCGCAGCCCTACGTGCACGCTCTGCTCGCGCCGGAGGAGGCCCTCCTCCCAGGCGCGGCGGAAGGGGGTCCCATGGGTGAAACGCTGGCCGAAGTAGGTGTCCCACGTGTCGAGATGCGCGTCGAAGTGGACCAGGGCGAGCGGCCCGTGCCGCCGGGCGGTCGCCCGCAGCAGCGGCAGGGCGATGGTGTGGTCGCCGCCGATCGCCACCAGCCGCCCGCCCTCTGCGAGGAGTGCATCGGCCGCGGCCTGAATCTGGCCCACCGCCTCCTCGGGGCTGAACGGCGTGCAGGCGATGTCACCGGCGTCGACCACCTGGGCCAGCGCGAAGGGTAGGGCATCGAGCGCCGGGTTGTAGGGGCGCAGGAGGCGCGAGCCCTGTCGGACCGCCGCCGGGCCGAAGCGGGCGCCGGGCCGGTAGCTCGTGCCGCCGTCGAAGGGGACGCCGACCACCGCGATGTCCCAGCGCGGGGCCTCGGCCAGCGTCGGCAGGCGGGCGAAAGTACCGAGGCCCGCGAAACGAGGGATTGCGGTGGCGTCGGTCGGTCCGACGGGCTCCGCCGCGCCGTCCATCAGTCGTCGATGGCCTGGTACACGAGCGCGCGCAGCTGGGCGCGGAAGGGGTAGGCGACGGAGGGGAAGAGCTGCGTCATGAAGACCGCGAACAGGTCCTCGGCGGGATCGACCCAGAAGGCGGTGCTGGCGGCGCCCCCCCAGTAGAAGTCGCCCGCCGAGCCGGCCATGGTCGTGGCGGCCGGGCCCAGCCCGACGGCGAAGCCCAGGCCGAAGCCGACACCCTCGAACCCGGCCTCGCCGAAGCCCCCGATGGCCATGTCCTGCAGCGTGGCGCCACCGGGCAGGTGGTTCACCGTCATCAGCTCCAGCGTCTTGCGGCCCAGCACGCGCCGGCCGTCCAGGTGGCCGCCGTTGGCCAGCATCTGGCAGAACGCCACGTAGTCGTGTGTCGTGGAGACGAGCCCGCCGGCACCGGAGAGGTAGGTGCGGGGGCGCACGAACCCGTTGAAGAAGGGGCTCTCCAAGAGACGCGGGGTGTTGGCCGGGCGGTACTCGTAGCAGGCGGCGAACCGCGGCAGCGAGGCCTCGGGGACGAAGAACCCGGTGTCGACCATGCCGAGGGGTTCGAAGATCTCGCGCCGGAGATACTCGTCGAAGGGCAGCCCCGAGAGGATCTCGACCAGCCGCCCCACGATGTCGGTGGAGATCCCGTAGTTCCAGTGCGTGCCGGGATGGAACTTGAGCGGGTGCTCGGCCAGCAGTCCCGTGACGCTCTCGAGCGTCTGCCCGCCGCCCAGCGAGGCCCGCGCCGTGTTGAAGGCGTCGTCGATGGGGTTGCCGGGGTAGAGCCCGCCGGGCAGCCCGGTCGTGTGCATCAGGACGTCGCGCATGTTCATGGGCCGCGCGGGCTTCACTCGCGTGACGGATCCGTCGTCCTGCACCTCGCCCACCTGCTGGGTCCGCCATTCGGGGATGTAGCGGTGCACGGGGTCGAGCAGCTGGAACAGGCCGCGCTCGTAGAGCTGCATGAGGGCGACCGAGGCGATGGGCTTCGTCATGGAGAAGATGCGGAAGATGGCGTCGTCCGCCATCGGTGTCTGGCGCTCCCGGTCCATGAGCCCGAGCGAGCGCTGGTAGGCGAGGTGCCCACCGCGCACCACCGTGACCTGGCAGCCGACGATCTTCCCGGCATGGACGTACCGGGTGCCGAAGTGCTCGGTGATCCGCTCCAGGCGCTCCGCGTTCATGCCGGCCGCATCGGGCTCGATCTTCATGCGTCCTCCCCTCAGGCCTTCTGGCTGTGCTTCTGCTTCTGTTCGCGCATGTAGGCCGCGGTGCCCTCCAGGAACGCGCCGACGTCCTTCTCCTTGTTGGCGGTGACGCCGTGGAACCACTCGGGTACGTAGACCTGGGCGACGCCCGCGTCCAGGCCCGCCAGGATGGCGTCGACGGCGACCGAGACCGGCTCGGCCGGCACGGGCAGGTCGGGCACGTCGTTGTCGGGCAGGGTGAACAGCTCGGTGTCGATGACGCCGGGGTAGACCACCATGACCTTGATGCCGTCCTCCCACAGGTCCACGGCCATCGCCTCGGAGAAGGCGGTGAGCGCCGCCTTCGACGCGTCGTAGGCCGCCTCGCCGGGAGCGCTGAGCTTGGCGGCGATCGACGAGATGTTGACGATGGTGCCGGACCCCCGCGCCAGCATCTGGGGCAGCAGGTCCATGGTCAGGCGCATCGGCGAGAGGTAGTTGACGTGCATGACCGCGGTGATGGTGTCGATGTCGAGCGCGGTGGTGTGGCGGCGCTTGGGGATGCCGGCGTTGTTGACCAGCAGGTCGACCCCGCCGAAGGCGTCCATCACGTCGACGGCCAGCTTGTCCACGGCGTCGGGGTCGGCCAGGTTCACCACCCACATCCGGCTGTCCGGGGAGTGCTCCATGCAGCGCCCGACCACCTCGGTCAGGCGCTCGGCCCGGCGGGCGCAGATGCCCACCACGGCGCCACGCTCCGCCAGCGCCACGGCGAGGCCGGCCCCGATGCCCGACGAGGCCCCCGTCACCAGTGTGCGGCATCCCTGCAGGTCCAAGGCCATCACCCTCACCCCACTTTCACTTCGTGACCGTGCTCACCTTAGGCACAGCCGGCCCTCGGCGGCTGTTGACATTCTGTTGACGCTCGACCCCGGCGCGTTCACATCGGGTTGACGAACGCGCCGCCACGATGGGACCCATGGCTGACTTCCTCGCAGTGCTGGGGTTCGTCGCGTTCGTCGCGGCGTTCATGGGCCTCATCTGGTGCCTGGAGCGGGTATGACCTGGGTCCAGGGACTCCTCCTCGGAATTTCCATCGCGATGTTCATCTACTTGGGCATCGCCATGTTCAAGCCCGAGTGGTTCTGATCTGACATGGGTTTCTTCTGGACCATCGTCCTCCTGATCGTCACCCTGGGGATCGCCTGGCGGTACCTGGGGTCGTACATGGCCGCCGTCTTCGACGGCCGCGTCACCTTCCTGGCCTGGCTGGAACGCCCCTTCTACCGGCTCCTCGGGACCAGCCCCGACAAGGAGCAGTCCTGGAAGCGCTACGCCGGCTCGACGGTGATCTTCTCCGGGGTCTTCCTCGTCGTCGGCTACGTCCTTATGCGAATCCAGGGGTCGCTGCCGCTCAACCCCCAGCACTTCGGGGGGCCGCCGCAGGCGCTCACCTTCAACACGATCGTGTCGTTCATGACGAACACGAACTGGCAGAACTACGGCGGCGAGACGACCATGTCGTACTTCTCCCAGATCGGTGTGCTCACGGTGCAGCAGTTCGTCAGCGCCGCCGTCGGGATCGCCGTGGCGATCGCCGTGACCCGGGGCTTCTCGCGCCGGAACTCGCCCACCATCGGCAACTTCTGGGTCGACATCACCCGCTGCATGCTCTACATCCTCCTCCCGATCGCCTTCGTGGCGGGGATCGTAATGGTCGCCTTGGGCGCGGTGCAGACCCTCGCTGGGCCCGTGACGATCCACAACGCGATGAACGGCGTCACGCAGACCATCCCGCGGGGTCCGGCCGGCTTCATGGGGCCGATCATGCAGCTGGGCACCAACGGCGGCGGGTTCTTCAACGTCGACCTGGGCCACCCCTTCGAGAACCCCACGGCGATCACCAACTTCATCTACATCTGGCTCACCCTCTCCATTCCGTTCGCGCTGACGTACACGTTCGGCAAGATGGTGGGGAGCATCCGCCACGGCGTCGCACTGTTGATCGCCATGGTCCTGATCTTCGGCACCTGGGTCGGCTTCACGGCCTATGCCGAGCACCAGAACAACCCGGCCATCGCGACGGCCGGCGTGCACTCCACGGTGGGCAACACCGAGGGCAAGAACTCCTATTTCGGCGACACCACCAGCGCGCTGTTCAACGTGTCGATGACCCAGACCTCCGACGGCGCCGTGGACAGCTCCACCGACTCGTACAACCCCATGGGTGGCTTCGGCCCGATGACCGGCATGATGCTCGGTGAGGTCACCCCCGGTGGGACCGGGAGTGGCTTGTACACCATCCTCATCTACGCCGTCATCGCGGTCTTCATCGGCGGCCTCATGATCGGGCGAACACCCGAATACCTGGGCAAGAAGATCCAGGCCCGGGAGGTGAAGCTGGCCGGCCTGGCCGCAGTGGTGATGCCGGTCACCGTGCTGGTGCTGACGGCCATCGCGGTGTCGCTCCATGCCGGGCGGGCCGGCCCGCTCAACGCCGGTCCTCACGGATTCTCCGAGATCCTCTATGGCCTCACGTCGCAGGGCAACAACAACGGGTCGGCCATGGCTGGATTGACGGGCAACACCGCCTTCTACAACATCGTCGGCGCCATCGACATGCTGATCGGCCGCTTCGGGATCATGATCCCGGCCCTCGCGCTGGGAGGCGTCCTGGCCGCCAAGAACACCGTGCCCGCCTCGCTCGGGACGTTCCGCACCGACAACGGCATGTTCGTCGGGCTGACCATCGGCGTCATCATCATCATCGGCGGCCTGACCTTCTTCCCCGCCGTCTCGCTCGGCCCCATCGTCGAGCAGCTCAGCCACGGAAAGTTCTTCTGATGACCACAGTGACCACACAACCGCAATCCCAGCCGAGCGACCTGCCACACGGCGTCGCCGGGTCTCGGAGTCTCTTCGACCGCCAGATCATGGGCCGGGCCCTCGTCGATGCCTTCAAGAAGCTCGACCCCCGGGTGCAGGTCAGGAACCCGGTCATGTTCGTCGTGCTCGTTGGCACGGTCGTGACGTTCCTCGAGTCGATCGCACATCCCGGGGTATTCGACTGGTCCATCACCGTGTGGCTCTTCCTCACGGTGATGTTCGCCAACTTCGCCGAGGCGATGGCGGAAGGGCGAGGGAAGGCGCAGGCCGACACCCTGCGTCGCATGCGCGCCGAGACGGAGGCGCGCCGCCTCACACCCGCCGGCTCCGAGGAGCGGGTGGCGGCCGCGGAGCTGGCGAAAGGGGACCTCGTGGTGTGCGAGGCGGGCGACCTCATCCCCTCGGACGGCGAGATCGTCGAGGGCATCGCCTCGGTGGACGAGTCGGCCATCACCGGGGAGTCGGCACCCGTCATCCGTGAGTCCGGAGGCGATCGCTCTGCCGTCACGGGGGGCACACGGGTGCTCTCCGACCGCATCGTGGTGCGCATCACGGCCGAGCGCGGGCAGACCTTCCTCGACCGCATGATCACCCTGGTGGAAGGGGCCAACCGCCAGAGGACCCCGAACGAGATCGCCCTCACCATCCTCCTGGCCGTGCTGACCATTGTCTTCATCCCCGTCGTGGTGACGCTGCAGGCCTTCGGCGTCTACTCGGGCGCGACGGTGTCGGTCGTCATCTTGGTGTCGTTGCTCGTGTGCCTCATCCCGACCACCATCGGCGCGCTCCTCTCGGCCATCGGCATCGCCGGCATGGATCGGCTCGTGCAGCGGAACGTCCTCGCCATGAGCGGACGCGCCGTCGAGGCGGCCGGTGACGTGCAGACGCTGCTGCTCGACAAGACCGGGACGATCACGCTCGGCAACCGCATGGCGTCGGCCTTCTTCCCGGCGCACGGGCACACGGAAGAGGAGGTGGCTGACGCCGCCCAGCTGGCTTCGCTGGCTGACGAGACGCCCGAGGGAAGGTCCATCGTGGTCCTGGCCAAGGAGCGCTTCAACATTCGCGAGCGGGAGCTGCCCGTCGGTTCGCACGAGTTCGTCCCGTTCTCGGCGACCACCCGGATGTCGGGACTCGACGTCGATGGGCGCCAGATCCGCAAGGGTGCGGCAGAATCGGTACGGACCTGGGCGGTCGAGCAGGGGGGCACGCCGCCCGACGGGCTCCAAGAGATCGTCGATCGGATCGCCCGGGGCGGGTCCACCCCGCTGGTCGTGGCGGACGGTCCAGTCATTCTCGGCGTGATCGAACTCAAGGATGTCGTGAAGCTCGGCATCCGCGAGAAGTTCGACGAAATGCGCCAGATGGGGATCCGGACGGTCATGATCACCGGCGACAACCCGCTGACCGCTGCCGCCATTGCCCAAGAGGCAGGCGTCGACGACTTCTTGGCCGAGGCGACTCCCGAGGCCAAGTTGGAGCTCATCCGGCACGAGCAGGAGGGCGGGAAGCTCGTCGCGATGACCGGCGACGGCACCAACGACGCGCCGGCCTTGGCTCAGGCCGATGTGGGTGTGGCGATGAACACGGGGACGACCGCGGCCAAGGAGGCCGGCAACATGGTCGACCTCGACTCCAACCCCACCAAGCTGATCGACGTCGTCGAAATCGGCAAGCAGCTGCTGATCACCCGCGGCTCGCTGACGACGTTCTCCATCGCCAACGACATCGCCAAGTACTTCGCCATCATCCCGGCGCTGTTCGTGGCCACGTACCCGCAGCTCAACGCGCTCAACATCATGAAATTGCACAGCCCGGAGAGTGCGGTGCTCTCGGCGGTGATCTTCAACGCCCTCGTCATCGTGGCCCTGATTCCGCTGGCGCTGCGCGGAGTGAAGTTCAGGCCGGCGTCCGCAGAGGCGATCCTTCGCCGAAACGTCTTCATCTACGGCGTGGGCGGGATCATCGTGCCGTTCATCTTCATCAAGCTCATCGACCTCATCTTGGTCGCCCTCCATGCCTACTGAGAGCGAGCCTCACATGATCACCCATCTCCGTCGCTCCATCATCACCGTCGTCGTCTTCACGGTCTTCTTCGGCTTCCTGTACGCCTTCGCCGGCACAGGGGTCGCCCAGGCCTTCTTCAGGGGCCAGGCAGACGGCTCCATCACGGCCAACGGTTCGAGGCTCATCGGCCAGGACTGGTCGCAGACGCGCTGCCCCGGTAACCCCTTGGGCAGCTGTGTGTTCCAGGGACGTCCCGACAACCTGGGGCCGTATGCCGGGTCAGCGAGCCCGGCCGCCGGCGGAGGGGACAACCCGCTGGAGGCCAACAACATCCCCGGCAAGCCAGGCGTCTTGAACAGTGGCTCTTCGGCGACGACAAACCTCGGTCCTCGTTCGGAAACCTTGCTGCAGAACACCCAGAAGCTTGTCGCCTACTGGAAGGCGCGGGGCGTCAACCCGACGCCCGACCTGGTGACCACCTCGGGGAGCGGTCTCGACCCCGACATCACGCCGCAAGACGCGTACGCCGAGATCCCCATGGTCTCGCGGGCGACCGGCATCTCCCCGTCCAGGCTCCGGAGCCTCATCGCCCAGCAGACCCAGGGCATGCCGCTCGGCTTCCTGGGCTCGCCCTTCGTGAACGTGCTGCAGCTCAACGAGGCACTGGCCAAGCTCAGGACGTGAGCTCCGCCACCGTCATCGCGGCGTTGGTGCCGCGTCGGCGGGCCGTGGTGGCCGGCGAGGTGGCGTCGATCCTCTCCACGGAGCGGCCCTGCGTCCGTACTGACGCCGCCCTCGATGACGGCACGGGGACGCTGGTACTGCGCTTCATGGGCCGTGCCTCAGTACCGGGCGTCGCCGCGGGGCGCCGTCTCGTCGCCGAGGGCACCCCGGCGCTCGAGGACGGCGTGCTGCTGATGCGGAACCCGCTCTACTCGTTCGCCACCGGGGAGTGAGAGTCGGGGACGAGCTGGTAGCCGATGCCGGGCACGGTCTTCAGGAGGCGGCCCTCCTCGTCCCCCATCTTCTTGCGCAGCCGGTGGGTGTAGACCCGCACGTAGTTGGACTCGGCGCCGTACCCGGGCCCCCAGACGTCCTTCAGGATCATGTGGTGCGTGCAGACCTTGCCGGCATGGCGGGCGAGGTAAGCCAGCAGCTCGAACTCCTTCGCCGTGAGCTGCAGCGGCGAACCCGCCAGCGTTGCCATGTGGTGGACGAGGTCGACGTCGAGCTCGCCGACTTGGAGCATCGTCAGATGGTCGGCTCCTTCTCCTTGGCGGGCGCCGGCGTGGCGCAGCGCGACGCGCAGCCGCGCCTCGAGCTCGGCCATGCCGAACGGCTTCGTCACGAAATCGTCGGCACCGCTGTCCAGCGCCTCCACTTTCCGGCGCTCGTCGCCGTAGGCGGACAGGACGACGATGGGCACGTCGGAGAACTCGCGGATACGCCGGCAAACCTCCAGGCCGTCCACGTCGGGCAGGCCGAGGTCGAGGATGACGAGGTCCGGTCCGCCGAGGGCGACCTGGTTGACGGCCTCGTTCCCCGAGTGCGCCGTGATCACCTCGTCCCCGCGGCGGTCAGCCCGATCCGGAGGGCCTTGAGCAGCGAGGGATCGTCGTCGACCACGAGGACCTTGGTCATGGGAAGCAATCAGACCGGCGCCGTGACGAATGTCCCGCACGGCACCGTGAACACGACCCGGGCCCCGCGCCCGACGTCGGGGTCTATCCAGATGAGGCCGCCGTGAGCCTCGACGAACGCCTTGGCGATGGCGAGGCCGAGGCCGGCCCTGCCCCCGCCGCCGTTCTGGCTGAACATCTCGAAGACGCGTTCGCGCTCTTCCCGAGCGATACCCGGGCCCTCGTCGCTGACCGCGATCTCGACCCTCGTCGCCCCGCTCCCCGGTGCCGTGCGCGCCGACACGGAAATGATGCTGTCATCGGGCGAGAGCCGTTCCGCGTTCTCCAGCACGTTCGCCAGGACCTGGCTCATCAGGACGTGGTCGAGATGGAGCAGTGGCAGGTCGGCCGGCGCGTCGACGCTGATGCGGTCGGGCGCCACCAGCCCGCCGAGCGACGCCAGTGCCTCGCCGACCAGCTCGTCGAATCCGATCGTGGTCGGCCGCAGCTCCAACGTCCCGGCCTCGATGCGGGTCATGTCGAGGAGGTTGGTCACGAGCCGAGCCAGGCGGTCCGACTGCAGCTCGATGAGCTCGAGGAGCTCGGCCCGGTCGTCCGGCCCCAAGTGGGCGTCGACCTGCCGCAGGCTCGACACGGCCGTCTTGATGGAGGCGAGCGGTGTCCGCAGGTCGTGCGAGGCGGCGCCCATGAGGGCGCTGCGCCAGCGGTCGATCTCCTCGAGCAGGCGCGCCCGCAGTGCCTGCTCGCGCAGCTGGGCGCGGTCGACCGCCAGCGCGGCCTGGTTGGCGAAGGTGCCGAGCAGGTTCCGCTCCCGCTCGCCGAGCTGCACGTCCTGGAGCACCAGCATGCCGACGGGCCGGTGGCTGGCCACCAGTGCCACCGAGACCCGGCGCGGGCCGGCGTCGCCGACGAGCCCCAGGGATTCGGTCTGGCCCCGGCCCGATGTGACGGAGGCCACGTCCGCGTCCGACAGTGCCTGGCCCGCCGATGCGGCGACGCGGAGCACCCGGCCTGCCGCCGCGTCTCGTGCGACCTCGGGGAGCACGAGCGCCGTCCAGCGCGCGGCGAAAACGCCCTGGACGGTGTCGGCGATGTGCATCAGCAGCTGCGAGAGGGTCAGGTCGCCGATGAGCGTCTGCGACAACTCGAACATCCGCTCCGACTCGGCGGTCCGCCGCAGCGCCTCCTCGCGTGCGCGGCGCTGCTTGGCGACGACCTGGGCCACGATCAGCACGACGGCGACGTAGACGACGAGGGCGATCCAGTTCTGAGGCGAGCGCACCGTCAGGGTGTTGTACGGCGGCAAGAAGAAGAAGTCGTAGAGGAGAAAGCCCCCCAGCGCGCCGACGGCACCGGGGAGGAAGCCGCCGACGACGACCCCCAGCAAGGCGGGCAGGACGAAGGCCAGCGCCGGGATGGCGATGCTCAGGTGATCCCGGAAGGGGAGCAGCAGGGCCAGAACCGCGCCCAGCCCCACGAGCGTAACGGCAATTCCGAGGACCGTACGCTGGTACGTTCGCTTGGTAACCAGGTTGCCTGGCGTCACGTCGCTCACTGCTTTCCGTCCTTGGGAGGGTCGTTCGAGTGTACCGACGGCGCGCGGGTCACGAACCAGCCGAGGCCGAAATGAGCAGCACCACAGGCGAAGACGAGGGGGTACGGCCGACCGGGCGCTTCCGTGTCTACCTCGGCGCGGCGGCCGGCGTCGGCAAGACGTGCGCCATGCTCGACGAAGGATGGCGCCGCTTCCAGCGCGGCGCCGACGTCGTCGTCGGCTTCGTCGAGACCCACAAGCGGACCTACACGATGGAGCAGATCCGAGACCTGCCTGTCGTCCCGCGCAAGCAGGTGGTGTACCGCGATGCCGACTGGGAAGAGATGGACCTCGACGCCGTCATCGCGCGCAAGCCCGAGGTCGTCCTGATCGACGAGCTGGCCCACACGAACGTGCCGGGATCCGGTCGCCACGAGAAGCGCTGGGAGGACGTGCTCGAGATCCTCGATGCCGGCATCGCCGTCATCACCACCGTGAACATCCAGCACATCGAGTCCCTGGCCGATGCGGTAGAGCGCATCACGGGCGTCGGCGTGCGGGAGCGGGTGCCCGACTGGGTGGTCCGGCGGGCCGACCAGCTCGAGCTGATCGACTCCTCGGCCGACCAACTGCGGCGCCGGATGCTGCACGGCAACATCTATCCGGAGCACAAGGTTCCGTCGGCGCTGAACGGCTTCTTCAGGGCAGAGAACCTCGTCGCGCTGCGCGAGCTCTCACTGCGCTTCGTCGCCGACGAGACCGAAGAGGAGCTGTTGGAGTTCCTCCGCTCCAAGGGCATCGCGGGCGAGCTCTGGGAGACGACGGAGCGGATCATGGTGGCCGTGACGGGCGCCCCCGGGAACGCGTCGGTGATCCGGAGGGCGGCCCGCATCGCGGCCCGCATCAAGGCCGACCTCATCGCGGTCCACGTGATCTCCGGCGATGACGCCTCGCGGGCCAGCACGGCGGAGCTCGAGGAGGTGGTGCGGGCGGTCGGCGGCAGGTGGCAGACGCTGGAGGGCGACGACGTGGCCAAGACCATCTTCGCCGCCGCGGTCGACCAGCAGATCACGCAGATCGTGGTGGGCACCTCCCGCCTGACCCGCTGGCAGTCCATGACGAGGGGATCGGTCATTCAGCAGATCCTGCGCATGGCGTCCGAGAACGACATCGACCTGCACGTGATCGCCCGCCGTGACGAGTCGGACGCGCGACTCGTCGAATCCGAGGACGGTTAACCCTCCAACAGGTCGGTGAAGGCCGCGTCCGCGGCCGCCTTGGCGGCCGCCTGCATGCAGCGGTTCAGATGCGCCAGCGCCTTGGCGCGCCGCGGGTCGCGGGCGAGGTACTTGGCCAGCGCCACGGGGTCGGCGGAGCCGTCGGGCTTGCTGAGGGAGAACACGACCTGATCGACGATGTGCTCGTCGGGCCGGTCGCTGATGCCGCGGTAGACCGACCAGTCGACCCCGGCCTCCTCGCAGACCTCGGCCACCCCCGCCGCCTCCATGTCGACCGCGCCGAACCCGCGCTCGAGGATCGGTCGCCAGATGCCGTCGTCGTCGAAGAGCCCGTCGGTCGTCATGAGTCCGCCCGAAGTCTCCCGGGACCCGACGGGGCGGGTCAGGTATACCGGACCGTCGGGGTAGAGCTGCACGCGGCTCGGGACCATCAGCGAGCCGACCGGGAGGTCGGGGTCGAGCCCGCCGGCGATGCCGATGACCATGACGTGGTCGAACGGGCCGGCGGCCAGCGCCCGGCGGGTGGCGTCGCGGGCCAGTTCCGGTCCCATGCCCGTCACGAGCGACGCCACCGACCAGTCGCCGGCGGTGCCCCGGTGCGAGAACACGGGATCGCCCGCCGCCGGCTGCAGGCCGAAGGACTTGACGATCGCCTTGAGCTCGGGCTGCATGGGGGCGAGCACGGCTACCCGCTTGGTCGGCGCGGTCACCCCTTCATCATGGCGGATCCTTCGCTACCGTGTGCTGCGACCAGCGCCAGGAAGAGGAGAGCCATGCCAAGTGCCGAACAGGTCGTCCGTGACTTCTGCGCCGCGGCGAGTTCCAGGGATCCCGATGTCCTGCGGGCCTTCTTCTCCGACGATGTCGTGTACCACAACATCCCGATGGAGCCGGCGGAGGGTATCGAGGCCACCATGGCGGTGATCGCCATGTTCGTCGGCATGTGCGAGGCGCTCGAGTTCGAGGTGCACCACCTGGCCAGTGACGGGTCGACCGTCCTCACCGAGCGGACCGACACCTTCACCATCAGAGGGAAGTCCGCCCCCCTGCCCGTCATGGGTGCCTTCCACGTCGCGGACGGGAAGATCACCGCATGGCGGGACTACTTCGACATGGCACAGGTGACGGCCATGTTCGAAGCGGGGTAGCGGCGGGCGCCGGAACCTGCGGCTCAGTAGCTGTGGCAGTGCCCCGGTGCGTCGGGCGGTCCTCCGACGTACCGCGCCTCCCAGGCCAGCTGCACCGACAGCGGCGCGCTGCCCGCGGTCGGATAGCCGGCGAAGTGGTTCCACTCGAGGATGCCGAAGTACCCGGCGTACGGGTCGTTGCGACCCCCCTCCTCGCAGATGGCCGTCGCCTGCCATGCGGCCGGCATGGTGTTCGCCTGGGTCGCGACCGCCTGGAAGAAGGCGGCCTGCTGGGCCGCCCGGACGGCGTTGGAGTAGGTCACGATCTTGGCGACCTTGCGTGCCTGGGAGTAGGACATCAACGTGTCGTTGATGTGCACGGCACGGGGCACATCGGCCCGGTGCGAGCTCACCGCCTGGTGGCGGGTCACTTGGGCCCAGGCCGGGTCGCTGCTGATCAGTGACATGAGTACAGCTGGAAAGACAACAACAATGACGGCTACTGCCGTCGCGAGTGCAATGCGGGTCCGCACGGCACCTCCCTTCGTGGGCGCGCGCTCGGCGCGCGCCTGTCTCGGTTCGGTGTAGGCGGGCTCCGGCCTGTGCATTCGCGCCCCGAACGGCGAGCGGGAAGGCGTCGCGCGTTCTGGCTTGTCGCCGCAGGGTGTGCGGCCGGTGGTGTACAGCCCTCTTGAGTTAGTGCTCTGTGTGGTCCTCACTTCGGGGCCCCGGCATGACGGGACCAATCGATGGCCGGTTGCCTACAGCCCGCAGACGTAGCGGGTGGTCCACGGCTGCCAACCGCGCTGGGAGTACAACTTGAGCGCGGCGGCGTCTTGGACCGAAGCGGGGTAGTCCTGGGCGGGCGAGGGCAACCCCGTCAGCGCGTTCCACGTCCCGAACTGGAACTGGTACGCCCCGCCGTTGCCGTCGCTGTAGTTGCCTCCCGACTCGTGCTGTCGGATGCAGGCCCAGTGCGGTGTGTTCGTGCTGGTGGCGTCGGACAACGCGCCGGCCGGAGCCGGAGCGGGAGCGGGAGCCGGAGCGACGACTGCGGCGGCCTGCGCCCGGGCGGCCGCGGCCGCGGCCTGTGCCTGGTTTGCCGCTGCCGCGGCCCGCTGGGCAGCTTGGAGCTGCTGCAGCTGCTGGTAGGCCTTCAAGAAGGCGAGCTCCTTGAAGTAGGTGGCCTCTTGCTGAGCGGCCACTGCCTGGTAGTACGTCGCCAGCTTCGCGACCTTCTCTGCTTGCGTGTACGACATGAGCTTCGAATTGACCCGCACGGTTCTGTGCTGGCTGATCGCCTCATGTCGGGTCACCCGCGCCGAGGCGGCGGGAATGCTGAACAACGCGAAAAGCAATGCTGGTAAGACAATGACGGCTATTGCCGTCCCTAGTGCAATGCGGATCCGCACGGCACCTCCCTTCGTCGGGCGCGTCGTTGCGCCTGGCTCTGCTCGGTGTAGGCGGGCTCCGGCCATTGCATTCGCGCCCCGAACGGAGAGCGGGCAGGCATCTTCCGTTCTGGCAAATCGCCGCAGGGTGTGCGGCCGGTTCGGTACAGCCCTCGGGGGTGGTTCTGGTTGTCGTCCTCGATTCGTGGCCACGGCGGTGCCTGCAGGCAGGCGCGCCGCGACCTGGTCAGTCTGAGTAGGTCCGATCGGCCCGGTGCTTCCTGTATGCAGCCGGAACTCCGTTCACGGCATGCACGCCAAAGGCCGATGTCTTTTTGCGGTTTCCAATCTACCAGTCGAGGGAACAGAACCAACGTTCATCTCTTGCGAAAGCCTGTGACCTGGTCTTTTGTCCAGACATCTTGTGATATGAATCACAAAGGCCCTGGTGACGGGCCCATATTTGAGTCAATAAGCAACATAAATTTGCCGTCAATTTCACAAATATGCGTCTGACCAGTACCTATCGGATCTCTCCGAAAGAGGATTCGGCGGTCCGCCCAGCCGTGCGGCGGACGCTCGGCGCTGCGTAGGGTCCCGTCCCGATACGTGACCGTGAGGAGGTCTGTCGTGCCAGGGAGCGTCGCTGTCGCCGAACGGGACCGCTACACCGTGGCGGGGCTGATCCGGCACCTTGCGGGCCGGCAACCGGACCACGAGATGCTGGTCCTCGGCGATCAGCGCCGCACGTGGGGCGAGGAATTCGATCGGGCCTGCCGCGTAGCCCAGGCGGCACGGCGGGACGGCCTCGGCGTCGGGGATCGCGTCGCGTTCCTCGACCGCAACGGCATGGCCTACTTCGACTTCCTCTTCGGCGGGGCGCTGATCGGCGCCGTGAACGTCGCGGTCAACTGGCGTCTCGCCCCCGCAGAAATGGCGGCCATCATCGACGACTCCGAGGCTCCGCTGCTCGTGGTCCACACCGACTATCTCGGCGCGCTCGCCTCCATGCCGGGTGGCCTGCCCGCCGTCCGGCGCATCGTCGTCGTCGGCGATGCCGACGCCGCTCCGTGCACCGACCCGCGTACCGCCCCGTTCGACGTCTGGGTCGAGGGGTGCGCAGCCGAGGACCCCGGCCACGTCGGCCCACTCGACGAAGTGAGCATGCAGCTCTACACCTCGGGGACCACCGGGCTGCCCAAGGGCGTCATGCTGACCAACGCCAACCTGTCGACGGCGATCTCGGAGGCGGGCACCACCTTCAGGGTCACCGACGACACCGTGAGCCTGGTCGCCATGCCGCTCTTCCATATCGGGGGATCGGGCTGGGCGCTGTGCGCCATGTCCCGCGGAGGCCGGTCGATCATCCTGCGCGACGTCGACCCCACCGTGCTGCTCGACCTCGTCGCCACGGAGCGCATCACCGAGATGTTCGTGGTTCCGGCCGTGCTGATGATGCTGCTCGGCACACCGTCGCTCTCGACGACGGACCTCTCGAGCCTCCGCCTGATCTTCTACGGCGCGTCCCCGATCTCGGAGGACGTGTTGGTGAAGTGCATGGCCGCCTTCGGCTGCGGCTTCTGCCAGGTCTACGGAATGACCGAGACCACCGGCGCCATCACGGCGCTGCCATTCGAGGATCACGACCCCGACGGGCCCCGGCGCGGCCTGCTCCGCTCAGCGGGCAAGCCGCACGAGAGCGTGGAGGTCCGCGTCGTCGATCCGGACACGGGCAAGGATGCCGACACCGGCGAGGTCGGTGAGATCTGGACGCGCTCGCCGTACAACATGGCCGGCTACTGGGGGAAGCACGACGAGACGGCGAGGACCATCGACGCCGACGGGTGGCTACGGACCGGCGACGCCGGGTATTTCGACGCCGCGGGTTATCTCTACCTGCACGACCGGATCAAGGACATGGTCGTGAGCGGCGGCGAGAACATCTACCCGGCCGAAGTCGAGAACGTCCTGCTCTCGCATCCGACCCTCGTCGACGCGGCCGTCATCGGCGTCCCCGACGAAAGGTGGGGCGAGACCGTGAAGGCGATCGTCGTGCTGGCGCCGGGCGCGACACTCGACGAGGCCGATGTCATCGCCCACTGTCGCGCCGCCCTGGCGCACTACAAGTGCCCGACCTCGGTGGAGGCGGTCGAGTCCCTCCCGCGTAATCCTTCCGGGAAGATCCTCAAGCGCGAGCTCAGGGCGCCCTACTGGGCAGGAAAGCAGCGGTCGATCAACTGAAGCAGGGTGACCGACCGCTGCTCCCACTGCCCGGGAACCGCGGAGAATCGACTACTTCTTGCTCTTGCCGCTGTGGACGGCGTCCTTGAGCTTCTCGCCGGCCTGCTTCAGATGGCCGACGACCTGGTCGGCCTTGCCTTCCGCCTCCAGACCCTTGTCGTCCGTTGCGCCACCGACCACTTCCTTGGCCTTCCCGCGTGCGGTTTCCGCCGTGTTGCGTGCCTTGTCCTCGAGTGCCATGGCTGTGTCCTCCTATCTTCGTGTCCGCACTCCATACCCGATGGGTCGCAGGCCAATCAGAGGAGGCGCGCCGCGGCCTAGCCGAACGTGAAGTCGTACGCCTGCACACCGGGGGACACCGTGAGTGTCAGCAGGCCCGACTGCAACACGTTCCCCGAGAACAACGTGTAGAGCTTCGGAACCCCGCCGACGGTCAGCGTCGTCAGGTGGCGGCCGTTGAACGCCACGCCGACGGAGCCTTGCCCGCTCATCACGAGGTACGCGGTGTTGGCCGTGAATTGGAGGCCGAGCGTCGCCTTGGAGCCGGCGGTCGCCTCCTCTGCATGGACCGTCCAGGTGCCGCCGAAAGCGAGGCTGTTGGACGGGATGGTGGATGGGGGGTGGTAGACGACCGTCTTGTCGGGGAGCACGGGCGAGCCGACCTCGTTGCTCAGCCGGCTGTAGCCGACGTAGCTCTCCGGCGTGAGCGAGGTGCTCGTCGGCGTCGTGTCCGGCACGTCGGTGCGGGCCGGCAGCCCGGTGATCCCGTTCGCTGAGAGCAACATGCGGATGTTGCTCTCCATGGTGCCGTAGCCGCCCTCTCCGAAGGTGTAGGCGCGCACGACACCCGTCGGGTCGATGAGGTAGTCCGCCGGCCAGTAATTGTTGTTGTACGCGGTCCACGTGGCCAGGTCGTCGTCGACCGCGACGGGGTAGTCGATGCCCAGGGTCCCGGCCGCACTCTCCACGTTGGAGACCACGTGTTCGAACGCGAACTCGGGTGCCGAGACACCGACGACCACGAACCCGTCCTTCTTGTAGTCGTTGTACCAGCCCTCGACGTGGGGGAGGGCGCGCTGGCAGTTGATGCACGAGTAGGTCCAGAAGTCGACCAGCACCACCTGGCCGCGCAGTGCGTGCAGGTTCAGTGGAAGGTTGCCCGGCGTGTTGAACCAGGCCGTGATGCCGGTGAAGTCGGGGGCCCGGCCGAGGTCGGGCAGGTTCGTCTTGCTAGCCATGAACACCCGCTGCTTGTGCGCCGGGGCGCCCGGTGCGACGGGAGTCGTGGTGGAGGTGGTGGTCGTCGTGGTCCTGGGGCCGCCGGCGAGGTGCCCGCTCTGCGAGTTGCCCGTGTCGGTGGCGGTGCAGGTCGCCTTCTTGCCTTCGAGGCGTGCGTTGGCGGCGGCGAACTGGTTCTGGTGCTCGCCGCTCAGTTGGCGCAGTTGGGTGCAGGCCGAGCCGGTGGACTCAATGTGGTTCTCGAGGGCCGTCGTGTAGCCGGGGACGTCGCGCTGCAGCGCCCCGAGCCAGTTGAAGGCAATAGCCAGGGTCGTGACGCCGAGCACGACGCCGGCCACCCTGCGCACGGTGGGCAGGTGGCGGCGCAGCGCGGTCCACGATGTGGTCGCCCGCTGGGCCACCAAGGCGAGCACGAGGAGGGGAACGGTCACGCCGGCCGCGTAGAACAGCGTGACGAGCAGCGACGTCGCGCCCACCCGGTGATGGGCGGCGGCCACGGAAATGGCCGTGAGCACCGGTCCGGCGCAGGGCACGAAGACGAGCCCGAGGCTCATCCCGAGGATGAAACCGCCGCCCTCGGTCGCGTAGCGGGACGACCCGAGCCGGGCGAACGGCCGCTCGATGAGCTCGCCCACCCTCGGGACGAGAAGGCCGACCGAGAGCAGGCCGAGCAGGGCGACTCCGACCCAGAACAAAAGGTCCTGGGGGAGATGGAGGAAACTCAGGACGGACGTGGCGAAGAGGACCGAGAGGCTGAAGCTCACGACGACGCCAGCGATGATCACGTACGGACGTGCCTTGCTCGTGCCCGTCGATCCGCCGGCCATCACGACGGGGATGACCGGGACGATGCAGGGGGAGAGCCCGGTGATCAGCCCGCCGAGAAAGGCGACGACGAGGAGCTCAGCCATGGAAGCCGCTGTGTTGCAGGTGGTCGTTCGGCACCGGCGCTCCTTCGGGGACGTTCCCCCATGATGAAGCTAGCGGTCGACCGGGCCCAAGAGGCGTCGCCCACCCGGACATGACGGGCGGCCCACCGCACTGCAGACTGTCCAGCGGTGATCAACGTCAACTGGATCTTCCTCGGGGCCGCAATCGGCGCGCTGGGCACAACCGTATACCTGCGGGACACCCTCCGTGGGACGACCAAGCCCAACCGGGTGACGTGGCTCATGTGGGCCATCGCACCCTTGCTGGCCGCCGCCGTCGAGCTCAAGGAGGGCGTGGGTTTGCGCGTCCTGCCGACGTTCATGGTCGGCTTCATGCCACTGCTCGTCTTCGCCGCCTCTTTCCACAATCCGGACGCCGTGTGGAAGATCCGCAGGGTCGACTACGCCTGCGGCGTGATTTCCGCGGTCGGCACGGCGGTCTGGCTGGTGACACGCAACGGTGTGCTCGCCATTTCGGCCGCCATCCTCGCCGACTTCATGGCCGGGGTGCCGACCATGATGAAGAGTTGGACCCACCCCGAGACCGAGACGGTCTACTCCTACGTCGGGGCGGTCGTCAGCATGACCATCCTGCTGCTCACGATTCAACACTGGACCTTCGACGTCGCCGCGTTTCCCATCTTCATCGTGTGCATCGCGTCGGTGGAGGTCTTCCTCGTCGGTGTCGAGCCGGGACCGCGCCTGCGCCGTCGTCGCGCCGGCCACCAGGCAGCCGCGCTGGCGGAGCCGACGTCCGCCGCCTGACAGCAGCGCATCGCCGGAGGCTCGCGCCTGGTAGGAAGGCCAAGGAACATCCGCACGAAGGGAGGCTGTCCGTGCCCACCGCCCACGTCAACGGGATCGACATCGAGTACGTCACCGAGGGTGACCCGTCGCACCCCGTTCTGCTGCTGGTCATGGGGTTGGGGGCCCAGCTCATCACGTGGCCCCAGGGGTTCGTGGACGGGCTGCGGGACCGCGGCTTCTTCGTCATCCGATTCGACAACCGCGACTGCGGCCTCTCGACCAAGTTCGAGGGTATGCCGGAGTTCACCTCGTTGTTCCTGGGCGACCCCACGTCGGCGCCCTACCGGGTGGAGGACATGGCCGACGACGCCGCCGCGCTCCTGACCGAGCTGGGCGTCGCCAGCGCCCACGTCGTGGGCGCCTCCATGGGAGGCATGATCACGCAGGCGCTCGTGATCCATCATCCCGACCGTTTCCTGTCCGCCTGCTCCATCATGTCGACCACGGGGGACCGGTCCGTGGGAGCGCCCACCGGCGAGGCGATGACGGCCCTGCTGCGACCGGTGGCGACGAGCCGGGACGAGGCGATCGCGGCCAGTGTGCAAGGGAGCCGGGTGATCGGCTCACCGGGCTACCCGGTGGACGAGGCGGTGCTGCGCCAGCGCGCCGGGGACGCCTACGACCGCTCCTATTGCCCCGACGGCACGGCGCGCCAATTGGCCGCCGTGCTCGCGTCGCCAGATCGCACGGAGGGTCTGCGCGGCGTGCGGCTGCCCTTCCTGGTGCTCCACGGCGAGGCCGACCCACTGGTAACGCTGAGCGGTGGACAGGCGACCGCGGCCGCGGTGCCCGGCTCGATGCTCATCACGTACCCGGGTATGGGGCACGACCTGCCCGAAGCGCTGTGGGCCTCGGTCACCGACGCCATCGTCGCCAACACCGAGCTCGCCTCGGTCTAAGTTCGGCGAATGGGTGAGTTGGCGTTGGCCTGAACTCGGGGCTGGCGATCCATCGATTTGGTCCGGTCTGCGGCCTTCACGGCTGCCCCCGTTCGGCACCATGGGGGCAGTACCTGAGGCAACCGGACGATCAGCTTCTGCCTCGAATACGGATCGCGTAGGTTGCGGCCCATTTCACCTGAAGGTCATCCTCCCGGGTTGCCGTTTCAAGGGGTTGATCGAACTCATGATGACCTGGCACATGCGCCAGGTCCAACGCCACATTCTTCCGAATGTAGGAGCTTGCGTCGTGGATGAGAGCCTCTGAGACAATCGCCAGAGCATTGTGATCTTCTTCGATCCGCCCGGCCAGTTCATGGAGCGCTCGACTCCGGATCTCAACATCTGGGTCCAAAGTCAAAGCGTGAAGCTCGTCCGACCCCATTGCCGGTAGACGTTGCCCGAGATCGATGACGACCTGAAGGTGTTCTGCGACCTCGGCGCCCACTCTTCCTTGAGGTCGTCTTAACGCCCGCGCTCGAAGCTCCGCCTCCGTGGGCGGCATTGTGGGGTTTTCCAACACGACTTCGATAGCGGGTAAGGCGTACCGAGACACGGCCTTGATCGCCTCCTCTTGGACCGTTCCTGCTGATTCCTTGGAGTCGAACTTCCACCACTTGTCTCTTCTGTCAGGAAGCAGATGGCCAATCCGGTCACCCCAAATGCCTTTGATGTGCGATTGAGCCAAGTTGTAAAACACGCCCACATTGAAGGTGAACTCCACCTCAGCTTTGGTGTTCCACCTCGATTTCTGAACGTAAACCCAGCCGGTGAAGTCGCCTCTCCCGATGCGAAACTTGCCACCCGATCCCTTGAACCCCAGGTCTCGTACTGCAGGGGCGATGCCAGACTTCATCATGCCCTGGTAGACGGACTGCATGGTCTCTTGATCACCAGTCATCGGAGGTCCAAGCTACCGTCGCAAGAGTGCCCCCTACCGCCAGACTTGAGCGCTGCTATTCGTTCGACTTCGTGGCCCAGGTTGCAATGGCGTCACGGTGCCAGAGGATCTTGTGTTGTAGGTCAGCGACTTCGAAGGCCCTTCGCTCTTCAAGTTCCGCCCTCACCATGGTGGCGGACAAGCACTTCACGATTCGAAGACACGCGCGCACTCGGCCATTCAGGTGAATCTCAGCATCCGATGACGGGCAACGGTTTGAGGCGGACCACGCTTCCACCTGGTGGGCAGTCTTCTCGAGATGCGTGCAGGCCTTTGCAATCGCAGCCTGCCTGCCGCCTCTATAGGCAGCGTTGAAAGCGGACTCTGCGTCGGCCATTGGTCGAAGCACCGCCTCGGCTGCTTCTCGATACCAGCTAGCGGACTCGGCGTCCATGGCTCAATCCTAGGAGCCACGAGGTGTCCCAGTCCGCCGGGCTGCGGGCCCCTCCGTCGCAACCCTGGCTTAACTTGATCAGACCTGATCGTTGAGATGAGAGGAAACGATGACACAGTGATCAGCTCACCGGACGTGGTTCGAACCAGCCTGTCGACGATTCGGTGGTCCCTCGACGGCACCCGGGTCACAAAGCGCTACGAACCCACAGCTAACGCCGACAAACTCGGTCCGCGAACCACGATCCTCGACCATCACTATTCAGGCTCTGAACCCTGGACCCGCCATTTCGCCTACGAGCTGCGGGTCAACCAGCTCCTCACGCGTCATCGCCCGCCAGTACCGACACCTCGACTGGTTTGTCATGACAGAAGGGCTCTTGCGCTCGAGTTCGAGGCCGTCGTGGGCCACCGACTGGGCCCCAAATTTCCCCTCGACCTGGCCGGCCAGGACCTCGAAGGGCTCATCTCTCTCGCGACATCCCTCCGCTCCTACCGCCCTCGGCCCCGCTGGCTCCGCAAGCTCCCGATCCAGAGCCGGTTACGCCGGGCACTTCAGATCGGGCTGCTCAGTGAGAGCGAGTACCAGGGCCTGCAACGGATCAGCTCGCGAATCGAGATCCGATGGGTCTTTGCACACGCCGACATCAACCCGAGCAACATCGTGGCGTCCGACGACGGATTCTTTCTCCTCGACTGGGAGTGGGCGGGGCTCTACCCAGACGGTTATGACTTGGCCTTCCTGTGGTTCGTGCTCATTGACCTCCCAGACGCCAGATCCGCCGTGGAGGACCGGATCCGTACCGACCCAACCGTGTTCTGGCTCTCCGCCTTAATCATCGAACTTCTCCACCTCGAGTGGTTTGAGGGCAAGTTTCGGCCGCAGCACGAGGCGATTCGCGACGCACTTGTGGCGAAATTGCTCGACCCACAATCTTTCGGAAATAGTCCCTGAGCGACGGAAGGTACCGGCCTACGCCCGAGAGGATCCGCCGTCGACGGCGGCCCGCCCATCACCCAATGTGTAGGTGTACCGGGCCAGCTGAGAGAATGACATCGTAGAGAGATGTCCTGCGTATTCTGCGAGATTGCTGCCGAGCGGGCCCCGGCGGTCGTGCTCCACCGAACCGACCGTGCAATCGCGTTCCTGCCCGTAGATGGGATCTTGGCACCCGGCCATTCGTTGGTGGCGCCGCTTATCCACTCCGCGGACCTATTCGAAGTGAGCAGCCCAGATCTAGAAGCCACCATGCTTCTCGTCAAACGTCTCTCCGTGGCCATGCGGGAGACCTTGGAGGCCGGGGGAGTCAACGTATTGAATGCGAGCGGTCCACACTCAGAACAGTCGGTGTTCCATCTTCACTTTCACGTGGTCCCCAGATGGGAAGGCGATGGATTCACCACCTGGCCTTCCGGGACTTCGAATGTCGCACCTATTGACGACCTGATCGATCGATTGACAACTTGGTTCGACGGATGAGCACCTGCCCCAGTACGCCGGCCCGGGGTGCAGCTGACCGGCACCTTGGGATAGACGATCAACGGTGGCACCCAGCGGAATTGGCGGATAGTGGACGGGGTTTCGGCCAGACTGCGACCGTGGTGAGTCTTCTGCTGTCCGCGACCTTCGCGTGTGGTGTCCTCATAGCTGTCGCCCATGTCATGAACCAGCGATTCATCGCCCCCGTCTACGACGTCGCGGCGAATCTCACTGCCTTCGGGTGTGCGATCGGGGCCTCCATTCTGCTTGGTCACCCAGTTCCCGCGATCCTGTCCGGTGTGGCCGTCCTCTGCTGGTTCGCTCTCGCACGGCGAACGTTCATCGATCGCCGCGAACGGCGTGACAAGGAGCCTCGCTGACGAAGGGCGCAGAATGTCGATCCCGACGATCCAGAGTGACCCCGAACGCCGGCAGGGGGCGCTTACGCCCTCCTATGAAGGATGACGTAAGGGGACATACCGTGGTTTTGTCTCACGTGGATTGCTCTGATGAAATGGCTAGCGTGACGGATTCCTGGCGGGACGGTGCCATTCTGCGCGCGAGGCGCGGCTCCGAGCAATGACAACTCGTCGGGCGCCTCGGATCGGTGCCGCTCACCGAGGAGTGATCGCTGTCATGTGTGCGGTCTCAGTCCTTTTCGTTGGTTTGGGATCCGCATCTGCGGCGGGCGATCATCAACTCGATGTCCACGTCATTTCCGATCCATTTGTACGCGGTATCGCGGCGTCGCCAGTCGGACTGACGACGTCCGCAAGCGGGATCGCTGCTGCCGAACGAAATGGCCTACGAGGGACTGGCACCACAGTTTCTACCGCGGCAGAGGGCTGGCACCAACGAGGCTCGAGGACTCGATTCGTGGTGATTCTGCTAAGCGCTCTGGATGTGCCCGGAGAGACTCCCGCCCAACTTGCTCAACAGGCTGGTGCAGCAGCATCTGCCGCCGGTGGGACGTTCTGCTCAGGTGCGTCGGGCTCAGCGCCCCTCGCTTATAACAAGGTCGATCAGGTTCCGAATTCGGGTTTCGTCGAGTGTTCGAAGTCACCGAATGGACTGCAGGCCGAGGCCATCACTACGGCTCGCTCCAATGTATTTGCAATGGTTGTCACGTCAAGCGGCACGTTCACCCGATCGGCTCTCGTTTCGATGGCCCTCCGTCAATATCGCAAGTTGCCCTCCACGGATACCTTCACCGGCGGTGGCACAGCCTCTACCGCCTGAGGGCTGGACTATCCCCGTACGCTGCCGGCCTGGTGGCAGTTCTGGATTGATCGACATGTGACCCCGAGGTCGGCGTAATTCCTCATTCTCGACCCGGCGTCGACGGAGAATTGGTTCGGGGACCTTCGGCCCTACCCGCGCAGCGACCGCAATCGTACGGTAGGTCGTGAGGGACGATGCCGTTGATACGAGTCGCCTCGCGACCGCCCGACGCACGTTTCTCGCATTAGTCGAGGCAACGTGGAGGCAACAATGACCCTGACCGCAGATCCAACATTGTCCGAGACGGAGTCCGTGCGGAGTTCGGCGTTCGTCGCCCCGGGCCGAGCGGGCAGCATTGTCGAGCTCAAGCCCCGGTACGACAACTTCATCGGGGGCAAGTGGGTGCCACCCGTCAAGGGCGGCTATATGACCAATGTGAGCCCCGTCGATGGCAAGCCATTTTGCGAGGTGGCCCGTTCAACCGCTGAGGATGTCGAGCTCGCACTTGATGCCGCGCACGGCGCCAAAGACGCCTGGGGCGAGACCTCTCTGACCGAGCGGGCGGTTGTGCTCAACGCCATCGCGGACGCCATCGAAGCCAACCTCGAGATGCTGGCAGTGGCGGAGACCTTCGAGAACGGAAAGCCGGTGCGCGAGACCCTCGCCGCCGACATCCCTTTGGCGGTTGACCACTTCCGCTACTTCGCCGGGGCAACCCGATCGCTCGAGGGTCGTTCGACCGAGATCGACAAGGACACTATCGCCTACCACTTCCACGAGCCCCTCGGCGTGGTCGGGCAGATCATCCCCTTCAACTTCCCGCTGCTGATGGCAGCCTGGAAGATTGCGCCCGCCCTCGCCGCCGGCAACTGCACCGTGGTCAAGCCGGCGTCACCGACTCCGTGGTCCATCCTCAAGCTGGCCGAAGTCATTGCCGACGTCGTGCCGCCTGGCGTGATCAACATCGTCACCGGTCCGGGCGGAGAGATCGGCAAGGCCTTGGCCTCGAGCCCGCGGATCGCCAAGATCGGATTCACGGGGGAGACGACCACCGGTCGGCTGATTATGCAGTACGCCGCTCAGAACCTGATTCCCTCGACCGTCGAGCTCGGCGGGAAGTCGCCCAACATCTTCTTCGCTGACGTGATGGACGAGGACGACGAGTACTTGGACAAGGCCATCGAGGGGCTCGTGCTGTACGCCTTCAACAAGGGCGAGGTCTGCACGTGCCCGTCCCGGGCACTCATTCACGAATCGATCTACGACCGCTTCATGGAGCGCTGTCTTGAACGGATCAAGTTGATCCGCCAGGGCAACCCACTCGACCCGGCCACCATGATCGGGCCCCAAGTCTCGGTCCAGCAGATCGAGAAGATCGCCTCCTACGTCGATATCGGTCGCCAAGAAGGGGCGGAGTGCCTGATCGGTGGCGAGCGATCCCACCTGGGCGGAGACCTCGAGGATGGGTACTACTTTCAGCCGACTGTGCTCAGGGGCCATAACGAGATGCGGATCTTCCAAGAGGAGATCTTCGGTCCGGTGCTCGCGGTGACCACATTCAGCGACGAAGCCGACGCAGTCCGCATCGCCAACGACACCCTCTACGGCCTTGGAGCCGGGGTGTGGACGCGCAATGGAAACCTCGCCTATCGCATGGGCCGCGCCATCAAGGCCGGGCGGGTGTGGACCAACTGCTACCACCTCTACCCCGCAGGAGCAGCCTTCGGCGGCTACAAAATCTCTGGAGTCGGCCGTGAGAACCACCAGATGATGTTGGAGCACTACTCCCAGACGAAGAACCTCCTGGTGAGCTACAGCACCAAGCCGCTCGGGTTCTTCTGAGCCGCCCAGTGGGCCCCTCGGACAGATCGGCGGTGCTCGCCAGCCCGGCCGCGCTAAGTGCCATCGCAAACCTGGTCACTGAGCACGGTCCGGTCATGTTCTTCCAGTCAGGGGGATGTTGCGACGGCAGCATGCCGATGTGTTTCGCAGACGGTGAGTTCGTCATCGGCGATCATGACGTGCTCCTGGGCCACGTGGGTGGTTGCCCGTTCTACATCGATCATCGCCAATACGAGGCGTGGAAGCACACCCAGCTGATTCTCGACGTCGGAGAGGGTGACCCTGAAGGCTTCTCACTCCCGGCTGGCCCAGATCACCACTTCATCATCAGATCACGAGTGTTCGATGCGGGCGGACTGCCAGAAGTCGACGTGAGAAGCGGGTCTTGATTGTTTGACGACCTTCGCGACGGGCGCTCAGTCACGAGAGTCTCAGGGAGATCAAACCCACCCCTGTCCCCGAACGCCGTACATGAAGGGGCGGGGCCGGATCAAGAGCCTTTCTCTGTCGATCGTTCCTGATTCACCCATCGGCGTCCTGCACGAGAGCGCGCGCCAGCGAGACGTCGGGGTCAACGTCGGGCGATGCCCGCCGAAGGCTTGGCGTTGACGCCGGCGGCGAGCGGCGCATCCTGTCCGAGGACGCCTATGTGGTACTGCGAGTTCCCATCACTGCTTGGGTTCTGTCACGCTCCCGTGGGCAGCCAGCCATTCATTCGTCGATCTCCGCACATGATGGGGTTCGGCCACGTCCCGACGGGCTCAATCAGAAACGACGGCCACACCAGAGTCGGTGGGCCACGGCGTTAGTCGAGCTCGCGTCGGTCCGTGGCCGAGACTCAAGCGGCGGCCTCGAGGCATCGGACCTCCCCGTCGCGCATTGCGTAGAAAGCGAGGGTGAGCAGCTTGCGGGCGACGGCCACGCGGGCCTTGTACTTGCCGGCGTGCTCGGCGATGCGCTTGTAGTCGGCGCGTAGCTTCTCGTTGCCCTTGGCCCGGTAGTTGCCCACAGCCTCGATGGCCGCCCAGCGGACCAGCGGTGAGCCCTGTTTGGTGATCTCTCCGCGGTGGACGACCTCGTCGGACTCGCGGTGCTTGGGCGTGAGCCCGGCCCAACTGCAGAGCTTCTTGGCCGAGCTGAAGCGGGTGATGTCACCAATCTCAGCCACGAAGATCGCCGCGATGACCTTGCCGACTCCGGGCAAGGTGAGCAGGGCCCGATAGCCGGGGTCGGCCTTGAGTTGGGCATGGATGTGCACATCGAGCTCGGCGATGGCCGCCTCGTAGACGTCGAGCAGGTTGCGCAGCGAGTCGAGGCGCAGGGCGTAGGCCTCGGGGAGCTCGAGACGGTCGAGTTGGGCTTGGCCGGTCGGTCCCCACAGCTCGCCGACCACGGGCAGGATCCCGTTCTTGGCCATGACCCCGTGGATCTGCGCTTTGGCACTGGTGCGGTGGCGGATGAGCGAATAGCGATAACGCACGAGCTCGCGCAGCTCTCGGACCTCTGGCGGCGCGATCCAGCCCTCGGCCAGACGTCCCAGGGCCAACATGGCGGCCAGGTCCTGGGCGTCGCGCACGTCGTTCTTGACGCGTCGGTTCCCCCAGTTGTTGCCGAGCGCATGGGCGAGGTGCACGTGGGCGCCGAGGTCTTGGAGCACATCGGCCGCCCAGTACCAGCCATAGGTGGATTCGAGCACCACCTCGGGCTCGGGCCCGGCAGCGGCCATGGCCTGGGCTAGTTCGAAGGGCTGGCTGACGAAGCGTTCGGTGCCGAGCACCTCGCCGTCTTCTGCCATCCGGACGATGGTCGTGCTGCGTCTGTGTAGGTCGATTCCGACGTACTGTCCCATAGGGGCCTCCTCCTCTTTCGAGGTTTTCTTTTGCAAGACCGAGCATGCTCGGATCTCACAAGGGGCGGAGGCCCCGCCCCTTCATCGCATCAGGAAGGTGGGGCAGTTCGGCACTTTCGGTGAAGGTCACACGCGCCCATCCGTCGGGATGGCTCACTGACGGATGCCGCGGTGTCCGTCAGCTCCCCTTCGAGAGCCTTCCACCGTCCTTCTCGACCTCGCTCAGAGCGTCTCGACTCGCCTTGACGACCTTTTCCGCAAGCTGGGTCGATGCGTCGACCAGCTCCTCGGTCATCTTGAACGCCGAATCAATGATCTTCTGCCGTGGACCATCTGTACTCACGTCGGGAAAGACACCGTTCACGGTGTCAAGGAACTTCCGAACCGCTTCAAGCGCCGTGTTCCCGGCATCATGAAACGACTCGATAACGCGGTCGGAGCTGCCCGAGCCGGTTTCTGTGCTGGTCATTTTGGGGTCCTCCGTCTCGTTGGGCTTCGATTCGCCAACTGTGTGGCTAGTGCCATTCACGCCACAAGGACAAGACGCGTAGTAGAGGCCTTCGGCAGGTTCTCATCGGGCAATGGTGCCCTCGCTGCCGGCACGGTGGGGCACTTGGGCAGCACCATGAGGTCGGTCGAAACCCTTCCAGTCAGTAGCTGTGCAGTACCGAACAGTTGACACCTGAACCGAACGGGTGAAACGTGGTTGCGGCGACCTCTACGATCCCGTGGGCCGCCTGCAATACGAGGGAGGTGGGTAGTAATGAAGTACGTCGTGATAAGCCGGCTGGCTCCTGGAGTCGACAGCGCACGCAAGGCATTCGAGGTGTTCATGAAGGCCGGGCTGCCAGCCGGAACAGAATCGGTGTGGGCGGGGGCGGACGGGAAGACGTTCGTCAACATTGTCGAGAGCGAGACCCCGGACATTGTGGCTTCGTCGACGTACGCACCGTTCTTCGAGGAATCGACCGTCATCCCTGTTGTAGCTGTTGACGACGCCTGGATTGAAGCCATACGCACTGCACAAGCCAACTGGGGCTAAGGCTCACCGGGAATCGCATCACTGGCCCCGAAGTGGGGGTGCCCCAAAACGCCGGGAGTGGGTGCCCTCGTACGGCACTTCTGCCACACCCGGGTACCGTGGCTGCCCTTCCGCTCTTCACGCTGACAACGCGGCTGCGGCCTCTCCGATTGATAAAGAGGGGAGCCGGCACTGCCATAGACCCAGTGCCGTACGGCAGTGCGCTTCCTACCTGGTTCGCCTATCGGCCCACATCACCAAGCGAAACCAGTGCACGGTGCAGGTCATTGCTTGCCCGAAGGATGCTCTCATCCACCTCAGCACCAGTCGTGAGTTCCCGTCGGGCCCGCAGGCGAATGACTGCAATCGCCGCCTCCTCCAACACGACGACGGCGGCTCGTTCGTCACCGCTGGGATTCCTCACGGGGGGGGAAGTCTCAGAGGGTCCACGAGGTGCAGACACCTCGATCCGTGAACGCTGCCTTACCGGAGATCGGTGCTCACGGATGCTCACCACCAGCACCGGCGCCATGGCCACCACAACCGCGAAGAGCATGAATGGGATCGCAATCAGGAATGCTATGGACATATCTAGTTCGCAAGTACCGCTGGCGACGCTTGCGTTCTCCTTTCACCTGCATTGTGGACGCCGAAACATGAGACGAGGGTGAGAGGAGGGTGAGAATCATCTAAGGAGTCCGCGACATTGCGACTTGAAATATGACGGTTGTTCACCATATGTTGCAGTTGAGCTACGACCCATGGAATCGGCTGAGGATTGCGCTCCATCCATCGCCGATTGGAGATGGCGCGTCAACGAGGGTCACACGCCTGGGCCTTGCTTCCTTGGCCGAGGTCCGACGGAACAGGTCAGGGCAACGTGTCCCAATCGCCGGGAGTGAGCCATATCCGATGACTCCGAGCTACGGTTAGTCGATGGCGAGCTTCCCCGACGTGCGTTGGGGCTCGGACACATCTCGTCTTCGCCGATCCATGATCCGGTTCGGGAAGACTCGCGCGGGCTCGTGGATGGTCCGCACCCTCACCCCCCTTGACCGGTACGTGATAGAGCGCTCTCATGGCCGCTACACGCTCCTCGGTCCCATCGGAGCGCCGACGATGTTGCTGACCACGACGGGCGCCCTGTCCGGACTGCGCCGCACGACGCCCCTTCTGTTCGCACGTGATGGCGACGACATACTTGTCGCGGGGAGCAATTTCGGCCAGATGAAGCACCCGGCCTGGAGTAAGAACCTCATCGAACATCCGGACGCGATCGCAACGGTCGGGGGTCAGGCAATACTGGTCACGGCCGAGTTGCTCACCGGGGATGCGGCGCGGGCGGGATTCGAGAAGATGATCGAGATGACTGACGTGTATGCGGAGTACAGGAATCGGACCAATCGAAACATCCGCGTCTTCCGGCTACGTGCACAAAACGCCTGAATCATGGAGGCGATGGAGCCAACCAGTGCCCTCGATCGCCGGAGGGCGTCGCTCCGGTCAGTACCCGGTGGAGAATCGATACATGGATGAGAGTGAGCAGAGCGACTTTGAACTGCTGGTGAAGATCCTCGATGAGGAACTGGAAGCGCAGTTCGGATTTGGTCGAGCACACGACACCGAAGAGGCCCGTCGCCTATTCGCTTCACTACTCGCAGATGCCGTGATCGATCGGGTCCGACTGGTTGACCGCATGCCCTAGCGGGGTGCCCCCACTCGTACCTGACGTCGTTCAGGGCCACGTGCGGGTAGGGCACATCCGTCAAGGAGAGTCCACCGACGCCGGCATCGTGGTCTCGAACGGTGATGGCTTGCATGGCAGCGCCCTTCTCTGACGGGGTGTGCTCGGTAGGCCGAAGCCAAAACTGGGTCGTTGTCCGATGCCCTTGTCGCCCCATCTCAAGAGTGTCGCCGTTCGCCGGCCTTGGGACCAGCAATGGGCGCTTTCCGCTTCTCCGATATGTGTTGTCAGCCGGTCAGGGGTGGCCAGAGGAAATGATGGCCGTCACAGACTTTCGGCCGAGTCCCGATACTTCAGCGAGTTGGCGGATCGACGCGCCAGCCCGGTGGGCAACGCGGATCATGTCGTCGCGGATTGCCGCTTCCTTTTCGACCCGTTCTGCACTGAGGCCGACTACGACGAGGGCCGAGCCGGCTTCGCCGCCGTCTCCACCTCGATACTTCTCCATTGCAGTCGTCGCGGCATGCACATCGGCGCCGGTGTAGCTCATTCTTCCTCCCTCAGCCCGCGGGCGAGTTTGTCCCGGATAGTCATCAGGAGCGGTACTCGAGGTGACATGTCCGCTCTCGCCTCAGCGTGGTTGAGGTGCGCCAAGGTCATCCCGAGGAGCTCGAGTGCCTCGATTCGTTCCAGCTCAATGTTGACCACTGGTTCAATTATAGCCACTAGTGGTCCATTTCGGACCAACCCTCGTGGGAACAATGGCTGGCGAAGCGCCAAGGCGCCCATACGATTCTGAACAACTCTTGGTGAAGACGCCGCCGAGGTAGCTCACTTCGCCGGACGGGGTGACACCCACAGCACGGCCCGGCACCCTCGAGTGCCGGGTACCTTCGCCCGCTCGCTCCTCCGAATCTCGTAGCTACAGTGCCTACCAAAGCGTCGAAGGTCGCCGAAATGAGGGACGAAACATGAATCCACAGACGTTCGACGCCGCCGTCGAGGCGGGCCGAATGGCGCTTGGTTCGATGGCGAATGGTGACGCGGGACCGAGCACTGCGCTGTGGTCACACCGCGACGACGTCGTCTTGGCTAACCCTCTCGGTCCACCAATCGTCGGGTTCCCGCTCGTGGCAGCCGAAACAGCACGGGTCGCCTCGATGTTCGTTGGCGGTGAGAAACCTGAGTTCGATGAGGTCGCCCGGTGGGCAAGCGACGAGCTCGGCTACGTCGTGGCCATCGAGCATGCACGAGTCCAGCGCGCTGGCAGCGACGAACTCGTGTCCTTGGACCTCCGAGTCACGACCATCTTCCGTCGCGAGGACGACGGGTGGCGACTTGGTGTCCGCCACGCTGATCGCGTCACCGGCCCCAGGTGAGTTCAACAGGGTTGCGGAAGGGTCGGGAACGCTAACGCTGACTTCAGTGGGCGGAACACCGGAAGTTGATCGATGGACCACACCACGCGGGTAGTGCAAGTTCTCTCAGATCCAACCGAGAGCAAATAGCGTTCGGGAATGGCAATGGGGGACCTCGAGCAGGCGCTGACGCTGAGCCGATCGGGCGAGGAGGTCTGGTCGGCACACGCCGATCCGAACTACGAGGCATCGAGGAAGCGACGATACTGGGGGTGTGGAGGACGCAAGATTGACTCCTGGCGAGATGAAGCTTCTGTTCGATGGGCTAACCGAATATGTTGCGTTCGTATGGGTGCTGATTCATCTAGGGATCCGAGCGAATCCACCAGTTATTCCGGGACGGCCCTCGGTTGCCGACGTCGATTCAGCGTTCTCCGCCTTGGAGACAATGACGCAGCGTGGGCTAGTCAAGGTCGGTCACCTTGAACACCTCGACGGCGGACCTCCCGACTGCCAGCTCCACCTCGTCGAGGACCCGCTGCAAGAAGTGCGACTTCTGGTCCTCCATGCGTGCGAAAGCGGATCAGATTGGGAGTTGTCCTGCTGGGTCGTCAACACGCCCTTGGGGTGCGATCTGGCATTGAAAGCCTTGGCGGAGAGCTAGATGTCGAAGTGTCCCGGTACACCCGGTGAACTGGACGTGCTCGGCCATCTCCTTGCCCTGATCCCAAGTGATTGAGCGCCGCAGTTGAGCGGGCAGCGTCAAGATCCGCTTGGTCATGGCCTTGCGGACTGCCTCGGCGCCGTGGCCGTTGGGGAGCTTGAGAAGAATGACGTAGCGGCTGTGACGCTCGACCAAGGTCCCGATCGAGGTCATCTTCTTGCCGAAGATCAGGTCGCCTTCCCAGTGGCCCGGCACCGCCCGGTCCTTCACCTCGGCGGGACGCTCCGAGATCATCACCATGTTCTTGAGCTTGCCCTGGCCAATGTGGTTGGCGTTGACATAGGCCTTGGCGCGACGCATGGCCCTGCCGCTACGCAGGCACGAATGGAGCTCTTTGCGCAGCGCCCCACGGCTCTGGACGAAGAGTGACTGGTAGATGGTCTCGTGGGACACCTGCATCTCCGGGCGATCGGGGTACTGCGAAGCCAACCACGCCGAGATCTGCTGGGGCGACCACTTGGCCTCGGAGAACGGTGGGGCACTTCGCCACCGTGGGATGGTCCAGCACCGGCTTACGCGTGACGTTTTCTGGAAACTTCTCGGGCCACTGCGCGGAAGGGCACGATCATGACCACTGCGATGGCGAAGTAGAGCACGATCGCCACAATCGGGACGGCGAAACTAAGCAGATCGTCACGAGGTAGGCGAAGACGGCGAATCGAAGCTTCTTGCGGGCTTCCTCTAAGTCTGGATCGTCCACGCCCGGTGACCGGAGGTGCGCTCGTCGGACATACGCGTTCAATGCGGCGAACAGGATTCGGATCGCCAGCAGCGTGCATCCGTACACGACGGCAGCCACGCGTTGCCAACTCGTGGTTTTGTCCAAGGCGTCCGCGACCAGCCGCGTCGGAAAGGGTAGGAACGAGACCGCGAGTAAGAACAGCAGATTCAACCGGAGGAAGATCCGGTCGACCCGATCCAGAGAATCGGTGAGACCGTGGTGAGCGATCCACGCGCCGCCGATCGTGAGGAAGCTGACGAGGTAGGCGAGATAGGACGGCCAGCCAAGCAGGAACTAGTGCCACGGTGAGCCTGGAGGCCGGATCGCGACATCGAGCACGAGCAGCGTGATGGCGATGGCCAGGACGCCGTCGCTGATCGCCTCCATCCGGCCCTTTCCCAGAGTTGCACTGGGCGTCTTCTCGTCGTCGGCCACGACAACCTCCCCGTCAAACGACGGTAGCAACCCCCGGCCGCAAAGCAGCTGATACCGAGCCGGTCCAGGTGTCCCAGAACGCACCGGGACTGAGGCACTGGTCGCCGCTCTGTATCCGGCAAACCGAGCGTTCGCCGTCATCGACTGACCGACAACGAGGTGCGGGAGGGGCCTCGACAAGGGCGACAGTTGCTCAGGCTCGTTGCATTTACAGCGCAGCAACTGGCTCGCGGGGTTCGAGAATGACGATCGGCGTCTCGACGGCTCGCTGCGCTGCGTACGTGTCGATCCCGACATCGGGTTGGGCCCAACGCTGCCACAGCCGGTCTCGCTCGTCTCCGCTGGCGACCCTCGCCCGCACGGGCCGGGGCTGTTGGTGGGCCAGGCGGACGGTGGCCTCTGGGTTCGCGGCGAGGTTGAGCCACCACGCAGGATGGCCTTCGTCCCAGCCGTTCATTGCCATCGTGACGAGGTTGGGACCGTCGTCGATGTAGCCGATGATGACAGTGCGTTGCTTCCCAGATTTCCGGCCGACGGTGGTGAGGCCCAACGCACCCCAGCCGCGCTTGCTCGCCGGAGTCCAAAGGAAATGGCCGCAGCTAAGCCGGTACATCACGCGGTGAACACGCCAGAAGACGTGCTTGAACCACCTCGGCGGCAGCTTCGGCGGTCGCGTGATGGTGTCGTTCATGGCTCACCCTCCTGATACTGGCCCTTCAGACCGACTGTGGGCGTCCGTCCGCCCCACGCCCAGGGCCGAAGGGCCTCTTCGGAGCAAGTCTGCGGACCGACACAGAGCGAGCGTCGCTGATAGACGGTCTGGGGCGCACAGTAAGTGCCGATACCAGGCGGGTTCCGTGTGTCCCAGCACGCCGGCAAGGGGCGCCACCTCTGGAAGCGGGGGAACAATACTCAGAATCCGGTCGGTTCAGTCGTTCACAGACAACGAGCTGCGACTTCGAGGAAGTCCAGACCTTCGGCGCCCTCGAAGTCACGAACGTTCGCCAGTCCGGTGGACACCCGCTCGATGAACCCCCACTGCCACACCGGTTCGGGGTCGATCTCGCACCACGAAGCCAGCAGTTCGGCTCGTTCACGAACCAAGCGCGCCGTATCTCCGATGAGGAGGGGTTGGTTGTACTCGCGCATCGGCACACTCAGATCATGCGCCCGTTCGGACCTCAGCCCTTCGGGATCGACGAACTTGAAGGTGCCTCCACCGGCGTCAAGCGTGTTCCAGCCGTGAGCGTCTCCGTGTACCAGCACGGCTCGGGAGGGATCGTACGCCATCGCTCGCTCGTCGCAGTACTTCACAGCGCGCTCGATGACCGTGCGCTCGCATGGTCGTCCCAGTTCATCCCATGTCGTCGTGATGTAGTCGGCCAGCCACGCCGCCTTCTCGGGACCGGACGGAAGGCCGCAGTCCTCGACTAAGGGTTGCCAGAACGAGCGAAGCGTTGCTGTAACCGTTTCGAGTATCTGTGGAACCGACATGTCCAGTTCATCGAGGTTCGGGCCGAGGCGCTCGAGCAGCATGGCTGGTATCGACTCGTCGTGACGGATCAGCTCAGCACAACCGCGGCCAGCGGCAAGCCCATGGACGAGCACGCTCCGACGGAACGACTCAACCGGATCGATCTCAGGTGGCATCGCCACCTTCAACACACAGGCCCGATCTGACCCCTCAGTGGCTGAGATCACGAACGCTGCGGTCCCGCCTCGGAAAGCGTGCCCGACCTGGAGTTCCCACCGATCGGCCAACGTGGCGACTACCAAGGGGAGTTCATCGAGCCACCGACGCCCGAGGTCGCCGTATGCCATGGCTCGCTGGCGAACGAGTTCGGGGACCTCCAGCGGCGACGTCACTGTCGCCTTCCTACAGCACCGTGGGAGCCGAAGGGGTGTCCCAGAACGGAATGGTGGCGCACCGTATCGCCCTTAACCCCGACTTCAGAGGGCACCGGCATCTGCCCGTTTGCCGAGCGCGCCTCGGTCGAAGCCCTCAGACGTCGAGCGCGTTGGCCGCGGCCACCGAGGCGAGCCAGGTGGCGCTCGGCTTGGGTGTGCGGGCGAACGTGGCGCGGTCGACGCCGACGATGCCGAAGCACGGGCGGTAGCCGAGTGCCCATTCGAAGTTGTCGAGCAGCGACCAATAGGTGTAGCCCCGCACGTCCACGCCTTCCGCGATGGTGTTGAGCACGCCCGCCAGCGCCTGGCGCACGTAGTCGATGCGCTGTTCGTCGTCGGTGGTGCCGATGCCGTTCTCGGTGACCAGCAGGGGGACCGCACCGGAGGTGTACCCCCAGGCCCGGCGGAGGCAGTTGCCGAGCGAGGCGGGGTAGAACTCGTAGCCCATGTCGAGGACGGGCACGCCGTCCTCGTAGCCGGCCCAGCCGTCGGGCCCGATCAACATGCGGGTGTAGACCTGCACGCCGAGGAAGTCGTCCCCCTCGGTGGCGTCGAGGAACACGTCCTCCGCGTGGTGCCGGATGCTCTCGAGTTTCTCCTCGCCCCCGGGCGCCGGCTGGTAATCGGTCATGGACAGGGTCAGGCCGACCGGCACCCCGGGTGCGGCGGCACGGATGGCGTCGACGGCGACGCGGTGGCCGTCCGCCAGGTGCGCACCCACCCGGCGGGACAGCGCGACGTCGGTCTTCCCGGGCGGGAACATGCCGGCGTGCCAGCCCATCGTGGCCACGATGTTGGGCTCGTTCAGCGTGCAGGCACGCGTCATCACGTCGCCCAGGGCCTCGGCGACGATGGAGCAGAAGCGGCCGAAGCGCTCGACGGCGAGCCCGGTCTCCCAGCCGCCCTGCAGGGTCAACCAGGTCGGCGTCGTGAAGTGGTGGAAGGTCACCACCGGGTCGACGCCGCGCTCGCGCAGGCCGAGGCACTGGCGCCGGTAGTGCGCCAGCGTGGCGCGCGAGATCTCGCCCTCGGCCGGCTCGATGCGGCTCCACTCCACGGAGAACCGGTAGTTGTCGAGCCCGAGGCCGGCGACGAGGTCGGCGTCCTCCTCCCAGCGGTGCCAGGAGTCGCAGGCGTCGCCCGAGGACTCCGCGCAGCCCGAGTCCGGTGTGTGCTCGAAGGCCCACCAGTCGTTGTTGGTGTTGCCCCCCTCTATCTGGTGGGCGGCCGTGGCCGTGCCCCAGGTGAAGCCCGGGGGGAACGCCCGCCCCGCTGCCGTTCCAGCCATGTGCCGTACCCTCCCCGTTCTGGGTTCTCGGGCGGCACGGTATCGTTCCCTGACGATGGCGTCACCTTCCTCGCCGATGACTCACGTCCCCGATACGGAGCGGGCGGGCACGGCCGCGCCCCAGCCCGGGTCGCCGGAACAGGTTCCCGCCCCCATGGTGGAGGCGCACGGACTGGTCAAGCGCTTCGGGGACTTCGTGGCGGTCGACGGCGTCGACTTCACCATCGCCAAGGGCGAGTCGTTCGGGTTCCTCGGGCCCAACGGCGCCGGCAAGACGTCGACGATGCGCATGATCTCGTGCATCAGCCCCCTGAGCGGGGGCACACTGCGCGTGCTCGGGATGGACCCCGCCGCCGACGGGGCGCGCATCCGGGCCCGGATGGGGCTCGTGCCCCAGGAGGACTCGCTCGACCTCGAGCTGACGGTGCTCGACAACCTCATGATCTACGGGCGCTACTTCGACATGCCCAAGAGGGTGATCCGGGAGCGGGCCGACCAGCTCCTCGAGTTCGCCCAGCTGACCGAGCGGGCCCACGATCGGGTCGACCCGCTGTCGGGCGGCATGAAGCGGCGGCTGACCATCGCCCGGGCACTGATCTCCGACCCGGATCTGCTGATCCTCGACGAGCCCACGACCGGGCTGGACCCCCAGGCGCGCCATCTCCTGTGGGACCGCCTCTACCGCCTCAAGCAGGACGGCGTCACCCTCGTCATCACGACCCATTACATGGACGAGGCGGAGCAGCTGTGCGACCGTCTGGTCGTCATGGACAAGGGGTCCTTCGCCGCCGAGGGGACGCCGCGCCAGCTGATCGAGAAGTACTCGACGAAAGAGGTCGTCGAGCTGCGCTTCGCCCCGGGCCAGCACGAGGACGTCGCGCCCTCGCTCATCGAGCTGGCCGAGCGTCAGGAGGTGCTGCCCGACCGCATCCTCCTCTACACCGACGACGGCGATGCCGCGCTGGCCGAGGTCGCCCGCATGGGCCACGTGGCCCAGAGCACGCTCGTGCGCCGCTCGACGCTCGAGGACGTGTTCCTGCGGCTCACCGGCCGCTCGCTGGTCGACTGACCCGATGACCGCGGTGAGCGGCGCAGGGGCGCCGGGGGGTGCTGCGCTCTTCCGCCACGGCGACGCGGTGCCCGCCCGCCGCATGGCCACGCCGATGTGGCTGCGCGCCGCCCGCTACTGGGGCTACCAGTACCGGCGGACCTGGCGCAGTTCCGTGGTGACCAGCTTCCTCATCCCGGTGCTCTACCTGGCCGCGATGGGCATCGCCCTGGGCTCGCTCGTCGACAAGCACTCCCACGGCGTGGACGGCGTCACCTACGTCGCGTTCCTGGCACCGGGGCTGCTGGCGGGCACCTGCATGCAGATCGGGACCAACGACGCCACCTACCCGGTGATGGGCGCGATCAAGTGGATGCGGACGTATCTGGCCCAGCTTGCCGCGCCACTCGACGTGTACGACGTGCTGCTCGGCCACCTGGCCTGGATCGCCGCCCGCCTCGCCATCGTGGTCTCCATCTACCTGACCGTCATGGCGGCCTTCGGGATCGTCTACTCCCCGTGGGCCGTCCTCGCCCTGCCCGCCGGCATCCTCACCGGGGTCGCGTTCGCGGCGCCGGTCGCCGCCTTCGCGGCGACCCAGGACAAGGACTCGGCCTTCTCGACGCTCTACCGCTTCGCCATCATCCCCATGTTCTTGTTCTCGGGCACCTTCTTCCCGGTCTCGCAATTGCCGACGTGGCTCGAGGCGGTCGCCTACGTCACGCCGCTCTTCCACGGCGTCGCCCTCTGCCGCGACCTCACCCTGGGACAGGTGGGGTGGGCGGACCTGGGGCACGTGGCGTACCTGGGCGCGTGCGTGGCGATCGGTTATGCGGCCGCTCGGCGCACCTTCGCCCAGCGGTTGGTGGTGTGACATGAGCCTCGGCACGAGCGGGAGAGGCGCGGTCATCGACCGCCGTCCGCCCGGGGTGGCGGCGCGCATCACGCCGCTCGCGTTCCTCGGTGGTCGCCACGCCACGCGGGTCCTCGAGCGCAACATCCTCGTCTATCGGCGCTCCTGGATCTTCATCGTCTCGGGCTTCTTCGAGCCGCTCTTCTACCTGCTCTCCATCGGCATCGGGCTGTCCCACCTGGTCGGGCCGATCGACGTCGACGGCCACCTGGTGCCCTACACGGCGTTCGTGGCGCCGGGACTGCTCGCCTCCTCGGCCATGAACGGCGCCATGCTCGACTCGACGTTCCTCGTCTTCTTCAAGCTGAAGATCGCCAAGACCTACGACGCCATGCTGTCGACGCCGCTCGGCGTGGGCGACGTGGCGCTCGGCGAGCTCAGCTGGTGCGTGCTGCGGGGCGCCCTCTACTCCGCCGCCTTCCTCGCCATCATGGCGATCCTGGGCTACATCGTCTCCCCGTGGGCGGTCCTGTGCTGGCCGGCCGCGATCCTCATCAGCCTGGCCTTCGCCGCCGCCGGCATGGCGGGCACGACCTACATGCGGACCTGGCAGGACTTCGACATGGTGTCGCTGGCCTTCATCCCGCTGTTCCTCTTCTCGGCCACCTTCTACCCGATCACCGTGTATCCGGGGTGGCTGCAGGCCGTGGTGCGCTGCACCCCGCTCTACCAGGGGGTGGTGCTCGTCCGTGCCGCCGACCTGGGCATCTGGAGCTGGACCCTCCTGGGCCACATCGCCTACCTCGTGACGATGGCCGTCGCCGGGGTGGTCATCACCCGGCGCCGTCTCGGGCTGCTGCTCCTGCCGTGACCGGCCGGCTCGGCCGACCGGTACCGTAGGGCCGACTTCCCGAGCGACAGAGGACCGGACGCAATGAACATCGTGGTGAGCAACGTGAAGGGCGGGGTCGGCAAGACGACCTCTGCGGTCTACCTGGCCGCCGTCGGGGCACGCCGGGGCCGGGGCCCCATCCTGCTGGTCGACGCCGACCCCCAGGGTTCGACCGCCGAGTGGTACGACGCCGACCCCTTCGAAGGCGTCGACCTCATTGAAGGCCCCTCCGTCCGCACGGTCACCAAGGCGATGAACCAGGAGGAAGGGCTCGTCGTGGTCGACACCCCACCGGGGGAGGGGACCGTCGTGCAGGCGGCCCTGGCCCGGGCCGACGCCGTCGTCATTCCGACCCGCGCCGGCGGGGTCGAGCCCGGCCGGGTGGTGGCGACCCTCGAGATGACGCCGCGCAACATCCCGGCCGGCGTCGTCATCTGCTCGGCCCGGCTCGGCACCAACGACCTCGAGGCCACCATCGCGTGGTGGACCGACCTGAAGGTCCCGGTGTGGGGGATCGTCCCGGAGCGGGTCTCCATCGCGAGCGGACCGTCGGCCGGGCTCTCGACCGAAGGCCTCGAGCACTACGGCAAGGTGCTGAGGAGGGCGACGTCCCGGCGCTGACGCGGGGGATTCAGCGGGAAGAGACCGTTTGGAGCTCGCTGTGGAACCGGCTGTCGCTCCAGGCGACCGGCGCCTTCCCGTGCAGCTGGCCGATGAGCTCCGAGAGGAACCAGCGGCGCACCGCCACACTGGTCGGCGACGCCGGCAACGTCAAGAGACGTTGTGAGAGCCCGAACTCGTCGGCCTCGTCCAGCATGGCGTCGTAGAACTCGCACGCGACCACGGCCGACTGCGGCAGCACGAGCGTCCAGTCGAAGTGATCGACCTTGTCGTCGACGGCGCGCTGCCACATCTCGTCCATGCCCGGCCCTAGGCCGCTGAAGCGGGTTCCGATCTCGGTCACGAGGACGGCCAGGCGCTCGGGCAGCACAGGGGCGCCCGGTGAGCTGTCGGAGCGCTCCTTCATGAGCCGCAGCTCTCGGAAGAGCGCCTCGTACTCCTCGCTCGACTTCTGCATCAGCCCCACGGGGATCCCGATCAAGCGGACCGCGACGTCGGGCGACGCATCGGGATCACCATGGAGGTCGGGGTGGGTGATGCCAGCCAGGTCGAAGCGGAAGCTCCCGTCGGAGACGCTGGCGGGTGAGACCGGGAAGTCCACGGGGAGCTCGAACCACACGATCTTCCCGCCGTCGACCGCCTGGACCCCCCAGTTCGACGCCAGCGTGTTGAACAGGGTCAGGCCCCGACCGGTGGCCGCCTCCCGGCCGTACTCCTTGAGCGAGGGGAAAGAGGGGTTGCCATCGGCCACGTCGACGCGGATGCGATCGGGGAGGATGTGGAGCGTGACGCACAGCGGGGTGGCGGCGTGCAGCACTGCGTTCGTGACCAGTTCCGACGTCAAGAGCGCCGCATAGCCGGTCACCTCCGCCGGGAGATCGCGCAGATGGGCGGCGATCCAGTGGCGCGCGGTGGGCGTGCTCTCGACCACGGGTTCGAGGTGCAAGGTCGACATGCCATCCCGTGACCTACCCACAGGCTGGCCGCTTAAGCGTTCGTCCGGTACGCCGGTGTAGCTGAGATAGAGGACGACGACGTCGTCGGTGCGGTCCTCCGCGCTCAACATGGAGGCGAGGGTCGCCGCCGGGCGATGGGGCCAGCCGTCACGCGCAATGACTGTTGCGGTGGCCGCCAGGCGCTCCATGCCTTCGGTGATCACCTCACCCCGCCGTTCGATGAGCCCGTCGGAGTACATGAGGAGAGAGTCGCCCCGGTCGAGCACGAGCTCGTCCCGGGGCCGGGGAGCACCGCTGAGCCCGGCGGCGATCAGGAGAGAGCGTTGCATCGGGCAGAAGGTCGCACTGCCGTCCGCCCGCACGACGAGGGGCGGCGGGTGTCCGGCGTTGCTGAGGACGACACGGCCGGTCGACGGCGTGAACGTGCCCACCACGGCGGTGGCGACCCGGTCCTCAATGAGGACGTCGAACAGGCGGTCGAGGGACGAGAGCACCTCCGTCGGCGACAGCCCCGACACCGCATAGGCGCGGATGGCGCTGCGGACCTGACCCATCAGGGCGGCCGCCGCGGCGCCCTTGCCCATGACGTCGCCGACGCTGAAGAACACCGAGTCCTCACCCAGCTCGAACACGTCGTACCAGTCGCCCCCGGCATACGTGCCGGCCACCCCAGCCCGGTACTCCGCGTCGAGCAGGAGACCATCGACCGCCGGCAACGAATCGGGGAGCACCGCCCGCTGGAGCACCTCGGCGACGACATGCTCCCGCTGGAAGCGGGTGGCGTTGGACAGCGCGACCCCGGCCCGGCTGGCCACCTCCGTCGCCAGCGAGACGTCGTCGGACTCGAAGACGCGGCCCGGGCCGTCGATGAACGTCATGACACCGATGACCTCGGCGTTGGCGGTGAGGGGGACCGCCAACGCCGTGGCGGGCGCCTGGGGATCCGCCCCGTCGCCTTCGGGATGGAGGGGGGCGAGTTGGGTCCGGCCCGTGCGGTAGGCGACGGCGGCCGGGGCATCGGAGTCGAAGGGCACGAGCTCGCGGGCGCGGCGCCGGTCGGCCCGCGGTCTCTCGGCCGCGCTGGCTTCGCGCACGTCGAGACGCACCAGCCCGCCGTCGCCCGGCACCTGGACGATGCACGAGTCGGCGAGCCGCCCCTCGACGAGGCTCATCGTCCGCTTGATCACGGTGGTGGGTTCGAGGCTCGAGCTCAACAAGCGCGTCACCTCGGAGAGCAGTGACAGGCGCTCACGCCCGGCCTCGGCGGCACGCAGCGCCTCTCGCTCGTGCTCGAAGACCTGGGCGCGCTCGAGCGCCTGGGCGGTGAGTCCGGCCAGCGTGGACAGGAAGCGCAGGTCGGGCTCGCCCAGTTCGGACCGGGCCACGAAGGCCAGGGACAGGACACCCAGGGGCCCGACGCTTCCGATGAGCGGTTCGGTGACGATCGTGACCGGTTCCCCGAGTGCGCTCAGTGCCCGCGGCGCGAGCTCCGCCGCAATGTCGTCCGCCGCCTTCCCGTCGGCGCCGATCGTCGTGACGACCGTGCGGCCGCCGGAGAAGCACGAGCCGGAGTGGCTGTCGCCCACGGGCACCGTGCCGCGGGAGAGCAGGGACGGGTGCCCGCTGCTGGCGAGGCACGTGAGGGCACGCTCCTCCGAGGCCGGGACGCGCACGACGGCGGATTGCGCGCCGAGGGCCCGGCGACCGCCCGCGATGGCGGCGTGGGCGACATCACCCGGTGTGGTCGCCGCCGCCAAGGCCGAGCTGAGCTGGTGCAGGTGCTGTCCTCGTTCGAGGTTGACGAATTCGGTGAGCGTGAGGCGGGCGCGCTCCACCGCCTGCGCGGCGGCGCCGGTGATGGTGAAGAGGAAGCTCTGGTCGGGATCCGAGATCTCGCGGTCGTCGTCCCAGTGGACGACGACCGCCCCGATGGTGTGATCGGACACCACCAGGGGCACGACGGCCAGGGCCCGGAACCGGTTCGTCTCCAGGGCGGCGTAGATGTCGGGTCGCAGTCGCCGCAGGTCCGGGAGCGACTCCGCGAAGAGCGCGATGGTGTCACCCAGCACCGGGCCGCCGGGCTGCAGGGCGGGGAGCACGGCGTCGACCGGTTCGTCGGGGCCGTAGCCGAAGCGGCGCAGCGTGTGCAGCCGTCCCCCGTCGCCGATGAGGGCGAAGGTGGCCGCATCGACATGCAGTTCGTCTCGCAGCGCGGCGAACACCGCGTCGGCGACCTGGGCCGGGTCGGCCGCCGTGGTGAGCGCCCGGGCCATGGCCTGCATGCGCTGGGCCGTCTCGGCGGCGACCCGCCGACGCCGTTCGTTCCTGGTCTGCGAACGCGCCGTCCACAGTTGCACGTTGCGTTGGCCCCGCAGGTAGGAGATCCACATCGCCACCGCCGTGGCGGCCAGCTGGGTCACCACGCGCAGCGTGTGGTTCAGCTCGCCGTAGCTGTGGGGGGGTGTGCTGATGACGAGAGCGAAGAACGAGGCCAGCAGCCCGACGATCAGGACGCGGGAGGGGCGCGCGAAGGCAGCCGCGATGAAGGGGGCGATGGCCAGGAAGCCGACCAGGGAGATGTTCCCGCCGTAAATGGCGAAGACGATGGCGACCGTCGACACCCAGAGGAGGGCGATGAGGGTCGCGACGGCCTCGGCCCGATCGGCGCGCTGGCTGCGGGGCGTCGCCTCGAGGTCGTCTTCGCCAAGTTCGGGCACGAATCTCTCTCCCGGTCACAGCCGTCGGGCTCGTGGGTGAAACGCTATTCCCCCTGCAGGGCGGCCCGTTCCGTTCGCGCCGTTCACCGGGGTTGTGCGCCTGATCTACCCGTGCCTGCACCGCGAGAAACCCCGAAGGTTTAGGTTCTTCGTCCAGGGGCCGAAGGTTTAGGTTCTCTGTCCAGGGGCTATAGAACGCTCTGGCCAATCGCCATTGCATTTTCGACGGGTACGGCCCCCGGGGCCGTCCCGTGGGGCGCAGGAGGGTGGAGTGGATCAGGAATTCGACATCACGGAGCGGGCGGGCTCGGCACCACCGGTGATCGCGGTCAGCGGGGAGATCGACGTGGCGACCGCCCCGCAGCTGCGCGAGTGCCTCCAACGGGTCATCGCCCAGGGCGAGTCGACCGTCGTCCTCGACCTCCTGGGCGTCACCTTCCTCGATTCGACGGCCCTCGGCGTGCTGGTGGGCGCGCTCAAGCGGTGCCGGGAAGCGGGCGGCGACCTCCACATCGTCGTGGCGGACCCGCGCATCATGAAGATCTTCGAGATCACCGGCCTGACCAACGTGTTCACCATCACCGACTCCCTCCAGGCCGCAGGCGCGTCGTGACCGACGCAGCCGACGTGCTCGTGACGGGCGACCGGATTGAGCTCAGGTTCCCGGCGCGCGGCGACCTGATCGTGCTGGCCCGGCTCGTCACGAGCGCCATCTCGGCCCGCGCCGGCTTCGACATTGAGGAGCTCGAGGACCTCCGGCTCGCCGTGGGCGAGCTGTGCCTCCTCACCCTGCAGGGGAGCGACGCACGCTACGGGGACCTCTGCCTCGAACTGACCGTGCTCGGCGACGCCATCGGCGTGGTCTGCACGCTCGAACGGGCCGCCGCCGGCGACGCGCCCGGACCCGAGGCGGCGGAGATCGCCCAGCTCAGCGAGCAGATTCTCGACGCGCTGGTCGACGAGCACGGGCGGGAGAGCCAGGACGGATCCGTCCGCGCGTGGCTGCGCAAGCGCCGGGGGGGGCATGCGGAGTGACGGACGGCCGGGAAGGGACTCCCGGGCCGCCGTCCGAGGACCCCGGTACTGAATTCACGCCGCTCGACGCCGTAGCCCGCGAGGAGCTCATCACCTCGAACCTGGGGCTCGCCCATCAGCTCGCCCGCCGCTTCCTGCACCGCGGGGAGCCGCTGGACGACCTGGTGCAGGTGGCGTCGGTGGCCCTGGTGAAGTCGGTCGACCGCTTCGACCCGGCGCGCGGCGTCGACTTCTCCGCCTTCGCCACCCGGACGATCATCGGCGAGCTCAAGCGGCACTTCCGCGACAAGGGATGGGCGGTGCGCGCCAGCCGCCGGGTGCAGGAGCTCTACCTCGAGCTGGGCCACGCCACCGCTGCGCTCGTCCAGCTGCTCGGCCGCAATCCGACCGTGGCCGAGCTGGCCGAGGCCACCGGCGCCAGCGAGGAAAGCGTGATTGAGGCGATCGAGGCCGGCCAGGGGTACCGCGCCGCGTCCATCGACGCCACCGAGAGCGAGGACGATCCCCTCTCGGCGCGCCTCGGCGAGTACGACGGCAACTTCGACTCGGTCGAGGATCGGGCCGTGCTCGGACCGGCGCTGGCCACCCTCCCGCCGCGCGAGCAGTCGATCCTGCACATGCGCTTCGTCGAGGGCCTCACGCAGTCCGAGATCGCCGTGGCGGTGGGCGTCAGCCAGATGCACGTGTCCCGGCTCCTCTCGTCCAGCTTGCAGAAGCTGCGAGAGGGGATCGGCCAGACCGAGTCCGGTCCGAGGTAGCGACGAAATCGGGCAGTGGGAGCGGGGTTACCTCTTGAAAAAGTGGCCGGCTCGCCCTCCCAAGGACGAGATCAGCAAGAAATTCAGGAATTTCAGGCGCTCCTTGAGTATGGTGCAAAACCATCCTTGACAAATCCTGGGGGTGCCAGTGGTACATCTCGATGCTTCACTCGCTGAGCAGGAGGGGCAGGAGGGGACGGACAAGGGCCTGAAGGGGGGCGCCCTCGGCTTCGTGTCCTCGGTGGTGGTGGGGGTGGCCTCGACGGCACCCGCCTACAGCCTGGCTGCCACCCTCGGGTTCGTGGTCATCGCCATCGGGGGCCTGCAGGCGCCGATCATCGCGATCTGCGCCTTCGTTCCCATGCTGTTGATCTCCTTCGGCTACAAGGCGCTCAACAGCGCGGACCCCGACTGCGGCACCACGTTCACCTGGGGGACGCGCGCCTTCGGCCCGAAGACGGGGTGGTGGGGTGGCTGGGGGATCGTCGTCGCCGACATCCTGGTCATGGCCAGCCTGGCCCAGGTCGCCGCCGACTATCTCTTCCAGCTCTTCGGCGCCTACGGCATCGCGGGCAACGTCAACAGCGGCTGGGTGCTGCTGGTCGGGGTCGGGTGGATCGTCGCCATGACCGCCATCTGCTACGTCGGGATCGAGATCTCGGCCAACTTCCAGAAGGTGCTGCTCGGCATTGAGATCACGATGCTGCTGGTCCTCTCGATCGTGGCACTGGTCAAGGTCGGGAACGGGACGGCCCCCCCGGGCCACCTGACGCCGTCGTGGACGTGGTTCAACCCCTTCGACGTGCCCGGTCCGCAGAGCTTCATGGTCGGCTTCACCCTCATGCTGTTCATCTACTGGGGGTGGGACACTGCGGTCTCGGTCAACGAGGAGACCAAGGAGCGCGACAAGATCCCGGGGCGGGCCGCCGTGACGTCCACCGTCATCCTGTTGGCCACCTATGCCCTCGTCATCATGTCGACGCAGTCCTACGCCGGCATCGGGACCACCGGGATCGGACTCCAGAACCCGAACCACAACGGGGACGTGCTGACCGTGCTCGGCAGCTCCATCTTCGGCACCTCGGGGTTCGGCAACTTCCTCACCAAGCTGCTCATCCTGATGGTGCTCAGCTCCGCCGCCGCATCGACCCAGACCACGATCCTGCCGACGGCGCGGACAACGCTGTCGATGGCGGTCTTCAAGGCCATCCCGAGCGCTTTCTCCAAGATCCACAAGCGCTTCCTGACGCCGACCACGTCCACCCTGACAATGGGCGGGGTGTCCATCGCGCTCTACGTGATCATGAACTACGCGACCAGCGGCGACGCGGTGATCTCGGACTCGGTGTCGGCGCTCGGCGTGTGGATCGCCTTCTACTACGGCCTCACCGGCCTCTCGTGCGCCTGGTACTTCCGCGGCACGCTGCGCGACAGCCCCCGCAACCTCTGGATGCGCGGCATCTTGCCGCTGGCCGGGTGGCTGATGCTGTGGTTCGCCATGGGCTGGGCCTTCTGGTACTACTGGAAGCCGGTCAACAGCTACACGTCGTGGAACATGCCGATCACCCATTGGCAGATCGGCGGCGTCTTCCTCCTCGACTTCGGTGCCGTCGTCCTGGGCGTCGTGCTGATGCTCGTCTATGCCTCACTCCGCCCGGCCTTCTTCCGGGGTGAGGTCCTCAACCGCGACACGCCGACCCGCGTGCCCCAGGACCTCGGGACCCCGGTGGGACTGTTCGGGATCGAGCCCTTCGAGGGCGAGGCGCCGCCGGGGGAGGAGACCGACAAGGAGCCCACCGGGGCCGGATAGCCTTCGCAGCCGCCCGGCTGCGCGCCGATCGCCCGGGCCCGGGCGATCGGGCACCGTGCGCCATTAGACCGTGCGTACGGCCGGGCCGGCGGCCGTCACGAGACAAGGTGGAGGCTCCATGACGAAGAGACTGGAAGGGACAGTCGCCCTGGTGACCGGGGCCAGCAGCGGCATCGGCGAGGCGACGTCCATCGCACTCGCCGAGGAGGGGGCGACCGTCGCCCTGGTGGCTCGCCGACGCGACAAGCTCGACGCCCTGGCCGAGCGGATCGGGGGGACGGGGCGGGGGCTGGTGATAGAGGCCGACATCACGGATCCGGCCCAGGCGGAGGGAGCGGTCACCACGGCGGTGCGGGAGCTGGGGCGCCTCGACACCCTCGTCAACAACGCCGGCGTCATGCTCCTCGGGCCGATCGTCGGTGCGCCCGTCGAGGAGTGGCAGCGCATGGTCAGCCTCAACCTGCTCGGGCTCCTCTCGTGCACCCACGCCGCCCTGCCGCACCTCCTGGCCGCCGCGGAGTCCGAGCCGCGCTCGGTCGCCGACGTCGTCAACGTCAGCTCGGTCGCCGGGCGGGTGGCGCGCCTCAACAGCGGGGTCTACAACGCCACCAAGCACGGTGTCGGCGCCTTCAGCGAGTCCCTGCGCCAGGAGGTCACCACGCGCCACGTGCGGGTGACGCTCATTGAGCCGGGGGCCACCGCCACCGAGCTCGCCTTTCACAACCGCCCCGAGATCCTCGAGGGCATGGCGCAGCAATTCGGGGGCATGGAGATCATGCATGCCGAGGACATCGCCGAATGCATCAGGTTCGCAGTCACCCAACCGCGGCGCGTGGCGGTGAACGAGATCCTCGTGCGGCCGACCGAGCAGGAGCGCTAGAGATCGAACGGGTCGCCGTCGTCGGGTGCTCGGGGTCGGGGAAGACCACATTGGCCGTGGCGTTGGCCCGAGCGCTGCACGCGCCCCACGTGGAGCTCGACTCCCTCTACCACCAGCCGGGCTGGACGGAGCTCACCGACGACGAGTTCCGGCGGCGGGTGACGGTGGTGGCCGCGGCCGACCGCTGGGTCGTCGACGGCACCTACTCGGTGGTCCAGGACATCGTCTGGGGCCGGGCCGACACGGTGGTTTGGTTCGATCTGCCCTACGCGACGGTGATGTCGCGGACCATCCGACGGACGGTGCGCCGCACCATCACCCGTGAGGAGCTGTGGAACGGCAACCGGGAACCGTTGTCGAACCTGTGGTCCCTCAAGCCGGAGAGGTCGATCATCGCCTGGGCGGCGACCCGGCACAAGGTCTACCGTCGCCGGTTCAGCGAGGCCGAACACGACCTGCGCTGGGCGTCGCTCCGCTTCGTCCGGCTCCGGTCGCAACCCGAGGCCGACGCGTTCGTCGCCGGCGTCGCGTCGTCGTCCCGCAGGGAGGAGTGAACATGGACCTGGAGTTGGCAGGCAAGGTGGTGCTGATCACGGGAGGCAGCGACGGGCTCGGGCTCGCGCTGGCAGCGCGGCTCGCCGGCGAGGGTGCGTCGGTCGCGATCTGCGGCCGCGACGAGGAGCGGCTGCGGGCGGCCGAGTCGAGCCTGGCGCAGGAGGGCGCCGACGTGCTGGCGGTCCGGACCGACGTGTCGGTCGCCGGGGACCTGGCGGCCTTCGCCGACGCCGCCGCGGCCCGCTGGGGGCGCATCGACGGGGTGGTGCACAACGCCGGGCGCGCCGCGGCCGGGCCCCTCGAGTCCATCGACGACGACACCTGGGAGTCCGACGTGCAGCTCAAGCTGATGGCCGCCGTTCGGCTCACCCGGCTCACCCTGCCCCACCTCCGGGCCCGCGGGGGCGCCGTCCTCTTCACGCTGGCGATGGCGGCCAAGGCGCCCGGGGGCGCCAGCGAGCCGAGCTCGGTCACGCGCGCGGCAGGCATGGCGCTGATGAAGGCGCTCTCCAAGGAGCTGGCGCCCGACGGGATCCGGGTCAACGCGGTGCTCATCGGGCTCATCGAGAGCGGGCAGTGGCGCCGCCGCGCCGCATCGGAGGTGGAGCTCGAGGAGTTCTACGAGCGCTTCGCCAAGGATGCGGCCATCCCGCTCGGGCGCTTCGGGCGGGCCGAGGAGTTCGCCGACCTGGGCTGCTACCTGCTGTCGGCCCGCGCCTCCTACGTCACCGGCGCCGCCGTCAACCTGGACGGCGGGCTGTCGCCGGCAGTCTGAGCGGGCCTACTCGTTGTAGCCGATGGTCTCGGTGGCGTCGCCCTCGCCGCACCTGGTCAGGCCGATGCCGTGGCCGTCGACCATGTCGAGGCGGGTCAGGGCGTCGACGTGCGCCCGGCCGGTCCCGCCCCACTTCGCCTTGGCCGCCCGCCGCGCCGTGAGCTCGTCCTCGGCGACCACGAAGACGACCTCGTGGTCCTCGCCCACGCGGCCCGGACCCAGCTCGCCCCCCAGGTACGCGGCGAAGAGGTGCACGCGGGGCAGCGTAGCGAGTACGAAAGGGGCATGAGCTCCGACACCCTCTCCGGCAGCACCATCGTCATCACCGGCGTCACGGGCCAGGTGGCGCGACCGCTGGCTACCGCGCTCGCCCGCGACAACCGCATCATCGGGGCGGCCCGCTTCGCCGACGCCGCCGCCCGGGAGGAGCTCGAGGCCGCCGGCGTGGAGTGCGTGCCGGTCGACCTCGTGTCGGGGGACGTGGCCGGCCTCCCGGCGGACGCCGACTACGTGCTGCACTTCGCGGTCGCCAAGACCAACGACTGGGAGCGCGACCTGGCGGCCAACAGCGGCGGCCTGGCCAGTCTCATGGAGCACCACCAGCGCGCCCGCGCCTTCCTGCACTGCTCCTCGACGGCCGTCTACAAGCCCGCCGGGCACCGGGTCTTCGACGAGGACGGCCCACTCGGCGACAACCACGGCGTATGGCCGTTCCTGCGCACCTACAGCATCTGCAAGATCGCGGCCGAGGCGACGGCGCGGTGGGGCGCCGAGCGGTTCGGCTTGCCGACGACGATCGCCCGCCTGTCGGTGCCGTACGGCGACACCGGCGGCTGGCCCGCCATCCACCTGCACATGATGCTGTCGGGACACGCCGTCCCCGTCCACGTCGACGCACCCAGCGTGTACCACCCGCTGCACGCCGACGACATCTTCGCCATGGTGCCGCGCCTCCTCGGCGTGGCCTCGGTGCCCGCGGTCACGGTGAATTGGGGCGGGAGCGAGCCGGTCAGCATTGAGGAGTGGTGCACCTACCTGGCGGAGCTGGCCGGAACCGACGCCCGCTTCGAGCCGACCGAGCACACGATCGACAGCGTGCAGATCGACACGACGCGCATGCACGAGCTCATCGGCCCGACGACGGTCCCCTGGCGCGAGGGCATGCGGCGCATGGCCAAGGCCCTGCACCCCGACCGGGTGGCGTGAGCAGGGGGCGAGCGGCCCCGCGGTCCGCCCTCCGTTTCGAGCGCCGGGACCCCGAGGAGACCCCGGCCGCGGAGCTGCTGGCGGCGATGCGCGCCGAGCTCAACGACGCCTACGCATCCCCCAGCCGGCTCGACAACCCGCCGCTCACGTCGGCCGAGCTGCGCCCCCCGGACGGGGCCTACCTCGTGGGGTACGAGGGCGAGGAGCCGGTGGCCGGGGGAGGCCTGCGCCGTCTCGGTGACGGCGTGGCGGAGGTCAAGCGCATGTACGTCCGCCCCGCCGCCCGCTCACGCGGCGTGGCCGCGGCGCTCCTGGCGGCGCTCGAGAGCACTGCGCTGTCCCTCGGCTACGCCACGATCCGCCTCGACACCGGGCCCAAGCAGGTGCACGCGCAGCACCTCTACCGTGCGGCGGGGTACGTGGACGTCCCGCCCTACAACGACAACCCGTTCGCCTGCTTCTGGGGGGAGAAACGGCTGGCGTGAGCTCCGAACCGGTGGCGGGGGACGACGGGCCCGGGGGAGACGACGCCGGGGTCGCCGCCGCCCGGCCGTGGGCGTGGACCCTCCAGATGGACACCTCCATGGCCTCGCCCCTGATCGGGCTGGTGTGCGCGGCCTCCATCGGCCTCCCGCTCGCCGTCGGGATCATGGCGGGTTACCCGAGGGTCGGGGGCTGGGGCGCCGTCGGGGCGTTCTTCACCGACATGGCGGTGTTCCAGCCGGGACACCGCTTCCGGGCCAGGATCGTGGCCGGGGCCGGCCTCCTCGTGGCGATCGGCGCCTTTCTCGGCGCGCTGTGCGGGATCCGCAGCATCGCCATCTTCCCCGTCGTCGGTCTCTGGACCATCGGGGCGGGGCTGCTGGTCGAGCTCGGTCCCCAGGCGGGGCTGATCGGCGTGTCCTCCGCGACATCGCTCGTCTTCTCCGCCTCGTTCGAGGTCTCGGCGACCCAGGCGCTCGTCGTCGGCGCGGTGACGTTGGCCAGCGGGCTGGTCACCGCCGCCATCACGCAGCTGGCGAAGCCGTGGCTCGACCGCGCCGTCGCGGCACCGCCGACGGCGGCACCGGCCGCCACCGGCGCGGCCTGGGCCCGGCAGGCCGCAGCCACGATCGTCCGGGCGACCCGCGCTCGCACGGCGGGCTTCTGGCACTCGCTCCGGCTCGCCGCGGCCGCGGTGGCCGGGACGGTGCTGTTCCGCCTCACCAACCCGGCCGACGGGTTCTGGATCCCCGAGGCGGCATTGTTCATCATGCGACCCGACCCCCGGCTGACGAGGCGCCGGGCGGTGCTGCGCATCGTCGGCAGTGTGGCGGGCGCGGCGTTGACGACCTTGCTCCTCCTCGCGCTCCGTCCCGGACCGACGCTCCTCGCCGTCCTGGCCGTCGTCGCCAGCGCCATCGCGTTCTCGGTGCAGCGGGTGAACTTCGGCCTCTACATCACGTTCGTCACGTGCATCTTCGTGCTCCTCACCGCGTTCGGCGGGCTGCCCCCGCAGACGGCGATCACGAACCGGGTCGTCGACAACCTCATCGGCTCAGCTCTGGCCGTGGCCGCACTCCGGTTGTGGCCGCACCGACCGCGGCCGCCGGTCACCGGGGCCCGGTGACCGGCCCGGGTGCCGTCGGGGGTCAGAAGGTCCACACCTCGACCACCTGGCCGGCCTCGGGCACCGCCCCCGATCCCTCGTAGGTGGCGCGGGCGGCGACGTTGTCGTGGTCGGTGACGACCCACATGCCGTAGCAGCCGGCGCCACGGGCGACGTCGGCCAGCCGCTGCACCAGCGCCCGCCCGATGCCGCGCCGTCGGGAGGGCTCGTCGACCGCCAGCTCGTAGAGGAACATCTCGGTGCCCTTGTCGGGATGCGTCACCTCGACCCCGCTCACGAACCCGACCGCCCGGTCGTCCTCGTAGGCGAGGAGCAGGTGGTGGCCCTCACCGGTGAGGAAGCGGGCGGTCGCCGCCGGCTCGGCCGGGCCGTCGAAGAGATGGGAGGCCGCCGCGACGAGGTGGTCGTCACCGGGGCGGCACACCCGGATCTCCACCGTCGGTCAGCCCGGGTCGCGGGGCGTGCGGGCCTGGAGCGCCATCCAGGCCAGGACGGGCTGCAACGGGAGCCGGCCCCAGGCGACGGCGCGGCTGTCGGCCGGGCCTGCGTTGCGCCCCGTCCCGGCATCGAGGGCCATCTGCACGTTGGCGGGGAAGACGGCCGCCAGGGTGGCCACGGCGGCGGCGGCGGCCCAGCGGGTGCGCCGGACCAGCCCGGCCGCGCAGACCAGCTCGGCCACCCCGCTGGCGTAGATCAGCGCGGTGTGCCGTTCCGGCGGGATGGCCCGCGGCATGATCGCCGCGAACGACCGGGGGCGGACCAGGTGCACCGTGCCGCTGGCCGCGAAGACCGCGGCCAGCGCCAGGGGGGCACGACGCCGGAGGCTGCGCACGACCGGGACTGTACTGTGGCGGCGTGAGCACCCAAGTCACGATCGTCGGCGGCGGCAGCTACCAGTGGGGGCCCGAGCTGATGGCCGATCTCTTCGGCACGCCGGCGCTCGCCGGCATGCACCTCGTGCTCGAGGACATCGACCCGGCGCCGCTCCCCAAGATGGAGGCGCTGGCCCACAAGCTGAACGACGCCATGGGGGCCAAGGCCACGGTGGCGAGCACCACCGACCTCCGGGCCGCCCTCGACGGGGCCGACTTCGTCATCGTGTGCATCTCGACGGGCGGCTTCCGCTCCATGGCGGTCGACCTCGACGTGCCGGCGGCGCACGGCATCACCCAGACCGTGGGCGACTCCGTCGGTCCGGGGGGCATCAGCCGCGCCCTGCGCAACATCCCCGTCCTCGTCGGCATCGGCCGGGCCATGGAGGAGTGCTGCCCCGAGGCTTGGCTCTTCAACATCACCAACCCGATGACCACCTTGACGCGGGCGGTGACCCGCGAGACCAGCATCAAGACGGTCGGGCTCTGCCACGAGGTCGGCAACTTCTGCATGGATCTCGCCATCGCGCTCGGCCGGCCGGGTGACGCGGTGGCGGCGTCGGTGACCGGCGTCAACCACTTCCCCGTCCTCACGTCGCTCGAGGTCGACGGCGAGGACGGGTTCGACGTGCTGCGCAAGCTCGTCGACGAGGTGGGCGGGCTGGCCTCGCTCGCGCCCTACGAGGGGCGCCCCGAGGCCGACAAGTTCTCCAAGCTCGACTTCGCGCAGCGCCACCTGTTCAAGCTGACGCTCCTCGACCGCTGGGGCACGTTCCCGGCGGCCGGCGACCGGCACCTCGCGGAGTTCGTGCCGTTCGCCCTGACGCGCGAGTCGGACTGGGGGGCGACCTACAACATTGAGCTCAGCCCGATCTCGCGGCGGGAGAAGCACCAGGCCGAGTACGTCGCCGACGTCGACGCCTGGCTGGGGGGCACCAAGGACCTGCAGACCTGGCAGTCGGGCGAGCTTCCCTCGCCGATGATCGAAGCCATGCTGACCGGCGAGCCGTTCGAGGCGCCGGTGAACATCCCCAACGCGGGCCAGGGGGTCGGGCTCCCGCCCGACGTGGTGCTGGAGTCGATCTGCGTCATCGACGGCGACGGCATCCGCGGCCGCGACCGCGCCGCGCTGCCGTCCCCCTACGACGAGATCGTGCGGCGCCAGGTCGCCACCCAGGAGCTCACCGTCGAGGCCGCGCTGCGGGGCGACCGCGCCCTGGCGGCGGAGGCGTTCGCACTGGACCCACTGGCCGGCCGGGGCGACCTGCGCGCCATGGAGGCCATGGTGGACGAGCTCCTCGCCGGCACGGCGGAGTGGCTGCCCCACTTCGCCTCGTAGCCGGCCCGGACCTCTGGAGGGAGACGCATGCGCATCGGATTCATCGGGCTGGGCGCCATGGGCCTGCCGATGGCGGGCCATCTCGTCGCAGCCGGCCACGACGTCACGGTGGCCTCGCGCAGTCGCGGGCCGATCGATGCCGCGGTGGCACAGGGCGCGACCGACGGGGGGTCGCCACGCGGCGTGGCCGAGGCCTCCGAGGTCGTCTTCGTGTGCGTCCCCAACTCGCCCGAGGTGGTCGAGGTCGTCGACGCCATGCTGCCGGTGCTCGGCGCCGGCTCGACCGTCGTCGACTGCTCCACCATCGACCCCGAGGTGGAGCGGGCCCAGCACGCCCGGGTGGGCGCGACCGGGGCGCGCTACCTCGACGCGCCGCTCTCGGGTGGGACCGCGGGAGCGCAGGCGGGCACGCTCACGCTGATGGTCGGCGGCGACGCGGGCACCCTGGCCGAGACCGAGCTGGCGCTCGAACCCTTCGCCGGGCTCGTGGTGCACGTCGGGGGACCCGGCATGGGCCAGGTCGTCAAGCTGTGCAACCAGGTGATTTACGCGGCCCAGATGACGGCGACGGCCGAGGCCACCGCCATGGCGGTCACCTCCGGCGTCGACATGGAGAAGCTGCTGCTCGTCCTGACCCACGCCACCGGCGACTGCGTGGCGGTCCGGACCCGTCTGCCGGTGCCCGGCGTCATCGCCGAGAGCCCGGCGTCGAACGGATGGAAGCCCGGCTTCATGACCGACCTCATGGCCAAGGACCTCGATCTGGCCCTCGCCTACGCGGCGGGGCGCGGCGTGACGGTGCCCACGACGGCGACGGCACGCCAGATGCTCACGGCCGCGAGCGCGGCCGGGTACGGGCGCGAGGACTTCTCCGCCGTCGCCAAGGTGGTCCTGGCGCTGGCCGGCGCCGGATGACGCCCCCGGGGCCGCTGCCCACGCCGGCACTCCTCCTGGCGGCGGACCATCGCGCCCGCGCCGTGCTGACGACCGAGAGCTGGGCCGACTTCACCGGCGCGCTGGCCCGGGCCCTGCCGTTCTGCGACGGCATCCTGGCCACGGCCGAGCCGCTGACCTCCCTGGCGGCGGCGGGCCACGTCACGGCGCTGCACCGGACCTATCTCTCCATCAACCGGACCGGCCTGGCCGGCTCGGTGTTCGAGCTCGACGACCGCCTCGTGGCCAGCGTGCCGCGGGCCGCCAGCGACGGCTGGACCGGCGTCAAGCACATGACGCGCATCGACTTCGGCGACCCGCACACCGCCTCGGCCCTGGAGCTGCTGGGCCAGGTGCTCGAGCAGGCGCGGGCGGCCGGCCTCGAGGCCCTCATTGAGCCGCTGATCTGGCACGAGGGCCGGGTGCAGCGCGACACCGACGCCGTCGTGCTGGCGTCGGTCATCGCGCACGACCTGGGCGCGCCCGTGATCAAGGTCCCCGTGCCGGCGGCGCCGGCGGGCGCCGAGCGCCAGCGGGCGGTGGCCCGGGTGGTGGCGAGCGTCGGTGTGCCCGTCCTGTTCCTGGGCGGCCCACTCACCGAGGCGGGGCGCGACCGCGTGCTCGACGAGGTGCGCGACGTCATGGAGGGCGGCGGCGCCGGCATGGCCATGGGCCGCACCCTGTACCAGGACCCGGACCCCGCAGAAATGGCCGGCCTCGTCGACGCGCTGGTGCACGGCCGGTGATCTTGACCATCGACTTCGGCACGACCGTCACCAAGGTCGGGCTGTGGGGCGACGGTGGCCTGGCGGTGCTGGCGCGTGCGGAGCTGGCCACGTCGCACCCCGAGGTCGGCTGGTCCGAGCAGGATCCGTTGCGCTGGTGGACCACGCTCGTCATCGCGTGTGCCGAGGCCCGGGCCCAGGCGCCACAGGCGTTCGCCGACGTCGACGTCGTCGCCTGCTCGGGCGCCCGGCAGTCCTTCGTCCCGGTGACGGCGCAGGGCGACCCCATCGGCAAGGGCATCCTGTGGTCCGACCACCGCGCCGCCGCGGCGGCGCGGGGGCTGGCCGAGCGCATGGGGGGCGACGACATCAACCGGGCCCGGACCGGGATCCCGCTCGACGCCGGCGCGGTGGCGGCCAAGCTGGCCTGGCTGGCCGAGAACGAGCCGGAGCGCCTGGCGGCGGCCGACATCCTCCTGTCGCCGCGCGACCTGATGGTCTACCGGATGACGGACCAGGTGGTCACGGACGCCACCTCCGCCTCGCGCAGCGGGTTGTACGACTTCGACGGCAACGCGGTGCGGGAGCTGGCCGGCCCCGCGCTGGGCAAGCTGCCGAGCGTGGTGCCGCCCGACACGGTCGTGGGGCAGCTCAAGTCGGTGCCGGCCGCCGAGCTCGGCCTGAAGCCCGGCATCCCGGTGGTGATCGGCGCCGGCGACCGGCAGTGCGAGGTGCTGGGGTCCGGCGCCTCCGAGGACCACCCGATGGTGAGCTGGGGCACGACCGGCAACGTGTCGGTGCCGGTGCACGAGCGCCCCGTGCCCTCGCCGGCCGGCGCGGTCGTGACGCGGGCGGCCGACGGGGGTTGGCTGCTCGAGGGGGGCCTGTCCGCCGCGGGCTCCTTCCTGGCCTGGCTGGGCCGGCTGCTCGACCGCAGCCCCGACGACCTGGCCCGCCTGGCCGGCGAGAGCCCGCCCGGCGGGCGCGGGGTGGTGGCGGTGCCGTGGCTCGACGGCGCCCGCGCCCCGTGGTGGCGCGACGACGCCCGGGCGGGGTTCGTGGGGCTGGGCGCCGCCCACGGCGCCGCCGACCTGGCCCGGGCCGTCATGGAGGCCGTGGCGTGGGACGTGCTGCGGGTGATGGAGGTGGTGACCGTGGGGCGCCTCGGCGGCTCCACTGCGGCCGGCGTGACCCTCGGCGGCGCCGGCTCCGGGTTGCCGGTGTGGGTCGAGGTCCTGACGTCGGTCCTCGGCATGCCGGCGACGCGTCACCGTTCGGGGGAGGCCGCCTCGGCCGGGGCGGCGCTGCTGGCGGGACGTGCGCTCGGCATGGGGCTGGCGCTCGACCAGCTCGACCCCGTCGAGGCGCTGATCGTGCCGGATCCCGGCGTCGTCGAGGTCTACCGGGGACTGCGGGCGCGGGTGGACCACGTCGCCGAGTCCGCGCTGGCGGCCACCGAGTCGCTCCCGGGGCCCGACCGCATACCGGCGTTCTGAGCCGCCGTGCGCGTCGACCTCGCCTACGGCCGCCAGGGCACGTCGGTCGAGGTGCCCGACCACGCCGAGGTGATCGAGCCGCGCGACCTGCCGGCCCTCGACGACGAGCAGGGGGCCATCACCGCCGCGCTGCGGGGCCCGCTGGCCGGCCCGCCGCTGGCCGAGCTCGTCCGGCGCGGCGGGCGGGTGGCCGTCGTCTTCCCCGACCTGACGCGACCCATGCCGAACCGCACCGTGCTGCCGCCGCTGCTGGCCGAGCTCGAGCGTGCCGGCGTGCCCGACGAAGACATCACGCTGCTGTGCGCGACCGGGACGCACCGCCAGGCCACGGCGCCCGAGATGGAGGAGCTCGTGGGCCCGGGCATCGTGGCGCGCTACGCCATCGTCGACCACGATGCGACGGGGGCCGGTCACGTTCCCGTCGGCGAGGTGGACGGCGTGCCGGTGCTCCTGCAGCGCGAGTACGTCGACGCCGGCACCCGCATCGTCACCGGCTTCGTCGAGCCCCACTTCTTCGCCGGCTTCAGCGGCGGTCCCAAGGCGGTGTGCCCGGGGCTGGCCGCCACCGTGACCACCCTGGAGGCCCACCATCCGCGCCGCATTGCCGACGCGCGGGCCACGTTCGTGACCCGGGACGGCAACCCGGTGCACGACTTCGTGCGCGCCGCCACCGCGCTCGCCCCGCCGCACCTGTCGCTCGACGTCGCCATCAACCGGGCCCGCCGGGTCACCGCGGTCTTCGCCGGGCCGCTGCCCGAGGCCCACGACGCCGCCTGCGCCTTCGTCGAGGCCTCGGCGGTGCGCGACGTCGACGCACCCTTCGACCTCGTGGTGTCGACCAACGGGGGGCACCCGCTCGACCGCAACCTGTACCAGGCGGTCAAGGGGATGGCGGCCGCGGCGCGCATCGTGCGCGACGGAGGCATCATCGTGATGGCCGCAGCCTGCGAGGACGGCGTTCCCGCCGGCGGCGCGTTCGCCCGGCTGCTGGCGGGCGCGCGCTCCCGGCGGAGCTCGTCGGCGACACCGGCGCCCCCGAGCTCGACCGCTGGCAGGCCCAGGTGCTCGGGCGCGTGCTGGCCCGGGCGGAGGTGCACCTGCACGCGGCGGGCCTCGACGCCGGCGACGGCGCGAGCGCGCTGTTCGTGCCGGCCCCCGACCTCGACGGCGCGGTGGCCGCCGCGCTCGGGCGCCTCGGGCCGCGGGCGCGGGTGGCCGTGCTGCCCCAGGGACCCCTCACGGTGGCGACGGTCGCCGCGTCGGGCTGATCCACGCAGCCCTCCCTGACGCGCGTGTCAGGGATAGAGTGCCACCGCAGTGCCCAACGAACCGCTGTTCGACTTCGCCGTCCCCGACGACCTGCTGAAGGAAGCGGTGGCGCAGGTCAGCGACCCCGACGTCGTGGCCGACATCGAGGTCATGCCGGGCACGGGCGAGGGCAAGCCGCCGCCGCTCACGGGCATCCTGCACCGCTACGGCTACGCGCCGCTCGTCCTCCTGACCGCGGCGGCGCTGGTCCCGGGCACCTTCGGCAACGGCATCGCCCTGGTGGGCAGGAACCTCGAGACGTCCTTCCACATGTCGAACGCGTCGCTGGGCGCCGTGGCCTTCATCGCCCAGGTGTCCCAGCTGCTGTGGGCGGTGCCGCTGGCGCTGTGGGCCGACCGGGGCAGCCGCAAGGTGGTGGCGGCCGTCGCACTGCTCGTCTTCGCGGGCTTCGGTTCCCTCATGGCCCTCTCGCCCAACGTGTGGTGGTTCGCCTTCTTGTATCTCGCCGCCTCGGTGGGCACCGGGGTGAACAACACGGTGCACAACTCGTACCTGTCCGACGCCTACCCGACCGAGGGGCGGGGCCGGGTCTTCAGCTGGCACAACCTCTCGGACCCCCTGTCGCAGACGGTGGGGATCCTGATCTTCGGCTACGTGGTGACCATCGCCCACAACTGGCGCTACGGGCTGCTCGTCGCCCTGGCCGGGATCCCGCTCGGCTTCGCCCTCTTCACCCTGCGCGAGCCGGAGAAGGGCGCCAACGAGAGCAGCCACATCCTCAAGGCGTCGGGGATGGACCTGCAGGCCCAGCAGGAGAAGGCGCCCCGCGTCCTCCTCGGCTCCGCGATGACCAGGCTCCTGCGGATCCGCTCGCTCTACTACGAGCTGGTGGCCGTGGCGATCCTCGGCTTCGCCGGCACCGGCGCGCCGCTGTTCGGCAACCTCTTCTTCATCGACAAGTTCCACCTCGACACGGCGCAACGCAGCGAGGTCTACGCCATCATCGGGCTGGCCGCGTTCCTCGGGCTGCCGATCGCCTACGTGTTCGGCGACCGCTACTTCCGACGCGCGCCGCAGCGGCCGCTCGTCATCGCCGGCATCTGCATCACGCTCTACGGCGGGCTCTTCGTCCTCTCGCTCTACGTGCCGCAACTGTGGATGGTGGTGACGCTGCAGTTCCTGGCCAACGCCGCGGTGTCGCCGCTGGCCATCTGCATCTTCCTCACGCTGGCCGCCACCGCCCCGCCCGAGATGCGCACCATCTGCTTCGCCATGTTCGGTGTCTACTCGCTCGTCTTCGGGGGCTTCGCCGGGTCGGTGGTCCTCGGTGCGGTGTCCGACGCGCTGGGCGGGCTACACGGCATCATCGTGGCGCTGACGCTGATCTTCCCCGTCTGCGCCGTGGGCGGGCTGCTGCTCGTGATCGGCTCGCGCAGCGTGCGCCGCGACATCACCCTCGTGATCGAAGACGTGCTCGAGCGCTACGCCGAGGGCAAGCGACGCCAGGCCGGCGGGGCCATCCCCTCCCTGCAGGTCCACAACCTCGACTTCTTCTACGGCACCAACCAGGTCCTCTTCGACGTCAACCTGCAGGTCGAGCAGGGTGAGATGGTGGCCCTCCTGGGCACGAACGGCGCCGGGAAGTCCACCTTGTTGCGCGCCGTCTCGGGGCTGTCGCACCCGCACCGGGGGGTGATCCGCCTCTTCGGGATGAACTCGACATACCTCGAACCCGAGCAGATCATCGACGAGGGAGTGGCGCTGCTGGTGGGCGGGAAGATGACGTTCCCCGGGCTGAGCGTGCGTGACAACCTGCGCATCGGCGGCCACACGCTGCGCGGGGACAAGGCCCGGTCCACCCGGGCCTCCGAGGAGGCGCTGGCGGTGTTCCCCGAGCTGGCGTCGCGCCTGGACCAGCCCGCCGGCACGTTGTCGGGCGGCGAGCAGCAGATGCTCGCGCTGTCGCGCGTGATGATGACCGGACCCCGGCTGCTCATGATCGACGAGCTGGCCCTCGGCCTCGCCCCCAAGACGGTGGACCGGCTCATGGGCATGGTCCGGCGCATCAACGAGGCCGGCACCACGGTGATCCTCGTGGAGCAGAGCCTCAACCGCGCCCTCAGCCTGGCGCAGCGCTGCTTCTTCATGGAGCGTGGCACCATCCGCTTCGACGGCCCGACGGCGGAGCTCATGGCCCGCGACGACCTCCTGCGCCCGGTCTTCCTGGGCGCCGCGGCTTCCGGCCTCGGATAGCGGCGATGCTCGCCTTCTCGGCGCCGGACTTCGTTCTCGTCCAGGGTGTCTTCTACGGGCTGGGCTACGGGCTGCTGGCCCTCGGCCTCGTGCTCGTCTACCGCACCAACCGCGTCCTGAACTTCGCCCAGGGTCAGATCGGCGTCATCGCCGCCGTCTTCCTCGTCAAGCTCACGGCGGACTTCCACTTCAACTACTGGTTCTCGCTGGCGCTCTCCGTCGGGCTGGCCGCTCTGGTGGGCGCCGGGTCGGAGCTGGTGCTGCGCCGGCTCTTCAACCGCCCCCGTGTCCTCGTCATGGTGGCCACGATCGGGCTGAGCTACGTGCTGCTCGCGCTGACCGCGCTGCCCTTCATCAGGCCCTCGAACCTCTACAAGCCCGTGCCGGTGCCGTTCGACCTCTCGTTCTCGCTCGGCCCGTTCATCATCACGCCCACCGAGGTGATGACGCTCATCGTCGCGCCCATCGTGACCGCGGCCCTGGTGCTGGCGGTCCGGTTCACCTCGTGGGGGCTGGCCATGCGCGCCATGTCCGAGAACGCCGACTCGGCCCGCCTCTCGGGGGTGTGGATCCGCCGGACCTCCACCCTGACCTGGACGGTGGCGGGCGCACTCTCCGCGTTCACGGCCATCCTCAACGCCCCGAACCAGACCAGCGCGCTGACGCAGGCGCTCTCGCCCGACCTGCTCCTCTACGCGCTCACGGCGGCCCTCATCGGGGCCATGATCAACCTCACGGTGGCCTTCGTCGCCGGCGTGGGCATGGGGGTCTTCCTCGAGTTGCTGGCGTGGAACGTGGCCTCGCCGGCCAAGCAGCAGCTCGTGGTGTTCCTCGTGGTCATGGCCGTCCTGCTGGTGCGGGTCGGCGCGCTGCGCAAGGGGGTGCGGACCGGGGACCGCAGCACGTGGCAGCACGGTGCGGTCACCACCATGCGGGCCGGGGTCGACCAGCTGCGCCGCCGGGTCTCGGTCACCGGCATGTGGCTGACCGTCGCCGTGGCAGTCCTGCTGCCCCAGGTGCTGTCCGTCGGCAACAACGTCCTGTTCAGCCAGATCTGCATCTACGCGGTGGTCGCCCTCTCCCTGACCATGCTCACCGGGTGGGCGGGCCAGGTGTCGCTGGGACAGTTCGGGCTGGTGGCCGTCGGCGCGCTGGTGGCGGTGCACCTGGGCACCTCGCTGCCGCTGCCCCTCGTGATGCTCTACGGCGGCGCCGTCACGGCGGTGGTCGCCATCTTCGTCGGCCTGCCCGCACTGCGCATGCCGGGGCTCTTCCTCGCCGTCACGACGCTGGCCTTCGCCCTGTTCATGCAGACCGCCGTGCTGGCCACCCCGTGCTTCACCCTCCCGGGCATCCACAAGACCCTGTGCACCGGGCTGCCCAACCCCGCCTACACGGTCCTCGACCGCCCTACGCTCTTCGGCATCAGCCTGAGCTCGCAGCGGGCCTTCGCCTGGTTCTCGCTCGGCGTCCTGCTGCTGTCCATCTACATGGTGCGGATCTGGCGCGACAAGGGCGTGGCGCGCCGGCTGGTGGCGGTGCGCGACAACGAGATGGGCGCCGCGGCCATGGGGATCCCCATCCTGCGCACCAAGCTGCTGGCCTTCGGGCTCTCGGGGTTCATGGCGGGCTACGCGGGCGTGTGCTTCGCCTTCGCCACCCAGCAGCTCAACAACACCGACATCACGTTCGACCCGACGACCTCGTTCCTCGTCATCTCCATGATCGTCATCGGCGGCCTCGGCTCGATCTCGGGCGCCATCCTCGGCGCGCTGTACCTCGAGGGCCTGCCCGCCATGTTCGGCAGCAACCAGACCATTCAATTCATCACGAGCGGCCTGGGCCTGATCGCGTTCATCCTCTACCTGCCCGGCGGCCTGGCCGAACTGCTGCGCCGCGCCGGCGACCTGGTGACGCTCGGGATCCGCGGCGCCCAGGAGCGGATGACGGCGCGCCAGGCGGGACCCCCCGTGGCGCCCTCGGGCAGCGTGCCGGACATGGCCGGCACGCTCGTGGCCGACGGAGCGGACAAGTGACGGTCGGGGCCCCGAGCCGGGCGGCGGCGCCCTCCGTCCACCCGGCCCGCCTCCGGGTGGACGGGCTGCACGTGCACTTCGGCGGCGTCCACGCCCTCGACGGGGTGTCGTTCGAGGCGGAGCCGGGCGCGATCGTCGGTCTCATCGGCGCCAACGGCTCGGGGAAGACGACGACGCTCGACGTGATCTCGGGGCTGGTGGCACCGCACTCGGGCTCGGTGCGCCTCGACGACACCGACCTGGCCGAGTACCTGCCCGAGGAGCGCGTGGGCATCGGGATGGTCCGCTCCTTCCAGGACTGCCGCCTCTTCCCGGAGCTGACCGTGCTCGACGTGCTGCTGCTCTGCGAGGACGCCCGGGCGGAGGTCGCGGTGTTCCCGACCACGCTCCGCCTCCCCTGGGCCCGGCGGGCCGAGAAGCGCAAGCTCGAGGCGGTGGACCAGGTGATCACCGCCTTCGGGCTCGAGCGTTTCCGCCACCACCGCACGGCGGAGCTGTCCACGGGGACGCGCCGCGTGGTCGACCTGGCCTCCGTCGTGCTGGCGCGGCCCCGCCTGCTGCTGCTCGACGAGCCCACGGCCGGCATCGCCCAGCGGGAGGCCGAGGCGTTCATCCCACTGTTGCGCCGCCTGCACGCCGTGGCCGACACGACGATCGTCCTGGTGGAGCACGACGTGCCCCTGGTCTTCGAGCTGTGCTCCCAGGTCGTGGTCATGGAATTGGGACGGGTGGTGGCCGCCGGGCCACCCGACGTCATCCGCGCTGACCCGAAGGCGCTCGCCGCCTACCTTGGTGCGAGCGACGAGGCCCTCATGGCCTCGGGCCCCATCGGGGAGGGCGGCGGTCCAGACCGCGACGAAGGAGTGTGAGGATGGGAACGAGCACGGAAGTCTCTGCGCCGCGGGGGGCGTTGCACCACCCCCTGGCGCCGTTGGGCCGCTCCTGGCGCCGGCTGCGCCGGCGGCCCCGGGCCATGCAGGTGCGCACCGCCGTCATCGTGCTCGCCATCGTGGTGGCGCTGCTGGCCTGGGTCGCCCTGGCGCCCTCGGGCACTCCCGGCAGCCCCGGCGCCGCCGGTGCGGCGGAGGTCGCGAGCGCGAACAGCGCGAGCGGCACGCCGGTCAGCCAGGCCAGCACGAGCACGCGCGGCGTGACCGCCACCACCATCAACGTGGTGTTCCCCGTCGTCGCCATCAACAGCGAGGCGGGCCGCTTCGGCTTCGCGCAGGACAAGGAGTACAACGAGCAACTGGCATCCATCCATCTCTACGTCGACCAGATCAACAAGAGCGGCGGCATCAACGGCCGCAAGATCAACCCGATGATCGTCAACTTCGACCCGGCCAACAACGCCAACCAGCAATCGCTGTGCGCGCAGTGGACGCAGGGCAACCCGGCGGTGTTCGCGGTGGTCGACGGGATCGGGACGTGGATCGGCGACAACCAGTTGTGCGTCACCCAGCAGGGCCACACCCCGCTCATCAGTGCCTGGTCGACGACCACCAACTGGACGCAGCTGGGCTCGCCCTACTTGTGGTGGACGGGGCCCGACCAGGCCCCGGTGCTGGCCGCCACCGTGCAGTGGGGCCTGAGCTCGGGCCGGCTCTCCAAGAGCAAGAAGGTCGGCATCGTGGTGTCCGACCAGGCGGGGGACCAGGCGGCGCTCAACAGCTACCTGTTGCCGGACCTGAAGAAGGCCGGGATCACGCCGCAGGTGGCGACCGTGGCCGGCAACCCCAGCCAGTCGGCCAGCACCAACTCGGACGCGCAGCTGGCGGTGGAGCGGTTCAAGGCGGCCGGCGTGCAGTCGGTCTTCCCGTTGATCCCCGAGAACGCCTTCTTCCCGTACCTGTCGGCCGAGAACTCACAGCAGTTCTTCCCGCAGCTGCTGCTGAGCGACTACGAGTCCACCATTGAGGTGGCGCTCGGCCTGATCCCGGTCCCGTACGAGACGGCGCTGAACGGGCAGGAGGGCGTCACGACCGAGACGCTGGGCGGCTTCGACGACGCCCGGCCGCAGAGCCAGGGCGGCTACGACCCGGGCGTGCGCTCGTGCTTCTCGACGTGGCACTCGTACCACCCCAAGCCCATCCCGGGCACGGAGAGCTATTACATAGAGGAGCAGGGGCCCATTCAGGCCTGGTGCGGGGCCATCCGGCTCTTCGCCACCGCGGCCAAGAACGCCGGCAAGGACCTGAACCGGAAGACGTTCGTGGAGGCTATGTCGAAGATCACGAACTACCCGGGCACCCTCTCACCGGTGTGGAGCTTCGGGCCGTCGAAGTTCTACGGTCCGACCCAGTACCAGGTCGTCAGGATCCACAACAACGTGCCGCCGTCGTCGCAGTGCAAGCTGAAGACGAACCACAAGCCCCAGGGGACGTGCTGGGTGACGGTGCAGCCCTTCAAGGCGTTGCCGACAGGCTGAGCGCACCGGGTCCCGTCCGGCCCTCGTGCTAGTACGAGGCCGGCGCACCTGCTGACCACATTGGCGGCAGGCCCCGCGTCGGGCAGGCTGGGGCCATGGAGCAGGCCGCCTCCCCGCCCGCCCCGGGGTCAGTCGGGCGGCGTGGCGCCGGCACCCACGGCTCGACGGCGGTGCAGACCGCCTGGTACCGGTCGGTCGCCACCTGGAGACGCCAGCGCGCCAGCTACCTCGTGCTCGTGCTCCTCATCGGCCTCCTCGGCGGCATCGCACTGGGGTCTCTGGCGGCCGCCCGGAGGACCGACTCGTCCTTCTCCACGTTCCTGGCCGCGTCCAACCCCTCGGACCTCACGATCGTGCCCGCCGGCGGGCAGGGCATCTCCACACCGCACCTGGCGCAACGGCTCGTCGACTCCGTCCGCCGCTACCCGCAGGTGGCGCACGTCGAGGCCTACGAGGGGATCCCGGCGTCGCTCGTGAAGGGGGGGCGGGTCGACGAGCGGAGCCTCAACAGCAACGTCGTGCTGGTGGGGAGCGTCGACGGCCTTCTGTTCGACCAGGACCGCTTCGCGGTGACGAGCGGGCGGATGGCCGATCCCGCCCGCGCCGACGAGGTCATGGTCACGCAGAACGCGGCGGCGGCGTTGGGGCTGCACCTCGGTGAGGTGATTCCCGTCGCGCTCAGCTCGGGATCGGGTGCGGGGCCGCCTCGACGCATCGGGCTGAAGATCGTCGGCATCGGGATGCTGAACCGGGAGGTGGTGCAGGACCAGATCGCCAAGTTCCCGACCTACATCGTGGCGACGCCCGCCCTCACCCGTTCGGTCAACGACGCCGGCAGCATCGTGTACCTGGGCCTGCAGCTGCATGGCGGTGCGGCCGACGTCGCGGCGGTGGAGCGGCGCTGGAACTCGACCGAGCGCTTCTTCACCGACTTCGAGGTCACCGGGCAGCTCGAGGCGCAGGCCGACCAGTCGATCCGGCCCGAGGCCCTCGCGCTCGGGGCGTTCGGCGGCATCGCCGCGCTGGCGGCCCTGCTCCTCGCCGTCCAACTCGTGGCCCGCCGGCTGAGTTCCCGGGAGCACGATCTCGAAGTGATGCGGGCGGTCGGCGCCGGCCCCGCCACCACGGGGCTGGACGGCCTCCCGGGCATCCTCGGATCGGTCCTGGCCGGATCGGTCCTCGCGGTCGGGGTGGCGGTGGCCCTGTCGCCCCTCTTCCCGATCGGGCCGGTCCGTCCCGTCTACCCCGACCGGGGCGTGAACGCGGACTGGACCGTGCTCGGCGCCGGGTTTGCCGCCCTCGTCGTCGTCATCGGGTCGGCCGCGGTGCTCATGGCATTCCTGGGGGCGCCGCACCGCGCCCAGCGGCGCGACCGCGCCCGCGCCTACCGCTCGACCACGGTGCGTCTCGTGACCCGGAGCGGCCTGCCCCTTTCCGCCGTGGCCGGCGCCTCGCTCTCGGTCGACCCGCGCAACGGGCGGGCATCGGGTCACTTCCGCTGGGCCGTCCTGTCGGCCATGATCGCCATGGTCGTCGTGACCACGACGCTGACGTTCGGTTCGAGCCTGCACGCGCTGGTCTCGCAGCCTGCCCTCTACGGCTGGAATTGGGACGACGCGGTGCAGAGCTCGGACGGGTACGGCCCCGTCCCGAACGCGGCGCTGGCGGCCCTGCGCCACGATCCCGGGGTCACGTTGTCCGGCGTCTCGTTCGCCACCATGCAGCTCGACGGCGTCGAGGTCCCGACGCTGTTGTCCGACCCCGGCGCCCCGGTCGGCCCGCCCATCGTCTCGGGCCGGGCGTTGGCGACGTCGCACGAGATCGTCCTCGGGGCGGCGACCTTGGCCCAGCTCCACAAGCACGTCGGCGACACCGTCGACCTCCGCTACGTCCCCGGCTACCCGCGCCGTCCCATCAGGCTCACGATCGTCGGCGTGGCCACCATGCCCGCCATCGGGATCGCCGAGGGGCTCCACACCTCCATGGGGGTCGGCGCGGCGGTCCCGGCCGACGCCGGCCCCGTGACCGAGAGCCTGGGCCCGCAGGGCTACAGCCCGTCCTGCAACGGGCCGAACATGGTCTTCGTGCGGGCCCGGGGAGGCCAGGGCTCGTCACAGGCTCGCGTCGCGGCGCAGCGGATCTCCGACGCCGCCAACGAGATCCTGGCCCGGCAGGCGCCCGACTCGGTCTGCGGGGGGAACGTCGCCACCGTCATCGGCGTCCAGCGCCCCGCCCAGATCGTCAACTACCGGTCCATGGGCACGACCCCGCTCCTGCTCGCCGGGGGCCTCGCCCTGGCGGCGGTCGTGGCGCTCGGACTGGCGCTGGCGGCGTCGGTGCGGCGCTGCCGCCGCGAGATCGCGCAGCTCAAGGTGTTGGGCTTCGTCCAGCGCCAGCTGTCGGCGGCCGTCGCGTGGCACGCCTCCATCGCCGTGGCGATCGGCATCGGAGTCGGCATCCCGCTCGGCGTCGTTCTCGGCCGGTGGCTGTGGACCCTCTTCGCCGACGAGATCGGCGCCGTGCCCGCCCCGGCGGTGCCGGTGCCGTCGCTGCTCCTGGCGGCGGTCGTCGCCCTCGTGCTGGCGAACGCGGCGGCCGTTGTCCCGGGTCGCCGGGCCGCCCGCACCGCGACGGCGCACGCCCTGCACGAGGAATAGCGGTCAGCCGAACGGCGCGACCCCGGCGCGGCTCAGGCGATGTTGGTCGCGGTGGGCGGCCGGCCCTGCACCATGTCGTCGCAGCGGATCTGAATGGCCTCGGTGAGCTCCGGGTGGGTGAGGATGTAGAAGGTGTTCGTCTTCACGGCGTCGATCACCCGGTCGGCCACCACCGCCGGGGTGATCCCGCCGTCGACCATGGCCTGGATCACGGCGCGCAGCTCCTCCGCGCCCTCGACGTCGCGCTCGGGCGCCCAGGCCGGCCGGTTCCGGTCCGACTCGGCGATGCGGGTCTGGACGAACCCGGGGCAGAGGACGGATACGCCGACGGGGGAGCCCGCCGTCTGCAGGTCCTTGTAGAGGACCTCGGACATGGCCACGACGGCGAACTTGGTCGCGTGGTACGGGCCCAGGAACGCCGTCGTGGTGAGCCCGGCGATGGAGGCGGTGTTGACCACGTGGCCCTCGCCCTGCTCCATGAGCAGCGGCACGAACGTCGCGATGCCGTGGATGACGCCCCACTGGTTGACCCCGATGATCCAGCGCCAGTCCTCCTCGGAGAAGTCCCAGATCGGCCCGCCCGTCCCGATGCCGGCGTTGTTGTGCACGAGGTGCACGGCGCCGAAGCGCTCGAGCGCCCGGTCGCGCAGCTCGCGCACCGAGGCGACGTCGGACACGTCGGTCACCACGCCGATCGCCTCCGCGCCCGATCCCGTGAGCTCGCCCTCGGCCTCCTTGAGCGGGCCCTCCTCGATGTCGGCGATGACGATCTTCATCCCCTCGGCCGCGGCCTTCTCGGCCACGGCGCGGCCGATGCCGCTGGCCCCGCCCGTGATCACGGCCACCTTGCCCTGCAGGTCCTCCATGGGGCACTCCCTTCCGTCCGGCTGCGGTCGCAGTCAAGCACGGCGCGGCCCGGCGGGCCAGCGCCGGGTGGGCCCGGTTCTCGGCGCGTCGAGCGCGGCGCGGTGGTGGCGGAGGTACGCCGCCCCGGCGGGCGACACCGCGACGAGCTCGCCCTGTCCGGGCTCCCGGCGGCGCTCGATGTAGCTGCGGTCGTTGGCGTCCTCCCACACGGGCAGGCGCGGGCACGACGTCCGCCAGGCCTCCATCACCTCCGCGTAGGGGCGGGCGTGCGGGCCGACCCACTCGAGGAGGTCGAGGATCAGGGCGTCGACGGGGTCTGACACAGGAGTTCTCATTGTCGCGCCCGGGAACGAGGCCCTGCGTCGACTAGATTGGAGGTGTGCCCGCGGTCCTCGAGGCCGTCCTCATCGGGCTGCTGATCTCCCAAGTCGCCTTCGTCGTCACGACGGTGTACCTGCACCGAGCCTTGGCCCACCGGGCGATCACCATGAAGCGTCCGGTGGCGTTCGCCTGCCGGATCGTCATCTGGATGTCGACCGGGACCCGCCCCCGCCAGTGGGTCGCCGTGCACCGCAAGCACCATGCCCACACCGACGAGGAGGGTGATCCGCACTCGCCCGTCATCTTCGGCTACTCGTGGGTCCAGTTCGGCAACGCCCTGCTCTACCGCCGAGTCGCCCGGAATCCCGTCGCCGTCGGGCGCTACGCGCGAGATCTCCCCGGTGACCGTTGGGACACGGTGCTGTTCAATCACGCCCTGCTCGGACTCGGGCTCGGCATCGCGCTCCTGACCGGCCTGTTCGGATGGGAGATCGCGTTGATCGCGTCGGTGACCCATGCATCGGTGTACCTGCTGGGGGGCGGCGCCATCAACGGCATCGGGCACAAGTGGGGCAAGCGACCGCACGACAACCTGGCCACCAACAACCAATGGCTGGCCTGGCTCGTCGCCGGCGAAGGGCTGCACAACAACCACCATGCGGCAACGACGTCGGGCCGGATGTCGATGGCCAAGGGTGAGATCGATCCCGGCTGGTGGGCCGTCCGGACGCTGGTGCTGTTGCGCTGGGCGACCCTGCGGCACGGCCCGTCGCTGCCCGCGTCATCCCGGACCTGACCACCGGTCCTCGGGGCGCGGACGGCGGCCCCGTCAGCCGAACTGGTCGACGTGCTGCACGCGGCCCTCACTCCTCGTGAAGAGCACGTCGTTGTAGCCCTGGCCGGGGCCGACCATCTCGAAGGTCAACGGGGGCACGAACGAGAGATAGAGCGCCCGCCGGCCCGGAGCGTGCGGATCGTCCGGCGGCGGCGCCGCGTGGAGGGTGTGGCCGAAGTGCACGGTGACGTCGCCCGGCTCCGTGGTCAGTGCCACGACGGGGTGGTGCCCGGCTTCGCGGGCGTTCGGCAACCGGGACGTTCCTCGATGCGAACCGGGGATCATCTCGAGCTGGCCCCCGGCGGCGGTGGCGGCATCGAGCTGGATCCCCACGTTGAGCATGGGGCACTTGACGGGGTGACCGCCCATGCCGCAATCGCGGTGCCACGGCAGGTCGGCCAGCCCCCCGTCGGACCCGGGCACCTTGATCACGACACTGTTGCCGTCGAGGCGATCGTGGGCATCGCGGAGGTCGTCGCCCCCCAGCGCGGCGATGGTGAGGAAGCGGGGGTCGGCGCCGAGCGCGGCGATCCGGTCGGACCCGTCGTTGAGATAGTTCACCCGGTTGCACACCTCGCGGCCATCGACCGTCGTCCACCACGATTTCCGGTCATCGGGTCGCGCCCGGCGCAGGGCGGCACCGACGTCGGATCTGAGTGCCTCGATCTCGGCGGCGTCCAGGACGGCCCGCAGGTGCACGAAGCCGACCCGGTGCAGGAACTCCCGGGTCCCGTCCACCGGATCCTCGAGGGTGAAGCTTCTCGTCAGATCGATGTCGCGCCCGGCTTCGTCCGCGATGCGTGCCGGATGGTCCAGGTCGAACAGGACCTGGTCGTTGAACGCGACCCGGAGCGGCGGCTCCCAGCGCGCCATCTGGCCGAAGCTGCCCGTGCGGACCGTCAGCTGGTCGGCGTAGAGCAGGGCGAAACAGGTCTTGAGCTCCCATGCGAAGGCACACCACGACTCCGCGGAGAGCTCGACCACCGTCTGCGCCCCGGACGTGCCGGGCCGGACCGAGAACGTCCTCCCCTCGGGCACGTAGGTGTAGGCGCGGCCGTCGGAGAGTTGGAACCCCAACGGGCGCACGACGGCGGCGTCGGTCTCGGAGAAGACGGCGCCGCGGCTCTCGAGGAGCGCCGGCAACTCGTCCTGGTGGAACCGGTCGAAATCAATCGGGCCGAACCGTTCCTGGTCCACGGCCGAAATGTAGCAGTGGCCCTGGCAGGACCGGTCGCCCGTCGCGGTGCGAGGGGTTCCACGGCTTATCGTGTGGGGCGGCGACACCGAGTGGAGGTGCGATGTGATCGGCGACATCTTCGGGCCGGACATCTTCATCGTCCTGATCGTGATGGTCGCCGGCCTGTTGGTGCCGATCTGGGCCATCGCCGACGCGGCCTCGAGGCCGACCGGCGCCTTCGTCGCGGCGGGTTCGTCGAAAGCACTGTGGATCACCTTGATCGTCGTCTTCTGGCTGGTGACCGGAATCGTCGGCTTCGTGCTCGCCGTCGTGTACCTGGCGTCGATCCGACCGAGGGTGAAGGCGATCAACGGGTGACCCCGTCCCGGCGGACCGGGACACGACGGACGCCCACGGCGGCAACGGCAACTGGTGGCGACCGGAACCCTGCCGGTAGCCTCCCGGGCCCATGCCCCACCGAGCCTCCCGATGACCGACCTCCTCGGCGACGACCTTTCCGTCCCGTCGCGGCTCGGCGTCGTCGCCGAGGTCCATGACGGCGAGTTCCGCCTGCAACTGTGCCCGCGGGCCGAGGTGCTGCGTCACGGCGCGGTGCGAGCGAGCGTTCTCGCGCTCATGATCGACGTGGCGGCCGGGATCATCCTCGACGACGATCCCGGTGCGTGGATGTTGACCTCGGACATGTCGGTGCGGATGCGGCCGCTGCCGGCGCCGGACCTGATCTCGACCCGCACGACCATCCTGCGCCGCGGTCGGCGTTCGGCGACGGCCGTGGTCGATCTCGTCACCGGCGAGGGTGCCTCCGCCGCCACCGGCGCCATCGGTTTCGCCAGGGTGCAACGCCGCGAGACGGATCCTCCGAAGCCGTCGGTGCCACCGGAGCGCGTGACCACCATCTTCGACGGGTCCAGCTTCCTGACGCTGCCACTCCGAGAGGAGGCCGGCATCAGGGTGCTCGACTCGTCGGCGGGTGTCGTCGAGATGGAGGTCGCGCCGGGACTGCGCAACCCCGCCGGGACCCTCCAGGGTGCCATGGTGGCACTCGTCGCGGAGGCTGCCGCCGAGGAGCTGGCGTCGGCGCGCTTCGACCTCCCCGCCGTGGTGATCGATCTCGACCTGCGGTACCTGGCCCAGACCGGCGCCGGCCCCGTCCGAACGAGCTGCTGCCTCCTGGGAGACGGACCGGACGCACCCATTCAGGTGGAGATCTCCGACAGATCGAGCGATCGGCTCACCACGCTCGTCTACGCCCGCACGGCCGTCATTCCCTCGCGCTGAAGAGGGTGGAAAGGGCGTTGCGCCTCACCCAGGGGGAGAGGTCCTACGGCGACACCGTGACGTTGACGCTGATCATGTTCTGAGGCGGAATCGTGCAGGGCGTCGACTCCGTTCCTGCACACTCCTCGTCGAAATGAGCGGACACCGCGGTGCTGCCGGTCGCTCGGGGGGCGAGGACCGCCGTCAGGAGGTGGCCCCGCTGCGCGTGTGACCTGAGCCCGAGGACGGAGCCGTCCTCTACCGAAACCGGCGGGGTGGTCCACGGTCCGGGCCGGCCGAGACCTCCGGGCGCCTTGTCGAACGTGACGGTCAGCGTGGCGCCGGTCCGGACGCACACCGAGGGGGGAAGCGTGGCGAGCGACGCGGTCAGCGCGAACGCCCCGGAGTGGCAGCCGGGATAGTGGGCGGCCTGCGGTGCAGGCGTGAAGAACGGGCTCGAGACCCGGGCCGGCCTGCCGTCGTTCGAGCGCTGGGCCACCGCCAGGGTGATCGCCCCCCCGGTCGCGAGCACCAGCAGGGCGAGGAGCGTCCAGGGGACGAAGGAACGCACGAGGCATCCTACGCCGGCACCGTCACCTCACCCCGAGGAAAGGCAGCGCCGAGTACCTACTTCTTGGCCTTGGACTCGTTCAGGGCCACGGCGGCACGGACGAGCGTCTTGAACGCCTTCTCGTTGATCTTCTCGCCCTCGTGGACGTCGATGGCGCGTCGCGTGTTCCCCTCGAGGCTGGAGTTGAAGAGGCCGGAGGGATCGCTCAGCGCCGCACCCTTGGCGAAGGTCAACTTCACGATGCTCTTGTAGGTCTCGCCGGTGCAGATGATGCCGTCGTGCTCCCATACCGGGACGCCCCTCCACTTCCACTCCTCCACGACGTCGGGGTCGGCCTGCTTGACCAAGGCACGGAGCCGGCCGAGCATCTCGCCCCGCCAGTCGCCGAGCTCCTTGATTCTCGCGTCGATCAGCTGAGAAGGAGACTTGCTCTTCTGTGACCCGGTCTGCGTCATGCTCGTCTTCTCTTCCTTCTTCCCAAGGTGTGTGAAGGTCGGAGGTCCTCACTCTCCGTCGCCGATTCTATGGGGAGTGGCAACGATGCGGTCCTGAACCCGTGGGGTCGGACACGGTGAGCCTCACATCGACCACGCCGGCTGCCACTCCTCTCGTAGGTGGTCGACGGCATCGGCCGCATGCCAGGCCCACGACCCCTAGAAGTCGCCGTGCGGGCCATCGGGAGGCCCCAGATCCCTCTCCTTCAGGCTCGTGCGCAACCAAGCCCCGAACTGCTCCGGAGGAGCGAAGCCCGTGGCGAGGAACCAACGACACGCTTGCATGCCCTCGACGAGGTGACGAGTGAGCTCCGGCGTCCAGCCTGGTGCCCTCGGCTCCAGATGATCCGTGTCGAGCAGCATCATGATGGCTCCGTCGAGTCGCCCCACCGCTCGCAGGGTCGCTTCGTACTGGGGGGTCGGCACCCCTCAAGTATGGCGACGGACCGGCGGAGGGGGACCCGAGGTGGAAGAGGGCGTCGTTCCGTGAACCCTCGACGCGTCAGACGACCGGGGGAGGGATCCCGTCCGCGCTCGCGGCCAGGCCCTGGTCCCACACACAGATCGCGCAGGCGTGACGGAACGCAACGCGGGCGAACTCCAACGCAAGTGCTCGTGGGTCGGCGCTGGCGCGGACGTCCTCCCAGTCGAGGATGTACTCGCCCAGGGTTCCGTCCCAACGCGCCTGTGGCACGGGAAGCGACGCACCGCCGAAGCCGTCCGGCGCCGGGTGCGCGTAGGCGTAGAACGCCGCGCTGCCGTACCGCGCGTCGCCCGGCCACCAGCCCACCGCCACTTCTTGTGCGTTCATGGCGTTGCGCATGATGAAGTCGCTCGACGGAGGTTCGGCCGGCTCGCCGGAGAACAGGTTCACAGCGAGATCGAAGGAACCCCACCAGGCGTTGACCGGTGTGGACCGCCCGCGGTAGGGCGCCCGGAACTCCGCCAGAACGAGCGCGGCCTGGGTCGCCGCGGCGAAGTAGTCGGCAACCTGACGTTGGTCGTACCGCGTGTGGTCGCTGTCCTCGTCGAGCGGCACGCTCCACGGGACCTCCTGCGGTGCCGGGTCGATCTCAACCGGGCCACCGAGCCGGCGAACCGCGGCCATGACCTCGCGCGTCACGACCCCGACCGCCCGATCGGGCGTGAGGGCGACACGCTCGACCCGGCCACTGCTGTGCTCGATCCTGGTCTCGTGGGCAACGAGATCGAGCACGACGACGAGCGACCCCGAACCGTCGGGTGCCCGCAGCGGGGAGGTTTCCCAGCCTCGCGCCGTCAGGCGCAACGCCGCGTGCTGGAGTTGCCGCTCGGGTGGTGCGAGCCGCACGGCCAGCTTGCCGAGCACCTGGCTGTGCGCGTGCAGCGTGTCGCAGGTCTCCTTCCACTGCTCGTAGGAGACGGCGGGCCAGTCGGGCATCGTCGTAACGGTAGCGAACACGTCGCCTCGGTTCCCGCTGGGCCACGTCGCCACGACCATGATCGTGGTCTGCGACACTGAGCACATGGCCGAGGGACCCACGCGCCACCGCTGGGAGGACTGGGCCTGGGACGAGACCGTGTTCGAGGGCACGGCCGCCTACTACCGGCAGGGTCGCAAGCCCTATGCCCCGGCTCTGGCCGCTGCTCTCGCCGAGCACCTCGACCTCAACGGCCGCGGGCGCCTCCTCGACGTCGGTTGCGGGCCCGGCACCGCCGCTCTGGTCTTCGCCCACCTCTTCGAGAGCGTCACGGGACTCGACCCCGACCCCGGAATGCTCGCCGAGGCCCAGGCCGCGGCCGCCGAGGAACAGATCTCGCATGCCGACTGGGTCCGGATGCGAGCCGAGGATCTGCCCGGATCCCTCGCTACCTTCCGGGTCATCTGCTTCGCCCAGTCGTTCCACTGGATGGACCGACCCCGGGTGGCCGCCGCCGCCCGAGAGATGCTCGATCCCGACGGTGCCGTCGTCCAGGTGGACCTCTGGCACGCCAGCCCGCCGGGGCCGGCACCCCCGAACGGGCCATACCCGCCGATACCCGAGGCGGCCATCGACGAGCTGCGTCGTCGCTGGCTCGGTCCCGACCGCCGGGCCGGCCAAGGGTTCCGGAACACCTCGCCCGACGGGGAGGACGCCGTGTTCCAGATCGCGGGGTTCTCGCCCGAGGAGCTCGTGGTCGTCCCCGACGACCGTGTCCTCGAGCGGTCGGTCGAGGACGTGGTGGCCTGGGTCCTCTCCACCTCGTCGACCGCACCCCACCTCTTCGGAGACCGGCTGGAGGATTTCACCGGGGACCTTCGTCGCCTCTTGCTCGAAGTGTCCCCCCAAGGTCGCTTCAGCGTGGCGCTCTCGGACAACCGCCTCCGCATTCGCCGGCCGCGCTGAGCCGCCGCGTCGCGCGCCGGGCGCACCTCAGAGCAGCGAGAACGTCCCCGCCTGGAGCAGCACCAGCACGCCGATGCCGCAGAGCAGCACGGGCACGGCGACGGCGCCGAGCCGGTCCATCAGCACCCTCGCCTTCGGATGCCGTCCCCCGGCCAGCACGACGGCGGTGACGGCCACCTCGCCCACGACGAAGACGGCGACGATGGCCGCGACGTTGGTCGTCCCGCCCACCCGGAACAGCGGGATGTAGGCGGCCAGGTTGTCGCCGCCGGCCCCGATGGTGACGAGCGCGGCTGCGGTGAGCGAGCGTCCGACGGCGCGGTCGGCCGCCGTCGAGCGGCCCGGGCCCGCCCGCCGCCCGTCCGGCGCCCGGCGCAGCCCGATCAGGCCCTTCACGCCGATGGCCAGGGGGACCAGCCCGAGGAGGCCCACGACCGCCGCGGAGAACTCGAACAGCACGGCCGCCGCCGCCGCAGCCACCGCCACCAGGAGCGCGAAGCCGATCACCTGGCCGGCGGCGATGCGGCGGGCCCGCTCGACCGGCGCGCCCGCCACCATGGCCATCGTCACGAGGCAGTTGTCGATGTTGGTCCCGAGGAAGGCCGCCGCGGCAATGCCGAGGTCGGCCGGCAGTCCGGCCGCCGCCACCGACGCCGATCAGCCCGTCAGCCGGTGGGCCGCGGCATGGCCGGGCCGAAGGGCTTGTCGCCCCGCAGGGTCACCCGGTGCGCGTAGCGGGGGGCGTCGCCGTAGTCGTCGAGTGCGTAGTGCAACGTGGCCCGGTTGTCCCAGAACGCGACCGACCCGGCCCGCCAGCGGAAGCGGCACGTGTACTCCGGCTTGATGCAGTGGTGGTAGAGCATCTCGAGGATCGCCGCGCTCTCGTTGTCGGACAGCCCGAAGATGGTCCGGGTGAACTGGCGGTTGACGAAGAGGCCGTTGCGCCCCGTCTCGGGGTGCGTCCGCACGACGGGGTGCAGCGCGGGCAGCAGCTTCTCACGCCAGGTGCCGTCCCACTCGTAGCCGCCGCGCTCGGCCACGTCGGCGGCGAACCACGGGTCGTGGTGGATGGCGATGAGCGTGTCGCACATGGCGCGTACCGGCTCGGCCAGCCCGTCGTAGGCGTCCTGCAGGCTGGCCCACATGGTGTCGCCGCCCACGGCGGGCGCCTCGAGCATGTAGAGGATGGAGCCCATGGCCGGCGTCTCGAGGAAGGTGACGTCGGTGTGCCACCAGCTGGCCCGGTCGACCTTGCCGTCGATGGCGAGCACCTGGGGGCTCTCGTCGATGGAGGGCAGCACCGGGTGCGCCTCGGTGACGGTGCCGAACTGGCGGGCGAAGTCGGCCTGCTGCTCGGCGCCGAGCGACTGGTCCCGGAAGAAGATGACGTGGTGCGTGTTGAGCGCGTGGCGGATGGCGGCCACCACCTCGGCCGCCAACGGGACCGAGATGTCGACGCCGGAGATCTCGGCGCCGATGGTCGGGGAGATCGGGTGGACGCCGACGGACGTGGCGAGGGTCACCGCGGAATTCTGCCCGAGTCGGGGCGGCGGCGCCGCATCGGCGGGCCCCGCCCCCTACATTGGCCCCGCAGCGACCGCCACACCGAGGGAGAGGGGCCGTCATGAGCGATGACACGGAGAGCGGGGCGCTCGCCCTGACCCCGCCGGCCCGTAACTACTCGCCCTGGTACCAGTGGATGGTGCGCCTGGGCGCCACCGTGCACGAGGATCCCCTGCCCGAGCGAGACCCCGCCGCGCTCCCGGCCTGGGTCGGCCGCCGCCGCGCCCGCCTGGCCGAGCTGCTCGGGCCCGAGCCCGCACGGGTGCCGCTGGACCTCGAGACGCTCGAGTCGGTCGCGTGCGACGGCTACCGCCGCGACAAGATCGTCTTCGACACCGAGGACACCATGTCGGTGCCCGCCTACCTGCTGGTGCCCGACGGCCGCGCCGGCGGGTCACCCGGGGCGGCCGTGCTCGCCTGCCACGGCCACGGTCCGGGCAAGTCGCAGGTGGTCGGGCTCGAGCACACCGACATGCCCAACGCCGACTACGCGCTGCAGCTGGCCCGGCGGGGCTACGTCGTACTGGCACCGGACCTGCGCTGCTTCGGCGAGCGGCTCGACTGGAACCCCGAGGACCACTACGCCTGCGACACCAATCTGGTGCACGCCGCCATGGCGGGCTGGAACCCGCTGACCCAGAACATCTGGGACCTGCGGCGCTGCCTCGATGTGCTCGAGCAGCACCCGCTGGTCGACCCGGCGCGCCTCGGCATGGTCGGCATCTCCTACGGGGGGACCGTCACCCTCTTCACCGCGGCGGTCGACCAGCGGGTTTCGGCGTCGGTCGTGAGCGGCTACTTCTCCTCGTGGGCCGACAGCCACAAGATGCCGTGGAACATGTGCGGCTCCCAGATCCTCTTCGGGATGCTGGGCCGGCTCGAGCACGAGGACGTCGGCGCGCTCGTGGCGCCGCGCCCGCTGCTGGTGGAGTCGGGCACCGAGGACCTCCTGTTCCCGGTGGCGACCGCCGCCGAGTCGGTGCGCCGCACCCGCCTGGTCTACGCGCAGCAGGGCGCGTCCGAGCGCCTGGAGCACGACGTCTTCGAGGCCGGCCACCAGTGGCACGGCACGCAGGCCCTGCCCTTCCTCGATCGCTGGCTCGGCCACGAGCCTCCGGTCACGGCCGCCGGCTGACGCCGGCACCCACTCCTCTCCCAGGGTGACGGAGTGTCTCCCGATGAAGGGTCCCGGACCTATTCGGTCACGATCGATCACATGACCGCCTGGGGAAGGCGGCTTCTAGGCTCCCAGGGACAGAAGGGTTCCACCAGCGCGTGAAGGAGGGATTTGTGACCGAGGGCGTAGCCGAGGTCGACACTGCATGGCGCAGCTTCGCCGAACGCATCAAGGCCGTGGGCGAAAGCATCGCCGGTGAGGGCTTCCCCACTGACCCGCGCCTGCGGGCTGAGGGCTATCGGTACGTCAACCGGCTCACCTACCTGGCGCACCAGATCTTCGTGGAATTTGGGGACCCAGCGTGCCCCTCGCTCGTCCGCGTCGGCGACGACACGACGCCGTTCGGAGCCACCAATACCGACAACAACTACTACCGCGCCATGCTCGACCCGGCCGGGATCTATCGCGTCTCCGGTGACGTCTGTGGCGTCAAGGAGTTGCTGTTCTCGGTCCAAGACGGCGAGTTCGTGTTCGGCAAGACGGCCGTTCTCGCGGAGCTCTCGCTCGAGGATCTCGAGGTGGGCGACGACTGCAACCTCGAGCTCATCCTCGGAGGGCCCGAGCAAGCGGCGAACTGGCTACCCCTCGCCCCCGATGCGGTCTACCTCAACGTCCGAGAGTTCGTCGGCGACTGGGAGAATGATGCCTTGGCGTCCCTCTACATCGAGCGGCTCGATGACGTGGGCGCGGTGCGCAATCTCACACCCACGGCATACGCCGACGGCCTCGACCGCGTGGCCGCATGGGTCGAGGCGAGCGTGAAGATCTGGAAGGGATACGTCGATGGCCTGCGAACATTTCTCCCGGTCAACGAACTCCAAGCTCCGCACAAGCCGGTTGGAGGTGCGGACAACATGCTCCACGGCGCTGGTCAATGGGAGCTTGACCACGGCCACGCTCTCCTTGTGGAGTTCGAACAGCCCCAGGTCACCTACTGGTCCATTCAGACCTACGTCCTCGACTGGATGGTGCCTTTGGACTTCGCCAATCGCGTCACGAGCCTGAACGACCGTCAACTGCACGTCGACGACGATGGGATCATTCGTGTGGTCCTCTCACACACCGACCCCGGCATACAGAACTGGCTCGACACCTCAGACCTGCGATCGGGACTCTTGACCTACAGGTACGTGCGTCCCTCACATTCACCGGCTCCGCGAACTCGGTTGATCGAGGCCGATGCGCCCCGTCACCACCTTCCCGAATCGACACCCGTGTTCTCAGCCGCGATGCGCCAAGAGCAAGTCTCTGCCCGGCGCCGAGGTGTGGCCCGTCGCTTCCGGCGGTGACAAATTGGACGCCGGGAAGTGGATATCGAGGATCTCGCCGCCGTCGTGACGGCATCCACTTACCGGCGTACGAGGGCCCCTGGACCGCGGCGAGATCTGGTTGATCCGACCCAATAGGCTGCGGTCACGTTCTACGGTCACGGTTCCACGATCGCCCTGGTGGTCTTTGTCGCCCTGTTCGCCCTGCGGATGTTGTCCTCTCAGCGCCGCCGGGGTCGCTCGAGGGCATCGGCACCGACCCGCCCGTTTGCAGATGCCACATCCACTGACCAAGCGTCGAACGCCGTCGGCGGCTCCTCCGGCCATGTCGCGTTCACCGGCATCGCTCCCGGTTGGCTGATTGACCCCACGGGTCGACATGAGAAGCGGTACTGGTCGGGGTCTGAGTGGACCGAGCACGTCAGTGATGGCGGAGTCCCAGGCACCGACCCGCCCCCAGGTGGTACCGATCGCGACACACCCTCCTCGATCTGAGGCAGCACCCCAAGTGCGCGACCTTCCCGGCCTATGGACGAAGGCGGCTCCCCTCTGAGATACGGTCCCGCCATGCCGGATCGACCGCCTCTCGCCGTACTGGTAGGCGGGGCGCCCGGATCAGGCAAGACCACATTGGCGGAAGCTCTCGCCGTCGGTTTGGACCTTCCTGTGCTGCACAAGGACCGCCTGGTTCACGGGCGATGGCGCACTCTGGACAAAGCCACGGAGCTAGGAGAGTCCGGCGTCGAACCATTCTTTCGCTCCATGGAGCTGTGGATTGAGGCAGGCATCAGCTTCGTTGCCGAACAGACCTTCTACCCCGAAGTGAGCGAATCGGATGTGGCAAGACGATTGGCACCGCGGAGCACCTTGGTCAATGTGCACTGCCGCAGTGTTCACTCATTCGAGCGGTGGGAGCAGAGGATGCAGAACGATCCGCTCTGCGGAGAGATGCGGCTAAAGAAGCTGGTTCCCGTCGTGCAACGGCTCAACGCTGTGCTACATGACCCGCTGGACTTCGACTGCCCCTCAGTTGTCGTCAACACCGACAACGGATACGAGCCGACACTGGAGGTGGTCGTCGCCCAAATCAACGATCTGTACAGCAGACCGGACATTCACGACCTCGACAGGCCTTCACACTTGGCCGACTGACGCCCCGGTCCGGCGAAATGGGGGCACCTATTCGCTGACGGCGACCAACTAACGAGGTGATCGTGGACCTTGCGGGTGGATGGTCTCGCCCCGGGCCAGCATCTCCACAAACTGCTCGATACGCCTAGCTCGGGTCTCCACCTTCTTTGCGCTCCCGATCCGATAGAGGATGGAGTACCGATTCGCACTTGTGAGCGTCTGAAACCTTGCCTGAGCACGAGGATTGTCATTCAGGGCGTCCGCCAAATCCTCTGGAACCTCCACGCTCGCTTGTCCGGCGTAGGCAGTATTCCACCGACCATCCGCTTTGGCCTGCCGAACCTCGTCTTCCCCTGACCGATGCATTCGGCCGGAGGCGCTCAACCTGTCGGCGATGGCGACGTTCCGTTGAGACCAAGGGCTCCGCGCGTTTCGGGGTGTGAATCGTCTCCGGAACGTTGCGTTGTCACGACGCCCGAGCTGCCCATCGATCCAACCAAAGCAGATCGCCTCGTCGAGTGCCTCGTCGTAGGAGAGCGTTGTCGGATGTGTCGTGCCCTTCTTGGCTAGGACAAGCCACACGCCTTGTGACTTGGAGTGATGGCCCCTCAACCAGGTCCGCCATTCGGCAGTATCAGCGACCAAAAGCTCTGGAAGATCCACAGTTTCACGGTATCCCGTTGTGCCGGACTATCCCACCGTTCCGGCGTTCAGGGACCCGCTCCAGGGCTCAGCGGACGCTCCAACTACCCCGAAGGCGTAGGGTCGTAACCAGAGGTGCCGACAGGAAGAAGGCCCGTGAAGAAGCTGGCGAGGTTGTCGTGGCGGGCTCGGGGTTCAGGCGTTACCTGCACCGCCGAAATTGACCATCCGATCCGGGGCTACAAAGTCAGCCCAAAGTACCGATCTAGCCCTCTCGCCCCATCGGGACCTGAGGGGTCAGCCCCTACCGTGTCTTGGATCTCTTTCGACGGGAACGCATATTGGGTCCGACTCTCCGCCGCCGAAGGTTGGCCGCGTTCGATTCGCATAACCCAAGCCGATGTGGACGGAGCGAGAGACTAGAAACCTGCCTCGTCGACATGTCTCACCGTCCCGACGTTTTGGGACACCCACTGCGCTGGGCGCTACGAGTCGTATTGAGCGAGCATTGGTTCGCGTCAACCCCGTGGTGATGCCTGGGGGGAGTTCGATAACCAGGAACCACCCGGCCCGAAATGGACTGCTCGCAAAAGCAGGCTCTTTGTGGCTTGGCCTTGCGATCTTCTTCGTGATTTGGGTCCTGAACTCAATCTGGTTGGACCTCATCGTCCGGGGCTTGGCGGAGCTCTCTGGTACGGCTCGGTCCGCTCGGGCAAGCAGATGTCCACCAGCTGATCGACGCCACCCTCCCGGTGAACTGGGCACCCGAGCCCGCGGTGAACAGCGTCCGAACCGTGCCCTCGGATGTCCCGTACGACGTTCCTGTGCGTGAATCTCCTCTGGGCGGGTCTTACGGGACGGTCCCGTTGTGTCAGGCCGTCTGAACTGCGCCGCTCCCGGAGCGGGTTCAGCTCACGGAATGGCATACCAGCCCGGGCTGCGAGAGCCGCGAGCGGGCCGGCTCCGACAAAGAGCTTCCCACTGTCGCGCTCTCTAAGATCTAGATCGTGAGTCCTCTCCACGCGTACGAGCGGACCTCTTGGGGGAGGCGTATCGGCATCGCCATTGCGTGCTTGGGGGCACTCGCCCTCGCGGGATTTGTAGGAGCGGTGGTCGGTCCTCACTTCAAAGCCGCGTCGACTTCCGGCACCGCGACGACTTCCAGCACCGCGACGACTTCCCTACACCAGCTATCAACGACCACGTCGACCGTGGTTCATTCAAGTGTGAAGGTTCTGGTGGCAAACGGCACTCAGAAACCCAACGCAGCCGGCCATTTCACCCAACAGCTCCAGCAAAGCGGGTGGAATGTCTCCACTCCGGGGAACAGTACGTCCGCGGCGTCGACGACGACGATCTACTACGCCCCGTCGCAGCAACAAGCGGCCGCGCTGATCGCTTCCGAGCTTGGCGTCCCGACGACAGCCGTCCAACCGATGACCGGGGCCGTACCGGTCGCGAACGCCACTGGCCTTGACATCGTCGTGATCATCGGGCCTGACCTTGCCGGCAACGGATTCCCAGCTACGACGGTTCCGGCCACCTGACCGCCCCTCGCTCGTGACGACCTTGAAGCTTCCGCCTTCATGGACAGGGCTCTTTTTGGGCTAGTGCCACCGCCAGACGGGGCCCGATTCGGCAGCGCGTATCGACGGCTAGCTCAAATTGGTGTTGACCCGCTCTTGCGCGCACATTTGATTAAGCCACTGCAGCCGACTCGTACTCGGCCGGGGAACGGTATCCCAGTCGCTTCTGGGTCCTCTCGGGGTTGTAGGAGCCCTCGATGTAGTCGAAGAGCACCGAGCGCAGCAGATCACGCGTCGGCCAGGTCTTGCGCCCGTATATCCAGTGCAATTCCCGCTTGAGGGTGGCCCACACAGCCTCGACGGCGGAGTTGTCGTAGCAGTCTCCGGTGGAGCCGAAGGACCGGGTGATGCCCAGATCGGTGGCCCGCTTGCCGAATGCCAGCGACGTGTAGATCCCACCGCGGTCCGAATGGTGAATGGGCTTTTCGTCCGGACGCCGGCGCTCGAAGGCCATGACGAGGGCGTCGATGACCAGATCGGCGTCCGGTGATGCGGACATGGCCCAGCCGACGACGCGCCGGGAGAACAGGTCGATCACCCCGGCGAAGTAGAGCCAACCCTCACCGGTCCAGAACTGGGTGACGTCGGCCGCCCAGATCTGGTCGGCCCGGGCCGGGTCGAAGTTGCGGTTCACGAGGTCCGGTGCCGGAGCGGTGTCAGGCTTGCCGGTGCGCCAGCGCTTGCGGGCATGCGCCCCGACCAGGCCTTCGGTGGCCATCAGGCGGGCGACGCGCTTGCGGCCGCAGCGCTGGTCGAGGCGACACAGCTCGGCGTGGACCCGCGGTGCGCCATAGGTCCGCCGCGAGCGCCGGTGGATCTCGGTGATCAACCCGGCCAGCTCCGCGTCTCGCACGCTGTGCGACGACGGTGGGCGCCGGGCCCAGGTGTAATAGCCAGAACGCGAGACCTTGAGCACTCGGCAGAGCCGCTTGACCCCATAGTCGGGGGCGAACTCGGAGACGAAGCGAAAGCGGCTCACCGCATCGTCTCCCGCGCAAAATACGCGGACGCCTTGCGCAGGATCTCACGCTCGGTCTTGAGCTCGGCGTTCTCCTTGCGCAGCCGCGTCAGCTCGTGGCGCTCGCTCTCGCTGATGGCTCCGGGAGCGGCGTCCCGCTCCTGGCGATACTTGTCGGAGCGGACCCAGTTCCCGAGCGTCTTGTAGTTGACGCCGAGATCTCGAGAAACCTCGGCCATCGGTTTGTCGGTGGTGAGGACCAGACGGACGGCTTCACGCCGGAACTCCTCTGGATACTGCGACAGGCGACCCAACGGGCACCCCTTTCCGTGGACTGACGTCCACTATTGGGTGCGCGTGTAAGCGGGTCAACACCAAATACGCACGTCCGAAGGAACCATTTGAGTGGCCCGCATGTGCCTTCATGACGCAGCAGCAATCGTGAGCGCCGAGACCGCTAGGTCAGCTCGCGGTGCCATTCAGGGAGCCTCTTACGGACCGATATTCCTGGCCCTGCGGGTGCCCCCAAATATTCGACGGCCAGGACTGGAGGTGCCCCACCGTGCCGAAGTGTCCCTCCTACCCGGCGTTACGGGGCAGGCTCAGCGATCTGGCGGTCTTCATTTCGAGCCACCGCGACACATCTCATCTCGAACAGCGCATCGGGTTCGAACAACTCTGTGATGCCGACATCTGTCCAGGCTGGATACGGCGCATCGAGGAATTCAGCGGCAACCCGAAGAACAACTTCGGCCTGCGCCCGGAGGCCGACCCTGTACGTCGTGATTTCGACAACGTCGGACCACTGCAGCCCGGCTTCGGAGAGTGTCAGCGCCACGTTCTGAAAAGTCTGTCGAGTCTGGGCCTCAGGGTCATTTGAGAAGGTCCCGTCCGGCCTGTCGCCGGTGTGGCCCGTCAGGTGGAGTACCTCCCCGGATCTAACGGCGGCAGGGATCCCGGTCGCTGCGTAGAACTCGCTCCACGAAGCGGGAATCACCGCATCTCGGCTGGTTTGGCGATCGTCCACTCCACCCATTTTTGGGCACCTTCTCTCGTTAATCGACCGAGCGGATCGTAACGAAGAAGGAGGCCGGCCCGCCCAGATGTCGCTCTCAGTCCGGTGTGTCCTCAAGCGGTCATTGCAACACCAGCCTGATTGGCGAACAGTGATGTCGCCGATCAGGAGGTGTGTAGATGTGGAGACGCTTTAGCGAGGAAGAGCGCCAGACAATCTGGGACATGCGAGAGGACGGCGTGCCGGTCAAGCGCATTGCCAGGCATCTGGGCCGCCAGAACGTGTCGTTGCGGAAGTTCATCGCCGATGCCGGTGGGAAGCGCCCGACCCCTCGTCAACGCTCGGAGCTGCGACTTTCGCTCGAGGAGCGAGAGGAGATCTCGAGAGGTCTGGCGGCAGGCGACACCATCCGTGCCATCGCCGAGGCTCTGGGCCGCTCACCCTCGACGGTGTGCCGAGAAGTGAACGTCAACGGTGGGCGGAAGAAATACCGGGCCCTGGTGTCCGACCGGGCAGCGTGTCGGCGCGCACTACGACCCAAGCGGGCCAAGCTGGCGGAGTGCCGGCGGCTGCGCCGGGTGGTCGAGCGCAAGCTCGAGGCCAGATGGTCGCCGGAGCAGATCTCGGCGTGGTTGGCTTCGGAATACCCCGATAGCCCGGAGATGCAGGTGTCCCACGAGACCATCTACCAGTCACTGTTCGTCCAGAGCCGTGGAGCGCTGCGCAAAGAGCTCCATTCGTGCCTGCGAACTGGTCGGGCCATGCGCCGGCCCAAGACCTACGTCAAGGGCAATCGCATCGGAGCGGGAAAGATCAAGAACATGGTCATGATCTCCGAACGGCCAGCCGAAGTGAAGGACCGGGCCGTCCCGGGCCACTGGGAGGGCGACCTGATCTTCGGCAAGAAAATGACCTCAATCGGCACCCTCGTCGAGCGCCACAGTCGCTACGTCATCTTGCTCAAGCTCCCCAACGGTCACGGTGCCGAGTCCGTGCGCACGGCCATGACCAAGCGCATCTTGACCCTGCCGGCACAGCTCCGACGTTCCATCACCTGGGATCAGGGCAAGGAGATGGCCGAGCACGTCCAGTTCACCGTCGACACTGGAGTGAAGATCTACTTCTGCGACCCCAAGAGCCCTTGGCAGCGTGGAAGCAACGAGAACACGAACGGATTGTTGCGCCAATACCTGCCGAAGTCCTCGGACCTCTCACAGTGCTCTCAGCGAGAACTCGATGCCATAGCCCGTTCGCTCAACACCAGGCCTCGACAGACCCTCGGCTGGATGACACCATCTCAGGCTTTCGCCGAAGCCGTTGCGTTGACCGCTTGAGCACACAGGCGTTCGGGGCTACCCCAACGACCTCCCGGTGGGACCTCTTGGTCTTTCGCTCAGTTATCCAGGTGGAGCGAAGAACTCAAGTGCAATGTTGTCCGGGTCACGGAATGACAAGCCTGAGCCGTATGGCGCATCGACAATGCCACCGTTGGTGACGCCGAGCTTGTTCAGCTGATGCTCCCACTCTTCGAGCTCCGACCGGTTGGCACAGGCGAAGGCCAGATGGTCCAAGCCGGGGCGTCGCTCATCGAACGGCTCAGCGCTCTTTAGGTCCGGAAACTGATGGATACCAACGAGGGTGCCTCCCATGAGCCACACGACGTGATGGAAAGGACCGGTGTCCTCATCGATCACCGGATCAGAGCCGAATAACTGCTGGTACCAAGGGCGACTGCGGCCCAGGTCACTCACGGTTAGTGCGACGTGCGTGATTGCAGGAAACTCAGGCATTGGTGCCTCCCTCATGGATCTTCTGGGAAGTTAGCCCACAAGCCTTCCCTCTCGCTCAGCCGCCGGTTCTCACGACTCCAGGAGGTTCTCGTAGCGCCCCACTGACCCGGTGTACGGAACTCACCCCCGGGGGGGCCGAATCACAGCAACCGCTTCGCGTAGAAATGCTCGCCGTAACCGATTGGCGTGTCTTCTGCATACCCGATCTCTTCGTAACCGAGGTGTCGATAGAAATCAGGAGCCTGAAAGGAGTACGTGTGGACGCGGATTGCACGACAACCTCGCTGGCGCGACTCAGCCTCAAATGCTCGCATGAGTCCACTTCCATGACCCCTTCCTCGAATTGGTGCGCTCACCCAAAGCCACTCGACCATCGCATAGCCGCCCCAACTGAACCCATCGATTCCCGCCTCAAGCTCACCCTCATCATTTCGGAGAAAGCAGCTCAAGAAGCGGTACTCGTCGTACCCGGTTGCAGCCAAATTGAAAGCCACGAGTTGCCCGCGGAGTTCTGCCACCGCGGCCTCATTGTGGATGTCCGTAATTTCAAATTCAGCCATTACATCCATGCTGACAGACGAGGTCTCTCAGCGTGCCGCTGGACGCAGAAATAGCCGTCAGAGTGGCCCCCACATCCGGCGTTCGGGGGGAGGTGTCTGTGGCCTGCGGCATCGGGCGGCGGATCCTTCGGCTCGACGGGTCCGGCGCCATGACGTTAGGCCCACAAAGGTGACACCAATATGAAGGTGAGCCGTTGCCCCACGTTCGGCGATACGGGGTATCCAGAATCGCACAGGTAGCGACAACGTGCGGATAGCCCGCTGGATGACCTTCGGCCCTTACCGGGGAGAGATCGTAGGCGCACGCTGGCATTGCCGAGAGGAGGTCCGTAGACAATGCTCAGAGTCGACCAGGTCATAGGGGGTTGGTATTCCCAACCCCCGGCGGCAACCCAGTCGCTCGTCAATCGGCTGGCCGACCAGCGCAGCAAGCGGGTCGTCTTTCTTTCGCACTGCCTTCTCAACGAGAACGTGCGCTACCTCGGTGGCGCCACCCGAGCAGGTGTCGTTCAGGAAGTCCTCGACCGATACACAGGCGAAGGCGTTGGCATCTATCAGATGCCGTGCCCAGAACAGCGAGTGTGGGGCGGCGTCCTCAAGCGTCGCATGGCCCGCCTCTACGGGATGGGGCTCCTCCTCTGGCCCCCCGCCTGCCGCTCCGTGGTTGCCATGGCCCGATGGTGGACGACGCTTGCCTATCGGCGAATCGCCCGGCAGGTTGCGGCCGACATCCAGGACTATCTCGGCTCCGACTTCGAGGTCGTCGAGATCGTCGGAGTCGGTGCATCCCCCTCGTGCGGAGTGTTGACAACCCTCGATCTCTACCAAGCAGTGCACAACATGGCCCGCTGCGATCCCTTCAGCGTGGACCGGTCAACGGTCAACGACATTGTCGTTGCCCGTAGCGTCATTGCCGGGTCCGGCATGTTCACCAATGCACTCGGACATCAGCTTGCCCGCCGGGGTATTGAAGTGGAGTTCACCGAACACGACTTGCTGGGTGAGCTCCGCAGTGCGCAGGCGGTGGCTTCGAAACGGCTTTCGTGACCGCTCGCACCTGCCAGACATCGAGCGATTCTCACTTATTGGCTTGGCCATGCCCATAAGTGCCTGGAGTGAGGCAGTTCGCGGGTGGCAAGCGCTCGTCGCTGGATAGCGCGCCCCGAGCCGGCAGCGATCTGGGACGCGGTCCTGATGGCGATCTGGTGCGTGGCGGGTTCAGGTGATGGTCGGTAGCGGCGAGTTCGCTTGATTCGCTGTCGACGGTAGGGTCATCACATCGGGTGGCATTGCTACCCGACGCCCTATGGAAGAGATCCTCGGTACCTACGGATGGGATGACCACTGGTCGGCGCTCTTCGCCCGATTTGCGGACGATGACGTTCAACCAGGCCGCATCGTGCGCCACGATCGGGCCGCGCCGCTCGTCGCGACGTCGCTTGGACTCGTCCATTTGCCGGCGCGGCGCAACGTCGGCGCGCTGACGGTCGGCGACTGGGTCGTGGTCGAAGACGGCGAGGTGATCGTCGACCTCCTCGATCGCTCGTCCCTGCTGCGGCGTCGCCATCCCGGGGCCGATGAGCAGTTGCTGGCCGCCAACGTCGACGTCGTCGCCATGGTTTTCGGGTCGGACCGACCACTCAAGGCCGGTCGCTTGTTCCGCACGCGGACGCAGATCTGGGATGCCGGCGCGGTGCCCCTGGTCGTGCTCACAAAGACCGATCTTGTCGAGGACGACGGTGGGATCGTGGCGCTCATCGGCCGGGTTCACGAGATCGACCCTCTGCTCGACGTTGTGGCGGTTTCCTCCGTGACCGGAGCGGGCCTCGATGCACTACGCCACCAAGTCGGTGGGCGGACCCTGGCGCTGGTGGGCGAGTCGGGGGCGGGCAAGTCGACGCTGGTGAACGCTCTCGTGGGCGGCGAGGTCGCATCCGTGTCGGCCGTTCGAGCCACCGACGACCGGGGTCGTCACACGACCACCTCACGAGAGCTTCACCCGCTACCCGGTGGAGGCGTGCTCGTCGACACGCCTGGGCTGCGCGAGGTCGGCCTCTGGACCGACGAGTCGGCGGTCGACTCTGTCTTCCCCGAGATCGAGGAGCACGCTTTGGCCTGTCGCTACCGGGACTGCACCCATGGGTCCGAGCCAGGCTGCGCCGTACAGGCGGCGGTGGCGGGCGGTCATGTGTCCGCCGAGCGGTTCGCCGCGTGGGCGTCACTTCGGAAGGAGGCGGCGGCCGCGGCGCTGCGGGCCGACAAACATGGCCAGCGTGCCGCCGAGCGCCGATTTGGGCGGGCCATCAAGAACTACAAGCGTTTCAAGAGCGACGGCTGACCCACCGCGTCCGGCAGCGACGCCGCCGTCGTACTCGACGCGCTGGCCGATCCCCCAAGGTCACCGCGCCCCCCAAGTGCCGCACGGTGGCACCCAGTCCCGGCGTTCGGAGGCACCCTCCGGCGCCATGAGAAGACTGCTAAGAGGCCCTCGGCGACTGATCCCCACCCTGCAGCCAGTGTCGACCGGTCGCGGCCCGGTCGTGCCTGACGTGGTGCCAGCACGAGATCGGTCCGCGGGCTGGCCACCTTGGCGCGCTGCCTTCGAACTGCGAGGCTGAGGCGAAGGCCGAGAGCAAGGAGGGCATTTCGTGCGGTCCGTCTGGATGGTCTTCCTGGCACGATTGCGCCACCGATGGCGCTCCTGGCTCGCCATTGCGTTCCTGATCAGCCTGGTGGGCGGGGTCGTCATGGCCGCCATGGCCGCCGGGCAGCGCACCGATTCGGCCATCCCGAGGTTCGTCGCAGCCCATGGTTTCGACGCCGAGGTGTACTCGATTCTGCCCGCACCCGGGATCTCCCGACTGCCCGGAGTCACGTCGGCCACGGCGGTGATCGGGCCCGACAACGGCCCGCCGAAGTGCACCTGTACCCATCCGATCGATCAGTCGAACTTCGGGGTGGCCGCACTGGGCACGGGAGGGAGATCTCTCTTCCTTCTGGTGTCGGGGCGCCTGCCGGATCCTTCGAATCCCCGCGAGGTGCTGGCTTCGTTCACGCTCCAACATGACGAGGGAGTGCAGTTGGGTACGGTCATCCGCGTCCCCTTCTACGGTCGGTCGCAGACGTCGGCCGTCAACAACGCCTCCGGGGCATCGCCCCCGCCAACGGGCCCGACGATCGCCTTCCGTGTGGTGGGATTCGAGGCGACGGAGTTCGAATTCCCTTCCGGCGCCGCTCCTTCCTACCTCTTGTACGCCTCTCCCGCGTTCACGCGGGAGGTCCTTCCCCGGACGGCGGCCAGTTACCTCTACTTCGTGCGCCTCCGCCACGGTGCAGCCGACCTTCCCCGCTTCGATGCCGCCGCAAGTGCTCTGGGCCCGAGCACGATCTTCACCCAGAACGAGGACGCTCAGGTTGCGTCGGTGGAGGCGTCGGTGCACCCCCAAGCGATCGGGTGGTGGCTGTTGGCCGCGCTGGCCGCGCTCGTCGGGCTGGCCGTCATCGGCCAGGCACTGGGGCGGCAGAGCATCGCCGAGAGCGAGGAATACCCGACGATGGTCGCACTCGGGATCGAGCGCCGGCAATTGGTCATGCTGGGCAACGCACGCAGCCTGGCGTTGGGAATCGCTGGCGCACTCGGCGCCGTCGTGATCGCCACCCTGCTCTCCCCGATGGCCCCGCTGGGCGAGGCGCGCGTGGCCGAAGCATCGACCGGGATCACCTTCGACACGCTCGTCCTGACGCTGGGCGCGCTCGTCACAGTTGCAGTGGTGACAGCGCTCGGCATCTGGCCGGCCGTGCGGGCGAGCCGCACCGCTCGCTCGCGGTACCCGATCGTCGATGCCAGGCCTTCGAAGTTGCCGGGTAACCTGGGGTCGCTGGGCGCACCACCGAGCATGATGATCGGTGTCCGCAACGCGCTCGAGCGCAGGAGTGGCGGGGCCAATGTCCCGGTGGGCAGCGCGCTGCTCGGCACTGTGTTGGCAGTGGTCGCGCTCTGCGGGACGGCGGTGTTCGGCGCCGGTCTCGCGAACCTCACGGCCACTCCTAAGCTGTACGGCGATCCCTTCCAGCTAAATTTCTCGAACCCGAACGGTGGCGGGAGGCCCGACCCCACCCTCTTGCGGAGCCTTGAGCACGACCGAGCAGTCACCGGCCTCACGCAGGGGATCGCTCTCCCCGCCATCTCGGTCGGCAAGGTCGTGATCGGGGCCCTGGCCGGAACGGCCGTCCGGGGATCGCTCCTCCTCTCAACGGTTGACGGTCATTCGCCCGACGCCAATGGAGAGGTGGGTCTCGGCGGGACGACGATGCGTGCGGTCGGCGCCCGGGTCGGCTCTGTCGTCCATGTCACCGTGTCGCTGCCTTCCGGGGGCAAGCGGACGGTGCCGTTCCGAGTGGTGGGTCAGATGTCGCTCCCCGTGATCGGCAACGCGGTCGCGCTGGGTACCGGAGCGGTATTCACGATGGCGGGCTACGAGGACGCCGCGTGCCCGCCGGGTCCTGCGCGAACCTCCTGCCGCCAGGCAGTGGCGGAGTCGACCAACGGCGGGATGTTGGCCAGCTTCGTGCCTGGCCCGCGCGGACAGGCGGCGGTCAACCACTATCTCGACCGGTACCGGTCGATCACCACCCTGGCCATCACCCCGACCTCGCTCATCAACTTTGGGGAGGCGGTCAACTTCCCGCTCATCTTCGGTGCCATATTGGCGGTTTTCGGAGCCGCGACGCTGCTCCATTTGCTGGTCGTGAGCGTGTCGCGCCGCCGAAGAGAGGTCGGGCTCCTCAAGGTGGTGGGCTTCGTCAACCGCCAGGTGGCCTCGACAGTGGCCTGGCAGGCGACGACGCTGGCCTTCGCCGGCATCGTCGTCGGCGTCCCGGTGGGGATCGTGGTCGGTCAGGCCGTGTGGCGCGAGTTCGCCAACAATCTGGGCGCTGTGCCGGTCTCGGTGGTGCCAGTCTGGCTCATTGGCCTGCTGATCGCGGGGGTCCTGCTGGGGGCCAACCTCATCGCGGTGGCTCCCGCTCTGGTGGCGACACGGTCAAAGCCGCGCGACCTCCTGCGGACCGCGTAGGGACGGAGCGCACGCCTACGCGCCGGACACGATCTAGCCCAACCGTGGTCTGGGTGGAGATGGCGCAAGAAACAACGCTTGGACTGACTTGGCCGTTTCAACCGGGAGCGGACTCAGTCCTGCACTGCCCCCGTCGCATGGTGGCACCCCAAGCCGGCGTTCGGGGACACACACGTCAGGCTTGACTCGTGATTACTACTCCCAAGTTCCCAGCGACGGCGGAATGAACGGTTGGCGTGGTGATCGGTGGCGTCGCCGGAGCCATCGCGGCCGTAGTCGGCACCGTAGACAAGCTGACGATCGTGGGCGCCCCGCTCATACGGCCCCGGGGCGAGTCCCCCGCCGCTACCAGGGCATTTTGTCCGGGGGTGGGTTAGCCTTCCCACCAGACACACTCGGGTTGGGGTAATACGCCGAGGACGGGGACGGGGGACCATGGCCAATCTCATCGAGCACCCTGACAGCCACTGTGCCGACCGAGCGGACAACGGGGTGTCACGAGGGCCCGTCCCGCCGAAGCGACGCCGCTTGGCTGCCCTCACGGGCATGCCGCGGGCCGTGCTCGTGGCTGTCGGGGTGGTGCTCGTGGCGGTCGCTCTGAGCGCGGTGACGTTGGCCGCCACCTCGGGGCCGACCGAGGCGACCCCCTCGTCGCAAACACGTGTCTCCACCGTGTCGGTGGCGTCACCGAGGTACACGCCCGTGGCGGCCGTGGGAGCTACCGACGACTACCACTGCAGCTTGGTCAACCCGCACATCACCGAGAGCTCGTATGTGATCTCGAGCCAGTTCAAACCAGGCAGTCCAGAAGTTCACCACGCCGTGCTCGCCCTGGTGCCCCCGTCCATGACGGCTCAGGCCATCGCCGCCAATGCGGCCACCAGCGGCAAGGGCTGGACGTGCTTCGGCGCTCCAGCGCTGCCTAATGCGTCACTCGCTGCTTTCTTGAGCACCCCCTTCCTGAGTGTGTGGGCGCCTGGGCACGGTGCAGACGCGAACCCCAAGGGTACGGGGATCTCACTGCCCAAAGGCAGTCTGGTGATTGAGCAGGTGCACTACAACCTGCTGGTGGGCGACAAGCCGGTGACGAATCGGCTCGTACTCCATACGGTACCGATGTCCACGCCGCTGTTGCCGATGCAATCCCAATACCTGGTCGCCCCGCCGAACATCCCATGCCCGGCCGGTGTGACTGGGCCGATGTGCAACTATCAGGCGTCCCTCACCTACCTGAACCAGCGCTTCGGTTCCGGCGGCGTTGAGATGGCCAAAGGCATCGACCAGATATGTGGTGTAAACCCGGACGACCCGTCCGTCGGTGACACGGCCACCTGCACCTGGCGGATCGGATCGAACGGCTACATCGACAGGATCCAACCGCACATGCACCTGTTGGGGGTCGCGTTCACGATGGTGCTCAATCCGGGGACGCCGCAAGCCAAGACCATCCTGAACGTCCCGAACTACAACTTCCATTTCCAAAAGGCGTACAACGTGGCACCCATTCCCGTGAGTCGCGGCGAACAAATACAGGTCAACTGCAGCTATGACCCCAAGCTGGCGCAAGAGTTGCCGATCCTCCGCAAGGCGCCGCCGCATTTCGTCACGTTCGGCGACGGATCATCCGACGAGATGTGCGTGGGTGTCACGTGGCAGACGTCGTCACTGCCCAACTCCCACGACTCGCTATGAGAGAACGACGCTGTTGCCGGAGATCCTTAATGAATCGATCAACCGTCAACTGACAACGGCGGTCTACGGAACCTTTGTCCGGCTTCACGTCGTAAGGGATTCCAACAACTCGTACCCGCGCCGGAGCCCTCGACAAGTTGGTCGGCCGCTGAAGCGAGGACCAAGTGCCCCGGCAGCGATTGGCCCTGCAGCACATTCAGCGCAAAGAAGACCAGGCGAGGCGGCCACGACGGCCGACGCGGCGATTGCGGCGACCATCGATCGAGGCAGACTCTCGACTTGAGAAGATCTCCGGTTCCGGCCTTTCACGTTTGAGCCCTGCGTCCTCGTGTGGCAGTTGTCCACACACCCATATGTGCCGAACGGGGCGTAGGGGAGGGCGCAGACAGCGAGACGGTGGCTCAGCGCTGGGTGTCGTGCTGCGCGTCCCGGGCCTCGGCGGCGCGCCGCAGCACCTGGTCGAGCGACGCGTGCGACCTGGGTGCGGCCCTTCGGTCCCCGGTCCGTCCGCCGCTCCCGCCCGCCGCGGCCGGCCCTCCGGGCTCGCCGCGGTCGTCGTCGCCGTCGCGGCGCGACGACTCGTCCGCCTGCACCAGCTGACGGTCGTCCTCGGCGCTGTGGTGGGTGGCGCGCCGCAGCCACTCCCGCCAGCGCCGGACCCCGCCCCGCCCCCGCCCGGTCGCCACTACAGGAAGCCGCGCAGGATGGTCGAGAAGCCGAACGCCAGGACGACCTTGCCGTGCCCGTCGGTGTTCGTCGGGACGTTGACGGGGTTGGCGGTGGGCACGTTCATGAGGGACAGGACGGCCGACACCGGGGTCCCGGGCCCGAGATACATGTGCGAGGCCACCTGCTCGAGCAGCGAGGTGGTGCCGGTCGGGTCCGAGATGAGCGACGTCACCGACAGCTTTCCGGTGGCGAGCTGCCCGAGGCTCGATGCCGGGTCGACCGTGTGCAGGTCGACGCCCACGTAGTGGCTGACCGGGATGCCGAGGCGGTCGAGCCCCGCGATGATTGTGGCGGGCCGGTGCAGGCTCAGCGTCTGAATCGGCACGGTGCCGCCACCCGGCAGCGGCAGGCCCAGCCTGCTCGGGATCTTGAGCACGTGGGTGTGCCCGCCCGTGGCGTGGAAGACGAAGATCTGCTCGCTGTGGTCGGGACCCTTGACGATGGCCAGCAGGTCGTTCTTGCCCTTGGCCAGCAGTGAGGCCGGCACGCCGACGTGGTGCACGGCGTGGTCGATGCGGTAGAGGCTGATGCCGATCCACGCCGCCGCCAGGAGGATCAGGGCGAGGAGGCCGGACCCGGTGGCGATGAGGATGCGCTTGAGTCGCCGGCGGCGCCGCGGCCGCGGCGGGGACCCGGGGACGGTCGGGCCCAGTTCCATGGCGATCGCGTTCGTCAACTGCCCCCCCGTCGAGTTGCCGGGCCCCGGTGCCCGGCACCCCCACATCTCCGTGCCCGCAACCTACGGACCCGCCATTGCCCCTCCGTTGCCCGACGGGTTCGATGTGGTTGCCGTGGCCACGACGCGACGGTTCCGCCGTCCGCGATGCTGGTGGCATGGGTGACGACCGGGACCGACCGCCGGACCCGGTGACGGCGGCCACACCCCGGTTCCGCTACACCTCGCCGGACGAGGACAGCGCCCGCTGGTGGGACTTCCCCTTCCGTCCGGGCGACATCGTGGTCAGCACGCGGTCGAAGTCCGGCACCACCTGGGTGCAGATGATCTGCCTCCTCCTCGTCTACGGCACGCCCGACCTTCCCGGTCGCCTGGGCGCGCTGTCGCCCTGGCTGGACCACCTGGTCCGGCCGGCCGACGAGGTCTTCGCGCGCCTGGCCGCGCAGGAGCAGCGGCGCGTCATCAAGACGCACACCCCGCTCGACGGCGTGCCGCTCGACGACCGGGTGACCTACATCGTGGTGGGCCGCCACCCGCTCGACGTGGCGGTCTCGCTGTACCACCACGGCGCCAACATCGACCGCCGCCGCATGGCGGAGCTGACGGGGAACCCCGAGACGCCGCGCCCGCCGCTCCCGCCGCTGCACGAGTGGCTGCTGGGCTTCGTCGACTGGGAGGGCGACCCCCGCGAGTGGCTCGACACCCTGCCGGGGGCCATGCTGCATCTCTCCGACGCCTGGGGCCGCCGGCACGAGCCCAACATCGTGCTGGTGCACTACGACGACCTGGCGGCCGACCTCGACGGCTCCATGCGCGCGCTGGCGGCGCGGCTCGGTATCGCCGTCGACGAGGGGCGCTGGCCCGGACTCGTCCGTGCCGCCACCTTCGAGGCGATGCGGGAGCCCGCGGGCGCGTCGTCCCCCGACACGCTCGGCGTGCTGAAGGACCCGGCGGCCTTCTTCCGCCACGGCGTGTCGGGTGAGGGCCCGGCGCTGCTCAGCGCCGGCGAGCTGGCGCACTATCACGAACGCGTGGCGGCGATGGCCCCGGCGGACCTGCTGGTCTGGCTCCACCGGGATGGGGGCGCCTGAGCGTGCCCATCGTGCCCGACGACAAGGACTGGACCTGGGTCCTGGAGCGCCCGTGCCCCGAGTGCGGGTTCGACGCGTCGTCGGTCCCGCCCGAAACGATCGGCGCGCTCGTGCGCGCCAGCGCCGAGGCCTGGGCGAACGTCCTGGCGCGTCCGGCCGACGATCTCCGGCGCCGCCCCGCCGACGACTGCTGGGCGCCGCTCGAGTACGCCTGCCACGTCCGCGACGTGTACGTGCTCTACCGCATCCGTCTCCTCTTGATGCTGCGCGAGGACGACCCGCTCTTCGACAATTGGGACCAGGACGCCACCGCGGTCGGGGAGCGCTACCTCGAGCAGGACCCCGCCGCCGTCTCGGTCCAGTTGCGCGGCGCCGCCAGGGAATTGGCCGACGCGTTCGACGGCGTGCGGGGCGAGCAGTGGCAGCGGCGCGGCCGGCGCAGCGACGGCGCCCGCTTCGACGTCGCGGACTTCGGTCGCTACATGATCCACGACCCAGTCCACCACCTCTACGACGTCAGCGGGCGTCGGGGGTCTGCGCCCCCCACATAGCGGCCCCGCTCAGTCGGGCAGCAGCTGCGCCGACTCGGGCTCGAGGTGGATCGTGACGTGAGCGACGGTACGCAGCGCCGACGCCGGGCACGAGGTGGCGATCGGTCCCGTCAGCGCGGCGCGGACCGGCGCCGCCTTGCGCGCCTCGGGGACGATGGCCAGCACCCGCTCCGCCCGCAGCAGCGCGGGGATGGTCACCGTGATGGCGTGGGCCGGTACGGCCGCGAGCTCTGCGAAATGACCCTCGTGCACCTGTTGCAGGCGGCAGGCGGTCTCGAGCTCGACCACCTTGACGTCGAGGGGGTCGGCGAAGTCGGCGACCGGCGGGTCGTTGAAGGCGAGGTGACCGTTCTCCCCGATGCCGAGGCAGCACAGGTCGAGCGGGTGCGACCGTAACAACGCGGCGTAGCGGTCGCACTCCGCCTCGGCCTCACCGAGGCCCTCCACGTAGTACGCGGCGCGCGGCTGCGCCGGTTCGACGATGCGCTCACGGATCCAGCGCTGGAAGCCGGCCGGGTGGTCGGGCCCGACCCCCACGTACTCGTCCATGTGGAAGACGACGGTGTCGGCCCAGGGGACCCCCGCGGTCTCGTGGACGAGTGCCTCGACGAAGGCCAGCTGGGAGTTGCCCGTGGCGAACATCGCGTGGGCGATGCCGCGGGCCTCCACCGCCGCCCGCATGACCTCCGCCGCCTCGTCGGCGGCCGCCCGGGCCAGGGCGGCCACATCCGGGTGCACGCGGACGGTGGCGCCGTCGATCGTCCGGGTCCCGCTCTGCACGGCGATCAGCATGCCAGGCGCGCCTCGGCCAGACTGGTCCGGTGCGCGACGTGCTGCCCCCGGGACCGGCCCACATGGAGGAGGCCTGGAAGGCGGTGCGCCGCTACCTGGCCGTCACGCCCACGGTCGGCACCCCCCAGCTCGGCCCCGCCGTGTCGGCCAAGCTCGAGACGCTCCAACCGACGGGTTCGTTCAAGGTGCGCGGCGGCCTGGCCGCGGTGTCGGCCACGCTCGAGGAGGAGCCCGGCCGCGCCGTCGTCGCCTCGTCGGCGGGCAACCACGGGCTCGGCCTGGCGTACGCGGCCTCCAAGCTGGGCGCCCAGGTCACCGTCGTGGTGCCCACCGGCGCCTCGGCGGCCAAGGTCTCCGCGCTCCAGCAGTTCGACGTGCGCCTCGTCCTGCACGGTGAGGGCTACCGCGAGGCGGAGACGCACGCGCTCGAGCTGGCGGCGCGTGACGGGAGCCGGTACGTGTCCCCCTATAACGACCCCGACGTCATCGCGGGGCAGTCGACCCTCGCTCGTGAGCTCCTCGAGCAGGTGCCGAACCTGGGCACCGTCGTCGTTCCCTGCGGCGGGGGCGGGCTGCTCGCCGGCATCATCCTCGGCCTCGAGGGCTCGGGCGTGCGCGCGGTGGGGATCGAGTCCGAGGCGTCACCGTCCATGAGCACCGCGCTGGCGGCGGGCGGCATCGTGCCGATCGACGTCGAGCCGACGGTGGCCGACGGGCTGGCCGGCAATCTCGAGCCCGGCGCCGTGACGGTCGGGATCGCCCTGGACCACGGCGTCTCGGTCCTCACGGTCAGCGAGGCCGACATCCGCTCGGCCATGGCCTACGCCGCCACCAAGATGGGCCTCGTGCTCGAGGGCGCGGGCGCCGTCGGCGTCGCTGCGCTGCGGGCCGGCGTGATCGCGCCCGACCCGGGCGGCGGTGAGACCGTGGTCATCCTCAGCGGGCGCAACGTGGCGCCGAAACTGCTCTCGGAGGTGCTCCATTCCTGAGGTCGAGGTCGACGGGGCCGTGCTGAGCTACGACGTGACGGGCGACGGGGAGCCGCTCGTGCTCGTGGCGGGCTGCGGCCAGCCCGCGGTCGCATGGCACCTCTCGCTTGTCCCTGCGCTCGCCGCTGCCGGCTACGCGGTGCTGACCTTCGACAACCGGGGGGTGGACCAGTCGTCCTCGCCACCCGCCCCCTACAGCGTGGAGGGCATGGCCGGCGACACCCTGGCGCTCCTCGACCACCTCGGCTGGGACGGCCCGGTGCGGCTGGCCGGCCACTCCATGGGCGGGTGGATCGCGGAGACCCTGGTGCTCGACCACCCGGCGCGGGTCCGGGCGGCCGCGCTGATGGGGAGTGCGAACGCGCCGACGGCGTGGGAGATCGCCCTCACCACCGTCGAGCGGGACCTGGCCGAGCTCGACTACGACCTGCCGCCGCTCTTCTACGCCACCGAGACGATGCGCTACCTCCCGACGGCCGACCTCCAGGACTCCGGGCTCGTCAGCACCTGGCTGTCGCTGTTGGGCGAGGTCCCGCCGTGGCCCAACCCGGGTCGGCTCGGACAGTACGAGGCGGCGCTGGCCTGGTCGACCGATCCCGCCCGCACGACCCGCTGGCCCGAGGTGCGCGTGCCGTGCCTGGTCCTCGCGTTCGAGCACGACACCGACTCGCCGCCCCGCTACGCCCGCGAGGCCGCGGCGGCCATCCCGGGCTCCGAGTACCGCGAGGTGCCCGGCGCCGGGCACATCGGCATCCTCACCCACGCCCACGACGTCGCCCGCCACCTCGTCGAGTTCTTCGCCCGCCACTGAGGGCGCCGCGGTCGCCGCTCCGCCGGTGCGGCGCCTGTAACCGCCGCGCCGGCGCGCCGTCGTACATCTGTTCGTTCAGCTCGAGGAGGATGCAATGAGCAGGTCAGGTGTGGACCAGGCAGTGGACACGATCCGCGACGACAAGGAAGTGGCCCAGCGGGTCTTCGCCGACGGCGCCCCCGCGCTGTCGTCCTTCGACCTCAGCGACGAGGAGTGCGGGGCGATCGTCGATGCACTGCGAAGGGACATCGAGGAGGCGCAGGAGGAGGTGTCGGGCTTCGCGGTCGACATGTTCGCGCCGGCCGGACTGAACAACCTGATGGAGGTCGGCCGTTCGTTCGGCGGCGGGGGCGGTGCCGGCAAGGTCGGTCAGGCGGGCTGGATCGACAAGGGCTGGATCGACCTCTCCTCGCCGCAGGAACTGTGAGCACGGGGTCGGCCCGTCGCCGCCTACGGGTCGGGCGGTCCGAGGCCGACCAGTTCCCCGATTGGTGGCCGAAGTCGGCCCTGCAGTCCGCCTTCGCCTTCGTCGCGGGCACGCCCGACGTCATCGTGCTCCCGATGCCGAAATGGACGTGGACCGAGCGCGACTTCGAGGCGGCGGAGTGCGTCGCCGCAGCGTCGGAGCTCCCGACCGTCGTGTACTACCCGTTCGACAGCTGGGACGACCCGGCGCGCGGGTGGTGGGGGCCGCGGCAGTGGGCGGAGCCCCTGCACCGCTACGTGCTGCGGGCCGACATCGTGGCCGGCCCGAGCCTGCCGGTCAGCGGGGGCCCGCACGACGTCATCCCCCTGCCCTACCCGCCGCTGGTCCGCCGGCTCCCGGCGCCGCCCGACCTGAGCGCCGCGACCATCGACGTCCACTTCGCGGGGTTCTTCCGGGAACCGGGCTGGGCGCCCCCGCTGGCGGACACGCGTGACCGGCGCTACCGCGGTCATCTCGTGCGGCAGCTGCAGGCCGCGCTGCCGCCGGGGCGTGTCCGGATCCGCCAGGCCGCCTACTGGAACGACGGCGCGCCGGCGAACCTGCGGCGCCGCTACGTGCGCGAGCTCGACCGGTCGGCCCTGGTGCTGGCGCCGGCGGGCAACGGGTACCTCACGTTCCGCCACGCCGACGCCTGGGCCCGCGGGCGCGTCACCCTCTCCGAGCCGGTGCACCGTCTCGTGCAGGTCCCCGAGCCGGCCCGTTGGGAGTCGGGCGACATCTGCCTGACCTACGACCCCGCGGCGGACGACATCGTCGACATCGTCGAGCGCGGCCTCGAGGACCCGGGCCGGTTGGCCGAGATCGCGGCGTCGGGATGGCGCTACGGGCGCCGCTGGACGGATCCGGCGCGCCAGGCGCGCCACCTCGCCGACGGGCTGCGGGCCCGCCTCGGCTAGGCGGGCGAACTGGCGCGGCCTCTGCCACCCGGTGGCGGCGTGTCCCAGTCGATGGTCACGCCGGCCGTCTCGCCGTCGTGGTCGCGCAGCCAGCGGCGGGCGAACGGGCACCAGGGCACGATGGTCAGGCCCTCGGCCCGGGCGCGTTCGAGCGCGGCCCGGACGAGGCGGCCCCCGATGCCCCGGCCCCCCCATTCCTCGGGCACGCCGGTGTGGATCAGCACCAGCAGGCCCTCGTCGGTGAGGTAGACGAGCTCCGCCTCGAGACCGCCGTCGCCCCGGATGACGAAGCGGTTCTCCTCGGTCGCGTCGACGACCTCGGCGGCAGCGGGATCGGTGGTCATCTGCCCCCGGGTCCGGGTGCAGGCCGATGCCGAGGTGCGGCCACCAGCCCGGCAGTGACTACCACTCGCCCCAACCGGGCGGGCTGACCGACCCGGTCACGCCGCGGGGGTCGACGGGGATGCCCTGCTGCGCCGCCTGGTACACCCCGAAGCACAGCCGCAGGACGTCGGTGGCCTCGGCGGCGGTCATCGCGGCGGGGGAGCCGTGCACGAGCGCGTCGACGAAGTGCTGGGACGAGCGCACGAAGCCGGCGCCCCAGTCGGCGTCGAGGTCGGTGAACTCGGTCGTCTTGCGCTCGTGCGGGGTGCCGGTGAAGAGCATCACGGGCGCCAGATCCAACATCTCGCCGGTGGCGCGGGTGACCCAGATCTGCCCCTCGTCGCCGGTGATCTCGAAGAATTCGTCCGCCCCGTAGTACTGCGACCGCATGTAGAAGTTCGGCGAGTACTGGACCTCCATCATGCCCAGCACGTCGGGATCCTCGTACTCGAAGATCACCGCACAGGGCTCGAAGAAGAGGTCACGGCGGCGCACCACCGCCTGGACGGACGTGATGTCGAGGTCGAGCAGCCACAGCGCCATCGCGTACTTGTGCACCATGTCGTCGAAGAGGTGGCCCCCCGGGCTCCGCTTGTCCAGGCGCCAGCCGTAGCCCTCCGGCCGCAGGGCGGCCTGGAAGGCCGAGTCGGTCTGGCCGACCAGGGTGCGGATGCGCAGCGAGGTCGGCTTGCCGATGGCGCCGTCGGCCACCAGCCGCTTCGCCAGCTCGAGCGGGGGGTAGTGGACGAAGCACTCGCTGATGCGCAGGACGCGGCCGGACCGCTCCGCCGCCGCCTGCATCTCGAGTGCATCCTCAATGCTGTTGGCCACCGGCTTCTGGACCGAGACGTGCTTCCCCGCCTCCAGCGCCGCGATGACATGGTCGTGGTGCAGGTGGGTGGGCGTCAACACCTCCACGGCGTCGATCGAGTCGTCGGCCAGCAGGTCGGAGACGTCGCTGTAGAAGCATTCGGCTCCCCACTCCTTGGCCGCGGCGCGACCCACGTCGTCGTCGGTGTCGCAGACGGCGACGACATCACAGCGGGGGTCTTCGAGATACCCCCGCACGTTCATGGCCGCGATGTTCCCGGCGCCCAGCACGCCCAGCCGGACCCTTTCCATCAGACCCTCCCTTGTGCCGGCGCCCGCACCTAGGCGTCGGTTCCGAATGCCCCCCCGTCACGGGCGGATGAGATCTGATTGTCGTCATATCCGAGGACGGAGCGCAAGACGTCCTCGGTGTGCTGACCGACCGTTGGCGCCTTGGCAGGGTGCGGCAACGCCTCGCCGACGAAGTGCAGCGGGGTGAAGAGCTGGTCCGCACCCATCTCCGCGGCGGGGAGGAGTGGGAAGCGGTCGGCGAACTGGGGATCGTCGAGCAAGGTCTTGGGCGTGTTGACCGGCGCGATCGGCGTGTTGACCCGGCCACCGAACTCGAGCCACTCCTGTGCCGTCTTGGCCTGGAAGATGTCGCGCAGCTCGCGCTGGAGCTCCCGGTTGCCGCGAGCGTGGTCCGCGTACTTCGAGCCCGGCCAGCGCTCGAAGAGGTCCAGGCGCCCGACGCCCTCGCAGAAGTTCTTCCAGAAGGCCTGCTCGGAGGCCATGAAGAGGACGTGGCGCTGGTCGGACGTCTCGTAGACCTGGTAGCGGACGCCCTCGACCATGCCGGCGGTGCCTGGCGCGCGTCGTTCGTAGCCGTCCGCCTTGTTCCCGGTGACCTCGGACTCGGGCCGCTCGTAGGCCCTCCAGGTCTCGCTGCGCAGCCAGTCCATCGCCGCGGCCGCGTCGGACTGCGCGATGTCGATGTACGAGCCCTCGCCGGTGGCCCGGGCGCGGAGCACCGCCGCCAGGATGCCGAGCGCCCCGAAGAGCGGACCGGCATGGATCCCGATCGACGCGTGCTCGGGGATGTAGGAGAACCCCTCCTCGTCCGTGGCGACGTTGACGATGCCGGCCCAGGTGTCGTAGGCCACACCGTGGCTCGGGTAGTCCCGGTAGGGGCCCGTCATCCCGTAGCCCGAGATGGTGCAGAACACGATCTTCGGGTTCACGGCGCGCAGGTCGTCGAATCCGACGCCGCGCCGGGCGAGCGAGCCCGGGCGCATCGCCTCGACCACGGCGTCGGCCGTGGCGGCCAACTCCTTCAGGATGGCGACGCCGGCCTCGGTGCGCAGGTCGAGGACCAGTGACCGCTTGCCCCGGTTCAGGTGCAGGTGCATGAGCGACGTGCCCTCGACGATGGGCCAGGTCATCTCGCGGATGTAGTCGCCGGCCGGCGGCTCGACCTTGATCACCTCCGCCCCGAGGTCGACCAGGGGCGTGGTGATCTGTGCCGGCCCCAGAGCCGAGCACTCGATGATCCTCATGCCGTGCAGTGGCGGCGTCGTCGCCATGAGACCTCCCGTCGTCGAGGCCGGATCGTAGCGGCCGGCGCCCCGGGCGCCGGGGCCCGGACACCGACATACTGGGGCGATGGAGACCCAGGCCCTCGATGACGCGTTGACCGTCTTCGCGGGCACGGCGCCCCAGTACGGGTCGCTCGGCCTGGCCAATCACGGCCCCATGGTGGCCGAGGCGCTGGCGCACCTCGGCCGCGCCGACGCCATCGCCGGGTGGGTGGAGCGCTATCGCCGGCGGCTCGACGAAGCCCCGGCGCCCGCCAGCCGGCCGCTGACCGAGGAGGAGTGGCCGGACGCACTCGGCCAGGCTGAGCGTTTCCCCCACTGGCTCGCGCTCTTCGAGCGGGAGGTGGCCGACCGCCCGCCGGCCGCCGTCGTCGGCGAGTGGGCCCCGCGGCTGCTCCCGGGCTCCGTCGGGGCGGCCACCCACGGGCTGATCCGCACCGGGCACGCCGTGCGCGCCCTGGCGGCGGCCGACACCGCGCCCCGGCGCCTCGAGGTGGCGAGCGGGCTTGCGTTCTGGGCTGCGAGCTACCGCGAGCTTCCGGGGCCGCCGCTCCTGATCGGGGCCGAGGGCGTCCCCGACGCGTTGGCCGACCTGCCCTACCTCCCCGAGGACGCGCCGCGCCAGGTGTTGATCAGCGACATGGTGGCGGGCGTCGACGAGATCGCCGACGAGTTCGAGCAGGCGGTGGCCTCGCTCGGGTGGACCGGCGGAGCCGTGGCGCTGCTCGACGAGCTGGCCGCCGGCGGCGCGCAGGCCTACCTGCGCAACGCGGACGGCGGCGGCACCATCGGGCTGCTCCATGCCGTCACCTCGCCCCTCGCCGCCGAGCTCCTGCTGCCGTGGCTGGCCGGGGAGGACCGCGACGCCGCGCTGGGGTACGTGTGGCAGGCGGTGGCCGCACTGCACGTCGCCTACGACGTCGACCGCCGGAGCCCGGTGCCCGCACCGGAGGTCACCGCACCCGAGGTCCCCGCGGCGGACGACCTGGTGGAGCGGGCGCTGGCCTGCGGCGACGAGCACGCCATCAAGCTGACGGAGGCCGCGCTGCGCAGCTTCGGCCGCAGCGGCGAGCCCGCGCTGCTGTGGGCCGCCGCCGATGCCAGCTCCCGCCTGAGCGGCTGACGGAGGGCGCGCGGGGCTTTGAGCCGGAGGTCTGGCTAGTGTCGGCCCGATGGAGTACCGCACGCTTGGCCGCACCGGCATAAAGGTCAGCCCGCTCTGCCTGGGGGCGATGATGTTCGGGGCCTGGGGCACCCAGGACCACGACGAATCGATCCGTATCATCCACGCCGCCCTCGATGCGGGGATCAACTTCGTCGACACCGCGGACGTCTACTCGTTCGGGGAGTCCGAGGAGATCGTCGGCAAGGCACTGGCGAAGACCAAGCGCCACAAGGTCGTGCTCGCCACCAAGGTGCACGGCCAGATGGGGCAGGACCCCAACGCGCAGGGCAATTCGCGCCGCTGGATCATGGCCGAGTGCGACAACAGCCTGCGCCGCCTGGGCACCGACTACATCGACCTGTACCAGATCCACCGGCCGTCGCCCGAGACCGACGTCGACGAGACGCTCGGCGCGCTGACCGACCTGGTGCGCGCCGGCAAGATCCGCTACTTCGGCAGCTCGACCTTCCCGGCGCACGAGATCGTGGAGGCCCAGTGGGTGGCCGAGCGCCGTGCCCGCGAGCGCTTCGTCACCGAGCAGCCGCCCTATTCGATTCTGGTGCGGGGGATCGAGAAGGACGTGCTGCCCATGTGCGAGAAGTACGGCATGGGGGTGCTCTCGTGGAGCCCGCTTGCCGGTGGATGGCTCTCCGGCGCCTTCGGGCCGGGCAAGGACAACACCAGCCGCCGCTCGGCGATGCTGCCGCACCACTACGACATGGCGAAGCCCGGGAACCAGCAGAAGCTCCAGGCAGTCGGGGAGCTCACCAAGGTCGCCGACGACGCCGGGCTCAGCGTCATTCAGCTCGCCCTGGGGTTCGTGCTGGAGCACCCGGCCGTGACGTCCCCCATCATCGGACCGCGCACGATGGAGCACCTCGAGTCGCAGCTCCCTGCGCTCGACCTGCGCCTCTCGGCGGACGTGCTCGACCGCATCGACGAGATCGTGGCGCCCGGGACGGACCTCAACGACACCGACGTCGGCTGGGTGCCGGCGGCCATCGCGGACTCGAACCTGCGCCGGCGCCCGCGCTGAGCGGGGATCGAGGGCCGCACCCGCCGGCCCGATAGCGTCACCCTCCCATGGGCCGGTCCAGTCCCGCACTGGTGCACATCGGCGGGCGGGCCGTCGACGCCCTCCCGCCCGGGCTCCGGCGACGGGTGCGTGCCGCGCTGGGCCGGCCGGGACCGCGGCCCGTCGCCCTCGACGACCTCGACGCCGTACTGGCACGGGCCACGACGCTGATGGGGAGCGACGCCGATCGGGCACGCGCCCTGCTCGACGGCTTCGTGCTGGCGCTGCCCACGCCGCCGCCGGACGACCCCTTCTCGGAGGCCTACCGGGAGTGGACGTGGGAGCTCTATCGCGACATCTCGGGCCGGGCCGGCTACGACACGGTCAACGAGGCCTCACCGTTCGACCTGCCGGCCGCGCTGGCGCGCCCGTTCCCCTATCAGAGCGGTTCACTGGCACTGGTGGGCCGCGACCTGGTGGCCCGCGGCCACCTCCTCGACTGCCTGGCCGAGGTGATGCCGCCCGGAGCGGCGGGCGGGGTCGTCGAGTTCGGCCCCGGATGGGGGAACCTGACGCAGGACATGGTGGCGACGGGGCTCGACGTCACCGCGGTGGAGCTGGACAAGAAGTTCTGCCGTCTCATCGAGGACCGGTGCCAGGGACCGGGACGGGTCAGCGTGGTGCAGGGCGACATGCTGACCTTCACTGCGCCCGAGCCTTTCGACGCCGCCGTGTTCTTCGAGAGCTTCCACCACTGCGCCGACCACCTCGCCATGTTGCGCCGCCTGCACGACATCGTGCGCCCGGGTGGTGCGGTCCTCTTCGCCGCCGAGCCCGTGCAGCGGATGGACTACCCGTGGGGCCCCCGGCTCGACGGGCTGTCGGTCTGGTCGAGCCGCACCCACGGCTGGCTCGAGCTCGGCTTCGACGTCGCCTACTTCGACCGGGCGCTCAGCCGCACCGGCTGGACGGGCCGGCGGGTGCGCCTCGGCGCGCACATGGGCGAGCCCGACGTGATCGTGGCTCGGCCGGCGTCGCGTTCATGAACCGGGTGCCGTCCAGCGCGGCGGGTCGGGCAGCTCGACGTCGCCGTACCCGTTGCAGCGGGCCTCGTCGATCCCCAATTCGAACAGGACCCAGCGTTCCTCTATCGGAAAGGTCGACGCCGCGGTGGCGACCGCCCGCAGCTCCGGTGTCGTCCAACGGGGTGGCGACGCCCCTGACGTAGAACTCGCCGCCCGTCCCGTACGTGTCGGGCACGCCGTTGTGCAGGGCGTAGGAACGACGCTCGCGCAAGTCGTGCACCTTGGGCGAGGTCGGCTCCATGAAGACGAACAGGCGCCCGCCCCCGACAATGGGCGCGACGGGATGGACCCGAGGGGTGCCGTTGCTGCGCGTCGTGGCCAGGTACGCGGCGGCCGCGCCGAGCCGGTCCGCTCCGAAGGCCGCCAGCGCAGGAGCCTGGCTCTCGAAATCACCCCAGCCGGCCACGCGGGTCAGTCTGCCAGTCCGCCCGGACCCGCGCTCGGCGAAGTGCGTGGACGGAAGTCCGATGCGCCCTGGTGCGACAGGAGTGGACGCCAACGCGGCCCTCGACGGGGATACCCCGGAAGAAGCAGGCCCTCTGGTTCGGCGTGGCGGTCTTGGCCGGATGCCTATTGGGCTTGATCCTGTTGGCGATCAACTAGGCGCCTTCGGGCGCCGTGCCGTGACCGGTTTCGCCGCCTACTTCCAGCCCTGCAGGACGTGGTCGAACCACCACTGTGGCGCCGCCGCGGTCAGCACGGCCATGTCCCAATAGTCGCGCCACGACGCGATCTTCCCGTCGCGTATCTCGTGGACCGACGCCACGTCGAGCGCCATCGTCTCGCCCGTCGGCCATTCCCAGTGCTCGATGTGCTCGGTCATCACCGTGTCGTCTCCCACCACTAGGTGGAGCCGCTCGTCGAAGAGGCGGGTCAGCTTTCCGAACGCAAGGGTCAGCCGGGCCGTGATCTCGGCGCCCCCCCGAGCGACGTCGTCATCGGGCGTGCAGATGTCGGTGTACTCGCCGAGAGGTTCGAAGCGCGCCACCAGGGATCCGAAGTCCTGGCGGTAGAGGTCGTCCCAGAATCCCTCAATCAGCGTGCGGTTGTCCTCCGCCTTGGTCACGGTCGTCTCCTGTGTCGGTTCCGCCGGCGATCCTAAGTGGTGCGGCCGGTCGCGGCCATCGCCCCGGGGCGTGCCGACACGGCAGACTGGGGGAGCATGCACACGACCGAGATCGAGATCGACACCTCCTGGGAGCGGCTCGTCGATCTCACCACGGAGCTCGAGCGGTTCTGTGCCGGGCGCGGTGACGGATTGGTCAACGTCTTCGTCCCCCATGCCACGGCCGGCCTCGCCCTGATGGAACGCGGCTCGGGCTCCGAAGGCGACCTGCTCGCCGCGCTGGGACGACTCCTTCCACGCGACGACCGCTACCAGCACGCGCACGGATCATCCGGTCACGGGGCCGACCACCTGCTCCCCGTGTTGGTCAACCCGTCGGCGACGCTCCCGGTCGTCGGGGGCCGGGTCGCGCTCGGCACGTGGCAGTCCCTTCTCCTGGTCGATCTCAACCTCGACAACCCCCGGCGCCACGTGCGCTTCAGCTTCGTGCCGGCGCCGAGCTGAGAGTGTCACGGCCGGCCCGGCACGAGATGCGCCCGTGACAGCGAGCCCGACCGAGACGGTGGCGTGCTACTTCTCGTACCTCACGGCGCGGGATTGGAGCCGCCTGGCGACCGTGCTCAGCGAGTCGGTGGTGCGTATCGGTCCCTACGGTGACCGGCTCTCGGGCCGGGAGGCCTACCTGGACTTCCTCCGCGGCACCGTGCCCGCGGACTACCGCAACGACGTCGCACGGATCGTCGGTGCCCCCGACGGCATCGGCCGCCTTTGCCACCGTGACCGAGCACCTCCGCTACGGCGACCAAGAGTTCCACCTCGACGAGGCCTATGCGTTCGACCTGGACCAGCACGGCCGCATCTGCCGCGTGGCGATCTACTGGCAGACCCCGCAGGACGACCCCGGTGGGTTCGGCTCGGCCGCCAGCGGGGACAGCTACGCATCGACCACCGACGCCGAGGGGCCCGGATCCGTCCGCCCCCGTGGTCCCGCCCCCGACTGACGCTCCCGTGTCGCGGCGCCCGGACCCGCGGGCGGATCGCTCGTGAGAGGCGTCAGACTGGGGGGCCATGCGGGTGGAGATCTACGTGCGGCCCAACTCGTCGCGATCCGCCTGTCGGCGGTGACTTCGACGGTGCGCTCGTCGTGCGCGTGGTCGAGCCGGCGGACGGCGGGCGGGCGACCGAGGCGGCGCTCAGCGCCGTCGCCGACGCGGTGGACCTGCCCCGCCGCTCGGTCAGCCTCGTGCGGGGAGCGAGGAGTCGCCGCAAGCTCGTCGAGGTCGAGGTCGAGGCCGGAAGCGACGATGCGTCGCGGGTGCAGGCGGCGCTCTCTCGCCTGCACGCCGCCGGAGGCTGATCTCGGGACGCGTCAGAGCGGCACGGCGGGCTGCGGGGCCACGACGACTTCGGCGGTCCGGAGCCGCTGGAGCACCCGGTTCTCCCGGCCGTACGACAGGGGCGTGAACACGAGCGTGTCGAGCGGGAACCACAGACCGACCCAGACCAACACCCAGCCTCCCGAGTCGACCACGAGGTTGGCGTTCCCGCTGGCGCCCACGATGCTCGACTTGATGATGACGAGGACGAAACCCAGGATCACGATCGGGAGCCCGATCCACAGGGAGAACAGCCCGTCGAGCCGCACGGCCCGGCGCTCCCGCTGGTTGTAGGCGATCCGGTGTTCGCAGTAGCGGTTGAGGGTGCGGCGGATCCGTTGGTCGATTCCCTCCGAGATCTGGTCGGCGGGGAGGGCAAGCTCGACCCGCACCGGGGCGCTCGACGGCCTGCTGCGCAGGACGCTGATGCAGTACTCCAGACCCGTCATGAAGTTCCGGTACTCGGAGAACAGGTCCGCCGGGGCCAGCACGAACATCTCTTCCGGGCTGGCCAGCGCCAGCGGGATGACCCGGGTCGGGTGTTCGGCCATGGCTCTATGGTCTAGTCGGCTGGCGCGGCCGGCACGAGGTTCACGGCCGCCGCGGCTGCGGCCCACCATCCATCGCCGACGTCCGCGGCCGACCCCCTCGGCTTACGATCTTCGGGTGCGCACGGGTGGTGACGGGGGATACCGCACGAAGTTGCCGCGCTGGCTTCCCTCGCAGCGGTCGCTCCCCGTTCTCGTTGCGGCCGTCGTCGGCCTCGGGCTGACGGCTCAGCCCGCCGCGGCACGGGCCACGGCCAGCCCGCGCCCCGCGGCAAAGGTCGTCGATGGCGTTCCGTTGATCGCGTTCTCGGCGTCGCAGCGAGCGCAGTGCCAGAAGCTCGCCGACCAGATGAAGCGTCGAGTGCCGTGCCCCGGTCTGGTGCCGACCCCGATCCCACTGTCGACCGTTCCGTTTCCCGGACCCTGTCTGGGCGCCTTCGGCGAGAACGCCTGCGGGCCGGCGGTCATCCAACGCGGCCGGCGGTTCCTGGAACTGAGCCAATCCAATTTCCAGGTGCCCCCCGGCTATGGCGGGGTCACCTTCCAGCAGTACAACGGCGCCGTCGTCCCGATGCAGTCGATCAGTGGCGGGCCGCTCGGCCACTTCGTCTTCATGACGGGGACGGATCTGCAGTCGGTCGTCTTGGGCAAACACCCGAGAGGCGTTCCCCCGGTGCCGTCCTACTGCGTGCCGGCGCAGACGACGAAGCCGATCCGGGTGGCCGGCGCACCCGCCGAGCTCTACCAGTGCCCGGAGGTATCGAGCGGGCCGACGACCTTCGAGCTGTACATGGGGCACGAGCTCCTGGTGTGGAACGACAAGGGCATGACCGCCGAGGTCAGCTTCCACGGACTGAGCCAGGTCAACGCCGACCTCGATGTCGCCGTGGCGGACGCCACGGTGCTGGTGTCCCCCAAGGCCCGATGAGCCGTACGGCGGTGGATCGCCCCGCGCGTCGCTGACCCGTCCACCCCGGGGCCTACGCTGAACCGCCGATGGCAGACGGCAGCCTCGGAGCCTGGCAACCCCTCACACTGGACCAGGTGGTACGGCTCTTCACCGGATATCCCGCCCGCTGGTGGATCAGCGGCGGGCACGCGCTGGAGCTGCACCTCGGCCGCTCGTGGCGCGCGCACGAGGACAGCGACGTCGGCGTGTTGCGACAGGACGGTGCAGCGCTGCGCAAGTTGCTCGTCGGCTGGGACGTCCACGTCGCCGCCGCGGGCCGGCTCACACCGTGGTCGGGTTCCACCCTCCGCGCCGAGGACAGTCAGAACAACCTGTGGTGTCGTGAGTCCGCCGGCCGGCCCTGGTGCCTCGACGTCACCGTCGGCGAGGGCACCGGGGAGTTCTGGGTCTACCGCCGAGACCCGACCGTCCGGGTGCGCTGGGACGAGGCCGTCCTGCACGGCGATGACGGGATCCCCTACCTCGCTCCCGAGCTCCAGCTCCTCTTCAAGAGCAAGGACGTCAGGCCGAAGGACGATCTCGATGCCCGCGAGGTGATCCCCGAGCTCGCCGAGGACCGGACGACGCCCGGCTGCGCGAAGCTCCTCCCCGGGGAGCATCCCTGGCGACGCCCTCTGACCAGTGAGCGGACGCCGGGACTTCGGAAGATCAGGCGGCCGCGTGCTCGAACACGATCCGGCCGCTCGCCAGCACACTGCGGCACGCGTCCACGACGTCCGCGTCGTACGATCGTGCCTCGAGCCCCGCTGAATCTCGTCGAGCGCGGCGTCGAGACCGAGCGCTTCCCGATACGGTCGCCCGGACGCCATCGATTCGACCACGTCGGCTACGGCGATGATCCGACTCCCGATGAGGATCTGCTCGCCCTCCACCCCCAGCGGGTACCCGGATCCGTCGCAGCGCTCGTGGTGTTGGAACACCATCCTCGCCACGTGCTCGGGGAAGTCGACTCGTTCCAGCAGTTCGTATCCCGCCTGGCTGTGCGTCCGGACCACCGCCATCTCGGCCTCGCTGAGGCGACCCGGACGCACGAGGAGCTCCGGCGGGACCGACAATTTACCTATGTCGTGGATCTTCGCCGCCAGCTCGATCGCTTCGATCTCGCGGGAGTCGAGGCCGAGCTCGCCCGCCACGGCGCCGGCGATGCGCGCCACCCGCGCCTGGTGACCGGCGGTGTAGGGGTCGCGCATCTCGACGGAGGCCGAGAGGGCGCCGACGACGGCCCGGCTGAGCGTGGCCTGGCTCTCCTCCAGCTGCTTCCGCTCGGTGATGTCGACGACGATGATGGCGATGCCGATGACGGAGCGGCCCACGGTGACCGGGTTCAGGTTGGTGAGCCAGGAGTGGATTCGATCGGGGTCCGAGGCGGTCGGGCCCGAGACCTCCTGGTTGACGACCGCCTCACCGCTGCCGATGACGCGCCGGTAGAGGGGCTCGAGGGTCGGCCACAGTGCCGGGACGACCTCCGCGACCGACCGGCCGATCGACTCCTCGACGGTGCCACCGTGCACGGCGGCGAGCATCGCGTTGATCCGCAGGAGCCGGAAGTCCCGGTCCACGTAGCCGAAGCCGACCGATTCCGTCGACTGGAGCGAGTCGATGATCGATGACGCCTCGAGCGCGCCGCGATTCGACTCGCGCAGGCTCTGCTCGAGTCGGTCCCAATCGGCCTGTGCGAACACCGGATTCGTCAGGTTCTGGGTCCACCCGGCACCGGCGGGCGTACCGGTGGCGGGGTCGCCGATCGTGCCCGTACGGGCGCGGCCCGATGGCCTTGGCCCGGTAGAGGCCCCGATCGGCGTCGCGGAAGAGCTTCTGGCTCGTCGGTTCGACCTCGGTCGAGTTCGAGCGAACCCGATGCTCATGCTGATCCCGCCGTGTGTTCGGCGAAACGGTCGGACCATCCGCTCGGCGAGGATGCCCGCACTGGCCAGATCGGTCTTCGGGAGGATCACGGCGAACTCGTCACCGCCGATCCTCGCCACGATGTCGAATGACCGGCTCGGCCGTCCTCATGATCGCCCCGGCCTCGGCGAGCGCCGCATCTCCGGCCGCATGACCGTGGGTGTCGTTGAACGACTTGAAGAGGTCGACGTCCGCGACCAACACGCTCAAGGGCTCGTGGTGGCGCACCGGCACGGTCGATTTCGGCTTCGAGCCGGTCGTAGAAGGCCCCGTGGCTGAGGCAGCCGGTCAGTGAGTCGGTGCGCGCCTGGCGGCGGAGCTCCCGGACGAGCCGGTCTTCGTCTCTTTCGAGCCGTGAGCGGTAGACGGCGGAGCCCGCACTGAGCATGACCGTTCCGATCAGAAGGGCGGACGAGTGCGGCGACGTCGCTCGTCGTGGCGCCCACGTGTGCAGTCGGTGAGGGCGACGGCGCCGAACTCGGCGAAGGCCACGACGCCGCAGATCACGACTTCCTTGGCCGGAAGCGCCAGGGCGGCACTCATGACGGGCAGTGCCATCAGCACGATCAGGGGACTGTCGAGTCCCCCGTCCAGATAGATGCACAACGTCAGGACCGTTGCTGCCAGGAGCGTCGAGACCAGTGAGAACGAGACCCGCCACGGACGTCGCCGAGACTCTGTCGATGAAGTTCCAACGTCACGCCGATGCGACGAACGTGACCGAAGCTGATGGCCAGCAGGGCGAGCCGGTGGGGCCCGTCGGGCGTCGCCGCGACGTAGGCCAGGACGAAGAGAACCTCAGCGGTCAGGGTCAGGTACCCGAGGCGGCTGTGGGACATCCAGAAGCGTCGCTTCTGCGCCTCGAGGGGGTGATCGACGCCTCGGCGGCGTCCCGGGTGGCCGGCACATCCCTTGCGAACTGTGCTGGCCGACAAAAGGCTCACAATTAGTTATCGGCCCGAAGCGGCGAAACCTAAGAGAAAGTCCAGCTTGCACCCCCCATTGTGGGCCGGCGACCACGGCGCCTCGTGGACCGAGCCGGACAAGCCGCAGGACCCACGCAACCCCGTGTGGCCGCGTTACCAGGCGTCCAGCGTCTGCCAGTGGAAGTCGATGATGGCCAGGAGGTCCCCGAGGCGGCTGACCACCTCCGAGGTCTCCACGTCGGGGTCGGTGATCGCCCACTGCGCGGTGAGCGCGACCTCGGCGCAGGTGCGCAGCATGAGCAGGACGCGCCCCCCGACCTCGAGATCCGGGCAGGCGTTCGCCGCCGTCCACACCATGGCTTCCCTCGTGGCGACCTCGAGCTCGTCCGCCGCCGCCAGCATCGTGATGTCGTTCACGCTCATCGCCGCCGAGAAGCGGAGCTCGGCGCCGGTCACGCGCGCCAGGACGTTGGTCGCCTTGAAGAGCCAGTGCTGTGCGGTCGGGTCCTTGTCCATGGTGTGCGCTGGACGAGAAGGACCGAAGTCCCGCCCGGCACCTCGCCTGTGCGCCGGGTCTCGCCTACAGCGATTCTGCCCAGCGCCGCCGCCGCCCCATAGAGCCGTTCGGACCCTGGCTCGCACAATGTCTCGACAACAAACCTGGGCCAACCCCCGTGCTCAGCCCGACTCCTGGCGCGGCATGGTCTGGTGCACCGGGATCGGGTAGCGGGCGAAGTCGCCCGGGACGCCGAGGACCTCGGCCGGGGTGCACCCCTCCGTCAGGACGTCGGCCTGCTGGTCGTGCGACGTGCTCGGCAGTGCGGGCAGCGACAGGTCCGCCCGGCCCATGCGGAGCGTCGAGGTCAGGTCGCCCGTGTGCCGGCGGCGCCAGGCCGAGATGTTGGGCGCCCGCACCCCGAAGCGCTCCTCCAGGAAGCGCAGCTGCGAGGTGTGGTCGAAGACCTGCGACGCCACGTGACCGCCCCGGCTGAAGGGGGAGATCACCGTCATGGGCACCCGGAAGCCCAGGCCGACCGGGCCGCTCATGCCGCCCGCGTCCGAGGGCAGCGGCGACCCGGTCACGTACTCGCCGGCCGTGCCGCGCGGCGGCGTGGGCGGCGGTACGTGGTCGAAGAAGCCGTCGTTCTCGTCGTACATGTGGAAGAGCACGGTCTTGGACCAGACCTTCCGATTGGACGTCAGCGTCGTGAGCAGCTGGCTGGTGAACCACTCGCCCAGCGCCGGGGGTGACGGGGGGTGCTCGTCGTAGCCGGCGGGCGGCAGGATCCAGCTCACGGCGGGCAGGGTGCCCTGCGCCACGTCGGCGACGAAGTCGGCTGGATACTGCGGCAGGAACGCCTTCTGGTACAGCGGCGAGGTCGGGCTCTTGTACTGGGAGAAGAAGGGCAGGATGGCGTCGCCGATCAGCAGGCCGTGCTTCTCGAAGAAGGCGGGCGCGTACGTCGGGCCCGCCGGGTTGTAGACCTTCCAGCTGACGCCGGCGTCCTCGAGCACCTCGGGCATGGTGTCCCAGCTCACGCTGTAGATGGCGTCGGTGTCCTCGTTGGTGATGAGCACCGGCCCGCCGGCGTGGCCGGCGGGATCGATCGTGCCCGACAGGGCCATGAGGCGGTTGGGGTCCGTCGGCCCGAGGACCGAGCAGTGGTAGTTGTCGCAGATCGTGAACGCGTCGGCCAGCGCGTAGTAGAAGGGCAGGTCGCTGCGGCGGTAGTAGCCCATCGTCATGACGCCCTGCTCGGGTCCCTCGTAGGCGCTCGAGGTGTGGGTGCGCACGAAGTGGGCGTTGTCCCCGACGCCCCGGCTCAGGTGCTGGGCCGTCCAGGTGTGGCTGAGGTCGTGCGTGCACTCGCCCAGGCCCGACGACGAGTCGAGGTGGAACGGGAGCAGCGTGCGGCTCGGGCCGCCGGGCCAGGCCTGCGCGAACGCGCCGAGCGAGTGCGCGGGGTGGTCGTCGAAGCCCCGCACGCCGGGGTAGGAGCCGAAGTAGTGGTCGAAGGAGCGGTTCTCCTGCATCAAGAAGACGACGTGCTCGATCGCCCCCAGGTCCGATCCGGCGGGCGCGGTCGACGCCGCCGATCTGGCCCTGGCCGCCGCCCCGGCGACGCCGGACCGGGTCATGGCGGCCAGCGCCCCGGCGCCCCCGGCCGCCATCGCGGCGGCGAGGAAGGTGCGGCGGTCGAAGCGGGACGCGCTCACACGGGCTCAATCAGTGCGGGCTCGTTGTTGCGGACGTTGCCCACCTGCACCCCGACGGGGTGATGGGTCACCGTGCCGGCCGGCGGTGGGCGCAGCAGCGCGCGCAGCTCCTCGCTGTCCTCGTTGGCGGGGTCGAGCCACAGGTCGAAGGTGGTGGGGTCGAGGATCACCGGCATGCGGTCGTGGATGCCCGCCATGTCCGCGCCGCCGGGCGCGGTGATGACGGTGCAGCTCCTCAGATACGGGGTGTCCCTGGGCGCGCCCTTCGGCCGCCAGCGCTCCGCCAGGCCGGCGAAGGCGAGGGGCGTGCCGTCGGCGCGGCTGAAGTAGTGCGGCTGTTTGTGGCCCGCCGCCGTCGTGTGCCACTCGTAGAAGCCGTCGGCGGGGACGATGATCCGCCGCTCCCGGAACGCCTCGCGGAAGGAGGCCTTGGTGGCCACCGTCTCGCTGCGCGCGTTGAAGAGGCGGCCGCCCGACTTGGCGTCCTTGGACCACCACGGGACCAGGCCCCAGCGGAAGGACATGAGCAGCCGTTCGCTCGTGACCGTGTCCGTGTCTGTGCCTGTGTCTGTGTCTGCGCGCTTCTCCTCCGGTTCGCCGGTGGGGCGCACGGGGCGGTCGCGGACGCCGAGGACCTCGTCGGTCGGCGCCACGTTCCAGCTCGGCGTGTGCTCGGGGTCGGTGCCCTCGGCCAGGGTGGCCCCGAAATAGCGGGCCATCCGGGCGGGGGGAGTGAAGAGAGCGAACCGTCCGCACATGCGGCTGCATTGTGACGTATAGGTGACCTCGGGGGCGGTCTCGTATCTGACCTGGGTTTTTGGCTCCCCGAGCAGAGGGCACAGGGCCTCGCTAGGGTACGAACATATGTTCGCTTTTCCAGCCGTTGACCCGCCGTCCCCCCGTTCCCGGGAGCTCCCGCCCGGGCTGGCCGACCGGGTCCGGCCCACCACGCCCGTGGCCGGGCGGACCCTGCCCGTCCCCCCGCCGCTGGCCCCGCTCTTCCCCGGCGGCTCCCTGCGCCGCGGCACGACCACCACCGTGGCGGGGCAGCCCGGCCACGGCGCCACCACCCTCGCGCTGGCGCTCCTGGCCGCGGCGTCGGCGGCCGGGAGCTGGTGCGCCGCCGTCGGGCTGCCCGACCCCGGCGTGGTGGCGGCGGCCGGCCTGGGGCTCGATCTGCGCCGCGTCGTCTTCGTGCCCCACCCCGGCAGCGGGTGGGCCGAGGCGGCGGGCGACCTCCTCTCCGGGGTCGACGCCGTCCTGGTGCGCCCGCCCGGGCGGGCCCGCCTGACCGCGGCGCGCCACCTCACCGCCCGGGCCCGCGAGCGCCAGGCGGCACTCGTGGTGCTGCTCGAGGGCGTGGCCTGCTGGCCCGAGGCCGGCGACCTGGCGCTCTCGGTGGGAGCGGTCGAGTGGGCGGGCATCGGCCAGGGCCATGGCCACCTGCGCGGCCGGCGCGCCGAGGTGCGCGTGAGCGGCCGCCGCGCCGCCGGGCGGGTCGCCGAGTGCTCGCTGTGGCTGCCCGCCGGCTCGGGCGCGGTCGCGGTGGCCGGGGACGGCCGGCCCGGCGACGGAATGGCCGGCGACGGAACGGCCGGGGACGGAGTAGGCGACGGGCCGGAGGCGGCCTGAGCGGAGCGGTGGAGAAGAAGAAGTGGAACGGTTGGTCGTCATCTGGTGCCCGGAGCTCCTCGAGGAAGGGGCGAAGGGGGAAGAGGCCCGGGGCTTCGCCCGCGTGCTGGCGCGGGCCGGCGAGCTCTGCCCCTGGGTCCATCCGGTCCGGCTCGGGGTGGGCGCGCTGCCCGCCCGCGGCCCCGCCCGCTTCTTCGGCGGGGAGGAGGCGGTCGTGTCGCGCCTGGCCGGGACCGTGGGCGAGGAGGCGGCCGCCACCATCGGCGTGGCCGACGGCCTCTTCGCCGCCACCCTCGCCGCCCGCGCCGGGCTGATCGTCCCGCCCGGGGGGACGGCGGACTTCCTCGCCCCCTGGTCGGTGGCCACGCTGGCGCGGCCCGACCTGGCCGTCACCTTGCAGCGGCTCGGGGTCACCACCCTGGGCCAGTTCGCCGCCCTGCCGGCGGCGAACGTCTCGGACCGCTTCGGGGCCGACGCGGCCGCCTGCCATGCGGTGGCCCGGGGTGAGAGCGGGGAGCTGGCGGGGCTGCGCGACCGGGCCATCGAGCGGCGGCTGCGGGTGGCCCGGGGCGAGGACCCCGACCGGGGGGACGCCCCGCCCCCGCCCTCCCAGCCCGGGTTCTTCGGCGGCGCGTCGGAGGCCGACGCCCGGGCCGCCCGCTCCTTCGTCCGGGTCCAGGAGCGCCTCGGGATCGAGGCCGTGCTGATGGGCCGGCTGCGCGGCGGGCGCGACCCGGCCGGCCAGTCGGTGCTGGTGCCCTGGGGGAGCCCCGACACCGAGCCGGGCGCGGCGGGCGCGCCGTGGCCGGGTCGGTTGCCGCCGCCCGCGCCGAGCGACGTGCTGCGCGTCCCGCGCCGCGCCGAGGTGGCCGACGCGGCCGGCCGTGCCGTCGCGGTGAGCGGCCGGGGTCTGCTCACCGGTGCGGTCGAGCGGCTGTCGGTCGACGGCGGCCCCTGGCAGCCGGTCACGGGATGGGCCGGCCCCTGGCCGGTGACGGAGCGCTGGTGGTCGGTGCGCCGCCGCCGCGCCCGCCTGCAGGTCGTCACGGCCGACGGGGTGGCCCGCCTGCTGTGCACCGAACGGGGGCAGTGGTGGGTCGAGGCGCTCTATGACTGAGCGTCCCGCATGAGCGAGGCCTACGCCGAGCTGCACGCCCACTCGGGGTTCAGCTTCCTCGACGGCAGCAGCGACCCCGAGGAGCTGGTGGCCGAGGCGGACCGGCTCGGGCTCGCCGCGCTGGCGCTGACCGACCACCACGGCTTCTACGGCATCGTGCGCTTCGCCGAGGCGGCGCGGGCGTGCGGGCTGCCGACGGTCTTCGGGACCGAGGTGACGCTGGCCCCGGCCAGCCCGCGCACGGGCGAGGCCGACCCGACCGGCGCGCACCTCGTCGTGCTCGCCCGCGACCCCGACGGCTACGCCCGCCTGTCGACGGTGCTGGCCGACGCGCACCTCGAGGGCGGGGAGAAGGGGCGGCCGGTCTTCACGCTCGACGCGCTGGCCCGCGCCGCCGGCGACCACTGGCTGGTGCTGAGCGGCTGCCGGAAGGGGGCGGTCCCCGCCGCGCTGATGGACGCCGGGCCCCGGGCGGCCTCCCGGGAGGTGGGGCGCCTCGTCGACGCCTTCGGCCGCGCCAACGTCGCGCTGGAGCTGTGGGACCACGGGGACCCGCTCGACACGGCGCGCAACGACGCGCTGGCGCACCTGGCCGTCGAGTGGGGGGTCGACGCCGTGGCCACCAACAACGTGCACTACGCCACGCCGGCCGGGTTCCGCCTCGCCACCACGCTCGCCGCGGTGCGGGCGCGCCGCCCCCTGGCCGAGCTCGAGGGCTGGCTGCCGTCGGCCCCGGCCGCCTGCCTGCGCTCCGCGGCCGAGCAGACCCGGCGCTTCGCCCGCTGGCCCGGCGTCGTGGCGCGCGCCGCCGAGCTCGGGCGCGCCTGCGCCTTCGACCTGCGCCTCGTCGCGCCGCGGCTGCCCGACTTCCCCGTCCCCGCCGGCATGGACGAGCAGGGCTACCTGCGCCAGCTGGTGACCGAGGGCGCCACGGCGCGTTACGGGCCGCCCGGGGCCGAGCGGGTGCCCGGCGCCTGGAAGCAGATCGCGCACGAGCTCGAGGTGATCGGCCAGCTCGGCTTCGCCGGCTACTTCCTCGTGGTGTGGGACATCGCGCAGGTGTGCCAGCGGCTGAACATCTACTGCCAGGGCCGGGGCTCGGCGGCCAACTCGGCCGTCTGCTACGCGCTCGGCGTCACCAACGTCGACGCCGTCGACCTCGGGCTGCTCTTCGAGCGCTTCCTCTCCCCGGCGCGTGACGGGCCGCCGGACATCGACGTGGACATCGAGTCGGAGCGGCGCGAGGAGGTCATTCAGTACGTGTACGACCGCTACGGCCGCCGCCACGCCGCACAGGTGGCCAACGTCATCACGTACCGGCCGCGCTCGGCCGTGCGCGACGTCGGCAAGGCGTTCGGCTTCAGCCCCGAGCAGGTGGACGCCTGGTCGGCCGGCATCGACGCCGGGCACGGGCGGGGGCCGTCGTCGGCCGCCGCGGTGCACGAGGCCGTCGGTGCGGCGGCGCAGGGTGGCGGCGTGCCCCCGCTGGTGGCCGAGCTGGCGGCCGAGGTGCTCGACCGGCCGCGCCACCTCGGCATCCACTCGTGCGGCATGGTGCTGTGCGACCGGCCGGTGGTCGAGGTCTGCCCGGTGGAGTGGGGGCGCATGCCCGGGCGCAGCGTGCTGCAGTGGGACAAGGACGACTGCGCCGCCATCGGGCTGGTGAAGTTCGACCTGCTCGGCCTCGGCATGCTCGAGGCGCTGCACCGCATGGTCGACCTGGTGCGCGACTTCGACGGGACCGAGGTCGACCTCGGGCAGCTGCCCCAGGAGCCCGCCGTCTACGACCTGCTGTGCCGGGCCGACACGGTCGGGGTCTTCCAGGTCGAGAGCCGGGCCCAGATGGGGACCCTGCCCCGGGTGCGGCCCCGCACCTTCTACGACATCGCCATCGAGGTGGCGCTCATCCGGCCCGGCCCCATTCAGGGCCATGCCGTGAACCCCTACATCCGGCGCCGCCGCGGCGAGGAGCCCGTCACCTACCTGCACCCGCTGCTCGAGCCGATCCTCGAGCGCACGCTCGGGGTCCCGCTCTTCCAGGAGCAGCTGATGGAGATGGCCGTCGCCATCGCGGGGTTCAGCGCGGCCGACGCCGACGAGCTGCGCCAGGCCATGGCGGCCAAGCGCTCGGCGGCGCGCATGGAGAAGATGCGGGCGCGCCTCTACGAGGGGATGGCGGCGCGCGGGGTGACCGGGGCGGTGGCCGACCAGGTCTTCGAGGCGCTCGCCGCGTTCGCCAACTTCGGCTTCCCCGAGTCGCACTCGGTGTCCTTCGCCCACCTGGTGTACTCCTCGGCCTGGTTGAAGCTGCACTACCCGGCGGCGTTCACCGCCGGGCTGCTCAACTCCCAGCCCATGGGGTTCTGGTCGCCCCAGTCCCTGGTGGCCGACGCGCGGCGCCACGGGGTGCGCGTGCGCCGGCCCCACGTCAACCGCTCCGCGGTGGGGGCGTCGCTCGAGGCGGCCGCGGCGGGGGAGGCGGTGCTGCGCCTCGGCCTCGGGTCCGTGCGCGGGGTGGGCGAGGCGACGGCGGCGCGGATGGTGGCCGGCCGGCCCTGGCGCGGGGGCGAGGACCTGGTGCGCCGCGCCGGCGTCACCCAGGCCCAGCTCGAGACGCTGGCCGCCGCCGGGGCGCTCGACCCCGAGGGTCCCGGGGACGGAGAGGGGGCCGGGGAGGTCACGGGGACCACGGCCAGCCGGCGCCGGCTGCTGTGGGCGGCCGGCGCGGCGGCGCAGGGGACGCCCGACCGCCTGCCCGGGATCGTGGTGGGGGCCGAGGCCCCGCGGCTGCCCGAGCCCAGCCTCTACGACGCGGTGGGCGACGACCTGTGGGCGCTCGGGCTGGCGCCGGAGCGCACGGCCATGCACCTCGCCCGCGAGCGGCTCGAGGCGATGGGCGTGGTGACCGCGGTGGCGCTGGAGGCACTGGACGACGGGGACCGGGCCGCCGTGGCGGGCGTGGTGACGCACCGCCAGCACCCCGAGACGGCGCGCGGCGCCGTCTTCGTCAACCTCGAGGACGAGACGGGGCACGTCAACGTCGTCTTCTCCCGCGGTGCCTGGGCGCGCTGGAAGCACGTGGCCCGCCACGCGCCCGTGCTGTCGATCCGCGGGCGCGTGCGCAAGGGGCAGGGGGCGGTCAGCTTCGACGCCGAGCGGGTGGAGGCGCTCGTCGTCGGGACGGCGGTGCCCGCCAGCCGGGACTTCCGCTAAGTGACCATTATACTGACCATATGGGCCGTCAAATGACCGCAACGGAAGCGAAGGCAACCTTTCTCGCCCTCCTCGACGCCGTGGCCGCCGGCGAGGAGGTGGAGATCACCAGGCACGGGCACACGGTGGCGCGCCTGGTCGCGGCCCGGGGCGGCCGAGCCGTGAAGGGCCGCCTCGCCGGCAGGGCGCGCACCGTCGCGGCGGACGACGATCTCTTCTCGACGGGGGAGGACTGGAACGCCTCGTGACGACCATCCTCCTCGACAGCCATGTCGTGCACTGGTGGTTTGCGGAACCCGAGCGCCTCAGCCGGGCCGCCGCCAACGCGATCGAGGAGTCGGACGATCTCGCCGTGTCGGCCATCTCGTGGTACGAGCTGGCGTGGATGGCCCATCACGAGCGGATCGAGCTGAGCATCTCGATTCGGAGCTGGCTCGACGAGCTGTCGCGCGACGTGCGCTCCATCGGGATCTCCCCGGCGATTGCCGACGCCGCGGTGTCGCTTCCCACGACGTTTCCGGGTGACCCGGCGGACCGGATCATCTACGCCACCGCCGTCGAACACGGGTGGCGACTCGTCACCAAGGATCGGATTCTGCGCCGTCACGGACACCCACCGGGCCTCGCCGTCTGGTAGGGGCGGCTTCCGCTGAGGTCGGCGGGCCGTCCGGCCATAATGCTGACCAGCGCCCGGCGCGCGACCGGACCGGAGGCCCACGGTGTACCTGGAGTTCACGGCAGAGCAACGGAACCTCCAGCGTGAGCTCCGGGCGTACTTCGAGGACCTGGTGGCAGAGGTCGAGGGCTCGTCCCTCGACGAGCCGACCTACACCCGCTACATCCGCCGCATGGGCCACGACGGGTGGCTGGGCCTCGGGTGGCCCGTCGAGTACGGCGGTCAGGCCCGGGGCCCGGTCGACCAGATGATCTTCGTCGAGGAGTCGCACTGGGCGGGCGTGCCGCTGCCCCTGCTCACCCTGAACAGCGTCGGCCCGACCCTGATGGCCCTCGGCACCGACGAGCAGAAGGAGCGGATCCTCCCCGGCATCCTCCGCGGCGAGGTCCACTTCTCCATCGGTTACACCGAGCCCTCGGCCGGCACCGACCTGGCGTCGCTGCGGACGCGGGCCGTGCGCGACGGGGACGAGTACGTGATCAACGGCCAGAAGATCTTCACGAGCGCCATCCAGTACGCCGACTACGTCTGGCTGGCCGCCCGCACCGACCCGGCCGTCCCGAAGCACAAGGGCCTGTCGGTGTTCATCGTGCCCGTCGACACGCCCGGGTTCCACTGGACCCCTCTGTCCACCATCGCGGGCGACATCACCAGCTCGACGTTCTACGAGGACGTCCGGGTCCCGGCGGCGAACCTCGTGGGTGCGGAGAACCAGGGCTGGAAGCTGATCACCAACCAGCTCAACCACGAACGGGTCGCCATCTGCCCGGCCTCGGGGCTGCTGCGGAGCCTGGCCGAGGTGCGGCGCTGGGCCCAGGGGCACCGCCTGCGGGACGGGCGCACGGTGCTCGAGCAGGAGTGGGCCCAGATCAGCCTGGCCCGGGTGCATGCCAAGGTCGACGTGCTGAAGTTGTTGAACTGGAAGGTGGCGTGGGCCGCCGACAAGGGCTTGAACCCCGCCGACGCGTCCGCCACCAAGGTGTACGGCACCGAGCTCGCCCTCGAGGTCTACCGGCTGCTGCTCGAGGTGGTCGGCCAGGCGGGCTACCTGGTCGAGGGTTCCCCGGGTGCGGTCCTGCGCGGCCGGCTCGAGCACCAGGCCCGGAGCCAGACCATCTTCACGTTCGGGGGCGGGACGAACGAGATCCAGCGCGACATCGTCGCCATGATCGGGCTGGGCATGCCGCGCGCGCCGCGCTGAAGTAAGGGGCGCTCACATGGCTCGGTCTTTGAGCGCAGCGGCCCGCAGGGTCAGGTAGTCACGCTCGCGCAGGTTGTCGGTGCCCGCGGCCGCGGTGACGTACTCCACCCGCGCCGCCGCGGTGTCGCCCTGCTGCTCGAGGAGATGGGCCCGCACGGCGTGGACCCGGTGCGAGCGCGCCAGCGCGCCGGACTCAGCCAGCTCGTCGACGAGCGCCAAACCGGCGTCGGGTCCTTGCACCATGGCCACGGCGACCGCCCGGTTCAACCGCACCACCGGGTTGTCGGTCATGCGCTCGAGCACGGTGTACAGCGAGAGGATCCGCTCCCAGTCGGTGTCCTCGTAGCGGGGTGCCGCGTCGTGCAGCGCGGCCACGGCGGCCTGCACGGCGTACTCGCCGATTGGCGGTTGTTCCAGCGCGGCGCCGGCCAGTGCGGTCCCCTCCGCGATGAGGGTGCGGTCCCAGCGAGCGCGGTCCTGGTCGGCCAGCGCGACGAGGGCGCCGTCGCCCGCCGTGCGCGCCGGACGGCGGGCCTCGGTCAGCAGCATCAGTGCCAGCAGCGCGGTCGCCTCGGGCTCGTCGGGGAGCAGCTCGTGGAGCAGGCGGCCGAGCCGGATGGCTTCGGCGGCGAGGTCGAGGCGCGTCAGGTCCGGACCCCCGCTCGACGCGTAGCCCTCGCTGAAGACGAGGTAGACGACACGGAGCACGAGCGAGAGGCGCGGCGTCCTGGCCGCGACGTCGGGGAGTGCGAACGACGCGCCGCCGTCAGCAAGCGTGCGCTTGGCACGGCTGATGCGCTGCGCCATCGTCGCCTCGGGAACGAGGAAGGCGGCGGCGATCTCCCTCGTGCTCAGTCCGCCGAGGGCGCGCAACGTGAGCGCCACGGCCGACGACGGCGCCAGCGCGGGGTGGCAGCACATGAAGAAGAGGACGAGGGTGTCGTCCTGTCCCTTGGCCGGATCGGGTGGCTCCTTGGACCACGACGCGGCGACATCCTCCCGCCGCCGCCGGGCCTCGTCGCTGCGGTACAGGTCGGTCATGCGGCGCGAGGCGACGCGCACCAGCCAGGCGAGCGGGTGGTCGGGGACGCCACCGGCGGGCCAGGACGCGGCAGCGGCCACCAGTGCCTCCTGTACCGCGTCCTCGGCGTCCGCGAAGTGCCCGTAGCGGCGGACCACGGCGCCGAGGGCCTGCGGGGCGAGCTGACGCAGCAGACCCTCGACGCCGGTGTGGTCGGTCACACCTCGGGGTCGGGGGCGCTCATGACCTGGCGCACTTCGATGCGCTGGCGGATGGGTGCGCCGCCCTGGCCCGGCGCGGCCGAGATCTCCGCCGCGATCTCCACGGCCCGCTCCGTCGTATCGACCTCGACGATGCGGTAGCCGGCCAGGAGCTCCTTGGACTCGGGGAACGGGCCGTCGGTCACCAGAGGCGCCGAGGTGCCGTCGGACACGACCATGCGGGCCTGGTCCGGCCCCGCCAGACCCTGCGCGTCGATGAGCTCACCCAGCTCTTCGAGACGGCGGTTGAGGGTGACCTGGAACTCGATGTGCGCCTGGACCTCCTCGGTGCTCCACTGGTCCATCGGAGCGCAGTCGGCCTCCACACCCCCGTAGTTCTGCATCAGCATGAATCGCATGGCTCCATCCTTCCTTCTCCGGCGCCCGGGTGGCGCACTCGGTAGGGAGTCGGAGCTGTGGGAGCGTTCTCGACACGCCCGGCCGGGAAATTCCGACGGCGTCGACGGGGCCGGCGCAGGCGGCGCCGGTGGCGGGAGGACGGAAGAAGGCTGCGGTCAGTGCACGGCGACGGCGAGCGACGCCGTCACCTGCGCCGGCAGAGTGCCGCCCGGGACGAGGAGCGTGAGGTCGGCGGTGTCGCTGTAGGTCCCGCCACCCCCCTGGGGGGCGGCGAAGAACACCGAGACGGTGCCACCGACCCCGGCGCACGAGGGCGGGACCCCTCGCACGACGTCGTTGGGATTCCCCGCCACCATCGTGGGCGTGTGGGCCGATGCGCACAGGCGGGCGCGGGCGAGCTGCGCGGCGGTCGCGCCGGCGACGCCCTGCAACGAGACACTGGCCCGCCAGCCGACGAGTGACCCGCGTGCATCCACCACGGTCACGGGCGAGAGCTGGCCCCGGTAGAAGGGCAGCCCGCGGTTGAAGCCGCGCAGCTGCGACAGGGCCACGGTCTCGGTGGCGGGAGAGACGGTCAAAGGCCCGGGCAGTATGGACACAGCGATGGTCTGTTGGACCGAGCCCTCGGATGCGCCAGGTCCGCCGGACACGGCCGGGGCGTGCACAACCGTTGCGGCTGGTGGCGCCGGGGTCGGCAGCGAGGTGGGAGTGCCACCGCCCGAAGCGTCGGGTCCTGTCGTGGTGACGGACACGAGCACCGGAGCTGCCGACGCTGTCGCGGCGGCGTCGGCCACCCAGCCCGCGCCGGCGAGCAACGGGAGCCATACGACGACACTGGCGGCGACCGAGGCCGGCCGGCGGCGACGAGGCCGCGAGGTGGACGTCTCGGTCGTGGGCACACCGTTGTTGTCGCCCGGTTGACCGAAGCAGTTGACCCGCGTGCGCCAGGTCTTTTGCGTGTGTTGTGCACGGGTGCCCGACTTGTGGGGGAATTGTGTATCGGAACCACTACGAGGAAGGACGCACCATGCTGCTGAAGGGACTGAACCACGTGGCCGTGCTCACCCACGACGCCTCTCGCTTGAACGACTTCTACCGCGACGTCTTCGACGCGGAGATCCTCCGCGACGGTTCCGAGTTCCCCGAGGGCAAGGGCCCCCGGCTCTCCATCATCAAGATCGGCGACTGGGCCGAGCTCAACGTGTTCCAGGTGGACGGGAACACCGAGGCCGACCGCCAGACGCCGATGTTCGGGCGCGGCCGCCTCGACCACCTGGCCCTGCAGGCGGCATCCGTCGACGCCTTCGAGACGATCCGCGAGCGGCTGATGGCCCGTGGCGCGGCGGACGACTTCGTCACCGACTTCGGCCCGATGCTCAGCATCTTCTTCCGGGACCCCGACGGACTCGAGTCCGAGGTCTGCGTCGAGAATCCCGATGCGGTCCCCGGCACCCACAACCCACCGGGGACCAGGGCCGCCCGCTACTCGTAAGCAGGGTCCCACCTCCGTCGCGCCCGGCGCGCCAACCTGGAGGTCTCCACCCCCTGACCTGGGGTGCTTGGTTCGAGGGTCGTCGACCTGGAACACTCGCACGTTTTATCGAGAGGCAGAGGAGGCCAATGACGGTTGCACGACGCGGGGCATGCATGGTGATCGTGATGGCGGCGTCCTACCTGCCGCTGGTGCATCCGGACACGGCCGGCGCGGCCATCGTCCCGCCGCAGAACCCACCTGCCAACGTCGTTCCGCCGCCGGGGTACAGCGGGCCGTGCGGCAGCGTCGCCCAGCCCAACCCGTCCTGCCCGGCGGGTCTGGCCACGATCGATGGCGACCGCCAGGCCGAGGGCGTGAGCCCGATGAGCCTGCCGACGAACTTCTCGTCGTTGACGCCGCAGCAGCAGATCTTCGTCCTGACCAACCTCGAGCGCGTCGACCGTGGGCTCGCCCCGGTCGCGGGCCTCGCCGCGCCGCTGGACGCGCTGGCGCAGGCCGGAGCGGCGACCGGCCGGGACCCGAGCTTCCCGCCCTATGCGAACGGCGGCGGCGCCACCTACTCCTCGACGTCGTCGATCTTCGATTCGATGATCATGTGGATGTACCAGGACGGGTGGCCCGGTGTGAACTCGGGGTGTTCCGCACCGGGTGCACCGCTGTGCTGGGCCCACCGCGACATCACGCTCGGCAGCTACGCCGCGCCGCTGCTCATGGGAGCCGGGTGGAACCCGGGGACGGTGCAGCTCCTCGTGGGGGGCGACACCAAGGACGCCCCGTACTACACCTGGTCGAACGTGACGCCGAACCTCCCGGTGGGCGTGTCCGCACCGCCGATATCGGCGCTGCCGGGGACGGGGAACCTGTCGTCGGTCCAGCTGTGGGCCTCGGGCGAAGCGATGAACGTCTCGGTGTCCCTGAGCGGCGGTCAGGGCGTGTTCCAGCTCCAGTCGGGCGGCTGCAATCTCGCGGCGGGGAGCTCGTGCAGCGTCCCCGTCCTCCTCACGCCGCCGTCGGTCGGCAACTACAGCGCGACCTTGGTGGTGCACGGTCCGAACGGGACGCAGAACGTCCCGCTGCGCGGGATCTCGAGCCACGGCTACCGACTCGTCGCGACCGACGGCGGCATCTTCAGCTTCGGCGACGCCGGGTTCTACGGCTCGACCGGCTCCCTGCGCCTGAACCGGCCGATCGTGGGCATGGCGAAGACGCATGACGGGAAGGGCTACTGGCTGGTGGCCTCCGACGGCGGGATCTTCAACTACGGGGATGCCGCCTTCCACGGCTCCATGGGTGGTCATCCGCTGAACGCGCCCATCGTCGGCATGGCGCCGACGCCGGACGGCAACGGCTACTGGGAGGTCGCCACCGACGGCGGGATCTTCAGCTTCGGCGACGCCGCGTTCTACGGCTCCCGGGGCGGGCAGCCCCTCAACAGGCCCATCGTGGGCATGGCCCCGAGCGGGACGGGCCGCGGCTACTGGTTGGTGGCCTCCGACGGCGGGATCTTCACCTACGGCGACGCGACGTTCCACGGCTCGGCCGGCTCGCTGCCGCTCAACGAACCCGTGGTGGGCATGGCCTCGACATCCGACGGGGGCGGCTACTGGATGGTGGCGTCCGACGGCGGCATCTTCAACTATGGCGACGCCGGCTTCTTCGGCTCCACGGGCGGCCAGCCGCTGAACCGGCCCATCGTCGGCATGGCGGCCACGCCCGACGGTGGCGGCTACTGGCTGGCCGCGTCCGACGGCGGCATCTTCAACTACGGGGAGGCCGCCTTCTTCGGCTCCATGGGGGGCCAGGCGCTCAACCAACCGGTGGTGGGCGTCGCCTCGTCGGCCTGAGGCCCGGTCGGGCGCTCGGTGGTCGGGTCGGTGTGGCTCGCCCATTCTGCAACGCCTGTGAATTGGGCGAGGATTTGGACCGTTCGGACCGGTCTGCCGCGACGACCCGGGACGGACCCCCCGCTCCAGCTGCCCGTCCTTCCGTATCCCCAGGTCATGGGCACCCGGAACCGTGGGTTTGCAGAGAAATGTGGGCTGATACCCAGCCCGGCGCAGTACAGGGAGCACCCACGGGTCGACCTTCTGAGGCGTGACTCCCCTTCAATCTCAGCCCAATCTCATGTAAAATTCAGGCAGGGAATCCCATGGGGGTGGGGGTCGGGACCTCGGGTCTCCCCTGACCCCTCCCCTCTCGGCTCCCACCCCTCAACTACGTCTGCATGGCCTTCAGCCCGGGCCATATCCGGTCCAGCGGCGGGTAATCCTCAGGTGGCGACGAGGCCCCGTCCGGTGATCAGCGGGAGGTCGAGCGCGGTGACGAGCCCGGGTGCGGCGCCGATCACGGCGGGCACCGCGTTGACGAGGCGCATGGCGGTCGCCTTGAGCCCGGCCGTGTTGTGGTCGCCGTCGCTGCCCATCAGCTGGAGGTCGAGCGTGTAGTCGGGCTCGCCGCTGATCTGGACCCGGTAGCAGCCCTGCCCGGCCGGCTGGGGCCATGCTGCGCCGAGGTCGTCGCGCAGGCGGGTGACGTGCTCGAGCACGACGACGGCCCGGTCACCGACCATGCCGCTCACCTCGAAGTGCAGCGCCGCGGCGGTTCCGGCCTTGATGGTGCCGGCATCGATCTCGAAGTCCTCCGGCGCGGCCTCGCGCTCGTACCACTCGGTCACGCCGGTCAAGGTCACTCCGAGACCCGCTGCGATCTGCCGCACGACGCTGCCCCAGGCCATCGTCAGGACGCCTGGCATCAGCAGCATGGGGACGTCGTGGAGGTCGCGGCCGAACCCCATGATGTCGAAGAGCACCATCGGCTGGTTGTAGGTGTTGTAGTTGAGCACCTCGGAACAGCGGACCTCCTCGATCCGCTCCGAGATGCCCGAGAGCACCAGGGGCAGGGCGTCGTTGGCGAACCCGGGGTCGACGCCGTTGACGAAGAGGGACACGCCGGCCTGTGTGGCCGCGGCGATGAGAGGGGTGGCCATGGGGTCGCCCGGCTCGGGGTACTGGAGGAACACCGGCCCCGACGACACCACGTTGATACCGGCGGACAGGAAGCGCTCGAGGTCGGCCACCGCTTCACCGAGGCGGTCGTCCGCCATGGCGGTGTGCACGATGCAATCCGGCTCGAGCGCGAGCAAGGCGCCGACGTCGCTCGTGCCGGTGACGCCGAGGCTCCGTCCGAGTCCGGCCAGCTCGCCGGCATCCCGGCCGACCTTGTCGGGGTTGGACACGAAGAGGCCGACCAGTTCGAGGTCCGGATGGGCATCGATGCCGGCCAGCGTGTGGCGTCCGACGTTGCCGGTCGCCCACTGCACGACGCGGTATGGCATGACGGCAGCTCCTTAGAGATCGGGAATGGGGAACTCGAGGTTCGGAGACTGCAGCCCGCCGTCGACCTCGATGACCTTGCCGGTGACGTAGGAGCCGGCGGGGGAGGCCAGGTAGAGGATCGTCGCCGCGATGTCGTCCACCTGCCCGAGGCGTCGCAGCGGGGTGGCGTCCTCCATGGCGGTGCGCAGCTCGTCGGAGGACATCACGATGTCGAGCGCGGAGGTGGCGGTCGAGCCCACCCCGATGGCGTTCACCCTGATGCGCGGCGCCAGGTCGCGCGAGGCGAGGCGGGTGTACTGCTCGAGGGCGCCCTTGACGGTGCCGTAGGCGAGGTACCCGCGGCCCGCCACGTGCCCCATCACCGAGGAGATGCTGACGATGGCGCCCCCGGGGTGGTCGCCTTCGAGCATGCGCGGCACCGCCGCCCGTACGAGGGCGTGCCCGGCCGAGACGTTGAAGCGGAAGGCTTCTTCGAGGAAGCGGGGTGAGGTGTCGAGAAGGGGGCGCGGCATGGTCCCGCCCATGTTGTTCACGACGATGTCGAGACGGCCGAACTCGGTGAACGCCCTCTCCGCCAGTGAGGCCATGAGGTCGAAATCGGTGAGGTCGCCGGGCACGACGACGGCGCGCCGCCCGGCCGCCTCCACCTGCTTGGCCACCTCGCGCAGCTGGTCTTCGGTCCGGGCGGCCAGGACGACGTCCGCTCCGGCCTGGGCCAGAGCGACGGCGGCGCCGGCGCCGATGCCGCGCCCGCTGGCGGTGACGACGGCCACCTGGTCGGTGACGAGGAATCGATCGAGGATCATCCGAGGAACTTAGTTGGCCCGATCGGCTCGGGCCGGATGCGGGTGCCCGCTGTCAGGCGGGCTGCGTCCCGGCTCCCTCACCGGGTGCCGTGGGGTCCGTCGGCTCCTCTCGGCGCCCGATGCGGTCGAGCACCCCGGGATCCTCGTCCAGGATCGGGAAGGGCTTGGGCAGGACCTCGTCCTTGACGTCGTCGGGCAGGCTGAGGTCGCCGCCCGTGTGCCCGACGCTGAAGACGCGCTCGGGCCGGGCGCTCCCCACCATCGAGATGCTCCACCGCCACAGTGCCGTCAGCCGGTGGCCGAAACCGTTGAGGAAGGCGACATGGACGAAAAGCCACACCACCCAGCCGGGGAAGCCGCTGAGACGGAGCCCGCGGACGCTCACGATGGCCTTGAACCGGCCGATGGCGGCGGCACTGCCGAGGTCGCGGTACTTGAATTGGACGCCTTCGCGGCCCTTCAGCCGCCGTTTTATCGTGTTGGCCGCGTGCAGGCCGCCCTGCATGGCCACCTCGCAGACGCCGGGCAGGTTGTCGATGCTCGCCATGTCGCCGACGGCGAACACCTCGGAATGGCCGGGCAGGGTCAGGTCTGGGAGCACGGCGATGCGTCCGGCGCGGTCGGTCTCGGCCCCGGTGGCGTCGGCCAGCATGCGGGCGAGTGGTGACGCCTGGACGCCCGCCGCCCAGATGGTGGTCCCACACTCGAAGCGCCCCTTCTCCCCATCCGCGCTCTCGGTGTCCACCCCGAGCGCGTCGACGCCGACGACGCGGAGGCCCATGCGCAGCTCCACGCCCATCTTCGCCAACTCCTTGGCCGCCCGGTCGCAGAGGCGATCCCCGAAGTTGGCCAGCGGCTCCTTGCCGCCGTCGATCAGGATGACCCGGACGGCGGTGGGATCGATGTGCCGGAAGTCGCGGGTCAGGCTCCGGCACGCAAGCTCGCGGATCTGGCCTGCCAACTCCACGCCGGTCGGCCCGGCCCCGACGATCGCAAAGGTCATGAAGAAGCGCTGTTGGGCCGGGTCGGTCCGCGTCTCGGCGATCTCGAGGGCGCCGAGCACCCGGCGTCGCAGCTCCATGGCATCGTCGATCGTCTTCATCCCCGGAGCGACCAGCGCGTACTCGTCGTGACCGAAGTACGACTGCCCGGCACCCGCCGCGACGATCAGGCTGTCATAGGGGTAGTCCGCGTCCTCGCCCGGGAGGGACGCCGTGTGCACGACCCGCGCGTCCAGGTCGAACCCCGTCACCTTGGCCAGGACGACACTCACGTTCTTGCGACGGCGCATCATGTGCCGCAGCACGTACGAGATCTCACCCGCCGACATGATGCCGGTCGCCACCTGGTACAGGAGGGGCTGGAACAGGTGGTGGTTCCGTTGGTCGATGAGCGTGACCTCGACGTCGGCGCGGGAGAGCAGGCGGGTGGCGGGCAGGCCACCGAAGCCGCCTCCCACTACGACTACTCGGTGACGACTCATGGTGCCCCGTCAGGCCGGCGCGCTGTCCCGCTCGCCCTCTATCAGCCGCCCTACGGCGTCGATCAGGGCCAGGTGGGTGAAGGCCTGAGGGAAGTTGCCCAGGTGCTCGCCCGTGGCGGCGTCGATCTCCTCGGCATAGAGCTGGAGCGGGCCGGCGAACGCCAGCAGCTTTTGGCACAGGGCGCGGGCGCGTTCCTGCTCTCCGATCATGGCCAGCGCGGTGACGAGCCAAAAGGAGCAGATGGTGAACGTGCCTTCCTTGCCCTCGAACCCGGTGTCGGTGCTATCGACCTTGTAGCGCAGGACCAGCCCGTCCTCGGTGAGCTCGTCGGCGATGGCGAGCACCGTGGCCCGCACCCGCTCGTCGTCGGGCGGCAAGAAGTCGAGGATAGGGATCAGCAGGAGCGACGCGTCGAGCTCCTCGTTGCCGTAGGCCTGGCGGAAGCGGCCCTTCGAGTCGACGCCCTTGTCGAGGATCTCGGCCTTGAGGTCGTCGGCCGCCTTGCGCCACTGCTCGGCCCGGTCGGGTTCGTGGCGGATCCGGGCCATGTCGGCGCCGCGGTCCATGGCGACCCAGCACAGGACCTTGGAGGCCGTGAAGTGCTCGGGGTCGCCCCGGATCTCCCAGATGCCCTGGTCGGGGTCGCCGGCGTGTGTGATGGCAGCGTCGACGAACTTGGCCAGTCCCTCCCACATCGGCTTGACCATCTGCGCCGCGCCCTGGCGCAGATGGATGTCGACGGCGTCGAGCAGCATGCCCCATACGTCGTTCTGGTGCTGGTTCCAGGCGCCGTTGCCCACCCGCACCGGCTTGGAATTCCGCCACCCCGAGAGGTGGTCGAGGGTGGACTCGGTCAGGTCCGTGCGGCCGTCGATCCCGTACATGATCTGCAATTCCCAGTCCTGACCTTGCCCGGCCAGCGCCTCGATGATGAAGGCGAAGTACTCGAGGGCTTCCCAGTCGAACCCCAGACGGTAGAGCGAGCGCAACATGAACGAGGAGTCGCGGATCCAGGTGTAGCGGTAGTCCCAGTTGCGCGCCCCGCCCGGTGTCTCGGGGAGCGACGTGGTGGCAGCCGCCATGACGGCACCGGTGGGCGCATAGCTGAGCCCCTTGAGCGTCAGCGCACTGCGCTCCAGATGGCTGCGCCAGGGGTGATCGGGGAAGGTGCCGTTGGACAGCCAGTCCCGCCAGTAGGTCACCGTGGAGATCGAGCTGGGCCTGCGCCGTCGTCGAGGTCGGCCGGCGGATGGCCGCCCCAGGACAAGGACGCAAAGGCCGACTCCCCCTTCGCCAGGGTCGAGCGGCCGTAGCAGCGCGCGCCGACGGCGCCGAGGCGGAGGGTGGACGACACGGTGACCACGGGGTCGCCGGCGGGCGGCTTGACCGTCATGGTGTCGTAGCCGTCCCCGTCGTAGTCCCACATGCCGGTCTGCACCCCGTATTCGAAGACGGGGACCACGTTGGCCACCACCTCGACGTGGCCCTCGATGCAGGTGGCCAGCCGCAGCAGGGTCCCCGTCGCGGCAGCGTCGCCCGGCGACCGGCGGTAGTCGGACCGCCGCGTCGCATCGGTGACGGGCTCAATGACGAGCAGGTCCTGCACCAGCAGCCAGCCGGTCGGGGTGTGCCATGTCGTCTCGAGGACCATGGTCCCGGGGACGTAACGCCGCTGATGGGGCACCTGGGTGCCCATGGGCCCGAACCGGAAGTTTCCTGCCGTGCGGTCGAGGAGGGCGCCGAACAAGCTGGGGGAGTCCGGCCGGGGCAGGCACAACCACTCCACTGCGCCGTTCGGGGCCACGAGACAGTTGTTCACGCAGTCCGAGAGGAAGCCGTACTCGGCGATCGGCGGGAACGGTGTCGTTCTGGCCCGCGGCGTCATCGTCGGTCACCGCCCTGATCGTAGGGAACGCGGGAGGGGTCCTGTAGGGCCATTGGTCCCGCGGTAGGTGACGACGTGGGTGAACGGTTGCCCCGGGCCGTGACGATCGGGTTCACGCCGGCGCCTGATCCGCTCCGGGGTGACCCCAGCCTTCTCGGCGGGCCCGTGCGCTCGCTAGGGTCCGGACATCGCACGAATCGGGCCCACCGCGGGCAGCGGAACGGAGGAAGCCATGGCAGAGGACCTCGAGGGCAAGGTTGCCATCGTGACCGGGGGCAACTCCGGCATCGGCAAGGCCGTGGTGCTGGCCCTCGCCGCGAAGGGGGCGAAGGTCGTGATCGACTACGTGGCCGACGAGGAGGCCACCGAGGACCTCGAGCGCCAGATCGCCGGGCTGGGCGAAATGTCCGTCGGGATCGAGGCCGACGTCTCCAAGGTCGAGGATCTCCAGCGAATGATCGACACGGCGGTCTCGACCTACGGCCGGCTCGACGTCATGGTCAACAACGCGGGGATCGAGACGCGCACCTCGGTCCTCGATACCACCGAGGCGCAATTCGAAAAGGTCATGGCGGTCAACCTGAAGAGCGCCTTCTTCGGGACGCAGCTCGCGGCCAAGCAGATGATCGCGCAGGGTGGTGGCGGCCGCATCATCAACATGACGTCGGTCCACGAGGACTGGCCGATGCCCGGCAACACCCCCTATTGCCTCTCCAAGGGCGGCATGCGCATGCTGACGAGGACGGCCGGCGTCGAACTGGCCCCCCACAACGTGCTCGTGATCGGGGTCGGGCCCGGGGCGGTGAACACGCCGATCAACGCGCAGACGGTCAGCGACCCCGCCGCGCTGGCGAAGCTCGACAGCGCGATCCCGATCGGCCGGCTGGCCGAGCCGGAGGAGATCGCGTCCGTCGTGGCCTTCCTGGCCGGTGACGGCGCCAGCTACATCACGGCGACGACCATCTTCGCCGACGGCGGGATCATGCAGAGCAGCCCCGGGCTCTGATCGATCGGCCCAGGGGCGCCCGCTGGCGTCCCCATCAGGTCTCCGCCGTCACCTCCGTCGCCGGTGTCGCCGCGTCGGCGTCACCCACCCTCGGCACCGAGAGTCGCTTCTTGAAGATGTGGTAGCCCCAGGCCTGGTACACCAGAACGATCGGGAAGAAGATCACGGCCACGACCGTCATGACCTTCAGGGTGTAGGGCGGGCTGGCCGTGTTGTTCACCGTCAGGTTGTACGCCGAATTGGTAGTCGAGATCATCACGGCCGGGAACAGCTCCCAGAAGATGGACCCCACGGTTCCGCCGATGCCGACGGCGGCCGCGACGAAGGCCCAGCCCTCCGCCTTGGCCGAGGCGAGCCAGGCTGCCGCGATCACCGCCATGAGCGCCAGGGCCTCAATAGGCTTGGGGACGAAGCCGGTGCCAAGGCCGACGTGGATCCACGTCATGAAGCCGAACGTCACCACGACCGAGGCGATGCCGATCACGATGGCCGCCTGCTGGGCCCGCTCGTGCAGCTCGCCCGTCGTCTTCAGCGTCAGGTAGGTGGCACCCATGAAGAGGGAGAGCACCATCAGGGTGACGCCAGTCCACAGGCCGAAGGGTGTGAGGAGGCCCCAGAAGCTGCCGGTGTACTGGTGGGCGCTGTTGATGGGCAGGCCGTGCAGCAGGTCACCCAGCGCGACGCCGGCCAACAGCGGGATCAGAGCGCTCCCGATGGTGAGTCCCCAACGCCAGGTCGAGCGCCAACGGGGGTCGTCGAATTTCCGCTGGTACTCGAAGGAGAGGCCACGCACCATCAGCGCCAACAGCAGCACGACGAGGGCCAGGTAGAAGGTCGAGAACATGGTGGCGTACCAGCCGGGGAAGGCGGCGAAGATCACCGCGCCGGCCACGATCAGCCACACCTCGTTGCCGTCCCACACGGGCCCGATCGTGTTGACCAGCACCCGTCGCTCCGTGTCGTTTCGTCCGAGGAACGAATGCAGCATGCCGACGCCGAAGTCGAACCCTTCGAGAACGAAGAAGCCGACCCAGAACAGCACGTCGACGATGAACCAGAGATCTCCGAGTGTCATGGCAGGCTCCTAGTAGACGAGGGCCGACTCGTCCTCGTCGGACGACTCGTGCTCGGTGGGCGGGGTACCGGCGTCACCGTCGGGTGACGTCAGCTTGGCGAGTGGGTCGTGGCCGAGTTCGCGGCGGCCGTAGCGGAGCATGAGCCACGCATCGGCGACGCCGAGCACCGCAAAGACCAGAACGAAGATCACGATGGAGATCCAGATGTCGGTGGCTGACACCGACGGGGACACCCCGTTGGCCGTCTTCATGAGACCCTGCACGATCCAGGGCTGGCGCCCGTTCTCGGTCAGCAGCCACCCGGCCGTGTTGATGAGGAAGGGCAGGAGCACCGCCCAGGGCGCTATTCGGAGGAACCACTTCGCGCTGTCCAACCGGCGCCGGTAGAGGAGCCATGCTCCCCACGCGGCGAGGATGAAGACCACGGTGGCCAGGTAGGCCATCACCCGCATCGACCAGTACTGAATGAAGACGTTCGGCACGTAGTTCCCGGGCCCGTACTCCTTTTGGTACTGGGCGTTGAGGTTGTTCAGCCCCTGGACCGTGCCGTCCACGTGGTTCGTGGCGAGGATCGACAACAGATCCGGGATGTTGATGATCTGGGTGGGCGTCTGGTCGTTGTTCCCGCCGCCGACCTGGACGACGGAGAACGAGCAGTGGCTCGGGCACGTGTTCCACAGGGCCTCGGCCGCGGCGATCTTCATCGGCTGATAGGTCTCCTCGACAACGCCGAGCTCGCTCCCCACGAACAGCGTCAAGACCGTCGCCGGCAAGAGCACGGCGAGCGAGATGACGGCGGCCCGGCGGAAGGCTTCGACCTGATGCTGCTTGCGCATGTGCCAGGCGGAGACGCCGAGCATGAGCACGCTTCCTGTCACCAGGGAGGCCAGCACCACGTGGGTGTAGCCCCACAGGAACACGGGGTTGGTGAAGAGGGCGAAGATGTTGGTCAGTTGCGGCTGTCCGGTCTGGTGGTTGATCGTGTAGCCGACGGGGTGCTGCATCCATGAGTTGGCCGCCATGATGAAGGCCGCCGACAGCATCGTCCCGGCCGCCACCAGCCAGATCGTCGCCAGGTGTGCCTTCTTGGACAGCCGGTTCCAACCGAAGATCCAGATGCCCAGGAAGGTCGACTCCAGGAAGAACGCGACGAGGCCCTCCATCGCCAGCGGCCCACCGAAGACGTTGCCCACGAGGCGGGAATAGGCGGACCAGTTCATGCCGAATTCGAACTCCTGGATCAGCCCGGTCACCACGCCGATGGCCACATTGATGAGCAGCAGCGTGCCGAAGAATCGTGCGAGCTTGCGGTACGTCTCGTCCCCGTTCCGGTACCACGCGGTCTGCAGCAGCGCCACGAGGAACGCCAAGCCGATCGTCACCGGGACGAAGAGGAAGTGGTAGATGCTCGTGAGGGCGAACTGCCAGCGGGCGAGATCGAGATTCACGGTTGGTCGCTCCTTTGGGTCAGAGTCGTCTGTGACCCGGCCGGGGAGGCCGGGCCGAGGACGGCCCGTCGAGGACTGGTCGATCGCTCATGCGCTCCTCCCACCACAGGCCGGCGTAGCGGCCGCCCGCGGTGAGGAGATCGGTGTGGGTGCCGCGCTCGACGATCTGCCCCGCGTCGAGCACGACGATCTCGTCCACCTGCTCGAGTCCGATGAGTCGGTGGGAGATGAACAGTGTCGAGCGACCCTCGGTGAGGCCGAGCAGGTCGGCGGTCAGGGCGTCGGCTGCGGCGGGATCGAGGTGCTCTGCCGGCTCGTCCAGCACGAGGATCGGGAAGTCGGCCAACAGCGCCCGGCCGACCGCCACGCGCTGGCGCTGGCCTCCCGAGAGTCGCGCCCCCTCCGCCCCCACTTCCGTCGCCAGCCCCCGCGGCAGGCCCGCGAGCCAGTCGCCCAGGCCGACCCGGACGAGCACGCCGGTGAGTTCGGCGTCGGTGGCGCCACGCCGGCCGACGCGGAGGTTCTCGGCCAGGGTGGTGTCGAAGAGGTGGGCGCGCTGCTCGACCAGTCCCACGACCTGACGAAGGTCGTCGGCCGCCAGACGCTCGAGGGGAGTGCCGTCCAGAGTGGCCTCCCCGGCGTCGGCGGGCAGGAACCGGACGAGCACGTCGGCGAGCGTCGACTTCCCGGCTCCGCTGGGCCCGACCACGGCCACGCGGCGGCCCGGTCGCAGATCGAGGTCGATGCCGCGCAGGGCCGCACGTCCGGCACCGGGGTAGGTCGCCCACACGTCCCGCAGCATCAGCGTGTGGGGACCGTTCTCGATGGAAGCCGGTGCCTCTGGGTCGACGACCGCAGGACGTGCGTCGATGGTGGCGAAGACGCGTCCGGCTGCCACCCGGGAGCGCTGGAGAGCCTGTGTCGCCGCCGGGAGCGGAGCGACGAGCTCGAAGGCCGCGAGCGGCACCAGCGCCAGCGTGGCCAGGAGCGCACCGTTGAGCGAACCTGCGTGGGTGGCGTGCACGCCGACGGTCAGCGCACCCCAGCTGGCGAGGCCGGCGAGGGCGGTGGTGAGGCCGAGCCCGATGCCGGTCGTGCCCGCGCCGTGACGAGCGACCGAGCGCAGGGCGCCGTCGGAGACCTGAATGCGTGCCAGCTGGTCGTCGGTGGCGCCCATCACGACGAGCTCGGGTGCGCCCTCGATCAGGTCGACCACACCGGCGTTGAGCTCGCCGCGCACGATCGCCTGCCTGAATTCGGCTCGCCGGGCCAGGCGTCCGGTCAGCCATGGCACCGCCGTGGCCGACATGGCCAAGGCGAGCAGGAGGACGAGGCCGGCCTGCGGCAGGAACCACCAGAGAACGGCGACGGTGACGGAGCCGACCAGCGCAGCCGCCACGAAGGGCTGGATCACCCGGAGCACGACGTCCTGCAGGGAGTCGACGTCGTCGACGACGCGGGCCACGAGGTCGCCGCGCCGGAAGCCAGGCAGCCCGGCCGGAGCCAGGGTTTCGAGGCGCTCGTAGACGCGCACGCGGAGCTCGGCCAGGGAGCGCAGGGCGGCATCGTGGCCGACGAGCCGTTCTCCGTAGCGGAGGAATCCACGCGACAGACCGAAGAACTGGACCCCGACGATGGCCAGGGTAAGCGACGCCTCCGACGGGTGTTGTGCGGCACGTGAGATCAGCCAGGCGGAGGTCCCCATGAGTGCGATCGAAGCGGCGATGGCGCCGGCTCCGAGCAGCGAGGCCTGGGCCAGCCTGCGGCGGGCGGGGTACGCAAGGCCGAGCGTTCTCGAGAGACTGGCGGCGCGGTCGCTCACGTCGTCACCAGTGGAGCCGGGAGCTCGACGACGCGGTCGGCCAATGCCGCCAGCGCCGGGCGGTGCGCGACGATGAGCGCCGTGCGGCCCGTGACGAGCCGGCGGACTGCCGTCAACACGTCCGCTTCGGTCTCGTTGTCGAGGCCGGCGGTCGGCTCGTCGAGCAGGAGGAGCGGTGCGTCGCGCACGAAGGCCCGCGCCAGCGCGAGGCGCTGCCGTTCGCCCGCAGAGAGGCCGGCGCCGCCTTCGCCGAGGAGTGTGTCGGCCCCGTGGGGCAGCCGCCGGACGACCTCGGTCAGACCCGCGGCATCGAGCGCGTCCGTGACCTCGTGGTCGGAGGCGTCCGGTCGGCCGAGCCGGACGTTCTCGGCGACGGAGCGCGCGAAGAGATGCGGTCTCTGCGGCACCCATCCGATGTGTCGGCGCCAGTCGGCGAGGTCGACGTCGGCGAGGTCGACTCCGCCGAGCATGACCGTCCCGGCATCGGGGCGCAGGAGTCCGAGGACGACCGCCAGCAGCGTCGACTTGCCGCATCCGCTGGGACCGGTCAGGGCCACGGTCTCTCCCCGCTGCAGGAGGAAGTCCATGTCGTGGAGGGCGGGCGCCCCGCGTTCGGGGTAGGTGACGCCCAGCCCGGCGATACGGATCCCGACGCTGGCCGGGCGGGTGGACCCTCCCACCGGGGCCTCTCCGGGGTCGTCGAGCAGCTCGAAGATCTCTTCGGCTGCCTTCATGCCGTCGGCACTGGCGTGGTAGTTGGCGCCGAGCGCCCGCAGGGGCAGGTAGGCCTCCGGCGCGAGCACCAGCACGAAGAGCGCGTCTTCGAAGGTCATGTGCCCACCGAGCAGGCGCAGGCCGACGGCGACCGCGACGAGCGCGACCGACACCGTGGCGAGCAGTTCGAGGATCAACGACGACAAGAAGGTCAGGCGCAGCGTGGCCATCGTGGCCGACCGGTAGCGATCGGTGACCGCCGCGATCGACCGGGCTTGGGCCTTGGCACGACCGAAGACCTTGAGCGTGGGCAGTCCCGCCACGATGTCGAGGAAGTGCCCGGCCAGCTTCTGGAGCGACCGCATGCGGGCGGCGGTGCGGTCCTTCGTGGCGGCTCCGACGAGCGCCATGAAGAGGGGGATCAGGGGAAGGCTGACCGCGATCAGGACGGCGCTGACCCAGTCCGCTCCCGCCACGACGCCGATGATCGTGACGGGCACGATGACGGCCAGGAACAGCTGGGGCAGGTAGCGCGAGAAGTAGCCGTCGAGTGCGTCCACCCCGGTGGTCAGGAGCACGCTGAGCTGACCCGCGCTGCGGCCGTCGAGGCCCTGTGGGCCGAGCGCGGCGACCCGGGTCGTCGCGGCGAGTCGCAGCTCGGACTTGGCCGATGCCGAGGCCCGGTGCGCCGCACGCTCGGTGGCCCAGGCCAGGGCGGCGCGACCCGCCACCACCGCGAGCAGGGCGGCCAGGGGAGCGCGCAGCGAGGCGGCGGAGCGGTGGTCCACGAAGGCGCCCGCCACGATCGTGGCGATCAGGAAGGCCTGGGCGACCACCAGCAGCGCAGTGGCACCACCCACCGCGACGGCCAGGACGACGAAGCGCCGGGTGGTCCTGGCGTAGCGGAGCAACCGGGGGTCGAGCGCGCCGCGGCGATCCCGACCCCGCCCCGGGGAGGCATCTGGCTCCGTCGCCTGCGCTGCTGCGCCCAACCTGCTCCTTCGCTTCGTCGTGTCTCTTGCTGTCCCGGCCCGTGCCCACGAACATTCCCGGGCGCACCGAACGCCTGCAGCCATTCTGGAGCGTGCCCATGGGGTGAAACAGGGACCCCGGTCACACGATCTTCAGCTGGCCACCGGAGATCAGTCCCCCTCGCTCCGTTGTCCCCGGCGGGACCCGGATTCGTCTGCGGGTGGTCCGGGCGCCTGCCTGCCATCCGCTGGTCCGGTCGATCGGCGCGGGACATAAGCTCGCCGCAGGGTGATGGCCGACCGCACGTACACGACCACGGTCGGGAGCCAGACTGTCGAGCTCCCGCTCGTGGCACTCTCCGACGAGCTGACCATCGCACTGCTCATCTGCGTGGACCTGGGTGTGGCGTTCGCGGAGACGGCGGGTCGCGAGCTCGCCGAATTGATGCGGCCAGCACAGCCCGAGATCGTCGTCTCGGTGGCGACGATGGGGATCCCGCTGGCCATCGAAGCGAGCCGGGCGCTCGGATTGGACGATTACGTGATCTTGCACAAGACGCCCAAGATCCATTTGGGCGAGTCGTGGTCAGAGCCCGTGTACTCGATCACGACGGACAAGCCGCAGCGGTTGCGCATGGATCCGGCTCGGGTACCCGCCGTGCGCGGTCGACGGGTAGCCATCGTCGACGATGTGATCTCGACCGGGGCCTCCCTCACCTCGGCCCTCCGTCTCGTTCGCCGCATGGACGCGGAACCCGTCGTCATCGGGACCCTCATGACGGAGGGCGGCGGCTGGAAGCGCGCGTTGGGCGACGACGTAGCGCTGGTACGCAGCCTCGGAGCGATGCCGTTGTTCCACCCCGACGGGGCCGGCGACCTCGTGGAGGATTGGGACTGAGCCTCCTCAGGCCGGCAGGAGGCCTTCTTCGTGCAGGAGTGCGTCCTGTGCGTCAGCTTCCTTGCGCACGCTGCGGACGGCCAGCACGAGATACACGAGTGCCGCCACCCCCATGCCGAGAAAGATGCTGAAGTCCCCGCCGAAGTGGGCGGTGTCCTGCGTGTGGTCGGTGATCTCGTTCATCCAGCGAGGCACGCGGAAGTAGTAGGTCGGATTCACATAGAGTGCCGAGATTGCGGCGTACATGCCGACCACCTGGGCGACAATGGCCGGCCAGAACACGCCGCCCTTTCGCCAATAGAGCGAGCCTCGCCCCGTCTTCTGCAGCTCGCTCGGCACGTAGCGGTAACGGCGAAGGGCCCAGTCGACCAGGAAGATCGCGCTCCAAGGAGCGATCCAGACGATGACCAGGTCGACGAAGTCCGAAAGGTAGCCCGTGAACGAGCCGCTGAAGATGGCCCACATGGTGATGCCGAATGCGATGGCGCAGTCGATGAGCACCGCCTGATAGCGGCGGACCGGCGCGCCGACCGCCTGCAGGGTCACGCCCGACGAGTACATGTCGAGGCTGTTGACGCCGAAGATCTGGACGATGGCGAAGAGCAGGAACACCACCACGAACCACGACGGGATGGCGCTCTGGTGGGCGAACGGAAGGAACCCGCCCGCTCCCGTCCCGATGTTCAACACGAAGGTGCCGACCAGCGCGCCCAGCGTCATGATGAGGATCTCGGGGAGGGCCGTGCCGAGGAAGACCCAGCCGACGATGCCCTTCTTGGATGTGCCGGTCGGGCAGTACCGGGTGTAGTCGTTGCCGTTCTCGACCCAGCCGAGGCCGCTCAGAGCGATGGTGAAGGCGAGCGCCTCCGTGACGGCCTGCCAGTCCCCGCTGTTCTTGACGACGTGCAGGTTGGCGTGCGGAATGGCAAAGCCCAGCATGACGGCGAAGAGGACGAGGAAGGGGAGGACGAGCAGGCGCAGCGTCTTCACGATGGCAGCGTGGCCGAGGAAGGGGAGGATGCCCTGAATGAGCACAGCCACGATCACGAGGGCCACCTTGGCCGGGCTGCCGGGCAGGTAGCCCGCCTTGGTCATGAGGACGAGCCCGGCTCCGACGATCAGTATGAGACCCTCCACCTCGAAGCCGATCTGGGTGAGCCAGTTGAAGACCGAGATCGGCCGCGAACCGTTGGGCCCGAACGGGGCCCGGTTGATCGCAAAGACCGCCGTGCCTGCGTTCGGACCCTGCAGTGAGCAGAGCCCGAGGAGGAAGTACGACAGGTTGCCGACGACGATGACGATGAGCACCTGGGCGAACGTGAGGCCGAACGTCATCAGGATGGCCCCGTAAATGAAGTACTCGATCTGCACGCTGGCGCCGGCCCACATCATGCCGATGTCCCTCGGCGTGGCCCAGCGCTCACTCTCGGGAATGAAGTCGATGCCGTGCTGCTCGACATGGAGCGGCTGGCCCACTTCGGAATCGTGGATCACCGCGAGTTCTTCGGCGATGGCCACCGCAGTACCTCCTCGTTCTCGCCTCGGCGGACTCGTCGTGGACGCCTGAAGGTGTGTGCCGCCCGCAGCATGAGTGCTGCGGGGTACCCCGGTCAAGTGGCTCAGCGCTGAATGGTCGGGCCAAACGATCGCTGGACGGCGTGCCTGCTGGCTCAGCCCTCGAGTTCGCCGCGCATGAACCCGACCGCCTTCTCCTGCATGTCGCGGGCCTGATGTTCGATGAAGCGCTCCACGATCGGGCCTGCCCCGAAGATCTTGACGCGGGCGTCGAGCGAGAACGTCTCCACCGTGCTCCCGCTCTCGCTGCTGAGGGCGATGGCGCCCTGAATGTGCGTCTTGTCGGCCATGGTGCCCGGGGTCATCGTGAACGTCGTGGTCGAGGTCTCCGGGTCGTAGGTGCTCACCTCGGTGGTGACGACCTCCTCCCCGAAGATCTTGCGCACCGGTCCCGGCATCGGCGGCCGCTGGCCGTACCGCAGGGTCCGCACCAGGCCGCTCGAGAGGTCCCCCTCCTGCGACAGCACCTCGGCCGAGGTCGAGCCGAGGCACTCGAGATGGAGCCTGACCACGAACTCGGGGTCGAAGTACAGGGCCCAGAACGCCTCGGGCGTGCAGTCCCAGCCGTAGACCAACGACAGCCTCATGGCGCCAGGTCGAAGAGCATGTGGTGCCCCAGGTCGCCCACGAGGTCGATCGTGATGTGCATCGTCGTCACCCGCCACCGCCCGTCTACCCGCTCGTAGCTGTGACGGTAGCGCCCGGCGATGACCGGCTGCAGGGCGAGTGCGCCGGGCACGGCCTGCAGCACCGTGAAGTACGACCGGGACGACGCCGTGGACTCGTCGTCGGCCACGTCGACCATCACGTTCGTCATCACGTGCTTCGTGCGCGGCGTCCCGTCCTCGTACCGCCTGGTGGTCCGTGTGTAGAGGCGCTCGATGGCGTCGCGGCCCGTCACGGCGTCGCCGAACCCCTCGAACGTGAGTGTGGCGTGCTCGAAGAGCTCGCCGATCCCGGCGAAGTCACCGTCGTCGATCCGCTCGGCGTAGGTGTAGATCAGCTTGGTGACCGCCTCGGTCGCCGTCTCCTGCACGGGCGAGATTGTGGCACCGATCACTGGCCCAGGAGGCGTCCCATCGTCTCGGCCACCCGGCTCGGGCGCCCGCGGCGGGCCTCACTGCGGTCCGCCGCCTTCATGGCCCACAATCCCGCGTTGACGCCGAGCCAGCGCAGGGGCTCGGGTTCCCACCGCGGTGACCGGTGGTCCACCCAGGGCAGGGCCACGAGGTCGCTGTCCGCACCGGTGATGAGGTCGGCCAGGGTGCGCCCGGCGAGATTGGTGGTGGCCACGCCGTCGCCGACGTACCCCCCGGCCCAGGCCAGGCCGGTGTCGCGGTCCAATCCGACCGACGAATGCCAGTCCCGCGGGATCCCGAGCGGGCCGCCCCAGGCGTGCGTGAAGCGCGTTCCGCCCAGTGCGGGGAACAGCTCGGTCAGGGTGCTGCGCAACAGGGCGTGGACGGCCGGCTCGGCGTCGAAGCGGGCACGGACCGACGACCCGAAGTGGTAGGGCGCGCCCCGGCCCCCGAAGGCGATCCGGCCGTCCGCCGTCCGTTGCCCGTAGATGATCATGTGGCGGTGGTCGGCGAACGTGGCGCGGCTCTCGAGGCCCGCCGAGGACCAGAAGCCGTCGCCGAGGGGCTCGGTGGCGACCATGAGCGAATACACGGGGACGATGTCGCGGTGGAGCCCGGGCAGGGTCGGGGTCCAGGCCTCGGTCGCCCGGACGACGACGGTCGCGTCGATGGTGCCGCCGCGGGTCACGACCGAGGGGCGCGTGCCGCCAGCGCGCGGCCGGATCTCGAGGACCTCGGTGTGCTCGTAGACCGCCACGCCGCGCCGCTCGACCGCGTCGGCGAGCCCCCGGGCGAGCAGTGCCGGCTGGAGCGCGGCGCAGTGCGGCGTGAACGTCGCGCCGAGGATGCCGTCGGCGCCGATCAGATCCCGCGTCTCGTCGGGCCCGAGCCAGCGCAGGTCCTCCTCGCCGAACCCCAACCGACGCGTCTCGTCCACGCGTGGCCAACGCCCGCACCCGTTGCGCCTCGCTGCGGACCAGGTCGACCGTCCCGCCCTTGGCGAAATGGCAGTCGATGCCCTCGCTCGCCGCGGTGGCGCCGACGACGTCGATGGTCTGCTGCATGGCGCGGCGCATGGCCCGCATGGCCTCGAGGCCGTGCAGACGGGCCAGGGCGGCGTCGGAGGTGGCGAACAGTGCCGAGCACCAGCCGCCGTTGCGCCCCGAGGCCCCGAAGCCCGCCACCTCGCGTTCGACGACGGCGACGCGCAGGGAGGGATCTGCCAGCGCGAGCGAGTGGGCCGTCCACAACCCGGTGAACCCGCCACCGACGATGCAGACGTCGACGTCCAGGTCTTGGGTGAGGGCGGGGCGGGGCGGCAGCGGGGCCGGGACGGCCTCCCACCAGAGCGAGAGCCGCTGATACCCCGAAGCGTGCCCCGGCGTTACATCCGGCGCCACGCCTCGGAGAGGACCTCGCGCAGCGTCCCTGCCATGAAGTCGATCTCCTCCTGTCCGCAGATCAGTGGCGGGGACAGCTGGACGACGGGGTCGCCGCGGTCGTCGGCCCGGCAGATCAGACCGGCCTCGAAGAGCGCACCCGAGAGGTAGCCGCGCAGGAGGCGCTCGGACTCCTCGTCGTCGAAGGAGAGCCGCGTTTCCTTGTCCTTCACCAGCTCAATGCCGTAGAAGAAGCCTGCGCCGCGCACGTCGCCGACGATGGGCAGGTCGTACAGGCCCTCGAGCGCGCCGCGGAAGGCGGCTTCGGTCGACTGCACGTGCTGCAGGATCTGCTCCCCTTCGAAGACGTCGAGGTTGGCCATGGCGACGGCGCAGCTCACGGGGTGGCCGGCGAAGGTGAACCCGTGCAGGAACGACGCGCCCGGGCCGAGGAAGGGCTCCATGAGCCGGTCGGAGGCGATCATCGCGCCCAGCGGCGCGTAGCCGGAGGTGAGCCCCTTGGCCACCGTGATGATGTCGGGCTGGTACTCGTAGCGCAGCGCACCGAACCAGTGGCCGAGGCGCCCGAAGGCGCAGATGACCTCGTCGGAGACCAGCAGCACCCCATGGCGGTCGCAGATCTCGCGCACGCGCTGGAAGTAGCCCGGCGGCGGCGGGAAGCACCCGCCCGCGTTCTGCACCGGCTCGAGGAACACCGCCGCCACGCTCTCCGGCCCTTCCTGCAGGATGGCCCGCTCGATTTCGTCGGCCGCCCAGCGGCCGAACGCGACCACGTCGTCGTGGAAGAGCTCGGTGTTGGTCCCCGGCGCCAGTCCCTCCTGGTCCGAATCGGGGGTCCTTCCCAATGAGAACGTCGTGTTCGCTCGGTAGAAGTTCGTGTTCGGCACCTTGATCGCGCCGGGCACCAGTGGCTCGAACGGGATGCGCAGGTCGGGGATGCCCGTGATGGAGAGCGCGCCCATGGTCGTGCCGTGGTACGCGATGTAGCGGCTGATGACCTTGGTGCGCTGCGGCTGGCCGATGAGGCGGAAGTACTGCCGGGCGAGTTTCCAGGCCGACTCCACCGCCTCGGAGCCGCCCGTCGTGAAGAACACGCGGTTGAGGTCGCCGGGGGTGTAGCTCGCCAAGCGCTCGGCCAGCTCGATGGCGCGTGGGGTGTGCGTACGTCCACAACGGGAAGTAGGCGAGGGTCTCGGCCTGCTTGGCGCCCGCCTCGGCCAACTCGGTGCGGCCGTGGCCGATCTGCGAGGTGAAGAGTCCGGCCAGGCCGTCGAGGTAGCGCTTCCCGTGCTGGTCCCAGACGTAGGCGCCCTCGCCGCGCACGATCACCGGCACCTCGTGGTCCTCGTAGGTGGCCATGCGGCTGAAATGCATCCACAGGTTGCGCCGCGCCTGATTGCTCAGGTTGGAGTTCTCCGGATTGGTGGTGCTCATCATTCCTCCACTCGGGACGCGCTCAGCGCGTGCCCCACGTATACGTCTGCTTGGCCAGCTTCAGGTACAAGAACGTCTCCGTCGCGCGCACGCCGGGGATGGAGCGCACCGAGTCGTTGAGGACATGGAGCAGGCGCTCGTCGTCCTCGCACACGATCTCGGCCAGGATGTCGAACGAGCCGGCGCACATGACGACGTACTCGACCTCGGTCATGGCCGAGAGCTTCTCGGCGACCCGCCGCACGTCTCCCTCGACCGAGATCCCGATCATCGCCTGGCGGGTGAAGCCGAGTTGCAGCGGGTCGGTCACCGCCACGATCTGCATGATCCCCGACTCGCGCAGGCGCTGGACACGGCGACGCACGGCGGCCTCCGAGAGCCCGACCTCCTCGGCGATCGCCCCGTAGGGTTGGCGCCCGTCACGCTGCAGCGCCTCGATGATGGCCCGGTTGGGTGCGTCGAGCAGCGTGCTCGACGAATGCGCCGCCTCTCCCTGTGGGCCCGTCTCCGCCGGCTCGTCGAGGTCCGGCATGTCACACCTCTTTCGGCTCGACACTCGGGGCGTGGCCCCCGATGTGCGAATTGTGTCATGTTACGCCCCTCAGTCAAGCAGAATCCGTCACATTGAGGTCCCAATATTGCGGAAACGCTTGTTGACGAGGCCGTCATCTGTGATCCTGTAACGAGCAGCCATGTGGGAAGGGAGCGGCATGCGGAAGTTGCAGAATTTCATCGGGGGCGCCTACGCCGACGCCGAGGACGGGCCCACGGCACCCCTGATCGACCCCAGCACCGGCGAGCCCTTCGCCGAAGCCCCCGTCTCGGGGCCTGCCGACGTCGACCGGGCGCTCCGGACGGCGGCCGATGCCTTCACCTCCTGGCGCCGCACCACGCCGTCGGAACGCAGCCTGGCGCTCATCCGCATCGCCGACGCGCTCGAGGCCCGGGCCGAGGACCTGGTCCGGGCCGAGTCCGAGAACACGGGGAAGCCGTTCCAGCTGACCATGGACGAGGAGATCCCGCCCATGGTCGACCAGATCCGCTTCTTCGCCGGCGCCGCACGGCACCTCGAGGGTCTGGCGGCAGCGGAGTACATGGCGGGGCACACGTCGTTCATCCGCCGTGAGCCACTCGGCGTGTGCGGTGCGGTGACGCCGTGGAACTACCCGATGATGATGGCGGTCTGGAAGTTCGCCCCCGCCCTGGCGGCCGGCAACACCATGGTCCTCAAGCCGTCCGACACCACGCCGGTGACGGCGCTGCTGATGGCCGAGATCATGGCCGAGTTCCTCCCCCCGGGTGTCTTCAACGTGGTCTGCGGCGACCGCGACACCGGACGGGCGCTCGTGGTGCACGACACGCCGGCCATGGTGTCGGTGACGGGGTCGGTCCGGGCCGGCATGGAGGTCGCCGCGGCGGCGGCGCCCACGCTCAAGCGGGTGCACCTCGAGCTGGGCGGCAAGGCGCCGGTCATCGTGTTCGACGATGCGGATCCTGCGGCGGCCGCGGAGGGGATCGCCGGCGCGGGGTACTTCAACGCGGGGCAGGACTGCACCGCGGCGACCAGGGTCCTCGCCGGGCCTCGGGTGCACGGGGACCTGCTGGCCGCGTTGGTGGAGCAGGCGGAGGGGACGACGGTCGGGGGTCGCGACAACGAGGAGGCCGATTACGGGCCGCTGAACAACGCCACGCAGCTGGAGCGGGTGCGCGGCTTCATCGAGCGGGCCCCGTCCCACGCCTCGGTGGTGACCGGCGGCGAGCAGGTGGGGGAGCGCGGCTACTGCTTCGCGCCGACGGTCGTGGCCGGCCTGCGCCAGGACGACGAGATGGTGCAGTCCGAGGTCTTCGGCCCGGTGATCACGGTGCAGGAGTTCAGCGGCGAGAGCCGAGGCGCTCGAGTGGGCCAACGGCGTCCAGTACGGGTTGGCATCGTCCGTGTGGACCCGCGATCACGGCCGGGCCATGCGCATGGCACGCGACCTGGACTTCGGCTGCGTCTGGATCAACACCCACATCCCGCTCGTGGCCGAGATGCCCCACGGCGGGTTCAAGCGGTCCGGGTACGGCAAGGACCTCTCCGCCTACGGCTTCGAGGACTACACGCGCATCAAGCACGTGATGAGCAACATCGAGGAGTAGCCATGATCGTCGGGATCCCGAGCGAGGTGAAGACGGACGAGTGGCGGGTGGCCATCACGCCGGCCGGGGTGCGCGAGCTGACCTCGGCCGGTCACACCGTGCTCGTGGAGAAGGGTGCCGGCGACGGCTCGTCCATGCCCGATGCCGAATTCGTGCGCACGGGAGCGAAGATCCTCGACGATGCCGACGACGTGTGGGCGTCGGCCGACCTCGTCTGCAAGGTGAAGGAGCCGGTCCCCGAGGAGTTCCACCGGCTGGGGATGCGACCGGGCCAGGTCCTCTTCACGTACCTGCATCTGGCGGCGTCACGCGAGTGCACCGAGGCCCTCCTGTCCGCCGGCAACGTGGCCATCGCCTACGAGACCGTGCGCCAGACCGACAACTCGCTGCCCCTGCTGGCCCCGATGAGCGAGGTGGCCGGGCGGATGGCACCGCTCATGGGCGCACACCACCTGATGCGGCCCGGTGGCGGGCGGGGCGTCCTGGTCTGCGGCGTGCCGGGCGTGCGCTGCGCCCGCATCGTCATCCTCGGCGCCGGCGTGGCCGGCTTCGCCGCCGCCACCATGGCCGTCGGCATGCACTCGGAGGTCTTCATCCTCGACCGCAACCTCGACAAGCTGCGCGAGGTCGACCACCACTTCCGCGGCGCGCTCGAGACCGATCGCCTCCTCGGAGCACGCCATTGAGGAGGTCTGCCTCGAGGCGGACATCGTCATCGGCGCCGTGCTGGTCGTCGGCGCCCGGGCCCCGCGCCTCGTCACCGACGCGCTGGTCGAGCAGATGCGGCCGGGTTCGGTCCTGGTCGACATCTCCGTCGACCAGGGCGGGTGCTTCGAGTCGACCCACCCGACCACGCACTCCAACCCCACCTTCGACGTCCACGGGTCGGTCTTCTACTGCGTGGCCAACATGCCCGGTGCGGTGCCGCACACCTCGACCCACGCGCTCGCCAACGCCACCCTGCCCTACACGCTGCGCATCGCCGAGCGGGGCTGGCGGGAGGCGGTCCGGGCCGACCCGGCGCTCGCCGAGGGGGTCAACGTCGCTGACGGCCGCATCGTCTATCGGCCCGTGGCCGAGGCGCACGGCCTCGCGTACTCGCCGCTGCAGGAGCTGCTGGACTGACTCAGCCGCTGAGCCGTCGTTGACGGGTGTTCAAACTCCGGGCGCGGGCGTCGGCCCAGAGGTACCCGGTGTCCGCATCCGTCGCCGCGCCGACCATCTCTTCTGCGGTCCCTCCGGGTGGGGGATCGGCCGGCTGCTCCGGGTCGGCTGCCGCCGCACGGCCACGTCGATGTCGGCGCCGGACGAGGAGGACAACGGTGACGACAACGACGATGAGCACGACGGCCACCAGCGCCCACGGCACGGCCCACGCTGTGACGGTGGCCGACGCCACGGCGCCCGGTGCGTTGACGGTCACCGTGGCGTGCAGGTGGCTGTAGGCGGTGACTCCGGGGAAATCCGAGCGCGTAGGCCAGCGAATTGCCCGGGAGGAGCTGACCGATCGTGAGGGTCCGTCGGGCGGCGGTGCCGAACGGCGTCGTCAATTCGACGGTGGCCGCCGGTGAGAGGACCGTGTTGCCCGGGTTGGTGACACTGAAGCGGACGTGCGCATCAACCGATCCCCCGAACTGCGTCGCCACGGAGTCCCCGAGGGAGAGCGACAGGTGTCCGACGGCCAACCGCGGATGAAGCGGGCCCACGACGCGGCCGTAGACGCGGACGCCGACCGCCTGGAGCACCGTGATGGGAACGGAACCCGAGCGTGAGGTCGTCCCCTGGGTCTCCTCGGCCACGATGCCGCCGACGTGGTCGCCCGGTGATGCCTGGGGCGGCGGGAGGATGGTGAAGGGAACGACGGAGGCGCTCCGGGCGGGAACGGTGAGCTCCGGGTAGGGGAGCTTGATCCATCTGCCGATGTCGGTCTGGGTGTCGGTCCGCCGGCGGACAGAGAGGCCTCCACCGTGGGCGTTGATGGCGTCCGCACCGTACAGGTGGAACGTGAGCGGGGCGGCGGTGTAATTGGACACGGTCACGGAGTCGGCGTACACCTCTCCAGGAACGAGTTTGGGATGGAAGACGGCTCGTGGCGCCTGTCCATGGATCGACGACGGGAAGACGGACCACTGCCCGTTGCTCGCCGCCGACACAGGCCGGGCCGTTGGCAGGATGAGCAGTGCGCCGAGGATCAGGACGACCGCCGGGAGCCCCCGTGCTCGCCCGTTCGGGATGGCAACCGTCCGCCTTCGGTGTGTCGTCATCTCCCGCCCAATGATGGCCGCTGCGCGCCCCATCACGGTGTCATGGACCGAATCAGGTGTGGGCGAGCTAGAACGCCACGTATTCGACAGTCGCTTGGTACTGCCCGGCGTAAATCCCCTCGGGTATCCCGAGCGTGTAGGCCGCCCCCAACTTGAAGGTCCCGGCACTCTTCCCCGCCGGTGCCGAGCACAGCGAGACGGCGCCGCTGCCTCCCGGGAAGGGCCCGCCCAGTTCCCGGCTGCGGAGCGGGGTTCGAGTTTCCGCTCACCGCCGTGCAGGTGATGCTTCCCACCGAGAAGTCCGAGGCCGGGATCTGTCCCTGTGGATTGTCGGCAGAGGCGCCCACCGAGGAGTTGCAGAAGGTGGCGACGCTGGCACACGACGCGTTCGGATTGCCGGGGGTCGGCATGAGATAAGCGCTCACCGACCAACCCTCGTTCGCCAGGCCCCGCGTATCGGTGACGTAGAAGGTGCTTCCCGGCGCCTGGACGGTCTGCCCGAGGCCGTCGAGTGTGATGGCGGGGAGATTGATGCTCTGGCATGGCGTCGCCGGAGCCAAAGGCGGGGCCATGCAGCTCAGCGAGAGCTGGCCGCCGATGATCGTGAAGCCCGCCGATGTGGCCGTCGTGTAGGACGGCGAACTGGAGGCGGTCAGCGTGTAGCCGACCCCGACGGCATCGATGGACAGGTTCGAGAAGGTTGCCACGCCGGCGGTGACCGGGATGGCCGCCCCGCCTCCCAATGTCCCGCCGCCGGGGTTGGTCCCGATAGCCAGGCTGACCGTGGTGAGGTTGTCACCGGTCTCGACATTGCCGTTGGCGTCCTCGACCGCCACGGTGACGGCCGGGGTCATGTTCGAACTAGCGATGGTGTTGCTCGGGCCCTGGACGAAGGCGAGCTTGGTGGGCAGGCCGGGTGTGATGTTGAATGCGGCCGAGGTCGCGGGCGAGTAGATCGGCGTGCTCGAGGCGGTCAGGGTGTAGCCGGTCCCGGCCTTGTCGATGGAGAGACCCGGGAACGCAGCCACTCCGGCGAGGACCGTGACCGAGCCGCCGCTGAGCGTGCCGCCGCCCGGGTTCGTCCCGATCGTCAGACTGATCGTCGTGCCGTTGTCACCGGTCTCGACGTTGCCGTTCGCGTCCTCGACCGCCACCGTCACCGCCGGCGTGATGGCCGAACCGGCGACGGTGTTGGTCGGGCCCTGGACGAAGGCCAGCTTGGTGGCCGCACCCGGGGTGATGTTGAAGGCCGACGAGGTGGCCGCGCGTGTACGTCGGCGTGCTCGAGGCCGTCAGCGTGTAGCCGGTGCCCGGCTTGTTGATGGAGAGGCCCGGAGAAGGTGGCGACGCCCGACGGCCACCGTGACGGCCGTGCCGCCGCTGAGCGTCCCGCTGCCGGGGTTGGTCCCGATGGCCAGGCTCGACCTTGGTGGCGTTGTCAGCGGTCTCGATGTTGCCGTTGGCGTCCTCGACCGCCACCGTCACCGCCGGGGTCATGGTGGCACCGGCGGCGGTGTTGGTCGGGCCCTGGACGAAGGCCAGCTGGGTGGCCGTGCCGGGCGTGATGTTGAAGGCCGACGAGGTGGCCGGGGTGTACGTCGGTGTGCTCGAGGCCGTCAGGGTGTAGCCGGTGCCGGCCTTGTTGATGGAGAGCCCCGAGAAGGTGGCGATGCCCGAGGCCACCGTGACCGCCGAGCCGCCGGTGAGCGTGCCGCCGCCGGGGTTGGTCCCGATGGCCAGGCCGACCGTGGTGGTGTTGTCGGTGGTCTCGATGTTGCCGCTGGCGTCCTCGACCGCCACCGTCACGGCCGGGCGCGATGGCCGCGCCGGCGACGGTGTTGGTCGGGCCCTGGATGAAGACCAGCTGGGTCGCCGTGCCCGGGCGTGATGTTGAAGGCCGACGAGGTGGCCGGGGCGTAGGACGGCGTGCTCGAGGCCGTCAGGGTGTAGCCGGTCCCGGCCTTGTTGATGGAGAGGCCCGAGAAGGTGGCCACGCCGGCGACCACCGTACGGCCGAGCCGCCGGTGAGCGTCCCGCCGCCGGGGTTGGTGCCGATGGCCAGGCCGACCGTGGTGGTGTTGTCGCCGGTCTCGATGTTGCCGTTGGCGTCCTCGACCGCCACCGTGACCGCCGGGGTGATGGCCGCGCCGGCGACGGTGTTGGTCGGGCCCTGGACGAAGGCCAGCTGGGTGGCCGGTGCCCGGGTGATGTTGAAGGCCGACGAGGTGGCCGGCGTGTAGGGCGGCGTGCTCGAGGCCGTCAGCGTGTAGCCGGTCCCGACTTGTTGATGGAGAGGCCGGAGAAGGTGGCGACGCCCGGCGACACCGTGACGGCCGTGCCGCCGGTGAGCGTGCCGCCGCCGGGGTTGGTCCCGATGGCCAGGCTCGACCGTGGTGGTGTTGTCACCGGTCTCGACGTTGCCGCTGGCGTCCTCGACCGCCACCGTGACCGCCGGGGTGATGGCCGAGCCGGCGCTGGTGTTGGTCGGCCCTGGACGAAGGCCAGCTTGGTGGCGGCACCCGGCGTGATGTTGAAGGCCGACGAGGTGGCCGGGGTGTAGGTCGGCGTGCTCGAGGCCGTCAGGGTGTAGCCGGTCCCGGCCTTGTTGATGGAGAGGCCCGAGAAGGTGGCGACGCCCGCGACGACCGTGACGGCCGAGCCGCCGCTGAGCGTGCCGCCGCCGGGGTTGGTCCCGATGGCCAGGCTCGACCGTGGTGGTGTTGTCAGCCGGTCTCGACGTTGCCGTTGGCGTCCTCGACCGCCACCGTGACCGCCGGGGTGATGGCGCGCCGGCGGTGGTGTTGGAGGGGCCCTGGACGAAGGCGAGCTTGGTGGCCGTGCCCGGGGTGATGTTGAAGGCCGACGAGGTGGCGGCATGTAGGTCGGCGTGCTCGAGGCCGTCAAGGTGTAGCCGGTCCCGGCCTTGTTGATGGAGAGGCCGGAGAAGGTCGCGACGCCGGCGACGACCGTTACGGCCGTCCCGCCGGTGAGCGTGCCGCCACCGGGGTTGGTGCCGATGGCCAGGCCGATCGTGGTGCTGCCGTCACCGGTCTCGACGTTGCCGCTGGCGTCCTCGACGGCCACCGTGACCGCCGGGGTGATCGGGCGGCCGGCGGCCGTGCTGGTCGGGCCCTGGACGAAGGCGAGCTGGGCGGGGGCGCCCGACGTGATGTTGAAGGCCGACGAGGTGGCCGGCGTGTACGGCGGCGTGCTCGAGGCCGTCAGGGTGTAGCCGGTTCCGGCCTTGTTGATGGAGAGGCCCGAGAAGGTTGCGACGCCGGCGACGACGGTGACGGCCGATGCCGCCGGTGAGCGTCCCGCCGCCGGGGTTGGTCCCGATGGCCAGGCTCACCGTGGTGGTGTTGTCACCGGTCTCGATGTTGCCGTTGGCGTCCTCGACGGCCACCGTCACGGCCGGGTGGATCGCTGGCCGGCCGTCGGTGTTGGTCGGGCCCTGGACGAAGGCCAGCTGCGTGGCCGTGCCCGGGCGTGATGTTGAAGGCCGACGAGGTGGCCGGCGTGTAGCGCGGCGTGCTCGAGGCCGTCAACGTGTAGCCGGTCCCGGCCTTGTTGATGGAGAGGCCGGCGAAGGTGGCCACGCCGGCGACGACCGCTCACGGCCGTCCCCCCGGTCAGCGTGCCGCCACCGGGGTTGGTCCCGATGGCCAGGCTGACCGTCGTGGTGTTGTCGCCCGTCTCGACGTTGCCGTTGGCGTCCTCGACGGCCACCGTGACCGCCGGGTCGATCGTGGCGCCGGCGACCGTGCTCGTCGGGCCCTGGACGAAGGCGAGCTGGGTGGCCGTGCCCGGGCGTGATGTTGAAGGCCGTCGACGTGGCCGGCGTGTAGGCCGGCATGCTGGATGGCGGTGAGGCGTGTAGCCGGTTCCGGCCTTGTTGATGGAGAGGCCCGAGAACGTGGCGATGCCGGATCGACCGTGACGGCGGCACCGCCGGTCAGCGTGCCGCCGCCGGGGTTGGTCCCGATGGCCAGGGTGACCTTCGTGGTGCTGTCGCCGGTCTCCACGTTGCCGCTGGCATCCTCGACGGCCACCGTCACCGCCGGGGACATCGTTGCGCCGGCGACGGTGGTCGTCGGGCTCTGGACGAAGGCCAGGTGATTGGCGAGCCCAGGCGTGATGTTGAAGGCCGGGAGGTGGCGGGCGAGTACGACGGCGTGCTTGCCGCGGTCAGCGTGTACCCGACACCGATCATGTCGATCGAGAGGCCGGAGAACGTCGCGATGCCCCCGACCACCGCGACCGCCGAGCCGCCCGTGAGCGTCCCTCCACCAGGGTTCGTCCCGATGGCCAGGCTCACGGTGGTGGTGTGGTCGCCGGTCTCGACGTTGCCGTTGGCGTCCTCGACGGCCACGGTCACGGGCGGCGTGATGGCCGAACCCGCGGCGGTGTTCGTCGGGACCCTGGACGAAGACCAGCTGCGTTGCGACGCCCGGGGTGATGTTGAAGGGTGACGAGGTGGCGGCCGTGTACGGCAGGAGTGCTGGACGCGACCAGGGTGTACCCGGTCCCGACCTTGTTGATCGACAGGCCGGGGAAGGTGGCGATGCCGGACGCGACGGCCACGGCGGAGCCACCGGTGAGCGTCCCGCTCGCCGGGGTTCGTCCCGATGGCCAGGCTCACGGTGGTGGTGTGGTCACCGGTCTCGACGTTGCCGCTGGCGTCCTCGACGGCCACCGTCACCGCCGGGGCGATGGCGGCGCCGGCCTGCGCCGTGGTCGGGCCCTGGACGAAGGCCAGCTGCGTGGCCACGCCAGGAGTGATGTTGAAGGCCGACGAGGTGGCGGCCGTGAAGGCCGGCGCGCTCGTCGCGGTCAGCGTGTAGCCGGTCCCGGCCTTGTTGATGGAGAGGCTCGAGAAAGTGGCGATGCCGGACGCCACCGTGACGGCCGCACCGCCGGTCAGCGCGCCCCCGCCAGGGTTGGTCCCGATGGCCAGGGTCACCTTCGTGGCGTTGTCGCCCGTCTCGATGTTGCCGCTGGCGTCCTCGACCGCCACCGTCACGGCCGGCGTGATGGCCGAGCCGGCGACGGTGCTCGTCGGGCCCTCAATGAAGGCCAGGTGGTCCGCTGCGCCCGGAGTGATGTTGAAGGACAACGAGGTGGCGGTCGCGTACGCCGGTGTGCTCGAGGCGGTGAGGGTGTAGCCCGTTCCGATCAGGTTGATGGAGAGACCCGAGAACGTGGCGACACCGGCGACGACGGCGGTCGCCGAACCGCCGATGAGCGTCCCGCCGCCCGGATTGATCCCGATGGCCAGGCTCACCGTGGTGGTGTGGTCGCCGGTCTCGACGTTGCCGTTGGCGTCCTCGACGGCGACGGTCACCGCCGGGGTGATAGCGGAGCCGGCGGCCGTGGTGGTGGGCCCCTGGAGGAAGACGAGGTGCGTGGGCGTGCCGGGCGTGATGTTGAAGGCGGCCGAAGTGGCTGGCGTGTACGCCGGCGAGCTGTTCGCCGTGAGGGTGTACCCGGTGCCGGCCTTGTTGATGGAGAGGCCCGAGAAGGTGGCCACTCCGGCCGTGACGGTCGGCCGAGCCTCCGGTGAGCGACCCGCCGCCCGGGTTCGTCCCGATCGACAGGGTCACCTGCGTCAGGCTGTCACCGGTCTCGACGTTGCCGTTCGCGTCCTCGACGGCCACGGTCACCGCCGGGGTGATGGCCGAGCCGGCGACCGTCGTGGTCGGCCCCTGGACGAAGGCCAGGTGCGTGGCCGCGCCCGGGGTGATGTTGAAGGCCGACGAGGTGGCCGCCGTATACGGCGGCGTGCTCGAGGCGGTCAGCGTGTAGCCCGTCCCCACCTTGTTGATCGAGAGGCCGGAGAACGTCGCCACGCCGGCCAGCACGGTGACCGATGAGCCTCCGGTCAACGACGCGCCGCCGGGGTTGGTCCCGAAGGTGAGGGAGATCGACGTGCCGCTGTCACCCGTCTCGATGTTGCCGTTGGCGTCCTCCACGGCGACCGTGACCGCCGGCGTGATGGCGGCTCCGGCCGCGGTATTGGTGGGTCCCTGGACGAAGCCGAGCTCGGTCGGGAGGCCCGGAGTGATGTTGAAGGCCGACGAGGTCGCCGCCGTGTAGGCCGGCGTGCTGTTCGCCGTCAGCGTGTAGCCGTTGCCCGTCTTGTTGATGGAGAGTCCGGAGAAGGTTGCGATGCCTGCGACCACCGTGACGGCGGCACCACCGGTGAGCGTCCCGCCACCGGCGTTGACTCCGAAAGCCAGGGTGACCTTGGTGGCGTTGTCACCGCTCTCGACGTTGCCACTGGAGTCCTCGACGGCCACGGTGACGGCCGGCGCCATCGTTGAGCCGGCGACCGTGTTGGACGGCTGCTGGACGAACGCCAGATGGTTCGCTGCCCCCGGGGTGATGTTGAACGTGGAGGATGTGGCGGACCCGTGCGCAGGTGTGCTGGAGGCCGTCAGCGTGTAGCCGTTCCCCGCGTTGTTGATGGAGAGCCCGGAGAAGGTGGCGATCCCCGCGATCACCGTGACGGCCGAACCTCCGCTGAGCGTTCCCGCGCTGGGGTTGGTGCCGATGGCGAGGCTGACCGTCGTGGTGCCGTCACCGGTCTCGACGTTCCCGTTGGCGTCCTCGACTGCCACGGTCACGGCAGGGCTGATGGGGGAACCGGCTGCGGTGTTGCTCGGGTTCTGAATGAAGGCCAGCTTGCTGGCCGTGCCGGGGGTGATGTTGAAGGCGGACGAGGTGGCCGCGGTATACGCCGGCGTGCTCGATGCGGACAGCGTGTAGCCGGTGCCCGTCTTGTTGATGGAGAGGCTGGAGAAGGTGGCGACCCCCGCGACCACGGTCACCGCGGCACCACCGGTGAGGGTCCCCCCACCCGGGTTCGTCCCGATGGCCAGGGTCACCTTCGTGGCGTTGTCCGTCGTCTCGACGTTCCCGTTGGCGTCCTCGACCGCCACGGTCACCGCCGGGGTCATGGCGGAGCCGGCCGCGGTGTTGGTCGGGTTCTGGATGAAGGCCAACTTGGTGGGGGTGCCGGGCGTGATGTTGAAGGCGGACGAGGTGGCCGCGGTGTAGGCCGGACTGCTGTTCGCCGTGAGCGTGTACCCCGTGCCGGCCTTGTTGATGGAAAGGCTCGAGAGGGTGGCGACTCCCGCAGTCACCGTCATGGGCCCGCCGCCGGTCAGTGTCCCTCCACCTGGGTTCGTCCCGATGGCGAGGGTCACCGTCGTCGTGTTGTCGCTCGTCACGACGTTGCCGTTGCTGTCCTCCACCGCGACGGTGACCGCCGGGGTCATGGTGGCACCGGCCGCCGTGTTCGTCGGTCCCTGGATGAAGGCCAGGCGGTTGGCCGTGCCTGGCGTGATGTTGAAGGCCGACGAGGTGGCACCGGTGTGGCTCGGTGTGCTGCTCGCGGTGAGCGTGTACCCCGTCCCGGACTTGTTGATGGAGAGCCCGGAGAAGGTGGCGACGCCGCCGACGACGGTGACGGAGAATCCACCGGTGAGCGTCCCGCCTCCGGGGTTCGTCCCGATCGCGACGCCGATGGTGGTGGTGCCATCACCGGTCTCGACGTTCCCGGCAGCGTCCTCGACCGCCACCTTCACCGCCGGGCTGATGGCCGAGCCGGCCGTCGTGTTGGTCGGGCCCTGCACGAAGGCCAGGTGGGTCGCCGTGCCGGGCGACAGGGTGATCGTCGACGACGTGGCGACGACCAGGCCGTCGTTGGTATCGGTGGCCGAGAGGGTATACGCCCCGACGGGCCCGCTGATGGAACACCCGGCGAAGCTCGCCACGCCCAGCGCACCAGAGGTCACCGGGTTGGTGGTGCAAGTCAGGGTGCCCGTTCCCGCGACCGGATGGGTGGCGATGGCGAGCTGCACCGGGTCGCCGACGACGGCGAGACCCGTGTAGTCCCCGAGCGTGACCACCGGTTGGGTGGCGAACGCGGCGCCCGACGTGGCGGTCGTGCTCGGCTGCGTGCTGAAGGACGAGTGGGTCTGAACGGCTCCCACGGTGAACTTGACCACGAGCGATCCGGACGCCCCGGTGTTGGCCCCCGTTCCTCCGGAGCCGTTCGCGGTGGTGCTGTTGGTGCACTGCGTGCTGTGGGACCCACAGTTCGCACCTGTGGTGGTGACGTTGGAGAACGTCCCGGCGCCGTAGGTGCTGTTCCAGAACGACGAGGCCGCTCCGCCACCGGTGCCCGATGACGACCCGGGGGTGGCAGAGCTCTGGCCGGTTGCACCTCCACCGCCGCCGAAGTACCCACCGGCACCGCCGCCACCCGCCGAGTTCCGAACGTTGCCGGACCCGGTGCCGCCCGACGCGCCGGCTCCACCGTTACCGGCAACTCCGGCATGCCGGCGACGGGTCCGGTTCCACCCGTGCCGGCGGTGGTGCTCGTGCCACCGCCACCACCCGTGCAGGTTCCCGTTTCGCCGGTGCCCGGACACAGGGTGACGCTGCCGGCCCCCCCCGCACTGGTGCCGGTTGCCGCGCCCTTGCCGCCGGTCGCGCCGGTCACCGCTGGGGCGCCGCTGCTGTGGGACCGCGCGCTGGCGGCACCGCCACCTCCACCGGCCACGCCGATGATCGTTCCGCCGTTGCAGTTCGTTGCGGCCGCAGCCACGACACAGAGCGCGCTCCCTCCTCCGCCTCCGCCTGCGGCATTGTCACCCTGGGCGGTCCCACCGATCGCGCCGCTCCCGGTCGGCGACGCGCTGCCCGCCCCGGTGCCGCTCTCGCCGATGCCACCCGCGCCACCCGTTGGGCCTCCCGTCCCGGCCCCGCCCCCGCAGCCGAGATGCGCGTAGAGCACCGAGCCCGCAGCGAGGTTGGCGGCGGGGATGGTGGAGACGACCTGCGCCGCCCCACCGCCGACCCCATCGGTCGCGTTGGTGCCATTGGACGTCGACCCACCACCGCCGCCACCGATCATGGTGACTTGCGTGGAGATGATGCCGGCCGGCACGACGAGGCTGGAGTTGTTGAACCAACTGCCGGAGCACGGACCGGTCGCGCCACTGATCGTCTCGGTGTACACGTTCGACGCTGCGGCAATCGACGGTGAGTACACCTCGGGTGCGACGGCGACGACGGCGGCGACAGCGCCGATGGCCAAGGAAGCCGCCAGCCCGGCGGTGAAGACACGGTGAGCCCAGCGGTGCGGCGCTGGGCTCTTGGCATGCCGTGCGGGCATCCCCATCATCCGCGCTCCCGCAGTTTGCGTCTGATAGTCATGGGCGTCCGGCTGGAGACGGTTCGACGACTGACACAGAGGAACGACGAGGCGCGCGCGTCCGCGCCCACGTCCGTGCCAGCCCGACCGCTGGTCCACCAGCGCCTCCCCCGTTCCGTTCGTGTCGTGTCGCCATCCCGCCACGGGATCCAGGAGGAGCACTCGGAACGAACAGACACCATGCCTGTCGAGCTCCGAGTGGAACCACCCCAACCAGCCGCCTTGCTGGCCCAATAGCGTTCGGAATCGTACCGGCGGTTGGGTTTCACTTCCACCCCGCCCCCGCTGTGTCTCGCTGCCGACACGGCCCGCCCCGATCCGGGGGAGTTGGCGCTCTCGATGGAGGGTCAGGTCGCGTCAGAGACCGTTGTCCGGGAATTGGGCTGGGGTCCTCGGGATCCAGCCGCGGCACGTCGCCCCCGGCTCTTCGGCAGGCCTAGCGCCCGTTCTGTTCGATGACCGGTGCCACGAACCCGCCGAGGTCGACGCCGTCTCCGAGGACGACGTTGGTGGCATTTCCCCAACGGTTGAGGATCTGCCCGTAGGCGCCGTTCCACAGACCTTCCATCCAGGCGTGGAAGACCCCTTGGGAGGCGATCAGGCCGACGAACGAGGAGAGGATCGTGTTCTGAGCCGTGGCGGAGGCACCTTCGAGCTCGTAGGCCAATTGGCTGACGTACAGACCCTTGCCGCGGAGTGAACCGAGCGGCGGATCGGCCTTGGTCGGGAAGACGCCGAGTTGGCCGTTGGCCAGCGGAAACTGCGTCGGGCTGGTGGGCGCCACCTTCGGATCGGACCGCATCACCGTCGTGGTTCCGCTGCCGCCCCGGCCCGGAACCGTGGTTCGGACCGGGTTCACGTGGTAGGTGCCCGGGAGGACCTGCCACTTCGCGGCGAAGGCAGGAATGAGGACCACCACGTTGTGCCCCCGCCGGGCGAGGTCGCGGAGCGTCGCAGAGGCGAGCGAGCCACCGAATGACGACGGTCGCGCCGCCACGTCGGCAATGGTCTTGGGACCAGCACCCTCAGCGCTCTTGGTGGCGAAGTTCGCCCAGAGTCCCTGATCGATCGCTGCGGTCGGATTGTGGTCGTAACAGATCGTGGACAGGTCGACGACCACCGCCTCGGTCGGGTGTTTCGCCGCCCAGTTCGCCACCTGGTCCAGGTACTCGGAGAGGGGCCAGCTGCTGTAGAGGTTCTGGACGACCCGCCACCCCGTGACCGGATTCCCCCCGCCGTTGTAGCCAACGTGCAGGTCGATCCACCTGACCCCGTCGTCGAGCTGGGTCGTGACCGTCTGGCTCTGGGTGGTCGAGAAGCGCTGCGCCTTGGTGCCACCTGTCCCGGAGCCGGCGCTCAGGGTGACACAGGCGGACCCTGCCTGGGTGTCGAACGCCTGCGGGTCGAGGTTGAACGTCCCGGCGTTCTCGGCACCGGGTATGGCCAGCGAGGACAACGGAACGTCGGCGAAGGCGGGACGGGCCTTGACCAGGCAGTGCATCCACGTCCCCGGAGAGTTCTTTGCACAGGCACTGGCTTGCGCCCGTGTGGGCCAGGCACGATTCGGAGTTGCGGCGCCGGATCGATCGGCGCTCGAAAGCGACCAGCTGCTCGCAGCGAACAGGACTGCGGCGGTGAGAAGGACCCAGAGCGCCCGTGTCCCAGCTCTCACCGGGGGAGTTCTAGCACCGGCCGGTTCGCCGAAAGTGGCGGCTAGGACGCGTGACCCGACGATGAGCGCCGGCACCGGGCGACGGGGGCCGTGCACGTCTTGAGCCCCCAGCGGACAACGGAGAACCCGGCGTGGATCACCTCTCCCGGCAGCGCGGCCACCGCGCCAGGTCGGCGCAGGGCGAATGCCTACGGGCCGGCGGTTCCGACGATCGAGGCAATTGTCCTCGGGCACCGGCCGCGTCGCCCCGGGACTCGGTGTTAACACCCGGACCGGCGACGTCCGCGGCTGCATGGTCCACCGGGACGCCGGCGGTAGTTGGCGCCGCGGGCGAGTCCGCCGATGTGTCGGACGGCGTCTCGCCGGTGCGCGCCCGGTCGATCATCTGCTCGAAGAGCCCACGGACGGTCACGCCCTCCTCGGCGGCAGCGGCCTCCACCCAGGCGCGCCGGTCGTGGTCCAGCCGGATGCCGAGCACGGTGGATTTGGAGGTCGCCATGGCGGATCAATTGTAGTTCGGGTGTTAACACCGCGCTCTTTAGGTGTTTACAGCTCTGCGTTCGGGCAGCCAGGCCCCCCGGAGGGCAAATCTCGGTCCCGTCTCGGCTGTTGACGTTCAGTCCGCCCCGGCCCGGCGCTCCACGTGGAACGTTCGTTGGGGAGCGTCGATCCCGCGCAGGTCGGTCGGCTCGAGCGGATGCAGCACCCACTCGTCGCGGGAGAGCTCTTGGGCTGCGGACTCGGTTACGACGAGCTCACCCGGCCCGCCGATCTTGACGAGCCGCGACAAGAGATTCACCAGCGGCCCGAAGTAGTCGCCCTCTCGGGGGACCGCAGGGCCGAGGCCGACCACTCCCCGGGCGGGCGGGAGCATCGGGTCGTCGGCTGCGGCCTGGCAGACCTCGGTCCCGATCCGGCAGGCCGCATCTGCGGTCGGCGCGGCGAAGAACACTTCGTCGCCGATCGTCTTGACCACGCGGCCGCCCGCCAGGACGGCGCTCGACCAGGCGGCCGACTCGAAGCGGGTCAAGGCGAGATTCTGCTCGCGGAGGTTCATCGTCTCGGCCCACGCGGTCGAGCCGACGAGGTCCACGAAACCCAACGCGACGACTTCGGTCGGGCCTTCCGCCGCGTCCTCGTTGGCGGGGAACGGCGCCAGCCAGCTCCGGGCGTTCTGCGCTCGGAGCTGTGACCGCTCGAAGGCGTCCATCACCATGCGCGCCAGCACGTCGGGCACTTGGGTGAAGGCGGTCGTCGCGGCCTCGGCGAGCCGGGCCCGCGCCAACTCGTCGGGGCCCTCGCGAACTGTCCCGGGCCCAGCTCGGCGAAGAAGAGGGCGACGGCAGCTTCCGCGATGTTCATTGCCGCCGCACCGAGCACGCGGGTGAAGGCCAGGATCGCCTCGTCGCCCATCAGGTCGGCCCCCTGCTCGAACGCGGCCATGAGGCGCACGAGCTCGGCCGGTACTTCGGTGTCGGCCGCGGCCGGGATCCCGGCGGCCAGCAGCGCGCGCAGGACCCGCGGTAAGGAGACGCCGCTCTCGGCCGCGATGTCGCGCACGGTGGCCATCGGGGTCTTGCCCCGCGTCACGAGGTCGCCGGCCACCCCGGGGAGCATCCCGTTCCGGTGCGCCTCCACCATCTGCTCGATCGTTGCGCCGCGCTCGGTCAGGTAGTCGAGGAGCGCGAGGCGCTCGGCCGAGTCCGGATCGAGCGGGTCGTAGAGCCCGACCTGCTCCCAGAGCGCCGCGTCCACCCGGGTTACTCCGTCCAGATGAGGGTCGCGGCGGGTTGCGGGCGGGCCAGGCCCTTGAGGACCGCCTCGCGATGCCCGTCGAAGGCGAACTCGCCCGACCCCTGGACCAGTTGCTCCGACAGCGACGACACGAGGATCTCCTCGGGTCGGGCGGCATCCGCCAGCCGGCTGGCCACGATGACGGTGTGCCCGAGGTAGTCGTCGCCCTCGGCCACGGCGTCGCCCGTGTGGATGCCGATGTGGACGGCGATCGGTTCGTCGCCGTCCCCGGGGACGAACGCGGCGAAGGCCCGCTGGATCTCGATGGCGCAGCGCAGGGCTCGGGCCACCCCACCGAAGGCGATCATGAAGCCGTCCCCCTGGACGCTGATCTCGCGCCCGCCGTTGCGGGTCAGCGCCTCGCGGACGATGCGGTGGTGCTCGCGCAGCACCCGGTGCGACGCCTGGTCCCCCAGGCGCTCGGTCATGCCGGCGTAGTCGACCATGTCGCAGAAGAGGATGGTCACCGTGCCGTCGGCCGGCTGCGCCTCCGCCTCCGGGCCGGGATCCGGCAGGCCTCCATGATGGTGGTGGTGCCGCTCGGCTCGGCGTTGCTCCCGGAGCTCCCGGCGGAGGTCCCTCCCGAGGGCGGCCATGTCGGGGGGAGGCGGGAGTCCCGGGAGCGGGGGAGGCAGCGACCGGGTGGCCCGCCCCGCCGATCGGTTGGGCCGGCTCTTCACCTCGATGCCCCCCATGATGGCGAAGCCGTGGATCACGATGCGGGGGGATCCCCGCACGATCGGCACGTCTCGCAGCCTGAGGCTCCGGCCGCCCATGATGGAGAGGCCCCGGAGGTCGACGTCGAAGCCCTCGGGAACGATGATCTGGACGCCGCCCCAGAAGGCCACGGCGGTGATCTCCACCTCCGGGCCCTCGATCTCGGCCCGGCGCAGATCCATGTCGCAGCCGCCCATGACGGCGACGGCGTTGGTCTTGCGGCCGATGCGCCAGCGCCCCTTCGTGCTGTGCCCGCTCATGATGGCGATGTGCCAGCGCCGGGCCCGGCTCCCGGCCGGCTGGACCTCGGCGGTCGGAGGCGGCTGGGTCGCCGGCAGGTCCACCATGACGGCATCGAGCTCGCCCCGCGTCTTGGCCTCGAGCGCCAGCCCCACCCGCTCGGAGAACTCGTCGAGCGTGAGCCGGCCCTCGACCACGTGCTCGCGCAGCAGCGTCACGGTCCGGTCGCGGTCGGCGTCGGCCACCCGCTCGCTGAGGGCGCCACCGGGGGTGGCTGGTCGCTGCTCCTCGGGAACCGGGAAGTCAGCCATGGCTCAAGTCTGCCCGGTCCGGGCGGTCCGGGTCGGACCTGACGGCCCATCAGGACACCCCGCGGCCACCCGTTAGGCTCGTCGGCCGTGCGAGGCATCCTGAGTGCGGCGGGCTACGTCCCCTACCGGCGGCTCGCCCGGGCGGACATCGCGGCCTTCATGGGGAGCGGCGGCGGCAAGGGCACCCGGGCGGTGGCGTCGCACGACGAGGACACCACCACGCTCGGCGTCGAGGCCGCCCGGCTGGCCCTGCGGTCCACTCCCGGGCACGTGCCCGATGCGTTGTGGTTCGCCACCTCCCAGCCCGCCTACCTCGACAAGACCAACGCGACCGCGGTCGCGGCGGCGCTCCGCCTCCCGGCCGACGTCGCCGCCTACGACTTCGGGGGCGCGTTGCGCTCCGGCATGGGTTCCCTGGTGACCGCGCTCCGGGGCGCCGGGACCACCCTCGTCGTCGCGGCAGACATCCGCGACGGGCTGCCCACGAGCGGGGACGAGTCCGCCGGCGGTGATGCCGGCGCCGCCGTGCTGGTCGGCGACGGGTCCGGAGTGCTGGCCGAGTTCGTGGCCGCCGCCTCGGCCACCGACGAGTTCACCGACCGCTGGCGTGCGCCCGGCGACCGGGTGTCGAAGCTGTGGGAGGAGCGCTTCGGCGAGAACCGCTACCTCGCCCTGGGCCAGGAGGCTCTCGGCCGGGCGCTGGAGACGGCGGGCCTCGAGGCCGGAGACATCGGGCGGCTGGTGGTCACCGGCATGCACGGCCGCGCCGTGGCGGGCCTGACGAAGAAGCTGGGACTCGCCGAGGGGGTCGCAGTCGACGACCTCACCACGAGCGTGGGCCAGAGCGGCACCGCGCACCCCCTCCTCGTGCTGGCCTCCGCCCTCGAGTCGATGGCGGCATCGGCAGCCGCGTCCGGCACGCCGGTGGTGGTGGTGCATCTGGCCGACGGCGCCGATGCGGTGGTGCTGCGGACCACCGACGCCCTCACCGGCTGGCGCCCAATTAGAGGTGTTAACACCCAGATCGACAACGGGGCCCCGATCACCTACGCCAAGTTCCTCTCGTGGCGGGGCCAGCTGCAGCCCGAGCCGCCGCGGCGTCCCGAGCCGGCCCGGGTCTCGAGCACGGCGGCCCACCGCAACGAGGACTGGAAGTTCGGGTTCGTGGGCTCGAAGGACCGCAGCTCGGGCGCGGTGCACCTGCCGCCCTCTCGGGTGTCGATGGAGGGCGGCGCGGTCGACGACATGGAGCCGGTGGCCATGGCCGACGCCACCGGCACGGTGGTCACCTCCACCATCGACCGCCTGGCCTACTCGCCCAGCCCACCCATCGTGTTCGCCATCGTCGACTTCGACGGGGGAGGGCGGTACCCGGTCGAGCTGACCGACGTCGACGCCGGACGAGATCCGGCCCGGCAGCCGGGTCGAGATGACCTTCCGCCGGCTCTTCAGCGCCGACGGCATCCACGACTACTTCTGGAAGGCGCGCCCGGTGCGTGCGGGAGGAGGGTCCTGATGGGATCGCACGGCGTTCGCGACAAGGTGGCCATCGTCGGGATGGGCTGCACCAAGTTCGCCGAGCTGTGGGAGAAGGGGCTCGACGACCTGATCGTCGATGCCAGCACCGAGGCCTTCGCCTCGGCCGGTGTTAACAAAGAGGACGTCGACGCCTACTGGTTCGGCACGGCGCAGAGCGGCATGAGCGGCATCACGCTGGCCCGCCCCCTGCAGCTCCAGAACAAGCCGGTGACCCGGGTGGAGAACTACTGCACGACCGGCTCGGAGGCCCTGCGCGGGGCGGTGTACGCCGTGGCCTCGGGTGCCTACGACGTGGCCATGGCGGTCGGGGCGGAGAAGGTCAAGGACAGCGGGTTCCAGGGGCTGAACGCCATGAACCCTCCGGGTGACGGGACGGCGCGGACGCTCACCGCCGCGGCGATGTTCTCCATGGTCGCGCCGGCCTATGCCCAGAAGTACGGGGTCGACGAGGAGACCATGGCCGACGTCCTGGCGTCCATCGCGGTGAAGAACCACCACAACGGGGCCCGCAACCCGAGGGCCCAGTTCCGGCGGGAGATCACCAAGGAGGCGGCCCTGGCCTCGCCCCGCCTGGCCGGCGGGCTCGGGGTGTTCGACTGCGCCGGGGTGGCCGACGGGGCGGCGGCGGCCATCGTGGTCCGGGCCGAGGACGCGCTGCGCTACACGGACAAGCCGCTGTACATCAAGGCGCTGTCGTTCGCCGCCGGCAGCGGGTCGGGCCTCATCGATCCCGGCTACGACTACACCCACTTCCCCGAGTGCGAGGCGGCGGCGGCCGACGCCTACGCCCAGGCGGGCATCACCGACCCCCGGCGCCAACTCGCCATGGCCGAGGTGCACGACTGCTTCACGCCCACCGAGCTCGTGCTCATGGAGGACCTGGCGTTCGCCCCGCGGGGCACCGCCTGGAAGGAGGTGCTGGCGGGCACCTTCGCCCTCGACGGCGACCTGCCGGTCAACCCCGACGGCGGCCTCAAGAGCTTCGGTCACCCCGTCGGCGCCTCGGGCCTGCGCATGTTCTTCGAGTGCTGGCTCCAGATGCGGAACGAGGCTCCGCCCGAGCGGCAGATCGCCACGACCGATCGGGGTCTCGCGTTGACCCACAACCTGGGCGGCTACCCAGGGGAGATGGTCTCGTTCGTCTCCGTCGTCGGCACGCAGCTCGGCTGAGCCGGAGGGGCGTTTACTTCCCCCCGACCATCATCCGGATCGTGCGTGCGGTCCTGGCGGCGAACTCACGAGGCCGGTAGAAGGTCGTGATCACCAGGTAGCCGAGGTCGAGCAGGAGCAGGCCACCGAGCAGCGTGAACCAGATCCCGGGGCCCGCACCGGTGAAGGCGAGGGTGCTGGCGCTCGTGCTCGGGGTCGTTGACGCGCCGTCGCCGCCGTGGAGGCCCCCGCGGTACCCGCAGCCTGGGTCACCGCCGCGGTCGTGGCCTGGTTGGTGCTAGGCCGTCGGCGCAGGCACGAACGAGATGTTCACGGTCTGCTGCTTGCCGCCCGCGTCGCCGAAGGCGAGAACGCACGAATCGCCAGCAGTGATCTGGGCGGCGGTGGGTGGGCACGGGTATTTGGGGGCATCAGTGGCCGGAGCCTGTCCGCCGCTGTCGGTGGCGGGACACGTCGCGAACAGATCGCCAGAGCTGCCGCAGGGCGGGCCCGTTGTCCCTGCAACGATGGTGAATTTTCCCGAAAGCCCTCCGCTGGATGAGGTCGTTATCAGTCCGGCAGCCGTCGGGGCCGTGCAGCTCACAGGGAGCTTCTCACTGATCGCTCCTAGAGTTAGGGTCACTGTCGGCTGGCTCGAATCGTTGTTGCACTCGAGGAGCGCGCCGGCGGAGCCGTTGTCGAATCCCGAGCCGGTCACGGTGACCACAGTGCCGCCGTTCAGGCACGTGCCTGGGTTGGCCGTCATGCTGGGTCCAGACCGCGGTCGAGGTGGTCGACGTCGCGTTGCAGGGCACCGTCGTAGTGGTCGTCCCGCCGCTGGTCGTGGTGGTCGTCCCGCCGCTGGTCGTGGTGGTCGTCCCGCCGCTGGTCGTGGTGGTCGTCCCGCCGCCGCTGGTCGTCGTCGTGGTACCGCCGCCGCTGGTCGTGGTCGTCGTCCCGCCGCCGCCGGCGAACGAGATCGGCTGGTTCTGCTGGGCACCTCCGGCGACCCCGAAGGCGATTACGCAAGAGTCACCCGCCGTGACCTGCGCCGCGGTGGGTGGGCAGGGGTAATTGGCGGCGTCGGTGGCGGCGGGGTTGCCGCCGGAGTCGGTGCCCGCGCCAGGTGGACCGGTGACCCCCGTCACGATGGAGAACGTCGTCGCGAGATTGCCGCTGGCGTCGGTCGTGTGCAGGGTGAGCAAGGGGTTGGTGCACGACACCGGAACGTTGTTGCCGAGAACGAAACGGTTGGTTGACCAGCGTCGTTGTTGCACTCCAGGACGGCACCCGGGGAGGACGCAGCGAACCCGGAAGCCGTGACGTTGACGCTCTGCCCGTTGGTCAGGCCCGTGCTGGGCGAGACCATGAGTACGGCCGTCGCTGCGGCCGGGCCCGAGAAGGCGAGTATGCCGAGCATTGCCGAGCCCAGCAGGACCGCTGCGCCCAGCGAAAGTCGAACGTTTCCCCGTACACGTCGCATTTTGTTCCCCCCGGGCGCTAGCCCGTCCCCTCAACCGACCCCCTACCGTCCGGAGGACCCACCGACTCCGGTACTGCGGCGGGGAGTTTGTCCCAAGCGGGCGGGGCCGTCAAGGCGCTTGACGGAACAGGGCAACCATTGGCACGGGAGGCGCCGCGTTCGTCGGGCGGTTGCGACTAGCTGCGCAGTGATCTCTCGGCGGGCCGACGCACGAAGCGGGCGAGCTCCGTGGTCGGCAGAACATCGTCATGACCAGGTAGCCGAGATTCAACAGGAGGAGCCCACCGGCGAGCGTCAACCACAACCCCCGGCCCGCTCCGGTGTACGCCAGAGGCCCGGTGTGCGCGGTCGTGGTGCCGGCCGAAGTCGACGGGCTCGAGGAGGGGCTACCGGACGCCGGGGGGGTGCCTGATGTTGACGCCGCCGTGACTGCTTGCGTCGACCCCTGGATGATCCAGGCACGGATTATGTCCACGTGGCCGCTCGTCCCACCTGTCAAGAAGATCTCGTGGTAGCCGACGACAGTGTCGATCGGGACGGTCACGGTCCCGATGGCAATGCCGAGCGAGCCGGCGGTGAAATCCGCCAGGTGGATCGAGGTGGAGTGGATATCGGCCGAAACGGATTCGCCGACTTTGAAGCCCGCGCCTTGGATCATGGTCGGCTGGCCGGCGACCACCGTCAAGAACCCTGGGAGCTGGGCGGTGGTGGTCGTGGTTGTCGGGGCCGTTGTGGTCGTGGTAGCGTTGTGGTGGTGGTCGACTGGGCGGTCGTCGTGGTCGTTGCCGCGGTCGTGGTGGTTCCGCCTGCGAAGGAGATCAGGGCTGTGGCCTGGGCGCCGCCCTGGTCACCGAATGCGATCGTGCAGGACACCCCAGCCGTGATCTGTGCCGGGGTCGGCGGGCACGGGTAGGCGGCGGCATCGGTTGCGGCGTCGCCCCCTCCGCTATCGGTGCCGGCGCCGGGCGGCCCCGTGACACCACTCACAATCGTGAAAGTCGTGTTCAGATTTCCGCTGGCGTCGGTCGTGTGCAGGCTGTTCAGGGGATTCGTGCACGAGACCGGGATGCTGTTGCCGAGCACGGAGATGGTGGGCTGCCCAGGGGCGTTGTTGCACTCCAATACGGCTCCGGTCGAGCTGGCGTCGTAGCCGGACCCCGATACCGTGACGCTCTGGCCACTGGTCAATCCCGATTGGGAGCGACGTCCAGCGCCGCGGAGGCGGAGGCTGGTCCGGAAAGTGCCAGGCCAGCGGCGAGTGCGGTTACGAGCAGAACGGCAAGAGCCAATGAAAGGCGGTTGGCGCGGCTGAAACGTCGCATTTGCTCATCCCCCGGGCGTGTTAGCGCCCCCCTCAGAAGCCCGGCCCCTTCTTCGGACTCCTGCAATTGCGGCCGCAGTCTTTCTTAGCCATTTCGGCGCGTCAAGAAGTCGTTCACCGCAGACGCTCGGGGCAAGGACGGCCGCAACGCGCAATGGTCAGCCATTCGTTGGGCGGTGTCGCCATGTACTTTGCCTTTGACGGCGCAGCGACAGAACGTGAAGGAAACGTGGCGGCATGGCTGATGTCTTTGCACCAAAATTGCGCCAGGTCCACGAATGTCCGCCACATTGGCTGGCTAATCATTTGGCGACATGGGTCCTCATGCGCGGTCGACCCGAATTTCAGCGTTGTGTTCGGCGTGGTCCCTCCTACCGACAACCGCTCGTCGGCCAATTTCCGTTTGACTTGAACCAACGTTTGCCCAATGATGCCGCTTGGACGCTTGGTGGGGCGCTCCAGAGGATGGCCCCGCATGGTTCGCCCTGGGGGCCTGGGGAGGAACCGGAACCGGGTAACCGGCCGGGGGAAAGGGGGCCAGGGGATATCCTCGCGTCGGTTGGGGGGAGCCGAACCTTCGTGCCGCGTCGATTCTGACTGGCCGTCGCATCGTTCGCACTCCTCCAAAGACCATTTCTTTTTCGTAGATCTCTGCGTTCGGAGGGGGGCCAGGATCACCTGTTCAGGAGGAGTACTTTGAGACTCACAAGATTGAGGAGAGTTGCTTCGGGAGGAGCAGCACTCGCCCTAAGCGCAGGAGTCTGCGCAGTAATCGGATTGTCGGCACCTGCAGGTGCGGTCACCAACAACCCCGCGGGTAACCCCACCGAGCCCAGCCGTTTCGTACGAGTTGGACTGCACCGGGACCCTGCAAGCAGGTGTCGTGGCAGCGCTTCATGTCGTCGACCGTGCTCATTGTGTCCACGGTCAGCCCGGCGGTCAAACCGACAACGTGGACCCGACGGGGACGACGTTCGGCGTCGCTGGCGCGGTCACGCACACGATGCCTGGGGCGCGGTCGTTGCCCCGCTCAACGCGGCGCTCGACCCCGCGACGCTGCGGACTCAAGTCACCGAGACGTTCGCCGCCACCGACGGCACTGCGACGGGTACTTACGCGTACTCAGTCGGTCCCCGCATCAGCGAACCCGGGCGGCCAGATCACCGGCGCGACGTGGGCCACGCAGCACACGACGACCCTGACGCGGCCCCTTCGGCGGGCATCCCTGGCCGGTGCCTCGTCGCAGCGAGCCCGACGGGCACTCCCCCCGCGGGCTTCCCACGCAACGCACGCCGACTTCTCACGGGCTGGCGCTCGAGCTTCACCATCAGCGCATCCCGGCGGCCAACACCGTCGGCGGTCAACGTCGGGCTACGGCTCCGTCGGCCGGTATCACGTTCACTGACGCCGCCATTGCCTCACCGCCAACCGCGTTCACGACGAACGGGGTGGGCACCGGCAGCACCGCGGGCATCGGAGTCACGGGCTCCACTCTCTGGGATCACCACTGACCGGCTACCTCCTGGCATCAGCCTGCCCTTCGGTACGTGGACGCCGGGCCTTTGCTGTTTGAGACGGCTTCTTCGACGCTACCACCCGGTCCCGGCCAACTCGCGCCGCTGTTCCCACCGCGGGACGCCGCCGGGGATCCCTCCGGTTCACGACCCAGCTGGTGACGACGGCTCCGACGTTCCAGCCGGGTGCCTTCGTCAACCTTGTTGACACGCCTCCGACGCCGAACCCCAGTCGGTGAGTGTCGGTGAGGGTGGTAGCGCTTTACCATCACGCTTGACGGCGACGGCAGGGTCGTACCCGGTTGACCCGAACGGGTTCCACATCGTCGGGGGTGAGCTCCTCAGACGATCGGCGGTGACGTTGACGATCACTCAGGTCGGCACCTCGGCTGTGTGAACACTGACGAACACGGCGAGCTCCGCGATGACCGAGACGTTCCAATTCAATGCGTGCGACACGCTGGCGGCCGGAAACGGCGGACCGGTGTGCAGCACGACGCCTGGGACGATCACGGTCGTGATCGGTACGCCGCCAGTCATCCAGCCATTCTCGGAGAATGTGACCGGAGGACAGCTCGTCCTGAGCTGCAACTCGCCGGCCAACTACATCACGCCGACTGGTCAGAACCAGAGCCCGGCTCCGACAGGGTCCAACCCGCTGCTGCAGTGCCCCGAGTTCCAGTTCCCGCCCATCACCTTGGACGGTCTGGAGCAGACGGTCACCGGTACTACCGCATCGGCCGGTGGGAACCCGGTGGCCGGGAATCCCGGGACGATCTACATCTCGGACAACCGAGGCAGCCCCACGGACACCTGGACCCTGACCGGGACCTTCGTCCCGACGGCGATCGGTGGACGGGTCAACGGTGCAGAACCCCAACGCGAGCTGCGCTGGGGTTGACGCCTTCTGCAACTCCAGCATCGGAGCTGCAGCCCTCAACACGGCCACGAACGGTGCGCACGACGGGCAGATCGCCCCGAACTACCTCCAGGTCGGCAGCATTCAGTGCCTGCCCGACTCCAGTGGGGGACCAACGGTTACAACCCGCCGAACCTGAACCCGCCTGCCTCGAACACGGCCGGCGGCAACTTCGGGGCTCCGGTCACCCTCTGCGTCGCCGCAGTGGGACAGAGCGGTGGGACGTTCCTCTACAACGCGACCTACTCACTGACGATTCCTGAGTCGGTCTACGCGGGGAACTACATCGGATCCGTGCAGTACACGGTGGCGTAGTAGTCCTTCACCAGTAGTGGAATAGAGCAGTAGATGGATGGGCGGCACCCCTGGGGTGCCGCCCATCCGCTACTCTTGCCCGCCGTTCGCATTGGAGGTTGGGGGAGAACGTGAAGACCTGGTCGTTGTCGGTGATGCGCACGCTGCTTCTCTTCGGATTGGCCGCCGCCGCCTCGCTCTCCTTGCTGACCATCGGAGCAGGAAGCCCCCCCGCCGGTGCGGCCGGGAACGGCCTGTACTCGGTCTTCCCCGCCACCATCGCCGGAAGCTCTCCTCGGGTGTACTTCAACTACCTCATCAACCCGGGCACCGTCGTCAGCGACGCCGTGACGGTCACGAACCAGACGACCAGTCCCATCGCCTTCAAGCTCTACCCGGCCGATGCCATCAACGGACAGGGCGGCGGGTTCGCCCTCAACCCCCCACAGGCCCCGCTCAAGTCGGTGGGTGGTTGGGTGAAATTGAGCTCCGTCGAATTCACCCTGCCGGCGCACTCGCTGGCCAACGTGCCGTTCACACTCGATGTCCCGAACGGCTTGACGCCGGGGGACTATGCCGGCGGCATCGTCCTGTCGACGGTGAATCCCTCCGTAGAAAAGCGCGGGAACGTCACCTTCAACGTCTTCCAGAGCGTCGGGACCAGGATCTATGTGCGGATCCGCGGACCGCTCCATCCGGGCCTTTCCGTCACACAGCTCGCCGTCAACACGTCCGGCCTGGCCGGCTATGTCGGCGGACCGGTCAGCTCGACCGTCACCTATACGCTGACCAACACCGGGAACCAGATCCTGAACCCGACCGCCAAACTCAGCGTGTCGCCGTTGCTGGGTTCGGCGACGAACCTCCCTCGGAAGGTCTTCTCTTCGCTTCTGCCCCATGGCTCGGCCACGGTGACCTACAAGCTTCCCGAGCAAGGAAGCGTTCCTCCGCCTCAGCGCTGACCTCGCGGTCACGTCGGGCGCCGGAGCGACGAGCGCGACGGCGACCGCGTGGGTCATCCCCTGGATCCTCATCGTGATCATCCTGCTGATCATCGGCTTCTTCTGGTACCGCCGCCGTCGTCGACGCGCCGCCTTGGCGGCGACGGCGGCGGTGGTCGAAGCTGAGCCCGCCGCCGCAGCATCCAGCGTGTAGCTGCATGCGCCAGCCTGTCGGGGCGTTCGCGGTCGCCTTCGGACTCTTCTTCCTCCTGGGGCTCTCGGGCGTCGCGGTCATGGCCGGCCCTATGGAGCCCGCCGAGGCCGCCGGACTTCCGCAACTCGAACTGAACACGTCGGTGCTGTCGCCCGGCGAAACGGTGACCATCACCGGGACCGACTGGCCTGCCCACAAGTTGCTGCAAGCCGCCTGTGTGGGGGCGGTCCGCTCGCCGTGAGCTCGGAGTGCGACCTCACCCACGCGATTCAATTCGGCTCAGCCGACAACGGCGTGGTCAGCTGCGTCGTTGACCGTCACCGTGCCGCCGGTTCCCTGTCCCTGCGTGATACTCGTCACCCAGGTGAACCCGAGTGCCGCTGAATCCCTGCCGGTCACCATCGAGGGCGCGCCGACCGGGTCGTTCCCGACCTCGCCGTTCCCAGGTGCCCGACCGTCCGTGTGTCTGACGTCCAGGTCGTGTCGCCAGAGCTCGTGGACATCCTGGTTCGGCGCCGCGGCGCCGTGGGAGTTGATCGTCACCGTGCACAACCGTGGATCGGCGGGGTCCGTCCGCTCTTGGTGGCCAAATGGATCGACGGCTCCGACAATTACGTGATCACGAGCCCGAACCCGAAGACGCTGCGGGCCGGCGGGACCGCGCAGCTCAGGGCGCCCTTCTCGCTCTCGACGTTCGCCCACGGCCAATTCGCTGTCATGGGGAATGTGACCGGAGCCGGGTTTGACGACCGGTTCGTGTACACCACGTCCACCACGCCATGGGGGCTTTACATCCTCCTCATCGTGCTGGCGGTGGGAATCCTCTTCGCGGTGGGAGCGTTCATCGGTCGACGCGGCGAGCAGACTGATGAGATACCTCCTCCGCCGGACTTCCAGGATGAGCCGACCGCTCAATTGATCAAGACAGGAGTATGACGATGATCCGTGTATCCCCTAGGCGTCCGTTGATGGGGCTCATGGTGCTCGCGTTCGTGGCGGGATTGGCGGCCTGTGGAGGTGGAGGAAGTACAAACCCGAGCCACCATGGCGCCCCGACCATGTCGCCTTTACCCGGGGCCAGGTGACATCGATCTGTCAAATCATTACCAAGGCGACGACGGCCTACAACGCAAAGGACTACGTCACATGGCGCTCGGATATGGCCGAGATCGCGAGTGCAGGCCGACTCTGCGCAGTACATCCCGATCAAGAAGTACGCCGAGGAAGTCAAGCGGGCGGTCGACCACGCGACAACGACTACCACGAAGCCGAAGGGCAACACAATTCCAAGTCCAAGGCGTCAGAAGGCGGCGAAAATCGTCGGCATCCTGTTCGCCTCCCTCGGTGGTTTCGTCGGGCTCCAGCACGTGTGCGCCAAGCTACCGTCGCCGGGATCGACCTCGTCGGGGCAAGGCGCACCGGCTCAACAAGGCCAGAGTCGCGGCTCTGGTGGACATCCACCGGCCACGAAGGGCAGGTCCCGCGGCAAGGTCACCGTCGGGTTCTGACCGTGATCAAATGATGGTGCCATGAGGCGATTTCGTGCCGCCGGCACCGTTGGAGTAGTCGGAGACGCGGCGGTTGGGCCGGTGTGCTGGTCGCAGCTCTGTTCGTGGGTATCGCCACTTTGCCGGGCCCGGCATCGGGCGCTGCCGTGGCGGGACCGAAAATGACGGTGAGCCCGACGGCTGCGGCGGTCGGCCAAACGGTGCAGGTCACGGCCACAGGGCTGCCTCCCGGCAGCATCTATCAGGTCCAGATCTGCGGACAGAACGCCGTGCACGGCTCCGCGGACTGCGCGCGCGGCTGCGACATCGACGACGCAGGCCGATCCCAGCGGGGATACTCGGCGTGCCCGTTGCCGTGGTGCTGCCGCCGACCCAGTGCCCGTGCGTCGTCGCGCGCCTTCCCCATCGCGGGCCCACACTGACCACGCCGATCTCCATCGCAGGAGCGAGCTCGAGTCCCGGCGCCGATGACGACTCCCCGGGTGCCCGACGAGCCACATCGTCGTGGTGCACGCCGGGTTCACCGGGTCGACACCGGTGAAGCAGTGGTTCGGCTTCCAGGCGACACGGACGCTTGCCCTGACGCTGGTGAACAGGGGCACGGCGCCGGCCTCCCAACTCCACCTCTTCGCCAGCCTCGGCAACACGCCGGTCGTGAGCCTTCAGCTGACCGCGTTCGGGTGCCGGACAAGTGCGGACCTACGACATTCCGGTCACCTTTCCGGCGCTCACCGTCGGGAACCAGACCCTCAACGGGCACATCACGACCCGGGACGGGCAGATCGTCGCCTTCAAGACATCGGTCGCCGTCTGGCCGATCGGACTGGTCGTGGCGGCCGTGATCATCCTCCAGATGATCCTGCTCGCCTGGCGCAACGTGGCGCGCCGCCGCTACGAGCGGAACAACCCGAAGCCGACAGAGCCCGAGGATCCCCCGACGATGGAGACCGAAGTCGTGCCGCCCCTCTCTGAGACCGTCTGACTCAGAAGCTCCCGGGCAGCGCGAGGCTCACGTGCTCGAAGCACACGAGCAGCGACAGCCAACGAGCGGGATGGCGACGACGACGATCACGAGGCGCAGCCGCCCGTCGAAGCGCCACAACAGCACGCCCCCGATTGCGAGCGCGAGCGTCAGGAGGCCCCACAAGATCGCCGAGGTCCACGGCGTGCTGCCCCCGCCGAGCGACGACCCGGTGGACTCCCCGGCGAGCTGGGTCACCTTGGGCAGAGTAGTCGATGTCGTCGTCGCCGGTGCCGAGTGCCCGTCGAAGTTCGCGGTGACGACGAGTGCGCGTCGAGGCGCTGTAGCGGGGGTTACACGTGGTCAGCGTCAGGGTGTTCTTGCCCGAAACCGAGCCGAGGACGGCGACGTCGGTCGGGGGCACGACCTGGCTGTTCGTGACCGTGTACTCGAAGAGACCCTGCGACGTGAGGATGTAGATGTTGTCGCCGGGGGCGAGCGCATCGAGGTTGTAGAACGGGTGGGCGTAGGTCGTGCGGTGTCCCGCGATGGCGACGTTGCCCGGCTGTCCGGGCAGCGCCGTCCCCTGGTAATGGCCGGGACCCTGCTCGAGCTGCGCCTCGCCGACGCCCTCGACGATCGCATCGAGGATGCCGATCTTCGGGATCGAGAGGAGGCCGACGGGCTGGCCGAGCGCGGGCTCCGGCGACGGTGTCGCCGTCTGGTGCGCCAGAGGCGGCAGGCCGAGGCGCTGCGTCCCGGTGAGATCGACCGCACTCGAGGGCAGCGCGTGGATGCAGCTGCGTCGCCAGCTCGGACTTCAGGTGCGACTGCGCCTGGGCCTCGTAGAGGGCGGTGCCCCAGAGCTGGTAGGCGACGAACGCGACCAGGAGCAGGCCGATGCCGAAGATGGCCAGGCCGACACGTACCGCAATCCTCGCCCCCCGAGTCACCGGGGCAGTGTAGGAGGGCGCTCCGAGCAGGAGGGATCGGACCCGTGGCATGATTCGGGCCACGCCCCCGGGACCGGCTCCGGAGGGAGCGCGGGGCATGCCCTAATATGCCTGTCCTGATCTGACGCCCCGTCAGATCCGCCCGGACGGGGCACCTGGAGGCAGCGCATGGACTTCGAATTCTCGCCGGAGCAACTGGCCTTCGTGAAGGAGGTCGAGAGCTTCCTCGACGCCAATCACGACCCCGAGGTCTTCGACCTGACCAGGGAGAACATGGCCCAGATCGTCGACACCCCCAAGCGGCGGGCCTTCATGGCCTCCCTCGGGCAGCGGGGCTGGCTGGGCATGACCTGGCCCAAGGAGTACGGCGGCTCCGAGGGCGAGGGTGTCTACGAGTACCTGCTCAACGAGCAGCTGGCCGGCCGGGGCGGCCCCCAGATCGGCAAGGGCGTCGGCATCGTCGGCAAGACGATCATCCGCCACGGCAACGAGCGGCTCAAGGCCGAGTTCCTGCCCAAGATCCTGCGCAACGAGGTCGAGTTCGCCGTCGGCTACTCCGAGCCCAACGCCGGCTCCGACGCCGCCTCCATGCAGCTCAAGGCCACCCGCGACGACGGCGGCTGGGTCCTCAACGGCCAGAAGACCTGGACCACCTCGGCCCACTTCGCCGAGTGGTACTGGGTCGGCGGGCGCACCGACCCCGAGTCCAAGCACGCCGGCATCACCTTGTTCCTCGTCCCCATCGACCAGCCCGGCATCACGGTCAACGCCATCTGGACCATGGGCGACGAGCGCACCAACGAGGTGTTCCTCAACGACGTCTTCGTCCCGGACGACTACGTGGTGGGCGAGGTGGGCCGCGGGTTCCAGTACATCTCGGAGGCGCTCGACCTCGAGCGCTTCACCATGTTCACCTTCTCGCCCATCGCCCAGCGCTTCGAGCTGCTGGTCGAGTACGTGCGCACGACGGTGCGCGACGGCGTGCCGCTGAAGGACGACCCGGTGGTGCGGCAGCGGCTGGCCCAGCTGGCGACGCAGCTCGAGGTGGCCCGGGTCATGGGCCTCAAGTTCGTGTTCGAGTCGTCCAAGGGCGGCGCGGCGCCGACGGCCGAGGCCTCCGAGTACAAGCTGTACGCCACCGAGCTCTCGAAGCGGTTGGCCAACGCCTCCATGGACATCGCCGGGCCGGGTTCGCAGCTGCGGGTGAAGACCACGGAGGCCCCGATGGAGGGCCGGGCCGAGTCGACCTACCGCTACACCGTGATCGACACCATCGGCGGCGGGGCGTCCGAGATCCAGAAGAACATCATCGCCCGGCGCAAGCTCGGACTGCCGAAGAACTTCTGATGTGGACCGGCGGCGACCAACGGCTTCTCGTCCCAGGGGTTCCGGGCGCGGGCGCTGGCAGAGGGCTCGGGTCACCAGCTCTCGGGCGTGAAGGCTGCAGTAGCTGTCGTAACCTGACCGCGTGAAGAACGTGACCGTGGCCATTCCCGACGACGTCTACCGCGTGGCCCGGATCCGGGCGGCCGAGCAGGGGACGTCGCTCAGCGCGATGGTCGCTACGTACCTCCGCTCGCTCGCCGGTCGGGCTCCCGAGTTCTCGGAGCTCGAAGCACGACAGGAGGAGATCCGGGCCGGCATCCGTCGCTTCCGGGCCAGTGACCGGCTCGAGCGCCAGGAGCTCCACGAGCGTGCGCTTCGTTGACACGAACGTCCTCTTGTACGCCGTCTCCACCGATCCGCGGGAGTCGGCAAGGGCGGACCGCGCCAACGCACTGCTGAAGGACCGGGACCTCCGCCTCTCTGTGCAGGTACTCGAGGAGTTCTACCTCCAGGCCACCCAGCAGAGCCGAGACGATGCCCTGACCCACGACGAGGCGTTCGGACTGGTCGAGACCTTCTTGCGCTGTCCGGTCCAGGCCACCACGACCGCGCGGGTGCTGGCAGCAACCGAGACACGACAGCGCTTCGGAATCTCCTACTGGGACGCCGCAGTGCTGGAGGCGACCCGGCCGTGACAGTAGACCGGGCGCGCAGAAGGGGCCCGAAGGCCCCTTCGCACGACTGCCTTGCAATGACTGCGTCCAGGATACCAGTCGGTGATGCGCCAAAAAGGCGACCGTTCCTCGGGTGCGCCCTGGGTCTGGAGACTGCCTTGCAATGACTACGCGAGAGCACCGGGTTCGATTCCCGGCCGGGGCGTCCCACCCGAGGGTCGGGCTGCCGGTGGCCGGTCACCATCGATACGGCAGTCCGGCCCCGCGGGCCTCAATCGCACCTCGGGCCGCCAGTCAGGGGAATGCTCGCCCTCGCCACGGGGCCTCGGCGGAGATCTTCTTAGCGGAAGCGTACGGAGTCGTATGGAAAGCTGCGACCATGGCAAGGGTGCTGACCATCAATTCAGACGAGGTGCGTATTCCTCGACGAGTCCGCGAGGCGGTGGCCCGTCACGAGCAGGTCGAGGTCCTCAACCGAGAGGGGCCGGTGCTGGTCATGGTCCACCCCGACGATCTCCCCGGATCGGGAGCCCGACGTCGCGGTCGGCCGGTACGGGAGATCGCGAACGCGCTCGCCGGAGCACCACTCCCAGACACCGACTTCGCCGAGGACATGCGCGCGGTGCTCGACAGCACCGGACCGATGCCGAAAGACCCCTGGGAGCCGTCAAAGGCGCAATCGTAGGGTCGGTTCAGGGTGTCAATATCGCCCAGGGGGCACTACGCCGCGTGCTTCACCGGCGCGCCGATGGCAGGCTCGAAGTGGTCGAGGTGCCTGCCCTATGATGACCCGCGAAATCTGACGACCCGTCAGATCCGGCACTGCCGGGCCACCGGGAGGCGCTGAGCACTGATGGAGTACAGACGTGGCTGATCCTTCGCCGGCCGGGCCTCTCGAGGGGGTGACGGTCCTCGACCTCTCGACGGTCGGGCCCGCGGCGCGCTGCACTCGCCTGCTGGGCGACTACGGGGCGCGGGTGGTGAAGGTGGGGCCGGTGCCGTCGGCCGACGCGGCGCCGATTCAGCCGCAGTTCTTCGCCTACAGCGGGCACCGCGGCATGCGTCGGGTGCTGCTGGACCTCAAGGACGACGGGGGTCGGGAGGCGTTCCTGGCGCTGGCGGCGGCGGCCGACGTCGTGGTGGAGAGCTTCCGCCCCGGCGTGGTCGACCGGCTGGGCATCGGCTACGCCGCGGTGTCGGCGCGGAACGCGGGGGTGGTGTACTGCTCGACCAGCGGCTACGGGCAGGACGGCCCGGCGGCGCAGTGGGCGGGGCACGACATCGACTACCTCGCCGTCGGCGGCTACCTGGCCCTGAGCACGCCGGGCGTCGATGGGGCGCCGCCGCTGCCCGGTGCCACCGTGGCCGACGCCGCGGCGGGCGGGCATGCAGGCCGCGCTGGCCATCACGGCCGCGCTGGCGGGGCGGGCGTCGTCGGGGCGGGGGGCGTACCTCGACGTGTCGGTGGCCGAGGGCGTGCTGTGGCTGATGTCGCTGCCGGTCGACGAGCAGCTGGCGCTCGGTGGCGAGATCCGGCCCGGCCACGACATCCTCTCGGGCCGCTACGCCTGTTACGGGACCTATGGGACGAGTGACGGCAAGTGGGTGGCCGTGGGGGCGATCGAGGCCAAGTTCTTCGCCAACCTGTGCGCGGCGCTGGGCTGCCCCGAGCTGGCGGGCGCGCAATTAGAGGACACGGCCCAGCCCGCCATCCGGGCTGCGTTCGCCGCCGCCTTCGCCACGCGGACCCGGGACGAGTGGGTCGAGGCGCTGGCGGGTGCCGACACCTGCGTGGCGCCGGTCCTCGAGGTGGGAGAGGTGGCGGGGCACCCCCAGTTCGCGGCCCGGCGGGTGGTCGGGGCGGCCTCCCATCCGAAGGAAGGCGAGCTGCGACAGCTGGCACCGTTGCTGGCCGGGATGGCGCGGGGGGAGGGGCCGGTGGGGCTGCCCGACCTGTCCCAGACCGACACCGAGCATCTCCTGAAGGAGGCCGGCGTCGACGGCGAGACGGTGGCCGGTTGGGTCGCCCGGGGGGTGGTGGCATGACGGCGGACGACGCGGTCCTGGCGGGCGCGCTCGACCTGATCGGCAAGGAGCAGTACCACGAGGTGGGGGAGTTCCCGGTCGAGCGCGGCTACGTGTGGACGTCGTGCGCGTCGGTGGAGAACGGCAACCCGCTGTTCTGGGACGACGAGGTCGCCGAGGCGCTGACGGGCGGGCCGATCGCGCCGCCGTCCATGGTCTCGGTCTGGTTCCGGCCCCACCACTGGGCGCCCGGGCGCACGGAGCAGGCGCTGCCGCTGCAGGTGCACTTCGACCTCAAGGAGCGCTTCGGCCTGCCCGAGGCGGTGATGACCGACAACACCATCGAGTTCCACGAGCCGGTGCGGATGGGCGACGTCCTGCGGACGCACCAGGTGCTGCGCTCGGTGAGCGAGGTGAAGACGACCCGGTTGGGCACGGGGCGCTTCTGGGTGATCGACGTCGTCTACGCCAACCAGGACGGCGCGCTGGTCGCCGTGGAGTCCTACACCGGGTTCGGCTACCGGCGGGCCGGGGACGGGTCGTCGTGAGCGTCGCGGTTGCCCCCCAACGGCTGTTGGGCGACGTCGCGGCCGGGCGACGCGCTGCCGGCGCTCAATTATGAGGTCACCGCGACGACCGTCGTGCTGGGTGCGCTGGCCACCCGCGACTGGCGCCCCATGCACCACGACAAGGACTTCGCCGTCCACCGCAACGGGACGCAGGACATCTTCTTGAACACGCCGAACCAGGCGGCCTGGTTCGAGCGCTACCTCACGGACTGGACCGGGCCCCACGGGCGGCTGGCCCGGGTCACGTTCCGGATGAAGGGCTCCGTCTTCCCCGGCGACACCATGTCGTTGGAGGGCGTGGTGGAGTCGACCGAGGTCGACGAGGTCGGGTGCGGGTTCGTGGTGGTCGCCGTGACGCTCTCGGTCGACGGTGACGTGAAGACGACGTGTGCCGCCCGCATCGCACTGCCGGTGAGTGCCGACGACAACCCCTGGGCGCGGCATGGCGACCAGTGGCGACCCTCGCCTGCCCCATGACCTTTCAATTGCTCGTTGTTGCCCCGACGATCACGAGCACAGAGGTGGATCTGAGTGTTGGACCTCGATTTCGACCAGGAACAAGAGCTGCTGCGCCAGACGGTGCGCGACGTGCTCGGGCGCTACTGCCCGCTCGACGTGGTGCGCCAGATGGAGGACGACCCGGTCGGGTACCCGGTTCCCCTGTGGGAGCAGCTGGGCGAGCTCGACCTCATCGGGCTGCTGCTGCCCGAGGAGTACGGCGGTTCGGGGATGTCGCTCATTGAGGGGGTGGCGCTCTACGAGGAGCTCGGGCGCGCGCTGGCGCCCACGCCGCACTTCGTCAGCGCGGTCCTGAGCGGGGGCGTGCTGGCTTTGGCGGGGAGCGCGGAGCAGAAGGACCGCTGGCTGCGCCCGGTCGCCTCCGGGGAGGCCATCGTGACGCCGGCCTGGCTCGAGCCCGAGAACGGGTTCACTTCGCTGGGCGTCGAGGCGCGGGCGGCGGCCGACGGATCCGGGTTCACGATCTCGGGCGTGAAGCGCCACGTCGCGTATGCGTCGTCGGCCGACCTGCTCCTGGTGCTGGCCCGGACCGGTGACGCCGCCGATGCGGTCGACCTCTTCCTCGTCGACCCGTCCTCGGCGGGGGTCTCGATGCGCCAGCAGATGAGCATCGCATCCGACACCCAGTACGAGGTCACGTTCGCCGGGGTCGTGGTGACCGAGGCGGACCGTCTCGGCGCGCCGGGCAGCGGCTGGGCCACCTGGCAGGAGGTGCTCGAGCCGGCGCTGGTGCTGCTGGCGGCGCAGGCCGTCGGGGGAGCGCGCTACGCGCTCGAGATCACGACCCAGTACGCCAAGGACCGCCAGCAGTTCGACAAGCCCCTGGGCGCCTTCCAGGCGCTGGCGCACTACCTGGCCGACGCCGTCACCGCTCTCGACGGGGCCGAGCAGCTCGTCCACGAGGCGGCCTGGGCGGGGGCCAACGGGCGGCCGCTCACGTCGCTGGCGCCCATGGCCAAGCTGTTCGCCTGCTCGACCTTCCGGGACATCACGGCGATGGCGCAGCAGCTCTTCGGCGGCATCGGGTTCACGCTCGACTTCGACATCCAGCTGTACTTCCGCCGCGCCAAGCAGCAGCAGCTGATGTGGGCCAACGACCGCGTCCTCGAGGACGCGGTGGCCGCCGCCCTGCTCGACTGATCCTTGCGCCTGCCGCGGCGCCTGCGCCCTTGGCGCGACGGCTTGGTAGGTTGCTGCGCCCATGGCGCTCGAGACGCTCAGCATCGAGGAGGCGCGCCGGATCGCCCTCCTGGCGCAGGGTCTGCGGGGGTCCCGTTCTGCCGCTGGGGGCGGGGTGCCGGGCCTGCTGCGCCGCCTCGGTGCCGTGCAGCTGGACACGATCTCGGTGCTGGCCCGGTCCCACGAGCTGGTGGCGTACGCCCGCCAAGGTGCCGTCGGGCGCGCCCGGGTCGAGCGGGCCTACTGGGGCCCGAAGAGCGCCACCTTCGAGTACTGGTCGCACGCGGCGTGCGTGCTGCCGCTCGAGGACTGGCCCGCCTATGCGTTCAAGCGCCGGGCCCGGTTGGCCAAGGGGAAGCGCTGGCACGTGCTCCAGGAGCAGGACAAGACGTGCGGGGAGGTGGTGGCCCGCCTGCGGGCCGATGGTCCGCTGACCGCGAACGAGCTGGGTGGGGCCAAGAAGGGCGGACCGTGGTGGGACTGGTCCGAGACGAAGATCGCCGCCGAATGGCTGCTCGACATCGGCGAGGTCGTCTGCCGCGAGCGCCGGGGCTTCCAGCGCGTCTACGACCTGGCCGAGCGGGCCGTGCCGGCCGACCTCCTCGGGTCGGAGTGGACGGACGAGGAGTGTGCCGTCCGCCTGGTCGCGGCGGCCGGGCGCTCCCTGGGCGTGGCGACCGAAGCCGACCTGGCCGTGTACCACGGGCTGCCGCGCCCGCTGGTGCGGCGGGCGTTGGCGTCCACCGACCTGGTGGAGGTGACGGTCGAGGGCTGGACGCCGCGGGCGTACGCCGACCCCGCCGCGTTGGCCTTGCTGGGTGCGCGCGCCCGGGGCCGCGACGTCTTGTTGTCCCCCTTCGACTCGCTGGTCTGGTACCGCGAGCGGGTGGAGCGCCTGTTCGGGCTGCGCCACCGGCTCGAGGCCTACGTCCCGAAGCACAAGCGGGTCTACGGCTACTTCGCCATGCCGGTGTTGTCCGGCACCACCATCGTGGGTCTGGTCGATCCGGGCCGCCGCGACGACGTGCTGGTGGCCAAGCAGGTGACGCTCTTCCGTCCAGGAGCGACGGCCGGGGTGGCGCGGGCGCTGGTCGAGGCCGCCTCCTGGGTCGGCTGCACCGAGATCGTTCTCGAGCGAGTGGACCCCGTGTCGGCGCGGTCGGAGTTGGAGGGCCGGCTGGCCGAGCTCCGGGGGTCGGGCGGCTCTAGCGCGGCTTGACGCGGGAGGTGGTGAACGGCCCCATCACGACGAAGAAGTCCCTCGTCCATCCCGACACGTACTGGTTGTAGGGCCTGACCTGGCCCGGGATCTGGGTGGCGAGGGGCGCCCCCTCTGCGGCGGCCGCGTCGAGTTGCACCCATTCGGGGTTGATGTCGAGCTGCATGGCGTTGACGGCGCCGGCACCGGCCAACGCGGCCGCCAAGTCCGACGGGAGCAGGGCCATCCCGCCGGCGAAGATGATGTCGCCCCTGGCGTCCTCGCCGGCACCGCTGCGCGGGACGAGCTTGGAGCTGGTCAACGTCGCCCCCCAGTCGGCCGGGTTGTTCGCCGCCGGGTTCGTCACCCCGTTCGTGACGAGGGGGGCCAGGTTCTGGCGCACGCTGGCCACCGCCTCGCCGGGCCGGGGCAGCCCGCTGCCCCACACGCCGACGTGGGCCGTGCCGTCGGCATCGATGACGAAGCTGGCCTTGCCGTCGGCGAGCGGGGCGATGACCTGTCCCTGCTGCTCCACCCCGCCGGGGCCGTCATGGATCTTGAAGCCTCCGTTGAATGCCGCCAGCAGGAAGGGCGCCTCGTCGGCCGCGATGGCCGGACCGCGGTCGCCGGGAATGGCCGACAGGTTGACCGGGGGATCCTGGCTCCCGATGTGCAGGTCGAAGACGACGCGGCCGGCATCGAAGCGGACCAGCGTCGCCACCTGGCCCGACGGGACAGTGACCTTCTGCTCCTCGACCGCCACCCCCGCCGGGTCCACGCTCAGGACGGTCCAGGGCGGGGCCCCGTAGGCGAACGTCGTCGAGGTCGTCGTCGTCGCTGCCGTGGACGAGGTGGCTGCGCGGCCCGCTGGTCGTCGACGACGTGGCCGGCCCGCTGGTCGTGGTCGACGCGGCCGCCTGGTGGCCACTCGCCGGCGTCAGCTCGTGGGCCGTGGGACTCGTGGGCGAGTCACCGCAGGCCGCCAGAACGATCAGACCGGCGGCGGTCGCGGCGACGGCGGCCCGTCGCCGGGCGGGCAGGCGCCGGGCGGCGATCGGTCGGGACACGGCGCCAGCGTAGGAGCGACCGTTCGTCGATTTCGGTCGCGGCCTTCGGGGGATCAACCCCGGGCGTGCCTGGCCGCGATCTGCTCGAACACGGCGATGTCGCCCCCGAAGGGACCGGTCTGCGCCGGATGATGGAGGACCACCTGGTCGAAGCCGAGTTCGGCGTAGGGCCCGAACAGGTCGTCGAAGTGGTCGGCCGACTCCAGGAGCGGCTCGGCCGGCATGAAGAGCAGGACCTTGCCGACGTCCGCTGTGCTCCTCCCCGCGGCGGCACAGGCGGAGTCGAGCTCGGTCACCTGGCGGCGCACCGCATCGAGCACCGATGCGGGCGTTCGCTCCACGGGGCCGGTCGGGCCGATGGTCACCCAGTTGCGCCCGTACTCCACCGCCAGGCGGATGCCCTTGGGCCCTCCGGCGGCGATCGTGAGGGGGAGTGGTCGCTGGAGCGTGCCCGGGGTGCTGGGCGCCTCCTGGGCGGCGTAGTGCGGCGTCCGCAGCGACGTGCGCGTCGCCGGCTCCCCGTCGACGATGGGCTTGACGATGTCGAGGAACTCCTCGAAGCGGGCGAGCCGCTCCGCCTTTCGACCACGGCTCCTGGCCGAGGGCGGCGGCGTCGAAGCCCTCGCTGCCGGGGCCAAGCCCGAGGTCGAGGCGACCCTCGCTCAGATCGTCGAGCGTGATGGCCTCGCGGGCGAGGGTGACCGGATGGCGGAAGTTGGGCGTGGCGACCAGCGTGCCCAGCCGGATGCGCGTGGTCACGATGGCAGCCGCGGCCAGCACGGGCACCGCGGCGTGCCACGGGCCGTCGGGCATGCCGCCCCAGCGGATGTGGTCGTAGGTCCACGCCGTCTCGAACCCGGCGTCGTCCGCCCACTCCCACTGTCGCCGCGCCTCACGCCAGTGGTCGGTGGGGAGGATGACGAGACCGACGTGCACGCAGGGCAACCTACCCGGGCGGGTACCGTTTCGCCGTGGCCAACGAGGCAGAGACCAAGCGGTGGAACGACGATCGCTGGACCGCCGCCTGGCCGCAGCGCGAGCGGCTCACCGACGCCGTGTCGCCCGAGCTGCTGCGGGCGGTCGATGCCCGGGCCGGCCAGCGGGTGTGCGACGTCGGGTGCGGCGGGGGAGGGCTGACGCTCACGCTCGCCCGCACCGTCGGAGGCGGCGGGGAGGCGGTCGGGATCGACCTCTCGGCGCCCCTCCTCGATCTGGCCCGGCGCCGGGCGGCCGAGGCCGGCGTGACCAACGCACGCTTCGTCCGCAAGGACGTGCAGACGGACCCTCTCGAAGAAGTTCCCTTCGATCTGGCGGTGAGCCAGTTCGGCGTCATGTTCTTCGACGAACCGAAAGTGGCCTTCAGCGCCATCCGGGGCGCGCTCGTGCCCGGCGGGCGGCTCGTGTTCGCCTGCTGGCAGGGGGTGGAGCGCAACCCCTGGCACGTGCGCACCGCGCTGCGGCACCTGCTCCCGCCCGCGCCGGTCCCGGGCCCGGGAAAGAGCCCGGTGGGCCCGTTCGCGCTCGGCGACGGCGAGTACACGGGCGAGCTGCTCGAGAGCGCCGGTTTCGGAGCCGTCGAGCGCACGGCGCACGAGGTCACGGTCCGCGGCCCGGCCAGTGCCGTCTTCGATCGGACGTCCTTCGAGCTCTTCGGCGTCCCGCCGGGGCGTGAGGACGAGGCGCTGGATCTGATCGAGCGCCAGCTCCAGCAGTTCGCGGTGGGGCCGGACGAGTACGAGTACCCGCTCGCCTTCCGGATCTTCCGGGCCGTCAACCCCTGACGCCCGTGGCCGGGTACAGCGGGACGCCGTTACCGAAGAAGCTCGGGATCACCGAGGGCTCGACGCTCGTGCTCGTGGGGGCGCCCGCCGGTGTCATCGACGGCCCGCCGGGCGTCACGGTGAAGCGCCAGGCGCGGGGGCACGCCGACGTCGTCGTGGCCTTCTTCACCCAGCGGCGGGAGTTCGAGCGCCGGATCGACGCGCTGGGCCGGATGATCTTCCCGTCGGGCGGCCTGTGGATCGCCTGGCCCAAGCGGTCATCGGGAGTCGAGACCACCATGGGTGAGGACGTCGTGCGTGAGGTCGCGCTTCCCCTCGGGCTGGTCGACAACAAGGTGTGCGCCATCGACGACACGTGGTCGGGGTTGCGCGTCGTGTGGCGGCGTGAGCACCGCTCCTGACGGCGCTCCCTAGAAGAAGTGCAGGCGGGTGAGCGGCCAGATCCGCACGTCGACCTTGCCGACGATCTTCGACTCCTTGAGTGGCCCCCAGTAGCGGCTGTCGCACGAGAAGGTCCGGTTGTCCCCCATGACGTAGACGTCCCCCGCGGGTATCACGTAGGGGTGGCGCAATGCGTACGGCTGCACCGACGGGCCCGGATCCGTCTGGGTGCGGGTCGCCGGCGGCAGCCACGGCTCGGGCAGGACGTGTCCGTTGATGTAGACGCGGCCCGCCGCCAAGGAGATGGTCTGGCCCGGCAACCCGATGACGCGCTTGACGAGGTCGGCCACCGGGGGGCCGGCGCAGTTCTCGTTCGGTGGCGTCGAGAACACGATGATGTCGCCCGTGCCGACGCCGTGCAGGTGGTAGCTCAACTTGTCCACCACGATCCGGTCGCCGATCTGGAGCGTCGGCTCCATGGAGCCCGACGGGATGGAGTACGTGGCCACCACGAACGTGCGGAGCAGGACGGCGATGACGACCGCGAGGACGACGACCGTGACCAACTCGACGATCCAGCGCGCGGACCGCCGGTTCTCGGCGGCGTGCCGGCCGCGGCCCGCCGCTGCGTCCTGGTCGTCGGCGGGTTTGTCGTCGGCCGGTTGGTCGTCGGCGGATGGGTCGTCGGCGTCCATTGGGCCAGAAGTATTACCCGCTGCGCTGGGGCTCGCCGCGTCAGACCTCGTGGTGTCACCGCCCGGAGGCAGAATGTGCACCGTGCCGAGCGCCGTCGTCTTCGACTTCTACGGGACCCTGGCCCGCTGGGCCGACACCCGTGCCGCCAGCTACGCGCCCGTGTTCGAGGCCCACGGCTATACGGTCGAGCCCGCCGTCCTCAACGGCTACTTCACCCGCTACGACGGCGTGGACCACGCCGAGCACTCGGTCAGCGAGGAGGCCTACGAGGCCTGGGTCCGGTGGCGCCTGCGTGACTTCGCGACGGCGGCCGGCGTGAGCGACGCCCACGTCGAGGGCGTGGTCGACCGCCTGCGGGCGACCGACCAGTCCCGCATGGTGGCCTACCCCGAGGCGGCGGCGACGCTGGCGTCCCTGCGGGCGGCCGGCCTCGCCGTCGGCGTCTGCTCCAACTGGGGCTGGGAGCTGAATGCCTACCTCGAGGAGGTCGGGCTGCTCCACCTGGTCGACGCCGCCGTCACCTCGGCCCGGGCCGGCTCGCGCAAGCCCCACCCGAACATCTACACGAGCTCCGCCCGCTCGCTCGACGTCGACCCGAGCGAGGTCGTCTTCGTCGGGGACTCGTGGGAACCCGACGTGCGCGGCCCGCGCCGGGCCGGCATGACCGCCGTGCACGTCTGGCGTGAGGAGGACCGCCCCGGGCAGCGCCCGCCGCCGCTCGAGCCCGGCGACCACCGCGTCGAGGAGCTGACCGGCGTCCTCGCGATCCTCGGCCTCTAAGCCGGGCACCCACCGGGGGCCGGCCGTTCTCGGCCAGCCCCGCAGCCAGCGCGGCCCGGTCCTCGTCGCCGAGCCGCACGAACCGGATGTCGCTCGTGCCGAGCGGGCGCCACCACACCGGGTCGTCGCAGGCCCACGCTTCCTTGCGCAGGCCGACCTTGGTCACCTTCCCGGTCGCCGTCTGGGGGAGCGAGGGCGAGACCCGCACGTAGCGGGGCACCCACTTCGGCCCGAGGTCGGCCTGCGCCCTCGAGCCACTCGGCGAAGGCGTCCGGGTCGAACGGGCGGCCCGGGACGGTCTCGAGCGCGACCATCAATTGGTCGCCCGCGCCCGACGCCGTGTCGGGCACCGGGTACACCGCCACGACGGAGACGTCCGGGTGGCGCGACAGCACCGACTCGACCGGTCCGGCCGAGAAGTTCTCGGAGTCGACGCGCAGCCAGTCCCCGGTGCGCCCCGCGAAGTAGAAGAACCCCTCCGCGTCGACGTAGCCCAGGTCGCCGGTCCAGTACCAGCCCTGGCGCAACCGCTCGGCCTCGGCGTCCGCCCGCTCGTAGTAGCCCTCGAACTTGCCCCGCCCGCTGCGGTTGACCATCTCGCCGATGGCCTCGCCCGCGTTGAGGAGGCGGCCCTCGTCGTCGAAGCGCGCCGGCGGGCACTCCTCGCCCGTCTCGGGGCTGATGACCGCCAGGTCGACCGCGTCGACCGGCTTGCCCAGCGCCCCCTTGGGCATGCCGAGCACCGGGTTGATGGACGCGCCGCCCTCGCTCTGGCCGTAGCCCTCAATGAGGTAGCACCCGAAGCGCTTGCGGAAGCGGTCCCGGTCGCGCACCGACGCTTCCGTCCCGAACGCGCTCTTGAGCGTGTTGTCCGCGTCGTCGGGGCGCTCGGGCGTGGCCAGAATGTAGGCGATCGCCTTGCCCACGTAGCTGAACTTGGTGGCGCCGAACGCCCGCACGTCGTCGAGGAAGGCCGACGCGCTGAAGCGGGGCCGCGTGGCGATGGTGGCCCCGACCATGACCGCCGGGCCCCACAGCGCCATGAGGGCGTTGCCGTGGAACAGGGGCATCGGGCAGTAGCAGACGTCCTCGGCCGTGTAGCCGTAGCCCGGGGCGGCCACCTCGGCGATGCCGGCCAGCCGGCCCTGGGTGCAGCGGACGGCCTTGGGCACGCCGGTCGTGCCCGAGGTGAAGATGAGAAGGAAGAGCGCCTCCTCGTCGACCTCGTCGGCGTGCTCGACGAGGGCCCGGGCGTCGGCGCTGCCGGCGAACTGCGCCAGCAGCGCGTCGTAGCGCACCGTCCCGATGACGAGGATGCGGTCCTCGCCCATGCCGAGGTCGAGCCCCTCGAGCAGCGCGGCCCCCTCGGCGTCGGTGACGATGACGGCGCAGTCGGTCGCTCTGACGTCGGCGGCCAGCGCCTCGCCGCCGCCGGGTCGGGTTGATCCCGACCTTTGCCGCACCGGCCAGCGCGCAGCCGTTCAGCCAGAAGAGGTACTCGGGCCCGTTGGGGAGCAGCAGGCCGACGTGCGGTTTGGCCCCGCCGAAGAGCGAGCGGGCCAGCGCGCCGCGGGTGGCCCCTTCCTGGACGGCCTGGCGCCACGTCCAGCGTCCGGTTGCGTCGAGCACGCCCGTCCGGTCGTCCCCGGCCCGCGCCGCCAGCATCGCCGCCACCGTCGTCATGGCAGCGCCCATCCCGGTGCCCGCCGCACCAGGCCGCGGTCGATGTCCTCGATGCTCGCCGCGCCGCACAGCGCCATGGCCCGGCGCAGCTCGGACTCGTACCAGCGCAGCAGCGCCGCCACGCCGTCCGCCCCGCCCGTCGCCAGCGCCCACAGGGAGGGCCGCCCCACCAGCGTCGCTCTCGCTCCGAGCGCCAGCGCCTTGACCACGTCGGGGGAGCGGCGCACCCCGCCGTCCACGTAGACCTCGGCCCGGCCGGCCACGGCGTCGACGATCTCGCCCACGATGTCGGCCGTCGCCGGCGCGTCGGCCAGCTGGCGCGCCCCGTGGTTGGAGACGACGACCGCGGCGGCCCCGGCGTCGACGCAGCGCACCGCGTCGTCCGCCCGCTGCACGCCCTTGGCCACGACGGGCAGCGCGCTCAGCCCGGCCAGCCACTGAATGTCGTCGGGGGTGAGCGCGGGCTCGAACTCGTGCGTCACCACCGCCATGAAGCCGCCCTCGCGGGCGCTGTCGGTGCTGTCCCCGGCGAGGTTGGGCAGGGCGAGGTCGTCGGGCAGGTGCACGCCCATGCGCCACTCCCGCAGGCGCAGGCCCGACACCGGCGCGTCGACGGTCAGCACCAGCGCACCGTACCCGTGGGCGGCGGCGCGGCTCACCAGCTCGGCCGTGCGCGCCCGCTCCCGCAATATGTAGACCTGCATCCAGCGCGCCGCCTCGGGGGCGGCGGCGGCCACCTCCTCGAGCGGGCAGGTGGCGAGCGACGAGAGGATCAGCAGCGCGCCGGCCTCGGCCGTCCCCCGGGCCGTGGCCGCCTCCCCCTCGGGGTGGGCCAGCCCCTGAATGGCGGTCGGCGCCACCGCCACCGGCGAGCGGACCGGGGTCCCGAGCAGGGTCGTCGCCGTCGAGACCTCCGAGATCCCGGCCAGGACCCGCGGGTGGAGCTGCCAGTGGCCCCAGGCGGCCACGTTGCCCTCCAGCAGCCGCTCGTCGTCGGCCCCGCCCGCGTAGTAGGCGTAGGCCATCTCCCCGATGGCGTGGCGGGCCTCCCGCTCGAGGTCGTCCAGGGAGAGGTCCGTGACCAGGGGCCCGGCGGCGCTCAGGGGGACGTCGGCGGGCCCGGGGTTTTTCCCCTGCGTGCTGGTGCTGGCAGGATGAGCGGGCACGGGCCGCATGGTAGGCGGCGCTCGTGGGTCTCGGACAGGGGAGGTGCCGTGCGTTTCTCGTTTGCGGAGTCGATGACGGACCCGTCGTACTACCTCCCGCTGGCGCGGGCGGCCGAGGAGGCTGGATACGACTCCATGGTCGTCCCCGACTCCATCTGCTACCCCGAGGTCTCCGACACGACCTACCCGTTCAACCCCGACGGGACCCGCGAGTTCCTCGAGGACAAGCCCTTCCTCGAGCCGTTCGCGCTCATCCCCGCCATGGGTGCGGTCACCGAGCGCATCCGCTTCGTGACGTTCGTGATCAAGCTCCCCATCCGCCAGCCCGTCCTCATCGCCAAGCAGGTGAGCTCGACGGCCGTCCTGACCGACAACCGCCTGCTGCTCGGCGTGGGCACGAGCCCGTGGCCGGAGGACTACGAGATCTGCGGCGTGCCCTGGGCGAAGCGGGGCACGCGCATGGACGAGGAGATCGCCATCATGCGCGGGCTCATGGCCGGCGGCTTCTTCGAGTTCCACGGGGAGGTGTTCGACATCCCGTCCATAAAGATGTGTCCGACGCCGAGCCGTCCCGTGCCGATCCTGATCGGCGGGCACCACGAGGCCGCCCTCCAGCGGGCCGCCCGCGACGGGGACGGGTGGTTGCACGGCGGCGGCGACCCGGCCGACCTCCCGGGGCTCCTGGCGCGCCTGGCCGAGCTGCGCCGCGAGCACGGCACCGACGCCAAGCCGTTCGAGACGCACGTGATCTCGCTCGACGCGTACACGCCCGACGGCGTCCAGCGGCTGGAGGAGCTCGGCGTGACCGACGTGATCGTCGGCTTCCGCTGGCCCTACGGGGTCGAGCAGGACACCGAGACGCTGCAGACGAAGGTCGACAACCTGCAGCGGTTCGCCGACGACGTCATCGCGAAGGTCCGCTGATCATGGCCGACGCACCGCTGAACGCCCGCGAGCTCGGCATCCGCTCCCGGGCCGCCGTCACCGCCGGGGACCGCGAGGGCTGGCTGGCCCTCTTCGCCGACGACGCCTTCGTGCAGGACCCCATCGGCCCGTCGGCGTTCGACCCCGAGGGCACGGGCCACCACGGGCGCGCGGCCATCGCCGCCTTCTACGACACCGTCATCGCGTCGAGCGAGGCCATCACGTTCGAGATCACCGAGTCCTACCTGTGCGGCGACGAGGTGGCCGACGTCGGCATCATCCGGACCACGCTCGCCGGCGGCACGCACCAGGCGATCGTCCGCGGCGTCTACACCTACCGCAGCAACGGCGCCGGCAAGCTGGCGTCGCTGCGGGCCTTCTGGGAGTTCGACGCGCTCGAGCTGGTCGAGCTGAACGGCTGAGGGCAGCACATGGGTGGCATGGTCCGCGACGGGCTCTTCCGCGACGGCGACCCACCGGCGCTGCTGGGCAGCCGGTGCGGCGCCTGCGGGTCGGTCCACTTCCCCCGGGCCGACGCCTGCACCTACTGCGCCGCGGACGATCCCGCCCCCGTCGACCTCTCTCCCTCCGGCACGCTGTGGGCGTGGACGGCGGTGACCGCGCCGCCCCCCGGCTACGAGGGCGAGGTCCCCTTCGGCATCGGCGTCGTCGAGCTGCCCGAGGGCGTGCGGGTCATCACGCGGCTGACCGAGAGCGACCCGGCGTCGCTGCGGGAGGGCCAGGCGATGGAGCTGCGCGTCGTCCCGCTCCACCCCAACGACGACGGCACGGACGTGGTGACCTACGCCTTCGCCCCCGGCGGCGTCGTGACCGGCGTCGTCGTCACGGGCGTGGGGATGCACCCCTTCGGGCGCTTCGAGGGGGTGTCGACGACCGACATGGGCGTCGTCGCCGTGCGCGCCGCGCTGCGCGAGGCGGGCATCGGCAAGGACGGCTTCCAGGCCGCGTTCTGCGGCACGGCCTACGGCGGCGTGGCGACCGGCCACAAGGTGCTGAGCCGGCTCGGCATGACCGGCATGCCGATCCTCGACGTCGAGGCGGGCTGCGCCAGTGGCGGCGCCGCCTTGATGCTGGCTGCGGCCGCCATCCGGGCCGGCCAGTACGACACCGTCCTCGTCTTCGGGACCGAGAAGATGCCCAAGGGGATCATCCGGTCGTCCTTCTTCGAGCCGTGGCAGGAGGAGGCGGGGCTGGCCGCCACGCCGGCCTTCTTCGGGCTGCGGGCGCAGCGGCTGTGCCTGACGTCGGGGGTGACCAAGGACCACCTGGCCCGGGTGGTGGTGAAGAACCGCCGCCACGGCGTGGCCAACCCCGACGCCATGTACCAGAAGGAGACGACGGTGGACGAGGTCCTCGGTTCGCGCGTCGTCTGCGAGCCGCTCCACCTCTTCATGCTGTGCTCGCCCAACGAGGGCGCCGCCGCGCTGGTGCTGCGCCGGGCCGACCTGGCCGCCCCGTCCACCGCCTCCGCCGGCACCCCGCCGGCGCCGGTGACCCTCGCGGCGGCGGTGCTCCGCTCCCACATCCCGGGTCCCGTCCTGAGCGAGTCGACGCCGCTGGCCGGGCTGGCGTCGGACGCCGTGCCCGCCCCGTCGACGTTGGCGGCGACGGTGGCCTACGAGGAGGCGGGACTGGGGCCCTCCGATCTCGACGTCGTCGAGTGCCAGGACACGGACGCGGCGCGGGAGCTCCTCTCCTGTGAGGAGCTCGGCCTCTGCGAGCCGGGCGGCTCGGCGGCGCTGCTCGATTCGGGTGCGACGCATCTGGGCGGCCGCCTCCCGGTGAACCCGAGCGGGGGACTGCTGTCGAAGGGGGAGCCGCTCGGCGCCTCCGCCCTCGGCCAGGTCGTCGAGCTGGTGCGCCAGCTGCGCGGCGAGTGCGGGCCGCGCCAGGTCGAGGGGGCGCGGGTGGCCCTCTCGCACACGGTCGGCCGCGGCGCCAACGCGGGCGTCGTCATCCTCACCCGCTAGAGACCGTCCCGCCTGTCCGCCTCCCCGCCACGCCCCTGAAGAAATCCGCAACTTTTGGTTGCACTTCCCTCCCCAATGTGCAACAATAAGTTGCACGTTACCGAACCAGGAGGTTGGAGCAATGCCGGACATCAGGAACAGGGTCGGGGTGAACGCCCCCATCGAAGAGGTCTACGAGGCCATCGCCACCCGCGAGGGTCTGTCGCAGTGGTGGACGAACGACGTCGTGGGCGACGAGGAGATCGGCGGACGGCTCGAGTTCCGTTTCGGCGGCCCCGACCGCGTCGCCGTCATGGAGGTGGTCGAGGCGACCCCGTCGAGCCGGGTGGTGTGGCGCGGCGGCGCCGGAGGCCCGGCGGAGTGGGAGGACACGACATTCACGTTCGACCTGCGGGCCGACGGTGACGAGACCGTGGTGCTCTTCACCAACGCCGGCTGGCGTGAGCCGGTCGAGTTCATGCACCACTGCAGCACCGCCTGGGCCTCCTACCTGCTGAGCCTCAAGCACGGGCTCGAGGGTGGCAAGGCGGCCCCGTTCCCCCGCAACGAGCTCGTCAGCAGCTGGGGCTGAGCCATGACCGACCTGACTGTCGAACGAGAGATCGTCATCGAGGCACCGGCCGACGTGGTCTGGCGCACGATCACCGAGCCCGACCAGATCGCCCGGTGGTTTGCGGACGAGGTCGAGCTCGACCTGCGCGACGGAGGCGCCGGCACCCTCGTGTTCGAGGGCAGGATGACGGCACCGCTGGTGGTGGTCGCGGTCGAGCCGCCGGAGCGGTTCTCGTTCCGCTGGTGCCATCCCGATGCGCGATGCGCCCGTAGCGGGCAACTCCGTCCTGGTCGAGTTCACGCTCGCCGCGGAGGGCACCGAGCGGACGCGGCTGCGGGTCACCGAGACCGGTCTCGACACCATCGGCTGGGCCGACGAGGACAAGGCCCGCTATGCCCAGGAGCACCGGGACGGCTGGGCGGAGTTCTTCGGCCGCCTCGGGGATCTCTTCGTCGCCGGCGCGTGATGGACGTCCCTCCCGACGACGCGCTGTGGTCGGCCATCGCCGACCCGTCGCGTCGCCGGGTGCTGGACCTGCTCGTCGCGGACGGAGAGACGACGGCGAGCTCCCTGGCCGAGCAGGTGCCGTTCACCCGCCAGGCCGTCATCAAGCACCTGGTGGTGCTGGAGCAGGCGGGACTCGTCACCCGCCAGAAGGCGGGCCGCGAGGTCCGCTTCCGCGTGGTCCCGGGGCGCCTGGACGAGGCGTCGCACGCCATGGCGGACCAGGCCCGACTGTGGGACCGGCGGCTGCAGTCGATCAAACGCCTCGCCGAGGCCGCCCACCAGGAGGCGACCGGCCGTCATTGACGCAAGATCAGCGTCGGGAACTTGTCGGGGTGGACCGTGCTGGCAGAGGTCGGAGCCCGGACGAGCCCCAGCTGAAGCCGGTCAGGGCGGCCCACTCCTCCGGCGTGGCCTCCTGCCACACCCAGAACGACGCGCCCAGCGCTCCCGCGCGCTGACCGGCGCTCAGGAACTCTGCGATCTCTGCTGCGCTCGGGGAGACGGTCCGGCCGCCCGCGCCGGAAAAGTTGAAGGCCTGCCCGATCACGTGCACCGGCCGGAGGGTCGAGAGACGAGCGACGTCGAGCGCCCCGTCGGTGCCGGGGTCGGTGCACTCCCAGTACACCATCGGGGCGAAGGCGTCCACGTAGGGTGCCATGGCCCGGTACGGGTACCCGCCGTCCCAGTTGGCGTCACTCGGGGGGTAGACGGTCGCCACGACCAGCCGGCTGCCGGCGGCCTGGCGAACAAGCTCGAGGTACACCGATGCCCGCTGGGCGCTGAGCATGACGCCTTCGGTCGACATCTCGATGTCGGCGCTGTAGCCGTCGACCTGCTGGCCGTCGGCGGAGCGCCAGTCGAGGATCTGCCCGGTCCACCCGGCGTCGCCGGCGGGGTCCCACAGGTAGGGAAAACCCCATGCGATCACGGCGATGCCTTGGGCGTGGGCGACGGGTACCAGCGCGTCGAGCTCCGCGGCGCCGTAGAAACCGTTCATCGAGTCACCCACCCGCACCCACAGCTGGTGCAGCCCCGCCGACACGGCCTGGTGCACGATCTGGGCGGCGTCCCCACCGTCGGTACTGTCCCACTGCCAGATCCACATGCCCTTGCCGGTGATGGCGGCGAGATGTGAGGTCCACGGCGCCGGCGCCGTCACCGGCGGAAGGGATGTGACGAGGACGGATGGATGCCACGGCGGCGCTGGGGTCGGGAGTGGCGGGTGGGGGGGCACCGGGCACCCGGCGAGAGGGACCGGGCTCGGGGTCGTCGGCGCCGCCGTGGTGGACGTCGTGGCCGGCGGCGCGGACTGCCCGTGGTGCCGCGGCGCTCGTGGTGCCGGTCGCGAGAGAGGCGAGGCCACCGGGTTGGCAGCACGGCCCGGGCCATTCGAGGCCGCGGGCGGGGGCGAAGAGGACGTCCCGCCGATCGCCGCCACGGCAGCCACCGCGGCGGCGGCGAGCCCGACCGCAGCGACAGTCCACGCACGCTTCTTCCGTCCGGACCAGGCCACGGTCCATTGTCGCGACCCGCCGGGTCGTGCGCTTGGCAGCCCGGCATGGCGTCACCGGCGGCATTGTCCGACCGCACGGCGTGGGCAGGGGTTCCCGGCCGTTGGTCAGTTCGGAACGGAAGCGTCGAGTCCATGCGGGTCCCAAGACCCGCTCCCGACGCCATCCGGGCCGAGCTCCGGGGTGAGAGTCGAGGCGCCACCCGAGTCACCAGGACGCCGGAGATGTACGGTGGCGTCACAGCGTCAGAATCGAGGTTCCCAGGTGCTTGCCTCCACATCACGGACGAACTCCTCTTTGAAGAACTGGCGCTGGATGCGGGGCCTGGGCGGCGCGGCTGTCGTGTGCCTCGCCATCGCTGCTGGAGCCACGGCCGCCTCCGCCGCACCGCCTCACCAACAAGGTCAGGCCGGCTCGGCCACCTCGACGAACCAGCAGGAGGCGGTGGCGACCTACAACGCGCTGCAACAGAACTTCTACTCCGGCCACCAGTCCCTCTACCGCGGCAGCCCCTCGAACCCGTGCGGCACCTATTCGTGCTTGTGGCCGTTCACCAACGCGACCGCCGGGACCGTCTACCTGTACGGCGCCCCGAACGGTGCCCGCTACGCAACCGACGTCGCGGCCCGCCTGACCGGTCTCGGCCACTACCTCGACCCGACGGAAGTCTCACCCACTGGCGCCGCCCAGCCGCCCGCCTACCAGTCGGCGCCGGCGCCGCCGCTTGGTCCGGGCGGTGCCACCTACTACGACGACAACGCGTGGACCGGGCTGAACCTGATCCACGCCTACCTCCTCACGTCGAACCACACGTACCTCACCCTGGCCCAGAGCGAGCTCAACTTCATCATCTCGGGGTGGGATACGAGCACCACTGACGGCTGCCCTGGAGGCGTCGTGTGGGAGGACGTTGCCGGCAGCCAGCGCAACACCTCCGCCAACGGCGCCGGCGCCGCTCTGGCGCTCGAGCTGGACCGGCTGACCGGGAACACCTCGGACCTGGCCTGGGCGACGAGCATGTACCAGTGGGTCGTCACCTGCCTCGGAACGGCGAGCGGCCTGTACAACGACCATGTCAATCCAAACGGGAGTGTCAACACGGCGATCTGGAGTTACAACCAGGGCGTGATGGTGGGAGCGGGCGTCTTGTTGTACCAGCTGACGGGCAACACCACGTACCTGAACCAGGCGCAGCAGACGGCGGCCGCAGCCGTGTCCGACTTCGGCACCGGAACGGCGCTCGTCAACCAGGGGACCGCGTTCAATTCCATCTACTTCCGCAACCTGTTCCTGCTCAATCAGGTGGTGCCGAACGCGGCGTACGCCTCTGAAGCCCAGAGCTTCGCGTCGACCATGTGGGCACAACGACAGGTCGGTACGGGGCTGATCAACCCGCAGTACGGCGTCAATGGCACTGCTCCCATGGTCGGGATTTACGCACTGCTGGCCGGGAGTTCGCCCACGCCGTAGTGCGCGCGGCAGTGACGGCGGCGCCGCACCGCGCCGGGTTGGCGATGGACGTCTCGCCGAGGCCGACTACAAGGACGCCACCCGCCGCCACTGATGCTCAGGCGGCGATGAACGTGTTGCCCGGCGGCCGCGCCTTCATCCTGGCCGTCACCGCCTTCGCCAATGACTCGGTGAGCGCCGCCGAGGGGGGTGTATCTCCCTGGTCGATCAACAGCTCGGCGGTCGATCGGCCCTCGCGGATCACGAGCACATCGAAGAAGTCATTGGTGCTGCCTTGCCCTGCCGGGAGGTTCACGGGCACCTGGACGTCGACGAACCCCGACTGATCTCCGTACTTCTGCTGATGGGAGACGGAGGCGATCGGAGTTCCAAACGTGGCGCCGGATGGCCAATAGGACTTCTCCACGTCCGCAATGGATGAACCCTGTACCTGCAGGAAGCAGTTGGCGAACTTGGGATTGTTCAGCGGCGGGAAGTCGCTCTTCGCCTCGTCGGTGCTGGTGTACACGTCCGCGACGTCGATGATGCTGGTGTTCTGGTCTTTGCTGTCGAATTCGGGGCTGGAGGCCTCGGCCGCGACCACACTGAGCGGTGGGGGCTTGCCCAAGCACGTTGACAGGTCAGGCAGCTGGGTCATCGTCAGCATGCTCATCGAATTGTTGTCTGCGCTGGTACCGATCGAGACCTTGTCCGTCTTCGTCCAACCGGGCGGCAGATTCGAGAGCTTCAACAGCTGAGCCTGCGCGTACGGCTTGTTCGACCTGATGGTGGTGGCCGCACCTGCGCTCACGGCAGGGAGGGCGGTGAGCCCGACCATCAGGCCGCCGAGCACCAGCCCACGTGCAGCCCTCGAGACATGGTGTCCACGCTCTCGTCGCGCACGGGCTCGGCCATGGCGCTCCCTTGAAGCCGCATCGGTCTCCGTCATCTCTCGTTCCCTCCCTCGGTCCCATCGCATGTCGAGGACGACGGTATGGGAGGGCGGTAAAGGGAGGGTAAGGCCGTGTGGGATGGGTGACGACGCCCCCGCGCGCCTGGCTGCGTTCATCCCTCGAGGACGCAGACGACCGGGACAGCTCTTGCAAGAGGGCTCGTAGGTCAGAGCCGCAATCCGACCTGGAGACCACTCGAGCTGGCTTCAATTCGTGCTGGTGAGCGCTCGAGGCGGTCGAACTGGGACGGACCGGAGTCCGTGCGGAAGACTCCGACGATGCCTCAGTGGAATAGCGCCGACGAACCCCGGATCGCCCAGCGTGATGCACTCCTGCGCAGGGCGCTGCTGCTCGTCACGGTGTCGGTCATCTGGGGCCTCGTGGCGGGAGCGTGGTCCATCACTGCGGGACTGCTCGCCGGGAGCCTGGGGGTTCTCGGCCTCGGGCTCAACGTCCTTGCAGACGTTGCCGGGTCTGCCGCACTGGTGTGGCGATTCCGACGCGAACGTTTCGATCCCGGAGCGGCCGACCGAGCCGAGGCGCTCGCCTCCGTCGTGGTGGCGGCAGCGTTGCTGGTGACGGCGACCGTGCTCACAGTCGCATCGGTCGTGGCCTTGGTGGACGGGACGGCTCCGCAGAGCTCCCTCTCCGCCATGGTTTCGGCCGCTGTTGCAGTGCTTGTCCTCGCACCCCTCGGCCTGGCGAAACACCGGGTCGGTTCGGAGCTTGCCAGCAGCGCCCTCAAGGGCGATGGAACCCTCAGTGGGATCGGAGCTTGCCTCGGAATACTTGCTCTCCTCGGCCTGCTCGCGAATCGTTACCTCGGGTGGTGGTGGGCCGACCGAGTGGCGGCGTTGGCCGCCGCCGGTGTCGCGATTGCCGAGGCTGGAAGAGTCCTCCGGAATCGCCCTCGCGCCGGTCAGATCGGTGCAGGTGGAAGCCCCACTCGACAGGAGCTCGACCGACCATGAGCCCCGAGCTCAGGCTGCTGACCGCTCACCTCATTGCCGAACTCAGCTGCGGTCGAGCACCTGCAGTGCACCGGGAAGCTCGTCGGGCGAGGTCACGACGGCATCGAAATGCCGGCCCCACGCCACCAGTGACCGCCAGCAACGTGCGTGCTGATGGGCGACCACCCCCTCAACGACGTGGTGGGGGTCAAGCGCCCACGGTGGTGCGCCGTGTGGATCGACCGCGAGGGCGTGGGCGCGTGCGTGCCGCACGAAGGGTGCGCGGCGCAACCGGGACCCAGCTGACCGAAGTGGGAATGGCGGCGAAAAGACAACTAATGCTTGTGTTGGGGGTGGTGGCGGTGGGGGTCGTGGTGCGCGGCAGCTTGATTGGCGGCAGAACACACTCCGCACCAGATGAGCCGCGCTGGTGGCTCAATCCTGATCACCTGGTCGATGGGTTCGGTGCGAGTGAGGTACTGGTCAAGGATCGTGGCATGGTCCATGCAGACCCCGGCTCCACACGAGTGACAAGCCGCCACGGCGACAGTGGACACGTTGGAATCGGTGCAATCAAGACAGTTCATGCGATGGTCTCCTTGTTCGCATTGGGCCGAGTCTCAGCCGAGGAATAGAAGCGGCGGCGGGCCCAGAGAGCGACGTAGACGAGGCTCACCAGGACCGGAACCTCAATGAGCGGACCAACGACACCGGCGAGCGCCTCGCCCGAGGTCACGCCGAAGATGCCGATAGCCACGGCAATGCCGAGCTCAAAGTTGTTCCCGGCAGCGGTGAAAGCGACCGCCGTGTTGCGCTCATACGGAAAGTGCATTCGGAGTCCGAGAGCGAAAGCACCGAACCACATGACTCCGAAGTAGGCGAGTAGTGGCAGTGCAATCCGGGCCACGTCCCACGGGTCGCTCGTGATCTTGTGGCCCTGTAGGGCGAAGAGGACGACGATGGTGAACAGCAGCCCGTAAAGCGAAAGAGGGCTGATCCGTGGAATGAACTGCTCCTCATACCACCGGGTCCCTTTGGTTCTCTCGCCGATCGTGCGAGTGAAGAACCCGGCGGCGAGTGGAATGCCAAGGAACACCAGCACGATCTTGGCAATCTCCCAAATGGTCACGTGGAGAGCAGCCGTGCCGAGGCCGAGCCAACCGGGAAGGACTTGGAGGTAGAACCAGCCGAGCAGTGCGTAGGCGACGATCTGGAACACGGAGTTCACGGCGACGAGCACAACCGCAAGTTCCCGGTCACCACAGGCCAAGTCGTTCCAGACGAGCACCATCGCGATGCATCGAGCCAGGCCCACGATGATCAATCCGGTGCGATAAGCCGGAAGGTCGGGCAACATCAGCCACGCCAAGGTGAACATCACTGCCGGCCCGACGACCCAGTTCAAAAACAGCGAGGTACCGATGGTGCGACGGTCCCGCGCCACGCTGCCAACCTTGGCGTATTTCACTTTGGCCAACACGGGGTACATCATCAGAAGCAGACCGATCGCAATCGGTAAGGAAACCGCCCCGATCTTGACGGTGTCGAGCCACCCGTTGAGGCCCGGAATCGCGCGTCCGAGCAACAATCCCAGGGCCATCGCCGCGACTATCCAGAGCGGCAGGAAGCGGTTCAGCAGGGACAACCGGTGCAGCACGTCAGGCTCAATGGGTGCGGGTGCCGCCGTGGTCAATGACTCATTGCCTTGCGGGACCGATCCGCCTTTGCCCCGGTCGAAGGTGTCGAAAGCCTCCGATCGGGCGCGAAAGCCATGCGGGATCCGGGAGCCGCTCATGACTTGACGGTATGACCGGGCCTTCTTCGTGGCCAGGGTCCAAAGTCCTGCGGTATCCGACGGAAGGGGTGCTCGGGTGGGTGATGGGGACTGCCCCCGTCGTGCCGAAGTGTCCTATCGTCCCGGCGCTCGAGGGCAGGACCTCATGGGTCTCGGCGCGACCATTGAGCCAGCACGTCAAACGATGATGCCGACTAGCGTCAGATTTCCAACGAACAAAGGGCCCAGCCATGGCTGTCATGGTCACGTTCACACTGAAGAGCGACGTCGGGACCTACCGGGGTATGCACGATCAGATGCTTGGCCTCGCGATCCCCGCTGGGATGCTCTTTCACTCGGCCTACGAGGTCGGCGGCCAGGTCGGGATCGTGGACTTCTGGCCCAGCGCTGAGGCTTGGCAGAGCTTCGCCGAGGGTCCGTTGGCCGAGGGCATGAAGGCGGGCGGGATTGCACCGCCTGACGACCTCAAGATCACTGCCGTCCTCGACGCCGATGCTCGGTAGGGTCCCGACCCTGCTCTTGGATTGATGTCGGGGCGGTCGACCCCGGACGGGCCCGGCGTGCCGGATCGGGGAGGGCTGCGTTCCGCACGCTGAAACCACGAGGACCGTCAGCCCCCGACCTCGGTCCGCCGACGGCTCACCTCATTGCCGAACTCAGTTGCGGCCGAGCACCCGCAGTGCGGCGGGAAGCTCGTCGAGCGAGGTCACGACCGCGTCTGGATGCTCCTCGCACCCTTCGTGCGGCACGAACGCGCCCCCGCCCTCGCGATCGATCCACACGGCACGCCATCCGGCGCGCTTGGCCCCGGCCACGTCGTTGAGGGGGTGGTCGCCCACCAGCACGCACGCCGCCGGCGCCACGCCCAGTTGGCGCTCCACCACCTCGAAGATGCCCTTGTCCGGCTTGGCCACCCGGTGGTCCTGGGCGAACACCACGGACTCGAAGTACGTCCCCAGCCCGACCTTCTCGGGCAGCCGGCTCCCGTTGGACAGCAGGCCGAGGCGGTAGTGCACCTGCAGTGCATCGAGGCAGGGCAGCGTGTCGGGGAACAGCGCGGGGTCGCGGTCGCGGTGGTGGAAGTAGGAGGCACCGAGCTCCTCGGCCAGCGGCGCATCGGCCGCCGCGTCCCCGCCGTCCGCGTCCCGCAGGCGCTCCAGCGTGCGGGCGAACCCGAGGACACGCAGCCGGGCCAGGTTGTACTCCACCCCCTCGAGCTCCATCCCGACGGCGGAACGGTCGCGCTCGAGGTCCTGCCACCGCAGCGCCGCCGTGAACCGTCCCGGCCGCGCCGCCCGCAGCTCGCCGACGACGGCGATCAGCGCGTCGCGCATGACGCGCTCGAAGTCCCACAGCGTCTGGTCCCCGTCGAAGAGGACGGCCTCGATCACCGGTTCAATTGACCAGCACGACCTTGCCGAGCTTGCCGCCCCGGGCGAAGCGCTCGTACGCCGCTTCTGCCTCGGGCAGGGGGAAGGTGTCGGCCACCGGCACTCTGACCCGTCCGTCGGCCAGCAGCGGCAGCACGTGTGCCGCCACTGCGGCCGCCACGTCCGCCTTCTCGCTCCGGCTGCGTGCCCGCAGCGTCGACGCGCCGATGCGGGCTCGCGCCCGCATCAGCGAATACAGGTCGATCTCCATCTGGGCCCCGCCGCCGACGCCGATCACGACGACCCGGGCCCCGGTGGCGACGTGGGGCAGCACCCCGCTCAAGCTCGGCGCACCCACCAGTTCGAGGACGACGTCGTAGGGGCCGTGCGCCCCCTCGCCCCCCGGCTCGACCACGGAGGCGGCCCCGAGGTCCCGCACCGCGTCGTGCAGCGCGGCATTGCGCACCGACGCCGTCACCACCGCACCCGCCGCCGCGGCCATCTGCACGCCCGCCGTCCCGACGCCGCCCGCGGCGCCGCTGACGAGCACCCGCTCGCCCATCCGGAGCCCCGCCTGGGTGAAGAGCGCGTCGTGGGCGGTCCAGAAGACCTCGGGGAACCCGCCGGCCTCGGGCCAGGGCAACGCGTCGGGCACGGCCAGCGCGTGGGACTCGTCGACGCGGGCCACGGTCGCCTGGGCCCCGCCCCCGACCACGGCCATGACCCGGTCCCCGGGCCCGAACAGCGTCACCTGCCGCCCCACTGCGACGACCTCTCCGGCCATCTCCATGCCCGGGATGTCCTGCGGCCACCCCGGAGGCGCTGGATACGCCCCCGCCCGCTGCACCAGGTCCGCCCCGTTGAGGCCCGCCGCCCGCACCGCCACGAGGAGCTCGGTGTCGCCGCAGACCGGGTCGTCGCGCTCCTCCCAGGACAGCCGGCCGTCCCGGATCACCACCGCGTGCACGCCGGCCACCCTACGCGGACCGCCCGGCCACCCGCCCCGGGCGCGCCGGCGCCGGGGACCGGTAGGGTCCGGGACATGGCTCTTTACGACATCCCCATCCACACCCTCCAGGGCGACGACGCCAAGATCGGCGACTTCGCCGGCCAGACCCTGCTGCTGGTCAACGTGGCCTCCAAGTGCGGCCTCACCCCGCAGTACGAGGGCCTCGAGCGGCTGCAGAAGACGTACGGCGACAAGGGCTTCTCGGTGATCGGCTTCCCGTGCAACCAGTTCATGGGCCAGGAGCCCGGCACGTCCGAGGAGATCGCTGAGTTCTGCTCGACGACGTACGGCGTCACCTTCCCGCTCATGGAGAAGATCGAGGTGAACGGCGACGACCGCCACCCCATTTACGCCGAGTTGACCGAGAAGGAAGACGCCGAGGGCAAGGCCGGCGACATCACATGGAACTTCGAGAAGTTCCTCGTCTCGCCCGCCGGCCAGATCGTGGCGCGCTACCGGCCGCAGGTGGAGCCGGAGGACCCCGCCATCGTGGGCGACATCGAGGCGCAGCTGTCCGCCGCTTGATTCCGCCGCACCCCGTACCGGCGGGGTTCACCGCGTCCATCTTCGACATGGACGGGCTCCTCATCGACTCGGAGATCCTCTGGCACGAGGCCGAGATCGAGATCCTCGGTGGCCTCGGTGTCCCCCTCGCCGTCGAGGGGTGCCGCTCGACCAAGGGCATGTTCGTGCACGAGGTGACCGAGCACTGGTACCGGCTCTACCCGTGGACCGGCCCTGCCCCCGACGAGGTGGCGGTGACGATCGTCGACCGCGTCATCGAGCTCATCCTCACGAAGGGCGTCCTCAAGCCGGGTGCCGAACACGCCATCGACCTGTGTAACGAGCGCGGCCTCGTCCTCGCCGTGGCGTCGTCGTCGCAGTACCGCCTCATCGACGCCGCACTGGAGCACTTCGACCTGCGCCGCCGCTTCGCGCTGGTGCACTCGGCCGAGGACGAGCCCTACGGCAAGCCGCACCCCGCCGTCTTCTTGACCACGGCCGACGAGCTCGGGGCCGTGCCGCGCCAGTGCCTCGTGTGGGAGGACGCGCCGGCGGGCGTGCTCGCCGCCAAGGCGGCGTCGATGGCGTGCATCGCGGTGCCCGAGCACGGCGAGGGCCACCATCCCGCGTTCGGGCTGGCCGATCTCGTCGTCGACTCGCTGCTCGAGGTGGACGGGCGGGCGCTCGACGAGGTGGCCCGCCGCGGGTCCGCATAGAGTCCGCGCACGAGCCATCTATCCTTCGTCGATGCCGAATCAGAAATACGCTCCCTACCAGGCCGCCGATCCGTACTTCGATCTGGTTCGAGGGGCGCTGGGTGACCGCGTCGACGGCGAGCATTTCTTCGACGTCGTCTCGGACGACATCGTCTATGAGGTCCTCTACGACTTTCCAGGTTGGCCTCGCACCATTCAGGGGCGGGCTGACCTGATGGCCCAGTTCAAGGGCTATGGCGACAACATTGAGCTCAGATCCGCCGACAATCTGGTCACCCGCATTACGGACGACGGTCGTGTCATCGTCATCGAATACGAGGTCCACGGGACCATCCTCGCGACAGGCGTGACGTACGACAATCGATTCTGTTCCATTGTCGAGATCAAAGACCGGAAGATCGCGCGCTGGAGGGACTACATGGACTCTCTCGCGGCCTGGAATGCATTGACGGCGCAGCCTCGATAGTAGGAAGACTCGACCGACTCCGTCGCCGGCGCCTTCGATGTTAGAAATCGTGCATGGCGATTTCATCGGCACGCCTCGTGCTGATCTGTGGGCTTCCAGCCTCGGGCAAGTCGACACTCGCTCGTCGGCTCGCACCCAAGATCCCCGCCATCAGGTTGGACAAGGACGGGTGGGTGACGCAACTGGGGGCCGATGTGTGGGATGACGAATTCCGGGTGCGTATCGAACGTCAGCTGTGGGAACTGTCCCGGGATCTCCTCGCCCGGGGCCAGAGCGTGATCTTGGAGTGGGGCCACTGGGCGCGAGCCGAACGGGATGAGAAACGACTCGGGGCGCGAGCGTTGGGGGTGGGAGTCGAACTGCATTACCTCCATGCGCCCTTGGAGCAGTTGATCGAGCGAGCTGAACGCCGCACTGCATCGGGCGAGTGGACAGCCGCGCCAATCACACGGGCTCACTTTGAGGAGTGGGCGACGATTTTTCAACCTCCCGACGATGAGGAGATCCTGCTCTTCGACAAGCCCCTTGTGGAAGGTTGACTTCGTTGAACTTTGTCTCGCCCTCTACGGGCCGACCGTTCAGTCGAAGCAGTCGGCCGGGAGAGGAGGCGGGACGGCGTCGAGCCCGGGCATCGGATTGTCCCACCAAATGGTTTCCTCCACCCGGTGGCGGATCCTCCAGCCCGAGTCCGTCCGCACGAGTCGGTCGTGGTAGGCGCCACCGACCACGAAGAGCCAGGACCGGCCTTCGATCTCCATGCTGTTGGGATTGTGGAAGAGCGACCTGCTGGTGGCCTCATCGGCACCGGGGGCCAGCTCAACGGCGCGGTTGACCACGAGGTGCTGGGTCCACGAGAACAACGGGAGGACGCTGGCGAGCCAGTCGCGAACCTCGGAGAAAGAGCCGCGGATGCCACCGGCCGAGCGGTAGTCGAGCACGGCGTCGGAGGTGAAAACCTGATCGAGTTCTTCGAACCGGCGACTGTCGATAAGCGTTGCGTAGTGGGTCAAGAGGTCGTCGATCGCGATCCGGTCCGTCAGCAGGCGTTGGGCATCGACCATCTTGCGATCGTACGCTGATCACAGCTCGACCACCTGAACCACTCTCCGAGCGAGTACGGCGAGGGCCACCACCCCGCGTTCGGGTTGGCCGATCTCGTCGTCGAATCGCTGTTCAGCTCACGCGGGTCGTCGTCTGGGCCACGTTGTTGAACGGGTGGAGATCGAGGGATCCCGTGGGCCACGCTGCGCCGAGTGTGACCAGTGTTCCACCGTGCTTCGTGACGGTGACCACCACGCGGTAGGTGAGCGACGCGCCCGGGGCCAGGGTCGGCGCGGACCAGGCGAGCAGGGTTCCGCCGAACTCCGCCGTGGGGTTGCCGCTGGCGGAGGTCACGACCGCGCCGGAGGGCAGCTGGAGGTCCGCTTGCACACCGCTCGCCGCAGCGGGACCGATGTCGGTGACCGTGAACGTGTAGGCGAAGCTCGACCCGCTCCTGGCCGAGCTGGGACCCGAGAGGGTCACGGCGACGTCGGAGAGGGCGGGACCAACCTGGATCGTCACGGTCGCGGTCGAGGTGCCCGATCCGTTCTGCAAGGTGTAGGTGAAGCTGTCCTGGCCGAAGTAGAAAGGCATGGGCGCGTAGGTGAACGAGCCGTCGGCCTTCAGGGTCAGGCTCCCGTGGCCGGGTTTCGTGTGCGCCACGATGCCGGCGCCGTTGAGGGTGTCGTTCGCGAGCACACCCTTGGAGGCGGGGACGACCAGGGTGGTTCCGATGGGCGTCGAGAAGTGGTCGTCGACCGCGACCGGCTTGGAACCGGTCGAAGTCCCGACGCTCACCTTCTGTTGCACCTGGGCCGCCGCCGCGAAGGTGGTGTTACCGGCCTGGTTGGCGTCGATGGTGCAGATGCCGGTCTGGTTGAAGGTGATGACCCCGGCCGTCATGGAGCACACCGACACCGAGGAGCCGTCGATGCCGAGCGCGACGGTCAGGCCCGAGGTCGAATGCGCCGTCGGCATGTACGTGCCGGTGACCACCGCGTTCGACGGCGCCGTCGATGTGAAGCTGATCGTCTGCGGCTCGCCGGCCACGCTCACCTTCTGTTGCACCTGGGCCGCCGCCGCGAAGGTGGTGTTACCGGCCTGGTTGGCGTCGATGATGCAGGTGCCGGTCTGGTTGAAGGTGACGACCCCGGCCGTCATGGAGCAGACCGACGCCGAGGAGCCGTCGATGCCGAGCGCGACGGGCAGGCCCGAGGTCGAATGCGCCGTCGGGGTGTACGTGCCGGTCACCACCGCGTTCGACGGCGCCGTCGAGGTGAAGCTGATCGACTGCGGGCTCGTCACGTCGAAGGCGATGGAGCCCGAGGACGATGGGGAGTCGAGAGCATCGCCGCCGTAGGTGGCCGAGATGGAGTGCGGCCCCGTCCCGAGTGAGCTCACGGTGAGCGCGGCCGAACCGCCCGCGACGACCGCCGTCCCGATCGGCGTCGAGCCGTCCGAGAAGGTCACCGTCCCTGTCGGGGTGCCCGTCCCGCTGATCGGGGCGCTGAAGGTGACCGGATCGCCGTAGTTGGTCGTGGATGCCGATTCGGAGATGCCGGTCGACGTGGACGCCCGTGTCGGCAACGTGGAGCAGTTCAGCGTGAGGGAGAGGTTGGTGACGGGCGGCGGGACCGCGAACCCCGGCGTGCTGGACGTGGTGCAGCCGGACGCCTGCGCCGTCACGTCGTAGTTACCGGAGAGCACGTCCCATCCGAACTCGCCCTGCTGGTCGGTGAGGTCGGGGTTCACACGGTTGGCCGGGGACATGACCGTCGACCCGTTCGGCACCGCGGTGAACGGCCCCGAGGTGCTCGAGCCCTGGCCCAGGGTCACGGTCGCTCCGGCCAGTGGCACGGTGACGGTCCCGCTGGTGCCGTAGACGGTGCCGCTCGGGTCGACGTAGGGACCGCCCCCTCCGCCCGTCCCGCCACCGCCGCCGCCTTCGCCGCCTCCGCCGCCTTGGCCGCTGCCGCCACCGCCGTCACCGCTGTCGGCGCTCGGCTCCCAGTCCATCACCGAGTTGCCACAGAGGTCGAAGCCCGTGACCGCAGCGGCGGCCGCGGAGACCCGGGAATCGCACCCGACGAGCTGGACGGGGATCGTGCCGCCGTTGGCCTGCTCCTCGAGGGTGGCGTAGTAGAGGATCTTGTGGGCGTCGGGGAGTGCCGGCGGGGTGAACTGGACACCGACCCCGCACTCGTCGGCCTGTGCTGGGCTTGCCGAGGTCCCGTCGTACTGCTGGAGCGTCACAGCCGACGACCCGCAATCGTTCGTGCCCGGCGGCACCCCGACGCTCGAGAGCGGGACGACCGAGAAGTCGGCGGCGTCGGTGCCGGTGATGGTGCCGCCGCCCACCGGCGCTCCGGCCGGTGCTCCGTCGTTGACGAAGTACCCCGCCAGGGGGTCCGTCGGTGTCGGCACCTGGTTGGGGTAGTTCAGGTCGATGACCTGGGGCCCGATGATGCCGGCGGGCGGTCCGGTGCCGTCACCGAGGCTGCTCGCGTACTCCTTGTAGTGCACGAAGATCGAGATGTCGCCGTGGATCGGCTCGAGCGCGGGCACGGTGACGGTGATCGGTTGGGTGCCGAGGACCTCGCCCACCGGGTTGCCGGCGATGTCGCCGCCGATGTCGACCACCTTGTCCATGACCTGTCCGGTGAAGACGTCGGTCCCGACGACCACCACCTGGGTGGCCACGACGACGCCCCCACTCGGGAAGAAGCCCGGGGCGATGCTGACCTGGAACGGGTCCCTCCAGTTCACGATCGGGTTGGTGGTCGAGGAGGTCTCGGTGCCGAAGGTCGGGCTCAGGAGCGTCAGACCGCTCGGTATGCCCGGCGGCAATCCGAGCTGGATGGTGACGCCGGTTTGCGCCGTCGGGCCCACCGTCAGCCCCTGGACGCCCTGGGTGTCGCGGCTGCCGGGAGGAGCGTCGGCGCTGAGGATGTACGAGCCCGGGGTCAGGCTCAGCTGGTAGTCGCCCGAGGCGTCCGTGGTGGTCAGCGCGCACGTGCCGTTGCTGCACGCCTGCACGGCGGCCCCCACGGCCGGGCTGCTGTCGGAGGCCAGGACGGTGCCGCTGACGGTGGGCCCTGAGCCGCCGCCGGTGCTCGCCGGCGTCGGCGTCGCGTCCGAGCTGGTCGAGACCTCGAGGGACTGGGCGCCGGCGGGCGGGTTGGTGACGCCCGGGACAGTCAGCACCACCGCGTCGCCCGCCTGGATCGTGTTCGGCACGACGAAGTCGGCCAGTGCACCGCCGTCGAGGACCCCGATGGAGCCCACCGTGCCGCTGCCGGCGGAATGGGTGGCGTCGGTGATCGTTGCGGTGGCGCTGGGGCTGAAGGTGGTCCCGGGCGGGGCGAGGAGGCTGACCGCGCCGAGTCCGCCCAGCAAGGTGCCCGTCGCGCTGGTGGTGAATCCGACCGTGTAGGTCACCGCGGTGGCCCCGCCCGCGGCAGAGCTGGGCGAGAAGTCGGCCGAGGCGACGGCGTTGGGAGGACTGGTCGTGTCCGCGGCGGAGACGGACGCCGGGTCCGAAGAGGTGGACACGGACAGTTGCCCCGAGCCCGCCGGAGGGTTGGTGACCTGGGTCACGATGAGCAGGACGGAGTCGCCGGCTTGAATCGTGTTGGCCGGGGTGAGGCTCACCATGGCGCCGCCGTCGGCGATCTGGCTGGGACTGGCGCTGCCGCTGCCCGAGGGATGCGTCGTGTCGGTGATCGTGTACGTGGCGTTCCCGCCGCCGCAGCCGTAGGGGCAAGGCCCGAAGATCGTGCCCGCCGGCGCGGCGAGGGTGATGGACCCGAAGCCTGCCGTGATGGCTCCGGTCGCGCTGGCGGTGAAGCCCACGGCGTAGGTGACGCCGCTCGCCCCGCCGGCCGTCGAGCTCGGGCCGAACGAGACCGACGACACCGACCCCGCTGCGGTGGTCGTGTCCGCCGCGTTGACCGCGACCGGGTCCGACGACGTCGAGATCGAGAGCTGTCCCGATCCCGCCGGAGGGTTCAGCACCTGGGTGACGGTCAGGGTCACCGAGTCGCCGGCTTGAATCGTGTTGGCCGGGGTGAGGCTCACCATGGCGCCGCCGTCGGCGATCTGGCTGGGACTGGCGCTGCCGCTGCCCGAGGGATGCGTCGTGTCGGTGATCGTGTAAGTGGCGTTCCCGCCGCCGCAGCCGTAGGGGCAGGCGCCGAAGATCGTGCCCGCCGGGGCGGCGAGGGTGATGGACCCGAGGCCACCCTCGACAGCGCCCGACGCGCTGGCGGTGAAGGACAGCGAATACGTGACGCCGGCCGCACCCGCCGCGGTCGTGGTCGGCGCCAGCGAGGCCGACGACACCGACCCCGGTGCGGTCGTCGTGTCCGCCACCGACACCGGCGCCTGGTCCGCGGAGGTGGAGATGGCCAGCTGACCCGCTCCCGCCGGCGGGCTCACCACCTGGGTGATCGTGAGGGTGACGGAGTCTCCGGCTTGAATGGTGTTGGCGGGGACGACCGTGACGACCGACCCGCCGGCGGCGAACGCGCTGGGGCTCGCGCTCCCGCTGCCCGAGGAGTTCGTCGTGTCGGTGATCGTGTAGGTGGCGTTCCCGCCGCCGCAGCCGTAGGGGCAGGCGCCGAAGATCGTGCCCGCGGGGGCGGCGAGGGTGATGGAGCCCGATCCGCCGCCGAGGCCTCCCGAGGCGGACGCGGTGAAGCCGACCGTGTAGGTCACCCCGGCCGCGCCGCCGGCCGTGGAGGTGGTCGAAAGCGTCGGCGAGGCGACCGAAGTCGGCGATCCCGGGCTCCCGGTGATGGTGTAGGAGGAGGACGGCGACGCCACCACGTCCGACGACGTGGCGACGGACAGGGTGTCGATCCCCCCGCCCGGGTTCGTGACGCCGTTGACCAGCAGGCTGAGCGAGTCGGAGGCCAGGATGGAATTGGGGACGCCGATCGTGACCGTGGAGGGCCCGGCCACGCTGACCGTGGAGGCGCAGCTGAAGTTGCCCGAGGACGTCGTGACGTCGGTGAGGGCGTACGAGCAGCCGCCGCCCGGCCAGGTGGTGCCGGTCGGGGCCGCGAGCGTGATCGTGCCGCCCGCAGGGACGGCACCCGTCGCGCTGGTCGAGAAGGCGATCGTGTAGTTCGAACTGCCCCCGGCGGCGGACGAGCTCGGGGCGACGGCGGGCTGGCTCACCGAGGCGGCCGAGGTGACGGTGTAGGTGCCCGAGGCGGCGGGGGCCACGTCGGCCGAGGTCGACACGCTCAGGGTGCGCGGTCCTGCCGCGGGGTTCAGCACGCCGCCGACGACCAGGCTGAGCGAGTCGCCGGCGTTGATGGCGTTGGGCACGGTGATGGTGACCGCGGCGCCCGAGTAGGACGCGTAGCTGAAGATCGGCAGGCCTGGTTTCCCGAAGGTCTCGCTCACCCCACCGGCGCACGGGACGAAGCTCCCGCTCGAGGTGGTGAGGTCGGTCAGGGCGTAGTCGGTGCAGTTGTTGCCCGGCCACAGCGTGCCGGGCGGCGCGACGAGCGTGATGGTGCCGCCGGCGGCGATGGCGCCCGTGGCGCTGGTGGAGAACCCGACCGTGTAGGTGGCATGGGCCGTGGCCGCACTCGAGCTGAGCGCCACCGACGGACTCGTCACCGACGCGCCGGAAACGATGGTGTAGGTGCTCGAGGCGGCGGGTGCCACGTCGGCCGAGGTCGACACGCTCAAGGTGTGCGGTCCCGCGGCGGGGTTCACCACGCCGCTCACGACCAGGCTGAGCGAGTCGCCGGCGCCGATGGCGTTGGGGACGGTGATGGTGACCGCGGCGCCCGAGTAGGACGCGTAGCTGAAGATGGGCAGGCCCGGCCTCCCGAAGGTCTCGCTCACCCCGCCGGTGCACGGGGCGAAGCTCCCGCTGGGGGTGGTGAGGTCGGTCAGGCTGTAGTCGTTGCAGTTGTTGCCCGGCCACAGCGTGCCGGTGGGGGCCTGCACGGTGATCGTGCCGCCGGCGGTGACGGCACCGGTCGCGCTGGTGGAGAAGCCGATGGTGTAACTCGAACCGGCCCCGGCGGCACCCGAACCGAGCAAGACCGAGGGCTGGGTCACCGAGGCGGCCGAGGTGATCGCGTAGGTGCCCGAGGTGGCGGGGGCCACGTCGGCCGAGGTCGACACGCTCAAGGTGTCCGGTCCCGCGGCGGGGTTCACCACACCACCCACCACGAGGCTGAGTGCGTCGCCGGCATTGATGGCGTTGGGCACCGTGATCGTCACCGCCGCGCCGGAGTGGCTCTGGAAGCCGTAGATCGGGAGTCCTGGCAGCCCGTAGGTCTCGCTCACCCCGCCGGCGCACGGAACGAAGCTCCCGCTCGAGGTGGTGAGGTCGGTCAGGCTGTAGTCGTTGCAGTTGTTGCCCGGCAACACGGTGCCGGGCGGCGCGACGAGCGTGATCGTGCCCCCGGCGGCAATGGCGCCGGTCGCGCTGGTGGAGAAGCCGATGGTGTAGGTGGCGTGGGCGGCGGCCGCACTCGAGCTGAGCGAAACCGTCGCCGCGGTGACCGAGCTGCTCGCCGCGAGGGCGGCACTCGTATCCCAGGCAACCCCACCCATGACCCCGGCCAGCAGGGCCAGGACGGTTCCTATGCAGCTGATCTGGGGTCGCCGTCTCGGCGCGGCGCGGTCAGACCCGCTTCCCCCCGGTTCGGATGTGGTCATGCCGGCCCACTCCCAACCCCCTCTGCGTCATCGAAAGTATCCGCATCGCCATTGCCGGCTGTCAAGCGGCCGGCGAACGTGGTCACGGCGAGAGCGACTTGACGAAGCGGATGCCGCACACCGCGTCGCCCGCCGCCACGCGCTCCCACCCGGTCGCCTCGTAGAGGGCCACCGCCTCGGGCTGGCGGTCGCCCGTCGCCAGCCGCAACCTCACATGACCGAGGCGCCGCGCCTCCTCCTCCAGCGCGGCCATGAGGGCCCGCCCGAGGCCCTGCCCGCGCCGGGCGGGGTCCACCCACAGGCGCCGCACCTCGCCGGTCTGACTGTCCATGGCGCGCAGGCCGACCCCGCCGGCGGGCGGCCCGGCGTCGCCGGGGCGGCGGGCCACCCAGAAGGCCCCCTGGGGCGGGTCGAACATGGCCGCGGTGAGCCCCGTCTCGCCGGCGTCGAGGAAGCCGTAGCGGTCGACGAGCTCGGCCTCGGCCCGGGCCACGACGAAGCGCGGGCCTTCCGCAGCGAAGTCCTCCCTCCCGATCGTGATCGGGGAAGTGGGCCGAGGCATACCCTCTATCCTTTCCTGAACGCAGGGGCACCCGTTCCCGGCGCCGACCACCCTGTTCCCGTGTTCACCCCCGTGCCCCCCGACATCGACTTCGTCGCCCTCGAGCAGGCGGAGCTCGCCCGCTGGGCCACCCACCGGGTGTTCGAGCGGTCGATCGAGCAGCGCAGTGACGCCCCGCCCTGGATCTTCTACGAGGGCCCGCCCACCGCCAACGGGATGCCGGGCCTGCACCACGTCTGGGCCCGGGTCTACAAGGACCTCTTCTGCCGCTTCCGCACCATGGACGGGTCATATGTGCCCCGCCGGGCCGGGTGGGACACCCACGGGCTGCCGGTCGAGGTCGAGGTGGAGAAGAAGCTCGGTATCACGGGCAAGGACCAGATCGAGCACCAGGTCGGCATCGCGGAGTTCACCCGGCTGTGCCGCGAGTCCGTGTACTCCTACGTCGACGAGTTCGCCCGCCTGACGACGCGCATCGGCTACTGGGTCGACATGGATGCGGCGTACTGGACGTTGAGCCCGGACTACATCGAGTCGGTCTGGTGGCACCTGCAGCAGCTCTTCGACCAGGGCCTGCTCTACGAGGACCTCAAGGTCGTGCCGTACTGCCCGCGCTGCGGCACGGCGCTGTCGTCGCACGAGCTCGGGCAGCCCGACGTGTACCGCGACGAGGAGGACGAGTCGGCCTACGTGCGGCTCCGCCTCGTCGACCCGGTGCCCGAGGCCGCGGCCGGCGCCGAGTGGCTGGCGGTGTGGACGACCACGCCGTGGACGCTGCTGTCCAACACGGGCGTGGCGGTCAACCCCGACCTCGTCTATGCGGTCGTGGACGGGACGCTGGTGGCCGACGAGCTGGTGGACGCCGTCTTCGGGGAGGGCGCGGCGGCCCGGGTCACGGCGCGGGTGCCCGGGGCCGCGCTGGTGGGCCTGCACTACGAGCGCCCCTTCGACGACCTTTCACCCCCACCCGGGGCCGACGGCTGGCGGGTGGTCCCGGCTTCGTACGTGACCACCGAGGAGGGCACCGGTCTCGTCCACCTGGCCCCGGCCTTCGGCGAGGTCGACCGCCAGATCGGCCGCGACAACGGCCTCCCGTCGTTGAACCCGGTGGGGCCCGACGGGCACTTCACCGCCGACGTGTCCTGGCTGGCGGGCCGGGACGTGCGGGAGGCGAACCACGACATCAACGACCGGCTGGAATCCTCCGGGCTCCTCATACGACGTTGGCCCTACGTGCACTCGTACCCGCACTGCTGGCGCTGCCGCACGCCCCTCATCTACTGGGGCAAGCCGAGCTGGTACATCGCGACGTCGACCCGCAAGGACGACCTGCTGGCGGCGAACGAGACGGTGGACTGGCACCCGGCGCACATCAAGGAGGGGCGTTTCGGCGAGTGGCTGGCCAACAACGTCGACTGGGCCCTGTCGCGTGACCGCTACTGGGGCACGCCGCTGCCGATCTGGCGCTGCGGGCGCGGCCACCTGCGCTGCGTGGGCTCGCTGTCCGAGCTGTCCGACCTGTGCGGGCGCGACGTGACGGGCCTCGACCCGCACCGCCCCGCCATCGACGAGGTGACCTTCGCCTGCTCGACCTGCGGCGCCGACGTCGACGTGGTCGAGGACGAGCTGTCGGTGTCCCGCCGGGTCGAGCCCGTGATCGACGCCTGGTTCGACTCGGGCTCCATGCCGGCGGCCCAGATCGGCTACCCGCACTTGGCGGGGTCGGCCGAGGCGTTCGCCTTCCCGGCCGACTTCATCTCCGAGGCCATCGACCAGACCAGGGGCTGGTTCTACTCGCTGCTGGCCATCAACACGCTCGTGTTCGGCGAGAGCCCCTACCGCCACGTGGTGTGCCTCGGCCACATCGTCGACGCCGACGGCCGCAAGATGTCCAAGTCGCTGGGCAACATCATCGACCCGTGGAAGATCCTCGACACCCGGGGCGCCGACGCCATGCGCTGGTGGATGTTCAGTCAGGGGTCCCCGTGGACACCGACGCGGGCGACGTTGGGCGCCATCGACACGGCGATGCGGGACATGCTGCTCACGCTGTGGAACACGTTCAGCTTCTTCACGACGTACGCGTCGCTGAACGGGTTCGACCCGTCGGCGGCCGAGGTGCCGGCGCCGGCCGACCGCGGCCCGCTCGACCGCTGGATCCTGTCGCGCCTGGCCACCACGACGGCCACCATGACCGAGGGACTGGGCGGCTACGAGCCCTACGGGGCGGCCATCGCGCTGGGCTCCCTCGTCGACGACCTCTCCAACTGGTACGTGCGCCGCAGCCGGCGCCGCTTCTGGCGCACCGACCCCGACGCGCCCCCGGCGACTCGCTGGCGGCGCAGGCGACGCTGCACACGGTGCTCACGACGCTGGGGCTGCTCCTGGCCCCGTTCTGCCCCTTCGTGGCCGACACCATGTGGCGCCACCTGACCGGCGCCGCCGAGGACGAGTCGGTGCACCTGGCCGACTGGCCGGTGCCGGACGTCTCGTTGGTCGACACCGAGCTCGAGGCGCAGATGGCGCTGGCCCGCCGGCTGACGTCGCTGGGCCGGGCCGCCCGCAGCGAGGCCTCGGTGAAGGTGCGCCAGCCCCTGGCGAGGGCCCTCGTCTTCCTGCCCGCCGACGCGCCCGAGATCCTGCGCGACATCGTGGCCGACGAGCTGAACGTCGACGAGATCGACACGGCCGACGAGCTGAGCGAGGTGATCCAGTTCGAGCTGGTGCCGAACTTCCGCACGCTGGGGCCCCGACTGGGGGAGCGGGTCAAGGACCTCAGGGCGGCGCTGGCCGCGCTCGACGGTGCGGCGGCGGCCGAGGCGTTGGAAGAGGGCCGCTCCGTCACGGTCACCCTGGCGGGGGAGGAGGTGGAGTTGTCACCCGACGACGTGCAGCTCAGGGTGCGCGGCCAACAGGGGTTCGCCGTCTCCCGCGAGGGGGGCGAGGTGGTGGCGCTCGACCTCACCCTCGACGACGCGCTGCGCAAACGGGGCTTGGCCCGCGAGGTCGTACGACTGGTCCAGGACCTGCGCAAGACCAGCGGTTTGGACGTCTCCGATCGCATCCGCCTGCACGTGGTGGGTCTCGACGCCATCGCCGAGCACTTCGACTTCATCGCGCGGGAGGTGCTGGCGACCGAGATCGTCAGTGGTCCGGGCGAGGGCGAGGGCACGCTGCTCGAGCTCGAGGACGAGCTGCTGACGCAGCCCGTGAGGGTGTGGCTGCAGAAGTCCTGATCTGACCTGATTCAGCAGCCGGCGTCGAGCACCTTGGTCAGCACGACCTCGAGATCGTGCTGATCACCCGGGTCGAGATGGGCCATCAGGTGGCGGTCGATGCTGTCGACGTGCTGGGCGATGGCCCGCTCGAGGACGGCGCGCCCTTCTGGCGTGAGCACGACGTGGATGCTGCGGCGGTCGCTCGGGCAGTTCTGCCGCGCCACGAGTCCCGCCTCGGCCATGCGGTCGACCAGGCGCGTGACGCCGCCGGTGGTGAGGGCGACGTTCGAGCTCAGCGTGCTCATGGTCATACGACCCTCGGGGGCGGCGCCCACGTGGATGAGGACGTCGAAGAAGACGAGCGGGATCCCGACCGACTGTTCCAACTCGCGTTCGAGGGCCTCGGTCAGGCGGCGGTGGGTGCGGACGAGCAGGCCCATCAGCTGGATCCGCTCGTCGTCGATCTGGCCCAGGACACCGCAGGTGCCCTCGGCCTCCGCCCCTACCTGCGCCTCTGCCTCGTCGCCCCCCATAGCAATCGTCGTTGTCCCCATGGCTCTCAGTCTCTCCCGAAATGGGTTGCCTTGTCTGGTATTTCTGATTGACAAGTATCTGTGTAATCAGATACTATACTCTCAACAGTCATCCAATCAACCAAGGAGACCCTGGAAATGACCACCACCACCAGCATTGCAACCCTGCCCAAGGCCGGCGTCTACACGATCGACCCCGCCCACACCGAGGTCGGGTTCGTCGCCCGCCACCTCATCGGGACCAAGGTCCGGGGGCGCTTCACCGAGGTAGCAGGCACGTTCACCGTGGCCGACAACCCCGAGGAGTCGAGCGTCGAGGCCACCGTGCAGGCCGCCAGCATCCACACCAACCAGTCCATGCGGGACGACCACCTGCGCACCAACGACTTCCTCGATGTGGCCAACTACCCGACGCTCGAGCTGAAGAGCACCGACCTGAAGCGTGTCGGCGAGAACCAGTGGGTCCTGAGCACCGACCTCACCATCCGGGGCGTGACCCGGCCGGTCGACTTCGACCTGGAGTTCCTGGGCGAGGGTGCCTCCATGCAGGAGGGCAAGACGGTCGTGGCCTTCTCCGCCTCGGCTGAGATCGACCGGCGCGACTTCGGCGTCAGCTTCAACCACTCGCTGCTCGACGGCAGTGTCGTGGTGGGCAACAAGGTCGTGATCGAGATCGAGGTCGAGGCCGGCCTGGCCGACTGACCCCACTCGGCGTTTGGCCGTCCAGCAGTCCGGCAGCGCCGGCCCCGAGCGGGCCGGCGCTGCTGTGTCTGGATACGCTGCCGCCCATGCCCACCCCTCCGGCCGGTCTGCGCGCCGTGCCGGCCACCGAGATCCGCACCATCGACCCCGCGCCCCCAGAGGACACCTACGTCGTGGCCGTCGACCTCGGGACGGGCGGCCCCAAGGTGGCGGTGATCGCGGCCACCGGCCGCATCGCCGCCCACGCTTTCCAGGCGGTCGGCGTCGACCTGTCCCACGACGGCGGAGCAGAGCAGTCACCCCGGGCCTGGTGGGACGCCATCGTGGCCTCGTCCCGGCGTGCCCTCGCCGAGAGCGGCGTGGCGCCCGAGCGCGTCGTCGGCGTCGGATGCACCTCGCAGTGGATGGGCACCGTGCCGGTCGACGACGGGGGCGAGGCCATCGGCCCGGCCATCATCTGGATGGACTCGCGGGGCGCCCGCGCCGTGCGGGAGACGGTGCGTGGCGCGCTCAACGTCCAGGGCTACTCCGCCTCCAAGCTGGCACGCTGGGTGCGGCGCACCGGGGGGATCCCGAGCCTGTCGGGCAAGGACCCCGTGGGCCACATCCACTTCCTGCGCGAGCAGCGTCCCGAGGTCTACGCGGCGGCGGCCCTCTTCCTCGAGCCGGTCGACTACCTGAACCTGCGCCTCACCGGGCTGGCCCGGGCCTCGCACGATTCCATCACGGGGCACTGGGTCACCGACAACCGGGACATTCGCGCCATCGCATATGACGACGCGCTGATAGAGCTGGCCGGCCTGGTGCGCTCGAAGCTGCCCGACCTCGTCCCGACCGGCAGCGTGCTCGGAGGCCTGGCCGCCGCAGCCGCCGCCGAGCTCGGCCTGCTGGCCGGCACGCCGGTCGTCACCGGGACGGGCGATCTGCACTCCGCCGCCGTGGGCTCCGGCGCCGTGGCCGACTTCGACGCCCACCTCTACATCGGGACCTCCAGCTGGATCAGCTGCCACGTCTCCTTCAAGAAGACCGACGCGCTGACGAACATCGCCTCCATCCCCTCGGGGATCCCCGGCCGCTACCTGCTGGCCGACGAGCACGAGACCGGCGGGGCCTGCCTGACCTGGCTGCGCGACAACCTGCTCTTCCCCGATGACGCGCTGGCCAGCCCCGCCGGCCCCGCCGGCGCCGGCGGTGCACCCGACGGCTTCTTCGGCACGCTCAACGACATGGCCTCGTCGGTGCCGGCCGGCGCGCACGGCGTCCTCTTCACCCCGTGGCTGAACGGCGAGCGCTCGCCGGTCGACGACCACACCATCCGGGCGGGCTTCCACAACATCTCGTTGTCGTCGACCCGCGCCGACATGGTCCGGGCGGTCTTCGAGGGCGTCGCCCTCAACTCGGCCTGGCTGCTCGCCGCCGTCGAGAAGTTCTGCAAGCGCCGGCTCGAGACGATGGCTTTCGTCGGGGGTGGCGCCAATTCCGACCTGTGGTCCCAGATCCACGCCGACGCCACCGGGCGCACCATCCGCCAGATGGCCGACCCGGTGCAGGCCAACGTGCGCGGCGCCGGGCTGCTGACGCTGCTGGCCCTCGGCCACATCACGGTGGCTGACATCCCCGGGACGGTGCAGGTGAAGGCCACCTACGAGCCGGACCCCGCCGCGGCGGAGGTCTATGCCGGGCTGCTCAAGGAGTTCGTCAACCTCTACGACAAGACGAAGGGCATCCACAAGCGACTGAACGGTCGCCGGCTGCACCAGGTCGCGCCGACGGCCTCCTGAGCCCCCACCTCACCCGGCCCGCTCCCACGGCTAACGAGCGGCCAGGACCTCGTCGGCGAGCGCTTCGGCCCGCGAGGCCGCCGCTGCGGCACCGGGCTCGTCGCCCTCGGCCGCCAGCACCTGGGCGCTCTTCGACCACGCGTAGGTGCTCCGTTCCCTTACCCCGAGGCGCTCGTTCACGAGGGCCCGGGCCACGTCGGACCGTCGCGCCCGGATGGCCGCTTCGAGAAGCGTGCGCTCCACGGCATCTCGTTGCGCATGGCTCCCCCCGAACTCATGGAGACGGGTCCGGACGGGCCAGAGCTCGTCGATGACCTGTGCGTAGTCGCCGTTCCCGAAGGCGACGAGGCCGCGGCAGACGGGGAGCCCGACCGTGTTCGTCATGACCCAGCTCGTGGTCCCACGGTCGCCCTTCTCGACGACCGCTTCGAGGTCCGATACGAGCGCCCGGCCGCGCTCGAGCTCCCCGGCACCGATGAACGCCATCGCGGCGTGCACGTCGTTGAACGGGTAGTAGCCCGGCGTCAGCTGGCGGCCCCAGGCCTGGGCCAATGAACCCCAGCGATCGCCGACCGCCTCGCCCTCGAGGTGGAGGCGCCAGAGCAGCGACGACGCGTCGACCAGCTCCAGCGCCACGTCCTGGGAGCCGTCGTGGTGCAGCACGCGGTCGTAGATCGCCAGCGCGCCGGCCACGTCGCCGCCCTCGAGGAGGTACAGCGCGTAGTGCCACGAGTTGTGGACGCTGAGGAAGTTCCCCGAGGACCAGTCCTCTTCGCGGTCGCGCATGAACGCGATGCCCTGGGCGATGCGACCCTGCATCTCACAGGTGTGCACCATGGCGTGGATGCCCCAGACGTCGTCGGGGTTGATCGCGACGGCGCCCTGGGCCACGTCCTCGGACAGCCCGTAGAGGTTGGACTCCTCGAGGCCGAAGGCGTACATGCCCTGGACGAACCCGAAACTGGGGTCGTCCGGAGTCCACGCCCACAAGGCCCGGCCGATCCGATCACGGAGACTGACCGCGTCCCCCGTGAAGAAGTCGATCTGGTGGCCGACGAAGAGGGCGAGCAGATCGCGCGGCCACCGCAACGAGACGTCCGCCAGGATCGCGCCCGCGCCCGCCATGTCGCCGGCCACCCACTGCCCGGCGGCCGCCAGATGGGCCTGCTCCCGGGGGGTCACGGTGCCCGGTTCTCCCGCAACGCCCGCCAGCGCGTCGCGGGCGTCGCCGACGCTGGCCGCCTCGGTCGACATGAGCGACAGGTACGCCCCGAAGACCCCGGCCATCGTGCACCGGGGGTCGGCGGCGCGGGCCGAGGCCTGTGCCTCGACCACGTCGATCTGGAAGCGAAGGAGATGGTGCAGCGCCCGGTCGTAGTGGGCCGTCGCCTCGGTCGAACCGGTCAGCACGAGGCCCTGCGTGTCCGTTCCCACGGCGGCTACCTGCGGTCCAGGAGCGAGCGCACCCGCCCCTTCCGGCCCGATCCCTTCGTGATCACGAGGGCCAGCGACGTCGTCTCGTAGTCGCCGAGCCGGGTGCGCAGGTGGACGTCGGTGTAGGGCGGCACGTCGACGTGGAGGTCCTCGGGCGTCGACCCCAGGGAGAAGTCGACATCGATGGCATGCCCGGCGCGGCGGAGGCGGTCCGCCAGGGCCTCGATGTCACGGCGCCGGTAGAACACGGTCCCGCCCGCCTCGACCGTCGCGTCGTTGGAGGCGACCAGGTACTCAGTCGTGTGGACGCCCACCCCGCCCGGCCGGAGACACTCCATCGACGCCATGATGAAGTCGGCCCCGGCGTCGAGCGTGCCCAGGTGCTCGAGGGCGCAGGACGACCACGTGAAGTCGAAGCCGCGCAGGTCGGCGGGGATCGAGTTCATGTCGACGGGGCGGAAGCGGACGTGGCGGACGAACAGTTCGTCGGGGCACAGCCCGTGCGTGTTCAGGTGCTCGAGCCCGCCGGCCCACTCGACCTCCGAGTCCGTCCAGCCCGAGGCGATCGCGGCACCGTGCGGCTGGTCGGTGGCGACGAGGTCACAGCCCGCCTCGGCGAACAGCGCCACCAGCGGCTCCTGGCCGACGCCGAAGCCGAGGCCCGTCCGGGCCGGCGCCAGGAACCCTCGTTCACGCAGGGCTTCGGCGATGAACAGCCACTCCCACATCTTGCGGTGGAGCATGACGTCGCGCCCGTCGTCCCACAGGGGACGCAGCCGGTCCGCCCAGGCCCGGAGCTCCGGCGAGCGCAGCGACTCGGCCGAGCACAGTTGCGAGCGCAGCATGACCGGTCGACCTTAGTGGCGGGCGCCGCCGCGGCCCGGACCGGTGGCGCCGGCCGTCCCGCGGGGCGTGTAACCCGGGCAGACGCCGCTCGTCTATCCGGGCATCGGACGAAAGGGGAAAAACATGGCTGCAGTCAGTGTCACCCTGGAGGAACTCGACGATCTCGGCCGCAAGCTCGAAGCCGCCGACCTGACCGACAAGGAGCGGGAGGTGCTGGCCACGGTCTTCGAAATGGCGGCGATGACCCTGGGTGACGACGAGGTCTCGGGCTTCAGTTTCAGCTTCGGTGCGCCTGCTCCCGGTGGGCCGCTGTCGCTGGGCGGCATGTTCCAGAACTCGTTCTCGTCGGGGCCCAGCAGCGATCCCGACCCTGGGCAGGGTGGCATCCATATCAGCGGGAACTTCGGCGCGTCGTGAGCGTTGCTCCTCGCGGCGTCACGCTGCGAGGGAGGCCACGACCCCTGGCCGGCTGCCCGCGCACGCTGGACGAACCCAGCCGCAAAGCCCGGGACGCGTGGCCGGTCGCCCTGGTCTCCATGCCGTTCTACGACCCGCGTTGGCCGGCCATCCAGGTGGGGCTGCTCAAGGCCATCGCCGAGAGCCACGGGTTCCCAGCCGAGACCCTGCATCTGAACCTCGACCTTGCCGCGGCCATGGGTCGGGAGCTCTATCACGACCTCTCCGAACACGACCGGGGGCGGAGCACCGGCGACTGGCTCTTCTCGCCTGCGGCTTTCGGCGTTTCGGCGCCGCAGGCCGGTGGCGAGTTCCTGCGCAACCTCGGTGATCGGCTCCACTTCGGTGAGACCCGGCAAGAGGAACTCCTGCAATGGCGCGACCACGGTGTCGACCTGTATCTGGACCGGCTCGTCCGCGAGGTGGCCTGGGAGCGCTACCGGGTTGTCGGATTCACGTCCACCTTCGCGCAAACGGTCCCGTCCCTGGCCATGGCGGCCCGGCTCAAGCGTCGGTGGCCCGAGCTCGTCGTGGTCTTCGGCGGCGCCAACTGCGAGGGCTCGATGGGTGTCGAACTGGCGCGCACGATGGCCTGTGTCGACTACGTCGTCACGGGGGAGGGCGATGCCGTCTTCACCGAGCTCCTGGTCGCGTTGAGCGAGGGGCGCGACGCGGCGGGTTCACCGGGCATCGCTTGCCGCCGCAACGGCGCGGTGGTCGACGGGGGCCCGGCCGATCCGGTGGAAAACCTCGACGACCTGCCGACGCCCGACTACCGCGAGTACTTCCGGCGCGCCGCCGATCTCGGCATCGTGCCAGACCATCTCCGGCACCAGACCTGGCTGCCGGCCCAGAGCGCGCGGGGCTGCTGGTGGGGCGAGCGGCGCCACTGCACGTTCTGCGGGCTCAACGGGTCGACGATGGCGTACCGGTCGAAGTCCCCCGACCGGCTTCGCCGAGAGCTCGCCGAGCTCTCGGCCCGCCACGGCACCCTGCGCTTCTACTTCGTCGACAACATCCTCGACCACCGCTACATCGACGATTTCCTCCCCGCCGTGCAGCACGACGGCGTCGACTACCGGTTCTTCTACGAGGTGAAGTCAAACCTGACCCGGGCCCAGGTGAAACGGCTGGCCGACGGCGGCGTCATCCGGATACAGCCGGGTATCGAGTCGCTCAGCTCACACGTGCTCGGGCTGATGCGCAAGGGGGTACGAGCGGCGGACAACGTGAACCTCTTGCGCTGGGCCCGCCACTACGGCGTCGACGTCAACTGGAACATCATCTACGGCTTCCCGCACGAGACTCGTGAGGACTACGACGAGCAGGCCGACCTCGTGCCGAACCTGGTCCACCTGCAGCCGCCGCGGGCCTGCGGCCGCATCTGGACGGAGCGCTTCAGCCCGATCTTCATGGACCGGGCGGCCTTCCCCGTGCGGTCGTTGGGGCCCGACCGGGCGCTGCGCTACATCTATCCGTCCAGCGTCGACCTGAATCGGCTGGCCTACTTCTTCGAGGCGGAGCTCGAGGACACGTTGCCCGACGAGGCGTTCGAGGAGCTGCGCAAGCTGCTGGACCGCTGGCGGGAGGCCCACCACGAAGGCGCCATGCCGTCGTTGACCCTGTCCCGGGCGGAGGACTTCATACAGGTCGTGGACGCGCGCAGTCCCGAGACCGTGGGGATCCACACCTTCGAGGGGCCGTTGGCGTCGCTCTACCTCGGGCTGATGGACAGGCCACTCACCCCGGGCATGGTGGCCGAGCGCACTGGTGTCGGCCGTCCCCTCGGCGAGGTCACCGAGGCACTCGACGAGTTCGTGGCCCGGGGTCTCATGATGCGCGACCGCAACCTGTTCCTGAGCCTGGCCCTCCCCTCGGGCCGCTAGCTCAGATCAAATCCGCTCGAAGTTCCGGGCCAGTTCCCAGTCCGTCACGTGACGGTTGCTGGCCGCCCACTCCTGCTCGGCCGTGTTCAAGAGGTGATGGTGCACCTCGGGACCGAAGGCCTCGAGCGCCACGGCCGAGTCGCGCAGCCCGGCGATCGCCTCCACCAGCGTCGAGGGGATGCGCGGGACGTCGGTGGCCTCGTAGGCGTTGCGCGGGTAGGGGTCGCCGAGCTCGAGCTCGTGGTCGATGCCGTAGAGGCCGGCGGCGATGGCGGCGGCCACGACGAGATACGGGTTGACGTCGGCCCCGGGGACCCGGGACTCGACGCGCCGCCCCGCACCGTGCCCGACGACGCGGAAGCCGCACGTCCGGTTGTCCTCGCCCCACACCACGGCGGTGGGTGCCCAGCTCCCCGGCACGTAGCGGCGATAGGAGTTGACGGTCGGTGCCGCCATCCAGGCCAGCTCGCGCGCCGCGTGCAGCTGCCCCGCCAGGAAGCGGCGCCCGACGGTCGACAGCCCACTGGCATGCGATGCGTCCGCCATCAACGCGTCGCCGCTCTCGCTGTCCCACAGGCTGGTGTGCACGTGACACGAGGACCCCACGTCCTCCATCGTCCACTTGGCCATGAACGTCGCGGCCCGCCCCTCCTGTGCTGCGATCTCCTTGATCCCGTTCTTGAACACCAGGTGGTGGTCGGCCGTCACGAGCGCCTCGTCGTAGGTGACGTTGACCTCGTGCTGCCCCCGTCCCGCCTCGCCCTTGGAGAACTCGACCGGGATGCCCGCCCCGATCATCTGGTTGCGGATGCGCCGCAGGATGTATTCCTCCCGCGTCGTCTGCAGCAGCTGGTAGTCCTCGATCGTCGAGGTGTGCGGCGTCAACCCCTTCCACCCCTTGGCGTCGGCCTCCTCGTAGGAGTCGCGGAAGAGGAAGAATTCGAGCTCGGTGGCGCTGCAGACCCGCAGGCCGCGCTCGGCGGCGCGCTCGAGCTGGCGGCGCAGGATCTGCCGGGGCGAGACCTCCACCGGCGCCCCGGCGTCGTCGGTGAGGTCGCAGATCACGAGGGCCGTCCCGTCCAGCCAGGGGATGCGCCGGGCCGTCGCGTAGTCGGGCCGGCACACGAAGTCGCCGTAGCCGGTGTCCCAGTTGGTGAAGTGGTAGCCCGGCAGCGGGGTCATGTCGACGTCGACGGCCAGGAGGTAGTCGCAGCACTCGATCCCGTGCTCGGCGACGTGCGACGTGAAGAAGTCCGCCGTCACCCGCTTCCCGACCGGCCGGCCGTGCATGTCGGGAAAGGCGACCACGACGGTGTCGATCGACCCGTCGGCGATACCTGCGTCTATGAGCTCACGACCTGGCATGCGCCATGTTTAACCGACCGCCGGCCATCGTCCAGCCCGTATGTACGCTGGGCTGGTGCTGCGACGCGCCCGGACACGATCATGATTCCGCTCATCGGCGTCTCGACCTATGTGGCCGACGCCCACTGGGGTACCTGGGAGCGCCGGTCCGCCGTGCTGCCCGAGTCCTATTTCGAGCTGGTGGCGGCAGCCGGGGGGCGGCCCCTGCTCCTGCCTCCCCCGAGCACGGCCCCGGGCGGCCCGGGCGCAGGTGCCGACGAGGTCATAGATGTCCTCGACGGCCTCGTCCTCACCGGTGGCGGCGACGTCGACCCGCTGGCCTACGACGAGGAGCCGACGCCCGAGGTCGGCGGCGTCGACGAGAACCGGGACGCCAGCGAGCGCGCCCTCCTCGCTGCGGCGCTGCGGGCCGACATGCCGGTGCTCGCCATCTGCCGGGGCTGCCAGGTCCTCAATGTGGAGCTGGGGGGCACCCTGCACCAGCACCTGCCCCACGTCGTCGGGCACGAGGCGCACCGCAGCGCCCCCTTCGTCTTCACCGACCTCGACGTCGAGACGGTGCCGGGGACCATCGCCGCCGGCGTCTTCGGCCAGGCCCCGACGGTGCGCTGCTCGCACCACCAGGCCATCCGTGACCTCGGCCGTGGCCTGGTCCCGACGGCGTCCACCACCGACGGGGTGATCGAGGCGGTCGAGCTCCCGGCGGCCCGCTTCGTCCTCGGTGTGCAGTGGCACCCCGAGGAGCAGCGCGACCAGCGCCCCTTCGACGCGCTCGTCCAGGCCGCCGCGACGTACCGGCGCGAGCGGTCGGTACGCCAGACCGCCTAGTGGCGTCGCCGCCGGTCAGCGGTCGGGTCGCCGTCGTCACGGGCGCCAGCCGGGGCCTGGGCGCCGGCCTGGCCGTCCACTTCGCGGCCTCGGGCATGCACCTGGGCCTGTGTGCCCGCCACCGCCCCGTCCCGCCCACGGCGCAGAGCGGACAGATCCAGCCCGCGGAGAACCCGGTCACCGCGGCCGTCGACGTGACCGACCGCGCCGCCCTGGACGCCTTCGCGGCGGCGGTCGTGGCCCGCTTCGGGCGCATCGACCTCTGGGTGAACAACGCCGGCCTGCTCGGGCCCATCGGTCCGCTGGCCGAAGCCGACGCCGACCTCATACGAGGGACGGTCGACGTCAACGTCACCGGCGTGCTGAACGGTGCGGCGGTGTTCGCCGCGCACGTGCGCTCCCGCCCGGGCCCCGGCGCACTGGTCAACATCTCGTCGGGGGCGGCGACGAAGCCCTATGAGGGCTGGGCGGCCTACTGCGCGACGAAGGCGGCGGTGGACCAGCTGACCCGGGTGGTGGCGCTCGAGGAGGCGCCCCACGGGCTGGTGGCCTACGCGCTCGTCGCCGGGCCTGGTCGACACGGACATGCAGGCCGCCGTGCGCGCCAGCGACGAGTCGGCCTTCCCCGAGGTGGCCCGGTTCCGCCGCGCCGCCGAGGAGCACCGCTTCAATTCCCCGGCCTGGGTGGCCGAGCACATCCTCGCCCTGGCCTTCGGGCCCCCGCAGCCCGACCCGGTCGTGCGCGTCCCCGACGAGGCCGTCCCCGGCCTCGCCGGGTAAGGTTCGCGCCCATGCCCAAGAGCGGTGCCAGAAAGGTCGTCAAGCCGGTGGCTGCCGCCGCCGTGACGGCGGGGACGATCGCCAGCATCTGGTGGTTCGCCCTCAAGCCGCGCCGGCAGGCCAAGAAGGGTGCCATCACCAACGAGAAGAAGTAGGCGCTAGACCGGCGGCAGTCCCTCCACCAACGCCTGCAGGCACTCACTGATCGACCCGTTCACCACCACGTCGGCCAGCTGGTCCATCTCGGTCGGGTCGCCGTTGACGATGATCACCACGGCGCCGTGGCGCACGGCGACCGGCACGAGCCCGGCGGCGGGGAAGACGGCCAGGGTCGAGCCCACCGCCAGCAGCAGGTCGCAGGCGGCCGCCGCCGACTCGGCCCGGAACAGGTCCTCGGCGACCAGGTTCTGCCCGAAGCTGATGGTCGCCGGCTTCAGGATGCCGCCGCACGCCGCGATCGTGCAGGCCGGGTCGTCCTCGCCGGCCCGCACCCGATCGTGCACCGCCTCGGCCGGCTGGCGGTGGCCACAGGTGAGACAGATGACCTCGAGGGTCGTGCCGTGGATCTCGATGACCCGCCCGGGGTCGCTGCCCGCCTTCTGGTGCAGCCCGTCGATGTTCTGGGTCACCAGCGTGTGCAGCCGGCCGCTGCGCTCGAGGTCCACCAGGGCGTGGTGCCCGGGGTTGGGCTCCGACGACGACCACATCGGAGAGGTGATGCGGTTGCGCCACGCCCGCCGGCGCAGCTCGGGGTCCGCCACGTAGGCCGAGATGGTGGCGCTCTTCTCCGCCGCGGGGTTCTTGGTCCACAGCCCCTGCGGGCCGCGGAAGTCGGGGATGCCCGAGTCGGTCGAGATGCCCGCCCCCGTCAGCACGACCACGCGCCGGGACCGCTCCAGCAGGGCGCGGGCGTCCTGCGTGGCCATGGGGGCCATGGTGGCACGACCTACGCTGCCCCGATGGTGGAGCTGCTCGAGGCCGCCGACGCCGAGGACCGCCAGCGCCGCGCCGCCGGGGCGCTGGCCGCCCGGGGCTGTCAGTGGGGCGACCGGGTCGCCTTCGCGCTCGGCTCCTCCGCCGACCTCATATGTGCGGTGCTGGGCGCCGCCCGGTCCGGCCTCATCCCGGTCCTCCTCAACGCCACGCTGACCCCGGCCGAGCGCGACCTGCTGGCCGACGACGCCCAGCCCGCCGTGCGCATCTTCGGCCCGGCCGACCTCGCCGCGCTGTCCGGCGGCCCGCCCGTCGACCTGGCCCCGTACCCACTCACCCGCCCGATGCACTACACGTCGGGCACGACGGGGCGGCCCAAGGGCGTCACGACGGGTATCTGGGACGAGGCGACGGCGCGCCGGGTCTTCGAGGACGAGGCGTCGGTGTGGCACTTCGACCCGGCCGACCTCCACATGGTGTGCTCGCCCATGTACCACACGGTCTCCGTCCGCTTCTCGACGGGCACGCTGCTCTCGGGCGGGTCCCTGGCCATCCTGAACCGCTTCGACGCCGCCACCGCCCTCGACGTCATACGACGGCACCGCCCCACGACGGCGTTCCTCGTGCCGACCCACCTCCAGCGCATCCTGCAGTCACCCGAGCTCGGCCCCGACGAGACGTTCGACTCGCTGCGCCTCCTCGCCCACGCCGGCGCACCCTGCCCCGAGTCGGTCAAGCGGGCGACGATGGACCGGGCCCGCGAGGGGGTCGTCTGGGAGTTCTACGGCTCGACCGAGGGGCAGTTCACGGTGTGCCCGCCGGCGGACTGGCTCGAGCGGCCCGGCACCGTCGGCCGCGCCCGCCCCGGCCGCCGCCTCTTCGTCGAAGACGGCGACGACCTATCGGGCAACGGGGTCATATGGTGCGACATGCCGGACTTCGCCCGCTTCAGCTACTGGGGCGACGAGGAGGCCACGCGGCAGGCCTGGCGCGGCCCCGCCTGCAGCATCGGCGACCTCGGCCGCCTCGATCCGGACGGCTTCCTCTACCTGAGCGGCCGGCGCCACGACCTCATCATCAGCGGCGGCGTCAACGTCTACCCGGCGGAGATCGAGAACGTCCTGACCGCCGTCGAGGGCGTCGCCGAGGTGGCCGTCTTCGGACTGCCCGACGAACAATGGGGACAACGGGTCTGCGTCGCCTACGTGACCGAGGCCGGCTCCCCGCAGGCCGCCGAGGAGGCCCTGCGGGCCGCCGCGTCGGATCGCCTCGCCCCGTACAAGCGGCCCAAGACCTACATCGAGGCCAAGGACCTGCCCCACACCGCCACCGGGAAGCTCATCCGCCGCTCCGTGCCCGAACATCTCGGCCTGCCGGAGGCCGGCGCCGGGTAAGACTGGGCCCATGCCCTTCGCCACGACCAACCCCGCGACCGGAAAGACGGAGAAGGAGTTCCCCGCCCTGACCCCCGACGCGCTGGAGCAGCTCCTCCAGCGCGCCAGCGCCGCGTTCGCCGAGTACCGGACCACCACGTTCGGAGAACGGTCGCGCCACCTGATCACCGCCGCCGAACTTCTCGAGGGCGAGGTCCCGGACGTGGCGCGCATCCTGACCACCGAGATGGGCAAGACCTTCGCCGCGGCCAAGGCCGAGGTCTCCAAGTGCGCGGTCGGCCTGCGCTGGTTCGCCGACAACGCCGAGGCGCTGCTGGCCGACGAGAGCATCACGTCGGCGGCGACGAAGTCCTACGTGCACTACCAGCCGCTCGGGATCGTGCTGGCCGTCATGCCGTGGAACTTCCCCCTGTGGCAGGTCGTCCGCTTCGCCGCGCCGGCCTTGATGCTCGGCAACGTGGGCCTGCTCAAGCACGCGTCCAACGTGCCGCAGACGGCGCTGGCGATCGAGGACCTGTTCCGCCGGGCCGGCCTGCCCGAGGGCGTCTTCACCAACATCTTCGTGGAGTCCAAGGACATCGCCGACCTCATTCAGGACCCGCGCATCGCCGCCGTCACGCTGACCGGCAGCGAGTACGCCGGCATGTCGGTGGCGTCTGCCGCCGGGCGCGCGCTGAAGAAGACCGTGCTCGAGCTCGGCGGCTCGGACCCCTTCGTCGTCACCGCCACCGCCGACCTGAGTGCGGCCGTGCGCACCGCCGTGACCGCCCGCGTGCAGAACAACGGGCAGTCGTGCATCGCGGCCAAGCGGTTCATCGTGGTGGAGGAGGTCGCCGAGGAATTCCTGCAGCGCTTCACCGCCGCCATGGACGCGCTCGTCGTGGGCGACCCCTTCGAGCAGGCCACCGACGTCGGGCCGATCGTCAGCCAGGCGCAGCGCGACGAGCTCGTGGGCCAGGTGGAGGCGGCGCGCCTGCAGGGCGCCACGGTCCACGCCGGGGCGAAGATCCCCGACGGTGACGGCTGGTGGTTGGCCCCGACCGTGCTCTCCGGGGTCACCACCGACATGCCGGTGGCGCGCGAGGAGTTCTTCGGTCCGGTGGCCATGGTCATCCGGGTGCCCGACGTCGCGGCGGCGATCGAGGCCGCCAACGCGTCACCGTTCGGCCTGGGTTCGAGCGTGTGGAGCACGGACGAGGACGAGATCGCCCGCTGCATCGAGGGGATCGAGGCGGGTGCCGTGTTCGTCAACGCCATGGTGGCCTCCGCACCCGAGCTGCCCTTCGGCGGGATCAAGCGCTCGGGCTACGGCCGCGAGCTGTCCGAGGTCGGCCTCAAGGAGTTCGCCAACGCCAAGACCGTCTACGTCGCCTGACCCCGTCGTGACCTACCTGGACCACGCGGCCACGGCGCCGTTGCGGGCCGAGGTGCGCGCCGCCATGGACGAGGTCCATGCCGCCCCGCTCGGGAACCCCACGGGCAGCCATCCCCCCGCCCAGCGGGCCCGGCGACTCCTCGAGGACGCGCGGGAGGAGGTGGCCGCGTTCCTCGGGCGCGACGCCGGGGAGATCGTCTTCACCTCGGGCGGCACCGAGTCGGACAACCTCGCCGTCCTCGGCGTGGTCGAGGCGGCGCTGCGCGCACGCGGCGAGGCGGAGGTGCTGTGCTCGGCGGTCGAGCACCCGGCCGTGCGCGAGTCGGCCCGGGCCGCCGCGGCCCTGGGGGCGGAGGTGCGCGAGCTGCCGGGCGACGCGCACGGCGTCGTGGACCTGCACGCGCTGGCCCGCACGCTCTCCGCCCGCACCACCCTGGTGGCGGTCATGGCGGCCAACAACGAGACCGGCGTCGTCCAGCCGGTGCCCGCGGTCGTCGACGCCGTGCGGCGGCGGGCCCCGCAGGCCCACGTCTTCACCGACGCCGTCCAGGCCGCACCCTTCCTCGACCTGGCCGAGCTCACCGCCGGCGCGGACCTGGTGGCCCTCAGCGGGCACAAGGTCGGGGGCCCGGTCGGGAGCGGGGCGCTGGCGCTGAGCCCGCGGGTGGCGCTCATGGCGCGCCAGTACGGCGGGGGGCAGGAGCGGGAGCGGCGCAGCGGGACCCAGGACGTGGCGGGCGCGGTGGGCCTGGCCACGGCGCTGCACCAGGCCGAGGTGGAGCGGCCGGTGGCGGCGCCGAGGGTGGCGGCCTTGCGCGATCGGCTCTGCGGGGGACTGCTGGCGGCACTGGACGGGGCGCACCGCACGGTGCCGCCCGGGGTGGCCGTCCTGCCGGGGCACCTGCACCTGTGCCTGCGGGGGGTGGAGCGCGAGGAGCTGCTGGTGGCGCTCGGCGCCGAGGGGGTGTGCGCCTCGGGCGGGTCGTCGTGCGCCAGCGGCGCCCTCGAGCCCAGCCACGTGCTCGCCGCCATGGGCGTCGACCGGGGGCTGGCCGCAGGTGCAGTCCGCTTCACACTGGGGTATTCAACGAGCGATGCCGATGTGGACCGTGCGCTCAGTGTCGTGCCGGCGGTGGTGGCCGCGCTGCGCCGTCGGGCCTGAGCGCCGGTGGCACACTGGTCCCATGCGGGTGCTCGTGGCCATGTCGGGAGGCGTCGACTCGTCCGTCGCGGCCGCGCTGCTGGTGGAGCAGGGCCACGACGTGGTCGGCGCCACCCTCAAGCTGTGGGGCGGTGACTCGGACTCGGGCTGCTGCTCGGTGGCCGACGTCGAGGACGCCCGCCGGGTGGCCCAGCAACTGGGCATCGACCATCACGTGTTCAACCTGACCGAGGAATTCGACCACCACGTCGTGGCGCCGTACGTCGCCGAGCACGCCCGGGGCCGGACACCCAATCCGTGCATCGAGTGCAACCGCTCGCTGAAGTTCGACCGGCTGCTCGGGCGGGCCGAGCGCCTCGGCTTCGACCGCCTGGCGACCGGGCACCACGCCCGGGTCGGGGACCGCGCCGGCACGTTGCAGTTGCGGCGCGGCGCCGACCCGCTGAAGGACCAGTCCTACGTGCTGTCGATGCTGGGGCAGGAGGCACTGGCCCGCGTGCTCTTCCCGGTCGGCGACATGACCAAGGCAGCGGTGCGGGCGCGGGCGCACCGTCTCGGCCTGCGCACCGCCGCCAAGCCGGACAGCCAGGACGTGTGCTTCATCGGGAGCGCCGAGGGCCGCGAGGGTTTCCTCACCGGCCGGATGGAGCTGCACGGCGCCGACGTCGTCGACACCGAGGGCCGCCCGGCCGGGTCCGTCGACGCCGTCGAGCTCGTCACCGTCGGGCAGCGGCGCGGCATGGGGCACGGCAGCGACGGGCGCCGCCGCTACGTGACCCACGTCGACGTGGCGTCGCGCCGCGTCACCGTGGGCCCCGCGGAGGACGTGGCGCGCTCCTCGATCGTCCTGGCCGGGCACTCGCTCACCTGGGTCGACCGCCCCCTGGCGCCCGGCGCCCGCGCCGTGGCGCAGGTCAGCGCCCACGGCCGCCCGGTGCCCTGCACCGTCGACACAGCCGGGGACGACACTGACGTGGTGGTGCGTTTCGACGATCCGCAGCGGCCGGTGGCTCCCGGGCAGACGGTGGCCCTCTACGACGCGCTCGACCCCGACGCCGTGGTCGGCGCGGGCATCGCTGCCTGACGATGCCCAAGAAGGACGTCGCGGCGCGGGTCGAGGAGCTGCGGGCGCTCATCAGGCACCACAACGAGCTGTACCACACGCTCGACTCGCCGGAGATCCCCGACTCCGAGTACGACCTGCTCGTCCGCGAGCTGCGCCAGCTGGAGGAGGAGCACCCCGAGCTCGCCTCGGCCGACTCGCCCACCAACGCGGTGGGGGCCGCGCCCTCGGGCCTCTTCCAAGAGGTCCGTCACCGGGTGCCCATGATGAGCCTCGACAACGCGTTCGACGAGGCCGAGCTGCGCGCCTGGGCCGAGCGGTTGCGGCGCCAGGACCCCTCCCTCGACCTCGACGCGTTGACGTTCTCCTGCGAGCCCAAGGTCGACGGCGTCGCCATGTCGCTGACCTACGAGAAGGGACGGTTCGTGCAGGCGGCGACGCGGGGCGACGGCGTCACGGGCGAGGACGTCACCGCCAACGTGGCGACGATTCGGCAGGTGCCCAGGGAACTGGCCAAGGCGGGCGGGCCGTATCCAGCCCTCCTCGAGGTGCGCGGCGAGATCTACATGCCGGTCGCCGAGTTCGACGCCATGAACAAGCGCCAGGCCGACGCGGGGGAGCGCCTCTTCGTGAACCCCCGCAACTCCGCCGCCGGCGCGCTGCGCCAGAAGGACCCGCGGATCACCGCGACGAGGCCGCTGCGCTTCTGGGCCTACCAGGTGGGCGTCGTCGAGGGCGGATCGTGGCCGGCGGCCACCCAGTCCGACACCCTGGCCCGCCTCGCCCGGGCCGGCCTGCCCGTCAGCCCGGAGGCCCGGCAGGTCAAGGGCATCCCCGAGGTCGTCGTCCGGTGCCGGGAGCTCGAGGAGGAGCGCCACGCGCTGCCCTACGAGATCGACGGCGTGGTCACCAAGGTCGACGACCTGTCCCTGCACGCGGTCCTGGGCGCGACGTCGAGGGCGCCGCGGTGGGCCATCGCGTTCAAGTTCCCGCCCGAGGAGCGTACGACCCGGCTCGTGGCGATCCACGTCTCCATCGGGCGCACCGGCCGGGCCACGCCCTTCGCCCAGCTCGAGCCCGTGTTCGTGGGCGGTTCGACCGTCGGCGTGGCGACGCTGCACAACGAGGACCAGGTGGCGGCGAAGGACGTGCGTCCGGGAGACCTCGTCATCGTGCGGAAGGCCGGGGACGTCATCCCCGAGGTGGTCGGCCCGGTGAAGGACGGTGCCAAGCGACGCAAGCCGAAGTGGAAGTTCCCGACGTCGTGCCCGTCCTGCGGCGAACCCCTGACGCGGCTGCCGGGCGAGAGCGACACCTTCTGCACCAACATCGACTGCCCCCAGCAGCGCGTGCAGCGCATCGCGCACTACGCGTCCGCGAGGGGCGATGGACATCGAGGGGTTGGGCGAGGAGCGCGTGATCCAGCTTGTGGCGGCGGGACTGGTCAACGACCCGGCAGACCTGTACCAGCTCACGACCGAGCCGCTGGTGGGGCTCGAGCGCTTCGCGGAGATCTCGGCCAACAACCTCGTTGCGGGGATCTCCAAGTCGAGGGAACAACCGCTCAGTAGGTTGCTGGTGGCGCTCGGGATCCGCCATCTCGGGCCGACCGGCGCCCGGGCGATCGCGCGCGCCTTCGGCACGCTCGATGCCATCCTTGCCGCGTCGACCGACGAGCTGGCGGCGGTGGACGGCGTGGGCGGCGTGATCGCCGCCAGCGTGGCCGAGTTCCTGGCCCAGCCGACCAACGAGGGGGTCATCGAGCGGCTGAAGGCCGCCGGGGTCGGCATGGAGGAGCCGGGTGCCGCCGGGACGGCGGGCGGCGGGGGAGGGGCGGCGGCCTCGGCCGAACAGACGTTGGCCGGCAAGGTCGTCGTGGTGACCGGAGCGGTGCCGGGCTACACGCGGGAAGGGGCCGAGGAGGCGATCATGGCGCGGGGCGGGACGTCGCCCGGGAGCGTGTCGAAGAAGACCTTCGTGCTGGTCGTGGGTGAGGCGCCGGGCGCCAGCAAGCTCAAGAAAGCCGAGGAGCTCGGCACCCCGATCGTCGACGCGGCGTCCTTCGAGTCGCTGCTCGAGACGGGGGAACACGCGGGGTGAGAGGTGTCCACCGGATGTGTGCCTGGGATCAGTAGCCTGAGTACGCCCCGATGCCCCTGATTTCTGATTCCATCGGCCGGGTCCTTGGGAAGCGGTACCGGCTGCTCTCCGCTCTGGGCACCGGCGCTTCTGCCCACGTCTTCCTGGCCGAGGACGTGTCCCTGCAGCGCCACGTCGCGGTCAAGGTCCTCCAACCCGGGCTGGCCACCGACGAGGCGTTCCTGAAGCGCTTCCGCGCCGAGTCCCGGTCCGTCGCCTCTCTGAACCACCCGCACGTGCTGCGGGTCTTCGACTGGGGCGAGGACACGGACGGGCCGTATCTGGTGCTGGAGTATCTCGGCGGGGGCTCCCTGCGCGACCTGCTCGACCGTGGGTCGCTGCTCTCGCACTCCCAGGCCGCCCAGCTGGGGACCGAGGTGGCGCAGGGGCTGGCCTATGCGCATACGCGGGGGCTGGTGCACCGTGACATCAAGCCCGCCAACCTCTTGTTCGACGAGGAGGGCCGGGTGCGGGTGGCCGACTTCGGCGTGGCCCGGGCCCTGGCCGAGGCGGCGTGGACCGAGCCGGCGGGGGCGATGGTGGGGACGGCGCGTTATATCTCCCCCGAGGCGGCCGAGGGGAAGCACGTCGATGGCCGGGCCGACGTGTACTCGTTGGCTCTGGTCCTGTACGAAGCGGTCACGGGGTCTGTTCCTTTTGTTACGGACACCACCATGGGGACGTTGGCGGCCCGCATCGGCCAGCCTCTGCCGCACGACCCCGCGCTGGGCCCGCTCGATGACGTCCTGGCCCGTGCGGCGGCGCCCGATGTGGCGGCCCGGCTGGACGCGGCGGGACTGGCGGCCCGCTTGGGCGCGTTGGCGGCCGCCCTGCCGAGCCCGGCGCCGCTGCCGCTGGTGATCCCGCACCTCGAGGCGGCGTCCCCGATCAGCGGGTTCCGGGCGCCCGGGGTGTCGGAGCTGACCGAAACGGGGGTGGCGGCGACGGCGTTGTCGTCGTCGTCGACGACGACGTCGTCGACCGCGATCGGCGCGCCGCTGGTGGCGGCTGCGCCGGTGGGGACGAAGGCGGGGCCGGGGGAGATCTTCGATGCCGAGCCCTATGGCGGGCGCCGACGCGGTGGCACGGGCGTGGCGCGTGGCGCGGGCGGCGGTACGGGCGCCCGGACGGGACACCGGCGGCGCACGTGGTGGATCGTGGCAGCCATCGCATTGGCGGTCATCGTGGCCGGCGGGCTCGTGGCGGCGTTCGAAGCCAAGGTGTTCACGCCCTCGCACCCGACGCCGGCCCTGATCAACCTGCCCCTGGCCCAGGCCCGGGACGATGTCGCCAAGGTCCATATGACGTTGGTGCTGGGGGCGCCGGTGAAGTCGATCACGGTCGGTGCCGGCGACGTCGTGTCCCAGAGCCCGAAGCCGGGGACGAGCCTCAAGGAAGGCTCGACCGTGAATGTCGTGCTCTCGGGCGGCAAGCCCAACGTCAGCGTCCCCTCCCTGGCCAATATGACCTGTGCCCAGGCTGCGGCCGCGCTGCAGGGCGCACACTTCCAGTCGGTGTGCGCGCCCGGGACTTACAACGACACCATCCCGGCCGGCGTGCTCGACCTGTGGTCCATCGGTTCGACCCCGAACCCCTCGAAGGCGCCCTACGGGAGCACGATCACGCTCGTGCCGTCGCTGGGTCATTCGCCGGCGACCGTGCCGAACATCCCGCAGAACTACACGTTCGACCAGGCGCAGGCCGCACTCCAGGCCGTGGGGCTGACGGCGACGCAGAACCCGACGTCGAGTGCGACGGTGCCGTCGGGCGATGTGATCTCGACGACCCCGGCCAGCGGCGCCCAGGCGCCCTACGGGTCGTCGGTGGCGGTGAACGTGTCGACCGGCCCGCCGACGACGACCGTACCGAACGTGATCCAGGACACGGTGACGCAAGCCACCACTGCGTTGCAGGAGGCCGGCCTGAGCGTCTCGGGCGTGTCGGGCAGCCCCAACAACAAGGTCGTCGGCACCCAGCCATCCATCGGCTCGACCGTCCCGACTGGCTCGTCCGTCCAGCTGTTCACCCACTGAGGGGCCCCACCCGTGGCGCTCCCGTTCGACCCGGCCTGTGACCTCTGCGAGGCGGCGCGCCTCTCGGAGTGGCACCACGAGGACGATGTGTGCTGGGTGGCGGACTGCGAGGTGTGCGGGGTGCCCATGGTCGTGTGGAAGAGCCACGGCCCCACCCCTCCCGAGGGCGACGTCGAGCACATGATGCTGCAGCTGACCCTCGTCGCCGACGCCCGCTTCGGCGCCGGCGAGTGGTCGATCGACCGTGTGATGCGGCAGATCCCCAACCACTTCCACGCGCACGGGCGCGATCCGAACTGGTGGTTCCGCCGCTTCCGGTAGGTCCGGAGGCCAGGTCCGGGAGAATTCGCCAACGGTAGGGTGTCCCGGGTGGAATCCCCCCGGGACGAGCACTCCGACCTGCTGCTCGACCCCCATTACGACCCCGGTGGCGGGGCGATGGGGACCCTGGGCGCGGACGGCTCCGTCGAGACCAACTGGTTCACCCTCCTGCACCGCCGCGTGTCGGCGCGGGCGGTGCGCAGCCCTCGCTACCAGTGGTGGGCGCTCGTCGCCCTGCTGGCGGGGCTGCTCTCCCTCAATATCACCTTCACCGTTTTCGTGGTCGCCCTGCCGACCGTCAAGGAGGACTTCCACACCAACTTCTCCGTGCTGGCGTGGGCCTCGACAGGGCCGCTCCTCGCCTTCGGCGTCGCCGCCCCGTTCTTCGGCAAGGCCGGGGACCTCTTCGGTCATCGGAGGTTGTACCAGTTCGGGCTGATCGGGGCGATGGTGAGCGCGATCCTCACGGCGACCGCACCCAACGTCGGCATGCTCTTGTTCGCCCGCGCCCTCGACGGCGTGCAGGGCGCGGCCACCGGCACGGCGTCCATGGCGATCATCCTCGAGCTCTTCTCGCGTGAGGACCGGGTCAAGGCGCTCGGATGGTGGTCGCTGGTCGGTGCCGGCGGGCCGGTGCTCGGTGTGACCCTGGGATCACCGGTGATCCAGTACTTCGGGTGGCGCACCTTGTTCTGGGGCCAGCTGGTGCTCCTGATCATCGCCTCGGTGGTGGTCGCGCTCCTGCTCCCCTCGGACCGGCGTGCCCGGAAGAAGTCAGGAGTGTCCGCGGTGCGGAGCGACGGCCGGCGCCGGAAGCGCTCGAGCGTGTGGGAGGGGATGGACTGGGTCGGCAGCTGGAGCCTGGCCGGCGGGGTCACGGCCGCCATGCTCGTGCTGAGCATCGGCCCCATCGTCGGCTGGACGTCGCCTGCGGTGATCGTTTCGGGCGTCACGGCGCTCGTCCTCGGCGGGGTGTTCATCTGGCGGGAGTCCACCTTCGCCACCCCCCTGGTCCCGACCACATATTGGCGGCGCCGCAACTTCATGTTCCCGATGGGCACCAAGAGTTTCTCGAGCTTCGCCTACTTCGGCGGTTTCTTCCTCTTCCCGCTGCTCATGGAGCAGGTCTACGGGTACAGCGTCTCGCAGGTGGGGTTCCTCTCGGTGGCCCGACCGTTGTTGTTCGCCATCAGTGCGCCGATCGCGGGCTATATGGCGGTGCGGACGGGGGAGCGGACGGCAACGTTGTTCGGCACCGGTTCGCTCTTCCTCTCCATGGTCCTGTTCGCGACGCTGGGCGCGTCGTCCGGCCTCCTGGTGGTCTTCGTGGCGCTCGCTCTCTCCGGTCTCGGCATGGGAGTCTCCATGCCGGCCACCTCGGCCACGATGTCCAACGAGCTGGACGAGTCCGAGTACGGCGTGATGAGCGCCGCCCAACTGCTGGCCACCCAGGTCGGGGAGGTGGCGGGGATCCAGGTCGTGCTGACGATTCAGGAGTCGATCGCCCGGCGCTCGGGGTTGGGCAACGTGCACCACAGCACGGCGTTGCTGCACAGCTTCTCCGTCGCGTTCTGGGTCGGAGCCGTGATGGCGGGGCTGGCGGTGGTGTGCGCCTTCTTCATACGATCCCTGCCGCGCGGTGCCCGCGCCCCGGAGCTGCTCGCCGACGCCGCGTGAATCGTGACGATGGGCCTCGCCGGAGGCCCGCCGACTACTCGGTGATGTCGCGCAACCTCGTGGCGAGCTCGGCCGCGTTGGGGTCGCTCGCGGCGGGGGTGGCCTGCAGCGCCATCAGCTTGGCCATGTCGCCCTCGACCCGCACCTTGCCGGCCATGAACGCCTGCATACCGGCCTGCGGGTTCCCCTCGACCAGGATCGCCTTGGCCGTGTCGTAGTCGACGGTGACCTTCAGGTCCTGCACCTCGAGGTGGCCGACGTCGAGGACCAGCTCGCCACTCGAGGTGTCCATATGGGCGTGGATGTCGTCGGAGGTGAAGGGGACGGCCGTCACGACGAGGTTCATTCGTACGACGTGGGGGATGGGGGGCGTCTTGCCCTCGTACTCGGCGCGGATCTTGCGGGCCTCATCGAGCCATTCGTCGCTGAGGAAAGGGTACGACGGCATTACGGTGCTCCTTCGTCTTCTTCGGTCTCGGTCGTGGTGCAGGACCTCGTTCGCCCCGCCCCGGAGCCATGTGGCCGCCGGAACCCTACTCGCCTCGCCGGTAGGCTGCCGCAGCGTGACCTCCTCCATCATCCCTGGCGCAGAGCCATATTCCGTGACGGGCGACACCCGTGGAGCGCTGGTGCTCCACGGCTTCACCGGCAATCCCCAGTCCATGCGCGGCCTGGCGATGGTGCTGGCCGACGCAGGATTCACAGTGGAGATGCCGTTGTTGCCAGGGCACGGGACGGACATCTCCGACATGATCCCGACCCGGTGGAAGGACTGGTCGGATGCGGCCGAGGCGGCCTACGACGAACTGGCGGCGCGCTGCGATGCCGTCGTCCTGGTCGGGCTCTCCATGGGCGGGATGCTCAGTGTGTGGCTGGCCGAGCGCCACCCAGAGATCGCGGCCATCGCGGTCGTGAACCCACTGATCGTGCCCCCAGACGCCGACACCCTTGCTTTCGTGCAGTCGATGGCCGACAGCGGCGAAGAGGTCGCACCCGGAATCGGGTCCGACATCGCGATGGAAGGCGCAGTGGAGTCCGCCTATCCCGGGCTCCCGTTGCAGGCCGTGCTCTCGTTGTTTGCTGCGGCCTCGGAGGTCGAGGCGGACCTGGAGTCGGTGACCTGCCCCGTGCTCGTCTTCACGAGCGTGCAGGATCACGTGGTCGACCCCACGTCGAGCGACGTCCTCGCCGCCCGGGTCAAAGGCCCCATCGAGCGGGTGACGCTCGAGCGCAGCTTCCATGTGGCCACGCTGGACTACGACAAGGACGAAATCGAGTCGCGCACGGTCGAGTTCGTGACCAACGTCCTCTCGTCGTGAGCGGTCCCGCCGATGCGGTACCGGGCCGCGTGACCCTCAGTCGTGACGATGTGATCCATGTGGCGCGGTTGGCGCGCCTGGAGCTGCGCGACGACGAGGTGGAGCTGTTCACCGCGCAGCTGCGCACAGTGCTCGACCATGCGGCCGACGTGGCGGCATTGGAGCTGAGCCATCTGGAGCCGTCCTCCCACCCCATCGCGGTCGAGAACGTGCTGCGGCCCGACGAGCCGCGGCCCAGCCTCGACCGGGACGAGGTTCTGGCCCAGGCGCCGGCGGTGGAGGACCACCAGTTCCGGGTTCCCCGCATCGGGGGTGAAGCACCGTGACCGGTGCACTCGCCCTGGCGGCGGAAGTCCGCTCGGGAGCCCGGTCGGCGCGCCAGGTGGTGGAAGAGGCACTTGCTGCGGTGGCCGCGGGCAATGGGGAGCTCAACGCGTTCCTGACCGTCCTCGGCGACGAGGCCATCGCGCAGGCCGACGCGGTCGACGCCATGGTCGCGGCGGGGCGGGACCCCGGCCCCCTGGCGGGTGTGCCGGTGGCGCTCAAGGACAACCTCTGCACCCGCGGCGCCCCGACGACCTGCGGCTCGAAGATCCTGGAGGGCTGGCGCCCGCCATATGACGCGACCGTCGTGCAGTCTTTGCGGGCCGCCGGGGCCGTCGCGCTCGGCAAGACCAACATGGACGAGTTCGCAATGGGGAGCTCGACGGAGAACTCGGCCTTCGGCCCCACCCGCAACCCGCGCCACACGGGCAAGGTGCCCGGAGGCAGCAGCGGGGGGTCGGCCGCCGCCGTCGCGGCGGGCTTCGCACCCCTCGGGCTCGGTTCCGACACCGGGGGATCGATCCGCCAGCCGGCGGCGCTCTGCGGCGTGGTCGGTATGAAGCCCACGTACGGCCGCGTCTCGCGCTACGGGCTGGTCGCGTTCGCCAGCTCCCTGGACCAGATCGGGCCGTTCGCCGCCCGAGTGGAGGATGCGGCCCTGCTCTACGACGTCGTTGCCGGGCACGACCCGTTGGACAGCACGTCGCTGCCCTCGGTGCCCGAGCCGACAGTGGCATCGCTGCACGACGGGGTCGAGGGGGTCCGGATCGGCGTATGCCGCGACCTGATCGACGGCTGCGCGCCGGACGTGGCGGCCCGGGTGCACGAGGCGGCGGAGGCGCTGGCCGGCGCCGGGGCCAAGGTGGAGGAGATCTCGGTGCCCGAGTTCGCCTACGGGCTGTCGGCCTACTACCTCATCGCGCCGGCCGAGGCGTCCTCGAACCTCGCCCGCTACGACGGGGTCCGCTACGGCCTCCGTGTCGACGGGGACGACGCCGAGGCGATGAACACGGCCACGCGGACCGCCGGCTTCGGCGCCGAGGTCAAACGCCGGGTGATGCTGGGGACCTACGCCTTGTCGGCGGGCTACTACGACGCCTACTACGCGCAGGCCCAGCGGGTCCGCACCCTCGTCATGCGGGCGTTCGACCGGGCCTACGAGTCCGTCGACGTCCTGCTGGGCGCGACGGCCCCCACGACGGCGTTCGATCTGGGGGCGAAGGTCGATGACCCGATGGCCATGTACATGAACGATGTCTGCACCATTCCCTCGAACCTTTCGGGACACCCCGCCGTCTCCGTCCCCTTCGGTACGGGCACCGACGGACTGCCGGTGGGCGTGCAGGTGCTGGCTCCTGCGCTCGGGGAGGCGATGATGTTCCGGGTGGCCCAGGAGGTCGAGTCCCGGGCACCGGACGGGGCGGGGTCGTGAGCAGCGACTGGGAGATGGTGATCGGGCTCGAGGTCCACTGCGAGCTGCAGACGGCGACCAAGCTGTTCTGCGGGTGTCGCAACGCGTTCGGCGACGAGCCCAACGTGAACATCTGCCCGGTCTGCCTCGGGCTGCCGGGCTCGCTGCCGGTGCTCAACGAGCACGCCGTCGAGCTGGCCATGCGGATCGGCGCGGCACTGCACTGCGAGATACGACCGTCCGAGTTCGCCCGCAAGAACTACTTCTATCCGGACCAGGCCAAGGACTATCAGATCAGCCAGTACGACCGGCCGCTGAACACCGGAGGCTGGCTGGAACTACCCGACGGGTTCCGCGTCGGCGTCACGCGAGCTCATATGGAAGAAGACACCGGCAAGCTGACCCACGTCGGTGGGAGCGGACGCATCAATGCCGCGCTGCACGCGTTGGTCGACTACAACCGCTCCGGGGTGCCGTTGGTCGAGATCGTGAGCGAGCCCGACATCCGCACGGTCGGCCAGGCACGCGCCTACGCAGACGAGCTGCGCGGCATCCTGGTGGCATCGGGCGCATCCGACGGGCGCATGGAGGAGGGATCCATGCGGGTCGACGCCAACGTGTCGGTCCGCCGAGCCGGGACGGACGCGTTCGGCACCCGCTGTGAGATCAAGAACCTCAACTCGCTCCGCTCCCTGGGGCGGGCGATCGAGTACGAGGCGGCCCGGCAGATCGCGGTGCTCGAGTCCGGCGGCGTCGTCGAGCAGCAGACCCGGCACTGGGACGAGTCGGCCGGGCGGACCGAGTCGATGCGCTCCAAGGAGGAGGCCAACGACTACCGGTACTTCCCCGAGCCCGATCTGGTGCCGTTGGCGCCCGACGCGGCGTGGCAGGGGCAGGTGCGGGAGGCGCTCGGACCGATGCCCGCAGAACGCCGGGCCGGGCTCGCCGCCGCCGTCGGTGGGGCGCCGAGCGACGCCGAGACCGACCAGATCCGGGCCGTCGTCGACCTCGGGCTGGACGGGCTCGTGACGGCGGCCGCCGAGGCCGGGGCACCGGCGGCGCTGGCCCTGGCCCGGGCCGCCAACGAGGTGGCGGCCGGGGGCGACGCCGGGCTCCGGCTCGACGCGGGATCCTTCGCCGCCCTCCTGGCGATGGAGTCGGGCGGCCGGCTCTCGGCCACGCAGTCCAAGACGGTCCTGAGCGCCCTCATCGAGCGCGGCGGCGGTGACCCGGCTGCGGTCGCCACCGAGATGGGCTTCGAGGCGCTCGGGGCGGACACCCTCTCCGCAGTTCTGGACGAGGTGATCGCCGCCCATCCCGACGAGTGGGCGCGGTTCGTCGGGGGAGACGACAAGCTCATGGGCATGTTCACCGGGGAGGTCATGAAGGCGACCAAGGGAAAGGCCAACGGCAAGGAGGTCGCGGCCGAATTGCGCCGCCGACGCGGCTAGGTCCAGCGGGGTGACGGGCGCGACGTCATGATCCGGCCCGTGGGCCCGGCGAACGTCATTTCTCCGTTGGCGTTCCCCGACACGCTCCACCGCCCGCTGTGAACGAGGTGATGGTGGTGGAGGCAGAGGAGCGCGAGATTGGGGAGATCCGTGCTCCCACCGGGTTTCCAGGGCACCACGTGGTGGATGTTGGTGAACGTCACGTTCGTGCACCCGGGGAACCGGCAATGACGGTCCCGGCGCATGACCTCCCGGCGCTGGGCGTCGGTCGGTTCTCGTCGGGCCCGGCCCTCGTACATCGTGTGCCCGACGTCGTCGTCCACTCCGATCGCGATCGTCGCGTCGCAGGCGATCCGCCGCACCGTCTCGACGCTGATCAGCCCGTCTCGCTCCAACTCGCCTGCGAGCTCGGTGGCGTCGCCGGACTCGTCGACGAGGGCCGCCAGGGGCACGTGCGCCACGACGAAGTAGGGGCTCGTCGTCGGCGACGCCCCCGACGAACGGACCATCCCCACGAAGGCGTCGCACAGCCGCTGGTCCCATGGCGTGTCGCCGTCGGAGGGGATCTGGCGGGCGCGGGCGTGGAGGCAGGCCCGGGTCTCGGCGTAGGACTCGGCCGGCAGCTGGACGGTCATGGTGCGGAACTGGTCGTTGAAACGGAGGAAGCGCCGCTCATAGGTGCGGGATGCCTGCACCTTCGAGCGGGCCAGCTCGCCCAGCTGGCGCACGGTGCAGTTCCGGGCCTGCTCGCGCAGCTCCCGATCGGTCTCGGGCGTCGCCGTGTCGGCGACGGCGCGTACCTTGTCCAGCGAGAGGTCACCGTCGCACAGCCCGCCGACCAGGTGCGGGATGTCCCACGCCTTCTCCGCCAGGTGCGCGTAGGCGCGTGCGGTCGGGGTCGAGACCCCGAAGCGCTCCACGGCCCAGGCCTCCGAGGACGTCGCACCGTCGTCCCGGAAGGTCTGGCGGCGTTCGACCTCGCCGAGCAACACCACGATGGCCCCCTCGACGGCGGCCTTCTCGCGGAAGAGGCGGTCGAGACGGTCCACGATCTCGTCGTTGGACAGGGCCGCGGCCGCACCGATCACGTCGGTAGCGGTAGTGGTGGCATCGGCAGTGTCGGCGGACATCACCGACAGAACGGTCGTGCCGACCTAGTCGATGACCCCCGACCTGTAGCGATCGAGGGTGGGGCCCGCCCAGCGGGCGATCTGCCGGGGCGTCGCCGTCGAGACCGGCGGGACGCGCAGGATGTAGCGGGTGAAGGCGAGCCCCATCAGCTGGGAGGAGACGAGGGCGCGCCGCCGGTTGGTGACGCCGGCGCTCTCTCCGGGGTTGACCGGCTCGTTGCCCCAGACCCTCTCGGCCACGAACTCGCGCATCGCGTCGGCCACGCTCGTCGACGCCGCCATGCCCGCCACACAGGCGGCGAAGGAGGAGCCGGTGCCCTCCGCCTCGTCCCACATGGCGAGGAATCCCTCGATGACCCGGGCGCCGACCGACGCGGGGGAGGGCGAGGTGGACGACGAGTGTTGGACGTGGCGCGGGTCGAACGGCAGTGCCATCGCCGCCACGAAGAGACTGGCCTTGCCGTCGAAGTAGTGGTGGACGAGCGCGGGATCGACGGCCGCCTCCCGGGCGATCGCCCGTAGGCTGGCCCCGTCGTAGCCCTTGGCGGCGAAGACGCGCTTCGCCGCCTCGACGATGTCACCCCGGGTGTCGGCGTTGCCGGGCCGCCGGCCCACGGCGGCGTTCACCGCGCCCACCCAAAGGGGCCGGTCAGCGGGTATTCACCAGTAGGAAATTCTGTGTTACAACTCACCAATGATGAATATTAGGAGGTGGTGGCGATGAGCGCGTCGACAGACACCCGGAAGACGCCGACACCGACCCAGCCGCCGACATCGGACCAGGTCCAGGTCACGTCCCTCGGCCGCCTGGCCGGCCGCTGCTACGACCGCCGCCGCCTCGTGCTGGTGCTCTGGATCCTCGCCCTGATCGGCATCACCGTCCTGGCCCAGATGGTGGGCACGCACTTCCAGAACAAGTTCACCGCGGGCAACACCCAGTCCCAGCAGGCCGCCGACCTGCTCGGCGCCCGCTTCCCCGCCAAGGCGGGCGACACGGCCGACGTCGTCTTCCACACGGCGACGCCCATCGCCGCCAACCAGGCGGACATCACCAGGGTCGTCGATGCGATCACGCCGCTCGCCCACGTGACGAGCGTGACGAGCCCGTTCTCCCCGGCCGGCGCCCACCAGATCTCGCCGCACGCCGACGCCAACATCGCCTACGCCGTCGTCCAATTCGACACCACGACGGACAAACTGCCCCCCGCGGCCGTGAACAAGGTCATAAGTACGGCGCAGGCCGCCGCGCACCCAGGGTTTCAGGTCGAGCTCGGCGGCTACCCCATCTCGTCGGTGGCCAAGATCTCGCCCGGGGCGAGTGAGGGCATCGGCATCACCGCGGCCATCATCATCATGTTGCTGGCGTTCGGCTCCGTCGTGGCCATGGGCCTGCCCATCATCACCGCGCTCTTCGGCCTGGGCATCGGCGTGGCGCTGCTCGAGCTGGTCACCCACTTCCTGATCGTGCCGACCTTCGCCCCCGAGATGGCCGCCATGATCGGCATCGGCGTCGGCATCGACTACGCGCTGTTCATCGTCACCCGCTACCGGCAGGGCATCTTCGAGGGCCGGGACCCTCGCAGCGCCGTCGTCATGTCGCTCATGACGTCGGGCCGCTCCGTCCTCTTCGCCGGCATGACGGTCGTGATCTCGCTCTTCGGCCTGTTCCTGATCGGCCAGCCCTACATGATCGGGCTGGCGACCGCCTGCATCGCCGCCGTGCTGATGGTGTTGATCGCCGCGCTCACCCTGCTGCCCGCCCTGCTCGGGTTCTCGGGCAACGCCATCGACAAGCTGCACCTGCCCGGGCTCCTCCAGAGCGGCGGGCCGCCGCCGCCCAACGGGTTCTGGCACCGCTGGAGCCGCCTGATCCAGCGGCGGGCCTGGGTGACGGGGACCCTGGCCGTGCTGGTGCTCGTGCTGCTGGCGCTCCCGCTCTTCAGCATGCGCCTCGCCTTCACCGACGCCAGCAACGACCCGGCGACGCAGACCACCCGGCAGGCCTACGACCTGCTGGCCCAGGGCTTCGGCGCCGGGTTCAACGGGCCGCTCGTGGTGGCCGTCGACATGCACGGCGCGGGGGACCGGGCGGTCGTGCAGCGGCTCGACCGGGCCCTGAGCGGCGGCGTGCCCAACGTGGCCTTCACCGCCCCGCCGCAGTTCAACTCGACCGACACGGGGGCCGTGATCGTCGTGGTGCCGACGACGGGCCCGCAGGCGGCCGAGACGGAGCACCTCGTGCAAACCCTCAGGTCCGACGTCATACCGCCGGTCGTCAACGGCACGGACGTGAACGCGCTCGTCGGCGGCCAGACCGCCGGGGGGATCGACGCGGCCAACTTCCTGGGCGGCCGCCTCTTCCTCGTCATCGGCGCGGTGCTGATCCTGTCCTACCTGCTGCTCATGACGGTCTTCCGCTCCGTCGTCATCCCGCTCAAGGCCGTCATCATGAACCTCCTGAGCGTGGGTGCGGCCTACGGCGTGATCGTGGCCATCTTCCAGTGGGGGTGGGGCGGCAGCATCATCGGCATCGGCGAGAAGGGCCCGATCGACCCCTGGATCCCCGTGACCATGTTCACCATCCTCTTCGGCCTCTCCATGGACTACGAGGTGTTCCTGCTCTCGCGCATCAGGGAGGAGTGGCTGCGCACCGGCGACAACTCGGCCGCCGTCGCCGACGGTCTCGCCGTGACGGGCCGGATCATCACCGCCGCCGCGGCCATCATGTTCTGCGTCTTCGCCTCGTTCGTGATCAACGACCCGCTGCACATCCTCAAGGTCTTCGGGCTCGGCCTGGCGGTGGCGGTGCTGATCGACGTCACGCTCGTGCGCATGGTGCTCGTGCCGTCGATCATGGAGATCCTCGGACCGGTGAACTGGTGGATGCCGCGCTTCCTCGACCGCTCCATCCCGACCATCGGCGTGGAGGTGACACCGACACCCGCGCCGAGTCCGGTCTGACGCCCCGGCCGCTAGTTTGGAGCCCGTGTTCGTGTCGATCAACCCCGGGCGCGACGTGCAGAGGGTCGGCACGGCCGCCTTCCTCGGTGAGGACGTCGGGAAGATCCACGACCCCGTGTGGGCGGTGATCGGCAACCTCGGGGACAGCCAGTGCTATCTCGGTGTCCCGCAGAAGGTGCAGGCCGTGCAGGCCGCCCTGTCCCGCCGCATCGCCCGGGACGACCTGGCGGTCCGCCTGATACCGCCCGCGTACACCCTGGGCGTCTCGGACGGCCAGCTCAACGGCACGCCCCAGATGCGTTTCTCCCTGGTCGGTCGCGAGCTCGTCCACGACGTCGCCGACGTCCACCTGGCGGCGAACGGTGTCGCCGGGCTGGTGGCGGTGGTGGCGTGCGACAAGCCGCCCGTCGGGACCGTCGCCGCCGTGCTCGAGAACGACACACCGGCGGTCGTCCTCTCCGACGGCCCGATCAGGCCCGGGATCGACCCCGAGACGGGCGCCCGGATCGATCTCGTGTCGGCCTTCCAGGTGGCCGACCAGGACGCGGCGGTGCGCGCCCGGTACGCGCTGCACGCCTGTCCCGGCCAGGGCAGCTGCGGGGGCATGTTCACCTACAACACGATGCAGACGTTCATCGCCGTGCTGGGGCTCGAACCGCTGCACATGGTCTCCCCGCCCTCGGACGATCCGCGCCGGCTGACCGAGTTCCCCGACCAGGCGGTCGACTGCCTGCTCGCCATGACGAGCCGGGGCATCCGGCCCCGCGACATCGTCACACCGGCGTCGCTGCGCAACGCCCTGACGGTCGCCATCGCCATGGGCGGCTCCACGAACGTGCTGCTGCACAGCGTCGAGATCGCCCGCGCCGCGGGCATCGACCTGTGGGCCGACGTGCTGAGCCAGGACGACTTCAACCAGCTGGCCCGGCGCCTGCCGGTGCTGGTCGACATGCGACCGTTCGGCGACTACTCCATGGTCGACGTGGACGCCAAGGGCGGGCTGCAGGTCATCGTGAAGGAGCTCCTCGAGGCAGGCTTCCTCGACGGTGACGCGCTGACCTGCACGGGCGAGACCCTGGCCGGGCAGCTCGGACGGCTGGCCCCGCCCGCGCCGAGCCAGGACGTGATCTACGCGGTCGACAAGCCCTTCAAGGACACCGGCGGGCTCCGGCTGCTGCGCGGGAACCTCGCGCCCGGGGGCGGGGCGATCCTCAAGGTCGCCGGTGTCGAGGGCGGGGTGAAGGACGGCGTCTTCACGGGCCGGGCCCGGGTCTTCAACGGGGAGCGCTCCCTGATCGATGCTCTCGACCGCCGTCCGGAGAGCTTCGAGGACAACGACATGGTGGTGATCCGCTACGAGGGGCCCCGGGGCGCACCGGGCATGCCCGAGCTCCTCGACCCCACCTCGCGCATCACGGCCCTGTGCCGCCGGCGCCACATCACCATCGCGCTGATGACCGATGCCCGCTTCTCGGGGGGATCGGTGGGCCTGGTCATCGGCCACGTGGCACCCGAGGCCCTCCTCGGGGGGCCGATCGCGCTCGTCGAGGACGGGGACACCATTGTGGTCGACCTCACCACGGACCGGCTCGACTGCCCGCAGCTGGGCGATCCCGCCGAGCTCGAGCGCCGGGCGGCGGCCTGGCGGGCGGCGGCCGAGGGCAACGGCGGCGTCCACCCCGACGCCGTGCCGGTGACGGACCGGGTGCTGGCCCGGATGCGGGCGACGGCGCTCCCGGCGCTCCTCGGCGGAGGCATGTCGTGAGGCCGCCGGGACGTCCCGGGGTTGTCCCGGGGCGGCGGCCATGCCACAATGGGGGCCTCATGCAGGCCCGCAGCGCCCGACCGACGATTCTGGTACTCGTAACGTAGAGGCGCGCCCGCACCGCAACGCGCCTCTCGACCCTCCGATCCGGGGGGTCGTTTCAATTTCCGGACCATCACGCAGGAACAGGGGAAGTCATATGAAGTTGACCGGGGCCCAGGCCCTCATCAAGAGCCTCGAGATGCAGGGGGTCGAGGTCATGTTCGGCCTGCCCGGCGGCGCCATCCTGCCCGTCTACGACCCGATCATCGACTCCTCCATCCGCCACATCCTCGTGCGCCACGAGCAGGGTGCGGGGCACATGGCCGAGGGGTACGCCATGGTCACCGGCAAGCCGGGCGTGGCCATGGTCACGAGCGGCCCGGGCGCCACCAACGTCGTGACGCCGCTGTCGAACGCCTACATGGACTCGACGCCGCTCATCGTGGTGTCGGGCCAGGTGGCGACGGGCTCCATCGGGACCGACGCCTTCCAGGAGTGCGACATCACCGGCGTCACCATGGGGATCACCAAGCACAACTGGCTCATCAAGGACGTCACGGACATCCCCCGGGTGGTGGCCGCGGCCTTCCACGTCGCAACCACCGGGCGGCCGGGCCCGGTCCTGATCGACCTGCCCAAGGACATCTCCAACGCCACCATGGAGTGGTACTGGCCGTCGTCGGTCGACGAGCTCGATCTGCCGGGGTACCACCCCGTGACCTTCGGCGACCCGGTGCTGGTGCGCCAGGCGGCCGAGCTCATCGCGCAGGCCGACCGTCCCGTCCTCTACGTCGGTGGAGGAGTGCTCAAGTCCCGTGGCGCGGAGGCGCTGCGGGTGCTGGCCGACCGCACCGGCATCCCGGTCGTCACGACCCTGATGGCGCGGGGCGCGTTCCCCGACTCGCACCCGCAGGCGCTCGGCATGCCCGGCATGCACGGCCACTACACCGCGGTGACGGCGCTGCAGAAGAGCGACCTCCTCGTGAGCCTCGGGGCGCGCTTCGACGACCGGGTGACCGGCAAGATCAGCGCCTTCGCGCCCGACGCCAAGGTCATCCACGTCGACATCGACCCGGCCGAGCTGGGCAAGGTGCGCGTGCCGGAGGTGGGCATCGCCGGCGACTGCCGGCTGGTCATGGAGGAGCTGCTGCTGGCGATGGACGCCCGCGGCGATGCGCCCGTCGTGCGGGACCTCGGGCCGTGGTGGCGCCAGATCCGCGAGTGGCAGGAGCGCTTCCCGCTGCACTACGCGGACGCCGACGGGGGCGCCATCAAGCCCCAGAACGTCGTCGAGCAGCTGCGCGACGCCGCCCCGCCCGACACGGTCGTGGTGGCCGGCGTGGGCCAGCACCAGATGTGGGCCTCGCAGTACTGGAACTTCGAGTACCCCTACACCTGGGTGAACTCGGGTGGTGCGGGCACCATGGGCTTCGCCGTCCCGGCCGCCATCGGGGCCAAGGTGGGCCGGCCGGAGCGCACCGTGTGGGGGATCGACGGCGACGGGTGCTTCCAGATGACGGCGCAGGAGCTCGTGACGGCGAGCTCCGAGCAGATCCCCGTCAAGATCGCCATCCTCAACAACGCCTACCTGGGCATGGTGCGCCAGTGGCAGGAGATGTTCTACGGGGAGCGGTACTCGGAGGTCTACCTCTCGCCCGACCTGCCCGACTACGTGAAGTGGGCCGAGGCCATGGGCTGCATCGGCATCCGGGCCGAGTCGCCCGAGGACGTGGGACCGGCGATCGAGAAGGCGAACTCCATCGACGACCGTCCCGTCGTCGTCGACTTCCGCACCGACGCCTTCGAGAAGGTGTTCCCGATGGTGCCCGCGGGCGCCTCCAACGACGACATCGTCGTGCACCCCGACCAGACGGCGCCCCGGTGACGGCGGCCCCGCTCACCGCGTTGGCGGGATCCCCGCGTCACCACATCTTGTCGGTGCTGGTGGAGAACAAGGCGGGCGTGCTGGCCCGGGTGGCCGGGCTGTTCAGCCGCCGCGGCTTCAACATCTACTCGCTGGCCGTGGCGCCGACCGACGAGGACGAGCACTTCAGCCGCATCACCATCGTCGTGGACGTGGAGACCGCGCCGCTCGAGCAGGTGATCATGCAGCTGGACAAGCTCATCAACGTGGTGTCGATCGGCGAGCTCTCCCCGGCCGAGGCCGTGGAGCGCGAGCTGGTGCTGGTGACGGTGGCGGTGGGGCCGACGGAGCGCTCGCAGGTCATTCAGCTGGTGGGCGTCTTCGGCGGCGAGGTCGTGAGCGTGGGGGCGGACCGCCTCACCGTGATGCTGGCCGGCCGGCCCGAGAAGATCGACGACTTCGAGGGCCTGCTCGAGCACTACGACGTCGTGGAGCTCCAACGGACCGGGCGGGTCGCCCTGCCTAAGCTAGATCGCCACTGAACGACAAGAGAGAGAGCAGAACATGGCCACGCTGTACTACGAATCCGACGCCGACCCCAGCCTGATCGCCGGCCGCAAGGTGGCCATCCTCGGCTACGGGTCCCAGGGCCACGCGCACGCGCTGAACCTGATGGAGTCCGGCGTGGACGTCCGGGTCGCCCTGCGCGAGGGCAGCGCCAGCCGGCGCAAGGCCGAGGAGGCCGGGCTGCGCGTGACCTCCCTGGCGGAGGCGGCCGCGGAGGCCGACGTCATCATGATCCTGCTGCCCGACACCGAGCAGAAGGCCGCCTACGACGAGTTCGTGGCGCCGCACCTCAACGACGGCGACTGCCTGATGTTCGCCCACGGGTTCAACATCCGCTTCGAGCAGATCGTGCCCCCTCCGGGCGTCGACGTGACGATGGTGGCGCCCAAGGGCCCGGGCCACCTGGTGCGCCGGACCTACACCGAGGGCGGCGGCGTGCCGTCGCTCATCGCCGTCCACCAGGACGCCACGGGCAAGGCGCGCGAGCTGGCGCTGTCCTACGCGCACGCCATCGGCGCCACGCGGGCGGGCGTGCTGGACACCACGTTCGACGAGGAGACCGAGACCGACCTCTTCGGCGAGCAGGTCGTGCTCTGCGGCGGCCTCACCGCCCTCGTGACGGCGGGGTTCGAGACGCTGGTGGCGGCGGGCTACCAGCCCGAGTCGGCCTACTTCGAGTGCCTGCACGAGCTCAAGCTCATCGTGGACCTGATGTACGAGCAGGGCATCGCGGGGATGCGCTACTCCATCTCGGACACGGCCGAGTACGGCGACCTGACCCGCGGTCCCCGGGTCATCAACGACGCCGTCCGGGCCGAGATGCAGACCATCCTCGACGAGATCCGTGACGGCTCCTTCGCCCAGGAGTGGATCGCCGAGAACAAGGCGGGCCGCCCCCGCTTCCAGAAGCTCCGTGAGGACGGCAAGGCCCACCAGATCGAGCAGGTGGGGCAGGAGCTGCGGGCGATGATGCCGTTCATCTCGGCCGGCAAGACCCGCGTGCAGGACGCGTCGGGGGGCTGACCAGGTAGGGGATTGACTATGACATCATAATGATGTCATAGTGGCGTCATGAAGATGTCACTGGCGGTCGAGGGGCTGCGCTCGGACGTGGAGGCGGTCGGGGAGCTGGGCGACGACGCCGTGGCCGAGGCGGCCGAGCGGATCGCCGCCGTGCTGGCCCGCTCGGCCCCGTCCCGCCTCTTCGACCTGCTGTCCGACGTGGCCGCCGAGGTGTCGGCGGAGCTGCCCGAGGGGCGGGTCGAGCTGCGGGTGGCGGGCGACGACGTGGACCTGGCCTACGTCGAGGACGAGCGCGTCCCCGACGGCGAGGCCGACGGTGACCTGTCCGCACGTATCACCCTCCGCCTGAGCGAGGGCCTGAAGGCCCGGGTGGAGGAGGGCGCCGCCGGCGAGGGCGTCTCGGTGAACACGTTCATCGTGCGCACGCTCGAGCGTGGCGCGTCGTCGCAGAGGAGCCGTTCTCGCCGCGCCGGCAACCGCCTGCGCGGCTACGGCACGACCTGAAGGAGAACCGGACATGGAGAAGACATTCGAGACGGCGGGGCCCGTGCGCCTCCACGTGGAGAACGAGGCGGGCCTGGTGTCGATCAACGCCCGCGAGACGGCCACGACGGTGGTCTCGCTCGAGGCGGACACGCCCGAGGGCGCGGAGCTCATCGACCACTCGACCGTCGAGTGCCGCTCGCCGGGGGGCCGCCCCGTCGTCGCCGTGAAGGTCCCCAGCCTGCGTGGGATGCGGTTCCGCCGCCGTGCCGCCGTGACCGTGTGCGTCGAGGTGCCCGTGGGCAGCGACGTCAAGGTGCTCGTGGGCTCGGCGGGAGTCGAGATCACCGGGCTGGTCAACACGGTGGACCTCGCCTCGTCGAGCGGGGACATCTGCACGGACGACGTCGCCGCCGACGCCGTGGCCAAGTCGGCCAGCGGGGACATCACGGTCGGCGCCGTCGGCGGCGATCTCCGCGTCTTCACGGCGTCGGGGGACCTGCGCTGCTCCAGCGTGGCCGGCACGGCCGTGTTCGCAACGACGTCGGGCGACCTCGAGGTCGGCGCGGCCGCCGACAGGGTCGAGGTCAAGGCGACGTCGGGGAACGTCCGACTGGGCGAGCTCTCGCACGGCGCCCGCATCGCCAACGTCTCCGGCGACGTGCGGGTCCTCGCTCTCGGGGAGGGCTCCCTGCGTGTCCGGTCCGTCTCGGGGAACGTCTCGGTGGGCATCGCCGAGGGCGTGGACCTCCACGTCGACGTGGAGACGCTCTCGGGCGCGGTCTACTCGGACATCCCCCTCGACGACGTCCCGGGTCCGGGGCGGCGCGCCGCCCAGGTCGACCTCAGTGTCCGCAGCGTGTCGGGCAACGTCGAGATCGCCCGGGCGCTCGATCAGGTCGCCTGATCAGTCGCGGTCGTGGTGGCAGACGGCCTCGAGCATGATCCCGAAGGGGTCGAGCCAGAAGGTGGCGAAGTACGGCGGGGGATACTGCGGCCACTCCTGTGGCGGGTGGAGCACGGTGGCGCCCTCGCGGGTCACGTGCCGGTGCACCTCGTGCACCGCGCCGCGGCTGGGGACGACGAAGGCGAGGTGCTGCAACCCGGTGTGCTCCCGTGAGTACGCACCCTCCGCCGTGGCCTCGTACAAGAAGAGATAGGCGCCTCGCTTCCCGCCCGCGGGCATGAAGGCGAGCGCGTCCTCGGCAGTGAGGAACGGCTCGTAGCCGAGGAGCGGCATGAGCGGGCCGTACGAGGCCGCCGCCCGCTCGAGGTCCGGGACGTTCACGCCGAGATGGCCGAGCACGGTGCCATTGTCGCCGACTTCCCGGTGGGGGTGCGCTTGCGGGTGCGGGGGCGCGGCCAGGTGGCGCGGTCCGGCGGCCAGACTGTCGGCCGTGCGACGTCGACTGCCACGACTCGTGCCCATCCTGCTGCTGGTCGCAACGACCCTCGCCGTCTGGGCCCTGCCGGACGGCCGGACGACCGGGTCGGCCCCGCCCGCCCCCGCCCTCCCCACGCTGCAGTCGCCGGTCGGCACCGGCGCCGGCGCCAGCGCCGGCCTGAGCGGCACCGTTGCATCCACCGGCCCCTACTCGGCGCCGGGCGGGCCCTACCTCTACGACCACCAGGGGCGCATCGTCTTTTTCCACGGCGTCAACGCCGTCTACAAGCACCCGCCCTACGAGCTCTTCCCCGCTCCGGGCAAGCCGTGGAACCTCTCGGCGGCCGACGCCTCGCTCATGGCACGCCTGGGCTTCAACGTGGTGCGCCTGGGGATGACCTGGAGCGGGCTCGAGCCGGGGACGGCCCATGCCAACGACCCCGCGATCTGCGGACCGGGGCGACCCTCGGACCCCCACCAGTTCAACCAGGCCGTGTTCGACCGCTACGTGCAGCGGCTGCGGACGACCGTGAACCTGCTGGGGCGGTTCCACATCCACGTCATCCTCGACATGCACCAGGACGTCTACAACCAGATGTTCGACGGCGAGGGCGCACCGTCGTGGGCCGTGTGCACCGACGGCGTGCCGAGTGTGGACGTTCCGGGGCGCTGGTCGCTCGAGTACGCCACGAAGGCGGCCGGCATCGCGTTCCGCCACTTCTGGGCCAACGACGTCCGGGGCGACCTGCAGGGCGAGTACGACCGCGTCTGGGGTGACGTGGCGCACGCGTTCCGGTCGAACCCGTGGGTCCTGGGTTACGACCCCTTCAACGAGCCGTTCTCCAAGTCGCTGGTGCTCTTCGGCGACGAGCATTTCGATTCGCAACTCGAGTGCTTCTACACCGGGACGGCCCACGTTGGTTCCCCGTTGCACGGCGCCCCACCCCTGCACTGCCCCACCACCGACCCCGCCAACGGCGTGGTCCCGACGATCCTCGCCAACGACCCCTCCCGCCTCATCTTCGACGAGCCCGACAACTTCGCGAGCCGCGGCTTCCCCACCTACCTGGGGCCGATGAACCTGCCCCACCTCGTCTTCAACGTCCACCTCTACTGCGGTGCCCGCAGCCCGGTGACGGGGAACCCGACGGACCTCGCGGCCTGCGCACGACAGGAGGCGCGCTCCATACGGGTGCGCACCGAGGACCGTTCGGAGATGGCCTCGGGCGCCCAACCCAACGGTCCGGCCTGGTTCGTGACCGAGTTCGGTGCGACCAGCGACCCGCCGCTCCTGGCGACCATCACGGCGAACATGGACGCGCAGCAGGTCGGGTGGGCCTACTGGTCCTGGAAGTACTACAGCGATCCGACCGGGAGCGCCGCCGAGTCGCTCGTGATGGCGGACGGGCACCTCCGCTCCACCGCGCTCGTGCTCGGTCGCACCTACCCGCAGGCGGTCGCCGGCGTGCCGATCTCATATGACTTCTCGCCGACCACCGGTGTCTTCCACCTGGCCTACGTGCCCGACCACCGCATCCACGCGCCCACGCTGATCTTCGTGCCGACCGAGATCCACTACCCGCACGGCTATTGCGTGCGCACCTCCGGCGCGGAGGAGACGTCGGCGCCGGGGAGCAGCCTGCTGCAGGTCAAGAACGACAAGCGCGGTCACCGCGTGAACGGTCGTCGTGACCCCGGGCCGCTGCGTCGACCACACGGACCGGACCCAGGCGACCACGCGCATCGGCAGCAGAACGGGGCCGCGTCACGCCTAGGGTGGCGCCATGTGCCGCAACATCACCACACTCCGCGGGCTCGAGCCCGCGGCCACGCCGGAGGAGGTCGAGGCGGCCGCCCGCCAGTACGTCCGCAAGGTCAGTGGCGTCCAGACGACCTCTCCGCAGACCGAGGAGGTGTTCGAGCATGCCGTGTCGCTCGTCACCGATGCGACGATGCAGCTGCTCGCCGCCCTCCCACCCCGGCGCCAGCCCCCGCCCACGCTGCCGCCGCTGCGCCGGATCGCCGCCGCCAAGGCCACCGCCGGGGGCTGAATATCCCTTGACAGTTATATACGGCTAGGAGAATACTAGCTGTGTGACGGCCACTTTCGAGGTGCTGGCGGAGGAGAGCCGACGACGCATCCTCGATCTGCTGATGCAGGGGGAGCGACCGGTGGGTGAGCTGGTCGGCGCCCTGTCGCTCAGCCAACCGGCTGTCTCCAAGCACCTCAAGGTTCTGCGCGACGCCGGTCTGGTCGAGTCACGGACCGAGGCGCAGCGCCGGATCTACCGGGTGCGGGCCGAGCCGCTGCGTGAGGTCGACGAGTGGCTGGCGCCCTACCGGCGCCGCTGGGCCACCCACCTGAACGCGCTGGAGCGGCACCTCGAGATCATGGATGGGGAGGAATGGGCATGAGCGCGGCCGAGGACGACCAATACGGCACCCTGGAGCGGGCCGGCGACGTGTCGGTCCTGCGCTACCGCCGCGGCCTGGCGCACGCCTCGTAGCCGTTGACGACGTAAGGCCCGAACGCGGTCCGGTTGGCCCGGGCCTCGGCGCGCATGCGCGCGTAGTAGGGGTAGGGATATGCCTGCCCCTCGGGTGTGACCAGCACCTGCAGCAGCCACCCGTCGAGCGTGGAGCTCGAGACGATGCTCACGGATCGACGAGTCCCGCTCTCATCGAGCCCGAAGCTACCGAGATCCCCCGTGGGCCACACGATCCGCGGTCCATCTGCGTAGGCTGACGTCTCCCATGAGCATGCAAGGCAAGGTCGTCGTCGTCACCGGCGCCAACGTGGGCATCGGATTCGAGACGGCGGTCGGGGTGGCGGCGCTCGAGGCGACGACCATCCTGGCCTGCCGGAACCGGGACAAGGCCGAGGCGGCGGCCTCGGAAGTGACCAAGCGCACCTGGAACGACGACGTGCACGTCGTGTCGCTCGACCTCGCCGACCTGGCCTCGGTCAGGAAGGCGGCCGACGAGGTGCTGTCGCGCTGGGAGCGGCTCGACGTCCTCGTCAACAACGCCGGCGGGACGTGGTCCCAGCGCACCGTTACCGCGCAGGGCGTCGAGTACACCTTCGGCGTCAACCACCTGGGGCCCTTCTACCTGACCAACCTCCTGCTCGATCGCCTGCGCGCCAGCGCCCCCTCGCGGGTCGTCAACGTCACATCCGTCGGGCACCATGCGGCATGGCACGGCATGCGCTTCGACGACCTGCTGAGCGAGAAGAGCTACGAGGCGATGGAGGCCTACTGCCGGTCCAAGCTGGCCAACGTGCTCTTCACGCGGCAGCTGGCGAAGCGGCTCGCCGGCACCGGGGTCACCGCGAACGCGGTCCACCCCGGACCGGTGCGCAGCGACTTCGGGATGGACGGCGACCTGACCGGGTTCATGGGCTTCGGGATGCGGCTCGTGCGGCCGTTCGAGATCAGCCCCCGGCGAGGAGCCAAGACTTCGCTGCACCTCGCCACGTCGCCCGACGTGGCGACGAGGACCGGCATGTACTGGGTCCGCTCCAAGCCGGGTCACATGAGCCGGAACGCTCGTGACGACGAAGCTGCGGCGCAACTGTGGGACGAGAGCGAGCGGCTGTTGACCTCGACGGGTTTCGCGCTCGGCTGAGCCCAGTTCAGCTCGCCAGCGCGCCCACCACGTGGGTGATGCAGCCGCACAGCGACGCGACGTCGTCGGGCTCGATCGCCGGGAACATCGCGATGCGGAGCTGGTTGCGACCGAGCTTGCGGTAGGGCTCGGTGTCGACGATCCCGTTGGCGCGGAGTATCGCTGCCACCGCGCTGGCGTCGATCGCATCCACAAAATCAATGGTGCCGACGACGTGGCTGCGGTCGGCGGGGTTCTCCACGAAGGGCCGGGCGAAGCCGGACTGCTCGGCCCAGGTGTAGAGGATCTCGGCCGAGCGGTCGCAGCGCGACGCCGTCCACTCCAGGCCACCGTTGCCGTTCATCCAGTCCAGCTGCTCGGCCAGCATGAAGATGGTGGCCAGCGCCGGCGTGTTGTAGGTCTGGTCCTGCACCGAGTTGTCGACGGCGGTCTTGAGGTCGAGGAACGTGGGGATCCACCTCCCCGAGGCGGCGATGCGCTCCACCCGCTCGAGCGCGGCCGGCGACATGAGGGCGACGTAGAGCCCGCCGTCGCTGGCGAAGCACTTCTGCGGCGCCAGGTAGTAGGCGTCGAATTCGGCGGGGTCGACCCGGAGCCCGCCCGCTCCCGACGTGCCGTCGACGGCCACCAGTCCGCCGCCGTCGGCGCCCTCGGGACGCCGGATCGTCATGGAGACCCCGGTCGACGTCTCGTTGTGGGTCAGGGCGTACAGGTCCACCGAGGGGTCGGCCACCGCCTTGGGGTGGGTGCCGACCTCGGACTCGATCACCTGGGGGTCCTTGAGGTGCGGCGCCGCCTTGACGCAGGACGCGAACTTCGAGGAGAACTCGCCGAAGCTGAGGTGTTGGCTCTGCTCCTCGATCAGCCCGAAGGTGGCCGCGTCCCAGAAGCAGGTCGTCCCCCCGTTGCCGAGCACGACCTCGTAGCCGTCGGGGAGGGAGAACAGCTGGCGCATGCCGGCGCGCACCCGGCCGACCTGTGTCTTGACCGTCTTCTGGCGGTGGCTGGTGCCCAGGTAGGTCCCGGCCACTGCGGCCAGCGCGTCGATCTGCGCCGGGCGGACCTTGGAGGGTCCGGACCCGAAGCGGCCGTCGGAGGGGAGCAATTCGGAGGGGATCTTGATGTCTGGCACGTATGAGATCATGGCACCCGTGACGACCACTCCATCCACGACCGAGGTCCGCCGGATCTCCCGCCGGGCCGCCGCCGTTGCACCCTCCGCGACCCTCGCGGTGGACGCCAAGGCGAAGGCCCTGCAGGCGGCGGGGGAGCACGTCATCGGTTTCGGCGCGGGCGAGCCCGACTTCCCGACCCCGGCCCACATCGTGGAGGCGGCGGTGGCCGCCTGCCGTGACCCGGCCAACCACCACTACACGCCCACGGGCGGGATCCCCGCGCTGCGCCAGGCGATCGCCGACAAGACCGAGCGCGACTCGGGCCTCATGGTCTCGGCCGCCCAGGTGCTGGTCACCAACGGCGGGAAGCAGGCGGTGGCCAACGCGTTCTCGGTGCTGTGCGACCCCGGCGACGAGATCCTGGTGCTCGCCCCCTACTGGACCACCTACCCCGAAGCGATCGGCCTGGCGGGTGGGACCCCGGTCGTCGTCTCCTCCGACGAGACGACCGGCTTCCGCTCCACGGTGGAGGACCTCGAGGCCGCGTGGACCCCGAACACCAAGGCGCTGCTGTTCGTCTCCCCGTCCAACCCGACGGGGGCGGTGTACCCGCGCCACGAGATCGAGGCGATCGGTCGCTGGGCACTGGCCAAGGGCATCTGGGTCCTCACCGACGAGATCTACGAGCACCTGGTCTACGGCGGCGCCGAGCACCACTCCATGCCGGTCCTCGTGCCCGAGCTGGCCGACCGCTGCCTGGTGGCCAACGGCGTGGCCAAGACCTACGCCATGACGGGCTGGCGCGTCGGGTGGCTCATCGGGCCGGGCGACGCCATCGCGGCGGCCACCAACATTCAGAGCCACGAGACGTCCAACGTCTCCAACGTGGCGCAGCGGGCCGCGCTGGCCGCCGTGGCCGGCGGGCTCGAGGACGTCGCCATGATGCGGGAGGCCTTCGACCGTCGGCGCCGGACCATCGTCACGATGCTCAACGACATCGAAGGGATCGTCTGCGTCGAGCCCGAAGGTGCGTTCTACGCCTACCCCTCGGTCAAGGGGCTGCTCGGCCGGAGCCTCCGGGGACAACGTCCGGCGAGCTCCGCGGAGCTGGCCGAGATCTGCATCAACGAGGCCAAGGTGGCGGTGGTCCCGGGTGAGGCGTTCGGCGCGCCCGGCTATTTCCGCATGTCCTACGCACTGGGCGACGACGACCTCGTCGAAGGCGTGTCCCGGTTGGCCAGCCTCTTCGCCGAGGCGCAAGACTGACAACGTTCGGCGGGGGGTTCGGGCGGGGGGAGTGAGGAGACCACCGCGGTGGCACGGGTATTGGTAACGGAGAAGATCGCGCAGAGCGGGCTCGACCTGCTGGCGGACGCGGGTCACGAGGTCGACGTGCAGGAGGGCCTGAGCCCCGAGCAACTGCTCGAGGCGATCGCCGGCGCGCACGCGCTGATCATTCGGTCAGCCACGCAGGTGACGGCGGACGTGCTGGCGGCCGGGACCAGTCTGGCGGTCGTGGGGCGGGCCGGGGTCGGCCTCGACAACGTCGACGTGACCGCCGCCACCGACCGCGGCGTCATGGTCGTCAACGCGCCGACGTCGAACATCCTCTCGGTCGCCGAGCAGGCGATGGCGCTGCTGCTGGCGCAGGCGCGCAACATCCCGCAGGCGCACGCCGCGCTGGTGGCCGGGCGCTGGGAGCGCTCCAAGTGGGAGGGCGTCGAGCTGCACGGCAAGGTGCTCGGCGTCGTCGGGCTCGGCCGGGCGGGCTCGCTGGTGGCCCAGCGCGCCCACGCCTTCGGCATGGAGCTCATCGGCTTCGACCCCTTCGTGTCCCAGGAGCGGGCGCGGGCGATGGGGGTGCGCCTGGTCAGCATCGAGGAGTTGGTCGCGGAGGCCGACTTCGTCTCCATCCACACGCCCAAGACACCCGAGACCATCGGCCTGTTCGGGCGCGACCTCCTCGCCAAGGCCAAGCCGGGCATCCGCATCGTGAACACGGCGCGGGGTGGCATCGTGGACGAGGAGGCGCTGGCCGACGCCATCAGGGACGGCGTCGTGGCCGGAGCGGGGCTCGACGTCTTCGCCACCGAGCCGTGCACCGAGTCGCCGCTCTTCGAGCTGCCCGGGGTCGTGGTGTCGCCGCATCTCGGGGCGTCGACCGAGGAGGCGCAGGACAAGGCGGGCGTGACGATCGCCGAGCAGGTGCTGCTGGCGCTGGCGGGCGACTTCGTCCCCTATGCGGTCAACGTCGCCGCGCGGGACGTCTCCGACACGGTGCGCACGTTCATGGGCCTGGCCGAGCAGCTGGGGCGCTTCTTCGTCGGGCTGCACGACGGGCTGCCCGACGCCATCGACATGGAGTACCAGGGCGAGCTGGCGGGGGAGAGCACCGGCATCCTCACGCTCTCCGTCCTCAAGGGGATCTTCGGCGGTTCGACCGAGGAGCCCGTCTCCTACGTCAACGCGCCGCAGCTGGCGGAGCGGCGTGGCCTGCAGTGCGCGAGTCCTCGACGTCGACCTCGCACGACTACAAGTCGCTGCTCACGCTCCGCTCGGGCTCACACTCGGTCGCCGGCACGCTGATCACGGTCGGACTGCGCACCGAGCCCCGCATCGTCGTCGTCGACGACCACCTGGTCGAGGTCCCGCCGTCCGAGCACATGCTCGTCGTGCGCAACGACGACCGGCCGGGCGTGATCGGGATCGTGGGGACCGCGCTCGGGGCGGCCGGCGTCTCCATCTCGTCGATGGCCGTGGGGCCCTCCCCCGAGACGTCGACGGCCATGATGATCATCTCGACGTCCACGCCGGCACCCGACCTCGTGGTGGAACAACTGCGGGGCGACGAGGGGATCCTCGACATCCACCGCGTCACGCTCTGATCTTGCGCGGGACGGCGGGCCACGTATCGAGGCTGCCGATGACCGGCTCGCTGCCGTGGAGCGCGCGCTGCGGCGCGCGGTCGAGCAGGACGGCGCGCACGAGCGCCAGCACGCCGATCACCAGGGCGGCCCGGAACAGTATCCACAGGAGGCGACGCATCCGACAACGGTAGCGTGACCCGCCATGGCCACCTTCGAGAGCATCGCCCCCATCTTCCCCACGGCGGACATGGACGCGATGCGGTCGCACTACGAGGCCCTCGGCTTCGAGGTGCTCGTGCACGAGGGAGGCTACGGAACCGCCTCCCGGGACGGGGTCCGGATCCATTTCCGGGACACCCCGGACCTCGGTCCGGCGGATCAGCGGGGCGCGGCCTACATCGCGGTGGACGACGCGGACGCCCTGTGGTCCGAGTGGCGGGCGGCGGGAGTGGGGGAGACGACGGACCTCTTCGATCCCGGGTTCGGCGTGTGGGAGGCGGCGCATACCGACGGCGACGGCAACCTGCTGCGTTTCGGCTCCCGCCTGCGGCGCCCTTGACGTTGGGGCCGTCCAATGGGACAATTGCGCCCGAAATGAAGAAGCCCGCCACCTCCGAGCTGCTGCTTACCTGACGGCGAACGCCACATCGCGTTCGCTCGCAACCTCCTGCGCCGAAGGGCCAGGGGGTTTTTTGTTGGGCCGGTGCCGGTTCGGGCCGATGGGCAAGAGAGAAGGAAGGAACGACATGGTTGAGGGACAGAAGGGAAGTGGTCACGACATGGAGCGGGGTCGCCTGGCCCTGCCCTGCGATCCGTCGCCCATGCCGTTCGGTAAGTACCGCTCGCACGTGCCGCTGGTGCTGGAGGACCGCACCTGGCCCGACCGCCAGTTCACGCGGGCGCCGCGCTGGGCCAGCGTCGACCTGCGCGACGGCAACCAGGCGCTGATCGATCCCATGGACTCCGAGCGCAAGCTGGCGCTGTTCCAGACGCTGGTCGACGTCGGCTTCAAGGAGATCGAGGTCGGCTTCCCGTCCGCGTCGCAGACGGACTTCGACTTCCAGCGCCTCATCATCGACGAGGGCATCATCCCCGACGACGTCGAGATCCAGGTGCTCGTCCAGTGCCGCCAGGAGCTGATCGAGCGCACCTTCGAGTCGTTGGCCGGCGCCCGCCAGGCCGTGGTGCACTTCTACAACTCCGTCTCCGAGCTGCAGCGGCGCGTCGTGTTCGGGCTCGACAGGGCCGGCATCGTCGACATCGCGGTGAAGGCCGCCGAGCTGTGCAAGAAGTACGAGGCCCAGCTCTCGGGCACCGAGGTCAGGTACGAGTACTCGCCCGAGAGCTTCACCGGGACCGAGCCCGACTTCGCGGTCGAGATCTGCGAGGCGGTCATGGACGTGCTGCAGCCGACGCCGGAGCGGCCGATGATCCTCAACCTCCCGGCCACGGTCGAGATGTACAGCCCCAACGTGTACGCCGACGTGATCGAGTGGTTCGGCCGCACCATCAAGGACCGCGACGCCATCGTGCTCAGCCTGCACCCGCACAACGACCGCGGCACCGCCGTGGCCGCCGCCGAATTGGCCGTGCTGGCCGGCGCGGACCGGGTGGAGGGCACGCTGTTCGGGAACGGCGAGCGCACCGGCAACGTCGACATCGTGACGCTGGCCATGAACCTGTTCTCGCAGGGGGTGGACCCGACGCTGGACTTCAGGGACATCGAGAAGGTGCGCCGGGTCGCCGAGTACGCCACCCGGCTGCCGGTCCACCCGCGCCACCCCTATGCCGGGGACCTCGTCTACACGGCCTTCTCGGGCTCGCACCAGGACGCCATCAAGAAGGGGATGGCCGCCATCGGGGACGACTACGGCGAGTGGGAGGTGCCGTACCTGCCCATCGACCCCAAGCACACCGGGCGCACGTACGAGGCGATCATCCAGGTGAACAGCCAGTCGGGCAAGGGCGGGGTGGCCTACGTCATGGACACCGACCACGGGCTGGACCTGCCGCGGCGGCTGCAGATCGAGTTCTCCAAGCGGGTGCAGGAGATCACCGAGGCGAGCGGCACCGTGATCCGGTCGGGCCAGATGTGGGACGTCTTCGAGGAGATCTACCTGCCCGAGGACGCCGGGCTGCGGCTGATCACGAGCGAGGTGACGACCGGGAAGGGCCACACGGACGTCACGGCGCAGCTGCTCGTCGACGGCCAGCACCGCACGGTGACGGGCGAGGGGAACGGGCCGATCGACGCGCTGGTCGCCGCCCTGAAGTCCGACCTCGGTATTGTGCTGGAGGTGAAGGACTACTCCGAGCACGCGCTCACCGAGGGCTCGGGCGCCTCGGCCGTGGCCTACGTCGAGGTGGCCGGGGCGGACGGGTCGACGTGGTGGGGCGTGGGGCGCGACTCGTCGATCCTGGACGCGTCACTGAGCGCAGTGGTCTCCGCGGCGAACAGGGCCCGCCCGGGGTGATCCGCCCGGCGGTCGAGGCGGACGTCCCCGAGCTGGTGGCGATGATCCGCGAGCTGGCGGAGTTCGAGCACCTCTCGGACCAGGTGCAGATCACCGAGGACGACCTCGTCCGCACGCTGTTCGGGCCCGACGCGGTCGTGCACGACTCGGTCGTCGAGGACGACGCCGGCGGCCTCGCCGCGCACGCGCTGTGGTACCGGACGTTCTCCACCTTCTTGGGCAAGACGGGCATCTGGCTCGAGGACCTCTACGTGCGGCCCGAGCACCGCCGCCGGGGCCACGCCGGCGCCCTCATGGCGCACCTCCGCCAGCTGACCGACGGGCGCCTGGAGTGGGAGGTGCTCGAGTGGAACACCACGGCCATCGACTTCTACCAGCGCCTCGGGGCCCGGCCCATGGGGGGCTGGACGCACTACCGCTGGTTCGACGGGTAGCGGCGGGAACAATCCTTCTTGTATCTGTGTTGTAGATAGCAGGTATCTCGCCTAGCACCTTGACAGATCAGCCCGACGGGCGACACTCTGGGGCGGCGGGAGAACGTGGAAGGAGATCCTGTGCGTCTACCCAGACACGATCTGAAGGAAATGGCCCTCTTCGCGGAGACGAGCCGGACGGAGTTGGCGGAGATCGCCCGGCAGCTCACGATGCTCACCGTCCCGGCGGGGAAGGTGCTGGTCAGCGAGGGCGGCTTCGGGAACGAGTTCATGGTCATCGCCCGGGGCGAGGCCGACGTGAGCCAGGGTGGCCACACCATCGCCACGCTGGGCCCCGGTGACCTGGCCGGTGAGATGGCCCTGCTCGGAGAGCGGGGGCGCGCCAGGCGCAACGCCACCGTCACGGCCGTCACCGACATGGTGATCTACGTGGGCTCGCCGAGCGAGTTCCGCCGGATCATCGAGGTCGCGCCCTCGGTCGCCGAGAAGGTGCGCCAGACCGTCGAGTGGAGAGCCCTGCGCAACGCGGCCTGAGCCGGCGACAGGCCGCAGCGGCCCCCCGGCCGCGATCGTGCCGGCGGGGCATTGCCTGAACGTAACCGGTCTGTTACGGTAACCAAAATGTTACCGACCTTCTGCGGCCGCCGGGCGGTGCGGGCCGAGCGTCCCGGGCCGGGGGCCTGAACCGGTGCCCGTGGCGGAGACCGCCGGCGATCCGTTCGACGCCTTGGGTGACCCGACGCGGCGCGAGATCCTGCGGCTCCTCAGCAACGGCGACATGCCGGTGCACGAGATCGCGGCCGAGCTGCCCATCAGCCGCCCCGCCGTCTCGCGCCACCTGCGCCTCCTGAAGGACGCGGGGATGGTGGCCGAGGAGGCCCAGGGGAACCGGCGGATCTATCACCTCCGCGACGAGGGGCTGCAGGCGGTCCAGGAGTATCTCGAGGGGGTCTGGGGCAACGCCGCCGCCCGGTTCCGCTTGCTCGCAGAGAACACCGGAGCGGGGCCCGGGTGACGGGCGCGCCGCTCCACATCACGTTCGACGTCGACTGCCCGCCCCGGCACGCGTTCGCCGTGTGGACGTCGCAGATCGGGACCTGGTGGCCGCCCGACCACACCGTCAGCGGTGGTCCCGACGCGATCGTGCTCGAGAGCCGGCCGGGAGGGCAGATCTACGAGACGTCCGTCGGGCGTGAAGCACACGTGGGGTGAGGTGACGGTCTGGGAGCCGCCCCGACGGTTGGCCTACCGGTGGCACCTGGGGCGGGACCGCGCCGATGCGACCGAGGTCGAGATCCGCTTCGTCGACGACGGTGAGGACCGCACCCGGATCGAGATCGAGCACAGCGGCTGGGAGCGCCTGGGCGACACGGCGGACACGTGGCGTGACCGCAACCGCGCCGGCTGGGACTCGCTGCTGCCGCACTTCGCGGAAGCCGTCGAGAGAGGAGCTGCGTGATGGCGAGCGGGACCAAGGAGGACCCCTGGGTGCTGAAGACCCCACCGGGGAGCTCGGAGTACACGATGTACCGGGACGAGCAGGCGGAGCCGGCGGTCCTTGTGTGCCAGGTCGGGTCCACGAAGCTCACCTACGACCTGCGGGCGATCGAGGATCTGCACGCCTGGTTGTCCGGGCAGGGCGACTGGGTGCCGCTGGGCGCGGCGGACGAGAAGAAGCCGGCCGCCGACGGCACCGTGGAGGCGTGGGGCCGTTCCCCCGACAATCCGATCGGGGGTTGGTACGGACTGCGCAAGGGGTACCGCGGACGCTTCGGCATGTACCTGCCGCCCCTCCTCGAGGCGCTCGGCCTGGCCGAGGTCACCCACGACGCGCGCAACAACCGGATGCGCGCCACCTGACGGCGACGACACATGGAGAAGGAGTGACCGTGCCAGTGACCAAAGTGGTCCGCTACCGGACCAAGCCCGAACACGCCGACGAGAACGAGCGCCTCATCCGCGCCGTCTTCGCCGAGCTCGCCGACGCAAGGCCCGAGGGGCTGCACTATGCCGCGTTCCGTCTCGACGACGGGGTGAGCTTCGTCCATCTGGCCGTCATCGACGGCGCCGAGAACCCCCTGACCACCTCGGCCGCGTTCGCGGCGTTCCAGGCCGGCATCGCCGACCGGGTGGTCGAGGGACCCACCCCGGCCGACGCCACCGCCGTCGGCTCCTACCGCCTGCTGCCGTAGCCGTAAACGGGGGTCCACGCCGGGCCTTGACGGGGCCCATCAGTTAGTTAATACTTACCGTAAGTGGTAGCTAACTCTCAAGCCCTCGGCACGCTGGGTGACCCGACCCGGCGGGCCATCTTCGAGCAGCTCGGCGAGCGGCCCTCGGCGGTCGTCGACCTCGCCGCCCGGCTGCCCGTCAGCCGCCCGGCCGTGTCCCAGCACCTCAAGGTGCTCAAGGACGCCGGCCTCGTGCGCGACGTGCAGGTGGGGACGCGGCGGATCTACAGCCTCGACCCCGACGGGGTCGCCGGGTTGCGCGACTACCTCGACCGCTTCTGGAACACCGCACTGCACTCGTTCAAGGCGCGAGTGGAACGACAGGACCAACAGGAGGAGACCCCATGACCGACACCGCCGCCGTGACCACGACCATCGTCGTCGACGCGCCCGTCGACCGGGCGTTCTCGGTGTTCACCGAGGACATCGGGAGCTGGTGGCCGCCCGAGCACCACATTTTGCAGGCGCCGCTGGCGTCCATGACCTTCGAGCCCAAGGTGGGCGGGCACGTCTACGACGTCGGGACGGACGGGAGCGAGTGCCGCTGGGCACGCGTGCTCGCCTACGAGCCTCCGAGCCGGGTCGTGTTCAGCTGGGACATCAGCCTGCAGTGGCAGATCGAGGCCGACCCGGGCCGCACGAGCGAGGTCGAGGTGCGCTTCCACCCCGAGGGCGAGGGCCGCACGCGGGTCGAGCTCGAGCACCGTCACATCGACCGTCACGGCGACGGCTGGGAGGCGATGCGCGACGCGGTCGGCTCGCCCGAGGGCTGGGGTGCCGGGCTGCGGCGCTTCGCCGACCGGGCGGCCCACACTTCGGCCGCCGAGGTCTGACGTCGTACTTCTACAGCTGACGACCACGGGACCGGCGGTCACGCTCCCCGGGGAGGGCGAAGCGCCAGGCGGTACCATCGGGCCGGTGGTGGTGCTCGAGCGCGAGGCGCTCCTGGGTGGGCTCGACTCGCTACTCGGCGAGGCGGTCTGGCACGGGGGCCGACTCGTGCTCGTGCGAGGCGAAGCTGGCATTGGGAAGAGCACGCTCGTCAAGGCGTTCACCAGCGGCCGGGAAGGCCGGGTGCTCTGGGGCGCGTGTGACCCGGTGACTCCGCCGCGACCTCTGGGGCCCATCTTGGACATGGCCGATCAGGGCCCGCCCGGGTTGCGCCAGGCAATCGACGCGGGCGATCGCCATCAGGTGTCCTCGGCCTTCCTCGGCCTCCTCCGGGCCGAGGGTGGCCCGCGCATCGCGGTGATCGAGGACGTCCAGTGGGCCGATGACGCCACGCTCGACCTGCTCAAGGTCGTCGGTCGCCGCATCGACCAGCTGCCTGCGCTCGTCGTGAATGCCGAGATCGCCGAGCGTCTCGACGTCTCGCCCAAGACGGTTGACCATCACGTCTCGTCGATCTTGCGAAAGGTCGGGGCGCGTGACCGTCATGAGGCGGCCAGGATCGCGGCTGCCCTCGACCTCAAGAGGTGACGTAGGGAACACCTGGCGCCAAATTGGGTGTCGGCTCCCGATGGCACGAACTGGGTCAGTTCGTACCCTTCGATCAGGGCCGGAGTCTCCGGCCCGAAGTTGAAAGGAGAACGAACCGTGCAGGCCATTGCCCTCCCCTCCATGCACAGCATCCGTGCCCTCGCCGCAGCAATCGTTGCCGCGGCAGCGCTGGTTGCCCTCCTCGTCATCGCCTCGGTGCACTTCGCCGGCGGCCCGACCACCGCAGCGAAGACCCAGGTGGGACCCGCGCCGCCACGAGCCCGACCACCGTCCCCCTCAACTGCTACCACGGCCGAGCCTGTTAGCGGCTCAGCCGTACCCGCCGCTCGGGATGTAGGGCATGGGCGGGCCGTCCATGCCGCGCACCATCACCGGCCCGTAGGGCTGGAGCTCGATCCCGGCCTCGACCACCACCCGGATGGCCCACTGCTGTGCCGAGGTGAGCCAGTTGATCTCGATCGTCTCGCCCACCGGCGCCTCGGCCAGCATGGCCCGCAGGACGAGCGACGCCGATTCCTCCTGCCGGGCGCCGAGCGTGACGATGCGTTCGTCCCGCGCCACCGCGTAACCCCGGTCCGCATGGAGCAGCAACCGGCACCCGGGATGGGCGAGCATCGAGACGATGTCGACCGACCGGGCCGACCCGCGCACCGCTCGGTCGATCCCGGCGATCACCTCCAGCTCGCGCTCGGTGACCTCGTCGGGCTCGAGGCGGACCACCTCGGGCGGCCGCCCGATCGATCCCGGTCGCATGACGCCCCATGCCGCCACCACCGGATGGAGGACGAACCCGAAACTCGTGTACAGCGCCATCGCCTTGGGGTCGCGCGAGCACTGGATCGTCCCCGGGCTCTCCGGGTCGCCGTGCGAGAGCGCGAGTCGGAGCAGCTCGCGTCCGACGCCGTGGCCCTGGCGGCCGGGCAGGGTGCCAAGTTGCGAGAGCATCCAGTAGTCCTCGCGCACGAAGGACTGCGACATCCCGATGACGGCGCCACCCTCCTCGGCCACCCAGGACCCGCCGGGGTCCGTCCCGAGGAAGTGGCGGGTACGGTCCAGGCGCCGGCGCTCGTCCTGGATGGAATTGCCGGTGACCGGCAGCTGGTGGCGGGCGAGCACGGCCAGCAACCCGCTGTCGAAGGCCGCCACCGCGGCGGGCACGTCGGCATCGGTCATGGGGCGGAAGTCGACCACGGGCCAGTCCTGTCGGTTCTGTCGGTGCTGTCGGTCCGGTCAGGCGGAGGGAAGGAAGGCCGGTCGGCGTCGCTCGTAGGCCGTGATGTCGTCGGCGTAGCGCAGCGAAAGCCCGATGTCGTCCCAGCCGTGGAGCAGGCGCTCGCGGGTGAACTCGTCGAGCGGGAACGTCCCGGCCAGCCCGGCCGCCGGCGCCTCGATCGTCCCGCGCGCCACGTCGATCGTGATCTCGAGCGAGGGGTCCTTCGCCACCGCGTCGAGCAGGGCCCGGTCGAGCTCCTCGGTGACCTGCACCGGGAGCAGCCCCTGCTTCGTGCAGTTGTTGCGGAAGATGTCGGCGAAGCGCGACGACACGACGGCCTGGAACCCGAAGTCCATCAACGCCCATACAGCGTGTTCACGGGACGAGCCCGTGCCGAAGTTGTGCCCGGCCACGAGGATCGTCGCACCGACGAACTCGGGGTCGTTGAGCACGAAGTCCCGGTCGTCGCGCCACTCCGAGAAGAGCCCGGCCCCGAACCCGGTCCGCTCCACGCGCTTGAGCCAGTCGGACGGGATGATCTGGTCGGTGTCGACGTCCGTGCGGTCGAGGGGCACGGCGCGTCCGGTGACGACGACGACGGGTTCCATCAGTCCAGGTCCTCCGGGGTAGCGAACGTCCCCGCCACGGCGGTCGCCGCGGCGACGGCGGGGGACACCAGGTGGGTGCGCCCGCCGCGGCCCTGGCGCCCCTCGAAGTTGCGGTTCGAGGTCGACGCGCAACGCTCGCCGACGGCCAGCTTGTCGGGGTTCATGGCGAGGCACATGGAGCAGCCCGGCTCGCGCCACTCGAAGCCGGCCGCGAGGAACACCTTGTCCAGGCCTTCGTTCTCCGCCTGCACCTTGACGCGGTGCGAGCCCGGCACGGCGAGGGCGCGCAGGCCGTCGTGGACGCTCCGGCCCTCGAGCACGGCGGCGGCGGCCCGGAAATCCTCGATGCGCGAGTTCGTGCAACTGCCGAGGAACACCGTGTCGACCTTGATCTCCCGCATCGGCGTCCCGGCCTGCAGGCCCATGTAGGCCAGTGCCCGTTCGGCCGCCTCCCGGTCGCCGGCGTCGGCCAGGGCGGAGGGGTCGGGCACCGATCCGGCCAGGGGCACCACCTGGGCGGGGTTCGTGCCCCAGGTCACGTGCGGCGTGATGGCGGACGCGTCGAGCACGACCTCCTTGTCGAAGGTCGCTCCCTCGTCGGTCGGCAGGGTGCGCCAGTAGGCCAGCGCGGCGTCCCAGTCCTCGCCGACGGGCGCATGGTCGCGGCCCTGCACGTAGGCGAATGTCGTCTCGTCGGGAGCCACCAGGCCCGCCCGCGCCCCGCCCTCGATCGACATGTTGCACAGCGTCATGCGCCCCTCCATGGAGAGGGCCCGGATGGCCGATCCGCGGTACTCGATCACGTGCCCGATGCCGCCGCCGGTGCCGATGGCGCCGATGACCGCCAGCGCGATGTCCTTGGCCGTCGCACCGGGAGCGAGCTCGCCCTCGACGGTGACCGCCATCGTCTTCGGGCGCACCTGGGGGAGCGTCTGGGTGGCCAGCACGTGCTCGACCTCGCTGGTGCCGATCCCGAAGGCGAGTGCGCCGAAGGCACCGTGGGTCGACGTGTGGCTGTCGCCGCACACGATCGTCATGCCGGGCTGCGTCCAGCCCTGCTCGGGCCCGATGATGTGGACGATGCCCTGGTTGGCGTCGCCCATGGGGTAGCAGGTGATGCCGAATTCGGCGGTGTTGTCGTTGAGGACCTTCAGCTGCTGGGCCGACACCGGGTCGGCCACGGGCTTGTCGATGTCGGTGGTCGGGACGTTGTGGTCCGCCGTCGCCACGGTCAGCTCGGGCCGGCGCACGGTGCGACCGGCCAGCCGCAGGCCGTCGAAGGCCTGCGGTGAGGTGACCTCGTGCACCAGGTGGAGGTCGATGAAGATCAGGTCGGGCTCACCGTCGGCCGCGTGGACGACGTGTGCGTCCCAGATCTTCTCGCTCAGGGTGCGCGGCGCCATCAGCGGTCGACGGCGACGATGTGGACCTTGAGCATGCCGCCCGGCGCCTGGTAGTCGACGGTGTCGCCGGCGACGCGGCCCACCAGCACCTGGCCGAGGGGCGAGCTGGGCGAGACCACGGGCAGCTCACCCTGGCGCTCCTCGATGGAGCCCACGAAGAACTGCTGGGTGTCGTCCTCGTCGTCCCCGTGGTAGCGCAGGGTCACCGTGCTGCCCAACGAGATGGACCCGTCGTCGGAGCCGGACTCGTCGACGATCTCGACGTGCTTGAGCATCGCCTGCAGCTGGCGGACGCGTGACTCCATCTTGCCCTGGGCGTCCTTGGCCGCGTGGTAGTCGCCGTTCTCGCTCAGGTCGCCGAGGGCGCGGGCCGCCTCGATGTGCTGGGCGATCTCCACCCTGCCGCGGGTGGTCAGGTCCTCGAGCTCGGCCACCAGACGGTCGTGGGTGGCCTGGGTCAGCTTTGTCGTCTCGGTCTGGTTGGCGGAAGCGTTGGTCACGGCGTGTCCTCCGGGAGGCGGATGCGCGGGCGGTGCGCTGCACTGCGCCGGCAGGGTTCAAGGCTAATCGGCCCCGGGTGGGCGCCCGGCCGGGGCCGCACCCTCTGTTGACGAGGCGCTCCGGCTGCGAGAGACTGGAGTGACCATGCGCCGTCCCGAGCACCTCGTAGGCATTATTCACTAGGCGCGCACCACCCCAGCGCGCCTTCGAACCGTCCACTGCGTGGGCGGTTTTTCAATTCCCGGGGGCGATTTGGGGGCCATGGCGCACCAGGACGACAGAAGAAAGGAACAATGAGGACAGTGAGCAGCGACACCACCAGGCACCGGGTGGCCGTCATCGGCGGCGACGGCATCGGGCCGGAGGTCTGTGCGGAGGCCCTCAAGGTGGTCGAGGCGGCGGGGGTCGACCTCGACACCACCACCTTCGACCTCGGGGCCGCCCGCTACCTGCGAGACGGCGTCGTCCTGCCCGACGAGACCCTGGCCGAGCTGCGCGGCTTCGACGCCATCCTCCTGGGCGCCGTCGGCCCGCCCGTGGGCGACACCGCGGTGCCGCCCGGGACCCTCGAGCGCGGCATGCTGCTCCGTCTCCGCTTCGAGCTCGACCTCTACGTCAACCTGCGCCCCTTCGCCGGCGTCCCGGGCTCCGTCGCCGCCGGCGCCGACTTCACGGTCGTCCGGGAGAACACCGAGGGCACCTACGCCGGTGAGGGCGGCTTCTTGCGCAAGGGGACCGCGCACGAGGTCGCCACCCAGGGCTCGGTCAACACCCGCCACGGTGTCGAGCGCTGCGTGCGCTTCGCCTTCGACCTGGCCTCGCGCCGCTCGGGTCATCACCTCACCCTCGTGCACAAGACGAACGTGCTGACCTTCGCCGGCGACCTCTGGCACCGCACGGTCAGCGAGGTCGCTCCCGAATTCCCCGACGTGGACTGGGACTACAACCACGTCGACGCCGCCTGCATCTACCTGGTGGAGGACCCCAAGCGCTACGACGTCGTCGTCACCGACAACCTGTTCGGCGACATCCTCACCGACCTGGCCGGCGCCGTGAGCGGCGGCATCGGCTTCGCGGCCTCGGCCAACCTGAACCCGGCCCGGACCGGCCCGTCGCTGTTCGAGCCGGTCCACGGCGCCGCCCACGACATCGCCGGCCAGGGCATCGCCAACCCGCTGGCCGCCATCCACTCGGCGGCGCTGATGCTCGAGCATCTCGGGGAGACCGACGCCGCCAACCGCATCGTCAAGGCCGTGGCCGCGCAGACCGATGCCATGTCGAACCCCGACCTGCCCACCTCGAACGAAAAGCTGTCCACGACCGCCGTGGGCGACGCCATCGCAGAAAGGCTGTAGCCGCAATGCCCATCACCCCGACGGAGAAGATCTGGATGGACGGCGAGCTCGTCGACTGGGCTGACGCCACGGTGCACGTGCTGACGCACACCATGCACTACGGCTCCGGCGTCTTCGAGGGCATCCGCGCCTACCCGACCAGCCGCGGCGTCGCGGTGTTCCGGCTCGGCGACCACATCCGCCGGCTGTTCGCGTCGGCCAAGGTCTTCATGATCGACGTCCCCTTCACGGTCGAAGAGATCATTGAGGCCACCCGTCTCGTCGTGCGCGTCAACGGCATGCACGACGGCTGCTACCTGCGACCGCTCGTGTACCTCGGCTACGGCGAAATGGGACTCAACCCGTTGCCGTGCCCGGTGAACGTCTCGGTGGCCGCCTGGCCCTGGGGGACGTACCTCGGTGACGAGGGCGTGGCGAACGGCGTGTCCTGCAAGGTCAGCTCGTGGCAGCGCCACGACCCCAATGCGGTGCCGACGGCGGCCAAGGGCACCGGCATGTACGTGAACTCGTCGCTGGCCAAGGTGGAGGCGATCAAGGCGGGCTACGACGAGGCCATCCTGCTCGCCCCGAACGGGCGGGTCAGCGAGTGCACGGGCGAGAACATCTTCATCGTGCGCGACGGCGTGATCATCACGCCGCCCACCTCCGACGCGGGCGCGCTCGAGGGGATCACCCAGAACTCGGTCGAGACCATCGCACGGGATCTCGGGATAGAGGTGCGGCACGAGCACATCATCCGCACGGACCTCTACCTCGCCGACGAGGCCTTCCTCACCGGCACCGCGGCCGAGGTCGTGCCCATCCGCGCCGTCGACGACCGCCCGGTCGGCCCGGGCCACCCGGGACGGATCACCAAGGAGATCCAGCAGATCTATTTCGCCACCGTGCGCGGCGAGGTCGACCAGTACAAGGAATGGCTGGACCATGTCGACTGACCGCGCCGAGGAGCACGGTACCGAGGAGCACAGCCACGACGGCGTACGCCACACCCACGCGCACGGCCACAGCGCCCACGCCCACGACTACGCCCTGCCCGAGCTGCCCGAGGCGGTCGACATCTTCGACACCATCCTGCGCGACGGCAGCCAGCAGGAGGGTCTCTCGCTGACGGTCGACGACAAGCTCCGCGTGGCGGAGCAGCTCGACCACCTCGGGGTGACCTACATCGAGGGTGGCTGGCCGGGGGCCAACCCCAAGGACATCGAGTTCTTCGCCCGCGCCAAGAAGGAGCTCACGCTCGACACGGCGACCCTGGTGGCGTTCGGCTCCACGCGCCGGGCCGGGGTCAAGCCCGAGCACGACGCCGTCCTCGCCAACCTCGTCGACGCCGGGGCCCCGGTCGCCTGCATCGTGGCCAAGTCGTGGGACCGTCACGTGGCCGAGGCGCTGCGCACCTCGCTCGACGAGGCGGTGGCCATGGTGGCCGACTCCGTGCGCCACCTGCGCGAGCACGACCTGCGCGTCTTCCTCGATGCGGAGCACTTCTTCGACGGCTACCGGGGCAACCCCGACTTCGCGCTGTCGATCCTGGCCGCCGCCGAGGAAGCCGGGGCGGACGCGCTCGTCCTGTGCGACACCAACGGGGGCTCGCTGCCCGACGACGTGGGGCAGGCGGTGGCCGACGTGCGCGCCCGCACCAGCGCGCAGCTGGGCATCCACTGCCACAACGACGCCGGGTGTGCCGTGGCCAACTCCCTGGTGGCGGTGCAGGCGGGGGCGACCCAGGTCCAGGGGTGCATCAACGGCTACGGCGAGCGGGCGGGCAACACCGACCTCTCCGCCGCCATCCCCAACCTGTCCCTCAAGCTCAAGATCCGCACCATCCCGGCCGACCGGCTGGAGCGTCTGACGCCGGTGGCGCACCACATCGCCGAGCTGGTCAACATCGCGCCCGACCCCCAGCAGCCCTACGTCGGCAACTCGGTGTTCGCGCACAAGGGTGGCCTGCACGCCAGCGCGGTGGCCCGCAGCGCCGACCTGTACGAGCACGTCGAGCCGAACCTCGTGGGCAACGGCACCCGGGTCGTCGTCTCCGAGATGGCCGGGCGTTCGACGCTGGCCATGAAGGCGGACGAGCTCGGGCTCGAGCTCGACGGCGAAGTCATCGGCCGCGTCCTGGACGAGCTCAAGCGCCTGGAGCACGAGGGGTACCACTTCGAGGTGGCCGACGGCTCGCTCGAGCTCCTGCTCCGCCGCGCCACCGGGTGGGTGTCGGACTACTTCACGGTGGAGTCGTTCCGCGTCATCACCGACCACGGCCAGCGCGCCGACCTCGGTGGCGACGGGGCGGGCGCCGCCGCCGCGCCCGCCGCCGCGGTGTTCGACGTGATGACCGAGGCCACGGTGAAGGTCCACGTCGGGCAAGAGCGCATCGTCGCCGTCGCCGAGGGCAACGGCCCGGTCAACGCGCTCGACGGTGCCCTGCGGGGGGCCATCGGCGCCAAGTTCCCGGCGCTCGACCACATCCACCTGACCGACTACCGCGTGCGCGTCCTCGATACGGGCCGGGGCACCGGTGCCGTGACCCGGGTCCTGGTGGACACGACCGACGGGCAGCGCACCTGGACCACCATCGGGGTGTCGGAGAACATCATTGAGGCGAGCTGGCAGGCCCTCTACGATTCGATCGTCTTCGGGCTGCTCCACGCGACCTAGCCGGGTCCCGGGCAGTCACTCACAACCGAGGGGGAGCACAAGGGGGGTCGACATGACCGTGTGGAGCCGGATGGCAGCGTCGCTGGTCAAGCTCCCCCCACCCGACACCACCGACATCTCGGTCGAGCGCGACCTGGCGGCCAAGATGCCCGACGGCACCGTCCTGCTGGCCGACCGCTGGTTCCCCACCCAGGCGTCGGGTGGCCGGCCGACCGTGTTGATCCGCACGCCGTACGGGCGGCACATCATCGGCCCGCTCGGACGGCTGTACGCCGAGCGCGGGTACCAGGTGGTGATCCAGAGCTGCCGGGGGACCTTCGGGTCCGAGGGGGAATGGGAGCCCGTCCGCCACGAGGAGGCCGACGGCCACGCGACCCTGGAGTGGGCGGCGGCGCAGCCCTGGTTCGACGGCCGCCTCGTCATGTGGGGCGGGAGCTACCTCGGCATGACGCAGTGGGCGATCGCGCAGGACGCGCCGGACTTCGTCAAGGCGCTCGGGCTCCAGGTCACGGCGTCGAACATCCGCGACGCCATCGTCTACCCGGGCCGCTCCTTCGCGCTCGAGATGGCCCTCACCTGGATCCACGAGATCGAGCACCAGGAGCTCGGCTGGCGCGCCGTGGTGCGTGCCCACGTGCGCAGCGCCCGGGTGCTGCCCGCCGCCACCGCCGTGCTCCCTCTCGGGAAGGCCGACGTGGCGGCCATCGGTCGGCCGTCGCCCCCCTACCAGGACTGGCTCGAGCACAGCACCGCCGGGGACCCCTGGTGGGACACGGTCGACTTCGGGCGGCGGCTGGCGAAGGTGCCGCCGGCCAGCCTCATCGGCGGCTGGTACGACCTCTTCCTCCCCGCCCAGGTGGCCGACTACGAGGCCCTGCGCGCCGCCGGCCGCCCGGCCCGCCTCACCATCGGGCCGTGGACCCACGCCAGCCCCGGCCTGTTCGCCGAGACGGTCCGCGACGGCCCCGAGTGGTTCGGCGAGCAGCTCGATGCGCGCGAGGGCCGCGAGCCCCGGGCGCCCGTGCGTGTCTACGTCATGGGGTCGCGCACCTGGCAGGAGTTCTCGCTGTGGCCCCCGGCGGGGGAGACCCGCCAGTGGTACCTCGGGCGCTGGGGGACGCTGGACACGGCGCCGCCCGCCGAGAGCGGCCCCGACCGTTTCCACTACAACCCGCACGACCCGACGCCGGCCGTCGGCGGGGCGTCGCTCAACGTCTTCACCGCGGGCCGCAAGGACCAGCGCCGCCGCGAGCACCGCCACGACGTGCTGACCTACACCGGCCCGGTGCTCTCCGAGGACCTCACGGTCATCGGGCCGCTGACCGCGACCCTGTACCTGCGCTCGTCGCTCGAGCACACCGACTTCTTCGTGCGGTTGTGCGACGTCTCGGAGAAGGGCCGGTCCGTCAACGTGAGCGACGGCATCATCCGCCTCACGCCGGGGTCCGTGCACAAGGAGGACGACGGGGTGTTCAAGCTCGACATCTCCATGTGGCCGACCGCCAACACATTCAAGGCCGGGCACCGGATCCGGCTCCAGGTCTCGAGCGGCGCCCACCCGCTGTTCTGCCGCAACCTGGGCAGCGGCGAGCCGCTCGCGACGGGCGCCACGATGCGCTCGGCGGACCAGGAGGTCTTCCACGACGCCGCCCGCCCGTCGTGCCTCACACTGCCCGTCGTGCGGCTCTTGGCCGACGCACCGCTCTGAGATCGGCGCGCGAGGCCTCGGCTAACCTCCGCGCATGACGCAGCCGACGTTCGTGCCCATCGCCGAGGCCGACCAGGTCCGGCCGGCCCGGCACCTCCACGTGCCCGGGCCGTGGACGGCGTCACGCCCGGCCGAGGCGGTGGGTCCCGTCCGCCTGCGGGGACGTTCCGTGGGGACGCCCGGTCCCGACCAGGGGTTCGCCCTGCGGCTGGCCCGGCGCTTCCACGACGAGCTGCAGCTCGGGGAGGGCGAGTCCGCGTCCGACGCCCTGACCGGCGTCGCGCTCATCGCCTCCAAGCGGGCGGCCCTGTTCGGCCGCGCCCCGTCGATCTATGACGTGCGGCTCGCCCTGAGCCTGTGGGGCCTGCTCGACGCCGTGCCGCCCGAACTGCAGGAGCGCCGCCGCGCCGCGTTCTCGTCGGTCGCCCACGACTACGTGGCCCAGCGCCGGCTCGCCGACGCCGTCCCCGACGAGATCCTCCGCCTCACTCCCGAAGAAGCCCGCACCCGGAGGGGTGACATCGGGGTCCTAGGCGCTGCTCGTGCACACCAGCGGGACCATCGACCGGCTCGAGATCTCGGCCGGCGGCCTCGTCTTCACGGGACGGGCCAGCGGCCCGCACGAAGGCCGGCGGGTCCTGCTCCTCCACGGCTTCCCCCAGACGTCGTGGGCCTGGCGCGACGAGCTGACGGCGCTCGGCCGGGCCGGGTACCGGGCCGTGGCGCCCGACCAGCGGGGCTACTGCCCCGGCGCGCGCCCGGCCGAGGTCGATGGCTACGCGACCGAGCACCTGGTGGGCGACGTCCTGGCGCTCGCCGACTGCATGGAGATGGAGACCTTCGACCTGGTCGGTCACGACTGGGGCGGCATGCTGGCCTGGATCGTGGCGTCGCGGCATCCCGCCCGGATCCGCTCGCTCAGCGTCGTCTCGACGCCGCATCCGCTGGCCCTGCGGGAGGCGCTGACCGGGACCGATCACGCCGAGGCCATGGCCTCGTACCGCGTGGCGGAGATCCCCGAACGGCTGCTCCTCGGCCCCGACGGGTCGGGCAGCGGGCTGGCCACGCTGCTGACCGAGACGGGTCTCGACGACGACGACGCCAACATCTACGTGACGGCGCTGTCGGAGCCGGGCGCCATGACGGCGGCACTCAACTGGTACCGCGCCATGGATGTCGACGCCGTGGACGGCCTGGAGCCGGTGACGGTCCCGACGCTCTACGTCTGGTCCACCGGCGACGACGCGTTCGGCCGGGCGGCCGCCGAGGAGACGGCCGCACACGTGTCGGGGCCCTACACGTTCGAAGTGCTCGAGAACGTGTCGCACTGGATCCCCGAGATGGCACCCGTGGAGCTGTCCGCTCTGCTGATCCGCCACCTTTCGGCGATCTGAACAGGATGAACGGACGTTCGCTTTGCTCTGCGAGAATGGCCCGGTGAGCGCATCGACCTTCGCCCTGACCGACGTCCAACGAGAGTTCCGCGCGACCCTGCGCACGTTCTGCGAGGAGAAGGTGGCGCCCCAGGCGGCCGAGGTCGACCGCAACGCCGAGTTCCCGTGGAAGTCCTTCGAGGCCTGCAAGGAGATGGAGCTGCCCGCCCTGGGCATCCCCGAGGCGTACGGCGGCGCCGGCGCGGACACCGTCACCCAGGCGATCGCCGTCGAGGAGCTGTCCCGCGTCTGCGCGTCGACGTCGCTGACCATTCTCATCTCCAAGCTCGGGATGCTGCCCGTCATGAACTGGGGCAGCGAGGAGCTGAAGCAGGCCTACATGCCGCGGGTGGCGAGCGGGGAGATCCAGGCCAGCTATTGCCTGTCCGAGGCCGACGCCGGCAGTGACGTCGCCTCCATGCGCACGCGGGCGGTGCGCGACGGCGACGACTACGTCCTCACGGGCTCGAAGTACTGGATCACCAACGCCGGGATCTCCGACGTCTACATCGTGTTCGCCAAGACCGACCCCGACGCGGGCGGGCGCGGCATCTCGTGCTTCCTGGTCGAGAAGGAGTGGGGCGTCCGCATCGCCAAGCACGAGGACAAGCTCGGGATGCGGGGGAGCCCGACGGGCGAGGTGGTGCTGGACGAGGTGCGCGTCCCGGCCTCGCACCGCATCGGCGCGGAGGGCCAGGGCTTCTCGGTGGCCATGCACACGCTGGACCGCAGCCGGCCCACCATCGGGGCGCAGGCGGTCGGCATCGCGCAGGGCGCCATCGACTACGCGGCGGCGTACATGAAGCAGCGGCACGCATTCGGCGGGCCCATCGCCGACCTGCAGGGGCTCCGCTTCATGCTGGCCGACATGGCGATGCGCAACGAGGCCGCCCGCGCCCTCGTCTACCGGGCCTGCGCCATGGTCGACGACGACCCGGGTGGCGAGCTCACGTTGTTCGGCGCCATGGCCAAGGCCTTCGCCTCCGACGCGTCCATGTCGATCACGATCGACGCCGTGCAGCTCCTCGGCGGTTACGGCTACACCAAGGAGTTCCCCGTCGAGCGCTTCCTGCGCGACGCCAAGGTGACACAGATCTACGAGGGCACCAACCAGGTGCAGCGGGTGGTCATCGCCCGGGAGCTGCTCAAGCACGTGTAGTCCGGCGGGGCGGCGTTGGCGCCCGGCGACCGGGCCCGGGCAGACTGCCGGGGCCGGCCCGGAGGGCCCGGTGCTAAAGTTAGAACAGGTTCTAAATTCAGCCCAACGCGGGCAGCCGGCCCAGGGCCGGGCGTGGCAGCAGGAGGAATGAGCGTCATGGCGCAGCCGGTAATCATCGAGGCGGTGCGCACCCCCATCGGGAAGCGCAACGGGTGGCTCTCCGGGCTGCGAGCCCCCGACATCCTGGGCGCGGTCCAGGTCGAGGTCGTCAAGCGGGCGGGCATCGACCCGGCGTCCATCGAGCAGGTCGTCGGCGGGTGCGTGACCCAGGCCGGCGAGCAGGGGTTCAACGTGACGCGGACGGCCTGGCTGCTCAGCGGCCTGCCCTACGAGGTCGCGGCCACCACGATCGACTGCCAGTGCGGGTCGTCGCAGCAGGCGAACCACATGGCGGCCAACCTGATCGCTGCCGGCGCGCTCGACGCGTCCATCGGCTGCGGCGTCGAGACGATGAGCCGCATCCCGCTCGGCGCCAACGCGTCGGCGCCGGGGGTGGGCCGGGCCCTGCCGCCGGATCTCCCCTACGACATGCCCGACCAGTTCACCGCGGCGGAGCGGATCGCCGAGAAGTACGGCATCAGCCGCGCCGACGTGGACTGGCTCGGCCTCGAGTCCCAGAAGAAGGCCGCCGTCGCCCAGGCCGAGGACCGCTTCGCCCGCGAGATCGTGCCGATCGAGGCGCCGATCGTCGGCGAGGAGGGACCCCGGGGCGAGCACTCGGGCGACACGATCGTGGTGTCCAAGGACCAGGGCCCTCGCGACACGACCGCCGAGGGCCTGGCCAAGCTCAAGCCCGTGCTGCCCGAGGGCATGCACACCGCGGGGAACTCGTCGCAGATCTCCGACGGCGCGGCTGCCGTGCTGTGGATGTCCGAGGAGCGTGCGAAGGCCGAGGGCCTCACGCCGCGGGCGCGCCTGGTGGCCCAGGTGCTGGTGGGGTCCGACCCCTACTACCACCTCGACGGCCCGATCGCGGCGACGACCAAGGTGTTGGCCAAGGCCGGCATGACGACCAAGGACATCGACCTCTTCGAGGTGAACGAGGCCTTCGCCTCGGTCGTGTGCAGCTGGGCCAAGGTGCACGAGATCGACTGGGACAAGGTGAACGTGAACGGGGGCGCCATCGCGCTCGGCCACCCGGTCGGGGCGACCGGGAGCCGGCTCATCACGACGATCCTGCACGAGCTCGAGCGCAGCGACAAGACCTACGGGCTCGTGTCGATGTGTTGCGGCGGTGCGCTGGCGACCGGCACCATCATCGAGCGGCTCTAGCAGGTCGACCGCACACACTCCACTATCGGCGCCTACCTCTGGAGGGGACCGTGGTTTCGACTGAGCACCTGACGTTCGAGCGCGACGGCGCGACGGCCATCGTGACGATGAACCGGCCGGAGGCGAAGAACGCGCTGAGCCTCCCCATGCTGGTGGGCATGAAGGACGCCTGGGAGGAGATCGACGGCAACGACGACATCCGCTGCGCCATCCTCACCGGCGCCGGCGGGACGTTCTGCGCCGGCATGGACCTCAAGGCCATGGGCGGCAGCGACGCCGAGAAGTACCAGGCGCGCATGGCCGAGGACCCCGACCTGCACTGGAAGGCCCTGCTGCGGCACTACGACCTGCGCAAGCCGCTGATCGCGGCCGTGGAGGGGTGGGCGGTGGCGGGAGGGACCGAGATCCTGCAGGCCACGGACATCCGAGTGGCGGGCGCGGGCGCCGTCTTCGGCGTCTTCGAGGCCAAGCGCGGGCTGTTCCCGCTGGGGGGCTCGACGGTGCGGCTGCGCCGCCAGATCCCCTACACGCTCGCCATGGAGTTGCTGCTGACCGCCCGCGAGGTGCCGGCGGAGGAGGCCCTGCGCATCGGGTTGATCGGCCACGTCGTCCCCGACGGCACGGCCCTGGAGCGGGCGCTCGAGATCGCCGGGGTCATCGGGGCGAACGGGCCGCTGGCGGTGGAGGCGATCAAGCGGAGCGTGCGCGAGACCGAAGGGATGTCCGAGGTGGACGGTCTCGCCCGCGAGCTCGAGATCGGCTGGCCCGTCTTCTCCTCCAACGACGCGGCCGAGGGGCAGAAGGCCTTCGCCGAGAAGCGCCCGCCGAACTACACGCGCTCGTGAGCGAGGGGGCGGAGGCGGAGGCGGAGGCGAACCCGGGCCCAGGGGAGGGGTTCCCCGGTGTGGACGGCGCCGCGACGTCGACCACGGGCGACGACGCCCTCAACCGCCTGGCCGCCGCGATGCGGCGGATCGCGGGCGTCGCCGTGGCGCTGCCGCTGAGCGACGAGGAGCTGGCGGCGGCCGGTGAGGAGCTGGCCGCGCTGGCCGACCGGCTCGAGGCCGCGGCGCCGGCGGAGAAGCTGACCCGGCTGCAGCCGACCGTGGACGGGCATCCCCAGGACCATTTCCCGACGAGCCCGATGGTGGGATACGCCAACCCGATCGCGCCGCCGGTCGACGTGTGGGCCGTGCGGGGAGAGGGCGGCCAGCGGGAGATCCGCGGCAAGGTCACCTTCGGCTACCAGTACGAGGGCCCGCCGACCTGCGTGCACGGTGGCGTCATCGCAGCGCTCTTCGACGAGCTGCTCGGGCTGGCCAACATCATCGTCGGGCAGGCCGGCATGACCGGCACGCTCAAGGTGCGCTACCGCCGGCCGACGCCGCTGCTGGCGCCCCTCGAGCTCGTGTCGCGCTTCACCGGTCGCGACGGCCGCAAGATCTTCACCTGGGGCGGCATCTACTACGAGGGCGAGCTCACGGCGGAGGCCGACGGGATCTTCATTGAGGTGCTCCCGGGGCAGATGCTCGGCATCGTGTCGGGGAACGCCAACGTGGCCGAGGCGCCGCTGGTCGACCGGGCGTGGCGGCGGATGATGGAGCAGGGGGTCGAGGACCACCACCGTCCCGGGCGGGACGCGCGCACACCCTGACCGGAGTTGGGCGGACGGTGGCAGGGGGTCCGGGGCACCGATCGGGCCGGAGGGGAAATTCGCCGGCCGGGCGTGCCCTCCTGTGGGTCCTCGTCCTGACCGGCGCCGCTCTCGTGGCGCCGACCGGGCCGCAGGCGGGCGCGGCCGTCGCCGTCGGTCACGACCACGACTGCATCGTCGGGACGCCGCCGCGGGGCATCGACTGGTCCGCACTGCGCAATCCGATCGTGTCGTACCCGTCGATCGGGGTGAAGGATCAGGCGCTGCAGTGGTCCGGTGGGGCGTGGCACATGCTCTACAGCGACATGACCGCGACCCCGTCCGCCCCCCGCGTGCGGTTCAGCGTGGCGATGTCGTCGAGCCGGGATCTCATCCACTGGACGGCGCCGACGGTCATCGCCCCGAACGCCGCATCGCCCGACATCGTCCGTGCCCCGTCCGGCGCGTTCATCGTGACCTACCAGACGCCGTCCGGCCTGGAGTACCGCACGACGCGCGACGCCTCGCTGCGATCGTGGTCAGGCTCGCGTCCGCTCGGTCGTGGCCTGGCGAGCCGGATGATCGATGGCGCCCTCGCCTTCACCGGCCACGGCGTGATCCTGGGCTTCAAGGCGGGAACGACGTCACAGCACTTCGAGATCGCCTGGGCCCCCACCCTGGCCGCACGGTTCCGCATCATCGGTCAGCCGGACATCTCCGTCTACAACGACACCGTCGAGAACTACGAGTTCCTGACCGCCGCCGGCTCCTGGCATCTCGTGGCGACGTCGAACACGCTCGACCAACCGTTCATCTTCACCTTGGGACCGGGAAGTCCGTCCGTCCCGTCGACCTGGCTGCACTGGGTCGGCGGTCGGGAGCTCATGATCCCGAGCGAGTCCTTCAATTCCTCCGCCGGGATCTCGAGCGTCAGCTTCGAGCACGCCAATTCGGCGTTCCTCTGCGTGGGTCCCCAGGGTGAGGACTACCTGACCTATGCGGGCAGCACCGACCTGACCAGCTTCGGGGGCTGGGGCCACGCCGCTGTCGGCATCGCGCGGAGCAGCGACCTGGTCACCTGGCACGTCCCGCCGCTCTGATCAGGGTGCAACCAATTCGATGGCGACGCCGTCGGGATCGCGCAGCTGCAGCGAGGGATGGCCGTTCTCCGACACCACTCCGCCGTGGTCGACGCCGATGCTCGTGAGATGCTCCGCCCAGGCACCGAGCGCGTCACCGTCGGGCACGGCGAAGGCCAGATGGTCCAGGACCTCTCGAGCGGGATCGTCCCGGGACGTCAGGCCCCCGGTGAGCACGAGCACGATCTTCGCGCCGCGGTGCCGCAGCGCGACGTAGCCGATCGTGAGATCCTCGGCAAAGGGCACCAGGCCGAGCGCGGCGCGGTACCACCGCGCACTCGCGTCGACATCGGAGACCAGGAGCTGGACGTGCGACAGCCCGGTGATGGGCGCGCAGTCCCGAAGCTCGTCGTCGGGGGTCACCGACCGGATACTACCGAGAGGGCGCGCGCCCGGGCCGGGAGCCGTCCGGCTCAGGTGTGGTCGGCCGGGGACAGATGCCCGTTCAGGAACGGCTCGGGACGGGCCTCCCCGTCGGCGCCGTCGACCGTGCCGACGGCGTCGTGCAGCACCACCCGGTCGCGACCCTGGCGCTTCGCCAGCAGCAGCGCGTCATCGGCGCGGCGCAGGACGGCGACCAGCTCCTCGCCCGGCTCGGCGTCGGTGATGCCGAAGCTGGAGGTGAACTTGGGGAGTCCCCCGACGGTGATGGCGGCATCGAGCTGGGCGCGCGCCGTGTTGAGGACGCGGGTGGCTTCGATCGCCGAGCAGTCCGGGAACGCGATGGCGAATTCCTCGCCGCCGTAGCGCGAGATGATGTCGCTGCTCCGGAGGGAGTCACGCAGCACCCGGGCGAAGAGCCGGAGGGCCCGGTCGCCGGTCTCGTGCCCGTAGGTGTCGTTCAGCGCCTTGAAGTGATCGAGGTCCGCCATCGCCACGGCGATCGGGTGGAGGTGGGGTGGCACGGCCCCGACCTGCTCCGAGAAGGCGCGGCGGTTGAGCAGACCCGTCAGCGTGTCGGTCGACGCCTGCAGCTGCGTCTCGGCCATGACCCGGAGCAGCCCGATGCGCGCACCGGCGAGCTTCGCCAGCGTGGCCAGGTCGTCGACCCGGTCGTCCTCGACCGCAGCCTGGGGTTCGCCGGTGGCATGGATGACGCCGACGGTGCGACCCATGATGGACACGGGCACGCACAGGGCGGAGAGACGTCCCTGCGGCCGGTTGCGCAGCTTGGGGCAGGCGTCGAGGTCGTCGCTGTCGGAGAACACCTGGATCTGCGCCCGCCGGGCGGCTGGGCAGCGGTCGGGTGAGTCCACGCCGCAGCTGGGCGGCTCGCCGTCGGGTCCCACGGCCGCCATGCGCACGAGGTGGGCGTGGCTGTTGTCCGCCAGCAGCAACTCCACCGGGGCGTCGGGCAGCACGGCGCCGAAAGAGCGTTCGATGACGTCAATGACCTCGGGCTCACCTTCCGCCATGTCCAACGCGTTGGCCAGGCGGCTCTCGAAGCGTTGGCGCTGCACCTGGGAGTCCCGGATGACCGCCTCCCGGTCCGCCGCCGCGATGGCCTCGGAGAGCTCGTCGTTCAGGCGCCGCACCTTCTCGTCGGTGAGGTGCTGCCGGCGCTCGCCGAGAACGACCAGGCCGAAGGCGAGCGGGAGCATCAGCGCCATGATCAGCCCGACCGACACCAGGTAGCCGTTGAACCCCGACGCGATCGCGTTGCCGGCCATCATGGCCGGCACGAAGATCGCCGCGAACGCACCCAGGGCGATGACCGGGCTGAGCAGGCGGAAGCGCTTCGACTTCGCGACTTCCCCGCTCCATTCCTCCTCTGTGACCATGTCTCGCCGATCCCTTCTGACCCACCGACGGGGCGAGCGCCCGCCCGGCACCTGCCAGTCGGGCTGCATCTGTCCCCGTGAGGCGTTGTCGTCGCCAACCGGCGCAACCTTTAGAAAATGGGCGTTCACCTGCACGGACGCAGGCCGCCCCGGGCGTTAGGCGGCGGCGCGACTGATGTCCTCGAGCGACAGCTCCATCGTGTTCTCGCTCCCGCACCGCAGGCAGCCCTCGGTGTGCCTCGACGAGCGGATCAAGCGCGTCCGCTTCTCGTCGAGGTAGACCGTCACGGCGCCCTGTCGGGCGTCGATCTCGAGGTCCCAGTACGGGCGCCACTGGGTGGACACCCTCCGGCGTCCGACCTCGATGCCCTTCACGATGCGGCAGAACCGCCTCTGCCTGGGCTCGAAGATCCAGGTGCTGTGACATGACTCCACGACGATCAGATTCATGGGTCCACGATGCCTGACTACTCTGAAGCCGGGCCCGGCGGGGCCTGGCGGGTGGCTGGGGATCTTGTTGCAATTCGATGACGTCGTGAGAGGGAGCGGTGATGAGTCTTCGGGTGGTCGGCGCCGGATTGGGCAGGACGGGGACGACCTCCCTCAAGGCCGCACTCGAACAGCTCCTCGGCGGGCCCTGCTACCACATGCTGGAGGTGAGGGAGCGCCCGGCTGATCCGGACGCCTGGGGCGATGCCTACGAAGGCCGCCCGCCCGCCTGGACGGAATTCTTCGGCGGCTACGCCGCGACGGTGGACTGGCCGTCGGCCCCGTTCTGGTCCGAGATCGGCGCCGCGTTCCCCGATGCGCTGATCCTGCTCTCGGTGCGGGACGTCGATGCGTGGTGGACCAGCGTGTCGAACACGATCTGGGTGGCCTTGGCCACCTACTTCGCCGACGACGCGCCCGACGACGGTTGGACGCGCATGGGCCGCGGGATGTTGACGACCTTCGCGGAGGACTGGCGGGACGAGGCGTCGGCCAAGGCCGCGTACCTGGCCCACAACCAGCTCGTCCGGGACACGGCGCCGAAGGACCGTTTCCTCGAATGGCGACCCGAGGACGGGTGGGAGCCGATCTGCCGCGCCTTGGGGCTCGCCGTCCCGGACGACCCGTTCCCGCATACCAACACCACGGCGCAGGCTCGGGCCGAGATCGGTCTCGACCCCCTCTGACCGGGCACCCGGACGATCGGGCCCGGCTCAGCCCTCCAGCAGTCGCAGCGCCAGCCGGCGCCCGTGCCCCTGCTTCATCGCCAGCGTGACCCAGAGCTCGAACAGCGCATCGATGAGCGCTTCCTGGTCCGCACCGACATAGACCGGGCGGAGGCCCACGCCCTCGATGATGGTCTCGACCGTCGCCCGATCGCTCTCCGGCGCGGAGAAGAACATGTCGGCGCGCTCGCCGTCGAACATTGGATCCGCCATGTTCTCACCCCCGATCGTGTTGAAGGCGCGGGCATAGCGGACGCTGGGCGGGAGGGAGGCCCTGGCATTCACCATGCCGGCGCCCATCTGGTTCGTGGCGTCGATCACCAGCGCGCCGGCCAGGGCGTCACCGTGTTGCGCGGCCAGCTCCGACACCGCCGAGCCGGGCAGAGCCAGGATGACGGCCTCGGCGCCGGACAGGGCGTCGGCAATGGAGGAGACCGACGCTCCCACTCCTGCCGCCGGTGTGGCTTCGCTCTCGGGATGTCGGGACCCGTAGACGACGTGGTGGCCGGACTCCGAAAGTGAACGTCCGAGGGTGGTGGCGATGAAGCCCGTGCCGATGATCGCGACGTGCATGTGGGTCCTCCTCCGTGTCAGCGCGCCGGGTCGGGGGTCGCGGGCGACGAAACAGCCCGTTTCCACCGTGATGGTCATTGTCCCTCCCTCGGCGCGGAAGCGGTCATCGATCGCATCCTTCAGGGCCAGGCGCTCGTCGGCCGAGGCCTCCTGCCCGGCCGCGGTGGACGCGATGAAGGCGAAGACGTCGTAGGGGTCGGTGCACACCATGGAGCTCGGGTGCGGCCGCCACTCGACGGACGCAAAGGCAGTACCCAGGATCTCCGCACCGTGTGAGGTCCCGAACCGCCCGTCTGCGAAGTCGAGCGGCGCCCAGCCCAGGGCCTGGCGCGACAGGTCGGCGATCCCGTCGAGGTGCCGCGGCCCGTTCGTCGCGGCCAACAGCACGCCGTGCGGACGCAGGACGCGGGCGAACTCGGCGACCGCCCGCTCGGGTTCGGGCACGTGGTAGAGCATGTGGTTCGCGACCACGACGTCGAAGGAGGCGTCGGGGAACGGCAGGTCCTGCGCGTCGCTCGTGTGCGCCGCGGCGAGGTCGATACGATCCAGCGGTTCGACGGCTTGCGTCGCCGCCTCGACCATGCCCCCGGACAAGTCGCTGAGGGTGAGGCGCAGCGGGGGGAGCAGCGCTGCGATGTTGACCCACAACGCGCCGGACCCGCAGCCGACCTCGAGCACGTCGCCGCCGGCGGGCCACTCGACGAGGCCGGCCAGCCACGGGTACCAGGGCTCGTCGGCCCGGGTGTACTTGGCGTGCAAGGCGATCCGTGCGTTCAGGTTCGACGGGTCCCTGTACTGGCGCTGGCGGAGGTAGTCCGGGTCGGTGCCCAGGTCCCGGCGGCGGGTCACGAGCCCATGGTAAGGGCCGCCGCCGCCACGCCTCCCGCCCACAGCGCCCATTGAGCACGCTCGGACCGGGCGGTATCGTGCACGGCAAGACGAGTGATCGGAGGTGACTCATGCCCGGCTTCGTGCAGATCATGGAGTTCGACACGTCGAGGATCGAGGAGGTCGACGCGCTGTCGCGCCGCCTGGAGCAGGAGGCGGGGGACGGTTTCCTGGCTCGGAAGGCCACCGTCACCGAGGACCGGGATCGGCGCGGTCACTACTACGTGATCGTGGAGTTCGACTCCTACGAGGAGGCCATGAAGAACTCGGAAAACCCCGTCGTCAACGAGTTCGCGGCGAAGATGGGGGAACTGCTGGACGGACCGCCCACCTTCTACAACCTCGACGTGTTCGCGGTCCAAGAGATGCGCTGACCGGGCTCAGAGGGCCCGCTGCACCCCTTCCCAGTAGGGGTCCCGGAGCTTGCGCTTGTAGAGCTTGCCGTTGGGGTCCCGCGGCATCTCGTTCGTGAAGTCGATCGTCTTGGGGGTCTTGAATTTGGCCAGCTTGTCCGCGCAGTAGGCCAGGATCTCGGCGGCCAGCTCGTCGTTCGCCTCGACGCCCTCGGCCGGCTCGACCACCGCCTTCACCTCCTCGCCCCAGTCCTCGTTCGGGATCCCGAAGACGGCGGCGTCGCCCACCTTGGGGTGGGTCAACAGGACGCCCTCGATCTCGGCCGGGTAGATGTTGGCCCCACCCGAGATGATCATGTCGATCTTGCGGTCGCGCAGGAAGAGATAGCCGTCCTCGTCGATGAGGCCCACGTCGCCGACGGTGAAGAAGGGACCGATGCGGTTCTTCTTCGTCTTCTCCTTGTCACCGTGGTACTCGAAGTCGGCCGACTGCATCGCCATGTACACCGTACCGATGACATTGGGCTCGGTGATCCGGTTGCCGTCGTCGTCGAAGACCGCGATCTCGCTGATGGGCCAGGGCTTGCCGACGGTCCCGGGCTTCTCGAGCCACTCGGCGGCGGACACCAGCGTGCCGCCCCCTTCGCTCGCCGCGTAGTACTCGTCGACCGCGTTCCCCCACCAGGCGATCATCTTGTGCTTCACGTCGATCGGACAGGGTGCGGCGGCGTGGATCATGTGGCGCAGCGACGACACGTCGTACGCGACCCGGACGTCCTCGGGGAGGGCGAGGAGCCGGTGGAACTGGGTGGGCACCATGTGCGACGTCGTCACCGAACGCTCCTCAATGAGCCGGAGCATCTCCTCGGGCAGCCACTTGTCCATGAGCACGATCGTGTGCCCGAGGTGCATGGAGGCGCTCCCGAAGCGGAGCACCGCGGTGTGGTAGAGCGGCGAGCCGATGATGTGGACGTTGTCGTCCTGCGGCTGGATGCCGAAGAGGAAGAGCAGACCCGAGAGCCCGAGCGCCGCGTCCTCCGGGGTCACGCCCATCAGCTTGCGGTAGATCCCCTTGGGGTTCCCGGTCGTCCCCGAGGTGTAGTTCATGACGTCGCCGACGGTGCGGTCCTCGGGGAGCGTGGTCGGCTGGGCGTCGCGGGCCTCCTGGTAGGAGGCGAACCCCGGCACGGCGCCGACGCCGAGCCGGCCGGCCGGGTCGAGGCCCACCTCGTCCGCTGCCGCCCGGGCGACGTCGCCGAAGCGCTCGTGGGCGACGAACGCCTTGGCGCCGGAGTCCTTGAGGATGTAGGCCACCTCCGGCGCCACCAGGTGGTGGTTGATCGGCACCAGGTACCAGCCGGCCTGCAGCGCCGCCAGGTAGACCTCGAGCATCTCGGCGCAGTTGGGCAGCAGGGTGGCCACGACGTCGCCCAGGCCGAACCCCTGGGCCCGCAGGGCGTGCACCAACTGGTTGGCGTGGCCCAGCAGCTCGCCGGCGGTCACCTCGTCGCCTTCGGGCGTGACGAGGGCCAGGTAGTCGGGGTCTTCCTGGGCCAGGGCCCAGAAGCCGAGGTCACCCATGAGCAGTCTCCTTGCAGGTTCGCGGCGCAGGCGCAAATGGCAGCCCCCGCCGTCCGCAGGCTAGAACGTGTTCTAACTTACGGCAATTTGTGCGAGTGCCGGCCGGCCGGCCGGGCGAGCGAGAGATCAGGAGAGTCGACCATGGCAGGGTTCCTCGCAGGCAAGGTCGTCGCGGTCACGGGCGGTGGCGGCGGCATCGGCCGTGCCGTGGCGCTGGCCGCGGCGGAGGAGGGAGCCAAGGTGCTCGTGGCCGACTTCGGGGTCGGCATGGCGGGCGAGGACCCGAGCAGCGAGGTCGCCGACGCGGTCGTCGGCCGAGATCGCCAAGGCCGGCGGCGAGGCCATCGCGGTGGCCGACGACATCTCCAAGATGGAGTCGGGGGAGCGGCTGGTCGCCACGGCGGTCGAGACGTGGGGACGCATCGACGGCGTCGTGGCCGTGGCCGGGATCCTCCGCGAGCGCATGCTGTTCAACATGTCCGAGGACGAGTGGGACGCCGTCATCGCCACCCACCTCAAGGGCCACTTCACCGTGTTCCGTGCGGCGGCGGCGGTCATGCGCAAACAGGAGGGCGGTGGCGCGCTCGTCGGATTCACCTCCGGGGCGTTCGCCGGCAGCGTGGCGCAGGCGAACTACGCCGCGGCCAAGGGCGGCATCGTGTCGCTCGTGCGGTCCGCCGCGGTGGGGCTGCACCGCTACGGCGTCACCGCGAACGCCATCGCGCCGGTGGCGCGGACCCGCATGTCGGCCAACGTGCCGTCGGAGCTCGCCGAGATGGGTGACCCCGAAGACGTGGCTCCGATGGTGGTCTACCTGCTCAGCGACCAGGCGAAGCACGTCACCGGTCAGGTGTACACGGTCGTCGGCCCGAAGATCGCGGTCTGGAACCAGCCGACCGAGGTGCGGGCCATGTGGGCCGACGGCCGCTGGACTCCCGAGCAGATCGCAGCGCGCCTCGACAGCACGGTGGGCCAGGAGCGGATGGGGATGATCGACCGCCTGGAGCAGATGCGCCAGGCGGCGGCGTCGGGCGAGAAGCCGAACGCCTGAGTCAGGTGACCCGGCGCAGCCGGGGCCGGAGCATCATGGTGGTGTAGACCTCGAGCGAGTTCCCCTCGTGGTGGGCGGCGACGACGGCCGCCGCGCCGAACTGGTCCTCCTGGAGCACCCCGCTCATCCTCTTGCCCCACGTGACGGCGGAGCGGGCGATCTGTCGATCGGCGTGCTCCCACGGGGGGATGCACACCTCGATCTGGTACATCGGCTCGAAGGTCACGACGTGGGTGGCGGCGTCACCGTGCGACGCCAGCCATTCGTGCTTCTCCTCCTCGGTCCAGATCTTCTCGACCGTCATCGGTGAACACCGCTGGACTGTGGCCATCGCTCGTTCACCCCCCTTTTCTCCGCCATATCGGCAACATCCGAAGAAGGCTTGAGAACGGTCGTTCTTGCGGAGAAGTCAGGTGATCGGCCCGGGCGCCGCCTCAGACGCGCATACGCCGCGTCGGCCTCGCCTTGGACCCCGCAACAACGTTGCAACGGCTGCGGCGAAACCGGCGCCCCGGAAGGTCCACCACCGCCACGGCGCCGGATCTTGCGCAAGGGCGGGGGGCCCGGCGCGGTTCCCCTTTGAGGGGCGGGTCGGAACGCCGAACGGAAAGGGGCGAACTGTGAGCACACGGTTCAAGGAGGGGACGGGGCACGGCGAGGCTATCCCGGAGATGCGCCCGTGGCGCGAGGTCGGGTGGATCTTCAAGGACGGGGACGCCCTGGCGATCGAGCGCCAGGGCGATCGCGTCCGGATGCGCTCGGCCCGCGTCTCGCACCAGCGCGACGAGTAGGCGTCGCCCGTCAGGCCGGCTGTTCGGCCTCCCGCAGCGGCACGCCGGGGTCCGGGTGGTGTGTCGTGAGCCATTTCTTCCAGCGTGACCTCGTGCGCACGAGGATGACGGCGCCGCCGACGACGAGAAGCAGGCCCGCCAGTTGGACGAGGTCCGAGCCGAGGCGGCCGTCCTCCCCGAGCCACAGGTGCTCGTCGAGGGAGCGCTCGATGCCCCACAAGACCATGCCGGTGCCGAGCACGATCCCGCAGGGATAGCCGACGCGGCGTGTGCCGTCGGGCCAGCGGTCGAGCCGGCGCTCGATGGCGATGAGGATCAGGTAGACGGCGAAGTCCTCCAGCGCCTGGAAGATGGGAACGGGCAGGCGCCGCCCCGGCTGGTTGGCGTAGTACATCCCGAACCACTGGTGCGTCGGGTGGCCGCCACCGGCCACCATGAGCTGGGGGCCGAGCAGACGGCCCATGGCCCAGCAGGCCAGGAGCACGGGCACCGCCAGGTCGAGGGCACGGGCGATCGGCAGCTCGGGGCAGCGGCGCCGCGTGAGGATGATGCCGACCGGCACGGCCAGGAGCAGACCGCCGAAGGAGGACAGGCCTCCTTGCCAGACCGCGAGGATGTCGCCGGGGCGCTGCGTGTACGTGCTCAGGTTCGACAACACGTGCACCGCCCGGGCGCCGACGACCGCGGCCAGGATGATCCAGAGGAAGACGGGCACGAGCCAGTCGGTGGGGTAGCCGTGCTTGCGCAGGCGGCGCTCGAAGTAGACGAACCCGAACCAGAACGTGAGCGCGAGGCCGATGCCGTAGGTGTGGACCTCGAGCGGCCCGATGTGGAATGCGACGGGGATCGGTCTCATGGCACGGCTCGGGCCAGGTTAGGGCCGTGGCGCGGCGGGGCGGATCCGGGGTGGGGAGGCGGGGACCGGGTCGGGCGGGCTAGGGCCGGCCGGCGCCGGCGAAGCCGCTCCCGAGGCGGAGACCGGTGACCCACACGGAGGCCCCGGTGTAGGGCGCCTCGATCATCTGGCCACCGCCGACGTACATGGCCACGTGGTCCGAGCCCCCGGGACCGTAGAAGAGGAGGTCGCCCGGCTGGAGGTCGCTGATGGGCACCGGCGTGCTGTCGGCCATCTGGGCCCCCGAGAAGTGCGGCAGGCCGACCCCGACCTGGCCCCACGACCAGGCGGTGAGACCGGAGCAGTCGAACCCGGGATTGGCCGAGCCCTTGGGGGACTCGCCGCCCCAGACGTAGGGGACGCCGATCTGGCTCTCCGCCGCCTGGACGGCCCCGGCGCCGCCGGGGGCGGTGGGAGGGGGTGCCGCCTGGCTGAGCCCGGCCAGGCTGACGGCGCTGCCGCCCGAGCTCGACGGTGCGGGTGCCGCAGCGGCCGCTGCTGCGGCGGCGGCCGCCTGCTGGCGTTCGGCGGCGGCCTTGGCGGCGGCGGCGGCCTCGGCCTGCTGCTGCTGCTGGACCAGCTGCGCGATCTGACCCTGCTCCTGGGCCAGCGCGCCCTTCTGCTGCTGCACGGCCTGCGCGTTCTGCGCCACGGCGTTCTGCTCGATCGTGACCTGCGACTGCGCCTGGGTCTGCTCGCCCTGCAACTGGGCGACCTGCGCGTTCAAGGAGTTCTCCGCCGTGTGCAGGTTGTCGACGGCCAACGCGATGTCGCCCTGCGTGATCTTGTTGTACACGGTGGTCGCGCCGAGCGTCGTCTCGTTGCCGCTGAAGATCGGGTTCTGCGCGGCCGCCGAGCCGTCGGAGATGTAGTTGGCCACGGCCGCCTTGGACAGCGTGGCCCGGTCGTGCGCCACCTGCGCCTGGTCGGCCGCGATGTTGGCCTTGGTGGTGTCGATGCTCGAGTTGATCTGCGAGAGGTGGTAGCGGGCGGCGTCGTACTGCTGGCTCAGGGCGGACATCTCGTTCTGCGCCTGGCTGAGCTGCGCCTCGATCGCGGCGGCCTTGGCCTTGGCGTCGGAGATGGCATCGCCGGCGGCCGGGCGCGCCAAACCAAACACAGTGCTCGACAACACTGTGACGACGGTCAACGCGGGGATACCGACCCGCTGGAGTGCACGGGCACTCCTCGGAGACCGCGGCGTGGAGTGGTTTAGAACCCGCTCTACGTCAGTCACGATGGGCGCCATTCTTATAGGAATCCCCTTGGCGATACAAACACCCTCGGTCTGAAACGCCTGTGTTCTGGTAGTACTGGGAGTGTGAACATGCAGGTGAAAAGGAGATCGAGAAATCTGAGAAGTTCCGGCGAACTACTCGGGATAACGAAATGGGCCGTTTGGAACTACGGTCGGGCGCCATGGGCGAGATGATCGAATTTCCGAGCAATGGATCGACCGCAGGCGGCTATTTGTCGCTTCCCGAGGGCGGCACGGGTCCGGGTGTCGTCGTGATCCAGGAGTGGTGGGGGCTGGTCGAGCCACATTGAGGACGTCTGCGACCGCTTCGCCGCCGAGGGGTTCGTCGCCCTGGCCCCCGACCTCTACCACGGGCAGAAGGTGAAGCCCGGAGAGCCCGACGAGGCCGGCAAGGCGATGATGGCCATGAAGATGGACCAGGCGGCCCGCGACATGAGCGGCGCCGTCGACGAGGTGCTGCGGCGGAGCTCGGGCGACCGGGTCGGGGTCATCGGCTTCTGCATGGGCGGCGGGCTGGCGCTGGTGCTGGCGACGCAGCGCCCCGACGCCGTGTCCGCCGTGGTGCCGTGCTACGGCATCATCCCGTGGCCCGACGCGCAGCCCGACTACGCGGCGATGTCGGCGGCGGTACTCGGCCACTACGCGGAGAAGGACGACTTCTTCACGCCGGAGGCGGCGCACGCGTTGGCCGACCAGCTGCGCGCCATGGGCAAGTCGGTCGAGATCGTCGTCTACCCCGGCACGGACCACGCGTTCTTCAACGACACGCGTCCCGAGGTCTACGACGCCGAGGCGTCGCGCGCGCTGTGGGAGCGCACGGTGGCGTTCTTCCGGTCACAGCTCGCCTGAGCGCACCGGCGTCCGGGCCGGGCCGGGCCGGGCCGGGCCGGGGAGCAGGGCCCGTTTGTTACCATCGGGTCATGTCTGCACGCTCCCGAGACCTCCCCCGCCGTTCCTGCCTCTCGACCCCGGGCTCGAACGAGAAGTTCCTGGCCAAGGCGCCGACGGTGCCCGCCGACATGACGTTCCTCGACCTCGAGGACGCCGTGGCGCCCCTCGAGAAGGAGAGCGCACGGCCCAAGGTGGTCGACGCCATCAAGAACCTCCCCTGGGACGACCGGGTGCTCTGCGTGCGTGTCAACGCCTGGGACACCGAGTGGACCTACGGCGACGTGATCCATGTCGTGGGCAACGCGGGGGAGCGACTCGACGAGATCATGCTGCCCAAGGTCCAGTCGGCGGCGGAGATCATCGCCCTCGACCTGCTGCTGACCCAGGTGGAGAAGAATTCGGGTCTGCCGGATCGGGCACATCGGGATCGAGGCGCAGATCGAGACGGCGCGTGGCCTGATCAACGTGGACGAGATCTGCGCCGCTTCGCCGAGGCTCGAGACGATCATCTTCGGCCCGGCGGACTTCGCCGCCAGTATCGAGATGCCGGTGCTGACCGGTGGCGTGGTGATCCCCGAGTACCCCGGCGACCACTTCAACTACGTCTTCAGCCGCATCCTCATGGCCGGGCGGGCCAACGGGCTGCAGGTGATCGACGGCCCGTTCCTCAAGGTGCGCGAGCTCGACGCGTTGCGCGAGTACGCCATGCGCACGCGCATGCTCGGCTACGACGGCAAGTGGGCCCTGACGCCCGACCAGGCCGGCGTGCTCAACGAGGTCTACTCACCGACCCAGGAGCAGTTCGACCGGGCGTTCGACATCCTCGACGCCTACCAGAAGGCCACCGAGGAGGATCGCAAGGGCGCCGTGATGTTCGGCGACGAGATGATCGACGAGGCGAGCCGGAAGATGGCGATCAAGTTCGTCGAGTCGCGGCGAGCGGGCCGGGCTCACGCGCAGCCCGGGCTGATCAGCCCATCAGCCGCCGCGCGATGACCTTGAGGGCGAGGGTCTCGTCGGCGCCTTCGAAGATGGACAGCACCCGCGCGTCCACGAAGTAGCGGCTCACCGGGAACTCCTCCGCGTAGCCCATGCCGCCGTGGATCTGCATGGCTTCCCGCGTCACCCATTCGGCGGCGCGGCACACGTAGGCCTTCACCATGGAGGCCTCGAGCGTGCCCTCGCCGCGCGCCATGAGGCGGGCAACGTGGTACGAGCTCTGGCGCGTCGCCTGAATGATCACCGCCATCCGGCCGAGCTTGGCCTGCGTCAGCTGGTACTCGCCGATGGGCGATCCGAAGACCTTCCGCTCGGCGGCGTACGACGAGGCCGCCTCGTAGGCGGCCTGCATCACGCCGAGCGCACGCGCCGCGGTCTGGAGCCGCCCGTTCTCGAAGCCCTGCATCTGGAGGTAGAAGCCCTTGCCCAGCCCCTCGCGGCCACCGACGAGGTTCGCCTCGGGGACGAACCAGTTCTCGAAGGCCAGCTCGTAGGAGTGCATGCCCCGGTAGCCGATCGTGTCGATGGGACGGCCCTCGAGACGCCCCGGCGCCAGGTCGCGCGGCCGGTCCGCTCCGTCCGCCTGGCTGAAGACGAAGCCATGGCCGTCGCCGCGCGGCTTCTCGACGACGAACATTGAGATCCCGCGGTGGGCGAGCGAGCGGTCGGGGTCGGTGCGGGCCAGCAGCATCAGCACGTCGGCCCGCGCCGCGAAGGTGCACCACGTCTTCACGCCGTTGACGACCCAGCCCCCCTCGACGGGCGCCGCCGCAGTGACGATGCCGGCGACGTCGGACCCGTAGTCGGGCTCGGTCACGGCGACGGCGGCCAGGGTCTCGGCCGAGGCCAGCTTGGGGAGCCAGTGCTTCTTCTGCTCCTCGGTGCCCCCGTAGACGAGGGCGCGGGTGAGGATCTCGGGCCGGGTGATGAGCGAGCCGCCGACGCCGAGCGAGCCCCAGCTCAGCTCCTCGGTGGCCACGACCATGCCGATGTAGTCGCTCTCCCCGCCGGACGCGAAGCCGCCGTACTCCTCGGGCACCGAGAGGCCGAACCCGCCCAGCTCGGCCAGTCCCTGAATCACCTCCTCGGGTATGTCGCCGTTCTCCCGGTGCACGTGCTCGGCGTGCGGGCGGACCTTGTCCTCGGCGAAGCGGTGGAAGGTCTCGCGGACGAGCTCGAAGTCCTCGCCCAGGTGGCGCGGGCCCTCGGTGGCGGCCAGGCCGGCGAGGACCGCCGGGTCGCGCTGGGCGGCGAGGAAGTCGGCGGCGGGCGCGGCCCACCCGGCGCCCACTCCCCACAGCGGCTCCCGGCCCGCCACCTTGCCTGCGAGCTCGGCGATGACGTCGGCGACGAAGGCCGCGGCGATGCGCGCCTCGGTCTCACCCCGCCCGCCGTACTCGAGGACGGCCCGCGCCGTGGCGACGGCGGCGGCCGCATGGGCCACGTCGTAGGCCACCACCTGGTTGGCGTCGATCCCTCCGTGGCCACGGACGGCGCCGCAGGCCTCGTCGACGAGTCGCTGGGCCAGGTCGACCGCTTCGGCGGCGCCGGCGAGCAGGGGCGCAGAGGGCGTGGTCACGGGGAGCGACCCTAATGGCTCGTGCCGGGGCGCCTCCGCGGGGAGACGCCGCTCAGGCCCGGCGGCCGACGACCGTCACGAGGGGCGGCAGGACGACCGGTTCGTCCTGCGGGTCAACCCCCGTGAGCGACTCGAGGTACCGCGCCACGGGCCCGTCACCGACGCCGGCCGGCGCCTCGGCCCAGGCGTCGACCACCTCGAGCCCGGCGTCGCGCACGAGCGCAGGCAGCAGCGCGCCGACGTCGGGATGGCGCGCATCGGGCATGGAGAGGGGCGAGCCGCCGATGCGCCCGGCCGACGTGATCGGCTCCTGGACCACGACCCAGCCGCCGGGGCGGACCGCGCCGGCCATCATGCGCACGACCGCGATGGGCTCGAGCACGTGCAGGAGCAGGAAGCGGCAGAACGCGAGGTCGACCTCCTCGGGCAGCGAGAGGTCCTCGCCGGCCTGTGTCAGCGCGATCACCTGTGCGTACGCGGCGGCGGCGCGGGCAACTTCGTCGCGGGCCAGCGGGTCGCTGTCGACGGCGTAAACGCGACCGTCACGCCCGACCATCTCGGCCAGGGCCACCGACACGTCGCCGCCGCCCGCGCCGACGTCGACGCAACGCCATCCGGCCTCGAGACCCAGCCGTTCGAGCGCCGTGGCGAGGGGGCGGCGGTAGACGTCGTCGCGCAGCCCGATCAGCTCACTCACGACGAAGCCCTGCTGCGACCGGCACCATGGCCTCGCACTCTACGGGTCCGGCGAGGTCCGGCCGCACCCGGCGGCCGACGACCAGGGCGGTCCACCGGCGGGGCGACGGCCCGATGGACGCCAGCATGACCACGAGCGAGGCCATCAGGGCGGGCCACCACAGCACGATGTCGTGCACCCGGCGGTCGCCGAGCAGCATGCTCACGACCAGCGCGGCGGTGCAGAGGCCGAACCGGAAGGGGCTGCGGCGCACCGAGAGCAGCAGGCATAGCGCCGGGACGGGCCAGAGGTAGTACCAGTTCAACTCCGTCTCGAACAGGACGCGCAGGAAGAACGCGACGGCGGCCATGGCGAGCACGCGGTCGAGGTCGTGACGGCGATGGCACACGTACACGGCGAGGGCGGCCCCGAGCACGGTGGCGAGCAAGCGGGTGGGGCCACCGCCGTGGAGCCCGGGCGCGATGACGGGCGCGAAGCGGGTCAGCGGGGTGAGCGAGTTGTAGCGCGTCTCGACGGGCTGGCGTAGCAGCACGAAGAGCGTGCGGTGGGGTTCCGCCACGAGCGGGGCGAGGAGGACGACGGCGCTCGGGACGACGAGGCGCCAGGACAGGCGCGCCGCGGCACGCCAGCCGACGCGGGCCAGCACCGGCGCGACGCCAAGAAGGGCGAGCGGTTGGAAGGCGATGCCGACCCCGAGCAGGAGCGCGGCCCGTGGCGCGGCGTCGAGACCACCGCGCTCGAGGGCCAGCGCCGCCCACACGACGAGCGCCAGCGCGACGCAGTCCTCGGGATGACCCCAGCCCCCGACGACGTTGGCGACGCCGAGCCCGCCGGCGAGGGCGAGTGCGAGGCGGGCCCGGTCGGTGAGGCGCCAGTGGCGCGCCACCGCATCGAGTGCGAACAGGGGCGTCGACCCGATCAGGACCGCGGCGGGCCCCAGGAGGAGCCACATGCTGAGGGGCTCACCCCGAGCCGTCAGGTGGGGCGAGAGACCCACCAGCTGCCCGAGGCCGACGACGGGGACCAGCAGCAGCTCGAACGCGGGCGGCGACGTCAGCGCCTGGTGGCGCACGTAGATGTGGTCGAACTGGCCGTGGAAGATGGCCCAGGAGCTGTTGGCCATGCTCAGCAGGTCGCCCGGCGCGGCGAGGCCGACGCCGGAGGTGTGCACGAGGTGGCGGCCGAGCAGGCTGTAGGCCATGACGCCGACGAGGACGGCCACGGTGGCGGCCACGGGCGCGCTCCGCTCCTCTGCCCATGCCGCGATCCGCTCCATGCCCCCTTATCGGCCCACCTTGGCGGCCCGATAACCTCCCTTCCCGTGAAAGTGACGATGTTGCTCTGCGACGCGGCCCAGGTGTCCGACGGCAAGCTCTACATACTGGGGGGAGGATGGAGCATGACGGGCCCCGACCCGGTGCCCTCGGCCGTTGCGCTGAAGATCGACGTGGACTGGCACGAGACGGAGACGGCGCACCACTGGGAGCTCTTCCTCGAGGACGCCGACGGCCGGCCCGTCATGATGGAGACGGCGGAGGGGACCCAGCCGGTCGAGGTGCGGGGCGAGTTCACGGTGAGCCAGCCCCAGGGGATCCCCGAAGGCTCTCCCATCGACGTGGCCCTCGCCGTGAACCTGGGCCCCATTCCGCTCGAGCCGGGTACCCGCTTCGCCTGGCGGTTGACGATCGACGGCGAGGCACTCCCGGGCGCGTCGCTCGGGTTCACCACCCGCCCCCGGCCCCAACAGGCGGGGGAGTGACGGTCCACGACCGGCCCTTCGGCCGCTATCTCGAGGACTTCGTCCCCGGCGACATCTACCGGCACTGGCCGGGCAAGACGGTGACCGAGTACGACGACCATCTGTTCTGCATGATCACGATGAACCACCACCCGCTGCACACCAACACCTGGTTCGCGGAGAACGAGACGGTGCAGGGGAAGAACGTCGTGGTGGGCAACCTGGTCTACTCCCTCGCCCTCGGCATGAGCGTGCCGGACGTCAGCGGCTCGTGCATCGCCAACCTCGAGGTCGAGTCACTCCTGCACCGTTCTCCCACCTTCCACGGCGACACCATCTACGCCGAGACGCGGGTGCTCGACGCCACGCCGTCGAAGTCCAAGGACGACCGGGGGATCGTGACGGTCGAGACCAAGGCCTTCAACCAGCGCGGCGAGGAGGTCTGCTACTTCCGCCGCAAGCTGATGGTCTGGAAGGCCGCCCACGCGCCGGCACGCCGGCGACCCTACGGCGACGACGTCTGGGACTGACGCCGGGTCGCTTCCGGCGGCGCGGGTCGGACGCTTCCGGCGCCGCCTGCTGGAGTGGGGGGCCGGGCACCGCCGGGACCTGCCCTGGCGCCGCACGCGGGACCCCTGGCGGATCCTCGTCTCCGAGGTGATGCTCCAGCAGACGCAGGTGGACCGCGTCGTGCCGCACTACGAGCGCTTCGTCACCGCGTTCGCCAGCCCCGCGGCCTGCGCCGCGGCCCGCCCGGCGGAGGTCGTGCGGCTGTGGTCGGGTCTCGGGTACAACCGTCGGGCGCTCAACCTGCACCGGACGGCGCGCACCGTCGTCGCCGACCATGGCGGTGCCCTGCCCAGCGATGACGCCGACCTGCGCGCCCTGGCCGGTGTCGGCCCCTACACGGCGCGCGCCGTGCGTTCGTTCGCCTTCGGGGAGGACGTGGCAGCGGTCGACACCAACGCGGTGCGAGTCCTGGCCCGCTGCGTCAGGGGCGCACCACTCGCGCTGGCGGCTGCGACGCGGCTCGGGGACCGGCTCGTCCCCGCCGGCCTGTCGTGGGAGTTCAACCAGACGATGTTCGACCTCGGGGCCACGGTGTGCACGGGATCCCGGCCCGACTGCGCGCGCTGCCCGCTGCGACGGCAGTGCGTGTGGCGCCGTGCGCCGGCCGGCGCGGCCGACCCGTGGCGGTCGAGCCCCGCGGCGCGCCCCCAGGGCGCCTTCCCGGGTTCGGACCGCCAGGGGAGAGGGCGCCTGCTCGACGAGCTGCGGCGTGGTGGCGTGACGGGGTCGGCCCTGGCGGACGCCTGCGGGTGGCCCCGGGACCGGGCGCGGTCCGAGCGCATCGCGGCGGCGCTGGTGGACGAGGGGTTCGCACGGTGGTCCGGCGGGGCCGATCCCGTCCTCCGGCTGCGCTAGGCGGTCAGGAACCCGACGATGCGCGCGTTCACGACGTCGGGCCGCTCGAGGTGCAAGAAGTGTCCGGCACCGTCCACGATCTCCATCTCGGAGCCCTCGGCCATGAAATCGAGCGGTGATCCGATCGATGTCAGCAGCATGCAGCCGTCGTCGCGGCCGTGGAGGTAGAGCGTCGGCTTCGGTGTCGGCAGCAGCGAGGCGGACTGTTCCTCCGCCAGATCGGGCACCTGCAGTGAGGCGTCGTAGAGGGCACGGTAGGTGCCGATGGCGGCGCCGAGGCGCTCCGGGTCACCGATGGACTCCTTGACGCGCGCCACGTCCCATGCCCCGTCGTAGCCGGGCGACCAGTCGCGCCAGAGGTGGTCCACGAACGCGTAGTCGTCGAGCGGTACGGCGACCTCGGCCAGGGGCGAGAGGAAGAAGAACATGTACCAGCTGCGCTGCAGCTGCGCGTAGGTGAGCAGTGACAGGCCGATGGCCCCCGTCGGCGGGACCGCGGCGGTGACGGCGCGCCGCCAACGGTCCGGTTGGTGCGCGACGGCACCGTAGGCGGCCAGTGCCCCCCAGTCGTGCCCGACGATGACCGCGTCGTCGCCGGCCCCGAGCGCCTCGTGCAGCGCGTTGGCGTCGCGCACCAGAGCCCCGATCTGGTAGCGCCCGTCCGCGGGGACCTGGGTCGGGGCGTAGCCGCGCGCGAAGGGTGCCACGGCCCGGAAGCCCGCCGCTGCCAGCTCGGGGAGCAGGTGGCGCCACGTGTGAGCGGTGTCGGGGAACCCGTGCAGGCACAGGGCGAGCGGCCCGTCCTCGGGGCCCTCGGTGAAGTAGACGACGTCCAGCCCGTTCGCCTCGATGGTCCGCTGTTCCATGGTGGCAGAACGTACCCCCTTCCTGCGGAGTAACGTCGCGTCGATGAACGTCACGTTCTACGGGGTGCGCGGGTCCTGCCCGTGCTCGGGGGATCGCTATCGGCGCTACGGCGGGAACACCTCGTGTCTCGTCATCGACGTTGAGGGGGACGAGCCGCTCATCGTCGACCTGGGCACCGGCCTGCGGGCGCTGGGCGACGTCCTCCAACGGGAGGTGCGCGCGCTGGGCACCCCGATGCGCGCCACCGCGCTCCTGACCCACCTGCACTTCGACCACATTCTCGGGATCCCGTTCTTCAGCCCGCTGCACGACCCCGGTGCGAGCCTGACCGTCTACGGGCCGGCCCAGCCCAAGGGCAGCCTCAAGGACGCGCTCCACGCCGCCGTGCAGCCGCCCGTGTTCCCGATCCACATGGAGCAGTTCCGGGGCGAGCTCGTCACCGTCGACGTGGGCGCGGAGGACTTCTCCATCGGCTCCGCCAAGGTGATGGCGCGGCCCATCCCCCACAGCGGGGTGACCTTGGGCTTCCGGATCGAGGCCGAGGGGCGCTCCGTGGCCTACATGTCGGACCACCAGGCGCCGCTCGACCGCCGGGCCGTGCCCGAGGCCGTGCTCGAGCTGTGCCAGGGGGTGGACCTGCTCATCCACGACGGCCAGTACACCGACGACGAGTTCTCGGTGAAGGCGGACTGGGGGCACTCGACCGCGGCCTACGCGGTGCACGTGGCGGCCGAGTCGGGTGTCAAGCGGCTGCTGCTGTCGCACCACGACCCGTCGCACACCGACCGCGAGCTCGACCGCATCCTGAACCAGGCGCGCCGCCTGCCCGAAGCCAAGCGCGTCGAGGACATCTCCTCGGCCCACGAGTCGCAGTCGATCGACCTCGGCAAGGCGTAACGCGTACGTGTCGGGCCTCGACCAGGCCCGGTTCCGCGAGGTACTCGGCCACTTCGCGACCGGCATCACGATCGTCACCGCGCTCGAGGACGGCGAGCCCGTCGGCTTCACCTGCCAGTCGTTCGCCGCGCTGTCCCTCGACCCCCCAATGGTCATCCTGGCCCCCGCCCGCAGCTCCACCAGCTGGCCCCGCATCGCCAAGGCGGGAGCGTTCTGCGTGAACATCCTCGAGGAGCATCAGGAGGCGTTGTGCCGGTCCTTCGCCGTCTCGGGGGGCGAGAAGTTCGAGGGGGTCGAGTGGTCGCCCGGGCTCACGGGGTCGCCGGTGATCGCCGGCTCACTGGCCGTGGTCGAGTGCCGGCTGGGCGACATCTTCGACGGTGGCGACCACGAGCTGGTGACCGGCCACGTACTGGCCACCGCCATCGGGGAGGGCGGCCCGCTGCTGTTCTACCGGTCGGGGTTCGGCCGTTTCGCTCCCTGACCGGCCCAGCCGCTACCGTTCCCCGCCGATGCCAGAGCTGATTCCCTCTTCCGTGATCGACGACGTCGTGCTCGTCCGCCCCGACGTGCACGGCGACGAGCGAGGACGCTTCGTCGAGACCTACCGGCGCAGCTGGTTCCCCCGGGGCCGCGAGATGGTGCAGGGCAACCGCTCCGAGAAGCAGGCCGGTGCGCTGGTCGGCCTGCACTTCCACCTGCACCAGGCCGACTACTGGTACGCCCTGCGGGGCCGGGCCCGCGTGGTGCTCCACGACCTGCGCCTGGGGTCGGCGACGGACGGAGCGACCGAGGTGATCGAGCTCGACGGGGACGTCGACCAGGGGATCTACATCCCACCCGGGGTGGCGCACGGGTTCGCCGCCCACACCGACATCCTGCTGACCTACCTGGTCGACAACTACTACGACGCCTCGGACGAGCTCGGCCTGGCCTGGGACGACCCCCTGGTGGGCGCGGACTGGGGGATCGACGACCCCATCCTCTCGCAGCGGGACCGGGCCAACCCGCAGCGCGGCGATATTCCCGACGACATCCGGCCCCGCCTGGCCGGCTGACGGCCCCGGCGCCCGGCACCCGACGAGCGCCCCGGGGAGGCGCGGCACGCCGCGCCCCACAGATCCTGTTGAATATGGGGCGGTGCTGATAGGCGTGGTCATCGGTGTCGTGGTCATCGCCGGTGTCGTCGCGTTCGTGGTCTTCCGCCGCCGCTCCCACGACGACGTGCACTCCGTAGAGGGCTACCACCGCCAGCTGCACACGCTGGAGGAGATCCGGGCCCACACGCCGGCCGGCCGCCGGGAGGACGGCAACGGCGAGGCGCCCTTCCCGGCCACCGCCTTCCGCGTCTCGGGTTCGTCGACGGTGCGCCTCACCGAGCCCGGCAAGGTGGTGGTCCCGCCCGCCCCCCCACCCCCGGTGCCGAACCCCTCCGAGCCCGTGGCCTTCGACGACGCCGGGGCCGAGTCGGCGGCGGCGTCGTCGTCGTTCTTGACCGGCTCCGATGACCGGGTCATGCACGCCATCAACCACCGGCCCCGCCGCATCGGCGGGCCGCTGGCGGCGATCGGCGCCGTGACCGTGCTCATCGTCGTCCTCGTCGTCACGGGGATCCACTCGAATTCCCCGGGCCACCATCCCAAGCCATCGACCACCGCGACGACGCACCCGCATCACACCAGCCGCACCGCGACGACCACGTCGACCGCGCCGCTCACCGTCTCGGCGCCCACGGCCGCCACCGCACACGAGGCCACGTACAACGTGGCCTCGACGAGCTACGCGCTGTCCCTCTCCGCCACCGGCGCGGAGTGCTGGATCGATGCGACGGACACCGCGACGGGCTCGGTCCTCTTCACCGGCACCTTGTTCTCGGGCCAGTCCCACACCATCGCCGCCACCGGCCCGGTGACCGTGATCGCCGGGGCGCCGGCGGTCTTCGCGGCCACTGTCGACGGGACCGCGGTGACGCTGCCGAGCGGCTACCAGGCGCCCTTCACGCTGCGCTTCGCCGCGTCCGCCACCTAGCGGGCGGGACCGGTCCCGGCCAGACCCAGCGCGTCGAGGAGGAACGCCAGGACGAGCGCCTCCTCCTTCCAGGCGTCGTAGCGTCCCGACGGGCCGCCGTGGCCGGCGCCCAACTCGGTGCGCAGGAGCACCCGGGTCGTCGGGGAGAGGGCCCGCAGCTTGGCGACCCACTTCGCCGGCTCCCAGTAGGCCACGCGGGGGTCGTTCAGGCCGCCGGTCACGAACAGGTCGGGATAGGTGCGCACCGACCCGTCGGGGTTCTCCCCGCTCACGTTGTCGTAGGGCGAGTACTCGAGCATGCGCCAGTAGGCCGCCTCGTCGGCCAGGGGGTTCCCCCATTCCTCCCATTCACCGACCGTCAGGGGGAGCTCGTCGTCGAGCATCGTGGTGACGCAGTCCACGAAGGGGACGTTCGCCACCAGGGCGCGGAAGAGCTCGGGGGCCCGGTTGGCCACGGCGCCGATGAGCAGGCCCCCGGCCGAGGCTCCGCGGCCGGCCAGCGCTCCCGGCCGGGCGATCCCGGCCTCCACCAGATGGCGTGCGGCGGCGACGAAGTCGGAGAACGTGTTGGCCTTGTGCTCCATCCGACCGTCCTCGTACCAGGCGCGGCCCATCTCGCCGCCGCCGCGCACGTGCGCAATGGCGTAGACGGCGCCCCGGTCGAGCAGCGAGAGACGGTGGTGCGAGAAGGAGGGGTCGATGGAGATCTCGTAGGCCCCGTACCCGTAGAGCACCGTGGGAGCGGGGAGGGCGAGGTCCCGGCGGTGCACGACCGAAATCGGGACCCGTGTCCCGTCGGGGGCGACCGCCCACTGGCGGGAGGTGGTGTAGCGCGCGGCGTCGAAGTCACCGAGGACGGGCTCCTGCTTGAGCAATGTCTCCCGGCGGTCCGCGAGCTCCACCTGCAGGACGCTCGACGGCGTGACGAGTGACGTGCGGCCGATCCGGAGCGCCGGCGCGTCCGGCTCGGGATTGGGGCCGAGCCAGGTCGCGGACGGGCTGTCGATGGAGGCGACGATCCAGCCCGCGGCGAGCAGGTCGCCACGGAGGGGCTCCGCGCTCCCGTCCAGCGGCAGCACGCGCACCCGCGTCTCGGCCTCGGCACGCTCGCTCAGCACCAGTGCGGACGAGAACGCGTCGACGTCCTCGACGCGCACACCCGGCCGGTGCGGGACCAGTTCGCGCCAGGCCTGGGGGTCGGCCGCCGCCAGGACGGCATCGGGGGCGGCGACGACGCGGAAGTCGCGGGCGCCGTCGTTGGTGAGGGCCACGAACCACCCGGGGCCGCCGCCCACGGGAGCCAGGTGGTCCACCGCGTACTCCACTCCCTCGCGGCGCGGCATCACCACCACCGGCTCGGCCAGGGGGTCGGCGGACGGGATGGCGTGCCACTCGGTGGTGTTCGTGCTGTGCAGGCCGATGAGCACGAAGGCGGTGTCGCGGGTCGACCCCGTGACGAGCGAGAAGCGGCGGTCCGTCTCCTCGTACACGAGGTGGTCCCCGGCCGGGTCGCCGCCCAGCCGGTGGCGCCAGAGCTGGTGGGGCCTCTGCGCCTCGTCCATGCGGACGTAGAACACGTGGTCGCCCTCGGCCGACCAGGCCAGCCCGTAGCTGGTGTCCGGCACCGACTCGGCGGCTGCGCTGACGGGGGTCTCCGCGTCGAGCGGCGAGAAGCGCAGGTCGTACTTCTCGTTGCCGGCACGGTCGGTCCCGAAGGCCAGCCAGCGGTGGTCGTGGCTCACGGCGGCGCTGCCGACGGCGAAGTACTCCGACCCCTCCGCCAGCGAGTTCTCGTCCAGCAGGATCTGTTCCTCGCCCCCCGGCTCGCCCGCCGGGGGCAGCTCCCCGCGGCCGCGGGCGGGACGGCGGCAGTGGATGGCGTAGCTCTTCCCCTCCTCGGTGCGTGTGTAGTACCACCACGGCCCCCTCCGGGCCGGGACCGACATGTCGGTCTCCTTGATGCGGGCCTTCATCTCCTCGAAGAGGCCGTCGCGGAGCGTGTCGAGCGGCGCCATCTCCCCGTCCGTGAATGCGTTCTCGGCCTCGAGGTAGGCCAGGACCCCGGGGTCCTGGCGCTCGCGCAGCCAGTACCAGGGGTCTTCCCGGTCGTGGCCGTGGGCCGAGACGACGTGGGGGCGTCGGGGGGCGAGGGGGGGGCTGGCCATGGACGCAGAGCCTGCCACGGCTGGCCACACGGTGGTGGACACGAGTAGGCGTTTCGGCAGGCCCGGGTAGTTGTTACTATCTCCATAGGGGAAATATCCCCTCCCCGACCTAGGAGCCACATGGCCACAACGGATCTCGATCTGGGTCGCTACCAGCTCGGTTGGAGCGACGCCGAGGACTACGTCTTCAAGCCCAAGAAGGGCTTGAACGAGTCGATCGTGCGCGAGATGTCCGAGATGAAGGGCGAGCCCGACTGGATGCGCGAGTTCCGGCTGCGGTCGCTCAAGCACTTCGAGCGCAAGCCCATGGCGCCCTGGTTCGCCCAGCGCATGCCCAAGCTGGACTTCGACGACATCTTCTATTACATCAAGCCGACCGGCGGTCAGGTGGACAAGTGGGAGGACCTCCCCGACGCCATCAAGAACACGTACGAGAAGCTCGGGATCCCCGAGGCGGAGCGAAAGTACCTCTCCGGGGTGACCGCGCAGTACGAGTCCGAGGTCGTCTTCCACCGCAACCGCGAGGACCTCGAGGCCCAGGGCGTCTTCTTCTGCGACATGGACACGGCGGTGCGCGAGTACCCCGACCTCGTGCGCAAGTGGTTCGGCAAGATCATCCCGCCGAACGACAACAAGTTCGCCGCCCTGAACTCGGCCGTCTGGTCGGGCGGGTCGTTCATCTACGTGCCGCCCGGCGTGAAGGTGGAGATGCCCCTGCAGGCCTACTTCCGGATCAACGCGGAGAACATGGGCCAATTCGAGCGGACGCTGATCATCGCCGACGAGGGCTCGCAGGTGCACTACATCGAGGGTTGCTCGGCCCCGGTGTACTCCACCGACTCGCTGCACTCGGCCGTGGTCGAGCTGGTCGCCCTGGGCGGCTCACGCATCACGTACACCACGATCCAGAACTGGTCGACCAACGTCTACAACCTGGTGACGAAGCGGGCCCGGGCCGAGGCCGAGGCGCACGTCGAGTGGATCGACGGCAACATCGGCTCGCGCCTCACCATGAAGTACCCCTCGGTGTACCTCATGGGGCCCAAGGCCAGTGGCGAGGTTCTCTCGGTCGCCTACGCCGGTGCCGGCCAGCACCAGGACGCCGGCGCCAAGATGTTCCACATCGCCCCCGAGACCTCGTCGACCATCGTGTCCAAGTCGATCTCGAAGGACGGCGGCATCACGACGTACCGCGGCAAGGTGCACGTCGATCCCGGGGCCACCGGGGCCAAGTCGTTCGTGCGCTGCGACGCGCTCCTGCTCGACGACGACTCGACGTCCGAGACGAAGCCCTACATGGAGGTCGGCGAGCGCGACGCCCGGATCGGCCACGAGGCCACGGTCTCGAAGGTCGGCGACGACCAGCTCTTCTACCTGATGAGCCGGGGTCTGTCCGAGAGCCAGGCCATGGGCATGATCGTGAACGGCTTCATTGAGCCGGTGACCCGGACGCTGCCGATGGAGTACGCCGTGGAGTGGAGCCGCCTCATCGAGCTGCAGATGGAGGGCTCGGTCGGCTGACCGGGCGCAACCGGGCCTGCAGCGTGGCACCATAGAACCGTGCCGATGCGCGAGGAATGCACGCACTTCCAGAGCCGGACCTACGCGTCCGGCGAGGCGGCCCGCTTCTGCGTCCTCGACCTCGCACCCGAGGCACCCTGGCGCTGCCCCGAGAATTGCCCGTCCTACCACCGCCGCATGGCCGACGTGGGCTGGGTGCACGGCAGCCTGGTGGAGCCCGCCCTCGAGGAGGAGCCCGGGAGCGGGGGGCCCGAGGTGGCCGAGCTGCTGGGCTCGGCCGAGGACATCGTCAACGAGGTCGCTCCGGACGTGCTCGACGAGGTGCGAGCCGAGGATGCCCGCCGCGAGCGCTCCGCGAACCGCTGGTGGCGCCGGAAGCGCTAGGGCTTCGCGCTAGCGCCCGGTGAACTTCGGCGTGCGCTTCTCCATGAAGGCGGTCACCGCCTCGGTGAGGTCGTCGGAGGCCAGCATGCCGGCGTTCCAGGTGGCGACGTAGTCGAGCCCCTCGGCGACGGTCCGCCCCTCGTTGGCCGCCAGGACGGCCTTGGTGCCCTGCACCGCAATGGGGGAGTTCGCCGCGATCTCCGCCGCCAGGGTGCGGGCCGCCTTCAGGACGCCGTCGGCGTCGGCAGCCACGTCGTTCAACAAGCCGATCTCCTTGGCCCGCTCCGCGCTGATGTCCTTCCCGGTGAAGGCCAGCTCGGCCACGTGCCCGGCCCCGAGGATCGACGGCAGTCGCTGCAGGCTGCCGAGGTCGGCGACGATCGCCATCTTGGCCTCGCGCACGGAGAAGATCGCGTCGGCGGACCCGAGGCGGATGTCGCAGGCGGCGATGAGGTCCACGCCGCCACCGATGCAGTAGCCGTGGACGGCGGCGACGACGGGTTTGGGGCAGCGCGCCACGGCGGTGATGGCGTCCTGCAGCCGGAGCACCTCCCTGCGGGCGCCCCGGGCCCGGGCGGCCATGGACGCCGCCGACCCGCTCCCGCCGGCGGCGTCCGCCCCGGCCTCGCCGCCGCCGGCCAGGACACTTCCCATCGACTTCAGGTCGAGGCCCACCGAGAAGTGCGGCCCCTTGGCCGCGACGACCACGACGCGCACGGCGGGGTCGCCGCCGACGGCCTCCATGGCCCGGGGCAGGTCCTGCCAGAGGTCCACACCCATGGCGTTGCGCGCCTCGGGTCGGTCCAGCCACACGGTGGCCACGGACTCGTCCTGCTCGATGCTCAGCACCGGCGACTCGAACTGTGCGATCTCTCCCATGTCGGCAGGCTAACCGCCGGGCCGGGGGCCCAGATGGGGCCACTAGAGTGCATGGGCTGCATTCGCACGCGATTCGCATCCCCCGAAAGAGGTTGGACCCTGCACACGTTCAGCGCCGAGGCGTCCGCGGGCCTGGCCGGACCGGGCTGGCTCCGCCAACGGCGGTCCGCCGGCCACGAGGCCTTCGCCGCGACCCCGCTGCCCACGGAGAGCGAGGAGGTCTGGCGTTACTCGCCCATCGACCACCTCGCCCTCGACGAGTTCGCTCCGGCGTCGGGCCCGCCCGAGGTGCCGGGGGCCGCCGAGGAGCTCCGGGCGGCCGTCGAGGCGGCGCTGGGGACCGTGGCCGGGAGCGTCCTGGTGCACAACGGGCGCGCCGGCACCTTCGCCGTGGCCGGGACCTCCGGCGCCCCCGCGTTCGCCTTCGGGCGGGCCGACGACGTGCCCGGGTCCCGTCTCATGCTGGGGTCGGTGCAGGACGGCGGCGACGCGCTGGTGCGCCTGAACGACGCGTTCACACCCGATCCCGTGTTCGTCGACGTGCCCGACGGCGCGGCGGTGGCGGGGCCGCTGCTCGTCGTCCACTGGTGCGGCACGGGCGCGGCCGCGTTCCCCCGACTGGCGGTGCGGGCCGGCGAAGGAGCGACGGTGTCGGTCGTCGAGGTGTTCGCCGGAGCTGAAGGGCAGGGGCGCTCGCTGATCGTGCCGGTGACCGAGCTCTCGGCGGCCGAGGGCGCGTCGCTCTCCTACGTGTCGCTGCAGATCCTGGGCCCGGCGGCGTGGTCGATCGCCCGCCTGGCCGCCCGTGGCGCGGCGCGCTCGTCGCTGCGCACCTTCACGGTCGGCCTCGGCGCGGCCTACGACCGGGTCCGGGCCGACGTCTCGGTGGACGGCCGCGACGCCCACAGCGAGATCCTGTCCGCCTATCTCGGCGACGACGCCCAGGTGCACGACATCCGGACCCTCCAGGACCACGCGGCCCCGCGGACCACGAGCGAGCTGCTGTGCCAGGGTGCGGTGGCCGACCAGTCGCGCTCGGTCTACAGCGGGCTGATCCGCGTCCACCGCGGCGCCGTGCGCAGCGACGCCCGCCAGACCAACCACAACCTCGTGCTGGATGAGGGTGCGCACGCCGACTCGGTGCCCAACCTCGACATTCTCGAGAACGACGTCAAGTGCTCCCACGCCTCGACGGTCGGCCCGATCGACGAGGACCAGCGCTACTACATCGAGTCGCGCGGCGTGGCGCCCGAAGTGGCCGAAGGTCTCATCGTGCGGGGCTTCTTCGACGCCATCATCGACCGCGGCCCCGTTCCCGAGGTGACCCCCCTGCTCGAACGTGAGGTCCACCGGCGTCTCGATGCCGCGCTGGCAGGACGGGTGGTGGCCGGTGTCTGAGACCGTGGTGCTCTGCAAGACCGACGAGCTGCCGCCCGGAGAGGCGAGGCGCTTCGACGTCGCCGGCCGTCGCATCGCGCTGGTGCGGGTGGGCGAATCCTTCTTCGCGATCGACGACGAGTGCAGCCACGAGGACTACTCGCTGGCGGAGGGCGAGGTGTGGGCCGACGAGTGCCAGATCGAGTGTCCGCGTCACGGCAGCACCTTCGACCTGCGCACGGGCGAGCCGTGCTCCCTGCCCGCCACGCAGCCGGTCGCCGTCTACGAGGTCGAGGTCGACGACGACACCGTGTCGGTGGTGTTGCCGTGAGCACCGGTGCGGACCACGTGTTCGAGGTGCGGGGCCTGCACGCGTCGGCCGGTGGCCGCGAGGTGCTGCACGGTATCGACCTGACCGTCCGCAGCGGCGAGGTGCACGCGATCATGGGGCCCAACGGCTCGGGAAAGAGCACGCTGGCCCACGCACTCATGGGTCGCCCGGGCACCGAGGTGACCGGGGGCTCCATCACGATGGACGGGCAGGAGCTGACGACGTTGCCGGCCTGGGAGCGGGCCCGGGCCGGCCTGTTCCTCGCGCTGCAGCACCCGGTGGAGGTGCCGGGCGTGGGTCTGCACTCCCTGCTCGACGCGGCTGCGCACGGGGTCGCCAGCGACACCGCGTTGACCGAGCGCATGGTCGAGGAGGCGAAGGCCGTCGGCCTCGACCCGAAGATCCTGCGCAGGCCGCTCAACGTCGACCTCTCGGGGGGCGAGCGGAAGCGCACCGAGATGGTGCAGCTCGGCGTCCTCCGCCCGGCCATCTGCATCCTCGACGAGATCGACACGGGGCTCGACGTCGACGCGCTGAGCGAGGTGGCGCGCCACCTCCAGCACGCGACCGAGGAATGGGGTGTGGGCATCATTGCCATCACGCACTTCAACCAATTCCTCGTCCAGCTGGAGGCCGACCTGGTGCACGTCCTGGTCGGGGGCCGCATCGTTGCGACGGGCGATGCAGACCTGGCCCTGCAGCTGGAGCGGACGGGGTACGCCGGTTACCTGGACGCCCGCTGAGCACGGGCCCTGCACGCGCCGCCCGTCCGGCTCAGGACCTGCCCCCAAATTCACGGCGGCCCTTGGTACCGTAAACCGCCATGGCGAACGGTCGTCCCCCGGGCGACGGGTCGGGTCGCTCCTCCGGAAGACCACGCAGCCGGTCCGCGAATCAAGAGGGTCTCTCCGCGCTCGGCCGCCAGGTGCGCGGCTCGTCGGACCCCCAGTCCGTGGCGAACGAATCCGGGTTGCGCTCGCTCGGCGCCCGTATCGATGCCTCGAAGTCGAAGTCGAAGTCGAAGTCGCGGGTGCGGCGCAGCGGCAAGCCGAAGTGGAGCACCGGCAAGAAGGTTGTGGTGGCTCTCCTCGGGGTGATCGTGCTCCTGGCGGCGATCGCCGGGGGCGGCTACGCCTACCTGTGGTACCGCTACGACCAGATCAACAAGGTGCACATCAGCGCCGAGGAGGCGGTGCAGAACGGAGGGCCGTTCACCATTCTGGTCATCGGATCCGACAGCCGTGTCGGCATCACGGGCCAGGGGGTGCAGGCATTCGGGTCCTCCTCGCTGGTCACCGGGCAACGCAGCGACGTCCTGCAGCTGTGGCGGGTCACGCCGGCGACCAAGCAGATTCAGATCGTCTCCATCCCGCGCGACACGGTCGTCTCAATGCTCCCGCCCGACTCGTCGCAGTACGGCACCTACAACCGGATCAACTCCGCCTACAACACGGGCGCCAACCAGCTGGTGAAGACGATCACGGCCAACCTCGGCGTCCCGATCAACCACGTGGTCCAGGTCGACTTCGCCGGCTTCCAGAACGCGGTCAACACCTTGGGGGGCATCTACCTCGACTTCCCGTATCCCGCCAAGGACGCCTACTCCGGTCTCAACATCACCACCCCGGGCTGCCAGCTGGTGGGTGGCTTCCAGGCCCTGGCCGTCGCCCGGGCCCGCCACTACGAGTACTACGCCAACGGGTACTGGCACTACGACGGGACGAGCGACTTCGGGCGCATCCAGCGTCAGGACGTGTTCATCAAGGCGATGATGGGCGCCGCCAAGTCGAAGGTGAACCCCCTCACCGTCAACGCCTTCCTGGGCTCGGTCAACCAGGGGATCCAGATCGACGACGGTTTCGGGTTCAACGAGCTGATCGGACTGGCGCTGACCTACCACTCCTTCGATCCGACCGCCCTCGGGGGCATGACCCTGCCGACGGTCTCGGCCAACGGTTTCGGCAACCTGGGGGACGTGCTGACCGTGGATCAGCCGGCGGCGCAAGAGATGCTCGTCAACGTCTTCGGTTCGAGCCTCGTGACGCCCACCAACCCGCCGCCCGACGCCGCGGGCAGCCCCAACCCACCCCCGCCGGTCACGACCACGACGGCGCCCCCAGCGACCGCGGGCAGCCCGACCACGGCGCAGTCGACGCAGACGAACACCGCTCCGGCCACAGCCCCCCCGTCCTTCGACCCGACGACCTGCAGCCCGGCCTAGCGGCGATCGCCGGCCCGACATCCACGGCCCATGGCGTTCACCGGGCACGGATGTGCTCGAACGCGACAGAGACCATCAGGACATAGGGAGCGAGCGTGGCTGTTGCGATGACGAGTGTGTCCTTCATCATGGCTGGATACGAGCGACTCAACTCGGCTCGGTACCTGGCATTGAAGACGGAGCGCATGGAGGTGCCGCGTTCGCCGGACCTCCACATTGCGAGGCCGACGGCAACGACAACCATGGAATTGAGCAGCACGCCAATGGCCAAGAACACGCCGATCCATGCGCGGTGCAGACCGAAACCCACCCCGATGAGGATCGATCCTCCGGCGACCAGGAGGAATTCACACACCACAAATGCCACACCGTTCAAGATGCAGTGTTCACGGATCCGACCAGTCATGTGCCACGTCGGTCGGAGAATGCGACGCTGCCCCGATGCCGGCCCGCGGTCATGGAGCTCTCTATCTCGACAGAAGAAATGGGTCCAGTGTCTTCAGGAACCATTCGGTTACGACCATCACAGGGGCCCCTTCGCAGTCGATGCGGTAGGTCCGGGAAAGCAGACAGTCGCTGACATCCATGGCGCCCCTTGGTCGAAAGCCGGTGAATCCACGTGGCTCGACCAGGTTCTCCCGGGTGACGGCGATACCGGTGTCTTCGAGGATCCGACCGATCGGATCGATGCTGGACTCGAGCCGGAGAGAGAACCGCGCCGGCAGACGACTCGTGACGATGACGGTCTCGGCGTAGACATAGGGGGATCCTGTCGATCGGCCGCGGAGCGTGGCGGCCCGCTGAAGCAACGGCTCGCCTTCTGCAACCCCAAGATCGTTCGAAGGCGGGGCTCCGATCGTGTCGTGGTGACGACTCTGCGCATCGATGCCTTCACCTACGAGCTGCTCCAAGAACGTGGTCACGGTGCCGCGTGTGCTCTCGAGGGCCGCTCGTAGGTCGGACCGATTCGCCACGGCACCATTGAAGCTCAACTCCGTACGGGGTGCCCTGCCGCTACGGGCGACAGAGAGCGCCGTCCATCAGGAGCTGTCAGCCAGCCCAGAACTTCCGCAGTGCGGCCGCGCCGGCGGCGGGGTCCTCGATCATCCACCAGTGACCGAGTCCCTGCAGCACGGCCACTTCCGCCTTGGCCTGTTCGGCGGACCAGCGGGCGCGCGCCTCGCCGCCGGTGTACCCGTCCTCGGTGGGAACGATCACGAGACCGGGCCGTGCCGCGGCGGCGCCGAGTCGCTCGCCGAGGCGAGCCATCGCCGGTTGGGCGGCGGACCGGTACAGGGCGAGAATGCAACGGCCCATGGCTTCGTCGGACGCGTCCGCCACAGCGGCGGCGATGTCGGGCGTCATCCCGAGCGATTCGAAGATCGAGGCGCGGTCCGCGACCGGAAGCGCTGAGATGGCGGCGACCGCATCCTCGCCCGCTCCCGGCGTCTGCCACACCTGGGCCAGATCGTGCCACACGTAGTCGGGGGCGAAGCAGCCCGCGATGTCCATCGCCCACGATCGGATGAGGTCCGGCCGTTCCATCGCGATGCGCATGACGTGCCCGCCGCCCCAGTCGTGGCCGACCAGGTCGACCGGTCCATCCTGCTTCTCGAGCTCGGACACCAGCCACGCGACATACTCGTCCGCCGTGGCACCGAAGCTGTCCGCAACGGGGGACCCGAAGCCGGGCGGAGAGACGGTGACCGCGTCGGGGTGTTGCAAGGCGGCGAACAGCGGTCCCCAGATAGCGGCTGTCTCGGGGTTGCCGTGCACGAACACGGCACGAGTCTGCGAGAGGTCAGACAAGGAGCTCCTCCAGTTCGGCCCGGGTCGGTCCGGGTGACGTGTAAGGCGGGGTCGAGAGCGCCACGTCGAGCACCCGCTCGAACACCCCGTCGCGGGCTATCACTTCGTCAGGCAGGCTGATGCAGCCGACCACCTCGAAGAACCATTGCAGGACCTGCGGGTCGTAGTGCGACGCCGAGGCGAACGCCCGCGGCCCGGCGACCGACGGGTCCGAGGGATCGAAGGGATCCGGGAGACCTTGCAAATGGGCGTCGACCTCCGGAGCGCGGATCCGGTCGAAGTCCACCGTCGCGGCGTGCCATCTGGCGGCCCTCTCGGCCGTCCGCCGCTCCCACTCGACGGCGAGCCGGCGCGTGTCCTCGGTGTGCTCGGCGATGGCCGGGGCGATGTCGACTGCGTGCATCAAGCCGAGAGTGATGCCCCGGCCGATCGAAGGGTTGGTGAACCCCCATGCATCGCCGACTGGGACGACGCCGGTCGCGCACGGGACGCCGTCCACGACGAACTGGCGCGTCGTGTTGGCCGTGCTGGCCATGGAGAAGCTGTCGCCCTGCGGTACGCCGTCAACCCAATGGGCATGGTTGGGCAACGCCCGAACGACCCGTTCGAAGATCTTCGGGTCGCGCACGTTCCTCATCAGCTTGTCCTTGGGGGAGTGATACAACGTCACCGACCACCAACCATCGTCGCCCGGAATGGTCAGGACCGAGATCGATCCGATGGCGCACAGGAGGTCGTCCCGCGGCTCCGGGAGGGACTTCCCCCGGTAGTACTGCGTGTTGTAGACGAAGCCCGCCTCGAAGGCTTGCGCCGGCGGCTGATTCCCGCCGACGGCCTCGATCATTCCGGAGAGCGGCGAGCGGCGGCCGGCCGCGTCGACGACGACCTTGGCGTCGATGGTGTCGCCCGACTCGGTGCGGACGCCGGTGACATGCGGCACGCCCGCGATCACCTCGTTGCCCGTCACCAGTCCGGCGGCAGGAGTGTCGTGGCGAACCTCCACGCCCGGTGTCTTCCGGGCGGCGGATGCGTAGGCGTACTCAATCAGCGGGCGCCGGCAGGTCGTCATCGTCTCGAACCGGCTCAGGTCCAGGTCTTGACCCGCACCGTCGGGAAGGCGGCGTGCCTGTGCCTCGGCCGGGTTGAACCGGATGGCACCGACGGCCTCCATTTCGGCGAAGACCGCCGGGAGGTGCTGCTCCATCAGCGCCCGCCCCCCGGCTGCACGTAGTGCACGAGCCGGAACTGCCCGACGCTGCGACGCTGCCAGGTCTCCCACGCTTCTTCGGGATCGTCGGGCGGTGCAGCGTCGCGGTCGAGCACAACGACGTTCAGGCCCTGCCGCCCCAAGAGCATCGCCGTCGCCAAACCGGTGGGTCCCCCACCCAGGACGACTATGTCTGCCACGTGTCCTCCTTCGCCCGAGTCCGGTGGGTCGATGCCCTCTGCAGGGCTCGGAACTCTAGCTTCGGACCCATTCCGGCGCCGACGCCGAACTGCTCCGGCCGACCGGCGGGAGTCACCGGATTACACGCAGTTTCGGTATGACCGTGATCATCTGCAGAGCCGGATTCTCGGCTCGTCGCGCCGCCGGTGTCCCGGGCGGGGTCGGGAACCGCCGTCCTTCGTAGAATGCGCCCATGACCGACACCGGCCTCGCCCAGCAGGAGCGCCAGACCCTCTGCGCCCTCTTCGTCGAGCTCGGACCGGACGCGCCCACGTTGTGCGAAGGCTGGCGCACGGCCGATCTGGCTGCGCATCTCGTCGTCCGCGAACATCGGCCCGACAGCGGGCCCGGGCTCGTCTGGCCCCCGTTGGCCGGCTACACCGACAAGGTCCGACGCGCCGTGCGGGACCGCACGCCGTGGGAGAAGCTCGTCGACACCGTGCGGCGCGGGCCACCGCTGCTCCTCCGTCCCTTCGACGGGCCGATGAACACGGTCGAGTTCTTCATCCACGTGGAGGACGTGCGGCGCGCCCGGGAAGGCTGGGAACCCCGCGCCATCTCCCCGGAGCTGGCCGACGCCCTCTGGGCCCGCGTCGGGCCCGGCGGGATGGCGAAGAAGGTGCCCGCCACGATCGTGATCACCGCGCCGGGACGGGCCGACAAGGAGCGCGGCACCGGGCCACGCCTCACGCTGGCGGGGGACCCGGGAGAGCTCACCATGTTCGGGTCCGGTCGCCAGGGGGCGGCCCGGGTCGAGATAACCGGTGACGCCGCGCTCGCCGCCCGACTGCGCGCCGCGTCGCTCGGGGTGTGAAGGCCTAGGAGGCCTCGGCCGCCATCTCGTCGAGACCCTGGGCCAGGGCGTTCCAGCTCAGCGTCGCGCACTTGATGCGCACCGGGAACTTCACGACGCCCTGCAGCGCCGCCAGCTCCCCGAGGTTGTCCAGGTCGATCTCCTCGGGCTCGTCCGGCACGACCTCGGCCCCGTTGCCGTCGTGCTCGAGGATCGCCTCGTGGATCGACATCATCCCCTTGAAGGTCGAGATGAGCCGGCGCACCTCGCCGACGGGCTTGCCCTTCACGGCGGCCGACATGAGCGAGGCCGAGGACTGGCTGATGGAGCAGCCGGAGCCGGCGATCTTGAGGTCGGCCAGCGTGCCGTCCTCGACGACCATGGAGACGACGACCTCGTCGCCGCACAGGGGGTTGAAGCCCTCCACGCGGTGGGCGGGCGGCGAGTCCAGCTCGCCGCGGTTCCGGGGCGAGCGGTAGTGGTCGAGGATGATCTCGCGGTACAGCTCTTCGAGGTCGGCCATCAGCCGAACAACCTACCGGCTTCCAGCAATCCCTCGATCAGCACCTCGATGTCGTGTTCGTCGCTGAACAGGGACAACGAGGCCCGCGCCGTCGCCTGGACGCCGAGCCGGCGCATGAGCGGTTTGGCGCAGTGGTGGCCCGGCCGCACGCACACCCCGAACTGGTCCAGCACCTGGGCCAGGTCGTGGGCGTGCACGTCGCGGTAGGCCAGCGACATCACGCCGCCACGGTCCTCGCCGGGCGGCGGCCCGAACACCCGCACGTCGGATCCCAGTTTCTCGTCCAGGCGGGCCAGGGCGTGGTCGGTCAGGGCACGCTCGTGGGCGCGTATGCGGTCCATCCCGATGTCCTGCAGGTACCCGATGGCCGCGGTCAGCCCCACCGCCTCGGCGATGGGCGGCGTCCCGGCCTCGAAGCGCGCCGGCGGCGGGGCCGGGCGGAAGGAGTCGAGCTTCACGTCGAGGATCATGCCGCCGCCACCCAGGAACGGTGCCATGGCGTCGAGCAGCTCGGCGCGGCCCCACAGGACCCCGAGACCGGTCGGGCCCATCGTCTTGTGCGCCGAGTAGGCCAGGAAGTCGACGCCGAGCGCGCCGACGTCGACCGGCGCGTGGGGGACGAGCTGCGCGCCGTCGGCGACCACGATCGCCCCGGCGCGGTGCGCCACCTCGGCCACCCGGGCCAGGGGCGGGATGGTGCCGAGCACGTTGGACATGGCCGTGATCCCGACGAGCTTGACGCCGTCGACCAGCGTGTCGAGGTCGTCGAGCACGAGGCGGCCGTCGTCGTCGATCGGGATGTAGCGGATGTCGAGGCCGCCGAGCTCCTCGGAGAGGATCATCCACGGCACGATGTTGGCGTGGTGCTCCATCTCGGTGAGCAGGATCGGGTCGCCCGCCCGCAGGTTGGCCCGGCCCCAGCTGTGCGCCACCAGGTTGAGCGACTCGGTCGTGTTCTTGGTGAACACCACCTCGTGCGCCGGGTCCGGCGCGCCGATGAAGCGTCCCGCCACCAGCCGGGCCCGCTCGTAGAGCGCGGTGGCCTCTTCGGCCGTCGCGTAGACGCCGCGGTGGACGTTGGCGTGCGTCGTCTCGTAGTAGTGCGTCATGGCGTCGATCACCGACCGCGGTTGGAGCGCGGAGGCGGCGGCGTCGAGATACACGATCGGCCTGCCGTTCACCGTGCGCGCCAGCAGGGGGAAGTCCTTGCGCAGGGCCTCGACGTTCAGCGGCGCCGCCGACCCGCTGGTGGGGGAGGCGGGGGGCGTCATCGCCACGCCTCGAAGCCCTCGGCCTCGACCTGGCGGGCCAGCTCGGGCCCGCCGCTGGCCACGATGCGGCCGTCCACGAGGAGGTGGACGACGTCGGGCACGAGCTCGTCGAGCAGGCGTTGGTAGTGCGTGATGGCGAGCACGCCGAGCGCGGGGCGCTCTTCGCGCACGGCCCGCACGCCGCGCCCGACGACGCGCAGGGCGTCGATGTCGAGCCCGGAGTCGGTCTCGTCGAGCACCGCGACGAGCGGCTGGAGGAGGGCCATCTGCAGTATCTCGTTGCGCTTCTTCTCGCCGCCCGAGAAACCCTGGTTGAGATGGCGGCTGGCGAACGACGTGTCCATGCCGAGACGCTCCATCCATTCGGTCATCAGCACCCGCACCTCGAGGACCGACACCTCCTCGCCCGTGCGCGCCGCCATGGCCTGGCGCAGGAACTGGGTCACCGACACGCCCTCGATCGACTCGGGGTACTGGAAGGCCAGGAACAGCCCCGCCTTGGCCCGCACGTCGGTCGCCCACCCCGTGACATCCTCGCCGTTGAGCAGGATCGCCCCGGCGGTGACCGTGTAGGCCGGGTGCCCCATCAGGGCGCCGGCCAGGGTCGACTTCCCGGCGCCGTTGGGGCCCATGAGGGCGTGGATCTCCCCGGCGCCCACCGTCAGGTCGACCCCGCGCAGGATGGCGCCGTCCTCGGCGGACACGTGGAGGTCCCGCACCTCGAGCAGCGGGGGCGTCGGTGCCATGGCTAAAAGCTTACCTTTTTAGTCAGGTTTTGCGGCACGGCCCGCCGCCCCGTCCCGCCGGGCCCTGCTGCGGCGGCCCTCACCAGCGCCGGTCCACCCATTCCTGCAGGTGGGGGGCCTCGTCGCCCACCGTGGTGGCGCCGCCGTGCCCGGGCAGCACCAGCGTGTCGGGCTTGAAGGCGGCGAAGATCCGGCGATCGATCGACTGGATGATCGTGTCGAAGTCGCCCCCCTCGAAGGACGTGTTGCCCGGGCCGCCGGGGAACAGGGTGTCGCCGGTGAACAGCAGGTTCGTGCCCTCGACGGTGAAGCAGATGGAGCCCGGGGTGTGGCCCGGGGTGGCCAGGGTCTTGATGCGCAGGTCGCCCACCGACAGCTGCTCGTCGTCCTCGAGGATCTCGTCGTAGCTGGGCAGCATGCCCGCGTCGGCGCTGGTCACGGCCACCGAGATGCCGGCCTCGCGCACCGCGGGCACGGCCTGGATGTGGTCCCAGTGCCCGTGCGTCTCGACCACCTGGCGCACGCCGAGGTCGCGGCAGATCTCGAGCAGGGCCTCGTGCTCGTTGGCGGCGTCGACGAGCATGGCGTCCCCGGTCCGGCGGCAACGGAGGATATAGACGTTGTTGTCCATCGGGCCCACCACGATCTGGTGGACCTCGGCGGCGGCGTCGCTCCAGATCTTCTCCAGCTGTCCCATGTCCCCAGCGTGGCACAGACGGGCCGCCCGTTCGTCACGGAGCCGGTACTTCTGGTCCCCGGGCCTCCGTGTCTGGTAGACACCGCATATCGGACCGCCGGCGGGGCTGCCGGGGGGAGAAAAGGCAGAGGAGCCTGGCATGAATTTCGCCTTCAGTGACGAGCAGGAGGAGCTGCGCACCGCGGTGCGCCGGTTCCTGGCCGAGAAGTCGCCCGAGAGCGAGGTGCGCCGCCTCATGGACACCACCGAGGGCTACGACCCGGCGGTGTGGAGCCAGATGGCCGACCAGCTGGGCCTGCAGTCCCTCACCATCCCCGAGGAGTTCGGCGGCTCGGGCTTCACCTACGTCGAGCTGCTGGTCGTGCTCGAGGAGATGGGTGCCGCACTGCTGTGCGCGCCGTTCTTCTCCTCGGTGGCGCTGGCGGCCAACGCGCTGCTGACGTCGGGCGACGACGAGGCCAAGAAGAGCTACCTCCCCGGCATCGCCTCGGGCGAGACGATCGCCACCCTCGCCATCACCGAGGACAACGGCAAGTGGGACTTCAGCGGCATCGAGCTGGCGGCCACCAAGAAGGGCGACGGCTGGGAGCTGAACGGCCACAAGATGTTCGTGATCGACGGCCACGTGGCCAACCTCATCGTCGTGGCGGCCCGGACCGCTGCGGGCGTCTCGCTCTTCGCAGTGCCCGGTGACGCGCCCGGCCTGACGCGCACCCCGCTGCCGACCATGGACCAGACCCGCAAGCAGGCGCGCCTGGAGTTCTCCTCGACGCCGGCCACGCTCATCGGCGCCGACGGCGGCGCCGAGCCCGGGCTGTCCAAGACGCTCGACCTCGCCGCGGTGGCGCTGGCGGCCGAGCAGGTGGGTGGCGCGCAGCACGTGCTCGACGCGTCGGTCGAGTACGCCAAGACGCGCATCCAGTTCGGCCGCCCGATCGGCAGCTTCCAGGCCATCAAGCACAAGTGCGCCGACATGCTCCTCGAGGTCGAGTCGGCCAAGTCCGCCGCCTACTACGCGGCCTGGGCGGCGGCGGAGGACTCCGACGAGCTCCCGGTGGTGGCCAGCCTGGCCAAGTCCTACTGCTCGGAGGCCTACTTCCACGCCGCGGCCGAGAACATCCAGATCCACGGCGGCATCGGCTTCACCTGGGAGCACCCCGCGCACCTGTACTTCAAGCGGGCCAAGTCCTCGGAGCTCCTCCTGGGCGATCCCTCGTACCACCGCGAGTTGCTGGCGCAGCGCATCGGGATCTGAGATGCCGGGGCCCTTCCGGCTCCGGCCCGGACCGGCGGGCGAGCTCTCGTCGTACGCGAGTTCCACGGGCCCGGGCGCGCCTGTCCGCGGCCACGTCGTGCTGTGCCACGACCTGCCGCGGCCCAAGGGCGTGGCGGCCGACGTGGCCCTCACCTACCCGGCGCTGGCCGACCGCCTGACCCGTGAGTCGGGCTGGCGCGTCGTCACGGCCGCCCTGCGCGGCACCGGTGAGTCGACCGGTGACTTCTCCGCCCTGGGCTGGCTGGACGACCTGACCTTCCTGGCCGAGAACGAGATCCCCGCCGAAGAGCCCCGCGTCGCGGTCGGCTTCGGGTTCGGCGGGGTCCTGGCGCTGCACCTGGCGGGCGGCGACGAGCGGGTGGCGGGCGTGGCCTGCCTCGGGACGCCCTCGGATCTCGGTCCGCTGACCCGGGACCCCGAGGAGCTGCTGGCCCGCTGCCGCCGCAACGGCCTCATCAGCACACCCGGGTTCCCCGCCTCGACCGAGGCCTGGGCCAAGGAGCTCTCGCTGCTGCACCCCGCCGAGGACGCCGCGCTCCTCCTGGGCCGGCCGCTGCTGATGGTCCACGGCTCCGACGATCCCGACGTGCCCGTGGCCGACGCCCGTGCGCTGGCCGATGCCGCCACCGGTCCGGCGGAGCTGCACCTGGTCCACGGCGCCGGCCACTGGCTCCGCGCCGACCCGAGGGTGATCTCCATCCTCGTGGGCTGGCTGGAGCGGCGCCACTGAGGAAATCGCGGCGCCCGCGCCCGACGCACGGCAGGCTCAAGGCCGGCGCCGCAGCGTCCGAGAACTAGGACATGACCGGGGAGGGTACGACGCCCTTCAGCGTGGTCGTGCACCTAGGGGTGGCGGGACGACCAGGCTGGACGAGGGGGACGTGGCGACGGCGCACCCGCCGGGACGGTGGGAGGACGGAGGCGGCGATCCGGCTCCGGCCGCGTCCGCACCTTCTGGCGCGGGGCCGCCGCCCGCGGGGCTCATGCGGCCGGCGGGTCGCTACTCAACGCTCGATCGATCGCACCACGCAGCTCCCGCGCCGCGCGCCGCGCGTCGGGCGCTTGGGTCAGGTAGCGCACCACGACGAAGTGACGCACACCCGCCGCAGCCAGAGCTGGGATTCTCTCCGGTGTCACACCGCCCGTCACGAAGACGGGAACGCTGGATCGTGCGCTGGCCCGACTGACATAGTCCGTCCCCGTTCCCTCCCGACCCGGCTTGGTCGGCGTCGCCTCGACGGGCCCGGCTGAGATGTAGCTGACGTCCTCGTCTGCCGCCGCCGCCAGGTCCGCCTCGCTGTGCGTCGAGAGGCCCACGATCGCCTCGGACCCCAGGATGCGCCGGGCCAGCGAGACCGGCACGTCGTCCTGCCCCACGTGCACCCCGTCGGCGCCCACCTCGAGCGCGAGGTCGGGCCGGTCGTTGACCACGAAGGGCACGCCGTGCTCGTGGCACACGGCGCTCGCCACGCGGGCCCGGGCCATCAGGTGCCGGGCGTCGAGCTCCTTGTCGCGCAACTGGACCACGTCGACGCCGCCCGCGATGCAGGCGGTCAGGAACGCGGCCAGGTCGGCGCGGTCCGGCGTGCAGAGGTAGAGGCGGCGACCCGACAGGTCCCCTGTGGTCACGCCCCGGACTGTGCCCGGGCCTTCATGGCCTTCTTGGTGGCCCTCACCTTCTCGAGGCTCGTGGCATCGGTGATGTCGGCCACCGACAGGTGGGTCCCGTCGCCGCCGAAGGGGGCGCTGGCCGCCTGCCACCCATCGGGGCGCACGCCGAGTTGCTTGCCGAGCAGCGCGGTGAAGATCTTGGACTTCTGCTCCCCGAACCCGGGCAGGGCACGGATGCGGGCCACCAGCTCCTCCCCGCTGGCGACACCCTTCCAGATGGCGTCCGCCTTGCCGCCGTACTCCTCGACGACGGTGCGGCAGACCTCCTGCACACGTGCCGCCATCGACCCGGGGTAGCGATGCAGCGCCGGCCGCTCCCGGAAGACGTCGGCGAGCTCGCCGGGGTCCATGGCGGCGATGGAGGCCGCGTCGAGCGATCCGCCCAGCCGCCGCGCCAGTTCGGCGGGGGAGGAGAACGCCTTCTCGAGGGTCACCTGCTGGTCCAGCACCATCCCGATGAGCAGGGCCAGCGGGTCGCGGCTCAGCACGGCGTCGGCCTCGGCGTCGCCGCTGAGGTGGAGCGCGGTCCGTGGCACGGGAGTGATTTTGCCACGAAGCGGGGGCCGTGCGGACGTGCCCCGGCGCCGTGGCGCGGGCAGACTCTCGCCATGCACATCCCGGCCAAGGTCGACTACGGGATCCGCGCCCTGCTCACGCTGGCCGCCTCCGGCACCCCGCAGACCGCCGAATCCCTGGCCGGGGAACAGGGGCTGCCGCCGCGTTTCCTCGGTGCGATCCTGGCCGACCTGCGGCGCGCCGGCATCGTCGCCAGCCAGCGCGGGGCCGAGGGCGGCTACCGGCTCGCCCGCGAGCCCGACGCCATCACGATCGCCGACGTCATCCGTGCCCTCGACGGCCCGCTGGCCGAGGTACGTGGGTTCCGGCCCGAGGCCACCAACTACGACGGTGCGGCCGAGAACCTCCAGCAGGTCTGGGTGGCCGTGCGGGCCAGCCTGCGCTCGGTGCTCGAGAAGGTCACGCTGGCCGACGTGACCTCGGGTCAGCTGCCCCCGCACGTGCAGAAGCTCGTGACCGACCCCGATGCCTGGGTCGCCCACTAACGGCGCGGGATCCGGGCCGGTCGCGGTCTCGGCGGAGGACTATCTCTGGTTCGTCGATCTGGCGCTCTCCGGTATGGCCGCCATCGCCCGTGAGCTCGGCGACGACCTCGTCAACCGGCGCCCCCCGTTCCGCGGCGGCAACTCCGCCTACGTCATCCTGACCCACTGCCTCGGCGTCATGGAGTACTGGGGCGGCGCCACGGTCGCCGAGCGCCCGGTGCAGCGCGACCGGGGGGCCGAGTTCACCGCCAAAGGGGACGTGGAGGGGTTGCTCCGGCGCACCGAGCACGCCCGCCGCCGCCTCCGGGAGGACATCGTCGGCCTCGAAGCCTCGGCCGCGCCGGTCAGCATCCGGCGCGACCCCGACGAGCCGGTGCCCTACACCGAGGCCAAGGGGGCGGTGCTCTTGCACATCCTCGAGGAGCTGTTCCAGCATTTCGGCCAGATGGAGATCACCCGGGACGCACTGGTGGCGGGGCACCTGCGATGACGCCCACGGGCGAACCGCCCCCGATCGCGTGCAGCCTCGACGCCGGGACCCTGGCGGAGCGGATCGACGAGTGGCGTGAACTGGTCGCTTCGTCGGTCGTCGACGTGGTGGCCGATGCCACGTCGGTCCGCCTCGAGCTCCGCGACTCCGAGGCCGCGCTGGTCGCCGCGGCGTCACTCGGTCAGCGCGAGATGCAGTGCTGCGGCTTCTTCGCGGTCGCCATCGAGCTGGGGTCGGACCGCCGCACGCTGACCCTCCGCGTCCCCGACGGGGCGGAGCAGGCGATGGCCACCTTCGTGGCCCTGCTCACACCGTGAACGGGGCGGCGCGCCCGGCGTCGATGCCGAGGTCGGCGATCGCCCCGGCCACGACGGTGGGCGGGACACGTCCGCCGAGCGCGAGCTGCTGCAGCACGGCGACCACGAGGTGGGCGGCGTCGACCTCGAAGTACGAGCGCAACGCGTCCCGTGCATCGGAGCGACCGAACCCGTCGGTCCCGAGCGACACGTAGGGGCGGTCGACGAAGCGCGCCACCTGGTCGGGCACGCTGCGCATGTAGTCGGTGATGGCGACCACGGGGTCCGGGCCCGAGCCCAGGGCCTCGGTCACGATCGCCCGGCGCGGCTCTGCGTCGGGGTGCAGCCGGTTCCAGCGTTCGACCTCGAGGCCGTCGGCGCGCAGGCTGGTCCACGACGTCACGGCCCAGGCGTCGGCGCCGACGTCATAGCGCTCGGCCAGGATGCGCTGCGCCTCCATGGCGATGCTCCACATGGGGCCGGAGAAGCACACGGTGGCTCGGAGGTCTCCGGACACCTGCGGTGCGGCGGCGAAGCGGTACGCCCCCTGAATGATGCCCCGGCGGATGGCGGCGCCCTCGTCGCCTTCGGGGAGGGGCGGCATCGGGTAGGTCTCGTTGTAGAGGGTGAGGTACCAGAAGCGGTCCCTGGGATCCGGTCCGAGCATCTCGGTGGTGGCCGCCTCGACGATGGTCGCCACCTCGTAGGCGAAGGAGGCGTCGTAGACCATGGCGGCGGGGTTGGTGGAGGCCAGCAGCGGGGATTGCCCGTCGTCGTGCTGCAACCCTTCGCCCTGGAGCGTCGTTCGTCCAGCGGTGCAGCCGGCCAGGATGCCCCGGCCGCGCATGTCGCCGAGGGCCCAGGCCAGGTCGCCCACCCGCTGGAACCCGAACATGGAATAGAAGAGGAAGACCGGCACCATCGGCTGGCCCCAGGTCGCGTACGCGGTGGCCAGGGCGGTGAACGACGCCAGCGCCCCGGCCTCCGTGATGCCTTCCTGGAGCACCTGGCCCGAGGTGCTCTCTGCGTAATTGAGGGGCAGGTCGGCGTCGACCGGCACGTAGTTCTGCCCCTCGGGCGCGTAGATCTTGGCCTCCGCGATCAGGGCCTCCAGCCCGAAGGTCCGGGCCTCGTCGGAGACGATGGGGGCGACGAGCGAGCCGACGGTCGGGTCGCGGACCAGGTTGCGCAGGAGCCGGGTGAACACCATGGTCGTGGAGACCGACTGCTTCCCCGAGCCGGCGGCGAACTCCTCGAAGACCTTGGCGTCGGGCCGCTGGGGCGCGACGGGGTGGACCACGCGCACGGGCACCGGTCCGTCGAGCACCCGGCCGCGGGCACGGAGGTACTCCATGGCGTCGGAGCCCTCGGCGGGCCGGATGTAGGGAGGGTCGCCCTCCAGCGCGGTATCGGGGATGTCGTCGGTCAGGTAGAGGCGGTCGCGCAGCGCGCGCAGCTGCGCCTTGGTCATCTTCTTGATCTGGTGGGTGGCGTTGCGGGCCTCGATCTCGGGCCCGAGCGTCCACCCCTTGATGGTCTTGGCCAGAATGACGGTGGGTGCCCCGCGCTGCTCGGTCGCCAGCTTGTAGGCGGCGTAGAGCTTGCGGTAGTCGTGGCCGCCGCGCGGGAGCGAGACGAGCTCGTCGTCGCTGAGGTCCTCGACCATGGCGCGCAGCCGGGGGTCGGGGCCGAAGAAGTGTTCCCGGATGTAGGCGCCCGACTCGGTGGCCAGCTTCTGGTATTCGCCGTCCACCGTGGTGTTCATGCGGTCCAGCAGGACGCCGTCCACGTCCCGGGCCAGCAGCGCGTCCCAGCGCGAGCCCCAGATCACCTTGATCACGTTCCACCCGGCGCCGCGGAACACGGCCTCGAGCTCCTGAATGATCTTGCCGTTGCCCCGGACGGGCCCGTCGAGCCGCTGCAGGTTGCAGTTGACGACGAAGATGAGGTTGTCGAGGTGCTCGCGGCCGGCGACCCCGAGCGCTCCGATCGACTCCGGCTCGTCCATCTCGCCGTCCCCGACGAAGCACCACACCCGGCTCCCCGAGGTGTCGACGAGGTGGCGCAGGTTGAGGTAGCGGTTCACGTGCGCCTGGTAGATGGCCGAGATGGGGCCCAGTCCCATCGACACCGTCGGGAACTCCCAGAAGTCGGGCAGGGAGCGCGGGTGCGGGTAGCTCGGCAGCCCGTCGCCGCCCACCTCGTGGCGGTAGTTGTCGAGCTCCGCCTCGCTCAGCCGGCCCTCGACGAAGGCCCGGGCGTAAATGCCGGGCGCCGCATGGCCCTGGAAGTAGACCTGATCGCCGAAGCCGCCGTCGGCCTTGCCGCGGAAGAAGTGGTTGAACCCGACCTCGTAGAGCGCGGCCGAGCTGGCGTACGTCGAGAGGTGCCCCCCCACCCCCTCGGTGCGCGTGTTGGCGCGCATCACCATGGCGGCGGCGTTCCACCTGATGTAGGCGCGGATCCGGCGCTCCTGGTACTCGTCACCGGGGAACCACGGCTCGGCGTCGGCCGGGATCGTGTTGACGTAGGGCGTCGAGACGGTGGCCGGGAAGTCGACCTGCTTGGTGCGCGCCCGCTCGAGGAGCTTCATCAGCAGGTAGCGCGCCCTGGCCCGGCCCCGGGCGTCGACGATGGCGTCGAACGATTCGAGCCACTCCTCCGTCTCGCCCGGGTCCGTGTCGGGAACCTGGTGACTGATCCCGTCGAAGAGCATCGCTCCACGGTACCGGCAGAGGAGGGAGGTCCACGACCATCGGCCGCAGGGTGTTACACATTGGCCATGCCTGCCGACGCAGACCCGGTCATCGTGTACACCGACGGCGCGTGCCGGGGGAATCCCGGCCCCGGCGGGTGGGCGTGGGCCGTGCCGGGCGGGCGCTACGCCAGCGGCGCCGACCCGCAGACCACGAACCAGCGCATGGAGATCATGGCTGCGCTCGAGGCCCTGCGGTCGCTCACCCCCGAGGCCCCGGCGGCGATAGAGGTGGTGAGCGACTCCACCTACGTCGTCAAGTGTTTCACCGACGGCTGGTGGCGGGGCTGGCTCCGCCGCAACTGGAAGAACTCGCAGAACAAGCCGGTGGCGAACCGCGACCTGTGGGAGCCCCTCATCGAGCTGGCGCTCTCGTCCGACGTGGACGTGAGCTTCCGCTGGGTCAAGGGGCACTCGGGTGATCACTGGAACGACCGGGTGGACGAATTGGCCACGCTGGCGGCCGACTCGGGCGCGGGTTCCAGCGGGTAGCGGGCCCCCGGGCCGGCCGTGGTGCACCGGTGCGAACGGTAGGCTGAGCGGGTAGCACGCGCGGAGCGCGGAGAGGGCTCCGGCCGGTGCGATCGGGCAGTTTCGGGGGACCCGAGCGCGCCGGACGAACCTCATGAGCAGAGGAAGAGGACGGGCGATGGCCACCGAAGACGAGTTCGACATCGTGGTGATCGGCGGCGGTCCGGGTGGGTACGCCACCGCGCTCTACGGTGCGGCCGCCGGGCTCTCCGTTGCCATCGTCGAGCGCGACAAGGTCGGCGGGACGTGCCTGCACCGGGGCTGCATCCCGGCCAAGGAGTTCCTCGAGACCGCGGCCGTCCGCCGCACCATCGGCGACGCCAAGGAGTTCGGCATCGACGTCCCGGAGGTCACCGTCGACTTCTCGCGGAGCCAGGACCGCAAGAACGGCGTGGTCGACAAGCTGTTCAAGGGGCTGTCCGGCCTGCTCAAGGGGAGAAAGGTCACGATCCTCACGGGGACCGGGACGCTGAAGGCCGGCCGGCGGGTCGAGGTGACGGACGGGGAGGATGCCGGGCGCGTCGTGGTGGGGCGCAACGTCGTCCTGGCGGCGGGATCGGTGCCACGGACGCTGCCGGGGTTCGAGGTCGACGGGCGCTGGGTCATGACGTCGGACGAGTTCCTGGACCTCAAGGAGCTGCCCGCATCGGTGGCGGTCATCGGTGGCGGCGTCATCGGCTGCGAGTTCGCCTCGCTGCTCGCCGATCTCGGCACCAAGGTGACGATCGTCGAGGCGCTCGACACCATCCTCACCGGTTGCGACGACGACATCATCCGCCTGGTGGCGCGGTCGTTCAAGAAGCGCGGCATCGACATCATCACGAGCGCCGCGGTCGAGGGCCACACGCCGGCGAAGGACGGCACCGTGACAACCGTCCGGGCGGGTGAGCAGAGCTGGGATGTCGAGGCCGTCGTCGTCTCCGTCGGACGCCGGCCGCGGACGGAGGGACTCGTGGCCGACGATGTGGCGGTGACGATCGACGAACGGGGCTTCGTGGTAGCCGACGAGTACCAGCGCACCGGCGAGCCGGGCGTCTGGGCCGTGGGCGACATCGTCGCCGGCACGCCGCAGCTCGCCCATGTCGGATTCGCCGAGGCGATCGTGGCCGTCAAGGGCATGCTGGGCGAGGCGGTCGTGCCCGTCGACAACTCCAGGGTGCCCTGGGCCATCTACTGCCACCCCGAGGTGGCCTTCTGCGGCATGACCGAGGCGCAGGCCACGGCGGCCGGGCTGGAGGTCGTCACCAAGAAGGACCCCTTCGGGGGCAACAGCCGGGCCCAGATCATCGGGGACACCGAGGGGGTCGTGAAGATCGTCGCCGAGCGCCGGGCCGACGGGTCGGCGGGCCGCATCCTGGGCGTGCACATGGCGGGCCCATGGGTGACCGAGCAACTCGGTGCGGGCTACCTGGCGGTCAACTGGGAGGCCTTCCCCGACGAGGTGGCCCAATTCATCCAGCCGCACCCGTCTTTGTCCGAGACCTTCGGGGAGACCATGCTGGCGCTGACAGGAAGGGGTCTGCACGTTGGCTGACGTGATGATGCCGCAGCTCGGCGAGACGGTGACCGAAGGGACGATCACCCGCTGGATGAAAGGCGTCGGTGATCAGGTCGAGCGCGACGAGCCGCTCTTCGAGGTCTCGACGGACAAGGTCGACTCGGAGGTGCCGTCCCCGGCCGCCGGTGTCCTGACCGAGATCCTCGTCCCCGAGGGCGAGACAGTCGAGGTCGGCGTGCGGCTCGCCGTGATCGGTGACGGCGCCGGCTCGGCCCCCTCCGAGGCCGCCCCCGCCGCCACCACGACCGGGGCGCCGGCCGGGACGGCTGCAGCCGCACCATCGCCGTCACGTCACCGCCGCCCACCGCGGCGTCGGCAGAGGCGCCCGTCCCCGCCGCGCCGGCCGCCCAGACCAACGGCGACGGCGTCGGGCCGCGTGTCCTGTCGCCGATCGTGCGCAAGCTCCTGACGGAGAACGGCATCAGCGAGTCGGAGGTGACGGGGACCGGATCGGGCGGTCGCATCACCCGCGAGGACGCGTTGCGTGTCGTCGAGTCGCGGCGGTCGGCCAGCACGACGGCGTCAGCAGCTCCGCCATCGCCGGCGCCGGCTGCGTCCGTGGCGCCGGCAGCGCCGTCGGCTCCCGCGACTCCGGTCGTCAGCGCGCCATCGGCGCCGCCCGTCTCCATGGCCTCGTTCCGCCGCGCCGGTGACCAGCTGGTGCCGTTCTCCAACATGCGGCGCCGGACGGCCGAGCACATGGTGCGGTCCAAGGCGACCTCGCCCCATGCCTTCATCGCGAACGAGGTCGACTTCGAGAGCGTCGAACGTGTGCGCACCGCGTGGGGCGAGCGATTCAAGGCGGAGGAAGGGTTCACGCTCACCTACCTGCCCTTCGTCGCCCGGGCGGCCGTGGAGGCGCTGCGCGACTTCCCGCTGCTCAACGCGTCGGTGGTCGACGACTCGCTCTTGGTCCACTCCGAGGTCAATCTCGGGATCGCCATCGACCTGGCCCACGAGGGACTGATCGTGCCGGTCATCCACCGGGCCGAAGAGATCACGCTGCGCGGCGTGGCGCGACGCATCCGCGATCTCGCCGAGCGGGCACGGGGCCGGCAGCTCAACGCCGACGACATCGCGGGCGGCACCTTCTCCATCACCAACGACGGTCCCTTCGGCACCTTCTTCACCGTCCCGATCATCAACCAGCCCCAGGTCGCGATCCTGGCCACCGACGGCATCGCACGCCGCCCCGTCGTGGTGACACAACCCGACGGCTCCGAGTCGATCGCCATCCACTCGACCGGCATCCTCGGCGTGAGCTGGGACCACCGGGCGGTCGACGGTGCGTACGTCTCACTCTTCCTGGCGCGGGTCTCGGAGCTCCTGGGCAGCCGCGACTGGGCCGCCGAGCTCTAGGACCGGCGGGTGCTGCGCATCCGATCGCTCGGGACGGTCCCGTACCACGAGTCGTCCACGCTGCAACACGCGCTGGCCACCGAGGCCGACGACGACTACCTCCTGCTTCTCGAGCACCCGCACACCTACACGCTCGGGGCCCATGCCGACGAGCGCCACATGCTGGTCGACCCGGCGCTGGTCCAGGCGACGCTCGAGCACACCGACCGCGGGGGCGACATCACCTATCACGGGCCGGGCCAGCTAGTGGCCTACCCGATCGTCACTGTGCCCGACGACCCCACGTCGGGGGCCCGGCACGTGCGTCGCCTGGAACGCGTGGTGATCGACACGCTGGGCGACCTCGGGCTGCCCGGAGCCAGCAGCGTGGACGACTACCCCGGCGTCTGGGTCGACGCCGGCGGGCCCAACCCGCGGAAGATCGCTGCCATCGGCGTGCGGACGATGCGGGTCGGCCCGGGCCGCCGCCGCACGCTGCACGGCGTGGCGCTCAACGTCACCTCCGACCTGGCCATGTTTGGGCACATCGTGCCGTGCGGCATCGCGGACCGCGGGGTGACGTCGCTCCGGGCCGAGGCGGTCGACGTGACGATGGCGGACGTCATCGACGCCTTCGTGGCCCGGGCCGCCGCCGAGTTCGGCGACGGCGTCGTGGAGCGCCAGGACGTCGTCACCGGGATCGCCGGGGTGTCCGCCGCGTTGGGCGCGAGCGAGCGGCCGTTGCTGCGGCGGCTGCGCCAGGCCGGGGTGGCGCCCGAGGAGGGCATCGACATTGCGCAGCGCAAGCCGGACTGGGTCCGGGTCCCCGTGCGCATCGGCAAGGGCTACCGCCGGCTCGGGGCGACGGTCCACGACCTCGGCCTCGTCACCGTGTGCGAGGAGGCGGGCTGCCCGAACATCTACGAGTGCTGGGCCGACGGCACTGCCACCTTCATGATCAACGGTGAGCGTTGCACGCGCGCCTGCGGCTTCTGCCAGGTCGACACCCGGCATCCGCTGCCGCTGTCACCCGACGAGCCCGAACGGGTCGCCCGCGCCGTCGAGCGGATGGGGCTCGGGCACGCCGTGGTGACCTGCGTCGCCCGCGACGACCTGGCGGACGGGGGAGCAGGCGCCATGGCACGGACCATCGGGGCGATCCGTGACCGCACGCCGGGCACGACGGTCGAGGTGCTGATCTCCGACTGCAAGGGGGACGAGGAGTCCCTCGACGCCATCTTCGGAGCGCGACCCGACGTGCTCAACCACAACATCGAGACGGTGGCCCGGCTCCAGCGCGCGGTCCGGCCGTCGGCGGGGTACGCACGGAGCCTGGCCGTGTTGGCCCGCGCCGCCCAGGCCGGGTTGGTGACCAAGTCGGGCCTCATGGTGGGGTTGGGCGAGCACGAGCACGAGGTGATCGCAACCATGGCCGATCTCCACTCGGTCGGGGTGTCCATCGTCACCATCGGGCAGTACCTGCGCCCGAGCCGCGACCATCTCCCAGTCTCCCGCTACTGGACGCCGGAGGAGTTCGACCGCCTGCGCCACGTCGGGGCCGAGCTCGGCGTGGCTCACACCGAGGCGTCGCCGCTGACCCGGTCCAGCTACCACGCCCGCGAGGCCGCCGCGGCCTCCGCTATGCGCTGATCGATCCGTTGATCAGCCGCATCGTGTCAGCTTTGTTCGAACTTCTGGCGGCGACGGCGCACAGCGCCGGTGCGGCCACGGCGAGGGCGGCGACGGCGACGACGAGCGCGGCCACGCCGATCGATCCGAGGGAAACACCCCGCTTGGTGTTCGTGGGCGGCAGCGACGCGGTCCCACCGGGGGCCGCCACCATGGCGGCCTGCTGGGCTCGGGCGACCCGAACGGCGTCGGCCGGCTTGATCGGCTGCGGGTTGCCCGCCGCCGCCGAGAAGAACGACAGCAGGTCCACGTAGACGCCGGCACGCATGGTGATCGCCTGGCCGACACCGGCCTGGGTGGTCGACGCGAAGTACGTCGTCCGGTGTGCTCCCGGAACCCCGGGCAAGGGGCCCGAGCTCACGATCTCGCCGGAGTCGAGCGAGTGCTGTGCGGCCTGCCGGAAGACCTGGGCCCCCACGGCGGAGGGGAAGCGAACGAGGAGATCCTGTACCTCGTTGGCCCCGCCGGGGGTGCTCCAGACCCTTTCGTAGGTGCTGATCGTCTTGGCCAGGGTGGCCAGTGCGGTCGTGGCGGCCGCCGGATCGGGGGAGTTGGACGCGAACTGCGACGCGTCGAGCGGCCCCTCGGTCGTGACGGAATAGCCGGGACCGAGGTCGGGGAGGACCACGGTGTCGAGCCCCGGAGGAGACTTCGGGGCGGCGCCGGCCGCGCCGGACCCCGCGAGGCACGCGCCGAGCACGAGAGCACCGGCGACCCAGCACCGGGCCGCCGGCCCGGCCCGGAATGCGCTCACGCGATGAAGTACTTCGCCTCTGGGTGGTGGCAGATGATGGCGTCTGTCGTCTGCTCGGGGTGGAGCTGGAACCCCTCGCTGACCGTGACGCCGATGCGGTCCCCTCCCAGCAGCTCGACGACCTTGGCGTTGTCCGTGAGGTCCGGGCAGGCCGGGTAGCCCCACGAGTACCGGCCCCCCCGGTAGGCCTGGCGGAACAGGCCGGTCAGGGTAGGGGCGTCCTCGCTCGCGAAGCCCAGCTCCTCGCGAACCCGGCGATGCCAGTACTCGGCCGTCGCCTCGGCCATCTCCACGCTGAGTCCGTGCAGGAACAGGTAGTCCTGGTAGTGGTCCTCCGCGAACAGGCGTGCCGCCTCCTCCGAGGCCCTGGCGCCGATGGTGCACAGCATGAAGCTGGCGAAGTCCTCTTCGCCCGAGTCGGCCGAGCGGAAGAAGTCGGCGATGCAGAGCCAGGGCTCCTTGCGCTGACGGGGGAACGTGAAACGCATCCACTCCGAGGACCGCGATTCGTCCTTCCAGATGACGAGGTCGTTGCCCTCGGCGTTGGCGGCGAAGTGGCCGTAGGCCACCGACGGAACGAGGAGGTCGGCCTCCTTTGCCTTGCCCAATTCGTCGCGCAACGTCGCCTTGACCCGGTCCTTGAACTCGGTGTCGTTCTCGCCGTCCTCGGGCCGGAAGCCCCACTGGTTGCGGAAGAGCGCCGTCAGGTTCAGGTACTGGGCGACGTCGTCGAGCGGGATGCCCACCGCCACCCTGGCGCCGACGAAGGGTGGCGTGAACAGCGGGTTGTCCGCCGCTACGCCGGACCGGTCGGGTTGACCCTCCACGGGGGTGGTGTCCTGGTCGTCGAGCCGGCTCCGCCGGGGGACGTTCTTCTCGGAGATGACGCGGCCGAAGTCGGGGTCCTCCTCGCCGCTGCGCTTGAGCTCCACCAGGCGGTCCATGGTCCGCAGGCCCTCGAAGGCGTCGCGGCCGTAGAAGAGCCGTCCGTCGTAGATCTCGCGGAGGTCGCGCTCGACGTAGGTACGGGTCAGAGCGGCCCCGCCCAACAACACGGGGATCTCCGAGAGGGAGCGATCGTTGAGCTCGACCAGGTTCTCGCGCATGATGAGCGTCGACTTGACGAGCAAGCCGCTCATGCCGATGGCGTCGGCCTTGTGCTCTTCGGCCGCGGCGATCAGCTCGTTGATCCCGACCTTTATCCCGAGGTTGACCACTTCGTATCCGTTGTTGGTCAGGATGATGTCGACCAGGTTCTTCCCGATGTCGTGCACATCGCCCTTGACCGTGGCCAGCACGACGGTGCCCTTGCCTCCCTGATCCGCTTTCTCCATGTGGGGCTCGAGGAAGGCGACCGCGGCCTTCATGGTCTCGGCGGACTGCAGCACGAAGGGCAGTTGCATCTCGCCGGAGGCGAAGCGCTCGCCGACGACCTTCATGCCCTCGAGGAGGATGTCGTTCACGATGGCAAGCGCCCCGAGGCCCGACTCGAGCGCCTCGGTCAGGTCGCCGTCGAGCCCGTTGCGGTTCCCGTCAATGATGCGCTGGGCCAGCCGGCGATCCACCGGCCAGTCGAGGTGCTCGTCGGCTGCGTTGGCGTTCACCTTGACGCCCTCGAAGAGCGCCAGGAGCTCCTGCAGCGGGTCGTAGTCGTCGGTGCGGCGGTTGTAGACGAGGTCGAGGCACACCTCCTTCGCACGCTCGTCGATGCGGGAGAGCGGGAGGATCTTTGACGCGTGCACGATCGCCGAGTCGAGTCCGGCCTCCACGCATTCGTGCAGGAACACCGAGTTGAGCACCTGGCGGGCGGCGGGGTTGAGGCCGAAGGACACGTTGGAGAGCCCGAGGATGGTGGAGACGCCCGGCAGCTCCGCTTTGATGGAGCGGATGCCCTCGATGGTCTCGATGCCGTCGTTGCGACTCTCCTCCATGCCCGTCGACAGCGGCAGCGCCAGCGGGTCGAAGAGGAGGTCCTCGGGCGCAAGGCCGTAGCGGTCGACCGCGACGTCGCGGATGTTCCTGGCCGCGCGCAGCTTCCACTCGGCCGTGCGGGCCTGCCCCTCCTCGTCGATGCAGGTACAGACGACCGCGGCGCCGAACTCACGGGCCAGCCGCAGGAACGTGTCGAGGCGCGTGCCTGGCTCGTCGCCCTCCTCGAGGTTGACCGAGTTCAGAATCGGCCGGCCGCCGATCCACTCCAGCGCGGCCCGTACGACGGGGCCCTCGGTGGAGTCGACCATGATCGGCACGCTCGATTGGGTGCAGAGTCGGCTGGCCACTTCGGTCATGTCGGCCACGCCGTCGGCGCCCGTGTAGTCCACGCAGACGTCGATCAGGTGGGAGCCCTCCTTGACCTGGTCGCGCGCCATGGCGACACAGGTGTCCCAATCGCCATCGAGCATCGCCTCCCGGAAGGCCTTCGAGCCGTTGGCGTTGGTGCGCTCGCCGACGACCAGGAAGGAGGTGTCCTGGCGGAACGGGACGGAGGTGTAGATGGACGCCGCCGCCGGCTCGTGGACGGGCGTGCGCGCGGCAGGGGTGGCGCCGGCGCAGCGCTCGACCACCGCGGCCAGGTGGGCCGGAGTCGTTCCGCAGCACCCGCCGATGGCGGACACTCCGAACTCGGTCACGAAGCGATGCAGGTGCTCGGCCAGGTCGTCGGGCGTGAGGTCGTAGTGCATCTGGCCGTCGACGACCGACGGGAGGCCCGCATTGGGGACGCAGGCGATGGGGACGCGGCTGGCCGACGAGAGATGGCGCAGTGCCTCGCTCATCTCGACCGGTCCGGTGGCGCAGTTGAGGCCGACCACGTCGACCTGCATCGCGTCGAGAACGGTGAGCGCGGCGCCGACCTCGGTGCCGGGCAGCATGCGGCCGGTGAGCTCGATCGTGACCTGGGTCTGGAGCGGCACCTGCCGGCCGAGCGCCACCATGGCGCGCCGCGCCCCGTTGACGGCGGCCTTCACGGAGAGGAGGTCGAATTGGGTCTCGATCAGCAGGAAGTCGACGCCGCCCTCGAGGAGGCCGAGGGCCTGCTCCTCGTAGGCATCGCGGAACTCGGCGTAGGAGATGTGGCCCAGCGTGGGGAACTTGGTGCCCGGGCCCATGGAGCCGGCGACCCAACGCGGGCGCTCCGGCGTCGAGAACTCGTCGCGCACGGCGCAGGCGAGCTCGGCGGCCTTCCGGGTCAGGTCGCGCGCCTGGTCGGCCAATCCGTACTCGGCCAGGACGACGGACGTCGAGCCGAAGGTGTCGGTCTCGACGACGTCGCAGCCCACCTCGTAGAAGGAGCGGTGGACCTGGGCCACCAGGTCAGGTCGCGTCTCGACGAGCCACTCGTTGCACCCCTCGAGCTCGGGTCCGCCGAAGTCGTCGGGGCCGAGACCGAGCAGCTGCAGGTTCGTCCCCATGGCGCCGTCGAAGATGACCACGCGCTCGTGCAGGGCCTGAAGGTAGGGGGATGCGGACGGATCGAGCCGGCCGAGAAGTTCGGGGGAGGGTGCCACCACACCAGGATACTGGTGCGCCCCGGGGCCTCCGGAACGTTGCCCGGTAGCATCCGGCCCTGGTGACACCGCAGATCTACACCAAGAAAGGGGATGACGGGACGACGGGCCTGCTCTACGGCGGGCGCGTGCGCAAGGACTCGTGGCGTATCGAGCTCAACGGTGCCGTCGACGAGGCCCAGGCGGCCATCGGGCTGGCCCGTGCCGAGTCGGAACCGGGTTCCGAGGTGAACGAGCGTTTGACCTCGCTGGCCCGGGATCTCTACGTCCTGATGGCGGAGGTGGCGACGGCACCCGGGAACCGAGCCAAGTTGACCGCGGGGTCGACCCTGGTGACGGCGGAGATGGTCGCCGCACTCGAGGCGGGGATCGACGACCTCCTGACCCGCTTCGACATGCCGAGCGACTTCACGGTCCCGGGCGAGAACCGTGTCGCCGCCGGCCTCGATCTGGCGCGCACGATCGTGCGCCGCGCCGAGCGGTTGGCCGTGGCGGAGCCGGTCGACGGCTCGTTGGTCGTCCCTTACCTGAACCGGCTGTCGGACCTGCTGTGGGCCATGGCGCGCTGGCAGGAGGGCGGGCACAGGCTCTCCAAGGACGGCCCTCCCTAAGTCAGTTCCAGCGGCAAGCGGTCCCCTGGTGCCCACCGGTGCAGTGCCAGAGCCACACTCCCCCGATGTGTACGGGGTCCACTCCGAGGGCGGCGCTGATGACGCCGACCGCCGTGTGGACATGAGCTTCGTGGTCACCCGCGATCACGCTGGTCACACCGAGTCGGTGGATCCAGTGGGCGACCCACGACGACTTGCAAAGCCAGCTGGGGTGCCTCCCAGTCGCGTGGATGGTCAGAAGGCAGTACTCGAGGGGGCTCGAATCGGCGAAGGGTGTCCCGGCCCCGTTGCTGTCCGGGACGATGGCGTATCCCCCGAGCATGCGGAATCGCATCCCCGCGTCGGCCTGCCAGATCATCGGCTGGGCGGTGGTCGTGATCGGATAGGGATAGGTGACCGCGAGCGACCCTTGCGGCACGGACCGCACCGCCCCGGAGGTGAAGAAGGCCGGCACGTCGGCCGGATGTTGGGCGTAAGGCCAATTGGGGATGAGCGGGATGATGGCAGCCACGCCCAGAAGCACGGCCAGCCCGCCCGCCAGCCGCCGCTTGTGCCTCCGGCGGCGTCCGACCTCCGACCGCGTGTGTGCCTGCGATCGCGACCGAGACCACCTCCTCATCACCGCGTCGGCGGGTCCTTCCATCCAGACACGGGCCGCATCGAGACCGAGAGCGAAGAGGACGGCCAGCGAGAACCACACGGCCAGGGCCCAGCGGGACGGCATGAAGTCCCCCAGGATCGGAAGGTGCTGCAACAGGTAGTCCGGACCGGGCACATGGGTGTTGTGGTTGGCGACGAGGATGAAGGGCCCGAGTGAGCAGGCAAGGCCGGTCAGTCCGACCAGAGAGAAGATCCGGACGATCGTTCGGCGGCGGAGGAGGATCACCGTGGCGATGACCAGCGCCAGGAGGGGCAGCCCGATGTATTCGGTCACCTCGGCGGAGCTGGCGGCGGAGAAGGAGCCCCAAATCCTGTCGGCCCACCCGAAGGTGAACCACTGGGTGGCCCCCGGCGTCACGAGGCTGGCGACATCCGAGCTGAAGAGCGCGAGCTGCGCGCGCGGTTGCGGTGGGCCCGTGATGTGGTTGGGACCGAAGAACTCCACGTAGAGCGGATAGGCGGACAGCGCAAGGAGCGTGACCGCGGCGGCCACGGTGGCCCGGATGACCTCCGTGCCGCGTTTGAGAACTTCGGCCCGGTTGACCAAAGCCAGCACGATCAGGGTGAACCCGATGCACACCACGGAGATGGCCAGCATCTCCTCCGAGATGAACAGTTGAATCGTAAGGAGCAGCCCCAGGATGGAGCCCCCCTTCGTCGGCGACCACTCCTTTCCGATCAGCTTGAGGAGCACGATGATCACGAGGGGAGGAATCGCATCGAAGGCGGCGTTGATGCGGCCGGGGGCGGTCTCCTGGATGGCAAGCGTCGAAAAGCCGTACACCAGCCCGCCGAGCCAGGCCGCGGGCAGCCACGTCGTCCACCGGCGCAACAGCAGGAACATCGTGCTCGCCGACAGGGCCAACGAGATCGTGAGCAGAATGTCGAAGGTGTGGACGACCCCGATCGTCTCCGTGAGCGGGGAGGCAACCGCGCCGATTGCGAACACCGAGTTGTTCCACATTGCGTTGATCCCGCCCGGCGCATAGATGTAGTTGGTGACGAGCACGCCGTGGCCGTGAGCGACCGATGCCGGTAGCCAGTTGACGAACCATTCCAGCAGGAGCTGGTCCCAGCAGTTGCAGCCGTTCATCTGGGAGGACCAGTGCAGCCAGACGGGCATGAAGCCGAGCGCGGCCAGCGGAAGGTACGTGCACAGGCTCAAGAGCCATGCCACGGACGAACGGATGCCGGGACGCGGAGAGCCGTCGCTTGGGGGTGAGTCGGTCGCGGGCGTCGGTGGCGACACCGAACCGCTGGGTGCGGGAGCCTGGCGTGTCTGCTGGTCGATGGTCATCGAGTGATCAGGATCCCGGGACGTTCCGCATGGGAGCAATCTTCTTGGAGGGAGGCGCACTGCGGCCGAGTGAGCACGTTCATCGCGGTACGCAGCGAGCCAACTGTTGCACACCGGTCGGCCCCCACTCCGTCACCATCGGCCTCGGTGCACACGCTCACCGAAGGTGCTCCCGGTCCGGTCGAGCGAGTGCGCACGGTGATCCCCGCCGTCGGCGTGGCCCAAAACGACGGCGCAGAACAGGTGCCACCCATCCGGAATGCCCAGGGCTTCGGCCAATTCGGCCTCGCCCCGAAAGGCCCCCAGAATGCACGCGCCCAACCCTGCGTCAACCGCCGCGAGGAGCACGGCCATCACCCCGAAGGCGGCGTCACCGTACCAGTAGGGGACGGGCCAGGCTTCCGGTCCGTCGCCGAGTCCTGACGACGCCTTGTCCGGCTCGCGATATCGAGCCACGTATTGATCGGGCGACGTGTACGAGAGCAGCACGACGGGCGCCCGGCGGAGGCCCTCGTTCCATTGGGCGTGGACCGACCGCCAGGTCTCGTCCGTCGTGAGGTCGAAGTACGCAGCCGTCTGCGCGTTACCTTCGAGGACGACCCACCGGGTGCCTTGTGAGTTGCCGGCTGTCGGGGACCGGAGCGCGGCGCCGAGGATCCTGTCGATCGCCGCCCGGTGGACCGACTCCGACGAGAAACTCCGTACCATGGCCCGCCGCCGGATCGCGTCGTGGAACTCCATGTGCAGGGAGTCTTCCACTGGCCGGAGGAGGAATTGCCACCACGGACGGCCGGGAATGTTGACCCCGCTGGTAGTGTTTATAGATTCGATGCCGGCGCCGAGACGGACCGGCTCGATCCGGAGGTTTGAGTCGTGCCCAGTCCCCGAGACCTGTTGAACCAGGCCAAGGCGTCCATCCGTGAGGTGGACCAATCCGACGCGCAGGCCCTGTTGGAGGGCGGTGGCGTCACGTTCCTCGATGTCCGGGAGCCCGACGAGTACGAGCAGGGCGCCATCCCGAACGCGGTGCACCTGCCGCGGGGCCACCTCGAGTTCCAGGTGGAGGGCAAGCTCCCCGACAAGTCGGCCCCCGTCGTCGTCTATTGCGCAGGGGGCGTCCGCTCCGCCTTCGCCGCCAAGACGATGGGCGAGCTGGGCTACGCCGACGTGCAGTCGCTGATCGGCGGGTTCAACCGCTGGAAGGACGACGGCCGTGCGTGGGCCGCCCCCGAGACCCTGACCCCGGCGCAGCGCAACCGCTACCAGCGCCATCTCCTCCTCCCCGAGGTGGGCGAGGTCGGCCAGCTGAAGCTGCTCGGGTCCAAGGTGCTGCTGCTCGGCGCCGGCGGCCTCGGCTCCCCGGCCGCGCTGTACCTTGCGGCCGCCGGGGTCGGCACGCTCGGCATCATCGACATGGACGTCGTCGACGAGTCGAACCTGCAGCGCCAGATCCTGCACAACATGGACCGGGTGGGCGACCGCAAGGTCGACTCGGCGAAGAAGACGCTCACCGCGCTCAACCCGGACGTGAACGTCGTCACCTACGACGTACGGCTGGGCGCCGACAACATCCTCGACGTCATCGACGGCTACGACGCCATCGTGGACGGGACGGACAACTTCCCCACCCGTTACCTCGTGAACGACGCCTCGCTGCTCAAGCGGATCCCCGTGATCCACGGCTCCATCTTCCGTTTCGAGGGCCAGATCACCGTCTTCGATCCGTACAACGGCCCGTGCTACCGCTGCCTCATCCCCGAGCCGCCCCCGGCCGAGCTGGCGCCGTCGTGCTCCGAGGCCGGCGTGCTGGGCGTGCTGCCGGGCATCGTCGGGTCCATTCAGGCGGTCGAGGCGATCAAGGTCCTGCTCGGGTTGGGTGAGCCTCTCATCGGGCGCCTGCTCGCCTACGACGCGCTGGAGGAGTCGTTCCGGACCTTCAAGGTGCGGCGCGACCCGGCCTGCCCGGCCTGCGGGCCCGATGCAGGGGAGATCGTCATCGCCGAGTACGACGATCTCTGCATGCCGCACTCGCACTAGCGACCGGCCGCATCGGCGAGCGGCGACGGCGCCGGCACCAGCGACCGGACGGCACGACCAGCTAGACAGGTGCCATGACACAGACGGCCGACCCCCAGACCCTCCACCGGAACGGCGTCGACATGGCGTGGTCCGAGCGGGGAAGCGGGCCCGACGGGACGCCCACGTTCGTCCTCGTCCACGGGTTCACCGGCTCGGCGCACGACTTCGCCCTCGAGGTCGACGCCCTGGCGGCACACCGGCGCGTGGTCACCCTCGACCAGCGCGGCCACGGGTGTTCGGCCCAGGCGGGAACGCTCGACGGCTACACGATCGACCAGTTGGTGTCCGACCTCGTCGCCTTCCTCGAGGCGGTCGGCGGTGGGCCCGTCGACCTGCTCGGCCACTCCATGGGGGTCGCGTCGCCCTGGGCACAGTCCTCAGCCGTCCCGACCTCGTCGCCTCGCTGATCCTGATGGACACCAGTGCCTGGTCCTTCATGCCCCCCGACGAAGGCCTGCGCAACCTGGTCCGCACCTACATCACCGAGTTCGACCCGGCGCGGGGCATGCCGTCCACGCTGAGCCTCGGCGGGCCCGAGGACGTGCTCATTCAGGCGTCGGTCCCGGCCGAGTGGCAGAAGGAGAAGGAGTCGATCTTCGCCGGCATGGACGCCTACGCCGTGAAGGCGTTCGGGATGGCGCTGATGGCCGACGTGGCCGACGGCGAGACGTCCCTGCGGGCCGACCTGCCCTCCATCACCTGTCCCACGACCGTCATCGTCGGCGAGCACGACCACCCGCTGGTCGACCAGGCGCCCGACCTGGCGGCGGAGGTCGCCGACGGGCGGCTGACCGTCATTCAGGGTGCGTACCACTCACCGCAGCTGACTCATCCCGACGCGTGGCGGGCGGCGGTCGAGGCCCATCTCGGTTGGGCCGAGGAGTCCCGGAGGCGGCCGTGACCGACGCGGCGCCCCCGCAGGCGAGCGACCGCATCGCCCTCGCCGGCTCGGACGTCGCCATCCCGCCGCTCGGCGTGGGGACATGGGCCTGGGGCGACAAGGGGACCTGGGGCATGGGCGGCTACGACCAGTCGCTCACCGAGGCCAGCATCCGGGACGCCTGGGAGGCCAGCATCGATGCCGGCGTCGTCCTCTTCGACACGGCCGAGGTCTACGGGGGCGGCGAGAGCGAGCGCATCGTCGGGCGCCTGCTGGCCGCCGACCGCGCCGTACGGGACCGGGTCGTCATCGCGACGAAGTTCATGCCGAGCCCGTGGAAGCTGAACGTGCACTCGGCCCTGCTGACCTCGGCCCGCAAGTCGCGTGAGCGGCTGGGGATCGAGTCCATCGACCTCTACCAGATCCACGGCCCGATCTCGCTGCGCTCGCACGAGGCCATGGCCGAGGCTCTGGCCGCCGCGCAGGCCGAAGGGCTCGTGAAGGCGGTCGGTGTGTCCAACTACTCGACCAAGGAGACCCGCCGCATCGACGCGGCACTGCGCCGGTGCGGCCTGCGCCTGGCGAGCAACCAGGTGGAGTTCTCCCTGCTGCGTACGATGCCGCTCCGCGTCGGGCTCCTCGATTGCTGCCGGGAGCTCGGCGTCGTCCCCCTGGCGTACTCGCCGATCGGCCAGGGGCGGCTGACCGGAAAGTACTCCGCCTCCAACCCGCCGCCGCGCGGGCGCACGTTCTCGGCCCATCCGATGGCCGCGGTGGACGCCGTCGTCGCCGAGCTGCGGCGCGTCGGCGAGGCCCACGACCGGACCCCGAGCCAGGTCGCACTGGCGTGGCTCATCGCGAAGGGTGCCGTGCCGATCCCGGGGGCGAAGAACCGGGGCCAGGCCGAGCAGAACGCGGGGGCGCTGGGATGGACCATGAACGACGACGAGCAGGGGCGTCTCGATGCGGCGGCGCTCTTCGGCAAACGGGGGGTCTCCCAGCGCGTCTGGCAGCACGGCTGAGAGCGGCGGTACCGTCTGGAGGTGATCGCCGCGCTCTTCGACGCGGGTCTCCCGCCGCTGCGGGGGTCGCAGTTCCTCTCCACCCGGTACGCCTTCGTGCCCGTGGCGCTGCTCGTCGGCGCCCTGGTGCTCTACCTCTGGGGAGTGCAGCGCAACAACGCCGTGCACCCGCGCCACCCGTGGCCGGTGGGCAAGACGATCGCCTTCGTGGGAGCGCTCCTGACGACCGCGGTGGCGATCTTCAGCTTCGTCGGCGCCTACGACGGCGAGCTGTTCTGGGACCACATGGTCCAGCACCTGCTCCTCATCATGGTGGCCGCTCCGCTCTTCGCCATCTCGTCCCCTCTGGAGCTGGCCTGGCGCTCCACTACCGGCACACCACACCTCGTCGTCACCGAGGCGCTGCGCTCACCGGTGGCCAAATTCCTCGGGCATCCGGCGGTCGCCTTCGTGCTCTACGCCGTCTTCATCCCCATCAGCCACCTGACGACCTGGTACAACCTCACCCTCGAGAACGAGGGCCTGCACAACTTCGAGCATCTCGCGTTCCTCATCGTGGGCTACATGTTCTGGCGCCAGATCTTCGGCAACGACCCCAACTGCTACCGCCTCCACCCCGCGCTGCAGTTCTTCTACCTGTTCCTCGCCATCCCGATCGACACCTTCACCGGCCTGTCGCTCGCCGGGGCCACCAAGGAGCTGTTCCCGGCCTACCTGGCGACCCACCGGGCCTGGGGACCCTCCTACGTCGTCGACCTCCACGCCGGTGGCTCCATCATGTGGGTCGTCGGCGACACCCTGATGCTCTGGCCGATGATCCCCGTCGCATTGCGCTGGATGCACCTCGAGGAGCGCAAGGCGGTTCGCATCGACCGCGAGCTCGACGCGCAGGCGCTGGCCGAGGCCGGCGGCGCGCCGCTCAGCCGCCCAGGTCCATGAGCTCGACCCGCACCCCGTCGGGATCGGTGCAGTAGACGAACTCGAGAGCGGTGCCGCCGAGGTCGATGGTGGTCCGGCTCGACTCGATCACCGCACCCCCGAGCGCCACGATCCGCTCCGAGGTCGCGGCGACGTCGCGCACTCGGAAGGACAGGTGGGTCAAGCCGAGCTGGTTGACCGCCCGCCGCTCGCGGGCGCCGAACGGGGAGGGCTCGTCGAAGGCGAGGAGCTCGATCGCAGTCGGGCCCCGCCGGATGAACTGCGAGGTCACCTCGACGTCGGGCAGGTCCATGAGCCCGGCGAACTCCGACCCGATGGCGTGCGACTCCGCCTTCTCGAAGCCGAGGGCGCCGCAGTAGAAGGCGAGGGACCGCTCGAGGTCGCTCACGCAGATGCCGAAGTGCGAGAAGACGGGTTCGGGAGCGTCGGGCACGGCCGTAGTCTGCCCCGTCCGGGCCGTGGCGGCCCCGTTTTCACCCCCGACCCGGATCATCCGTAGCCTGGGGCCCGTGACACAGGAGAACCAGGCCACCCCGTCGAGCCCCGAGCACCGTACCGACTCGGGCATCGAGATCCACCCCGTGTACCGCGCCGACGACCTCCGGGACTGGGATGCCGCCGCCCAGCTCGGCGAGCCGGGCTCGTACCCCTTCACGAGGGGCGTCCACCCGCAGATGTACCGCTCGAAGCTGTGGACGATGCGCCAGTACGCCGGCTTCGGCTCGGCCGAGTCCACCAACCAGCGCTTCAAGTTCCTTCTCGACGCCGGTCAGACAGGACTCTCGTGCGCCTTCGACCTGCCGACCCAGATGGGGTACGACTCGGACCACCCGCGGGCCGAGGGCGAGGTGGGCAAGGTCGGCGTCGCCATCGACTCCCTGGCCGACATGCGCCTCCTCATGGCCGACCTCCCGATGGACAAGGTCACGACCTCCATGACCATCAACGCCACCGGCGCCATCCTCCTGTTGCTCTACGAGCTGGTGGCCGAGGAGCAGGAGGTGCCGGGCGAGAAGATCCGCGGCACCATTCAGAACGACATCTTGAAGGAGTACATCGCCCGGGGGACCTACATCTACCCACCCCGGCCCTCCATGCGCCTGATCGTCGACACCTTCGCCTACTGCGCCGCCAACCTCCCCAACTGGAACACCATCTCCATCTCGGGCTACCACATCCGCGAGGCCGGCTCGACGGCCGTGCAGGAGATCGCGTTCACGTTGGCCAACGGCATCGCCTACGTCGAGGCGGCGATCGCGGCCGGCATGGACGTCGACGCGTTCGCGCCCCGGCTCTCGTTCTTCTGGAACGCGCACAACAACCTCTTCGAGGAGGTGGCCAAGTACCGGGCGGCACGCCGCATGTGGGCCCGCATCATGACCGAGCGCTTCGGCGCCCAGGACGAGCGTTCCAAGATGCTCCGCTTCCACACCCAGACCGGTGGCTCGACCCTCACCGCCCAGCAGCCCGAGAACAACATCGTGCGGGTCACCGTGCAGAGCCTGGCGGCTGCGCTGGGCGGGACCCAGAGCCTGCACACCAACGGGTTCGACGAGGCGCTCGGTCTGCCCACGACCCGGGCGGCCAAGGTCGCCCTGCGCACCCAGCAGATCGTCGGGTTCGAGTCCGGCGTGGCGGACACGGTGGATCCACTGGCGGGCTCGTACTTCGTGGAGGCCCTGACCGACGAGGTGGAGGCCGCAGCCAACGACTACCTCGAGCGCATCGAGCAGTTGGGCGGCGCGGTCGCCGCCATCGAGGCCCGGTTCATGCAGGAGGAGATCGAGGCGGCCGCCTACAGCTTCGCCAAGGCGGTGGACGACGGCGAGAAGGTCGTCGTCGGGGTCAACCGGTTCACCGACGCCGAGGACGAGCACACCGAGGTCTTCCCGATCGACGTGAAGCTGCAGCAGCTCCAGATCGACCGCACGCGGTCGGTGCGGGCTGCACGCGACCAGGCCGCGGTGGACCGGGCGCTGGCCGACGTGGCCCAGACCGCGAAGGGCGACGGCAACCTGCTCGTCCCCATGAAGGCGGCGCTCAAGGCGATGGCCACCCTGGGCGAGGTGGCCGACGTCCTGCGCGGCGAGTTCGGCGTGTACCAGCCCGGGGGCTGACACGGTGACGAGGGAGGAGGGCCCCGGCTCGTACTGGCCCCTGTTCGACCTGGTCGTGCGCACGCCCCGCCTGGAGCTTCGTCTGCCACGCGAAGAGGAGTTCGCCGACCTGGTCGCGTTGGCCGACCGCGGAGTGCACGACCCCCGCACCATGCCGTTCTTCGTCCCCTGGACCGACCTCGCGCCGTGGCAGCGCGCCCGGGCGACCGCCCAGTGGCTGTGGGGGCACCGCGCCGACTGGACCCCCGACAAATGGACGCTCACCTCCGCCGCGTTCGTCGACGGGCGGCCGGTGGGCATGCAGGACGTGGAGGCGGAGCATTTCGGGGCCGTGCGATCGGTCGAGACGGGCTCGTGGCTGGGCCGGGACCACCAGGGCCAGGGTCTGGGGCGGGAGATGCGGGAGGCAGTCCTGCACCTGGCCTTTGCCGGCCTCGGCGCGCAGGAGGCCCTCAGCGGCGCCTTCGACGACAACGTGGCCTCCCTGGCCACGTCGCGCGCCGTCGGCTACAGCGACAACGGCGAGGCCCGCGGGCCCCGGCGCGAGGGCTCGGACCGCACCGTCCGGCTCCGCATCGGGCGCGAGGTCTGGGAGAGCAGGCGGCGCGACGACATAGAGATCGTGGGACTCGAGGCCTGCCTCGACATGTTCATCGGTCCGACGTCCTACCCCCTGCAGTCCTGGGACCCGGGCCCTCCGCGGTGACGACCACCTCGTAGTGCTCGACGACGGGGAACGGGTCGTAGAAGTGGTGCAGGGCGGCCCGCCAGTCCTCGTAGGCCGCCGAGCCCCGGAAGCCCTCGGTATGGTCCTCCAGGCGCTCCCACTCGACCAGGAGCAGGAACCGGCTCGGGCTCTCCACGGAGCGTTCGACGCGCAGCGAGACGAACCCCGGGCTGCCGGCGATGAGCGGCGTGGCTCGTTCCATGGCCGAGACGAACTCGCCCTCGCGCGCTTCGATCACGTCGAGCACCGCGTGTTCGGTGATCACGCCCTGATTCTGGCACGTTCGCGACGTGATCAGAGCTCTATTCCGGTCGGCCGGCAGGCCCGAAACGGCCGGCTTGATGACACCTGATCACCACAGGATCGCGAGCTGCGGGACTCCACTCTCGCGATGAGCGAAGGCCGCGGTCCCTGGCCACGTACGTGTTGAGCGCGATCCGGGTCGTCATGACGACCGCGCAGTCGCGCTCGGCATGGCTACCACCGCGCTGGTCGAGCGTCTCGGCGGCGTCGCGCGAACCTCGGCCAGTGCGCCATTCTCAGATAGTGAGATCCCCTCGAACGGCAGCGAGCCGGCGGCGTCACCGGCCGCCCGGTCCGAGCCGGACTGCCGCCCTAGCCCGTCAAGGCTTCCCCTACGGTCGGCCTTTCCCAACACGAATCTACTTCGGGGATGGTCAAAGCGAGTCTCACGCCGACTGAAGGTCCGTTCCCACTCAGGGCACCCTTGGATGCGACAATGTCCGCCAACGCACCAGCTGGGGGCAAGATGAAGTAATGACCACAAAGGCCAGGGTGATTTCGGGCAAGCGACTAGCTCAGTTCGTCGCGCCTGTCGTCATCCTTGTCGTCGTGATCGTTGTGTTCTTAGCTGCCGTACACACGTCGATCAACGAGTCGGCCTACCTTCGTTCCAGCGGGCAAGCCTCGGTCTGGACAGGCCCGAACGAGCAGTTCCGGTGTCTGCGCGCGGCCTTCCAACAGAAGGTGCCGAGGGGGTCGAGCGTGTGGTTGGGCGTCAATCCACAATGGGACACAAGTACCCAAATGTTGGCGCAGATGGCCACTCTGTGGGCTGTTCCTGCCCCCCGGTCCACGGCGGTATGGGCGGCGTCGATCACTACCGGGAACGAGTGCCTCGGACTCTCGCTGCACGTGGAGCATCATTGATGGTCAGTCACGCCGTTTTGCCGTTGTTGGTCCTTTCCCTCTCCGCCCTCGTGCCGAGCATCGCGGTAGCCGGGATCCGCCCTGTGACGCTATTTCTGACGCCTCTGGTCGGGGGATTGATGGCAGGCTTCGCCGCCGAGTTCGAGTTGGTCATCGGGGGCACGCTCCTGGCGTGGTTCATCATCATTGCCGTATTTGTGACTCTGGTGTCGTTCGTGCTGCGGCTAGCCCTGCTCCATCCTCGCGATCGCAAGAGTCGCGCAACTCTGACGTGGCGGCTGTTGTACGTCGACGAAGAGTGGAGATCACCTTGGCCGTGGATCACCGCCCTCGTGATCGCAGGTGCGGTGGCATGGCCGCTGCGGGCGTTGCAGCTGCCGATCGTTGGGTATGACGCAAGGGCCATTTGGGGGCTGCATTCAATGTTCATCTATGGCGGTCATCACACCTACCTGGCGGCGCTGAAAAATCCGGAGTACGTGTTTTCCAACCCGGGCTACCCACCCCTTCTCTCGGCAAGCGGCGCTCTTGGCTTCGTGATCCATGGCGGATCTGACATCCACTTGGCCGTGTCGCTCACGGCCATCCTCAATGCGTGCGCTCTGGGAGTCGCAGCGTGCGGGGTAGCTTCGGTCCCCGGCAAGGACGCACCGCCATGGACGCGAGCCGCCGCGATCGGAGGTGGAGCGGCCGTGTGCTTGATTGGTTTCGGTGTGAACGAGCCATTCGCGGTTGGGGGCTACGCCGATTTGCTGTGGGCAGCGAGTGCGGTCGGCGCGACCCTCTATGGCCTCTTGCTACCGCGGTCATTGAGCCATCTGGCAATCGCGTGGATCTGTGCCACGGTCGCCGCTCTCACCAAGAACGAAGGCCTCACAGTTGCCCTCGTGATCCTGGCGCTCATGTCGATCCGCTACGTCCCCGCTTCCTCGCGTCGTCAGGTCGCGCGCCATGGACAGTCAGGCCGATTCGAGTTGATGGTGCGGAGGACAATGGCGGTCTGGTTCCTCCGCGGTGGCTTGTGGCTCGCAATGGCAGTGCCATCACTCCTGTGGCCCCTCCTGATGAAGTACGAAGGAATCGGCTCAGACTTCCTCGGGTCCTCCGGTCAGTCGGTTAGTGAGCGTTTCCATCCGACCATTTCGGCGATCGCCGCCAACCTCCACATCCTGCCGGTAGCGGCGGCGGTCGCCATCGCTGGGGGGCTGACTCTGAGGAGAACGCGAGCGCACGCCGGCCTCGGCGGTCCTGTCTGGATCTGGATCGTCATAGCGTGGTCACTAATTGCGTTGACGGCGACCTACGTATTCGGCGCATTGCCGATCCCCTGGTGGTTGTTGAACTCGGTGAGCCGGACCACGGTGTTCGCTCAGATCGCGCTCTACGCCGACATGGCGGTGTGGATGGTCATTTCCGTGATTCAGGTCAGCAGCGTCCGATCGGACGCCACCCAGGAGGCCGACTCGATCAGCTCGACGGTGACGGTTGCATGAATTGCCCTGGATGGAGCCGCACGAAGTCTGACCAGCGCGGCGCGATTGGCTTGCTCAGCAGGACTGTTGTGACCTGCACCGACGCAGGCGGATGGCGCGAGGGGGATCGTTGATCACGCGCTGAGCAAGCGTTCCCGCAGCTCGGGATCGGTGGCGGCGTCGATGGCCGTCCAGGCCAGCGCCACCGCGCCGTCTCGCACCGCGGCGTCGGCGGACGCCGTCACGCAGGCGGCGGCGAATTCGCGCTGGTGGTTCACGGCGCCGTGCGCCTCTATCCCGATGAGCGGGTGGATGGTGGGCACGGCCAGGGACACGTTGGCCATGTCGGTCGAGAAGGTCGGGAGTGGCGTCCCCGCATCGTCGGCCTCGAAGCGCCGACCCAGGGCCTCGGCATTGACGCGGTAGGCGCGCAGCAGGGCCGGGTCTGCCTCCATGTGCGAGTACTCCGGCGCCAGGTCCTCGTACGCCACCGCGCACCCGCTCGCATGGGCGCCCGCCTCGAAGCACGCGTTGACCCGGGGCCGTAGCGCCGCCAGTCCCTCCGCGGTGCGGGAGCGGACCATGTAGCGCGCCGTGATGGCGGCGGGGATCACGTTGGCGGCCGAGGAGCTGTGGGTGACGACGCCGTGGACCTGGTCCCCCGGGGGGAGCTGCTGGCGCAGCAGGCCGATCGCCACCTGGGCCACCGTCAGGGCGTCCTGCGCGTTGACGCCTTCCCAGGGCGCGGCCGACGCGTGCGCCTCCCGTCCCGTGTAGCGCACGTCGAAGTGCGCCACCGCCAGGCAGCTCCCCGTCAGGCGCTCGGCCGGCCAGGGGTGGACCATCATCGCGGCGTGGACGCCCGCGAAGGCGCCCCGCTCGAGCATCAGGATCTTGCCGCCCCCGCCCTCCTCGGCCGGCGTGCCCAGGACGCGCACGGCGAGCCCGATGTCGTCCGCCACGGCGGCGAGGGCGAGGCCGGCGCCGACCGCGGTGGCGGCGATGATGTTGTGCCCGCAGGCGTGGCCGACGTCGGGCAGTGCGTCGTACTCGGCGCAGAGGGCGACCACCAGGTCGCCGCCGCCGGAGCGTGACTCGAGCGCGGTCGGGAGGTCGTACACCCCTTCTGCGACGTCGAGCCCGCCGGACCGCATCGTCTCGGCCACCGCCCGGGCAGAGACGGTCTCGTCGAAGCACAGCTCGGGCGTCTGGTGGACGACGTGGCTCAGCGAGACGAGCTCGTCCAGGTGCTCGTCGACGACGGCCGCGGCCGCGGCCTTGGCCGACGAGGCGGCGTCCGTCGCGGCGTCCACCTACTCGATGACCGCCACGACGTCGCCGGCACCCACGGAGTCGCCCGCGCTCACCCGGACCTCCTTCACCACCCCGTCTTTCTCGGCGGCGACGGCGTTCTCCATCTTCATGGCCTCGAGGAGGCAGATGGACTGGCCCACCTCGACCACGTCGCCGACGGCGACGAGGACCTTCACGATGGTGCCCTGCATCGGCACGGTCACCTGCCCCGAGCCGCTGCCGGCCGCCGCCGACGCGGCCGCCCGCTTCGGTCGTCCTGCGGCGCGCCCACCGGCGGGAGCCGGGCCCAGGTCGGGCACCCAGAGGCGCACCGAGAAGCGCCGGCCGTCGACCTCGGCGGTCACGTCGCGCTGGACCATCGGCACTTCGTCCTCCGCCGGCGCCGCCGCCGGCGCCGGGCCCCCCACGGGTTCGGCGACCACGCCGCTCAGGTCGAGGGTCTCCTCGACCCACTTGGTCGAGTGGTTGGCCGCCGCGAAGTCGGGGTGGCTCAAGATCGCCTCGTGGGCGGGCAGCGTCGTGGCCACCCCCGCGATCCGGGTCTCGCCGATCGCCCGGAGCATCCGCCGTCGTGCCGCCTCCCGGTCGGGTGCCCACACGATGAGCTTGGCGATGAGGTTGTCGTAGTACTGCGAGACCGTGTCGCCGGCCTCGTAGCCGGCGTCGAGGCGGACGCCGGGCCCGGAGGCTGGTGGAACGTGGTCAGGATGCCGGGAGAGGGCGAGAACCGCCCGCCGCTCGGGTCCTCGGCGTTGATGCGGACCTCGATGGCGTGCCCGTCCCGGCGGATGTCCTCCTGGGTGAAGTCGAGCGCCTCGCCCGACGCGATGCGGATCTGCCAGGCCACCAGGTCGAGGCCGGTGACGAGCTCGGTGACCGGGTGCTCCACCTGGAGGCGGGTGTTCATCTCGAGGAAGTAGAACTCGCCGTCCTGGAAGAGGAACTCGACCGTGCCGGCGTTGTAGTAGCCGCAGGCCTCGGAGACCTTGACCGCGGCCTCGCCCATGGCGCGGCGGACGTCGTCCGGGAAGTCGGGGGCCGGGCTCTCCTCGACCAGCTTCTGGTGGCGTCGCTGGGCCGAGCAGTCACGCTCGCCCAGCCACAGCGTGGTCCCGTGCTTGTCGCCAGCACCTGCATCTCGACGTGGCGCGGCCACGTGAGGTACCGCTCGAGGTAGATCTCGGGCCGGCCGAAGTAGGCCTGCGCCTCGCGCGCCGCCGACTCCATGGCCTCGGCCGCGTCCTCCGCCGAGGTGACGACCTTCATGCCCCGCCCGCCGCCGCCGAAGGCGGCCTTGATGGCGACCGGCCACCCGTGCTCCTCGCCGAACGCCACGACCTCGTCGGGGGAGGTGAGCGGTTCGGAGCGACCGGGGACGCCGGCCACGCCGGCCTTCTCCGCGGCCAGGCGGGAGCTGATCTTGTCGCCCATGACCTCGATGGCCTCGGGCGGCGGGCCGATGAAGGTCACGCCGCGGTCGGTGATGGCCCGGGCGAAGTCGGTGTTCTCGGAGAAGAACCCGTAGCCGGGGTGGACCCCGTCGGCGCCGCTCTGCTCGATGGCGTGCAGGATGGCCTCGGTGTTGAGGTAGCTCTCGGCCGCCGTCTCGCCGCCGAGCGCGTAGGCCTCGTCGGCCATCCGGACGTGCAGCGCCTCGCGGTCGAGGTTCGAGTAGACGGCCACCGTCCCGATGCCCAGCTCGCGGCAGGTCCGGATGACCCGGACGGCGATCTCGCCGCGGTTGGCGATCAGGATCTTCTGGAGCACGCTGGGCCTTTCCTCCGTGAGGCGGGCCTTCACAATTGCACGTGCCGTACAGTGTCTGCCATGTCGCCGGGGTGGGACGTCCGCCGCTTCGACGAGATCGACTCCACCAACAGCTACCTGCTGGAGCGAGCGCCCGGGGGCCCCCGAGGGTCTGGTCGCGGCGGCCGAGCACCAGACGGCGGGCCGGGGCCGGCTCGACCGGCGCTGGGAGTCCCCCCCGGGGGCGAACGTGCTGGTCTCGGTCCTCCTGCGCCCCCGGTGCGACGCCGGGGACCTCCACCTGTGCACCGCCGCCGTGGCCCTGGCGGCCGCCGACGCCTGCCGGGACGTCGCCGCGGTCGAGCCCGGCTCAAGTGGCCCAACGACCTGCTGGTCGGCGAGTCCAAGCTGGCCGGGATCCTGGCGGAGGCCGATTTCTCCAGCGGGCCCCGCCGCCGTCGTGGTCGGGTTCGGCCTCAACGTGGCCTGGCCCGGTCCGCCGGGAGCCGGGGGGCACCTGCCTGGACGACGTGGGCGGATCGCCGCAGCCGGTCGACCCCGGCTCCTGCTCGAGCGCGTCCTCGAGCGCTCTCGGCGCCGGCGGCCCTCCTCGACGAGGCGGCCGGGCGGGCCGCCCTGGCCGAGGAGCAGCGCCGGCGCTGCGCCACGCTGGGCCAGCCGGTCCGGGTGACCCTCGCGGGGGAGGGTCACGGGGACGGCCGCGGCCATCGACGACGCCGGCCAGCTCGTCGTCGACACCGCGGAGGGGCCCCGAAGCGTGGCGGCCGGCGACGTCGTCCACCTGCGCCCGGAGCGAGCTGAGGGGGGCCCGTGGGCGGGCTAACATGGCCGCCCTATGCGCCTTCTCGTGACGGGAGGTGCCGGTTTCATCGGGTCGAATTTCGCCCGCTACTGGGTCGAACGGCACCCCGAGGACCATGTCGTCGTCTACGACGTCCTCACCTACGCCGGCAACCGACCCAACCTGTCCGACATCGAGGACCGGATCGTCTTCGTCCAGGGCGACGTCTGCGACCCGAGGCCGCCGAGAAGGCGCTGCGGGGCGAGGCCATCGACACGATCGTGCACTTCGCGGCCGAGTCGCACAACTCCCTGGCGGTGCTGAACCCGGGCCTCTTCTTCCGCACCAACGTGCTCGGGACCCAGACCATGCTCGAGGCGGCCCGCCAGGCCGGCGTCGCGCGCTTCCACCACGTGTCGACGTGCGAGGTCTACGGGGACCTGCCCCTCGACGCCGACGAGGTCTTCACCGAGGACTCGCCGTACCGGCCCCGGACGCCCTACAACGCTCGCAAGGCGGGGGCGGACCACGCCGTGCGGGCCTACGCCGAGACGTACGGGCTGCCGATCACCATCACCAACTGCGCCAACAACTACGGCCCCTACCAGTTCCCCGAGAAGCTGATCCCGCACTTCTGCGCGCTGGCCCTCGACGACCAGCCGCTCACGCTCTACGCCAGCACCGAGAACCGCCGGGAGTGGCTGCACGTGTTCGACCACTGCACGGCCATCGACGCCGTGCTCGCGCGGGGCCGGGTCGGCGAGACGTACCACGTCGGCAGCGGCGTCGAGGCCTCGATCATGGAGGTGGCCGACCGGATCCTCGCCGCCCTGGGCAAGCCCGATTCGCTCAAGACGATCGTGCCCGACCGGCCCGGGCACGACCGCCGCTACGTGCTCGACTCCTCCAAGCTGCGCACGCGAGCTCGGCTGGGCGCCCTCGGTCGAGTGGGAGCAGGGACTGGCCGACACGGTGGCCTGGTACGCCGACCACCGGGACTGGTGGGAGCCGCTCCGGGCCCGGGCCCCCGTGGCCGAAGGGGCCTGGGGAACCGGAGGGACCTGAGCGGTGCGGATCCTCGTCACGGGGGCAGACGGCCAGCTCGGGCGCGACCTGCGTCGACGCCCTGGCCGGGCGTGTGCCCGGCCGGCGGGCGCCGCTGCGCGCTGCTCGGCCCCGAAGGACCGCGCCCGGGGCTCGACCACGAGGTGCTGGGGACCGACATCGACACCATGCCGGTCGACGACCGCGACGCCGTCCTGCACACGTTCGCCGTTCCGGCCCGATCTCGTCCTGCACGGCGGCGCGCTCACGGCGGTCGACCTGCTGCGAGACCGAGGTCGACCTGGCCTTCGCCGTCAACGCGATCGGCACGCGCCACGTCGCCGAGGCCGCCGCGCTGGTCGGCGCGCACCTCGTCTACGTCTCGACCGACTACGTCTTCGACGGCACGGCCGGCCGGCCGTACCGGGAGTGGGACCCGCCGTGCCCGACCTCGGTGTACGGCGCGTCCAAGCTGGCCGGCGAGCGGGAGTGCCGGCCCGGGTCGACCATCGTGCGCACGAGCTGGCTGTGCGGCGCCCACGGCGCCAACATCGTGGCCACCGCCCTGCGGCTGGCCGAGGGCGAGGGCGAGCTCCGCTTCGTCGACGACCAGCACGGCTCGCCGACGTTCACCGCCGACCTGGCCCCGGCCATCGTCACCCTCGGGCTCGACCGCCGCCCCGGCATCTTCCACGTCACCAACTGCGGGGCCACGACCTGGTGGGGCCTCGTGCGGGCCGTCCTGGCCGAGGCCGGGGCCGACCCCGAGCGGGTGACGCCGATCACGACGGCCGAGCTCGACCCGCCGCGCCCGGCGCCGCGGCCGGCCTACTCGGTGCTCGACAACATGGCGCTGCGCCTGAGCGGCCTGCCCGCCCTGCCGGACTGGCAGGACGGCCTGTCCCGGCTCGTCCCCGCGCTGCGCTCGAGGCCACAGGAAGCGGCGGCGTGACGGCACGCGACGCCGACGGACCGCGCCGCACACGGTCGCCGTGATCGGTGCCGGCTACGTCGGACTGCCCACGGCGGCCACGCTGGCCCACTTCGGGCACTCGGTCGTCCTGGCCGAGCGCGATCCCGCCCGCCTGGCCGCGCTGCGCTCGGGCCGCATGCCGATCGTCGAGGCGGGGCTCGACGACCTGGTGGCCGGGGGCGTGGCGGCCGGCAACCTCTCGCTTCACCGAGTCGGCGGCCGAGGCGGTCGCCGGCGCCGAATTCGTCTTCCTCTGCGTGCCCACGCCCCAGAGCGCCGACGGATCGGCCGACCTGTCCTACGTCGAGGCGGCGGCCAAGGAGATCGCGGCCGCACCTGATGGCCGGGCGCCATCGTGGTCAACAAGTCGACGGTGCCGGTCGGCTCGGCCACCATGGTCGAGCAGGTGATCGGGCGCCCCGACGTCAGCGTCGTCTCCAACCCCGAGTTCCTCCGCGAGGGCACCGCGGTGCTCGACAGCCTGCACCCGGACCGCATCGTCGTGGGGGCGGACGACCCCCAGGCGGCGGCCATGGTCGGCGAGCTCTTCTCGTCGACCTCGGGCACCGCTCATCGTCACCGACGCCACGACGTCGGAGACGATCAAGTACGCGTCCAACGCGTTCTTGGCCACCAAGCTCAGCTTCGTCAACGCGCTGGCCGGGCTGTGCGAGGAGGTCGGCGCCGACGCCCGCGACGTGCTGCTCGGGCTCGGCTACGACAAGCGCATCGGCTTCGAGTTCCTCCGACCCGGACCGGGCTGGGGCGGCTCCTGCCTGCCCAAGGACACGCGGGCGCTGCTCCACATCGCCGGTGAGGCCGGGTACGACTTCTCACTCCTGGCCGGCGCCATCGCGTCCAACGACGAGCAGCTGGCCCGCGTGGTCTCCAAGGTCGAGGACGGCGTGCGGCGGCTCGGTCGACGGGGCGACGCTCGCGGTGTGGGGCCTCACCTTCAAGGCCAACACCGACGACCGGCGCGACTCGCCGAGCCTGCAGATCAGCCACCGCCTCGCGTGAGCTCGGGGCCACCGTGCAGGCCTTCGACCCGACGGTCGAGCCCGAGGCCGAGCCGTCCGACGACCTGCGCGGCCTGCACCTGCGGGCCGATCCCTACGAGGCGGCGACCGGGGCGCGGGTGCTGGTCGTGCTGACCGAGTGGGACGAGTTCCGCTGGCTCGACTTCTCCCGTGTCCTCGCCCTCATGGCCGAGCCGTCCATCGTCGACGCGCGCAACCTGCTCGACCCGGCCGCGGTGCGGCGCATGGGCTTCCACTACGCCGGGATCGGGCGCCGGTGAGCCGCGTCGTGGTCGCCGGCGGGGCCGGGTTCCTCGGGTCGCACCTGTGCGACCGGCTGCTCGAGCGCGGGCGACACCGTGGTCTGCCTCGACGACCTCTCCACCGGGTCGAAGGACAACGTGGCCCACCTGCTCGGGCACGACCGCTTCACCCTCGTCGTGACCAACGTCAGCGAGAGCGTGGACCTCGGGGACGCCGCGCCGGTCGACGCCGTGTGCAACCTGGCCTCGCCCGCCTCGCCGCCGGCCTACCTCGCCCGGCCCTTCGACACGCTGGCCGTCGGCAGCGAGGGCACCCGCCGCCTGCTCGAGCTGGCCCGGGCGCACGGCGCGCGCTTCCTCATGGCGAGCACCAGCGAGATCTACGGGGACCCCGAGGTGCACCCCCAGGTCGAGTCCTACCGGGGCAACGTCGACCCCACCGGCCCCCGCAGCGTCTACGACGAGGCCAAGCGGTTCGCCGAGAGCCTGACCATGGCCATGCACCGCACCCACGGGGTGAACGTCGGCATCGCCCGGATCTTCAACACCTACGGCCCCCGGCTCTCGCCCGGCGACGGGCGGGTGGTGTCCAACTTCATCGTGCAGGCCCTGCGGGGCGAGCCCCTGACCGTCTACGGCGACGGCAGCCAGACCCGCAGCCTCTGCTTCGTCGACGACGAGATCGGGGGCCTGCTGGCCCTGCTCGACTCGTCGCTCACCGGCCCGGTCAACATCGGCAACCCCGACGAGCGCACGATGCTCGACCTGGCGCACTTCGTCCTCGAGGTCACGGGGTCGACGTCGGGCATCGTCTTCGAGCCGCTGCCCACCGACGACCCGACCCGGCGCTGCCCCGACATCACGCTGGCCCGGACCGAGCTGGGGTGGGAGCCTACGACCGGCCTGCGGGAGGGCATCCTGCAGACGATCGACTACTTCGCGGAGAGGGTGAAGGGCCCATGACGGAGACAGGCCTGAGCGAGCTTCCGCCGCCGCGGACCTACCGGACGCTGACGGTGATCGTGCCGGTGTTCAACGAGCGGACCACCGTCGCCGAGGTCATCCGGCGCATGCGGGCGGTCGAGCTCCCCGTGGTGCTCCAGATCATCGTCGTCGACGACGGGTCGAGCGACGGCTCCGACAAGGTGCTCGGCGCGCTCGAGGACTCGACGGTGCGCGTCATCCGCCACCCGGTGAACCAGGGCAAGGGCGCGGCCATCCGCACCGGGCTGGCCGAGGCCCGCGGCGACCTCGTCCTCATTCAGGACGCCGACCTCGAGTACGACCCCAACGACTGGCCGCGCCTGCTCGACCCGATCCTGCGCGGGAAGGCCCGCGTCGTCTACGGCAGCCGCTTCACCGGCGAGCGCAAGAACATGCTGCCGCTGCACTGGTTCGGCAACCGCCTGCTCTCGCTCGTCACCAACGTGCTGTACAGCTCGACGCTCTCGGACATGGAGACCTGCTACAAGCTCTTCGACGCCCAGGTCCTCGAGGGCGTCACCATCGTGTCCAACCGGTTCGACTTCGAGCCCGAGATCACGGCCAAGGTGCTCCGGCGCGGCCACCGGATCTACGAGGTGCCCATCTCCTACGCCGGCCGGGAGCACGACGAGGGGAAGAAGATCACCTGGCGCGACGGGTTCGGCGCCCTCAAGGCCCTGGTCAAGTTCCGCTTCACCAAGGAGTACTGAGCCGCTGGTGGCCGGCGCGATCGGCGCGGTCGTGGTCGACCACGACGCCGGGCCACTGCTCGAGGGCTGTGTGCGCTCGCTCCTCGACGACGGTGCCGCCCCCGTCGTCGTGGTCGAGAACGGCGCCGCCGGCGAGCGCCGACGGGCTCGCCGCCGCGCTCGCCGGCGGGCCCGTGCCGCCCGTGGACATCGTGCGGCCGGGGCGGAACCTCGGCTTCGGCGCCGGGGTCAACCGTGGGCTGGCCGCGCTGGCGGGCCGGACGCCGCCGCCCGAGTGGGTCCTGGTCTCCAACCCCGACCTGGTCGTGCACGCCGGCGCGCTGGCCGCCCTGCGCGACGCACTCGAGACCCATCCGGCCTGGGCCCTGGTGGGGCCGCGCATCTTCACCGAGGCCGGCGACGTCTACCCCTCGGTGCGCAGCTTCCCCTCCTTCACCGACGCCGCCGGGCACGCCCTCCTGGCCCAGTTCAACCCCGAGAACCCGTTCACCCGGCGCTACAACCCCGGCACCCCCGAGGGCGACGTGGTGACCGAGGCCGGCTGGGTGTCGGGCTCGTGCTTCCTGGCCCGGCGCAGCGCGCTCGAGGAGCTCGGTGGCTTCGACGAGGCGTACTTCATGTACGCCGAGGACATGGACCTGTGCTGGCGCGCCCACCACGCCGGGTGGGGGGTCGGTTTCGCCGGCACGGCGGGGGTGACCCACGTCCAGGGCGTGAGCACCGCCCGCCACCCGTACCGCATGATGGCGGCCCACCACCGTTCGGCCCTGCGCTTCACGTTCCGGACCACGAAGGGCTGGCGCCGCCTCGCCCTGCCGCTCGCCGTGGTGGTGCTGGGCCTGCGCATGGCCATCGCCACCGCCCGGCTCGCCCTGAGCCGCTAGCCGATGCGCGGGCGGCGGGGGCTCCTCGTGGCGGCAATGGCCGCCATCGCCGTGGCGGTGCTGGCGCTCGTCCTGGCCGCCGCCGTCAACAAGCCCGGCTCGCCACCCTCGGTGCACGTCGAGCCGGAGGTGACTTTCAAATTGCCCCCGCCGGCCACGGGGTGCACCGGTGCCACCGCGCTCGGTGGCGGGACGACGCGGGTGCCGCTGACCGTGAGCACCGTGGCCGGGCAGGTGGCCGAGACCGTCGACGTCTGCATCGGCGCCCAGGGGCCCTTCCCCTTCGTCCTCGACTCCGGGGCGGGGCAGACGACCATCGACGCCGCCCTGGCCAAGCGCCTGCATCTGGCCTCGGCCGGCCCCGCCAACGAGTTCGCCGGCGTCGGGTGCACGGGCACCGCCCGCCCGGTCGCGGTGGGGTCGTGGTCGCTCGACGGGGTCGGCCTGGCGCCCCAGCAGATGACGGCGGCCACGCTGCCCGAGATCGGCGGGAAGGGCGAGCCGATGGGCCTCGTCGGCTCCGACGTCCTGGCCCGCTTCGGCGCGGTGCGCATCGACTTCGCCGGCGGCGCGCTGGTGCTGCCGGGGCCCGAGGGCGCACCCCCGAGCGCGCCGGCTCCCTTCACCGGACCCGAGGGGCTGCCGCCGGTGTCGCTCACGCAGGGGGAGGGGACCACGGTGCCGCTGACCGTGACGTCCGTGCCCGGGCAGGTCTCCCTCAGTGTGGCGGTCCGCTTCGCCGATGGCCGGCGGCGGAGCTTCGTGGTCGACACCGGGTCGTCGCAGAGCGTCGTGGCCACGTCCGTGGCGCGGGCGGCCGGGCTGGCCGGGACCGCCCTGGCGCAACGCCAGGCCACCGTGTGCTCGGTCATCACCGTCCCGCTCGCCCGGACCGGTGCGTGGTCGGTACCGGGCCAACCGCTGCAGCGCCAGCTCATCGGCGAGACCGACTTCGGTTCCATCGGCTTGGTCGGCATCGACGGACTGCTCGGATCGGACGCGCTCACGCGCTTCGGGTGGGTGGTCTTTGACTACGCCGGGGGCAGGCTGGTGCTGGGCTGACTCGCCGAGAAAGGGCGCAGTGGCTAACCTCAGAGGCGATGGAGCAACGCAGCTTGCACCAGCCCCGCATCGGAATTCTGATCGTGGCCTACAACGCCGCGCTCACGCTGCAGCGCGTTCTCGACCGCATTCCCGTCTCGTTCCGCCAAAGGACGACGAAGGTCTTCATCTGCGATGACCACAGCCATGACTCCACCTACCTCGTTGGCTTGGGGTACAAGCAGCTGACCCCTGAGCTTCCGATAGAGGTCATCCGGAACGCGCAAAATCTCGGGTACGGCGGCAATCAGAAGCTGGGCTATCGCCTCGCCATTGAGCATGATCTGGACATCGTCGTTATGTTGCACGGTGACGGCCAATACGCTCCAGAGTGCCTCGAGGACATGGTCGCACCGCTCGAGCGTGGTGAAGCGGATGCCGTGCTCGGCTCTCGCATGATGGAAAAGGGTGCTGCGCGACGAGGCGGAATGCCACTGTACAAGTTCCTGGGAAATCGCGTCCTCACGACCTTCGAGAACACCATGCTCGGCACTTCACTCACCGAGTTCCATTCGGGCTATCGGGCGTACTCAGTGAGAGCGCTTCGGTCCATTCCATTCGAACGGAATTCGGACGACTTCGACTTCGATACTGAGATCATCATCCAATTCCATTCCGCGGGACTTAGGATCACCGAGACACCGATCCCCACGTACTACGGGGACGAGATTTGCTATGTCAACGGCATGAAGTACGCCAAGGACGTCTGCCTCGACGTGATTCGATACCGACTGGGAAGATTGGGGTTCTCGTCTGGTGGCTTGGTGTCGCCCGCAGAAGAGCTCTACCAGTTGAAGAACGACCCCTCGAGCTCTCACTCCCGCATCATTCGATGGCTGGCACAGATGCCCCCGTCACGGGTACTCGACCTCGGTTGTGCAGGCGGGTACGTCGCCGATCTGGCGAGCCGCTACGGGCATCGGGTGACGGGTGTCGACGTCATCGAAAGACCGGGTGTACGAGGACGGGTCGCCCAATTCGTGCAAGCTGATCTGAATGACGGCATACCACCTTCGGTTGGTGGGAACTACGATGTCGTACTGGCCGCCGACGTGCTCGAACACGTACGCAATCCCGAGAGCCTCCTGGACCAGATCGACCAAGTCATGGTACGCGGTGGCGTCCTGTTGGCGTCGATCCCGAACTTCGGCCATTGGTATCCGCGCCTCCGCGCTGCAACTGGGACGTTCGACTACGACGAACGGGGAATCCTGGACCGGACCCACTTACGATTCTTCACTCGCAGAAGCTTCCTGCGGATGGTGCGCAGCAACGGCTACGACGTCTTGCGTTCAGAGGTAACGGGACTCCCAGTGGCGACACTGGTCGCGAACCGCAGGATTTCATCGATCCTGGGCCGAGCCGATCGAGCGCTCGTCGCGATCAGGCCGACGCTGTTTGGTTATCAGTTCCTCTACGAGTTGCGGCCCAGAATGCGGGAACTGGCGACGGCTCGACCAGAGGCTCTGGCGAAGAGCGGCTGAGTGCCCATGACCTTGGCGGGGGTTGCCCGGATCGAGTGACAAAGGACGTGGACGGTCTCCCGCTCAGCCGGGAACGTTCTCCCCGCCCCGGAAATTGTGTTGTCCAGACAGGATCGCCTGTCATCGACGTCGTCCTGCTCGCGCACCAGCGCAGGCTTCCCGGGCCGGCGCGAGCGCTGGCCGACGTCGTAGGCGTGGCGCCCCCGCCAGGAGGGCGCCCGTGGCGGCGATGACCTCCTCGGCGCCCTCCCCCGGCGCGGTGTGCTCGAAGATCCAGTCCGTCTCGTGGTCGGGACCGGCCAGTAACCGTCGAGCGACATGACGCGGTGCGCCACGACCTGATCGCTCATGCCAGGGCGGCGCCCAGGGCGTCGAGGAGCTCGCCCGTCCCCTTCTCCCGGACGGCGGGCGTGTCGGCGCCGTCGAGGAAGACGCCCTGCTCCGTGAAGGTCAGCGTGGTCCCGCCGGCGGCAGCGGCGAACTCGACCGTGGTGACCGAGACGGAGATCAGCGTGCCGTCGGCCTGCATCGTGTACCCGTAGACGATCCGCTCCGCGGGGACGATGTCCTCGTAGGACGCCGCGTAGGTGTAGACGGGCCCTCCCGGGGGACCGCCGCGGTTGGTCTCGCTGCCGCCGACCCGGAAGTCGAGCGCGTAGTCGGTTGCGGCCGGATCACCGAACCAGCGCGCCTTGGCGTCGCGGCTGGACCAGGCGGCGAAGACGCGCTCGGGCGGTGCGGGGTAGGTCCGGGTGATGGTGAAGCTCCCGTGCTCGGCGCTGCGGGTGGTGGTGGTCATGTCAATTTCCTTCCGTTGATGGCGATGGGGGTGCGTCGGCGGCCAGGACATGGCCCAGTCGGTCGAGCCGGCGCTCCCAGGCGGCGCGCTGCCCGGCGAACCAGTCCGCGGCCAGCTCCAGGCCGACCGGCTCGAGCCGGCAGGTGCGGCTGCGCCCCACCTTCTCGGAGCGCACGAGCCCGCACGACTCGAGGACGGCCAGGTGCTGCACGACGGCCGAGAGGGTCATGTCGAGCGGCCGGGCCAGCTCGCTGACCGTGGCCGAGCCCAGGCTCAGGTGTTCGACCAGGTCACGGCGGGTGGCGTCGCCCAGGGCCCGGAAGATCTCGTCGACGGGCTGATACTTAAGCATCGACTTAACTATTGACCACCCGTGGGGTGGCCGTCAAGCAACCGGGGTCACACGGTCACTCGGGGCCGGAGAGGCCGAGCATGTCGGTGACCCCATGGTCCCGTCCCGCCGTGTAGCCGCCGTCGACGGGGAGGGCGTGACCGGTCACGAACGACGCGTCGTCCGAGAGGAGGAACGCGGCCACCGAGGCGACCTCGTGGGGCAGGCCCATGCGCCGGCCGAGTTTGTGCTCGTGCACGATGTCGGCCAGCGCGTCCTCCATGCCGGGCCCGAAGATCATGGCGGTCATCGGCGTCTCGATGAAGCCGGGGCAGATGGCGTTGACCCGGATGCCGCGACCGGCGTAGTCGATCGCCATGTTCTTGGTCAGGATGACGACGCCGCCCTTCGACGCGCTGTAGGCGCTCCCACCCGCGGTGCCCTCGAGCCCCTCGATGCTGGCGATCGTGACCACTGACCCGCGCTGGCCGTCGTCGCGCACGGGTTGGCCGAGCATCTGGGTGATGACGTGCTTCGCGGTGAGGTAGGTCCCCGTCAGGTTCACCTCGATCACCCGCGCCCATTCCTCGGCCGGCAGCATGTGCACCGGGCCGCCGCCCGCCACCCCGGCGGCGTTGACCAGTCCGTGCACGGCACCCCCGAAGCCGACCGCGGCGCGCACGAGCGCGGCCACCGAGTCCTCGTCGGTCACGTCGACCGGGGTGAAGGCCCATCGCCCCGACTCGTCGCTGCCCTCCGCGACGTCGTCGGGCGGCACGACGAGGTCGGCCCCCATGACGAGGGCACCCTCGTCGAGGAGCCGGGCGGCAGTGGCCCGGCCGATGCCCGACGCCGCTCCGGTGACGATGTAGGTCCGTCCGCCCAATCCACGCATGGCACCTCCAGGGGTCTGGTTGCGCCCGGCCGACCCGGGCTGATAGGAGCAGTGCACTGTCTAGCCCGGGCCGCCCCGGGTCCGCCGCCGTCCCGGGGGGAGCCCACGCCATGAAGTTCGCACTGTTCTACGAGATCCCCGTCCCACGGCCCTGGGGGGACGACAGCGAGCTCGTCGCCTACCAGAACACGCTCGAGCAGGCGATCGCGGGCGACCGCTTCGGGTGGCACGCGTTCTGGACGGTCGAGCACCACTTCCTGCAGGAGTACTCCCACTGCTCGAACCCCGAGGTGCTCTACGGCGCCATCGCGGCGCGCACCGAGCGCATCCGCCTCGGCTACGGCGTGCGCCTCATGCCCAAGCCCTACAACCACCCGGTGCGCACGGCGGAGTCGGTGGCCGTGCTCGACCTGCTCTCGGGCGGCCGCGTCGACCTCGGGACCGGGCGCTCGGCGACCAGGGCCGAGCTCGAGGGCTTCGGCATCGACCCGGCCGAGAGCCGGCGTATGTGGCAGGAGGCGATCGAGCACGTGGTGGGCTGCTGGACCAACGAGGAGTACGAGTTCGCCGGCGAGTTCTGGCAGATGCCCCGGCGGCGCGTGCAGCCCAAGCCGTGGCAGAAGCCGCACCCGCCGCTGTGGGGCGCCACGACCAGCGACGAGGGTCACGCCCAGGTCGGCGACCTCGGCCTCGGCCTGTGCTCCTTCGCCGTCGGGCTGCCGCCGACCGAGGTCAAGCGCAAGATCGACATCTACCGCGACGCCGTCGGTCGCTGCGACGCACCGCTCGGCGCCTTCGTGCACGACCAGGCGGCCACCTTCACCATGGCCATCTGCGCGCCCGACCGCGACCAGGCGATCGCCGACGCGCGCGAGTCCTTCGAGTGGTACCCCAAGACGGGGGCCCGCCAGATCGCCACGCTCACGGACTGGATGGCCGAGCGCAACGAGGGGCTCGGGTCCTACTCCTATGCGGCCGACATGAAGAAGACGGACGACGAGGGCCTCCTCGACCTGCTCAACCTGGAGTACCTGACGGACTCGAACGCCTGCGTCCTCGGGACGCCCGAGGAGTGCATCGAGGCCTGCCGCCAGTACGAGGCGGCCGGGGTGGACCTCCTGCTCTGCCTGGTCAACCCCTACAAGGTGCCCCACGAGTCGGTCATGCAGACCATCGAGCTGATGGGCACCGAGGTGATCCCGGCCTTCGCGGACTGAGCCCGCGCCCACCGGGCGCCGCGCCATCGGGCAGTCTGTGGGGCATGGGGAGAGCCGTCGGGGGACCGGGGCGGGCACAGCGGCCCACGTGGGCGGGCGCGACGCTCGCGATCGCGCTGGCCGGGCTGGTGACGGTGCTCGCGCCGGCCGCGCCGGCCGGCGCGTCGGGCACGAAGGGCGGTGCGCACGGCGCGGCGCCGAAGCTGGCCCAGGTGGGCCACGCCACCTTCTGGGAGTGCCCCTCCAAGACCACGCAGCTGCTCGTCGCGGTCAACACCCTCACCCTGCACCCCGGGGCCACGCTCACGATCACCTTCACGGTGCGCAACGGGGCCGCGACGGCCTGCAACTACACGGCGCCCTACGCCTCGGTCGCGCCCGGACCGACCGCCACCACCCTGCAGGCCGGGCCGTGCGGATCGGTGGGGTTCGAGATCTTCGGGGCGCACCACACCAACGTCTGGCCCGGTGTGCAGGTCGTCAACTGCCCGGCCCTCGGCTTCGCGCAGCTGCCGGCCAACGGCACGGTGTCGGGCTCGGGCACCTGGAACCAGACGAAGCCCAACGGCACCGCGCGCGTCCCCGCGGGCAGCTACACCCTCGTGGTCGAGAATCGCCACTTCAGCTTCCCGCTCCACGTCCTGGCGCACTGACGCGGGGTGGGGCGTTCCCGCCCCCGGCGTGCCGCCCCCTCGTGCGACCCCGTGGTCCCGGTCCGCCCTTGACATCGGCCCGGTCAGATCTATAGTTATCTAGATGACTAGTGAAGTGCTGCACCAGTCGATGAGCTTCCACCTCAGGGCGGACTCGGGTGTCCCGGCATACCTGCAGCTGGCGCAGCAGATCCGCCAGGCCGTGCGTCGGGGCGTGCTCGACGTGGGTGACCGGCTACCGACGGTCAAGGAGGTGGTGGCCGAGCTCGCCATCAACCCGAACACCGTGTTGAAGGCCTACCGCGAGCTCGAGCACGAGGGCCTGGTGGAGGGCCGCCAGGGGGTCGGGACGTTCGTGGCCCGTCGCCCGGCGGGACCCCCACCGGGCACCCAGGCCCGCCTCGCCCGCGGCCTGCACAAGTGGGTGGAATCGGCCCGTGCCGAGGGCATGGACGAGGAGGCGATGGAATCGATGCTGCGGGACACGTTGCGGGCCTCGGACGCCGTGAGGATCGCATGAGCGCGTCGGCTTTCGAGACGGCGGGGCTGGGCAAGCGCTACGGGGCGACCTGGGCCCTGCAGGACTGCACGCTGCGGGTGCCCGAGGGGCACGTGACCGCACTCGTCGGGCCCAACGGCGCCGGCAAGACGACGTTGCTCCGGCTCCTCGTCGGCCTCGCCGCGCCGAGCGCCGGCAGGGCCGAGGTCCTGGGCCGGGTCCCGGACGGGTCCGAGGAGTTCCTGGCCGGCATCGGCTACCTGGCCCAGGACGTCCCGCTCTACCGGCGCCTGAGCGCCGACGACCACATCGCACTCGGCGCCCACCTCAACCGGCGGTGGGATGCCGACGGGGCGCGGGCGCGGCTGGCCCGGCTGCAGGTCCCCCTGGACCGGCCGGTCAGCACCCTCTCGGGCGGCCAGCGGGCGCAGGTCGGCCTCGGGCTGGCGCTCGCCAAGCAGCCCGGGCTCCTGCTCCTCGACGAGCCCGTGGCGGCGCTCGACCCGCTGGCCCGCCGCGAATTCCTCACGACCCTCAGCGAGGCGGTGGCCGACGGGGGGCTCTCGGTGATGCTGTCGTCGCACCTCCTCCACGACCTCGAGCGGGTCTGTGACCACGTGATCCTGCTGAGCGCGTCGCGCGTCCAGCTCTGCGCCGACATCGACTCCGTGCTCGCGACCCACCGGATGCTGGTCGGTCCCCGGCGCCCGCTCTCCGAGGTGGAGCCGGGTCTCACCGTCATCAGCGCGACCCAGACGCAGCGCCAGACCTGCGCTGCTCGTCCGCACCGACGGCCCCGTGCTCGACCCGGCATGGGAGGAGGCCGAGGTCGGCCTCGAGGACGTGATCCTCGCCTACATGGGCAGCGAGCAGGACAAGTCCGACGCGGCGCGCCCGCGCCTGGAGGTGGCACAGTGAACTTCCTCGTCTGGCGCCTGCACCGCAACCAGGTCTACTTCGCCCTCGCCGCATTGGCCGTGCTCGCAGTGGTCCTCCTCGTCACCGGCATCACCATGGCCGACGACTACCGCAACGCTCTGGCCGGCTGCGCGGCCACCCAGAGCTGCTCGGACCTCGGCAACGAGCTGTTCCGCGGCGACGGGGCGATTATCGACCTGGTCGACCTCACGCTCGTCGTCCCGCTGCTCTTCGGGCTGTTCTGGGGCGCCCCGCTGCTGGCCAAGGAGTTCGAGGACGGCACCCACAACCTGGCCTGGACCCAGGGGTGAGCCGCGGGCGCTGGCTGCGCGTCAACCTGACCTGGTCACTGCTGGCGCCGCCGCGGTGTGGGGCGCGGCCCTGGCGCGCCCTGGTCAGCTAGTGGCGCTACCCCGAGAACGCGCTCCACACCCGCTTCGAGGCCTTCGACATCCAGGGCATCGTGCCGGTGGCCTATGCGGTGTTCGCGGTCGCCCTCGGGATCGCCGTCGGCTCGGTGATCCGCCGCGTGCTGCCGAGCCTGGCGGTCACGCTCGGCATCTTTCTCGGCCTGCGGGCCGCGATCGGCTTTCTACCTGCGCCCGCATCTACATGACGCCCGTGACCGGGCTTTCCCGCTGTCAGTTCGGGCAGCAGCCCGCCCGGCGCGTGGATCCTCTCGAGCGGCTTGGCTGGACCACCGGGCACCAGTCCTCGCACCGGGCATCGACTTCGGCGGGGTCCCGCCGGACTGTCGGGCCATGCGCCAAATTCATGGCGGGCGGTCCCCACTCCCTCGGCCAGTGCCTGGTCGCGGCACGGGTTCCACCAGGTCGTCACCTACCAGCCCGACAGCCGCTTCTGGACCTTCCAGGGGATGGAGGCCGGGATCTTCCTCGTGCTCGCCCTGGCGTCTAGTGGGCTTCGCCTGGTGGTGGGTGCGGTCGCGCGACGCGTGAGCGCACGACGCCGACGTCGACGTCGGCGTCGACTTCTCGGGTGCCGGCTCGTGGTTTCTCGTGCTTCCGTCCGACGGGGAGGGACCGTTCTCGTTGCGATGCTCGAGACTCCAACGGACATGATCGCCTCGGCTGCCGCCTTGTCCAACGAAGCGATCGCCGACCGTCTCGATGGGCTCTTCCGCCAGAAGGCGGCCGTCGAAGGAGCCATAGTCGTCCTCTTGGGTGAGGTCGGCCGGCGCCAGGCCTACCGAGATGAGGGGGCGACCGCAACCGAACCCTGGGCCGCGGAGCGCTTCGGGGTCTCGATCCCGACGGTGCGCGCCCTGACCCGTCTCGGGGAGAAGGCCTGGGACATCCCGCACCTCGTCGAGTCGATGTGCGCCGGGAACCTGTCCCTGGACAAGCTCCGCGCCGTGGCGGGCGTGGCCACGCCAGCCAGTGACCAGGAACTTTGTGATCGGGCTCAGGAGTGCTCGGTGCGTGAGCTGGCCGACCTGGTCCGCGCGGATGCCGCCGCCAAGCCGCCGCCGGGGCGATCCGAGCACGACCGGCGTTTCGTGCGCTTCAACGATCAGTTCCGCACCATGACCGTGCAGCTGCCTCCCGAATCCTTCGCCGAGACCCGGGCCTGCCTCGAAGCCCGGGCCCGCAACGTGCCTACCGATGGCGAGACGCCCTGGGACCAGCGCCTCTGCGACGCCTTCGTCGAGTTGATCCGCTCATCGGTTCCCGGGCGTGCCACGGCAGCCAGCCCGTATTTCGTTGTCGTCCATGTGCCTCTCGGCGCCTTGGTCGAGGAGTCGGGCGAGACGACAACGCTCGCCGGCGAGCTCGAACGAGACGGCCTCGTCAGCGCCGAGACCGTGCGTCAGATCGCTTGTGACGCCACCATCGCCATCGGTGTCGACGACGACGTGGGCCACACGATGTACGAAGGCCGGGCCCGGCGGACACCCAGCGATGCCCAACGCCGAGAAGTGATGCGCCGGGACCGCCATTGCCGCTTCCCCGGCTGCACCAACGTCACCTTCACCAACACCCACCACATCGTTCCCTGGAAGCCCGGCGGCCCCACCGACCTCGACAACCTCGCGCTCATGTGCGTGCACCACCATCACGTGGTGCACAGCGCGGGCTGGGAGATGACGGGCAACGCCAACGAAGAACTCACCTTCGTCTGCCCGTCGGGCCGTGTCCTTACCTCGCGCCCCTCTCCGCTCTGGACAGCGGGCACCCGCTCGGGCGTTTAGGGGATCAGCGCGATCTTCCCGACGGTACGCCGGCCGAGGAGGTCCTCGAGCGCCCGCGCCACGTCGTCGAGCGGGTACTCGGTGGGGTGGACCGGGTCGATGGTCCCGCCGGCCACCATGGCGAGCAGGTCGGCCAACAGGGTGCGCTGCTGCTCGGCGTGCTGCAGGGCCCAGATGCCCCAGTCGATCCCGATGACGGTGCGGTTGCGCAGCAGCACCTGGTTGAGCGGGACGGACGGGATCGGCCCGGCGGCGAACCCGATGACCAGGTAGCGGCCGCGGTCGCCCAGGGCGCGCAGCGACGGCTCGGCCAGATCGCCACCGACCGGGTCGACCACGAGGTCGACGCCGGTCCCGCCGGCCCACGCCCGCGCCGCGTCCTTCACGGACCCGGCCGCCGGATTCAGGACCGCCTCCGCACCCGCGGCCATCGCGGCGGCGCGCTTCTCCTCCGTCGAGGCCACGCCGAGTACCCGGCACCCGAGGGCCCGGGCCACGCCGATGGCGGCCAGCCCGACGCCACCCCCGGCGCCCAGCACGAGCACCGACTCGCCCGGCTGGGCCGCGGCCCGCTGCCGCAAGGCGAAGAGGCAGGTGCTGTAGCTCTGGGTGAACGTGGCCGCCCGCGGCGCGTCGAGCACGTCGGGCAGCGCTGTCACCGCTGCCGCCGGCGCGGCGACCTTGGTGGCGAAGCCGCCCAGACCGGCGGAGACCAGCACGCGCTGGCCGGCCTCGAGTCCGTGCACCGACTCGCCGACCACGGACACGCGCCCGGCGGACTCGGTCCCGGGCACGAAGGGGACGGGCGGCTTGATCTGGTACTGCCCCCCGACGAACAGCGCGTCCACGTAGTTGACGCCGGCCGCCTCCACGTCGACCACGACCTGGCCCGGGCCCGGCGCAGGGTCGGGGCGCTCCTCCACCCGCAGCAGCGACGGCGGGCCGAGCTCGTTGCAGACGACGGCACGCACGGGCACGCACGCTAGCGTCGGTCGGTGGACCCCATCCGGCCGGTGCGGCCCGACGAACTGGCGCTCCTGCCCGCGCTCGAGCTGGCGGCGGACACCATGTTCGAGTCGCTCGGCATCGGGCCCCTCCCGGGCCCCGGCACGGTGGAGGAGTTCGCCGCCGCGCTCGTGGTCCTGGTGGCGGGCGAGCCGCCCGTCGGGCTGTGCCGCATCGACGGCGTCGGCGACGGCGCCCACCTCGAGCAGCTCTCGGTGCACCCCGACCACGCCCGCCGCGGCACCGGACGGGCCCTGTTGCGCGCCGGCTGCGCCTGGGCGGCGACGCGCGGCTACCCCGAGCTCACGCTCGCCACCTACCGCGACATCCCCTGGAACGCGCCCTTCTACGCCTCGGAGGGCTTCGTCGAGGCCGGGCCGGTGGACGACTGGCTCGCCCGCCACGGGCTCGGACCCGAGGAGCCCGTCATGACCCGCTTCGGGACACGGGTCCTCATGCGCCGGACCCTGTGAGCTCGCCGTAGCGGAAGCAGCGCACCAGGTGGTCGTTGACGAGCCCGGTCGCCTGCAGATGGGCGTAGCAGACGGTGGGGCCGACGAAGCCGAAGCCGCGCCGGCGCAGGTCCTTGCTCAATGCCTCCGACTCCGCCGTGATCGCCGGCAACTGTGCCGTCCGCCGCCACTTGTTCACGATCGGCCGCCCGCCGACGAAGCCCCAGATGTAGGCGTCGAAGGAGCCGAACTCCTCCTGCACGGCCAGGAAGGCGCGGGCGTTGCGCACCGTCGCCTCGACCTTGGCCCGGTTGCGGATGATGCCCGGGTCGGTCAGCAGCTTCTCCACCCGGGCCGGCGTGAAGCGCGCCACTTTGGCGGCGTCGAAGCCGGCGAAGGCCTTGGCGTACCCGCGGCGCCGCTTGAGGATGGTGGCCCAGCTGAGCCCGGCCTGCGCGCCCTCGAGGATCAGGAACTCGAAGTGGGTCGGGTCGTCGTGCACCGGCACGCCCCATTCGCCGTCGTGGTAGGCAACCATCTCGGGATCGGTGCCCGCCCAGTCACAGCGCTCCGGTGTGGCCGTGCTCACGGCGCCACCGTAGGGCTCGCCTGTGACGCCGTCATCCGGTAGAGCACGTGGCGCCGCAGCGGGCTGCCCTCGGGCAGCCGCGGGTGGTCGAAGTCGCCTCCGGGGTCGCGCACCATGCCGATGCGCTCCATGACCGCCTGGGAGCGGGTGTTCAGCGTCGTCGTGAAGGCGACGATCTCGGGCAGGCCCGCCTCCTCGAAGCCGAAGCGCACCGAGGCCGCCGCCGCCTCGGTGGCGTAGCCGTGCCCCCAGTGGTCCGGGTGCAGCCGCCAGCCCACCTCCACGGCCGGGGCGCAGGGCAGCGCAGGGTTGACCCGGTGCAGGCCCACCATGCCGACGAAGGGCGCCCCGCCCGTCACCTCGACTGCCCACAGGCCCCAGCCCTCGCGTGCCATCTCCTCGCCGAACCGGTCCACCACGGCGTCGCTCTCGGCCCGGCTCGGCGACTCGCCGAGGGACTCGACGACGAGGGGATGCGCGTTGAGCGCGGCGAAAGGGGCCCGGTCCACGTCGGTGAACGGTCGCAGGACGAGGCGGGCGGTCACCACCCTCGGCCCGGCCGCCGCCATGGTCAGGCGCCCGAGGCGTCCTTGACGGCCGTCTCGGCCGCCCAGCGGTAGTCCGCCTTGCCCGAGGGCGAGCGCTGGATGTGCTCCACGAACACGACTTCCTTGGGCAACTTGTAGCGGGCGATGTGGGCCGAGGCGTGCTCGACGACGGACGCTCCGTCGGTGGTCGCCCCCTCGGCGAGCTGCACGACGGCCACCACCTCCTGGCCCCAGCGCTCCGACGGCCGGCCGGCGACGACGACATCGGCCACGGCCGGATGGCCGGCGATGGCCCGCTCCACCTCCTCGACGAAGATCTTCTCGCCGCCCGAGTTGACCGTCACCGAGTCGCGGCCGAGCAGCTCGATCTGACCGTCGGCCCGGTGCCGAGCCCGGTCACCGGGGATGGAGTAGCGGACCCCGTCGATCACAGGGAAGGTACGCGCCGTCTTGTCGGGGTCGCCGAGATACCCGAGCGGCACGTTCCCGGTCTGCGCCAGCCAGCCGTTGCCGTCGTGGCCCGGTTCGAGCACCCGAGACAGCGTCTCGTCGACCACGAGGGTGCCGGGACCGGGGAGGAACGAGCCCACCTCCACGTCGTCCATGGACGTCACGTGCATCTGTGCCCCGGTCTCCGAGGAGCCGGCCGAGTCGGAGATGACGAGGTTGGGGATGCGCTCGACCGCCATCGCCCGCACGGCCGGCGTCAGCGGCGCGCCGCCATTGCCGACGGCGAAGAACGCCGAGAGGTCGTAGCTCTTCTTGTCGAGCTGCACCAGCAGCGGGCGCAGCACGGCGTCGCCCACGATGGTCATGGAGTTGGCCTTCTCGCGCTCGACCACGCTCCACACGTCGTCGGGGTCGACCCGGCGGGTCTCGTCGGGGAAGATGAGCGTCGCCCCCTGGGCCATCAGCATGAAGCAGGCCCACTGGGCTGCGCCGTGCATGAGCGGGGGCAGGATCAGCAGTCGCACCGGGTAGCTCTCGGCCAGGCGCTCGGTCAGGCCCTCGTAGCTGGTGACGATCTTCCACGATCCCACCTGCCGTCCGCCCATGGCGGCCATGAAGATGTCGTGCTGGCGCCAGAGCACGCCTTTGGGCATGCCCGTGGTGCCCCCCGTGTAGAGGATGTAGAGGTCGTCGGGGGACGGCTCGACCGGCGCGCCCTCGGGAGAGGAGGCGGCCAGCGCCTCCTCGTACCACTCCGCCCCGGGGAGGAGGGGGTGGCCCGATTCGTCGGCGACCTGGAGCAGCACCTCGGGGGGCGCCTCCAGCGTGGGCAGCACCTCGGCCAGGGTCGGGGCGAGGGAGGAGTGCAGGATCATGGCGCGGGGCTTGGCGTCGTTGAGCAGGTACTGCAGCTCCTCGCCGACGTAGCGGTAATTGACGTTGAAGGGGGCGACGCGCGCCCTGTAGGAGCCCAGCATTCCCTCGAGGTACTCGTTCCCGTTGTAGAGGGCGAGGGCGACGTGGTCCTGGCCCGACTCCCAGCCCTGCAGCTCGGCCCGCTCCCGGTGGACGCCCAGGCCGCGGCCGTGCAGGTAGGCGGCGAGGCGGCGGGAGCGCTCGGACACCTGGGCGTAGGTGAGGCGCCGGTCGCGCCACACGATGCACTCGCGGTCGGCCAGGGTCTCGACCAGCGTGTCGAAGGCCGTGGCCAGGTTGAATTGGACGCTCGGTGTCGCGGCGGGCTCGGGCACGGTCCCGCACTGTACCGGCGGGCCCGCGCACCGGCCGGGGTCCCGGTTGGGGAGCAGGGGCCGCCATCGGCAAAGATCACCCCGTGGACGTCCGCAATCCCGCCAACGGCGAGGTGATCGCCAAGGTCGAGGGCCTGACGGCCGAGGAGACCGATGCGGCCATCGCACGGGCCGACGCCGCCTTCGAGTCCTGGCGGGCCGTGGCGCCGGGCGACCGGGCCCGGTTGCTCCGGCGCTTCGCCGCCGCCGTCGACGCCCACCTCGAGGAGCTCGCCGCGCTCGAGGTGGCCAACGCGGGCCACGTGATCGGAAATGCGCGCTGGGAGGCCGGCAACGTGCGCGACGTGATCGAGTACTACGCCGCGGCGCCCGAGCGCCACAGCGGCCGGCAGATCCCGGTGCCGGGGGGCATCGACGTCACCTTCTACGAGCCCCTCGGTGTCGCCGCCGTGATCGTGCCCTGGAACTTCCCCATGGCCATCGCCGGGTGGGGCTTCGCACCGGCGCTGGCCGCCGGCAACACCGTCGTCGTCAAGCCTGCCGAGCTCACCCCGCTCAGCGCGCTGCGGATCGGCGAGCTCGCGCTCGAGGCCGGGCTGCCCGAGGGGGTCCTGCAGATCCTGCCCGGCAAGGGCAGCGTGGTGGGGGAGCGCTTCGTGGCCCACCCGGCGGTGCGCAAGGTGTGCTTCACCGGCTCCACGGAGGTGGGGCGCCGCATCATGGCGGGCTGTGCCGAGCAGATCAAACGGGTCACCCTCGAACTGGGCGGCAAGAGCGCCAACATCGTCTTCGCCGACGCCGACCTCGAGCTGGCCGCCGCCCGGGCGCCCTACGGGGTGTTCGACAACGCCGGGCAGGACTGCTGCGCGCGCTCGCGGATATTGGTCGAGCGCTCCGTGTACGAGCGCTTCATGGCCCTCCTCGAGCCGGCCGTGCGCGGCGTCGTCGTCGGCGATCCGACGCTCGAGACGACCGAGATGGGCCCGCTCATCTCCGAGAGCCACCTCGCCACCGTGGCCTCGTTCGTGCCCGAGGACGCGCCGGTGGCCGTGCGGGGCTCGTGCCCCGACGGCCCGGGCAACTGGTTCGCCCCCACGGTGCTCGCCCCGGTCGACCCGGCCGACCGTGCGGCCACCGAGGAGATCTTCGGTCCCGTCGTGGCCGTGATCCCCTTCGACGACGAAGCGGATGCGGTCCGCCTCGCCAACCACACGCCCTACGGCCTCTCGGGCTCGCTGTGGACGCGCGACGTTGGGCGGGCGCTGCGGGTGGCCCGGGCGGTCGACACGGGGACGCTGTCGGTCAACTCCCACTCCTCGGTGCGCTACTGGACGCCCTTCGGCGGCGCCAAGCAGTCCGGGATCGGCCGCGAGCTCGGGCCCGACGCCCTCGAGGCGTTCAGCGACGTGAAGAACGTCTTCATCAGCTCGGACTAGCGTCCGCCCGCACCACGCCGACCGACGACCAGGAGTGACCATGAGCGACACCGCCCCCTACGCCCGCCGCCTCGTCGACCGCGTCGCGGTCGTCACCGGCGGCGCCAGCGGCATCGGCCGCGCCATGTGCGAGCGCTTCGCCGCCGAGGGGGCACGGGTGGCCGTGGTCGACCTCGACGAGGCCGCCGGCGGAGAGGTGGCCGCCGCGGTCGGCGGCATCTTCGTCCGCACCGACGTCACCTCCTCCGACGAGGTCGAGGCGCTCTACGCCGAAGTGGCGGGCCACTTCGGCGGCATCGACATCTGCTGCAACAACGCCGGCATCAGCCCGCCCGACGACGACTCCATCCTCGACACCGGCCTCGAGGCGTGGGAGCGCGTGCAGCGGGTCAACCTGACCTCGGTGTACCTGTGCTGCAAGCACGCGCTGCCCCACCTGCTCGCCCGAGGCAAGGGGTCCATCGTCAACACGGCCTCGTTCGTCGCCGTCATGGGCGCGGCGACGAGCCAGGTGAGCTACACCGCCTCCAAGGGCGGCGTGCTGGCCATGTCGCGCGAGCTCGGCGTGCAGTTCGCGCGCCAGGGGGTGCGCGTCAACGCGCTGTGCCCCGGGCCGGTCAACACGCCGCTGCTGGTGGAGCTCTTCGCCAAGGACCCCGAGCGGGCCGCTCGGCGCCTGGTGCACATCCCCATGGGGCGCTTCGGCGAGGCGACGGAGATCGCCGCCGCGGCCGCCTTCCTGGCCTCCGACGACTCGTCGTTCATGACGGCGTCGACGTTCCTCGTCGACGGCGGGATCTCGGGGGCCTACGTCACCCCGCTGTAGCGGTGGGCCTCGGTCTCATCCGCCGAGGCTGGCGCGCAGTGCGTCGAGATCGTGGCGGAGCGCGGCGACCTCCGACTGCAGCGCGTGCAGCTCCGTGCGCAGGTCAGGCGGGCCGGCGCCCTCGCCCACACCGTCATCCGGTGCGGGTTCGTCGGCGTCGACCACCGAGCTCGCCCAACGCTCCTCCTTCTGACCCGGCCGGCGCCCCAGGTTCCCGGCGAGGGGCTCGTCGCGCCCGTGGAGCAGGTCCAGCTCGTGCTGCACCTCCGCCAGGGCGTCGAAGTGCGCCATCCGCTCGGTCCGCGTGCGGAGCTCGCCCACCGTCTGCGGGCCCCGCAAGAGGAGCACGGCCAGGATCGCGCACTGCCGGTCGTCGAGCCCGAGTGCCTCGTCGAGCACGTGCCGGTAGCGGACGACGGAGCGACCGTGCGAGGGCAGGACGAGGCGGATCAACCGCTGGTCCCGCAGCTCGTCGAGGGCCGACTGCACCGTCGCCTCGTCGTAGCTCACCACCGGCTCGCGGTTCGACGTCTGGTTGCAGGCGGCGACGAGGGCGTTGATCGTGAGGGGGTACTGCTGGGGCGTCGTGAGGGCCTTCTCCACCAGCGAGCCCAGCACCCGCGCGCACTCACGGCTCAGCCACATGGGACGGAGCATACGGACGTCTCCGACCGGTCAGGGACCGCCCGGAGCGGGGAATTCGGCTCCGGTGGACCCGGGGGCACTACGGTTCGTGGATCGGGCGCGCCCTGGCCGCACGGAGGTTGGAGGGGACATGACCGACCTGATCGAACGCGTCGACGCCGCATTCTCCGAGACGGACGCAGATGCCCCGGGCGCGACCGCACCGGAGTGGAGCCGCCGCGACGACGACGGCGGCACGACGCGGCCACTGCACATCCTCCTGGCCGTGTCGTTGGGTGGCTCGGCCCTCCTGCTGTTCGCCATGTCGTCCGGGCACCTCCACGGGGCCCGGGCCACGGTGGGTGTCGTGGCGGCCCTGGCCCAGGTGGCCCTGGCCGTGGGCGTGCTGTCGCGGCCCTCCCGAGCGCTCTTTTGCGTCGCGGCCGCCGCCAATGTGGCGATCGCCGCCTTCTGGCTGGCCGCGGAGGGCCCGCAGGCCGTGTCGGCCGCCACCGCGGGCATCGGCGTGGCGTTGTCCGCCATCGCGCTGGCTGTGGCCGGCGCGCTGGCCCTGCGGCCCGCCCTCGGCCGCGCCTGGTCGTCGGCGACCTCGGTCATCGGCTCGGTCGTCCCGGTGGCCGTCGCCGCGCTGGCGATCGCCGGCCTGTTCACCACGACGACCGCCCTGAGCCCGTGAAGGCGGCGAAGCCGTCCGCGACACCCGGTGGCTCGGCCGCCGCACTGGCGCTGTCGGGCACGGTCAAGGTGCCCGGCGAGAGCTCGAAGACGTTCCAGAGCATCGTCGCCGGCAACGCCACCGAGCAGACGGAGCTCAAGAAGTGGGTGCCGCTCGGCGCCGCCGACCAGGCCGTCCTCACGAGCCAGCTCGCGGGGTCCCTGCAGGCCGCGGAGCGCTTCCCGACGGTGGCGTCCGCCAAGGCCGCCGGCATGATCCTGGCTGGCGGCATGGCTCCCGGCGTGGGCGCGCACTACCAGGAGATCAACGCCAACGCGTTCAAGGGCATCAACCCCGACGGCACAGTCAACCCGCTGTTCCCCGCGTCGTGGATCTACGCCAGCGTTGCGCCCGACGCACCGGTGGTCGGGGTCATGTACGAGTCGTTCGGGCAGACGGCGCCGGCGGGATTCATCGGACCCAACGACCACTGGCACCGCCACTCCAACGTCTGCATCCAGATCGGGGCCGGGAAGATCGGTGTGCCCTTCGCCGCCGACCAGGACGTCACGCCGCAGGAGTGCGCCGACGTGCACGGTCAATTCATGCAGAAGACGGTGTGGATGGTGCACGCCTGGGTGGTGCCCGGGTGGGAGAGCCCCCAGGGCGTGTTCTCGCACGACAACCTGCACGTCTACTGCCCGGGCAACACGGATCTCACGAACGCGATCGGCTTCTGCGACCGCCAATCCTGATCGCGGCCCTGCGCTGAGCGAGCGGGTGGCGGGACGAGGCCTCCGGGGGTGAGGGCGCGGCGGCCATTGGCCGCGGGCGCCCTGTGCTGTCTGGTCCTGATCGGCTGGGCCGCGCCGGCGGCAGCCCACGCCGCCGTGACGGCGTCCTCGCCGGCGCAGGGGGCGCATCTCGCCCGCGTCCCCCACACGGTCACGGTCGACTTCGACCAGCCGGTCCGGCCCGACAACGGGGGCCTGGTCGTCCTCGACTCGAGCGGCCGGCAGGTGCAGATCGCCTCGGGGCATCCCGCCCCCGGCGACCCTGCAGGCCGTCCTGCCGGCCTCGCTCGGCGACGGTGCCTACGTGACCGACTACACCGTTACGTCGGTCGACGGGCACGTGGTGAGCGGGGGCATCGTCTTCCTGGTGGGCAACGTCCACGCCGGGTCCATCGCGGCGCTCGCCCGGCCGCGCACGTCCATGGCCACGCGGGTGGACGACGCCGGCCAGTTCCTGACGTATCTCGGCGTGCTGGTGGCCGCGGGCCTGGCGTTCTTCCTGGCCTTCATCCTGCGGGCAGGGGAGGAGCGCCGCCGGCTGCGGCGCTGGACCTACGCCGCAGCCGCGATCGGGGTCGTCGGGATGGCCGTGACCGGCGGCGCGCAGTCGGCCCTGACCGGCGGCGGTCTGGGCTCGCTCGCCCATTGGACCATCGACCGCCAGTCCTTCGGCGGCAAATTCGGGGAGCAGTGTGCCGCCCAGCTCGTCGGGCTGGCGGCCTGCCTGGCCTCCCTCCGCCTGCGCCGCAGCGTGAGCCGCCAGTTCGCCGCCTTCTACGGGCTCCTGGTGGCGGCGGGCGCGTTCGTCCTCTTCGGCCACGCCATCACCTCCCGGAGCGCTGGCTGAGCATCCCCGCCGACGTGGTGCACGTCGACTTCGTCGCCCTGCGGCGGCTGGTCGGCCTCGTCTCCGTCCTGCGCACCCGGACCGCGGCGGCCCGGCGGAGAGCGGGTACCCGGCGGGAGCGGGGGCGGGCGCGCCCGACGCCCCGCCGGCCGCCAGCTGGCCCGCACCTCGGGCGCCCCGACGGCCGTCCTGGAGCGGGCGGCTCCGGCCCCGCCGTGGGCCGGGCCGGGTCTGCGTCTCGGGGACACCGCTGCGGTGGTGGGCCGCTTCCCGACGATGGCGGGGATCTCCTTCGCCGGGATCCTCGTGGCCGGCACGCTGCTCGCCGTCGCCGAGGTCGGATCGGTGGCCAACCTCTTCGAGACGGGCTACCGGCAGTTGCTCCTGGTGAAGATCGCCCTCGTCGGTCTCCTGCTGTTCCTGGCGGGCTAAAACCGCTACCTCCTGTTACCCGGCCTCTCGGAGGCGTCGGCGTCGGACCGCCCGGACGTCGTGGCGCGTGGTTGGCAGCGGCTCGTCTCCACGGTGCGCCTGGAGGCGATCGGCATGGTGGCGGTCTTCGGCGTCACGGCGGTCCTCGCCAACGGGACCCCGAGCAACGCCGCCGCCCCGCCGCCCGTCCCGTTCACGCAGACGCAGCCCTTCGTGGACGGGACGTGACCCTCACATCACCCGAACCAGGCGCTGGTCAACAATTGGACCGTCCAGTTCACCGGCAGCGGTGGGGCGGCGCAGGACGTGGCCGAGAGCGTCTCCATCTACCTCGTCCTGCCCTCGCAGAACGTCGGCCCCATTGAGCAGGACATGAAGCGGGTCGGGGTCGGGCGCTTCGTGCTCGTCAACAGCCCCAACCCACCGATCGTGGGCAAGTGGCAGATCGTGTTGCAGGTCCAGGTCTCGGCCTTCAGCCAGCCTGACGTGAGCTTCGTGGACACCGTGCAGTAGGACCGCGGGACGGCGGAGGAGGGTCGGCAGATGATCAGGAAGCTCGGAGTCGCTGCGGCGTGCGCGCTGGCGTTCGTCGTCCTCGACGCGTCCGTGGTGGGCGCCCACGTCACCGTGAGCCCGTCGAGCGTCCCGCAGGGGACCAGCGACGTGATCCTGAGCTTCCGCGTCCCCAACGAGTCGGCGACGGCCACCGTCAGCGGTCTCCGGATCCAATTCCCGCTCGACCACCCGATCGTCGTGCTGAGCCCCGAGGCCGGGTCGGGGTGGCGGGTGACGACGGTCAGGGCGGCGCTGCCGAAGCCGGTGACGACCGACGACGGCACGTTCACCTCCACGGTGAGCGAGATCGACTGGTCCGCCGGCACCGTCCCCGTCGGCCAGTTCGGGGTGTTCAACGTGCTGGCCCAGGGCATACCGACGGGGACACCGGAGCTCGTCTTCAAGGCGATTCAGGCCTACAGCGACGGCACGGTCGTGTCGTGGATTCAGGTCCCCACCAAGACGGCGCCGAACCCCGAGCACCCGGCGCCGACCCTGACGCTGACCGCAGCGCCCAGCGCAGGCACGAGCGCGACCACCGTGTCGGGTGCGAGCTCTGGCGCCGCCACGGTCGTGAACGGCTCCGGCAGCGACGCCGAATCGATCGCCGCGCTGATCCTGGCCGGCTTCGCCGTGCTCCTCAGCGTGTTGGCGGTGTGGCTCGGCCGGCCGCGTTTGGGCGAGCGCGCCGCGCCCGGCGGGGACGGCGGCTGATCCCGTCGCGGCTGCGCCGACGCTCAGGCCGGTCCGCTGACCGCGAAGGGCGCGGCGAGGTAGGGCCCCGCGGGCCCGAAGCCGAGGTGGGCCATGGCGACGGGGCGTGGCGGCCCCGGGAGGGGGAGGGTCGAGCGGGAGGGCGTGTAGAGGAGCCAGACACCGGCGGCGTTGGCGAACACCGACTCCTCTCCGGGGCCCTGACCCTGCGCGTTCGAGGCCAGCAGCGGCGAGGAGGACGTGTCCGCGCACGGCCCGAGCGGGCCGGCGCAGCGGGCCACGCCGATGGAGTACCCGGGCTGGTTGAACCACCCACCCGAGTAGAACAAGTAGTAGGCGCCGCGGGCGAGGATCAGCTGGGGCGCTTCGACGATGTGACCCTGCCACGGCGCGTCGGGACCGAAGATCACCGTTGGCTGCCCGACGAGGTGCATGCCGTCGGCGCTGAGCGGCTGGCTCCAGATCTGTGTGTCGACGGTGAACGAACGCGCGTTCTGCTCCGACTTCCAGATCATGTAGGGCTGGCCGGTGGAGTCGACGAAGACGCGCGGGTCGATCGACCCACCGAGCGTTTGTTGGCAGATGAAGGGGACCGGCGACGCGATGTAGGGGCCACCCACGGCGGTACTGATGGCGTCGCCGATGCACATGAGGCCGGGCGAGACGTTTTGCACCATGGTGCTGAAGTACAGGATGTAGTGGTCGCCGAAGCGGGCGACGTCGGGGGACCACATCACACCGGGCTCGGCCCACGCCGGAGGGTCGGGCAGGGCGTCGGTGGGCGTGCCCCATTGCCCCACCACGGTGCCCGAGCGCACCGGCACGTTCGTCGGCACGCGGTCCTGCGAGGTGAACAGGTAGTAGCGCCCGCCCTCCTGGTACATGAAGGGATCGGGCTGGTCGGCGCCCGAGTTGATGGTGAAGCCGGGCTGGTCGGGGTCGGGCAGGGCGGGGGGCTCGTAGTAGGGCGTGCGCAAGCCCAGGGCGTCGTTGCCCGCCGCGGCGCCCAGCGCACCGGTGGACAGATAGAGCACGGGTGACACGCCCGCCTCCTGGGCGCGTGCGCTCGAGTCCCCGAGTCCGACGACGCCGGCGACGGCGAGTGCGAGGGCCGCGACCATGGCGGCCACGCCCGCGGCGACTGCGCCGGGATGGTGTCGCGACATCTTCACCATGGGGAAGAACTGGGGATGGCGACACCATGCCTTGGGGATGACATGCAGAAAGATGGGGAGAACGTCTGGATTTCGCGAATATCCATTGACCCTGCGCGACGCGAAGCGCAACCTGTCTTCAGTTCGGAGACAAGAGCCCACCGAACCTCAAGCGACCACCGCAAGGTGGGAGCGAGGGAAGCCCGAAGGGAAGCCGCAAGGCGGAACGGGGGGAAGCCGAGAGAACGCTGCAAGGCGAGATCGAGGGCCGGGAGCGTCCCCCGCAAGGGGAGCGTGACCGGAGTGGGCCCGAAGCTCTGATCTGAGATGGTCCGTGGTGCGTCACGGTGGCTTCCCTGGAGTCGCAGTGACCGGCCCGGGCAGGGGTTGTCCGACACGACTCCTGCACGGTGCCAGCGGGTCGTCGTTGACGTGGCCCCGAGGAGCACGGGAGGCTTCGGCCGAACGGTTACTCGGGGTTGCGTCGCGTCCGGGCACCTGTTCGCCACACCGCTCCCCATGCACCGGTAACGACGCGACGGCGCGGTTCCCGCGCCCTCAGTTGGATCGGGGGCCCTCCGGCGGGCTCAGCGCAGGGAGGGCCACAGCCCGGCCGGGCGCTCCCCGGCCGCCACCTGGCGGTTCATCTCGGCCTGCACCAGCGACAGGTCGTCGGGGTGGGTCACCCCCACGCAGCGGCCACCGGCCGGCAGCACGGCGAAAGAGGTCGTCGTGAGCGACTCGGCCACCACCTCGGGCAGCAGGACCTCGGACTCCTCGGAGGCGTCGACGACGGCGTCCATGGCCGCCTGCAGCGTTTTGTGGAATGCCGGCGTGAAGCCCCACAGGTTCATCGACACCCGGGCGTCGGGCGACAGGGCGGCCGGCTGGCGCCCGTCGGCGGCGGTGAAGCCGCCCTCGGCGGTGGCGGTCACCTGGCGCCGCTCGTCGACCCCGAGGAGCATGCCGTCCGACCCGACCCGGCAGATGCCGCGGGTCACGGCGGAGAAGCCGATCACGGCGTCGGCCAGCCGGTAGCCCACGAGGGCATTGGTGTCGCCGTGCGAGCGAAGGTGCTCCACCAGCAGGGCGCACCCGGCGCGCCCGTAGATGTCGTCCGCGTTGCCCACCCCGTAGGGCGTGTCGCCCACGTGGTCGGAGGCGCTCAGCACGGCGTCGACGGTGCCGCGGGGCACCGGCTGGGTCGTGAAGCGCACGTCGACGGACGACGGCCAGGTCCGCTCGACGTGGTAGCGGATGGCAGGCCCCGTGCTGGGGCCCAGGACGAGCACGATCGCACCGAAGCCGGCGGAGAGTGCGTCGGAGGCCACGAGGTCGATGACGGCCTCACCGTGGGGGCCGACCGGAGCCAGTGGCTTCACGCCTCCGTAGCGCTTGGCCCGGCCGGCGGCCAGGACGACGAGCGCCGGGCTCGCACCGCCCATCCCGTCGCTCATGCGTTCCAGCGGAAGACGGCGCTCGCCCAGGTCATCCCGCCGCCGAAACCGGTCAGCAGGAGGTTGTCACCATCATGGACCCGGCCCTGCCCGATGGCGTCGTACAGCGCGAGCGGGATGGAGGCCGACGACGTGTTGCCGTAGCGATCGATCACCACGGCCGTCCTCTCCTCGGGAATGTGCAGGCGCGCGCACGCCGCCTGGATGATCCGCAGGTTGGCCTGGTGGGGCACCATGAGGGAGATGTCCTCGGGCCCGAGGCCGGCATCGGCCATGGCGCGCTCGGCCGACTCGACGACGACACGCACGGCGCGGCGGAACACCTCCTTGCCGTCCATGTAGAGCGTGCCCCCGTGCTCGCACTTGAGCAGGTGCTTGAGCGAGCCGTCGGCATTCAAGTTCCAACTGAGCAGGCCGCCGGGACCGTCCACCGGCTCGACGACGACGGCGCCGGCGCCGTCACCGACGATGATGGCGATCTTGCGGTCGTCCATGTCGGTGATGCCCGAGAGCGTCTCGGACCCGACGAGCAGCACCGGACCCGAGCCGACCGCGATGAGGCCCGCCACCGTGATCAGGCCGTAGACGAACCCCGAGCAGGCCGCGTTGATGTCGAACGCGCCGCCTCGGATGCCCAGCCCGGTCTGCACGGTCGGCGCCGTCCCCGGGACGATGCTGTCCGGCGTGGTGGTCGCCAGCACCAGGTGTGAGATCTCCTCGGGCGTCCGGCCGGCGCAGGCGAGCGCCTCCCTCCCGGCCTCGATGGCCAGGCCCGAGGTGGTGCCACCGATGTGGCGTTCGCGGATGCCGGTCCGCTCGACGATCCACTCGTTGGACGTGTCGAGGTTGAGCGCCATGTCGTCGTTGGTCACGACCTTGTCCGGCACGGCGATGCCCCAGCCTGTGATGCGGATGCCTCTCACGCGGCGGACCCGGCGCGGACGGCGTGGATTCCCACGAATCCCGCATCGCCGTAGATGATCCCGCCGGTGTTCACTGCGATCCCCGTACGCGCCGCGGCGACCTGGCGTGCCCCGGCACGGCCGCGTATCTGTGTCGCGAGCTCGACCACCTGAGCCAGGCCGGTGGCGCCCAGTGGGTGGCCGCGGCCGACCAGCCCCCCGCTGGGGTTCACCACCAGACCCGGCGTGTCGACGCCGGTGGCGCCCGCTTCGGTGGCCGGGCCGGCGGCGCCGGGGGCGAAGAACCCGAGCGACTCCAGCGCGTAGAGCTCCTCGGCCGCGGTGGCGTCGTGCAGCTCGACCATGTCGACGTCGTGCGGGCCGAAACCGAAGGCCTCCCACGCCGCGTCGGACGCCTGCGTCAGCCGGTCGTGGTAGTCGAGAGAGCCGTTTCCCGAGCGCGCCACCGAACCGATGATACGGGGTGCCGCCGCGGGAACCGGGACGGACGGGCCGCCGAGGACGACGGCCGCGGCGCCGTCGGTGAACGAGCTGCACATGAGACGGGTGAGGACGCCGGCGACCTGGGGCGATGCGAGCACTTCGTCGATGGTGACGGTCCGTTGGAACTGCGCCAGCGGGTTGCGCGAGGCGTGGTTGAACGCCTTGGCGGCCGCGGCGGCGATCTGGCGCACCGTCGCACCGACGTCTGCCATGAGCCGCTGCGCCCACGAGTTGTTGAGCCCCATGAGGATGCTCCCCGCCGGGTTGTCGTCAGCGTGGCGCCGCTCGTGCAGGTCGAGGCGGTATTCCGCCGGCAACCCGTCCTCGATCCCCGCGATCGTCTCGGAGCGATTGCCGGTCCACATCTTCTCGGCGCCGAGTACGAGCACCGGGCGGTCGTGGACCGTCGCCGCCATCGTGGCGAGGTGCAGGGCCGAGCTGCCGCCGGCACACGAGTTGTCGACGTTGATGATGGCGGCTTCGCTGAGCCCGGCCTTGCGCAGCCAGGTCTGCCCGCGCATGCAGCCCTGGTCGCTCAGCCGCCCAGCCATCGCGTTGCCCACGATGACCAAGCCGAGCTCGTGGGCCGACACGCCGGCATCGTCGAGGGCTTCGTGCGCGACCTGGTAGGCCATCGTCTCGAGGTCGAGGTCACGACGGCTCATGTCCGACATGCCGGTCCCGAGGATGGCGACGTCCGTCCCGCTCACGCCGGCGCTCCCGTGAGGACCCGCTCCTCGTCGCGGACGAAGGCGGCGCGGAGCAGGCCGAACTGGTCGACGGCGAGCGAACCGGCCACCATGACGACGATGTGGCGCGCCCCGGCCTCGGCGTAGCCCCGCAGCGCGGCCGCACACGAGTCCGGCGACCCCGCGACGAGGTGGCGCCGGAAGGCCTTGGCCGGCACCCGGTAGAGCTGCGAGAGCCAGTCTGCGCCGCGGACCGCCGAGTCGTCGTCACCCACACTGGCGAAGACCACCACGCCGGGCTCGACAGCGTCGGGGTCGCGCCCGTTCCCTGCCGCCTCACGCCGGAGCGCGCCCACTGCAGGCGCGTAGTCGTCCGGCGTGATGAACAGGGGGATCCAGCCGTCGCCGACCGCTGCGGCCCGGCGCCGCGCCGCCGCGCTCGCCCCGCCGAACCACAGGGGGACGGGGGGTGCCTCCGGCTGCTGGACGTAATCGGTGTCCGGTCCCGCCGGGGACCAGGCCTCCCGCAGGCGGGCGACGCCCTGGTCCATGAGCAGTCCCCGGCGGTGGAAGTCGACGCCGGCCCGCTCGTACTCCTCCTCGTGGCTGCCGACACCCATGCCGAGGACGAAGCGGCCACCCGAGAGGAGTTGGAGCGCCGCCGCCTGTTTCGCCACGACGGACGGCTGCCGCAGGGGCAGCTGCAGCACGCAGGTCCCGAGCGTCGGCCGTGTCGTCGCCACGGCGGCCACGGCCAAGGTGGTGAGCGCCTCGCCGATGGGGTGGGGCCAGTAGAGGTGGTCCACCGCCCAGAGGGAATCGGCTCCGGTGCCTTCGGCCCGGCGGCAGAGCTCCGTCAGCTCGGCGGCGCTGTTGGTAGTACCAAGGGTATTACTACACTCCGGATGAAGTTCTCCCTGCGTGGTGGCAGGGAGGATGAGCCCGAGGGATGGGCGGGGAGCTCCACTTCCTACCGGGGTCACACCGACATATTACGCCGGTACCGCGGCGCTTTCTATTCCTGCACCACCGGTCGGCCGACCGGCCCGACGTCCCCGCCGGGCCGGTCGAGGACGGACACCGTGCAGCGCGCCTCGCAGATGGCCCGGCCGTCGTCGTCGCTGAGCTCGATGCGCCAGACCTGGACCGTGCGGCCGACCCGCACGGGCGTGGCCTCGGCGGTCAGGTGGCCCTCCCGCACGGAGCGCAGGTGGCTGGCGTTGAGCTCGATCCCGACCACGCTGCGGTCGGGCCCGGCGGCCAGCGCGGCCCCGAGGCTGGCGGCCGACTCGGCCAGGAGGGCGGAGACCCCTCCGTGGAGGATGCCGTAGGGCTGGTGCACCCGCCAGTCGACGGGGATGCGCAGGACGACGCGGTCCGGGCCCGTCTCGACGAACTCGACGTCGAGCAGGTCGTGGATGCTCTGGACGACGCCGGGCGGCACGCCACCAGGGGGCGAGGGGGGTGTGGTCACCGCCGGATGTTAACGGCGCGCCGGTAGCCTGAGCGCGTGCCCGACGTGGTCGACCTGCGCAGCGACACCGTCACGAGGCCGACGCCCGCGATGCGCCGCGCCATGGCCGAGGCCGAGGTCGGGGACGACGACTACGGCGAGGATCCGACGGTGCGCGCTCTCGAGGAGACGTTCGCGGCAAGGGTCGGCAAGCCGGCCGCGCTGTTCGTGGCCTCGGGCGTCATGGCCAACCAGATCGCCATCCGGGTCCTGACCCGTCCCGGGACCGCGGTCGTCGCCGGTCGCCGCCAGCACGTGGTCGCCTACGAGTACGGCGCGGCCGCGATGAACGCCGGGATCCAGTTCGTCGAGCTCGACGACGACGACGGCATGTTGCGCGCCGCCGACGTCCGACGGGCGCGTGAGGCAGCGGCGCACCATCAGCCGGAGGTGTCGCTCGTCAGCATCGAGCACACGCACATGGCCGCATCGGGTGCTCCGTGGTCGGCGGCGGGCCTGCGCGCTGTGATCGATGCGGCGGGCCCGGTGCCGGTCCACATGGACGGCGCGCGCCTGTTCAACGCCGAGGCCGCCACGGGCGTGCCGGCCGACGAATGGGCCGCCGGCGCCACGACCGTCATGTGCTGCCTCTCGAAGGGTCTGTGCGCGCCGGTGGGGTCGCTGCTCGGCGGCGAGGCGGACGTGATCGCCGAGGGCCGTCTGGCCCGCAAGCGCCTCGGCGGGGGCATGCGCCAGGCCGGCGTCCTCGCCGCGCCGGGGCTGGTGGCCCTCACCGAGATGGTCCAGCGTCTCCCTGAAGACCATGTCCGCGCCACGCGGCTGGCCGAGGCCGTGGCCGACCGCTGGCCCGGGTGCGGCGTCGACCCGGCCCGGGTCCGGACGAACATTGTGACCTTCACCCACCCCGAGCCGGGCAAGCTGCTGGCGCATCTGGAGCGTCATGGTGTGCTGGCGCACGCCATCGCGCCCGACACGGTCCGCTTCGTCACGCACCACGACGTCGACGACGACGGCATCTCGCGCGCCATCTCGGCGCTCGGCGACGCACCGGGAAGCGCTGGATGAAGGTACGCATCGGGATCAGCGCCGGCGGCGAGAGCCTCGGGCCCGACGCCATGGTCGCGCTGGCACGGGCCATCGCCGAGACCGGCTTCGACTCGCTGTGGCTGCCCGAGGTGCTCACCCGGCCCGGGCCCGACCCCCTGGTCGGGCTGGCCTGGGCCTCGGGCGCCTGCCCCGGCCTCAAGATCGGGACCACGATGCTCCTGCCGGGACGCAACCTGGTGTGGCTGGCCAAGGCGGTCGCCACCCTCGACCTGCTCTCGGGGGGGCGCTTCCTCCTCACCTTCGTCCCGGGTCTCGCCCTCGGCGGGGAGCGCAGCGCCATCGGGATCCCGACGGCGGAGCGGGGTGCGCTGATGGACGACGCGCTCCCCGTGCTGCGCCGGCTGTGGGCGGGCGAGGAGGTCACCCATGAGGGGCCGGCCGGCACGTTCGCCGAGGTCTCGGTCTCGCCACGACCGGTCCAGGACCCCTTCGACGTCTGGCTCGGCGGCAACGTCCCGGCGGCGCTCGAGCGCTGTGGACGTCTCGCCGACGGGTGGATCCCGGCCTTCTGCACGCCGGCCGACGCCGCGACGGGCAAGGCGGTGATCGACAAGGTGGCGGCCGAGCACGGACGGGCCATCAGTCCGGAGCACTTCGGCGTCAGCCTCGCCTATGCCCCTGAAGGCGCCGATCTTTCCGCCCTGGCCTCGTCGCCGCTGGCACGCCGGGCCCGGGGGCGGCCGCTCGAGCAGATCGTGCCGGTCGGGCTCGGCGGCCTGCGCGACATGGTGGAACGGTTCCTCGAGGTCGGGTTCTCCAAGTTCATCGTGCGGCCCATGGCGCCACCGCAACAGTGGCGGTCCGAGCTGGAGCGCCTGGCCGGCGCGGTCGGCGGCCTCCAGACCTGACTGCGCCGGAGCTGGCGCCGGTTCCCATACGCTGCCCTCCATGGCCGAGCGACCTCTGACCCTCATGGCAGTGCACGCCCATCCCGACGACGAGGCCATCGGGACCGGCGGCATCCTGGCCCGCTACGCGGCCGAGGGTGTCCGCACCGTGCTCGTCACCTGCACGAACGGCGAGCTCGGGGACGCCCCGGGCGGGTTGAAGCCCGGCGAACCCGGGCACGACGAACGCGCCGTGGTCGAGCTGCGCCGCCGGGAGCTCGAGGCCAGCTGCGAGGTTCTCGGCGTGGCGCATCTCGAGATGCTCGGCTACCACGACTCGGGGATGGAGGGCTGGCCGCAGAACGAGTCGCCCGGGTCCTTCTGGCGGACGCCCGTCGAGGAGCCGGCCCAGCGGCTGGCGGCACTCATGGACCGCTACGAGCCGCAGGTGGTGGTGACCTACGACGAGAACGGCTTCTACGGGCACCCCGATCACATTCAGGCGAACCGGATCACGCACGCCGCGCTGACGGAGTCGGGGGTTCCGGCCAAGCTCTACTACACGGCGGTGGCACGTTCGACGCTGCGCGGGTTTGCCGACATGCTGGCGCAGTCGGGTGTCGAGCTGCCGTCCGAAGTCCAGGAGAACCCCGACTTCGGCACGCCGGACGAGCTGATCACGACCACCGTCGACTGCAGCGCGGTGGCGGGGCGCAAGTACGCGTCCCTCGCCGCACACGCCAGCCAGAGCGAGAACATCTTCTTCCTCCAGATGGGCGAGGAGCTGTTCTCCTCCATCATGGGATCCGAGAGCTTCGTCCGGGCCGTCGACACCACGGAGGCGCCGGTCCCCGAGGACGACCTCTTCGCCGGGCTGCGCTGATCACGGGGCCCGAAGCCGGGCCCGCGCCCCAACCGGGAGAAAGGGACGCAGGCCCGGTCCGGAGTGGTCCCTACGTCGCGGTCCCGGCCGGGGTGGTGCCGGGGCGAGCGTCGGGTACCGATCCGGGGAGGCAGAGGCCGGCGGTGGGCGGGCGAACCGCCGCCGCCGTCACCCCGACCGCGGTCATCGGCCTGCGGCCGGCCCCGGGGACGGGCAGAGGGGCGGGGTCGGCGGTCGTCGCAGGCACGGATGGGGATACGGGCCAGGCGGGCGCCGGGATTGAGCCGCCGTGGTGAATCCACAGGGCGGTGGGGCCCGTATACCCGATGATGCGACAATTGCGTGTGGCCGAGGGCGAGCTCTCCGACGAGGCCCTCCTGGCCGGCATGGCCGTAGGGGAGCAGGCGGCAGCGGTCTCCTTCGTGCGCCGCTACCAACGGCGCGTGTTCGGCCTCGCCTTCTCCATGACCGGCGAGTCCGGCGTGGCCGAGGACGTGGCCCAGGAGGCCATGATCAGGGTCTGGCGCCACGCGCCCGTGTTCGACCCCCGGCGGGGCTCGGTGGCGTCGTGGGTCCTCACCATCACGCGCAACCTGGCGATCGACGCCCTGCGCCTCCGCCGCGCCGTGCCGACGGACCCCGACGACTTCGCCGCCTCGGCCCTGCGCAGCAACGAGCACAACCCCGAGGATTCGGCGCACCGGGGCGACGTGCGCGAGACCGTGCGCGCCGCCCTGGAAGTGCTGCCCGAGGAGCAACGGCGGGCGGTGGTGCTGGCCGCCGTGTACGGCCGGACGGCGCTGGAGATCAGCGAGTCCGAGGGCATCCCTCTGGGTACGGCCAAGACGCGCATCCGCACGGCGCTCCTCCGCATGCGCGCCGCCGTCGAGCCAGCGGAGGGGGTGAGCGATGAGCGATGAACTGAGGGACACCGGGTGCGACGCCTACGCGGACGACCTGGCCGAGCTCGCGCTCGGCGCGCTGACCGGGCGCCCCCGGGCGCAGGCGCTGTCCCATGTCGATTCGTGCCCGCAGTGCGCGGAGGAACTGGAGCAGCTCTCCCGGGTGGCCGACACCATCGTGCAGGTGGCCCCCGAGGCGGAGCCACCGTTGGGATTCGAGGTGCGGCTCTTCGACCGCATGGGTGTGTCGGACAGGCGGCGCCGGTTCCGGCCGTCCCTGTGGGTGCCCGCCGGCGTGGCGGCGGCTGCAGCGGCTCTGGCGCTCGGACTGGGCCTGACCCTTCCGTCGTCCGCGCCCACGACCGCCACCGCGCAGGCCCATCACGGGAACGCGATCTCGGCCGACCTCGTCGAGAACGGCGCCGCGGTGGGTCACGTCGTGGTGGTCGGGGGCGCCCGACCCTGGATGTCGATGATGCTCGCCGATTCGACGGCCCGGGGGCCCGTCGACTGCATCGTGATGACGGCGGACGGTGTGACCCACCACGTCGGAACCTTCGTCGCGCGGCAGGGCTACGGGGCTTGGGTTGCTCCCCTGCACGTCAAGCCGGCCGACATCCGCACCGCCGAGGTGGTGTCGCCCAGCGGGACGGTGATCGCCACCGCCTCGCTGGGCTGACGCCTCAGTACCGGTACGTGTCGGGCTTGTAGGGCCCCTCGACGGGCACGCCGATGTAGTCGGCCTGCTCGTTGGTCAGCTTCGTCAGCTTGACCCCCAGCGCGTCGAGGTGCAGGCGCGCCACCTTCTCGTCGAGGTGCTTGGGCAGCACGTAGACGTCGTTGACGTACTGACCGGTCTGGGTGAAGAGCTCGACCTGCGCCATCGTCTGGTTGGTGAACGAGTTGGACATCACGAAGCTGGGGTGCCCCGTAGCGTTGCCCAGATTCAGGAGCCGGCCCTCGGACAGGACGATGATGGCGTGGCCGTCGGGGAAGACCCACTTGTCGACCTGCGGCTTGATGTTGATCCGCTCCACCCCCGGGGTCCTGGCGAGACCGGCCATGTCGATCTCGTTGTCGAAGTGACCGATGTTCCCGACGATGGCCTGGTGCTTCATCCGGGCCATGTGCGCCGCCGTGATGATGTCCTTGTTCCCCGTCGTCGTGATGATGATGTCCGCCTCCGGCAGGATGTCCTCGAGCGTCGTGACCTGGAAACCCTCCATGGCGGCCTGCAGCGCGCAGATCGGGTCGACCTCGGTCACGACGACGCGAGCCCCCTGGCCGGCGAGCGACTGGGCGCACCCCTTGCCGACGTCGCCGTAGCCGCAGACGACCGCCACCTTGCCGCCGATCAGCACGTCCGTGGCACGGTTGATGCCGTCGACGAGGGAGTGGCGGCAGCCGTACTTGTTGTCGAACTTCGACTTCGTGACGGAGTCGTTCACGTTGATGGCGGGGAACAGGAGCTCACCCTTCTTGGCCATGTCGACTAGCCGGTGCACGCCGGTGGTGGTCTCCTCGGTCACGCCCTTGATGCCGTTGGCGATGGAGGTCCAGCGCCCGGGGTCCTCGGCCAGGCTGCGGGTCAGAAGGGAGAGGACGACTTCGAACTCCTCGGACTCGGCCGTCGAGGGGTCGGGGACCGTCCCCGCCTTCTCGAACTCGACGCCCTTGTGCACGAGAAGGGTGGCGTCGCCGCCATCGTCGAGGATCATGTTGGGACCGCCGTCGCCGGGCCACAGGAGCGCCTGCTCGGTGCACCACCAGTACTCCTCGAGGGTCTCTCCCTTCCAGGCGAAGACGGGCACGCCCTTGGGGTCGTCGACGGTGCCGTCGGGGCCGATCGCCACGGCGGCGGCGGCGTGGTCCTGCGTCGAGAAGATGTTGCAGCTGGCCCAGCGCACGCGGGCGCCCAGCGCGGTCAGGGTCTCGATCAGCACGGCCGTCTGCACCGTCATGTGGAGGGATCCGGTCACGCGGGCGCCGGCGAGCGGTTGGCTGGCGGCGTACTCGGCCCGCATCGCCATGAGGCCGGGCATCTCGTGCTCGGCGAGGACGATCTCCTTGCGCCCGAACTCGGCTAGGGACAGGTCGGCCACCTTGTAGGGGAGGGGTGAAGTCATTGCAGCTCCTTTGGGTCGGATGAACGTGCGCAGGCGCGCAACATTGCGGCGGGCCGGACGGCGGAAGCGCAACGCACGTGCTCCGACCTCTGTCGGAGGCCGCGTACCCAGAGCACAGAATAGATCGCCGGCGGGGTCCGGCGTGAACTTCCTGCAGGAGAGGCGGGTTCGGCCCGCGGCTCCGGGATGCGCCCGGCGACGCGTACTGTGGCGGTGAGTCGGTCTGAGCCCCCGTAGCTCAGGGGATAGAGCATCGGT
>CAWELJ010000002.1:0-707844 GCA_963809825.1 uncultured Acidimicrobiaceae bacterium | reverse complement strand
CCTGGCCTGGGCTTCTGCTTTGACCGTACGTGACCGACTCTGACTGCGTCTGACGTCCGTTTGTGGTCTGCCTGTGGTCTGTGAAGGAACTGAGGACCAATTCCTCTGGGTGAGAGCAAAGCGGCGCCTTACGTTGGTTCTGGCGACGTACTCGTGAGTCGAGTGCTTGGCGAAGGGACGGACGCAATGAGCGACACTTCTCAAGGTGAGGGTTGGTGGCTAGCCAGCGACGGGAAGTGGTATCCACCTCAGTCTGCGGTCTCCGTCGCAGCTCCGCCGCCTCCGCCCGGTATGCCTCCTGCACCTGTGGCTCAGGCACCAGCCAAGCCAAAGAAGAAGATCTATAAGCGAGTGTGGTTCTGGCTGTTGATGGCGCTCGTACTCTTCTTTGGAGGTTGTGTCGCCATAGTCGCTGGCACGGGGAAGGCCATCAACGACGCCAACACTCAAAAGCACACCATCGTCTACTCGGTGACTGGAAGTGGAACCGCTGACATCAATTACGACGCCTTTGATAACGGCAAGAATAACGGCAGTTCCTCGATAACCAACGTCCCACTTCCGTGGACTAAGACCATCACGGGATCGGGACTGTTCAATTCCTACAGCGTGGGCGCCTATCTCAAGAGCAGCGGTGGCACCGTTAGCTGCACCCTCAGCATCGATGGCAAACAGGTGTCTTCCCACACTTCTTCGGGGGCGTACGGTTCGGTCAGCTGCCGAGGGAACGCACCGTAGGGCAACCAGAAAGGGTGGAGATGCGAAAGGCGCTAGTTGGCACATTGTCCGCTGTGACCGTAGCCATCGGATTGGTAGTGCCCTTTGGTGGCGCTGCGAACGGAAGTGTCAGCAGCTCACACATCGTCCCCTTGGACTGCAGCAGCAATTATGGGGGCGACCAGAGATCCGCATCCGACGCCTCGGTTCAGCCTGGTGTGATAGTTCCTACCATCAGCTACCCGGGCGCTCCGACTTACTACACGGCATATGGCATCGACAGCACCGGGCATCTCCAACCCATCGGGAACTTCAACGAGATCTTCACGAAAGACCATCTAGTCGCAGCGTGGGAGAACAGCACCAGCTGCTACGGGAGTGATATCTCACGGAATGCATGGATCGCAGACGCCACCGGCCACGTCTTCGGCCAGAGCGACTTTTCCGGCCCGCCAGCCAACAATTTCGGCGATGCCTCGGGGCTGCCCTTGAACCAGCCGATCGTGGGTATGACGCCGACATCTGACGCCAACGGCTACTGGCTAGTAGCGGCGGATGGGGGGATCTTCGACTACGGCGATGCTGGGTTCTACGGTTCGACGGGCAGCATCCGGCTGAACAAGCCGATCGTGGGAATCTCTGTAAGCAGTTCAGGTCATGGATACACCTTGGTGGCCACTGACGGTGGAGTGTTCTCGTTCGGCGACGCTGGGTTCTACGGCTCGATTCCGGGTGTCCTCGCACCGGGTCAGCAATTGAACAAGCCAATAGAGGGGATCGTTACAACGCCAGACGGTGGGGGATACTGGATGGTGTCCTCCGACGGGGGTATCTTCAGCTTCGGCAACGCACCATTCAAGGGATCCCTTGGCAGCCAACACGTCGCGTCTCCCATCGCAGGCATGTTCGCTAACGGAAACGGTTACACGCTCGTAGCGCAGGACGGAACTCTGTATCCATTCACATAGGTACCAGCTTTCAGCGGGCCTCAGCGGCGGTTTCTGAGGGCCGGAAACTTGCGCTCCAGAGCCGTGAGGTTGACCGGGTTGTCTCCTTGACGGGTGCCGTTGGTCTGGCGTCCAGACGGCTGGAGGGCGGGGAAGCGGTCCCGCAGAGCCTTCGTGGTGTCGTCCACAGCGTCCGGGTCTTCGGGCTCTGCTCTCTAGCAGTTCGTGATCTTGACGTCTCCCTTGGTCACGTACTGAGCATCACCGCTGTTGACACCAATGTCCTGATAAAGCTGTTGCGTCTGATGTGCCGGAACGTTGCCGTTCGTGTTTGTGGAGTTGACCTTGATGTCAACCTGATCGCCGAACTGATTATTCACGGTTGTGTTGATCACGCAGCTTGCTGATGCGGCCGAAGAGCCAGAGTTCACCCAAGCGATGTAGATGCGCACGGTGGAGCCATCCAATGCCACGACGTTGCGGACCTCGGGTGTGACGCTGCCACCGCCTCCACCGCCACTCGCAATTGCGACAATGATGATGACCAACACGATGATGCCGATCACCGAGAGACATCCGATTCCCCGACGGTTGAGCTTCCTCTTCGGAGCCGACGTTGTGGCAGGTGTCGGCACGGTCCCTACGCTGGCGCCGGGTGGAGGAGGTGGAGCGGGTGGTTGTGGTGTCGATTGAGGCGGATACCACTTCCCGTCGGAAGCGAGCCACCAGCCTTCACCCTGAGATGTGTCACTCACGTCTGGCCCCTTTGCTAATCAACCCCTCCGACCAAGAACGTTTCTATCTCACTTCGACCAATCGTGCTCGGAAGTCTGATCGGATGGGAGAGCGCTCCCTTGTATCGCAGGCCTCAGACTGACCCAACTTCAACACCGGTTTCGCAACGCCGGAAACTTGCGCTCCAGAGCCGTGAGGTTGACCGGGTTGTCTCCTTGACGGGTGCCGTTGGTCTGGCGTCCAGACGGCTGGAGGGCGGGGAAGCGGTCCCGCAGAGCCTTCGTGGTGTCGTCCACAGCGTCCGGGTCTTCGGGTTGCAGGTAGGGGTACTGCTTCACGACGGCGGCTATCGCCTCGTCCATCCCTTTGACCGTGCCGTCGTCCTCCACGAGCACCTTTGACATATCGGCCAGCTTCCAGGCAGCTTCGCTGTCGGTGACCTTGCCTGTGGTGGCGAGCAGGAACGCTCCCCGAATCAACTGGTCGTGAAGTCGCTCCTCGAGTTCGGTGGTTCTAGTTTCCAGCTCGGTAGCTTTCGCTTCGGCAGCGTCAGCCCGTTCCTTTTCAGCTTTGGCGTTCATCCTGTGGCGAGCAGCCTCGTCGCTCAGCGCCTTCAGTTTCGGGTTCTTGACGTCCGACTCGCCGGAGCCACCTTCGTCCGCAGGGTGAGAAGGGTCGGGGGTTCCTTCGCCTTCGCCAGACCCGCCTTCACCCTCACTCCCTTCCCCTGCGGGACAACCGACTCGGTCCAGAGTGGTCCAGGCGTCGCGAAGGTCGTACACGAAATCAGCGTTTAGCGTTCCCATCGTCCCTCCCTGTCCATTCGGTCCCAGAAGTCCTCGTAGGTTCCAAGAGCGAATCCGGCTCCGTGTGGGTCCCACTCCCCCGCCTCGTTCTGAACCTCAATGGCTCCCCGATTGTGGGCGTTGTGACACAGGTCAACCGTGCGGTCCTCGTCTTGGACAAGGTTGAGCACTGCGTCAAAGAGTTCGTCCCACGTCGGCCCTCGTCCGTGCTTCTCGGTCCACCACGTCACGACGTAGCGGACAAGGTCGTGATCCTCCTCTCCCAGCGCACCGACGGCGGCATCACCGCCACTCCGGCATGGCGGGCTGCAATCTGTTGAGCCAGGTCCTCGTCAATACTGAACAACCGCTCCAGACGATTCGGACTGTCGCTGACAGTGACGTCCACGCATCCGAACAGCACTGCCGCACGAATGAGCTTGTCAGCCGACTGTGCGGCGAACTGGTCGCTCACAACCTCCGGCGGAATGTTCAAGACCAATGGCAACATTCTGAACAGAATCGCTCGCACGTTCGCCCAGGTCGGTTCGGCCTCGCAGACGTTCTTCACATACCAGATCGCTTCAGCGACACCGAGCGTAGTTGGCTCACCGAACTGAGCGTCCAGTTCTGTCTGTGGATTCACGAGCTTTCCAGGGCGTCCAAGCGAGCTTCCTGGGCGTCCAGTTGCCCTTGCAGGTTTCGCAGGAGGATGAGGGTTGCGTTGTCGGGCGGTGTCACCGTTCGTAGACCGATTTGCTGGTCGGCTTCCTCGTCAGTGAGTGTGTGTTGAAGCATCTTCGCTGCCATTTTTGATTCCCTTTCTCTAGAAACTGAATTCCGGTGCCATCTGCGGGTACTTCTCGTAGAACGTGGTGTCCACCCACCCTTCGGGGTTCGCCTCAATCCTTCCGACGTACTCCACTCCCTGAGCCAGTTCGTCGGCTTGGCGTTCCAGTTGTCGCCGGCGAGCTTGGATCTTCTGGAAGCTGCGGTGATAGTCCTTGGCCGACACCCCTCCCGTCTTGCCCTGCGCCACGAGCGCCGTCATTTGGTCTCGCACGTCGCACAGTTCTTCCAGCACTTCCTGCGAACGTTCCATGATTTCCACGGTGCGCTGGTCGGCGTAGTTCGTTGCCACGACCATCGCCGCACTGGAATTCGCGGACACCTCTTCGTTCAATCGCCGCCACATTTCCGGATTCAAGCTCGGAGCGAGTTCGTCAAGCTTCGCCCGAGCCGACCGGAGGGAACGGTTCACGAGCTACGCACCGCCCTTCGTGCTTCCCGGTCCTCCAGAGTTGACAGCACGTCTTCTGCTTCCGTGGCCGTCTTTTGCGTTTCGTTGCTGACGGTCGCGACGGCTTCCAGTCGCCGTGTCAGCTTGTCGGTGCGAACCTTCGGCATTCTCTATCCCTCCTATTCCTTGGTCAATGAACACACGGACCAGATCGCTCCGTGACATTCCCAACGCACCAGCGATTCGGTTCAGTGCTCGGTTCTGATCCGGCCGGAGTCGGAGCTCCGTTCTCTCCGTGAACGTGGCAACCGGACCGGGCCTGTTTGGCGCTACTTGCACGGCAACAAGCCTGCGGAGATGGCGAGCCCTTGGCAACCGACCAGGCCGTCGCCGACCTTCGCGATTTCGTCAGTCCAAGAGCCGTTCCAAGTAACCCACCTTTCCCGGATGATCCGTCAGATGTCCCCAGCTAGATCGAGATTCACTTCGTTGACTGAACTTCGCATCTGAAGCTCTGAACACTTGCTCCACCCACCAACCAAAGGAGCAGCAGATGACGAAGGAAGACAAGGCGTTCAAGGACGACCTCGTTCGCCTGCGAGACACCGAGCAGAACAGTTGGGCCAATGTGGCAGCAGCCCTCGGTCTCGGCAGCCCTGGCGCCGCCAGGCGGGCCTACAGCGCCCTCGTACGGCCCCACACCGACAGCGTCCTCGACGGTCGCCCGCAGGGTGAGGGGAGGGTGTCGCCGGTTGACTTGGCCGACGCCGACTTGGAAGTGGTGGGAGCGACCATCATGGGCAAGCGCATCGTCGTGCAACGCAAGGACGGCACCGAGACCATCAAGGTCGCCAGGGTGACCAGCCTCAAAGCGGGCACGGTCAACTTCAACGACGGCAACAAGAGCCGCTCGGTCAAGCTGGAGGCCATCATCGCCGTCAAGTAGCTCCCACTCAGCAGCCAATCAAGAACCCCCGGTTCCCCTCAACAGGGCCGGGGGTTCTTGACGACCCGGTCTATTCCTCTTCACCGTTCACATAGATCCGAGCAAACTTCTCCTCGTCGTACGGTTCCTTTTCGCCTGCGAACTTCCAGAAATCTCGTCGGAACCGTTCAAACCCCTCCGGACCAAGCTTCGCCTTCAACTGAGCCTCCAACTCTTCTATTGACTCTGTCGGATCTTCATCACTACTGAATCCGGCAGGATCGAGATACAGAGGCCAATCCGGGCGCCTCTCTAGAAGCTCCAGAATTTCCATAAGTGCAAACCGGCCCATGAGTTCGTCTTCGACTGGGTCGTCGTCCATCCACTACCTCCTTCATTGGGGATGAAGCGAGTATGGACACGACGCACAGCGAAGTTCAACGCGAGGAATGGCGGATGGTCAATGAAAGTCATTCACGGTCTAGACCGTTTTTGACCGTTGTTGACCACTGTTCCGAACGGTCCTGGTCAAAAGAAAGTTCTAGGAATCCACCGTTTCGTGTCAGGTGCTCGGCACGAGACTTGAGACAAACGGGTCCGCTTCTCTGATCCAGTTACCGTCGCAGTGGTACAGCTCCACTCTGTCGGTCTTGAGGCCTTCATCATCGACCATCGAGAAGTAGATAACGGATTGGGTTCGCTGATTGTCTCCAACGTCCGAATACTTGACGCCGACTGCGAAAAAGAAGGGTCGTTGGCCGGTGAGGGTCGTGAACATCTGATCATTGTTAAAGAGTCGCTTTCGGATGCCCACAGCCTCCCCGCTCGGTATAACCGTCTGCCAGTGGTTCGGCATCAGTGACCCGAGCCGGTCCCAGTGTCAGGTACGCATCACGGATAAAGGCTGGTCCGTTTCCAATGTTCCTTGAAATGGAACCTCCAAGTCAAGTACTTCGGAGTCTGTGCAAAGTAGAGCTACTGGAATTCCCTGGGACATCCACAAGTATTGGCCGCACAGATGCGTCCAGCGCCTCTCGCTCCTTCTCTAGTTGTTCACCCCCTAGCTTCACTTGATCCTGAGCGGCTTTGACTGCGTCGGTCGTCCTTAGTCGCCTGTTCCTCCGAGGCTCGGGCAACTCGGTTTAGAGACCTGATCGTCAACAGTGCCGCTATCGCAAGAGCGCCGTTGGTAAGAACCAGGATGTGTTCCGATGTGAACCAAGTGGTGCCCATCAATGTGTGCATGCCAAATCGTAAGGCAGCGGTGTTTCAGGTTCGCTGAGCCGCTGTCTTTTCGCTGGTGAAGAATCGTTCCAGCCCATCCGCCACTGCCTCGTCCACAGACGGGAGCAGATGCCCGTAGACGTCCATCGTCGTGCGGATGCTGGCGTGGCCCATGCGCTTCTGAATCACGGCGGGCTGGTAGCCCAGGGCGATCATGAACCCGACCGCAGTGTGACGCAGGCCGTGGAACGTCAGGCCCTCTAGCCTCGCCTGTTCCACTGCGGGCGCCCACACTCGCCGGCGAAAGTTGGTCGCTCGTAACGGTCCGCCTCCTGAGCGCTGGAACACGAGCGTCTCCGGTCCCTTGCGTCCACACTTCGCAAGGTGTTCGGACAGCATCTCAACCACGAACGGCGGCACAGCCAAGGTGCGGCGACTGGCCTTCGTCTTGACCGGAGCCGGAAGCAGTTTGCCCGTTCACCTCAGCGATGGTCTCAGCAACGGTCAGCGAACGGCGCAGGAAGTCAATCCGGCCCACTCGCAACCCGATAACCTCGCTCCAGCGCAGACCCAGCACTCCGGCCACATAGATCATCGCTCGGTAGTCCACTGGCATCGCCGCTGCGAGTCGGTCCAACTCCTCACGTTCCAGAAAGCGAATCTCCGGACGGTCCAACGTCTCCAACTTCACGCCCCGACACGGCGAGCGACTAATCAGGTCCGCTTCCTCTGCCGCCTTCATGCACGCACGGAACACGCCGTAGTTCGTCGCAACCGTTCTCGGCTGGAGGCGCTCGTTCATCTTTGCCACGGCAGCGTGAACGTCCGCAGGGCGAATGGTAGGCAGGCGTCGTGCGCCGAGCATGGGAACCCAATGCACGTTCAAGACAGTCTCGATCTCGTGCCAGCGTGGTCGGTCGCTTGTTCGGGTTCATCTTCAACCACTCCTTCGCCCACTCCTTGAAGGTGGTCTTGATGCTGTTCGGGTCCGTCCAATCTCCACGCTGCAACTTGACCAGCACTTGATTGAGCCAGGCTTGCGCTTCGCCCTTCGTGGTGAACGTGCGGCTCTTGAGCGAACCGGCGTGGTCTCGGTAGCGAGCCTCGTAGTTGCCCGATGGAACTTCTGCGAACGCTTCCTCGCGGCACTAGACCATTGTCCAGCTCCAGACTGCGAAGCACGCTCTTGATTGTGGAGGGTCGCCAACGTTCGCCCCCGTGGGCTGTAGGAACTTCGCGGGTTGAGGGCGTCCGCTATTGCTGCCAAGGTGGCGCCAGCGGCCCGCCAGGCCCGAATGCGCTGGCTACAGGCGCCGTGACGGCCCGTGGGCCGACCCAGCCGCACCCCACGGGCTCTTAGGGCCTGTAGGGCATCTCTAGTTCGCTGCCGAATCAGTTCCCGCTCGTAGGCGGCGAACGAGGCCATGACGTTCGCCATGAGTTGCCCCTGTGGAGTGGAGAGGTCAATACCGAGGTCCAGACAGACCACGTTCCAGCCTTCACGCTGTGCCCGCTGCCATTAGACCGGCAAAATCAAGGAGGCTTCGGCTCAGGCGGTCCAACCGACTCACGACAAGCGCCGACGTCGCTCCGGTCCGCAGGGTAAGGAGAGAGTGGGAAAGGCCCGGTCGGTCAAGCGTTCCGGCTGAGTATCCATCATCAATCACCCACTCCACTTCCCAACCACGGCGGACGGCTTCGGATTCAATACGTTCTCGTTGGGCGTCCAAGCCCAAACCGCTGCGGGCCTGCTCGTCAGTCTGAACTCGCAAATATCCAATTACGTTTGTCATGGCGGGTCACAATACGGACAGGCTGTATTCAGAAATTCATCCGGCAAAGGTTGGTTTGTTAGAAACGGTCTATGTCGTCTGGGTCAATCACGTCAGCGTCAATGAAGTCGTCCTCGCCAGATTCGAGTGAGATGACTCCACCACGTTGACCGTCTGTCGTGAAGACCAAAGCGTTTCGCAGGGCAGCGGCCCACGGCGGTTCGCTTTCAACAATGATGCGCTCCGGCGCACGGCCCATGACACGGTCCAAATGAGCGTCGCCGCTTTGATGCGGTCGCTGTAGTCGGCCTCGTCGTCTGTCACGACTTCTCGCAGGACCAGCACAGCGTCCACGATGGATTCGTTGAGCAGCTCATAAGCTCGGCTCAACTTTCGCTTTACGAGTTCGTCATGAATCTTCTTCGGAACCATCTTCGGCGGACTACCTTGGAACTTCCCGTTGCGAGATTTGCGCTGGCCTCGCAATAGCTCTTCTTCGTCCCACAACGACAGGTCCGCTGTTCCATCAAGAATGGCTGCGTTTGCTTTGCCAACTTGGATTCTTCTACCAGGCATCGTCACTCCTTTAGGGTTTCGGCATTTGCCAAGTGTGCAGACTTGCGGGCACACATGCCGCAGATAGCCTCGATTCGACGCTTTTCGATTCCCTGTTTCCTTCCTTCCTGTTTTCGTGAATTCGTTAGTGATTTCTGCGTTGCCTTGCTGCCCAGGTGCCACACCCCAAACCGTGACATCTGGTGGACCAGAAGACCCAGAGGTCAATGAAGTCGTAAGTAACAAATGCACCACCCCCACCGACCAGGTGTCACGGTCTGGGGTTAGTGGCATCTGGTCAGCTACCAGGGATTTCACCCCCCCCTCGCGTTATCGCTGACATCTGGTGGTTCACCCTCTTTCTCGGCTGCGGCCCCCCACCGACCAGGTGTCAGCTATTTCGTCATCCGGCAGTGAATGGATACCGATAAACCCACTGCAACGTCTGGCCTTTCTCGCCTCGCTCTCTCTCAGAAATGAGTCCAAATTTCTGCGCTGCTCGGCTTACGGTGCGACGTGATATGCCTAGCGTCTTCCCCTGAGCCATTGCTTCTTCAACTTCAATCTCGTCAACGTCCTTCAACATTTCAGCTAGGAACTTCTCAGCTTCCCCTCGCTGCGGTGCATCCATACGACCGTCCGGACCTTGCAGAATTTCCTCTTTACTAACTTTGGATTGCCCGTCCCAACGGATTATCGGCGGAGGGTCTTCTGCTTCGGAGTCCGATGCTTCAATGTGGTAACAGAAGGAACCATCTTTCGTCCATTGCGGTCCGATGTTGTTCTTTGATTGCGCCATGTAGATGCGAGTCGGGTCTTCTGCTATTTCGCCGAACAGGAAGACGTGACGTGCTGCCGCAAAGAATCCGATGCTGGCGTTGCTTCTGTACTTGACGTTCTTTTCTTTGCTGTTCTTGTTCAAGTGACGAACTAACCAGAAGCAAGCGCCACTCTTGCTCGCTAGTTCGCCGAGCGGACCAAGGGCAGTTCGCACACTGGCGTCGTTGTGACTGTTGACCTTCTCACTGAGGTAGGAGGCGGCAGGGTCCACAATCACAATGACATTGTTGAGACCCGATTGGTCCTTGGCATTTTGAATCATCGCTTCGAGAAATGCTGTGTCGTCCGGTAACACGAAAGGAATCGGTAAGTTCTTCTCACTTCTTCTGACGGGAAGTTGAAAGCAAATCGTTCTGTCCGCTTCGGCCGCTTCCAAACGAGGAACGATGGTGTCTTCGAAATCGTCTTCGGTGGACATGATGATGACCGCTGCCTTTTCAACCTGTGCTCCGTCAGGAAACCTGCCGCCTCGTGTCGCTATCGCGGCAAAGGTCAGGGTCACGAGCGACTTTCCTAGTTCCGGATCGCCCTCAAAGTTGACGATTTTCCCGTAGGCGATGCGCTTCCACCAGAGCCAATGAACGAGTTTCCCCTTCACATTGCTCAACGGCGTCAAGGACAATCCATCAAACGGACCTTTCGTGTTCTCCATCAACAACGCTTTGGACACACCGAGTTCTACGAGAGCGTCAACGAACTCCTCCTGTGTGCATCCTTTGTGGCAGTGGAACACGACCGGCTGAGTGTCTCCGACCTTGACCGTGGCCGATGGGTTCGTATCTCCGTGAACGGGACAGCAGACCTGATAGTCGCCTCCCGGCTCACTTGGCGGCACAGTCCGCCCTAGCTGCGCCAGAGCACCTAAGACAGCCTTAAACGCCAGGGACGCCACCTCGCCGTTCGGGGGCGCTGCGCTGCCTTTCGCAGGGCTAAGGGTAGGCAGGGTGTCCGGCTGTACTTGGACCAGCTCCTTGAGAGCGTGTCCTGCCTCAAGGTGGTCGGTGACGTCCTTGCCCGTCTTCGCTTCAAAGACCTTGACGGTATTGGCGACCCCAATCAGCGAGTCGTAAATGTCTCTGGCGTGCTTCCGACCGGCGTCGTCTTTATCGGAGAGGATGCAGACCTTCGCTCCCTTGAACGTTCTCGCGTAGTCCGGGTTCCACTTCCCGGCGCCTCCCGGATTGCAGGTCGCGACCTTGCCGAGCGACCGAAGAGTTTCCACGTCCTTCTCGCCCTCTGGAACGTAAATCCACTCGCCCGCACCTTTCGCCTCAACAACTTCTGATATCCGATAGAGAAACGGATTGACTTTGGCTCGGTCAACGAGCAGGTCGCCGTCAGCATCTACAGCGTGCTGTGTGAAGTATTTGTCGTCGCCTTGCTCGTGTCGGTGAACTTCAAAATGGAGATGGCCGTTCCTATCCTCGTAGGCGTAACGGGCAACGACGTTCTTGCCTATCTTTCCTAGCTTCTTACCCTGCGGTGGTCCTTCAGAGAACGGGTCTTCGGAGTTCCAGTCGGGAGTGATATAGCTCTTACTCATCGGACTGCCCAGCGGTGGCGTATGGCTTGCCAGCAGTGCGGCGGTTCTGTAGCGTTGTAGCTGGACCGTTTCCGCTGGTCTGTGTTTGGGGAGAGGCGCCCTTGCCGGGGGCGCCTTTTCCATTTGTAGGGGTCACTTCAATGCGCCGTCCTTTTGACTTATAGCGAAGCTGCTATTTGGCTAAATGCCAGGCTACTACGCCAACCATTTGCAGGCCATAGGCATCTGTTTCATCCCTCTTCTATTTCGTCAGTGAACTTCCACTTGCCCACATTCCGACCAACCATTTACCAGATAGGGCCAACTTAAGGACGCCCCGATTCGGTTACGCTGGGGATATGGGTCTTGGCCTTGCTGCGGCCACCTGGCAGTCCGTACCGTTGCCGCAGGGCTGAGCAGCGGTAAACGGAGTGCTTCTCCTTTTCCGTTTGCCCGTGCGAACCGGCAGAGAGTTTGTTCATGGCTCTCTCGCCCGTTGGGAAGCCCGGGGATTGAGGCTCCTTTGCTGTGGTGGAGCCTCTCCCTGGACGAATCGGAGTCACGGCTTCGGAGGCTCGCGACGGCAGGAGGCGATATAGCGATTCAGGTCTGCTCTGGAGAAGTAGATGCGCCGTCCGAGTATGTGAATCGGAAGCTGGTAGCGCAGCTTGCGGTAGACCCACAGCTTGTTTCGGTTCAGATACTGCGCCGTTTCTTCAACGGTCAGCAGTGGCGACGCAACGGACGTCGTTGACACGGGGAACGCTCCTTCAGTTCGCTCAATCACAAAGAGAACTTCCCTTCGTGAATGAGCGCCCCCTGTATGCGCTCTCGCCCGTCCTGATTCGGCTCGTGGTCCAACGGTCCTCTCGGACCTCCCACTTCACCTACCGCTGTCGGGTTGCTCTAGACCACTTGAGGCGGGTCAGTTGCCTGCCGGGCACGGTAGCGCCACAAGCTCATCAGTACAAGGGCGCCCCTGGCGCCCCTGACGTCCCAGGACTCACCTGATTGGGTCTGTGGTTCTGTGTGGTTTTTGTGTGGTCTGCGGGAAAATGGACCACCTGGTCGTCCCCCTAGAAACACCGATCTACTAGGGGAAATGCCGGGTGGAGGTGAAGGGACTCGAACCCTCGGCCTCTACATTGCGAACGTAGCGCTCTACCAGCTGAGCTACACCCCCGCGCCGGACCAGGATAGTCGGGCGCCGCGAGGCGTCCCGGAGCGGCGGACCCGCAGGCGGGCCCGTCCGCAGAACGGCCTCAGCGTGCGACTGCCCTGGGCTCCTCGAACGCGTCCTCGTCCCAGGCACCGGGGTGACCGGCCGTGGCCGGATCGGGCGCGACCCCCCCGTGCGGGCCGCGCCCGGCCTCGAGGCGGGCGCGGCGGCGGGTTTGCTCCGCTTCGATCTCCTTCGCATACGCGATGAGCCCCAGCAGCCCGAGCGCGGCCAGCCCGAAGAGCCCGGTGAAGACCCAGGCGAGGTGCATCCCCGGGAAAAGGCCGATGAGCGCGGTGGAGATCGCCACCCCGCCCAGGCAGCGCAGCAGCATGGTGCAGCGGTGACGGGCCTGCTCACGGCGGAACTCCCGCAGGTCCACGCCCACCTCCGGCAGGCACACCGGCTCTGGCGGGTCGAGGACGCCGATCCGCTCGTAGTGGCAGCCGTCGCTCCCGTCCACGTCGGCCGCCGCCGCATCCTCCGTCGGCCGCAGCAGCACCAGCTTGGGGCGGGAGGAGTCGATGGCCGCCGGCGCGTCGGGCGCCGAGCCGGCAGGGACCGCGGTGTGCAGGCGGTAGGCGGGAGTGACCGTCTTGGGCGCTGCGTGCTCGAGGAGCTGCAGCTGATGATGGAAGTGGTCGATGGAGCCGACGCCCTGGCGCTCCCCGAAACGCCGCCAAGCGCTCGGGGCCAGGACCGCCACCCAAAGAAGCACTACGAGGACCAGCAGGATCAAAATCGTCACTCCCCGACGACCTACCTTCGCTCTCCACAAAAAGCCTATTCAACGGCCTTTTCCAAATGGTGGATGGTGGGGAAATGCACAGCGCCGACCTCGTCGACACTTCTCCGCTGGGCTCCGTTTGTACCCGCGCCGACCCGGCGAAGCAAGACCTTCTTTCCCGCCCAGCTCACCGAGCGCGCGTGTGGCTCAGGCGGCGCGGCTCCACCAGCGACCGCCCGTACATCCGACGGTCACCGGCACACCGAAGCATGCGGACACCTGCGTCGAGGTCATCACGCCCTCCAGCGGACCCGCCGCCACCAGCCTGCCCCGGGACACGAGACCCCCGTGGGTGAAGCCCGGCGGGATCTCCTCGCAGTGATGCGTCACCAGGACGACCGGTGGGCCGCCGGGTTCGGCGGCGAGCGCTCCGAGCTGCTGCAGCAACCGCTCGCGAGCGCCCAGGTCCAGGCCAGCGAAAGGCTCGTCCAGCAGGACGAGCTCGGGATCGCTCATGAGGGCCCGGGCCAGGAGCACGTGCTGGCGTTCGCCCTCGGAGATCACGCCGAACGGCCGGTCACGGATCTCGCCCACCCCGGCACGGACCAGCAGGCCGTCCGCCTTCGCCCAGTCTTCGGGCGTGTACCGGTGCCACCAGGTCTCCAACGCGGCGTGGCGGCCGCTCGCCACGACGTCACGTGCGGGCAGGTCAGCCCGCAGCTGCCTGGTCACCGCACCGCTGACCAGCGCGACACGAGGGCGTAGCGTCCGCACGTCGACCGAACCGAGCCGAGCTCCGAGGATCTCGACCGTCCCCGACGTGGGCCACAGTCGCACCGCGGCCACCTGCAGCAGCGTCGTCTTGCCCGAGCCGTTGGGCCCGAGGATGATCCAGCGGTCCGCCTGGTCGACGCACCAGTCGACCCCTTCCAGCACCGGCACGCCCTCACGGCGGACGGTGACGCCTCGGAGCGAAAGAGCCGGTGCGGGACGCTGGTGGTCCGCCGTCACACCTCGGCGCGGTCGCCCGTGCGCCGGGTGATGCGCCCGATGAGGCCGGAACAGCACTGCGTCCACGTGCGCTCGCCGGCCAGCCAGAGCCAGACCTCGCGCCGGTAGCCGAGGACGATCTGCCTGAGGTCCTCCTCGCCCAGACCGGCCACCGCCAGGCTCCGCCAGCGGGTCCAGAGCCACGGCACCAGACCTTCCTCCCCGGTCAGCACGCGCTCGAGGTCCTCGCCGTCGAGGACGGAGGCGAGCCAGCCCTCGGCCCGCACGCTGGGCTCGTCGGGCAGATGCAGCACGGGTGCGGCGGCCACGGTCAATGGCGGATGAAGACGGGCTGGCGGTCGGTGCCTTCGTAGCTGCGCACGTGCTCCTCGAAGTCGATGAACAGTGGGGCGTCGGGGTCGAGCTTGCGTTGCAGACTGCGGCCGGCGATCTTCTTGTCGAGGCCGTCGAGCCGCAGGAGGGCCGCTGGGTCGTCGAGCCCGCGCACGTCGAGCTTCGACCGTGCGGCTTGGAACGCCAGGCGTCCGCGCTCGGTCCGGACGATCACGCTCGTCCAGCCGTTCATGGAGCCGACACTGCCCACCGAGATGTCGGCCGAGCGGCCCAGGAAATCGGCGCACTCGTCACATCCCTTCAGAGCCGCACCGTGAAAGTCCTTGACGGGCTCATCGACGGCCAGCTCCCCGTCGCGGTACTCGACGATCATGCGCCCGCGGATCACGTCCATCTTCGAGACACGGTCCAGATCGACGCCCCGCTTGTCGCGCAGCTCCTTGAGCGTCAGGGCCTCGTAGTCGAAGTTCTTGGTGCACATGAGCGCGACGGTCAGCACGACCGCATCCACCCGGTGCACGCCGGTCGGCCAGCGGCGTGCCTGCATGGCCCGCAGGCCCTGTACCTCACACGGCGTCCCCACCACGGCGAGGCGCGGTTTGGGGGGCAGTGCGTACGGCGACAGATCGAGCTCCGCCAGCGCCATCGTCTGGTTGTAGAAGCTCCCCGATGCGGCCCGGATCTCGTCGGCCGTCGTCGCGACGGTGGCGACGCCCTTCCATTGCTCGTCGGGATCGGGGCTCGGCTTCGACACGAGGGCGCCGTCGATCTCTCCCGCCGCGAGGAGGCCGATGAGGAGCGCGCTGACCGCACCCCCGTCCTGGACGTCGTCCAACTGCACCGCGGCGCGGACGGCGTAGCTGTCCACCACCGCTCCGAGCCCGTCCGCCGGCGGGCCACCGCTGATCTTCCAGTAGGTGTCCGATGAGTCCGAGCGGACCTGGGCCGGCTGGACCTCCGCGTCCTCGCCGGAGTCGGCCGTCGACGGCGGCCACAGCGCCTCGTAGCGAAGGCCGCCACGCGGGCAGAAGTCCCAGCAGAGCGAGCAGCCGGTGCACATCTTGACCAGCTCGGGCAGGTTCGTGTCCTCGTCGATGCCGATGGAGTTCGACGGGCAGACGGCGACGCACGTGCCGCACTGGATGCACCGGTCGGCGTGGATCACGCCGGCCTCGAGCTCCCAGAACCACACCTTGCCCGGCGGCTCGGCGATCCCGTTCATCTGCTCCCTGATGCGGTAGCGCTTCACGTCGTCACCACCTCGGCCGCACCGGCCAGCGTCGACCGCAGCTCGTCGGGATTGCTGCGGCGGGCCCAGAGGTGGAAGGGTTCACCGGGCCGGTGTTCATCCCGGTAGCGCGTGGCGATCCGGAGAAGGGCATCGGGGACCCGGTCGACGGGCACGGCGCCCTCGAGCCAGTCGATGAACGCGGCGTCCGGTCCGAGCGAGCCCCCCAGGCCGATGTCCACGGCTTCTTCGATGTGCTCGCCCACATGGGCGATGTCGCCCCTGAAACCGATGTCGGCGATCTGGGGCTGCGCGCACGACGCCGAGCAGCCCGAGAAGTGCATGCGGATGACCCCCGCGTCACCCTGCGTGCCTGTCCCCGCCCCCAGTGAGAGCTGCGCGTCGAGGCCCCGCGCCCACTTCACCGCCCGCTCCTTCGTCTCGACCACCGCGAAGCGGCAGAACTCCGAGCCGGTGCAGGCGACGACGCCCCGCTCGAACGGCCCGGGGAAAGGCGAATACGTCTGCATCAGGGGCTCCGCCAGGAGGTCGTCCAGCCGGCCCTCGGGCACGCCGGAGACGATGAAGTTCTGGTCGGTGCCGATGCGCACGCCGCCGTCACCGTAGGTCTCGGCGAGCCGGGCGAGCTCCACCAGCTCCAAGCCGTGCATCCGGCCCACGGGGACGGAGCAACCCACATAGAGGAGGCCCGGCTGCTTCTGCGGGTGGACGCCGACGTGGTCGCCCCGGAAGGCGCTCGTCAGCTCCCGACCGGCCGGCTCCAGCACGAAGTTCGTGCGCTCGTCCAGGGCGCTCCGGAAGCCTTCGGGGCCGAGCTCCTGGGCCAGGTAGCGCATACGCGCCAGCCCACGGTTCTCCCGGTTGCCGAGCTCGCCGAACACTTGGGCCACGCCCCGGCACAGCTCGACCGCCTGATCCGGGCGGATGAAGACGTCGATGTCCGAGGCCATGCGCTCGCCGTCGGAGAGGCCGCCCCCGATGAGCACGTTGAATCCGACCGTGCCGTCCGCCTGCTCGGCCGGCCACAGTCCGATGTCGTTGATCTCGACCCGCGCACAGTCCTCGGTGCAGCCGGTGACGGCGATCTTGAACTTGCGGGGCAGGTTGGCGTACTCCCGGTTGCCGGTGAAGAACGCGGAGATCGCCTGGGCCACGGGCAGCGCATCGACGACCTCGGTCCTGTCGATGCCCGACACCGGGCAGGAGCACACGTTGCGGGCAGAGTCGCCGCACGCCTGCACCGTCGTCAATCCGACGTCCCAGAACCGCTGCCAGATCCTGGGCACATCGGCGATGCGGATCCAGTGCAGCTGAATGTCCTGGCGCGTCGTGAGATCGGCGTAGCGGTTGCCGAAGACTGGATTGTCGTCGGGCCCCTCGGCGAAGGCGTCGGCCGCGACGCCGATCTCTCGGACCTGGGCCGCCGTCATCACGCCCCCGGGGACCTTGATGCGCATCATGAAGGCGTCGCCACCCTGGCGCTGGGGGTACATGCCGACCCACTTGAGCCGCTCCTGCTCTCCGGGCACCGTGTTGATGGACGCCGCGCCCTGCTTGGAGTAGGTGTCGATGACCGCCTGCGCCACCTCGAAGGGATGGCGGGACAGCTTCAGCTGCTCGACGCTGTTGAGCTCGCCGATGTTGCGGTAGGGCCGGATGAACTTGAGCCCGCGATCGCGCCGGCCCCGGAATTCCATCCCGTAGGGATTGTCGAGATCACGTGGCACTAGACGTGCAGGCCGCACTCGGACTTGTCGAGGCCGGACCAACGGCCGGCACGGGCGTCCTCACCCTCGGACACCGGACGGGTCGTCGGTGCACACCCGATGGAGAGGTAGCCGCGAGGGACGAGCGGGTGCATGGGCAGGTCGTGGTCGGCCAGGTAGGAGGCGATGTCGCGGTCCGTCCAGGTCGCCAGCGGGTTCACCTTCACCAGCCCGAAGGAGGCGTCCCAGCTGACGATGGGCGCATCGGCGCGGGCGGGGCCGTCGGAACGTTTCAGCGAGGTGAGCCAGGCGCGCTTCCCCGCCAGCGCCCTGCGGAGAGGCTCTACCTTGCGGAACTGGCAGCACTGCTCGGAGCCACAGGGGTGGGCGGCCGCCTCGGGACCCGGCTTGGTCACCGTGAGGTTCAGCCCGTAGCGCGCCCTGACCTCCTCCACGAACCCCAGCGTCTCGGGGAAATGCTCCTCGGTGTCGAGGAACACGACCTCGATGGAGGGCGCGACCTTGGTCACCAGGTCGATGAGCACGATGTCCTCGAACGACGCGGCCAGAACGAGGGAGTCGCCGAACGTGTCGAGGGCCCAACGGATCGCGCTGCTCGCCGGAGCCGACTCGAAGCCCTCGCTCACGATCACCAGTTCTTCGGCGCTCAGGGGCTCACCGCTCACGTAGGTCTCGGCCACCGATCCTCACCTTCTTCCCGAGGCCGTCGACCCCCTAACCAGGGCCCGCCGTCGGCGCTTGACGCCCGTCCGAATGCGGGCTTTAGTATACATGACCAAAATGGTCATGATTCGAAGAGGTTCCATGGACACCGCTGCCGCCCTCCATCCCAGCCCAGAGCACCCGATCGCGGTCCCGGCCGCGGGCCGCTCCGGGGCGTCGGTGACCGCCCTGGTCAGGCCCGTCGAACATCCCCTCGGGCATCTCGACCTGCTGGAGTCCCTGGCCGTCTTCATCATCCGTGAAGTGGCAGCGGAATCGGAACGCCCCGTCCTTCTCTTCAGCGGGGGCAAGGACTCGGCGGTGCTGCTCCACCTCGCCTCCAAGGCGTTCCGGCCGGGCCGGATCCCCTTCCCCGTCCTCCACGTCGACACCGGGCACAACTTCGGGGAGGTCCTGTCCTACCGGGACGCGCAGGTGGAGGCCGAGGGCGCCCGGCTCCTCGTGGCCAAGGTGCAAGATTCCATCGACGAGGGCCGGGTCGCCGACCCCGGGCCGGGCGGGTCGCGCAACCGCCTCCAGACCACCACCCTGCTGGACGCCATCAATGCGAACGGGTTCGACGCCGCCTTCGGCGGGGCGCGGCGTGACGAGGACAAGGCACGGGCCAAGGAGCGCGTGCTGTCGTTCCGCGACTCCTTCGGGCAATGGGACCCGAAGCGGCAGCGCCCGGAGCTCTGGCAGCTGTACCAGGGCAGCGTGCGCCCGGGCGAGCACCTGCGCGCCTTTCCTCTCTCCGACTGGACCGAGCTCGACATCTGGCAGTACATCCGCCGTGAGCACATCGAACTTCCCTCCATCTACTACGCGCACGAGCGGGAGGTGATCGAGCGCGACGGCATGCTGCTCGCCCTCAGCGAGTGGGTCACCCCGCAAGCCGGCGAGGAGGTCCGCAAGGAGACCGTCCGGTTCCGCACCGTCGGCGACGCCACGTGCACGGGCGCCGTGCGCTCCGATGCCGACACGGTCGAGGAGATCATCCGGGAGGTGTCGGCGTCGCGGATCTCCGAGCGCGGCGCCACCCGCGCCGACGACCGCTTTTCCGAGACCGCCATGGAGGACCGCAAACGCGAGGGGTACTTCTAGTCCCATGACCACGTTGCCCGGCTCGCCGCCGGCCGGCGGCCCGGAGCTCGGCGCGGACACCATGGACCTGCTGCGGTTCGCCACGATCGGATCGGTCGACGACGGCAAGAGCACCCTCATCGGCCGGCTGCTCTTCGACACGCGGCAGCTCTTCGACGATCAGGTCACCGCCTTGGAGACCGCTTCGGAGCGGCGCGGGCTCGGCGAGGTCGATCTGTCGTTCGTCACCGACGGCCTGCGCGCCGAACGGGAGCAGGGCATCACGATCGACGTCGCGTACCGCTACGCGGCGACACCCCACCGGAAGTTCGTCATCGCCGACTGCCCGGGGCACATTCAGTACACCCGCAACATGGCGACGGGAGCCTCCACAGCCGACCTCGCACTCGTCCTGGTCGACGCGACGTCCGGCCTGCGCGAGCAGTCCCGGCGCCACATCTGCATCGCGGCGCTCCTCGGTGTCGACCAGCTCGTGGTGTGCGCCAACAAGATGGACCTCGTCGGGTGGGACCGGTCGGCCTACCAGCGCATCGCGGACGAGATGGAGGCGCTGGCGCACCGGCTCGGGATCTCGTCGTGCACGGTGATCCCCATCTCGGCACTCCACGGGGACAACGTGGTGGCACGCTCTGATGCCGCACCGTGGTACGACGGCCCCACGGTGCTCGACGCGCTCGAGTCGGCACAGGCCGGCGGTTGGGCGGCCCAGCACGGCACCGGGCGCGGCAGCGGGGCACGCCTACCCGTGCAGTGGGTGCTCCGCCTGCCCGGCGGTGGGCGGAGCTACGCCGGCATGGTGAACGGAGGGCCGTTTCGTGTGGGCGACCCCGTCGTGGTGCTGCCCCAGGGAGCGCGGACCACTCTCCGGGCCATCGAGACGGCGGACGGCCCGCTCCCGCGCGCCGAGGTGGGGCTGTCAGTATCGCTGCGCCTGGCCGATCACCTCGACGTGTCCCGGGGCGACCTGATCGCGGCCGCCGAGGATCCTCCCGAGGTGACCGACACCTTCGAGGCGACCGTGTGCTGGTTCCAGGAGCGCCCGCTCACACCCGGGCACCGGTTGCGGATCAAGCACACCACGCGGGTCACGCCCGTCGTCGTCGAGAGTGTCACTGGCGTCTTCGACGTCAACGACCTCAGGATCACAGAAGCGAGCGAGCTCAGGGAGAACGACATCGGCGTGGTGAAGCTGCGCACGGCGACGCCACTGGCTGTCGACCCGTACCAGGCCGATCGCATCACCGGAAGCTTCGTGCTGATCGACGAGTTGACCTTCGCCACAATCGCGGCGGGCATGGTCGGACCACCGCGCCTCCATGACTGAGGCCGCCACGGACAGAGTGTCGTACTACCCGGTGTCGCTCAATGTGGCCGGTCGCCCGTGCCTCGTGGTCGGCGGTGGTCCGGTGGCCGCCCGCAAGGCCCGCGCGCTGGTCGAATGCGGGGCTGCGGTCACCGTGGTCGCACCGTCGCTGAGCGAGGAGTTGGAGGCTCTGGAGCCGGTTTTGCACGCCGTCGAACGACGGCCGTACCGCGCCGATGACGTGTCCGCATTCCGGCTCGTCGTGACCGCCACCGGTGATCCCGACGTCGACGGCGCCGTCCACGCCGACGCGGAGGCATCGGGCATCTGGGTGAACAGTGCCGACGATCCCGCCCACTGCTCCTTCATCCTCCCCGCGGTGCATCGCGACGGCGCCGTGACCGTGTCCGTCTCGACCGGCGGTCTCAGCCCGGCGCTCGCCGCATGGATCCGCAACCGCATCGCCGACGGGTGGGGGGAGGGTCTGGGCACTTTGGCCCAGCTGCTCGGCGAAGCCCGCGGACGCCTTCGCGCTGCGGGTCTTCCCAGCGACTCGGTGGATTGGACGGAATTGCTCGAAGGTCCGCTGCCGGCGCTCGTGCAGTCCGGTGACCTGGAACGAGCTCGTGCCGTCGTGTCCGCCGCCACCGGGCACTAGCTACAAGGAGTCCTCTTCGCTCCGCAGGCAGCGATCGAGCAAGGTGTTAACACCCTCGCGGCGGTGTTAACACCCTCGAAGCGCTGGGATTTTGTGCGCGAACGGTCTGCCGGGTGGAGAACACCGCTCCAGCGGCTCGGCGGCGCGTGAAACCGATGACAACCTCGAGGAGACGTCCATCGCCTACACGGGGCCGTCGATCGCCGTGAGCGGGATGCCCTTCACCATGTCGGCCAACCTCACCCGCGGTGTCGTGTCCGGGGAGACCGATAACATCCCGTTGGGCGGCAAGGCGGTGCTGATGACGCTCCGTTCGGGCAGCACGGCCCAGAGCTGCACCGGCACCACCAACAGCGCTGGGACCGCGAGCTGCACCATCACGAACGTGAACCAGACCGCGGGCACGGTGTCCATCTCGGTCACCTTCGCCGGGGACTCGTACTACCGCTCGGCGGGCGCCTCGGGCACCGAGACCACGGCGGCACCGCCCTCGGGTGGCGGCGGGTTCGTGGTCGGCGACGTCTCGGCCGGCCTGCCGACGCCGATCAACGGCACCACGCTGAACTTCTGGGGCGCCCAGCTCTGGAAGACCAACCAGTTCAGCGGTGTGAATAGTGCGCCGGCGTCCATGAAGGGCTACATCGACAACGTCCCGAACTACGCCTGTGGCGCGGGCTGGACGTCGGACCCCGCGAACAGCTCCCACCCGCCCGCGACCATCCCGGTCAACATGGTGGTGGTGGCGGCCAGCGCCATCAACAAGTCCGGTTCCACCGAGTCCGGCAACATAGAGCACCCGGTCATGGTCTCGGTCAATCCCGGGTACGGCCCGGCACCGGGGCACGACGCGTGGGGGAAGATCATCGCAACGATCTGCTGAGCAGCCGACGGGCCAGGCTGCGTACCGGAAGCGCGTCCGGTGTGCTGCACCGGTCCCGGCACGCGTCAGCACGCTCGATGGTCAACCCCCGCCCAACACCCGCGTCAATAGGGTGCCAATTGTCACCGGCGTTAGCGCATCTAGTCCTTTTACCCCTGTCGCCGTTACCAATCCTGACTCATATTCGACTCAAGCACCGTGTTCCAGGTGACGAATGCATCAGGACGGTCGGGTCCGGATACACGGGCTATGAGCCTGCCGCACCCGAGCCGAAGACGTGGTACCAGAGACAACGGCAACTGGGAGCCGTACAGCCGCGAGGGGGCGTCATGAGTCTGTCGATTGGTGGGGTAGCAAAGGGTCGCGACGGTCAGGCCGTCACGGCGGACTGGACCGGCGCCGGCTACGAGGTCCACGACCGCGCGTGGCGACGCATGGCGCTCTGGTTGGCAGTGATCCTCGTCCTGGGCTCCGTGGGACTCCTCTTCACCCCAAAGCGTGCCGGCGCCCTGCCCGTCTTTGGGTCGGGCCAGGTCTTCGCCTCCGTTGGCAACTCGCAGGTCAACATCTACGACCCCGCTTCCGGTAGCTACCTCACCACGCTCACAGACAACAGCGGCGGGAACAATTACACCGTCGGCACCGCGTTCGACTCCCAGGGGAACTTCTACGTCACCGACGACAACGGCAACGGGGACAATCTCAGCCAGATCAGCGAGTTCTCCCCGGCCGAGACCCAGGTGGCCACGTTCGGGAACCTGATCAACCCGACCTCGATCGTCTTCGACGCGGCCGGCGACATGTACGTCGGCCAGCAGGTGACGCCCAACATCGCCGAGTTCGCCCCGAGCCCGGGCCTGGCCGCGGACTCGAGCACCGGGGCGCCGGCTAACTGGAAGCGCATGCCCGACATCACGGTGCAGAAAACCGATCTGTCCGGCGGTGTCGACCACATCGAACTCTCCCCCGACGAGTGCACCATCTACTACACGAGCGAGGGCGCCGCGATCCACACTTACGACAAGTGCCATGCGACCCAGGGTCTCGACTTCAACCAGGTCCCGTTCACGCAACCGGTGTCCTCAACGACGAACTCAGCCTTCGGGCTGAGGATCCTGGCTGGCGGTGACGTGCTGGTCGCCGACTCCGGTGATGTCCTCGAGCTCGACCACGGCGGGAACGTCATACAGACCTATCCCTGCTCGTCCATGCCCGGTTGTGGAAACTCGCTCTTCGCCATGAGCATCGACCCCAGCGGGACGTCGTTCTGGACAGCCGACTCCGCGTCGGGCAACATCTACCAGGTCAACATTGCCACGGGCAACGTCATGCAGACGATATCGACCGGCGGCCTCGGCAGCGTCTACGGACTCTCCGTCGACAACCAGCTCGAGGTGGCGGCGCCGGAGAATCCGCAGGCCAGCCAACCGACGCTGACGGTCATACCGCCGACCACCCCGGTCGTCTCGGGGGCGCCCACGCAGGTCTCCGCGGAGCTGACCAATTCGACGGGTCAGCCCCTCACCGGGGAGTCGGTCACCTTGACCCTCGGTGGGGACTCGTGCCAGGGGGTGGTCAACAGCCTGGGCATTGCCAGCTGCTACATCACGCCCGGTGGAACTGCAGGGAGCTACACCCTGACGGCGTCGTTCGATGACACATCGGCTTCGACGGCGATCCCCCAGGCCACGTCCACGTTGCAAGTCCCGATAACGGTGGGCCTCGAGCCGACCACGCTGACCTACACCGGGCCGACAGGAACGGTGGTCAACGGCCAGACGATCATTCCGTCCGCAACCCTGACGACCAACCCGACCTCGGGCACCCCCGTGCCTGTCGTCGGCGCGCCCGTAACCTTCACGATCGGCTCGCAGACTTGCAGCGGCACGACCGACGTCAACGGCGTCGTGAACTGCAATACGAACCCCATCACCGTCAACCAGCCGACCACGGCCGTGTCGGTCGTCACCAGCTTCAACCCCCCTGCCGACTACTACTCGGGTAGCAGTACGAGCACCCCGATCACCGTCATCGAACCGACCGTTCTCACGGTCATGCCGGCAAGCGGCGAATACTCCGACCCGGGCCAGGTGACCGGCACGCTGACCGACGGCTTCACCGGCAAGCCCATCGCCGGCGAACTGGGGCTGACTTTCACCTTGAACGGGACTGAGACGTGCACCCCCACTGTGCCGACCGACGCCAACGGGAACGCGTCCTGCCAGATCACACCGATGGAGCCCCAGGGTCCCTACACGCTCACTGGGACCTTCGGGGGCGACCCGAACCTGGCGCTCCAGCTGGCACCCGCCCAACCCAGCTCGGCGCCCTTCACCGAAGGGCTGGAGGAGACCGGCCTCGCCCTGAACGGGGCACCGTACTCCGTCATGAACGGGCAGAACCTCCCGGTTTCGGCCACGCTCACCACCGACTCGGGTACCGTGCCCGTTGCCGGGCGCTCGCTCACCTTCACGCTCGGCAGCGTACCGACGACACAGACGTGCACCACCAGCGTCAGCACGGACTCCACGGGCACGGCGGGCTGCACCATCCCCAACGTGAACCAGGCGGTCGGGCCGGTGCCCATCTCGGTGAGCTTCGCCGGCGACACCGCCCCCAACGCCTCCTACTACGCGGGGTCCACCGCAGATGGCACCGCGTACGTGCCGACGGGGACCACCTTGTCCGTGACCAACGCCACGGGTGACTACAACGACGCCACCACGGTGCAGGCGACCCTGATCGACAACTACACGGGCCTGCCCGCAGCCAACGAACCGGTGACGATCACGCTGCTTGGGACGAACGGGACACAATCGTGCCTGGTGGAGCCAGTCATGACGGACGCCAGCGGTGTGGCGTCGTGCCAGATCACACCGAACGAGAAGGCCGGGTCGTACTCGCTCACCGCGGCGTTCGCCGGGGACACGAAGGTCTTGCCCCACCTCGATGCGAGCGCCGGGTCGGGCACCTTCGTCGTGACCCATGAGGAGGCGTCTCTCTCGTACACCGGCGCCACCATCGCGACCAACGGCTCCTCGGCCACCCTCTCGGGCGTGCTGACGACCGAGGGTGGGCTGAACGCCGACGACTCCGCGGTGGGAACGCCCATCGCGAATCGGACGGTGATTTTCACCCTCGGATCGGGCACCTCGGCCCAGAGCTGCAGCGGCGTCACCGATCCGTCCGGCGCGGCTTCGTGTCAGATCCTCAAGGTGAACCAGCCGACGAGCCCGGCGCCAGTGACGGCCAAGTTCGCGGGCGACGCCTGGTACATCCCGGCCAGCGCGACCGGCAGCGTCACGATCAGCTCACCGACTACCTTGTCGGTGACCGCCACGTCCGGCACCTACGGCCAGCCCACGACGCTCTCGGGCACCCTGACCAACTCGGTCACCGGCGCCCCGATCAGCGGGCAGACGTTGACCCTCACCTTGAACGGCAAGGAGTCGTGTACTACGGGGCTCACGAATGCCCAGGGCATGGCGTCGTGCAGCGTCACGCCGACCGAACCCTCGGGCACCTACACCGTCTCGGGGACCTTCGGCGGAGGCACGAGCTCCACCACTCTGCTGCCCAGCAGCGGGCACAACTGCTTCGTGGTCACCAAGGCGCCGACGACCGTCACCTACACCGGTCAGACCAGCACGCAGTCCGGTCAGACGCTGACCCTGAGCTCCCTGCTGACCACCACCGGAGGGACCCCAATTGCGGGGCAGACCGTGGTCGAGACGATCGGGACCGGGTGGTCCGCCCAGAGCTGCACCGCCGTGACCAACTCGTTGGGCGTTGCCTCGTGCACCGTCCTGGTCAACCAGGTTTACGGCACGGGAATGGTGACCGTCTCCTACGGTGGCAACTCGTACTACCAGTCGTCGGGTTCGTCGAACTCTGAGAAGATCGGCTGCGGCGGTGGTGGCGGTGGAGGTGGTGGCGGCGGCCTGCCCGGAGGCGGCAGCGGTGGTGCCGGTGGTGGCTGTGGCGGTGGCACCAGGCCTCCGTGCGGCGGCGGCGGCAGTGGTGGTGGTAGCTGCGGCAGCGGCGGTAGCAGTGGTGGTGGCTGCGGCAGCGGTGGCGGCTTCGGGAGCGCCGGCAGCGGCGCCGGCGGGCTGAGCTGCGCCTGATAAGACTCCGCACCGTCCGGTCGGTCCCTGAGCCGACCGGACGGTCTGCGGGACCCTGATCCATCGGGGTGGATCCCGTGCCGATGAGATCAGGGTTGCACCACCATGACGACCATACCGGCGACCAGCAGGACCAGCGCGGCGGTGGCCGCCCGCACCATCACCGTTGCGGCCCTCTCCGTGCCGTCCGTCCGCGGGGGTGCGACCCCCGCACCGACCTGGCCGACGGCGACCTGGAGCCGGCGCTCGGCCGGCCACAGCACGCCCTCGGCCACGAAGGCCACCGCGACGAAGAGACCCACGCCGCCGAGCACCCACCAGTCCCCCAGCGCGTAGGCGCCCCGGCTCATGGCGAGGAGCGCGAACCCGAAGACCGGGATCCCGTACATGCTCCGGCCCGCCCAGTTGACCCCGGGGCGGAAGTAGCGGCGCAGCGGGTCGGGCAGCGGGGCCGACGCCCGCAGGAGGTGGCGCAGCCGCGTAGCCGTGGCGGCCGCCGCGAGCGTCGTCACGAGCCCGGCTACGGCACAGGCCACGTGGAGCAGCAGCACGATGTCGAAGGCCGCTCCGGCCGGTTGATGGTGCACGCCGACATGTTCTCCCATGGGCACGGGTCCCGAGTGACCGCCTCGTGACGGTGGTGCCAGATCGGGCAGCGAAACCTGTACCGTAGAGGTGGAGGGAAGACGATGAGGTCATTTGCCATGTGGGCGGGTCAGACAGCGCCCGGAAGAGCGCACCGATGAACCAGCTGCGCCTCGATCCGTTGTCGGGCCGCTGGGTCGTGGTGAGCCCGGGCCGCTCCGAGCGGCCCTACTCCTTCGTGACCCGCTCCCCCTGGACCCCCGACTCGCTGGGACGCCCGTGCCCCTTCTGCCCCGGGAACGAGGAGGACACGCCGCCGGCCCTCGAGACCTACGGCCCGACCGGGCACTGGCTCGTCCGGGTGGTGCCCAACCTCTACCCGGCCTTCGAGGGCGACGAGCCCTTCGTGGTCGCCAACCGGGGCCCCGTCTTCACCCAGGCGTCGGCGGGCGGCATCCACGAGATCCTGATCTTCTCCCCCGAGCACGACACGACGTTGGGCATGCTCAGTCAGGAGCAGGTCGAGCTCGTGATGGCCGCGCTGCGTGACCGGCTGGAGGAGCACGCCTCGCAGCCCAACCTGCGCTACACCCAGGCCATCGTCAACTCGGGGCGCGAGGCCGGTGCCTCGCTCGAGCACCCGCACGGCCAGCTCCTGGGCATGTCCTTCATCCCCCGCGAGCTCGCCGAGGAACAGGCCCGCTTCGCCCGCTTCGTCGGCTCATGCCTCCTGTGCACGACCATCGAGGCGGAAGAGGACTCCACCGAGCGGGTGATCTACTCGAACGATCGTGTCGTCGTCGTCTGCCCGTTCTGGAGCGCCGTCCCCTACGAGATGCTCGTGATGCCCCGGGAGCACAACCCGCACCTGCACCGCAGCCCGACCGAGGACCTCATCGCCGTGGGCGAGGCCATCCGCCGCGTGCTGCAGCAACTGGCCGACGCCGTCGGCGACGTCGCCTACAACATCGTCTTCCACTCGGCTCCCTACCGTGTGGGCGAGCCGTACCACTGGCACGCGCACATCTGGCCCAAGGCGACCACGACGGCCGGCTTCGAGCTCGGCACCGGGGTGGCGATCAACGTGATCTCGCCCGAGGAGGCGGCCGAGACCCTCAAGGTCTCCGCCCTGGCCGTCTAGCTCGCCGGGCCCCGGGGGTCACAGGACCTTGGAGAGGAAGGCACGGGTCCGCTCGTGCCGGGGGTCGCCGAGCACCTGGGCGGGCGGGCCCGCCTCCACCACGACCCCGGCGTCCATGAACACCACGGCGTCCCCCACCTCGCGGGCGAACCCCATCTCGTGGGTGACGACCACCATGGTGCGCCCCTCCTGGGCCAAGTCCTGCATCACCGCCAGCACGTCCCCGACCAGCTCGGGGTCGAGGGCCGAGGTCGGCTCGTCGAAGAGCATCAGCTTGGGCTCCATGGCCAGCGCCCGCGCGATGGCGACGCGCTGCTGCTGGCCACCGGACAACTCGTTGGGGTAGGCGGCCACCTTGTCGGCCAGCCCGACCCGTTCGAGCAGCCGGCGGGCCTGGTCCTGCGCCTCGGCGGCCGGCACCCCCTTCACCCGGATCGGCCCCACCGTCACGTTGTTGAGCACCTTCATGTGGGGGAAGAGGTTGAAGCGCTGGAAGACCATTCCGATGGCGGACCGGGTGTGGCAGACCTCTCGCTCTGGCAACTCGTAGAGCTTGTCGCCCCGCCGGCGATAGCCGACGAGCTCGCCGTCCACGTACAACGCGCCACCGTCGATCTTCTCGAGGTGGTTGATGCAGCGCAAGAACGTGCTCTTGCCCGATCCGGAGGGCCCGATCAGGCACAGCACCTCGCCGCTGCGGACGGTCAGGTCGATGCCCTTGAGCGCCTCCACCCGTCCGAAGGACTTGCGCACTCCCTCCGCACGCACCATGACGGGTCGGGTGTCGACGGGCCCGGTCATGGCTGCGGCTCCTTGAACGGCGTGCCCACGGGGACGCGGACATAGCGCAGGTTCTGGCCCAGCTTGCGCCAGATCCACGGGAGACGCGGCCGCGCCGCCCCGCGTGAGTAGCGCCGCTCAATGAAGAACTGGCCCACGGTGAGCACCGACGTCACGGCCAGGTACCAGATGCTGGCCACCATGAGCAGGGGGATGGTCTGGTAGGTGACGGCGTAGATCTGCTGCACCGCACCCAGCAGCTCTATCACGGCGATGACGGAGGCCAACGACGACGTCTTGAGCATGGAGATGATCTCGTTGCCGGTGGGCGGGATGATCAGGCGCATCGCCTGAGGGAGCACCACGAGCCGGAGCGTCTGCAGCCTGCGCATGCCAACGGACTGGGCCGCTTCCACCTGGCCCTCGTCGACCGAGATGATGCCGGCCCGGACGATCTCGGCCATGTAGGCGCCCTCGTTCAGGCCGAGCCCGACACCGGCGATCAAGAAGACCGAGACGGTGTTGAGATCGATGGTGACGAACGATGGTCCGAACGGGACGCCCAGGGTGAACTGGGGGAAGATGTAGGCGATGTTGTACCAGAACAAGAGCTGCACGAACACCGGGGTGCCGCGGAAGAACCAGATGTAGATCCAGCTCACGGTCGTCATGACCGGGTTGGGCGACAGCCGCATGATGGCGAGGACGATGCCCAGGACGATCCCGATGGCCATGGCCAGGACGGTCAGTTCGAGCGTGACCTCCAGGCCGCGCAGCACCCGGCCCGAGAACAGGTACTGCCCCACCACGTCCCACTGGAAACGCGGCTCGCGCTTGCCGCCCCGCTCCACCGTGGAAAAGGCGAGCGAGTGGACGAGCATGGCGGCGAACACGAGGAGAACCGCCGCGCTCACCCAACGGCCGGGGTGGCGGAGCGCTACCGCCTTCAGGGCTTCGCCGTGCCCGGGCGGCGACGGAGACCCGCTCTGCTCGCGTGAAGCGGTCGGCGTAGCCATCCTGACCGCTACGCCGGTGTGGGGACGACCCGATGCCTAGCTGGTCGCTCCGTTGATCTCGGGCCGGGAGAGGGCACCGGCCTGAATGCCCCACTTCTTGAGGATCTTGAGGTAGATCCCGTCCTTCATCAGCTGGCCCACCGCGCCGTCCACCGGCCGGGTCAGACCCAACCCCTTGGGCAGGGCGAGACCGTAGGGCGCGACCCCGAAGGCGGTGCCCGAGTTCTTGAACTGGCCCTTGGAGGTCGCGACGACGTACTCGGCGATCTGGGAGTCGAGGAAGCCCACCTGCGCCCGCCCGCTCGAGACGGCGAGGTTGGCGGAGTTCTGGTCGGCGAACGAGAGGACCGTCACTCCCTTCTTGTGGGACTTGGTGCACTTCTTGGCCTGGGACTGTGCGTCGGTCTGCTCCACGGTGCCGGTCTCGACCGCCACGGTGTGCCCACACAGCGCGGCCAGGCCGTTGGGCTTGTAGGAGCTGCCGGCCTTGACGTAGTAGCCCTCGCCGGCCTGGAAGTAGTCGACGAAGTCCACCTGCTTCTGGCGGGCCTTGGTGTCGGTGAAGGAGGAGGCACCGAGGTTGAACTTGCCCGACTGCAACGCCGGGATGATCGTGTCGAACGTGGCGTTCGAGATTGCCACCTTGACGCCGAGCACCTGGCCGATGGCGTTGGCGAGGTCGGCATCCATGCCGACGACCGTCGTGCCGTCGGAGCCGATGAACTCGTCAGGCGCGTACGTGGCGTCGGCCGCCACCAGCAGCCCCGAGGCCTTCACCGGGGCGGGCACGGTCGCCGCCAGGGTCGAGTCCACCGGGGCGGTGGGGACGCTGCTCGAGGAGCTCGCGCCCGCCGGGGTGCTCAGCACGCCCCCGAGGGTCACTCCGGCCAGGCAGAGCGCGCCGGCGCCGGCCAGGATCCTGCTCTTCGCGTTCAACGGCACGATGGACCTCCGATGGGGGTTGCCAGTGGGCGAGAGTGTGCCACTCGGAGCCCGCAGGTGCGAGTCACCCCGAGCGGTGCTCAGGACCCGCGGACCGAACGGGCGAGCTCCAGGAACGACACCAGCCGCCGGACCAGGTCTCGGTCGGGCCCGACCAGGCCCCCGATGCCGGGGGTTCCCAGGTAGCCCGTGACGAAGGCGCGCCGGTTCCGGGCCTCCCACGCCTGTCCGAGCGCAGCCAGGCCGAGTCGTCCGGTCGGGTCCCGCTCCGCCGCCGCCACCCTGCTGGCCTGGTGCATCGACCACAGCAGATCGGCGACGTCGCCCAGCGGCGTGCGCCGGCCCGGAGCGGAGCCGCCGGCCAGGACCCCGCCCGGCACGCAGTCCGAGACCACCCAGCCCTGGTCCGTCCTCGCCGTCCGCCCGAGGTGGAAGTCGCCGTGGGTGCGGATCACGGGGAGCCGCCCGTCTGACTCCCGTATCCACTTGACGAGATCGGCGACACCCGGCGCCTCGAGCAGGGACGCGTCCGCCGCGGCGATGGTCGCCTCCGCGGCCTCGACCCAGTCGGCCACCTGCTCGTGGTGGCGCAGGAAGGCGCGGTCGAGCGCGAGGTGCATGCGGGCGGTCATCGTCCCGAGGGCTCGTGCCTCGGCACCGAAGTCTCCGCCGGCGGCCTCGGGTGCACCCCCCGAGGCGTAGAAGTCGCGCAGCGACGTGAGCGCGAGCGCCCACCCGCCGGAACGGTCCGCCAACGGCTCCTGAACGACGCCGAGGTCGTGCCCCTCCCAGACCCATCGCACCAGGGGAGCAGCGACGTGGTTGAAGCCGGCCTCGTCCAGTGCGACCATGAGGTCCACCTCGGGCCGAGGCCCGGCACCCAGCCAGGGGAAGACCATGAGGTCGCCGCGGTCGCCGCAGTCGATCACCGTGGCGTCGTCGTCGTCTCGCAGGACGACGACCGGTCCCGGCCGCGTGGCGACGCCGCGGACCGTGGCGAGGAGCAGCGGCGCCAGCTGCGCGTCGCGCAACGCGTCGGTGCACACGGCGAGGCCGTGGTCGTCGTCCAGCAGGCCCAGCGCAGCCTCCTCACCCGCTTTCAGGAAGTGCGGCTCGTCGGCGACACCGCGCAGGCCCGCCACCACGTGGGCCCGCCGCTCCCCCACCTGGGCCACGATGTCGAGGAGACCCGGTCGCCCCGCCCGCAACACCTCGGCGCGCACGATCGTGACCTCGCCCGCCGGCGCGACCCTGCGCAGCCCCAGCCACGCCTCCACCAGCGTGCGCAGCGCCTGGTCGCGCTCGTCGGTCATTCCTGGACCGGCCTCTCCTCGGGCGCCAGATCGAACCACAAGAACCCGTAGGGCGGCAGCGTGATCGTGTACGGCTCCTCGGTGATCACAGGGAACGGGACGCGGCCCAGCACCTCGTAGGGCGTCGAGCCCGCCCACTTGGCGAGCGCCAACTCGGCCGGCTGCGCGAAGCGGCTCAGGTTGTGGACGCACAGGACGGCCTGGTGCCGGCGCACCACCTCGTCGCCGTCGCCCTCGTTGCCGGCCGGGACGGTGCGAGCCAGCACGGTGGAGCGCCCCCAGTCCAGTGCGCCGTCCGGCGACGGGCTCACGGAAGGCCCCGTCGAGGTGGCGCCGCTGAGGATGTCCGCGACCTCCCCCGAGCGCACGTAGGCGAGCACGGACGGGTTGGCGCAGGGCAGCACCTCCATCGCGCCGACACCCATCACGGGGAGGGCACGCCGCTCGGTCAGCATCCGGCGCAGCCAGTGCAGGAACGATCCCTGGTTCCGCAGCTGAGCCTCGACGTTGAGGGCGCTGAACCCGTAGACGGGGTCCATGAGCGGGGGCAGGTAGAGCTGGGCGAAGTCCGCCTTGGAGAAGCCCCCGTTCCGGTCGGGCGACCACTGCATGGGCGTGCGTACCGAATCCCGGTCACCGAGGTAGATGTTGTCACCCATCAACAGCTCGTCGCCGTAGTAGATCACGGGGCTCCCCGGCAGGGACAGGATCAGGGCATAAAGGAGCTCGGCGGTCCGCCGGTCGTTGTCGAGGAGTGGGGCCAAGCGCCGCCCGATCCCCATGTGACGCTTCATCCGCGGGTCCTTGGCGTACTCCGCCATGAGGTAGTCGCGCTCCTCGTCGCTGACTTGCTCGAGCGTGAGCTCGTCGTGGTTGCGCAGGAAGATGGCCCACTGGCACGCGTCGTGGATCACGGGTGTCTGGGCCAGGATCTCGGTGATCGGGTAGCGCTGCTCACGGCGCACCGCCATGAAGAGCCGCGGCATGAGGGGGAAGTGAAAGCACAGGTGGCACTCGTCGCCGTCGCCGAAATAGTCGGCCACGTCGCTCGGCCAGCCGTTCGCCTCGGCGAGCAAGATGCGTCCCGGGTAGTCCGCCTCGAGCTGCTTGCGGATGCGCCTGATGAACGCGTGGGTCTCCGGGAGGTGCTCACCCGAGGTCCCATCGCGCTGGTACAGATACGGGACTGCGTCCAGCCGGAAACCGTCGAAGCCGAGATCGAGCCAGAACCGGACGAGGTCGATCATGGTGTCGGCCACTTCGGGATTCTCGTAGTTGAGGTCGGGCTGGTGGTGGTAGAAGCGATGCCAGTAGTACTGCTGACGCGTGTCGTCCCACGTCCAGTTGGAGCGCTCGACGTCGGTGAAGACCACGCGGGCGTCCGGCCACTTCTGGTCGTCGTCGTTCCAGACGTACCAGTCTGCCTTGGCGTTGTCCCTCGACGAGCGCGACTCCCTGAACCAGGGGTGCTCGTCGCTGGTGTGGTTCATGACGAGGTCCGCGATGACGCGGATGCCGCGGCGGTGGGCGTCCTCGAGGAACGCCACCAGGTCGCCGATGCTCCCGTAGTCCGGGTGGACGTTGAAGAAGTCGCTGATGTCGTAGCCGCCGTCCCGGAAGGGCGAAGGGTAGAAGGGCAGCATCCAGATGCAGTCGATGCCGAGCCACTCGATGTAGTCCAGCTTCTCCCGCAGTCCGCGCAGGTCCCCCGTGCCGTCGTCGTTGGCGTCGTGGTAACCCCTGATGAGCACCTCGTAGAACACGGCGTGCTGGAACCATCGCACCGAGGGATCGAAGGCACCCTCGCCCGTGCTGACCGGGATGGGAGGTGAGCTCACGGGTTCACCGACCGACGAAGGTCGCCTGGCCCGGGCCGTGCTCGGCGAACGACGCGATCCCGCGGGACGCGTCCTCGGTCTGGGCCACCCTCACGAATGCCTCCTGCTCGATCGCCAACCCGGCGGCCAACGAGCCGTCGAGGCCCCGGTCGACGGCGGCCTTGGCGAGCCCGTGCGCGACGACGGGGCCGCGGGCCAGCTCCGCCGCCCAGGCCAGGGCGGCGTCGAGCACGAAGTCGGGCGCCACGACCCGGTTGACCAAGCCGATCGACAGCGCCTCCGCGGACCCGACCTGCCGTCCGGTGAAGATCAGCTCCTTGGCGCGCGACGCGCCGATCAGCCGGGGCAGGCGCTGCGTGCCGCCTCCTCCCGGGATCACCCCGAGCAGGACCTCGGGCAGGCCGAAGTGGGCGTTCTCGCCGCAGACGCGGAAGTCGCAGGCCAGCGCCAGCTCGAGCCCACCCCCGAGGGCGTAGCCGTTGACGGCCGCAATGGTGACCCGGGGCACGGCCGCCAGCGCGCCGAGGGCCGCCGCGAAGTTGGCGCCCACCGCGGCGGCGCCGCTCCCGTCCAGCTCGACGATGTCGGCCCCGGCGGCGAAGATCAGGCGCCCGCCCCAGAGCACCACCGCGCCGGGCGGGTCCTCGCAGAGCTCGGCGGCGACGGCCTGCAGCTGGCCGAGCACGGCCGCCGACAGGGCGTTCGCCTTGGGCCGGTCCAGCCGGATCAGCGCCACGCCATCGGGCCGGCGCTCCAGGGTGACGAAGGTTTCAGCCATCGCCGAACCGTACCGGACGGCGTGCGCGGGGGCTCATGGGCCCATGAGCCGGTCGGCCGCCCGGTACGGGTCGAGCTCACCGGCCGCCAGCGCCTTGACCGTCGTGGCGAATTCCTCGCCGGCCGCCACCTCGTCGATCCGGGCCTCGGCCCGGGCCGCCAGCACCCGGCGGAGCTCCTGGGCGAGGCGGTCGACCCGCCGTGTCACGAGCTGGCCCGAGCCCCGCAGATGGTCACGGTGCCGGGCGACGGCGACCCAGAGGTCGGCCACCCCCTCCCCCGCGGTCGCCGTCGTGTCGACGATCTCGGGACGCCACGAGCCCGGGCGCGCCAGGTCGAGCATCTGCTCGAGGTCACGGCGCGCCTCGCGCACGCCGGGACGATCCGCCTTGTTGATCACGAAGACGTCGGCCACCTCGAGCAGGCCCGCCTTGTTGGCCTGCATGGAGTCGCCCCAACCCGGCGTGACGACCACGACGGTCGTGTCGGCAGCCGACGCGATCTCGACTTCCATCTGCCCGACGCCGACCGTCTCGACGATGACCACGCCGACGCCGGCCGCACCGAGCAGGCGCACGGCGTCGGGCACCGCGAGGGACAGGCCGCCGAGGTGCCCGCGCGTGGCCATGGAGCGGATGAAGACCGTGGGATCGAGCGCGTGCTGGCTCATCCGCACCCGGTCGCCCAGGATCGCACCCCCGCTGAACGGGGACGTGGGGTCCACGGCCAGGACGCCCACCTGGGGCACGGACTCTCCGTCGGGCCCGGGCCAACCGGCGCGCGCCTGCGTGATGAGGCCGTCGGTCAGCGTGGACTTCCCGGCCCCCGGTGCGCCCGTGAGGCCGACGGTGAACGGCACCGCCGCCCGGTAGGCCAGGCGCGCCACCTCGGTCGCCGTCTCCCCGCCCCTCTCGATGTACGACAGCAGCCGCGCCAGCGCGACGCGGTCGCCTTCCCGGGCCAGCGCGAGCAGTGCGGCGGGGTCGGTGGGTGCCGGGCTCACCGGCCCGTCACCTTCGCTCCCAGGGAGCGCAACGCTCCGGCCAGGTCCTCGTAGCCGCGACCGATGTGGTGGGCCCCGCTGACCACCGTCACGCCCTCGGCGACGAGCCCGGCCAGGACGAGCGCCACGCCGGCGCGGATGTCGGGCGCGCGCACGGGGGCCCCCGAGAGGCGGGGCACGCCGCGCACGACCGCATGGTGCCCTTCGGTCCGGATGTCGGCCCCCATCCGCCGCAGTTCCTCGACATAGCGGAAGCGTCCGGAGAAGAGGTTCTCGGTCAGGATGCCCACCCCGTCGGACACCGTCAGCATGGCCACCAGGAGGGGGCTGTAGTCGGTCGCCACCCCGGGGTACGGAAGCGTGGCGACGTCGGCTGCCATCAGCCGGTCCGACGCGCTCACCCGCAGTCCCCGGGGGCCCATGTCCGTGGCCACACCCATTTGCCCGACCTTGCGCAGCAGCATCTCCATGTGCTCGGGCCGGGCGTCGGCGATCGTCACGTCGCCGCCGGCCAGGCCGACGGCAGCCAGGAAGGTGGCGGCCACCACGCGGTCGGGCACCACGGCGTGGCGGGTGGGCCGGAGCTCGTCGACGCCCTCCACCTCAATGCGCGAGGTGCCGGCCCCGCGCACCACGGCGCCCATGTCGCAGAGCATGGTGGCGAGGTCGGCCACCTCGGGCTCCTTGGCCGCGTTCTCGATCACGGTCGTGCCCTTGGCCAGCACCGCCGCCATGAGCAGGTTGTCGGTCGCCGTGTGGCTCGGGTACTCGAGCACCACCCGGGTCCCGACGAGCCGGCCGCCGGGCACCGTGCCGAGCACCTCGCCGTGGGACGACTCGAAGCGGGCGCCCATGGCGCCGAGCCCGTTGATGTGGAAGTCGATGGGCCGGTCGCCGAAGTCGTCGCCACCCGGCAGCGGCATGCGCACGGTGCCACAGCGGGCCAGGAGCAGTCCGAGGACGACGACGGAGGCACGCATGCGCTCGAAGAGCTCGTAGGGACCGGCGGGGACCAGTTCGCTCGCCGGCGGCGTGGTGACCGACATGTCCCCGTTGTCGCCCCGCTCCACGGTCGCCCCCAGGGCTCGGAGCACGTCGGCCATGGAGTCCACGTCGTCGATGCATGGGACGTTGGAGAGCACCGTGCAACCTTCGGCCAGCAGGGCCGCCACCATCAACTTCAACGCCGAATTCTTCGCCCCGCCTGCGGTGACCGTCCCCCGGAGCGGTCCGTTGGGCTCGACGACGATCTGGTCCACGGCCTCAAGTATCGCCGCTGGAGGACGCCGTGACGGGCAGGCGGCGATCCTCGACCAACTATGGTCAAGGCCCGTGGTGACGTCGCGCCAAGCTCCCGACCGGAACCTTGCCATGGACCTCGTGCGGACCACCGAGGCGGCAGCCATGGCCGCCAGCCGCTGGATGGGCCGGGGCGACAAGACCGGCGCCGACGGGGCGGCCGTCGAGGCGATGCGCACCGTCCTCGCGAGCGTCCCGATGGACGGCATCGTCGTGATCGGGGAAGGCGAGAAGGACAACGCGCCGATGCTCTTCAACGGGGAGAAGATCGGCGACGGCACGCCGCCCCTCACCGACATCGCGGTGGATCCGATCGACGGGACCACGCTCACCGCGCAGGGACGCGGCGGCGCGTTGGCCGTGATCGCCGTGGCCGAGCGCGGCGCCATGTTCGATCCGGGCCCCTGCGTCTACATGGAGAAGCTCGCCGTCGGGCCAAGGGCCAAGGGCGCCTGCGACATCCGCCGCACACCGAGCGAGAACCTCAACGCCCTCTCCGAGGCGCTGGGGCGACCCGTGCGCGACCTGACGGCCGTGATCCTGGACCGGCCCCGGCACGACAACCTGATCGCCGAGGTGCGCTCGACCGGCGCCCGGATTCGCCTCATCGACGACGGTGACGTCGCCGGTGCCATCGCCACCGGCTGGCCGGGGGCCGGCACCGACATCCTCTTCGGCATCGGCGGCACTCCCGAGGGCGTGCTCGCCGCCGCCGCCCTCAAGTGCATGGGTGGCGAGATCCAGGGGCTGCTCTACCCCCGCAGCGACGAGGAGCGCCAGGCCGCACTCGCGGCCGGCTACGCGCTCGATGCGCTGCTCACCACCGACGACCTGGTGCGGGGCGACAACTGCTTCTTCGCGGCCACCGGGATCACCGACGGCGAGCTCCTCAAGGGTGTCCAGTACCACGAGTTCGGCGCCACCACGCAGTCGCTCGTCATGCGCTCCAAGTCCGGCACGCTGCGCAAGATCGACGCCAGCCATGCCCTCGCCAAGTTGGCCGAGTTCAGCTCAATTTCGTTCGACTGAGGAGGGTGGGCGAGCGTCCGCCCGCAGGACGGCCTACGCGGCGGCGCCCGACGCCACGGCCAGCCGCAGCTCGGCACGCTCCAGGGCGCGCTCGGCCTCGGCCAGCGCGACGTCCACCTCCATGTCCTCGGAGACGGGTCCGCGGCCACCGCCCAGCTCGCTGACCCGCTGAGCCGCCTGCTCGCGTGCCAGTTCGGCCCGCGGGACGTCGATCTCCTCGGCCAGTTCGGCCACGCCGGCCAGCACCGTGACACGAGTGGAGAGCCCCGGCAGCGGCCCGTCCCCCTCGGCGAGGCCCGCCGCAGCCTCCGGGCTGGTGTCGACCTGTACGAAACCTCCGTGCACGGCGAGCCGGGTCAGGGTGCCGTCGGACTGCTCGACCCGGACCTCACCGGCCACGACGTCGCCGACCAGCGGCGTGTGGCCGTCGAGCACCGTCAGGGCGCCCTCGGACGTCGCCAGGACGACCGAGGTGGCACCGCCGGCGAGCAGGGACTGCTCGGGCGTGACGATCTCCACGCCGAAGACGCCGTCGGCCACTAGCCGGCCTCTGCCTCGAGGGTCTTGGCCTTCTCGAGCACCGACTCGACGCCACCCACGTTGAGGAAGGCCTGCTCGGGGACGTTGTCGAGGTCCCCGTTGGCCAGCGCCTCGAAGGACTCGACCGTCTCGTCGATCGGCACGAAGATTCCAGGCACACCGGTGAAGACCTCGGCCACGAAGAACGGCTGGGAGAGGAAGCGCTGCACCTTGCGGGCGCGGCTCACCGTGACCCGGTCCTCCTCGGAGAGCTCGTCCATGCCGAGGATCGCGATGATGTCCTGGAGCTCCTTGTAGCGCTGCAGGATCTCCTGCACGCGTCGGGCGACCGCGTAGTGGCGGTCACCGACGATCTCGGGCGACAGGATGTTCGACGTCGAGGCCAGCGGGTCGACGGCCGGGTAGATCCCTAGCGCGGCGATCTGGCGGGAGAGCTCGGTCGTGGCGTCCAGGTGGGTGAAGGTCGTGAACGGCGCCGGGTCCGTGTAGTCGTCCGCGGGGACGTACACCGCCTGCAGCGAGGTGATCGACTTCCCCTTCGTCGACGTGATGCGCTCCTGCAGCTCGCCCATCTCGTCGGCCAGGGTCGGCTGGTAGCCCACCGCCGAGGGCATGCGCCCGAGCAGCGTGGACACCTCCGAGCCCGCCTGGACGAAGCGGAAGATGTTGTCGACGAAGAGGAGCACGTCCTGATTCTGGACATCCCGGAAGTACTCGGCCATGGTGAGCGCGGCCAGCGCGACGCGCAGCCGGACGCCGGGGGGCTCGTCCATCTGGCCGTAGACGAGGGCGGCCTTGTCGATGACGCCGGACTCCTGCATCTCGAGCCACATGTCGGTGCCCTCGCGGGTGCGCTCCCCCACGCCGGCGAAGACGGACACCCCACCGTGCTGCTGGGCCACCCGGTGGATCATCTCCTGGATGATGACGGTCTTGCCCACGCCGGCACCGCCGAACAGGCCGATCTTGCCGCCCTGCACGTAGGGCTCGAGCAGGTCGATGACCTTGATGCCGGTCTCGAACATCTGGGCGCGCGGTTCGAGCTGGTCGAACGCCGGCGCATTGCGGTGGATCTCCCAGTACTCCTCCACACCCTCAATCGAGTCCGTGTCGAGGGGCTGGCCGAGCACGTTGAAGACGTGTCCCAGCACGGCGTTGCCGACCGGGACCGAGATGCCGCGCCCGAGGTTGCGCACGGCCGCGCCACGGACGAGGCCGTCTGTCTGCTGCATGCAGATGCAGCGCACCCGCCCGTCGCCGATCTGCTGGGCCACCTCGGCCGTGACCTGGTGGGCCGACCCGTCCAGCTCGATGGTGAACTCGACCGCGTGGTTGATCTCGGGCAGCGCGTGGGGTGGGAACTCGACGTCGATCACGGGACCGGCGATGGCGACCACGCGGCCGTCCTCCAGCGATCCGGCCGGCGAGGTGTCCTGCATGGCGGTGGTGGTCATTTGCGTCATCTTCCCTTCGCTTGGCGGAGCGCCTCGGCCCCGCCGACGATTTCCATGATCTCGGTGGTGATGGCGTCCTGACGGGCCCGGTTCATGACGCGCGTCAGGGTGCGGACGAGCTCGTCCGCGTTGTCGGTGGCCGCAGCCATGGCTCGCTGCTGGGCCGTAAAGAATGCAGCTGCGCCCTCCAGCAGCGCGGCAAAGATCTCCGCCTCGAGCGCGCGGGGGGCCAGCTCGATCAGCAGCTTCTCGGGCTCAGGCTCGAACTCGGTGTAGCCCTCGAGCGTCCCTTCGTCGTGCTCCGGCGCCTCTTCGGCGCCCTCGGGCAGCGGGAGCGGCAACAGCTGCTGCTGCTCGACCCTCTGTGTCCCGGCGGAGATGAACCGCGTCGAGACCATCTGAATCAGGTCCACCTCGCCGGACACGAACGGAGCGGCCACCACGGCCGCGATGTAGCGGGCATCGGCGAACTCGGGGCGATCGGCGAAGCCGGCGAACGACCCCGCCACCTCCACGCCGCGGTAGCGGAAGTAAGGCGGCGCCTTCTTGCCCACGGACCACACCGTGACCTCGGCGCCGGTGCTCTTGTGCTCGGCGACGAGCCGCTCGGTGGCACGCAGCACGCCGGAGTTGTACGACCCCGCCAGCCCCCGATCACCGGCGATGGCGAGGATCCCGACATGACGCGGGGAGTCGGGCGTACCCAACATCCGCGCCGCGGCGGTGGGATCGGCCGCCGCGGTCAGGCGCAGGACCCGCTCCATCCCGGCGCGAAAGGGCCGGTTCGCCGCGATCCGCGTCTGGGCGCGCACGATCCGCGAGGCGGCGATGAGCTCCATCGCCTTGGTGATCTTCCTCGTGGACTGCACGCTGCGAATGCGGCGGCGCAGGATCCGCTCTTGGCCTCCGGCCATGTGTCAGTCGACCTTCCCCGTGTCGAATCCCTCGAGGAAGGAGGTGAGACCCTGGTCGACCTCGTCCCCGGCGGGCAGCGCACCGGTGGTGCGGATCGTCTCGAGCACGGCCGGGTGGTTCCCCTTGAAGTACTCGATCAGCTCCGTCTCGAACCTGCGTACTTCGCTGACGGGGACCGAGTCCGTCCATCCTTTGGTCCCGGCGTAGATCGCCAGGACCTGCTCCTCGACGGGCACCGGCTTGTTCTGGGGCTGCTTGAGCAGCTCGGTCAGGCGGTAACCCCGGTCGAGCTGGGCCTGGGACACCTTGTCGAGCTCGGAGCCGAAGGTGGCGAACGCCTCGAGCTCGCGGAACTGTGCGAGATCGAGCTTGAGCGTCCCCGAGACCTGCTTCATGGCCTTGACCTGGGCGGCGCTGCCCACCCGGCTCACGGAGTTGCCCACGTTGATGGCGGGCCGGATGCCGGAGTTGAAGAGGTCCGTCTCGAGGAACACCTGTCCGTCGGTGATGGAGATCACGTTCGTCGGGATGTAGGCCGAGATGTCGCCCGCCTTCGTCTCGATGACCGGGAGCGCGGTCAGCGATCCGCCGCCGCGCTCGTCGGAAAGCTTGGCCGCCCGCTCGAGGAGCCGGGAGTGCAGGTAGAAGACGTCACCGGGGTAGGCCTCGCGCCCTGGTGGGCGCCGCAACAGGAGCGAGACCGCGCGGTACGCCTCGGCCTGCTTGGAGAGGTCGTCGTAGATGATCAGCGCGTGCTCGCCGTTCTCCATCCAGTGCTGACCCATGGCGCACCCGGCGTAGGGCGCCAGGTACTTGTACGGGGCCGGGTCCCCCGCCGAGGCGACGACCACCACCGTGTAGTCGAGTGCCTGGTGGTCCTCGAGTGTCGCCACCGTCTGGGCCACCGACGAGTTCTTCTGGCCGATGGCCACGTAAATGCACTTCACGCCCTGACCGGCCTGGTTGATGATGGTGTCGATGGCCACGGTCGTCTTGCCGGTCTTGCGGTCGCCGATGATGAGCTCGCGCTGGCCCCGGCCGATGGGCGTCATGGCGTCGATGGCCTTGATGCCGGTCTGCAGGGGCTCGCTCACGGGCTGGCGCCCGACGATGCCCGGGGCTTGCACCTCCATGCGCCGCGTCTCGGTCGCGTTGACGGGGCCCTTGCCGTCGATCGGCTCACCGAGGGCGTTGACGACGCGTCCGAGGAGAGCGTCGCCCACGGGCACGGTCTGGATCCGCCCCGTCGCCTTGACCGTCTGCTCCTCCTCGAGGTTGTCGACCTCGCCGAGGACGACGGCACCGATGGTGTCCTCGTCGAGGTTCAGCGCGAGGCCGAGCGTGCCGTCCTCGAACTCGAGCAGCTCGTTGACTGCGGCGCCGGGAAGACCCGACACGCGGGCGATGCCGTCGCCGACCTCGACGATGTGACCGATCTGCTCGGTCCCCACCGTGGGCGTGTAGTCCTCGACGTAGTGCTCCAACGCCTGGGTGATCTCACTGGCGTCGATCGTCAGCTCTGCCATCAGTCTGCTCCCTCTGTGTCTGCTGTCGTCGTGTGGTCCGGGCCGCTGCGGCCGAACCCTGCCGGCTGCCATGTCGTCGGGACGAGGTGTTCGCGCAGCGCGTCGATCCGTCCTCGTGCCGTTGCGTCGACCTGGAGGTCGCCGATGCGGATCAGGGCGCCGCTGAGCAACGCCTCGTCGATCACCACCTGGAGCTCGACCGGCTGCCCGGCCAGCCCGGCCAGTGAGTCGGTCAGCAGCGCCTGCTGCGTCTCGTCGATCGGGGCAGCGGCGCGGACATGGGCGATGCGCCAGCCGCGGGCCGCGGCCGTCTGCTCGACCAGGAATTCGAGTGTGCCCACGACGTCGCGCGCCCGGCCGCCGGTCACGACGTAGCGAACCAGCGCCAGCGTCGTCGCCGGCACCTTGCTCTCGAGGAGCTGGTGCACGAGCCCCTGCCGGGCCGCAACGTCGAGGTCCCGGTCGGTCAGTGCCGCCCGCAGGGCGGGGGTCGATGCCACGATCCGCCCGAAGCGGAAGAGATCGTCCTCCAGCGACTCGAGCCCCTGAATCGACATGTCCTCGTGCAACGCGGCGGCGTAGCCGGCCACCCGTTGGCGCGCCCGGGTCAGGCTCAGCTGCGGTTCTTCCATGACGCGACCCTCGGCGGCGTGCCAGGCCCGCGAAGCAAGCCAGCCCAACGCGGCCGGCACCTCCGGCGCCGGCGCCGCCAGGCAGGCGAAAGAGGCCAGCCGCCGGGCCTCCGCCACGACCTTGCCCTCGAGGAGCTCGAGCATGACGGCCCGGCGCACCCGCCCGGGCACCGAGGTGTCCGTGAGCGCGGCGCGCAGCGCAGGATTGCTCACGGCTTGGCGTTCGATCGCCGCCATGTCGTCGGCGACGGCCCGGAGCGAGGCCGGGTCGGCCGCTTCCAAGACGGCCGCCGCGTACCCCTGCAGCGTCGGGTTCACCGGCGCGTCCCGGCGTTGGCGGCCGCACCGCCCGCCGTGTCCGCTCGCAGCGCGGCAACGGCCTCGTCGATGAGCTCGCGGTGCGCCTCGTAGTTCACCTCGCGCCCGATGACCCGCTCGACCACCTCCATCACGATCTCACCCATCCGCGCCGCCGCCTCCTCGATGGCACGCTGGCGGGCCAGGTCGATCTCCATCTCGGCGTTGCCCACGATGCGCTCGTACTCGCTCTGGGCCCGGGCCTGCGCGTCCACGCGCACCTGCTCAGCCGTGCGGTTGGCCTGCGCGATGATCTCACGGGCCTGGTGGCGTGCCTCCTCGAGCACCGCCCGGCGCTCGTCGTCGGCAGCCTCAGCGTCGGCCCGCGCCCTGTCCGCCGCCTCGAGCGACTCCGTGATCTTCGCCTGACGCTCCTCCATTGCCTTGTTGATGGGGGGGAGCACCCACTTGTAGATAGCGAGGATCAAGATGATGGAGACGATCAGCTCAATGAAGAACGTCCCATTGGGCAGAAGGAAGATGCCTGCTGTAGTCATGATGCTCTCGGTCTCCGGGTTCTGTCCGGCACGTGGACGATGGGAAGCGCTCGGCTAGGCGGTGATGCTCTTGGCGGCGAAGACGTAGACGAACACCACCATGAACAGCAGGTTGATGAAGTACATGGCCTCGACCAGGCCGACGGTCAGGAAGAAGTACTGACGGGCCTTGGCCTCGATCTCGGGCTGTCGGGCGATGGCTGCAATGGTCTGCGATCCGGCCAGACCGTCTCCGACCGCGGCGCCGATGGCGCCACCGCCGAGTGCCAGGCCACCGCCGACGAGCGCGCCGGCGACACGTATCGAAGCTTCAACTGATCCTGCCATGTGTCCTCTCCTTTGTTGAGATCGTGTTCGGTTGTGGTCGGTCCTGCGGTTCCGGCATCTCGGGCCTCCTAGTGGGTCTCCCGGCTCATGCCCATGCCGAGGTACATGATGGTGAGCAGGCCGAAGATGAAGGCCTGGATCGCGCCGATGAACAGCTCGTCGAACGGTTTCCAGACCAGGAGCCCGATCCATGACGCGTAGGGCGGGATCAGGGTCACGATGACCGCGATCATGAGCACGCCCGAGAAGATGTTGCCGAAGAGTCGGAAGGTCAGCGTGATCGGCTTCGTGATCTCCTCGATGATGTTGATGGGCGTGAGCGCGGCGTAGGGCTGGGCGTAGTGCTTGAAGTATCCGCCCCAGCCGCGCGACTTCACCGAGTTGTAGTGCACCAGGAAGAAGACGGTGAGGGCGAGGGCAAGGGGCAGATTGACGTCACCTGTCGGCGGTGCGAGGAACCCGGGATCCCCGCTGGGGATGAAGGCCAGCCAGTTGCAGATGAGGATGAAGAAGAAGACCGTGACGCCGAGGCCGACGAAGGGGATACCCTCGGGGCCGATGGCCGACTGGGCCAGGTCGGAGACCTGCTCGACCAGCGTCTCCCAGAAGAGTTGCAGCTTCCCGGGCATGCCCGAGGTGACCTTGGCCCGCATGCGCAGACCCAGGCCGAGCACGATGGCCGCCGCGATGAGCGTGGTCCACACGACGTCCAGGTAGATGGTGAGGCCGCCGATGTGCACCACACCGTGGTGTTCGCCGATCGTGATGTTGCCGCTGGCGAGCACGAAGTGGTTGCTCACTGGATCCCCTGCGAGATCACCACGCGCCCGACGTTGACCACGAACAGCAGCTGGAAGATGACGAGGCCGGCCACGGCGCCGATGCCGAGCGCGCCGTTGAGCAGCATCAGGCCGATGCAGACGAGCGTGATGATGCCCAGACGCGTCACGCTCTTGGTGCCCATGGCGCGCCGGAGCACCTTGTTGTTGGTCTCGCCCGCCGTGTTGAGCTTGGCCACTCCGGCGTCGAGGAAGCGGAGGTTCACCACCGCCATCGCCAGCCCGATGGCCAGGCCGAGCGCGGCCCAGGGTACGGACAGGAGCAGCAAGATCACGATCGCGGCCGCACCCACGACGATGGCGGACACGATCGTGCGTCGCAGCACCTTCGCCAGCGCGTTGCCCCCGAGGTCCGAGAGCCCGTCGAGCATGTTCATGCGCCGACCCCTACACGTACGTGCGTATCTGCTTGACGATGCTGAGGGTCGCGGCGGCCAGCCCGAGTGCCAGGCCGACCAGCAGGAAGGCCGGGGACGTGTGCAGCGCGCTGTCCACCCAGAGACCCAGGCCCAGGCCGACCGCCACGCAGACGGCGGCCGAGAGCCCCATGCCCAGGAACGCCATGGCACCGGGCAGGGGCTTGGGCGCTTCCGGCGGTGGAGGTTCGCCCGGGTCGCTCACCCCGATGGGCGCGCAGGACGAGACTCACCACTTGACCACGCATGCGACTGCTGCCCCCTTATGCGGTGCGTGGCGCGCCGGAGTCCGTCGCCCACAAGGCCGCGATGGCGGCAAGGGACGAGGCGAGGTGGACGGGGTACACAGGCCTCATCTTCGCATCCCGGCCCAGATGCCGTCCAAACGGTCACGACGGGAACCTGACCACCTCGCTCGCCCGTCGGGCCTCGTCGGAGCGGGGTGGAACGCCCTGGTCGGGGTGCTCGTCCTCCTCCTCACCGTTGCCCCGGCGGAGTCCCGGGTGGAAGAAGGTGTAGAGGCCCACGCCCAGGGCCGCCGCCCCGATCGGGATGAAGGCGTTGACCTGGTGCACGAACAACGGGAACAGGAGAAAGCTCGACAGGACGGCGGTCCAGGCCCACAGGATGATGACGCTGCGCCGGGGGCCGTGACCCAGCCGCAGCAGGCGGTGGTGGATGTGCTCCTTGTCGGGGGTGTCGAACCCCGTGCCACGGGCCGTCCGCCGCACGAAGGCGAAGGCCATGTCGACCAGGGGCACCCCGAGGATCAACAGGGGGATGAACAGCGGGGCGAAGAAGAAGTAGGTCACGCCGCTGATGGGCACGGCGGTGGGCACGCGGCCGCCGATCACCATCGTCGAGGCGGCCATGAGGAGCCCGAGGAAGTGCGCACCGGCGTCACCCATGAAGATGCGGGCCGGGTTGAAGTTGAAGGGCAGGAAGCCGAGGCAGATCCCGCACGCGATGACGGCCACCAGAGGGCCGATGTTGTCGGACGGGAGCAGGCCGAGACCCATCAGGCGGATCCCGTAGATCGCCAGCGCACCCCCGCCGATGGCGACCACGCCCGCCGCCAGGCCGTCGAGCCCGTCGATGAGGTTCACGGCGTTGGTCAGCGCGATCACCCATGCCGCGGTGATGAGCGGGATGATGCCGGGCGTCAGCACGAAGAAGCCGGCCAGCGGGATCTTGAGCTCGTACATCGTCACGCCGCTGAAGTACAGGATGCTGGCGGCGAGGATCTGGCCGGCCATTTTGGCCGGGGCCGACATGTCGCGGATGTCGTCGATCAGCCCGACGGCGAACATCGCACCGCCGGCCAGCACGACTCCGGTCATCTCCGGCGAATCCACGAAGATCGGTCGCAGCTGCGGCACCGCTGCAGCGCCCAGGACCGCGGCCAGGAACCCCAGGAACATGGCGGCGCCGCCGCCGTAGGGGATCGGCTTGGTGTGCACGCTGCGCTCGCCGGGATGCGCGACGTACCCCACCCGCAGCGCGATGCGCTTGGCCGGCACGGTCAGTGCGGCGGTTGCCGCAGCGGCGACCACGAGGATCAGGCCGTACCACCCGATGTCAGGCACGCACTAGCCCACCAGGTCGCGATACGGCGGGAAGGCGGCGCACAGCGCGGCGACCTCGGACCGCACGGACGAGATCTCCGCCTCGTCGGTGCGGGCCTTGAGCGTGCGCACGATCAGCTCGGCCACGACCGCCATCTCGGCGGTCCCCATGCCCGCCGTCGTCTCGGCTGCGGTCCCCAGACGCAGGCCCGACGTGAGGAAGGGCGAGCGCGGGTCGTCGGGGATCGTGTTGCGGTTGCAGGTGATACCGGCGCGGTCGAGGACCTCCTGCGCCTCCTTGCCGGTCAGGTCGGCGTCGAACGGCTGCAGGTCGACCAGCAGCATGTGGTTCTCGGTCCCGCCCGAGACCAGGCGGAAGCCGTGCCCCGCCAGGGCGTCGGCCAGCGCGGCCGCGTTGGCGACCACCGCAGCGGCGTACTGGCGGAACTCGGGCTGCGCCGCCTCGGCGAAGGCGACCGCCTTGGCGGCGATGACATGCTCCAGCGGCCCGCCCTGCAGGCCGGGGAACACGGCGCTGTCGATCTTCTTCGCCAGCTCCTTCCCACACAGGATGGCGCCACCGCGCGGGCCACGCAACGTCTTGTGCGTCGTGAGGGTCACGACGTCGGCCACGCCGACCGGGCTGGGGTGCACCCCACCGGCGATGAGGCCGGCCGGGTGGGCGGCGTCGAACATGAAGAGCGCCCCGACGGAGTCGGCGATCTCGCGGAACGGCAGGGGGTCGATGACCCGGGCGTAGGCCGTCGAGCCGGCGACGATGAGCGCCGGCTTCTCCGTCTTGGCCAGGTGGGCCACCTGGTCGAAGTCGATGACCTCACCGGGGTTCGACTCGTCGTGCGACACGGGGGTGACGCCGTAGGACACGAAGCGCCAGAACTTCGAGACGATGGACGCGGGCGATCCATGGGTGAGATGGCCGCCGTGGTCCAGCCGCATGGCGAGGATCGTCGCTCCGGGCTCGAGGAGCGCCTGGTAAGCCGCCAGATTGGCGTTGGCTCCGGCGTGCGGCTGCACGTTGGCGTGGTCCGCCCCGAACAGGGTCGTGGCCCGGTTGCGGGCCAGGTCCTCGACCTCGTCGATGATCTGGTTCCCCCCGTAGTACCGCCGGCCCGGGTACCCCTCGCTGTACTTGTTGGTCAACACCGAGCCCGACGCAGCCAGCACCGCAGGCGAGGTGAAGTTCTCCGAGGCGATCAGCTGCAGGGTGGTCTGCTGGCGGTTGAGCTCCTGGCCGATGAGGCCGAGCACCTCGGGGTCGGAGGCCAGCGCCGTCTCGTAGCTACTCATGAAGTCCCTTCCACTGGAACGTGATGGACGAGCTCCCGGTCGAGGCCCGCCAGCTTCTCGATGCGACCCTCGTGGCGCCCGCCTTCCTCCGGCGCGGCGAGGAAGGCGGCCAGGGCGTCCACGGCGACGGCGCTGCCGGTGGTCCGGGCACCGACGCAGACCACGTTGGCATGGTTGTGGCGCCGGGCCAGCGCGGCCGTGGTCACGTCGTGGATCACGGCTGCCCGGACGCCGGGGACCTTGTTGGCCGCCATGGCGATCCCGTTGCCCGTCCCGCAGACACAGAGGCCGAGGTCGGCCGACCCGCCCGCCACCGCCCGCCCCACGGCGGCCCCGAAGTCGGGGTAGTCGACCGACACACCGGCCGCATGGGTGCCGTGGTCGGCGACGTCGTGGCCCGCGGCCGCCAACTCGGCCTTCAGGATCTCCTTCAGGTCGAACCCGGCATGATCCGAGCCGACGGCAACGCGCATGAGAACCGAGTCTACCGGTGCGCCGGGGAGCCCCCGGGGCCCGAACCGGTACGCTGCCCGGTCCATGGCCCTCGACCCGCGCACCCCCGTGGTGGTCGGCGTGGGCCAGGCCGTCACGCCGCCCGGCGCCGGGCTGGAGCCCGCCGAGAGGCCCGAGCCGCTGGACCTGATGGTGACGGCGCTGCGGACGGCCGCCGAGGACTGCGACGGGGTGGCGCCCGGATCCGCCGCCCCGGCCGGGACGGCGCTCCTCCGGCGGGCCGACAGCATCCGGGTCGTGGTGCCGCTCGGATGGCGCGCCGTCAACCCCGCCTTGCTCGTCGCGTCGCGCCTGGGTTTCGCCGAGGGCGGCGAGCCGGACGAGCTCATGCTGTCGGCCATCGGCGGCAACGCGCCCCAGGCCCTGATGCACGACGCCTGCCTCGCCATCAGCCGCGGCGAGCGCGACGTCGTGCTGGTCACCGGCGCCGAGGCCATGTACGCCCGCGCGCTGGCCCGGCGGCAGCCGGCCGGCGCGGCGCTCTCCTGGGCCAGCCAGCCGGCCGACGCGACCCCGCCCCCGGTCCCGTTCGGACTGGACAAGCCCGGGGCCACCGATCTCGAGATGCAACGCGGCGTGCTCCTGCCCGTCCACGCCTACCCGCTGTTCGAGAACGCGCTGCGCGCCGCCAACGGGTGGACGCTCGAGGAGCACGCAGCCAGGATCGGCTCGCTCTGGTCGCGCTTCAGCCAGGTCGCGGCCACCAATCCGCATGCCTGGATCCGCACGCCGCGCTCGCCCGACGACATCGTCACCGCCGGACCCGACAACCGGATGGTCTCCTTCCCCTACCCCAAGCTGTGCACGGCGAACATGCAGGTGGACCAGGGGGCCGGCTTCATCGTGTGCTCGGTCGAGGCCGCCCGCGCCGCCGGGGTGCCCGAGGAGCGCTGGGTCTTCCCGCTCTCCGGTGCGGATGCCAACGACCACTGGTTCATCTCGCACCGGGCCGAGCTGCACCGCTCCCCCGCCATCCGGCTCGCCGGCGCGGCCGCGCTCGGTCTCGCCGGGCTCCACGTCGACGATGTCGCGTCGATCGACCTGTACTCGTGCTTCCCCGTCGTCGTGCAGATGGCGGCGGCCGAGCTCGGACTGGCCGTCGACGACCCCGCCCGGCCGTTGACCCTGACCGGCGGGCTCACGTTCGGCGGCGGGCCCGGGAACAACTACACGTCCCATGGCATCGCGCGCGCCGTGGGCGCCGTGCGCGCCGACCCGGGGGCCGCGGCACTCGTGAGCGGGTTGGGCTGGTACGCCACCAAGCACTCCATCGGGGTCTACGCGTCGCGGCCGCCCGCGCACGAGGGCCGCGAGCCCTTTGCCTGGCGCGATGTCCAGTCCGAGGTCGACGCCCTGCCCCAGTGCCGGGTCGACGCCGAGGCGAGCGGGCCGGTGCGCGTCGAGACCTACACCGTGACCTTCGACCGCGACGGCGCCGCCGAGCGGGGCATCCTGGCCTGCCGCACCGCCAACGGCAGCCGGGCCTGGGCCAACATCGGCGACGCCGACGACCTGGCCCTGCTCTGCGCCGAGGAGGGCGTCGGCCGTAGCGGCGTCCTCGCCCCCGACGGCACGCTGTCGCTCGACTGACGCCCGGGAAGGACGGCGCGGCCGGCCGTGCGTACAGTTGGGTCGAGCGACGATCGCCCGGGGAGGGCCCGGGACGGCTGAGGGGCAGGGCGCATGGCAGGCACGGCACACGAGCTGGTGATCCGGGGCGGCCTGTTGGCCGACGGCCGCGGCGGCGAGCCGGTGGCGGCCGATGTCGCCGTCGACGGGGACACGATCAGCGCGGTCGGGCAGGTGGCGGGCCGCGGACACGAGGAGATCGACGCCGCCGGTCTGCTCGTGACGCCCGGCTTCGTCGACATCCACACCCACTACGACGGGCAGGCCACCTGGGACTCCCACGTGACGCCGAGCAGCTGGCACGGCGTGACCACGGCGGTGATGGGCAACTGCGGAGTGGGCTTCGCGCCCGTGCGACCCGACGCCCACGACCGGCTCATCTCACTCATGGAGGGCGTCGAGGACATCCCCGGTGCGGTGCTCGACGAGGGCATCGAGTGGTCGTGGGAGAGCTTCGGCGAGTACCTCGACGCGGTGGAGCGCCGGCCCCACGACATCGACCTGTGCGCGCAGCTCCCGCACGGGGCCCTCCGCCTCTACGTCATGGGCGAGCGGGCCGCCCGCCTGGAAGAAGCGACGCAGGAGGACGCGGCGGCCATGCGCGCGCTCGCCACCGACGCGATGCGGGCGGGTGCCATCGGCTTCTCGACCTCACGCACCCTGAACCACCGCACGTCGACCGGCGACCCGACGCCCTCGCTCCGGGCCGGCGCGGCCGAGCTCGAGGCCATCGCACGCGGCGTGGCCGACGCCGGGCACGGGGTGGTGGAGCTGATCTCGGACTTCTGGCCCGACCCCGACACCGAGTTCGCCCTCATCCGCGGCCTGGTCGAGCGCACCGGCTGCCCCCTCTCGGTGTCGCTCGCCCAGAACCACCAGCGACCCGAGGCGTGGCGCGACCTGCTGGCCCGGGTCGAGCAGGCGGCCGCCGAGGGCCTCCCCATCCGGGCGCAGGTGGCGCCGCGGCCCATCGGGTTGCTGCTCGGCCTGCAATCGTCCTTCCACCCCTTCTCCGGCCACCCTGCCTACCGGGAGATCGCCGGCCAGCCACTCGAGGCGCAGGTCGCCGCGCTGCGCGACCCGGCCTTCCGGGCCCGCCTCCTCGAGGGAGACCGCCCCGACGGATCGCTCCGCCGCCTCCTCGACTACGACCGCATGTACCCGCTCGGCGACGTGCCCGACTACGAACCGGACCCCGAGACGAGCGTGCAACGCATGGCCGAGGCCCGTGGCATGGATCCCGCCGAGCTCACCCTCGACCTGCTGGCGCACGACGGCGGGCGCAGCTTCCTGCTCGTCCCGTTCTCCAACTACGCCGACGGCGATCTCGACGCCTGCCGCGAGATGCTGGTGCACCCCGACACCGTCTTCGGGTTGGGTGACGGCGGCGCCCACGTGGGCATCATCGCCGACGCGAGCTTCCCCACTTACGCACTCACGCATTGGGCCCGTGACCGCTCCCACGGCCGCCTGCCGGTGGGCTGGGTGGTGGCGCAGCTGACCAGCGCGACGGCGCGGGCCGTGGGACTCGAGGACCGCGGCGTCGTGGCCGAGGGTCTGCGCGCCGACCTGAACGTCATCGACTTCGACCGCCTCCGCTGCGAAACGCCTGCCATGGGCTACGACCTGCCCGCCGGGGGCAAGCGGCTCCTCCAGCGCGCCCGCGGCTACTGCGCCACCGTGGTGGGGGGGCAGGTCACGTATCGAGACGGCGAGCCCACCGGCGCGTTGCCGGGCCGGCTCGTGCGGGCCGGCGCCGGCGGGCGCACCTGAGGGGCGAGGGGAGCACGACATGGACGACACGGACGTGCACGAGCTCGAGCCGGCAGCAGAGTGGCGGGCGGCCGACGTCGCCGACCCGGCGGCGTGGACGCTGCGGCTGAATGCCGACGACCACGCCGAGCTCGATGCGGCGCTCGCCACGGCGAAGGCGAAGAGCACCGACCCCCTGGAGCTCGGGCGCGAGGACTTCCCCCTCGACGGTCTGGCCGCCAAGCTCGACGGCGTCGTCGCCACGCTCCTCGACGGCCGCGGCTTCGCCCGCATCGCAACCCTCGCCGTCGAGCGTTACAGCGACGAGGACCTGACGCTCCTCTACTGGGGCATCGGGTTGCATCTCGGTGAGCCCTGGGCGCAGAACAAGCACGGCCACGTGCTGGGCGACGTCACGGACCAGGGCAAGACGATCGACGACCCGACGGTGCGCGGCAACGAGCTCGGCGGCATTGCCCTCGACTACCACACCGACGGATCCGACCTCGTCGGCCTGCTCTGCCTGCGCCCGGCCCGCACCGGCGGCCTCTCCTGCGTCGCCAACGCGGTGGCGATCCACAACCATCTCGTGCGCGAGTCACCCCACTTGGCCGCCGCGCTCTACGACGCGCTGCCCTACGACACCCGGGGCGAGCAGCCCGAGGGCGCCGCGGCCTTCTATTCGGTGCCGGCGTTCACCGAACACGCGGGGCGGCTCTTCGTGCGCTTCATCCCCCAGTACATCCTCGCCTCGCAGCGCCACCCCGACGCCCCCCGGCTGAGCCCCGCCGCCCGCGAGGCCATCGCCGCGGTCTCCGCGCTGGCCAACGACCCGGACTTCAACGTGTACATGGACCTGCAGCCCGGCGAGATGCAGTTCATCAACAACTACCACGTGCTCCACGGACGTACGGCCTACGAGGACGACGTCGCCCACGGCTACAAACGGCACCTCAAGCGTCTGTGGCTGGCCACGTACGCGCTGACGGATCGCCCTGCGCACTTCGCAGCCCTCGGGCGACGGAGCCACTGGGAGGCGCGGCGCTCGGTCAGCACGCTGCCGGCCGTCGAGCGGGCCACCGTGGCGCCCTCGCCCTGACGGCCCGGCGCCGGACTCAGCCCGGTTCGGGCTTCTTCGACCGGGAGAACCAGCGCCGCCGCGTGCTCATCAGCATGGTCCCCTCGACGAAGCTTGACGGCAAGGCGCCCTCCCGCAGCACGCGGATCGGCGACACGGTTGCGTCGACCAGCGTAGGGGGCGGTCCGTCGCGCCGGCCACCATCGACGACCAGCGCCACGTCGGCGGCGTCGAAGGCCTTGGCGACCTCCTTGGCATCGGTGAAGCTGAGCGGCACGGTGCGCCAGGGGCCGTGCTCCCGGCACAGCTTGCGCAGCGCACGGCCGTCGGGCATGCCCACCACCACGGCCCAGCCACCCGACGCAGCACCCGCCGCGCCTTCGGCGTGCGTCCCGCTGGTCGGCTCGCCGGCCGCGAAGCCGCGCGGCACGAACACCTCGACCGGGCCGGGCCAGCAGCGCTCGAGCAGCTGCCCGAGCTCGTCCGTCCAGCCCGACGTGAGCGAGCGCAGGGCCTCGGCGTACCCCACGGCGTAGTGGGGTCCCTCGGGGTCGGCCGCCAGCTCCACCAGCCGCGCCTCGGTCTCCGGCGGCCCGGCGCGCATGGCGAGGCTGTAGCCGCCCACGGCCGGGACGGCGATGATCAGGCCGGCCCCGAGCGCCGCCGCCACCGCGGTGTCCGACGGGCTCGAGAGCGGCGGGTGATCCTTCTTGGCGTCCATGTCGTCCCCCCTGTCGTCCCTCATGTCAGTGCGGTTCCCCGACCAGGCGCGCCACGAGCGCCCGGGGCCGACACGCCAGGTCGGGCTCGACCCGCACGTCGTCGAACCCCAGCCGCCGGGCCAGCCCCACCCCGGCGTCGGCCTGGTGGGGCGCCAGCTCCACGACCGCGGTCCCCGGGCGGGCGAGCCACGCACGCGACTGCACGAGCACGGCCTCCACGTCCGCCAGTCCCGCCGTGCCGTCGCTGGCGGGCCCGGCGACCAGCGCCTGCCGCGGCTCGGCGTGGACCTCGGCGGCCAGCCCGGCCCATTCGCTCTCGGCGACGTAGGGCGGGTTGGAGACGATCAGGTCGACCGCGCCGCGCAACGACGCCGGGAGCGCCTCGAGCCAGCGTCCCCGCACGAGCTCGACGCGGGGCTGGTCGTCACCGCCGGCTTTGCACTGCGCCCGCAGGTTCGCCGCCGCGACCGCCAGGGCGTCGCTGCTGGTGTCGGTGGCCCACACCCCGCGCAGAGCGGGGTGACCCAGCTCGGCGGCCAACGCCAGCGCGATGGCGCCGCTGCCGGTGCCGGCGTCGACGGCGACGAGCCCCTCCTCGGGAGAGCCGGTGTCCGGACCCAGGCGGCGCGCCTCGGCCAGGGCCACCTCGACGACCTGCTCGGTCTCCGGCCGCGGGATCAGCACCCGCCGGTCCACGAGGAGGTCGAGGGAGCGGAAGGGCCAGTGCCCGAAGAGGTACTGCAGCGGTTCCCCCGCCGCCCTCCGGTCCGCCATGTCCCGCGCCGCCGCGATCGCGCCGGCGCCGAGCGGCCCCGCCGGCGGTTCGGCGTACCCCACAGGGAGGCCCAGGCCGAGCACCTCGTCGACGATGAAGCGCGCCTCGTGGGGGGCGCCGACCACCTCGGCCAGCTCCGCCACCAGGTCGCGGCGCGTGGCACCGGTCACCACCGTCACCGCTCGCCGCCGTCCTCGCCGGCGAGCTGCCGGGCACGCTGGTCGGCCATCAATGCGTCGGTGAGCTCGGTCAGGTCACCCGCCAGCACCTGGTCCAGTTTGTAGAGGGTCAGGTTGATCCGGTGGTCGGTGACCCGGTTCTCCTTGAAGTTGTAGGTGCGGATCTTGTCCGTCCGGCTCCCCGCCCCGACCTGGCCCCGGCGCTGGGCCGACATCGCGGCGGCCTGGCGGTCCTGCTCGGCCTTGAGCAGCCTGGAGCGCAGCACCACCATGGCCTTGGCCCGGTTCTGAATCTGGCTCTTCTCGTCCTGCATGGCCACGACGGTGCCGGTCGGGAGGTGCGTGATGCGCACGGCCGAGTCCGTCGTGTTGACCGACTGCCCGCCGGGCCCCGTCGAGCGGTAGACGTCGATCTTGAGGTCGTTGGGGTCGATGTCGATCTCGACCTCGGCCGCCTCGGGCAGCACGGTCACGGTGGCGGTGGAGGTGTGGATCCGGCCCTTGGCCTCGGTGACGGGCACCCGCTGCACCCGGTGCGTCCCACCCTCGTGTTCGAGCCTGATGTAGGCGTCGGGGCCCTTCACGAGGAAGACCGCCTCGTTGATTCCATCCTTGTCCGACGCGTCCTCCGAGAGGACCTCGACCTTCCACTTCTGCGTCGCTGCGAACCGCAGGTACATGTCGAAGAGCACGCGGGCGAACAGGTTCGCCTCGTCACCCCCGACCGCGCCCCGGATCTCCATGATCACATTGCGCCCCTCATTGGGGTCCTTCGGCAGCAGCAGCGTCTGGATGTGCTCCTCGAGGGCCTTCCCGCGCGACTCGGCGTCCTCCACCTCGAGGCGCATGAGCTCGCGGTCGTCACCGGCCGCCTCGGTCTGCATCTCGCGGGCGGCCGTCACGTCCTCGCGGGCGGCAGTGAGATCGTGCCAGGCGCGCACGATCTCACTGAGCTCCTTGTGACGGCGCGACAGGTCGCGCAGCCGGTCGTTGTCCGAAAGGGTGGCCGGGTCCGCCAGGTCCGCCTCGACGGAGTTGTACTCCGCTTCGAGCGCGGCCATGCGGTCGTCGAAACGGCTCATGCGCTGCGCCCGTGGCGATGCCGACGCGGCGGGCGCACCCGCCGCCGCCCGCTCAGTCCTGGTCCGCCGGGGCGGGCTTGGCCTTGGCCCGGCCCTTGCGCTCGCCGTAGCGGCGCTGGAAGCGCTCCACCCGACCGCCCGAGTCGACCAGCTTCTGCTTGCCGGTGAAGAAGGGATGGCACTCGTTGCACAGCTCGACGTGAAGATCGGCCTTGGTCGAGTGCGTCACGAACGTGTTGCCGCACGAGCACTTGACCGTCGCCTCGACGTAGCTGGGGTGGATGTCGGTCTTCATGGTGTCTCCAGTGTCGATTTCGATGAGTGAGTCTAGGGGTGCCGCAGCGGCCGTGGCCCGCCGGCGCCGCAGCAAGCGGTCAGGTGGCGGGGCCCTTGGCGATCTCGGCCAGGAATTCGTCGTTGCTCGCCGTGGTCCGGATCTTGTCCATGAGCAGCTCGAGCCCGGCCGCCTCCTTGCCGTCGCTGGCCAGGGCGTTGAGGACGCGGCGCAGCTTCCAGACCTGCTGGAGCTGGCCGCGCTCGAAGAGGAGCTCCTCGTGGCGGGTCGAGCTGGCGTTGACGTCGATGGCCGGGTACAGGCGGCGCTCCGACAGCCGGCGGTCGAGGCGGAGCTCCATGTTGCCGGTGCCCTTGAACTCCTCGAAGATCACCTCGTCCATCTTCGAGCCCGTTTCCACCAGCGCGGACGCGAGGATGGTCAGCGAGCCGCCCTCCTCGACGTTGCGCGCCGCGCCGAAGAACTTCTTGGGCGGGTACAGCGCGCCGGAGTCGACGCCACCGGACATGATGCGCCCGGTGGCGGGTGCGGCCAGGTTGTAGGCCCGGGCAAGACGGGTGATGCCGTCGAGGACGATCACGACGTCCTTGCCCATCTCCACCAGCCGCTTGGCCCGCTCGATGGCCAGCTCAGCCACCTGGGTGTGCTCGTCGGCCGGCCGGTCGAAGGTCGACGCGATGACCTCGCCCTTGACCGAGCGCCGCATGTCCGTGACCTCTTCGGGTCGCTCGTCGACGAGCAGGACCATGAGGTGGACCTCGGGGTTGTTGGCCTCTATGGAGTGGGCGATCTGCTTCATCACGGTCGTCTTGCCGGCCTTGGGGGGCGAGACGATCATGCCGCGCTCGGCCTTTGCCGATCGGTGAGAGGAGGTCGACGATCCGGGCCGTCAAGTTGTCCTTGTCCCCGGACATCTCGAGGTTCAGCCGCGAGTCGGGGAACAGCGGGGTCAGGTCCTCGAAGCGGGGCCGGTTGCGCGCCTCTTCGGGATCGAGGCCCGAGATGGTGTCGATGCGCAGGAGCGCCGGGTACTTCTCGTTGTTCGAGGCGGGGCGGCACGCGCCCTCGACGTAGTCGCCGCGGCGCAGCGCGAAGCGCCGGGCCTGGCTGATGGAGACGTACACGTCCTTGGGCGACGCCAGGTAGCCCTCGCAGCGTAGGAAGCCGTAGCCCTCGTCGCGCAGGTCGAGCATCCCCTTCACCTCGACCAGCTCTCCCGAATAGGGCTGCTCCTGCCCGCCGCCCTGGAGCTCACCGCCACCCTGGCCGCGGTCGCGGCCGCGGCGGCGCCGGCTGCGCCGGTTGCCGACGTCGCCGTCGGACTGGTTGCCGCGGTTCTGGTTGCCCTGGTTCTGGTTGCCCTGGTTCTGGTTGCCCTGGTTCTGGCGGTTGCGGTTGCCACCGCCACCACTTTGCTGGTTCTGCCCCTGGCCCTGTCCGTTCTGGCGCGGGGCGGGGTCGGCCCCGTCGGCCAGCTCGGGCGGCTCGACGAAGACGGCCGGCCCGGAGTCGGCGGCGGGCGCCGCGGTGCTGGTCGTGGTGGCCGGGGCGGCGGCCTCGGCCGGGGCGGGCGACGCCGTGTCGGCCCCCGGGCCGCCGGTGGACGCCGCGGACTCGGGGGCAGCGCTCTCGTCGGTGGCAGCCGTCGAGGCGCGGGAGCGGCGGGACGGCTTGGACCCGTTGGTGTCGGGCCCGGCGTCGCCGTTGCTGCCGGCGGCTGACCCGGAGGTCACGCCGGTGGCATCGAGGATCTGGTCAATGATGTCGGCCTTCTTCGTCCGGCTGTTCGTCTTGAGCGACATGGCCTGGGCGATGGCGCTGAGCTCGTCGCGCTCCTTGCCTTCGAGAACCGATCGTTCGAGCTGCTGTTCCGCAGTCATCGGGCTCCTCATCTACGAGGGTTGTCGCCAGGCCCGGGGTTCGTCCGCGCGTGGCGAGGAAAATTAAGGGAGGAGAAGGGATTCGCGTGTGAATGCCCTCCCCCGAATCACCTCTGCGTGATGCTCTCCCGGGACCGCTGGAACCCGCGGAAAGCGCTTCGAAGCGCAGTGGGGATGTACCCACTGTAGCGGGACGGGACGCCCCATGCCAACACACCCGGTCTTCTTGCAGGTCAGATTGTGTCTTTGTTGGCGCAGGCTCTCCCTCAGAGGGAGATCTCGGCCAGGACCGAATCGAGGTCGAGGTCGATCACCGAGGGCACCGAGATGGCCTTGATGGCCAGGTCGGGGTCCTTCAGACCGTGTCCGGTCAGGACGCACACGACCCTCGACCCCTCCGGCACGCCCTCTTTGATGAGCCCGGCCACCGAGGCGGACGAGGCCGCCTCGCAGAACACGGACTCCTGCTGGGCGAGGAACGTGTAGGCGTCCATGATCTCGGTGTCGGTAACCGCCGTGATGGATCCGCCGGACTCGGCGGCGGCGGCCGTGGCCGAGTACCAACTGGCCGGGTTTCCGATGCGGATCGCCGTGGCGATCGTCTCGGGGTTCTCGACCGGGTGGCCGAGCACGATGGGCGCCGCGCCGGCGGCCTGGAAGCCCAGCATGCGGGGCAGCCTGGTCGAGCGGCCGGCCTCCTTGTACTGCAGGTACCCCCGCCAGTAGGCGGTGATGTTCCCGGCGTTGCCGACGGGGATGCAGTGCACGTCGGGGGCGTCGCCGAGCACGTCGACGATCTCGAAGGCACCGGTCTTCTGCCCCTCGATCCGGTGAGGGTTGACCGAGTTCACCACGGTGATCGGCGCGTGGTTGGGGAGGTCGCGCACGATGGTCAGCAGCTGGTCGAAGTTCCCCCGCACCTGCAGCACGCGGGCGCCGTGCATCAGGGCCTGGGCCAGCTTGCCCAGTGCGATGTGCCCCTCGGGGATGAGCACCACACACGCCAGACCCGCCCGCGACGCGTAGGCCGCGGCAGAGGCCGACGTGTTGCCGGTCGACGCGCACACCACCGCCTTGGCGCCTTCGTCGACCGCCAGGGAGATCGCCATCGTCATGCCGCGGTCCTTGAAGCTCCCGGTCGGGTTCGCCCCCTCGACCTTGAGCCACACCTCGGCGTTGACGCGCTCGGAGAGGCGTGGCGCAGGCACGAGCGGCGTGCCGCCCTCGAGCAGGGTGACGACCTGAGTGCGCTCGGTGATGGGGAGGAACGGGCGGTACTCCTCCATGACGCCGCGCCAGCCCGCCGTCACGACCGCCCTCCCCCGCCGTCCTCGTCGTCGCCGATCACGCGCAGCACCCCGCTCACCCGGTCGACCGCCTGGTGTTTGCGCAACTCGTCGATCGTGGCCAGCAGGTCGCCCTCGCGCGCCACGTGGGTGAGGAAGATGAGGCGGGCCTCCGCGGCCAGCCCGACCTGCTCCATGGCCCGGATGGAGACGCCGTGGTCGCCGAAGATCTTGGCCACGGCGGCGAGGACACCGGGCCGGTCGGCCACGTCCATGCTGAGGTAGAAGGCGGCGCGCATGTCGCTCTGGGGGCGCACGGTGGTGCTGGTGCGCTTCGGCGCCGGCGCCGGTGCGCCGGCCAGCAGGTTGCGCGAGGCGTCGACCAGATCGCCCAGCATGGCGCTCGCGGTCGGCCCGCCGCCGGCGCCGCGCCCGTAGAGCATGAGCTCGCCGCTGACGGCTCCCTCGACGAACACCGCGTTGAAGGCGCCGCGCACCGCCGCCAGCGGGTGCGTCTTGGGGACCATGGCCGGGTGCACCCGGACGGAGATCTCGGGCCCGCCGTCGACCAGCTCCGCGACCGCGAGCAGCTTCACCGAGTACCCGAGCCGGCTGGCGTAGGCGACGTCGGCCGCGCTGATGCCGCTGATGCCCTCGCGGTGGACGTCGGCGTCGACGATGTCCGACCCGAACGCCAGGGCGGCCAGGATGGAGGCCTTGGCGGCGGCGTCGTGCCCCTCGACGTCCGCCGTGGGGTCGCGCTCGGCCAGGCCGAGTTCCTGTGCCTCGCGCAGCACGTCGTCGTAGCTGTCGCCCTCTTCCTCCATGCGGGTGAGGATGTAGTTCGTCGTCCCGTTGACGATCCCCATCACACGGAGGATCTGCTCGCCGGCCAGCGACTCGCGTAGCGGCCGGATGACGGGGATGGCCCCGGCCACCGCGGCCTCGTAGAGCAGGTCCACCCCCGCGGACGCCGCCACCTCGGCCAGCTCGGCGCCGGCGGTGGCCAGCAGCGCCTTGTTCCCCGTCACGACCGGCTTGCCGTTGCGCAGGGCGGTTTCGACCAGCTCGTGGGCCGGGTGCAGTCCCCCGATCAGCTCGACCACGACGTCGACGTCGTCGCGGGCGACGAGCGCGGCGGCGTCGGAGCCGATCAGGGCCGTATCGATGGCCGCGGAGCGAGGCTTCTCCGGGTTGGCGACGGCGATCCCGACCAGCTCGAGGCGGATGCCGGTGCGGGCGGCGACGTCGTCGGCGCGGGTGAGGAGTATCTCGGCCAGCGCGCCGCCCACGTTGCCGCACCCGAGCAGCGCGACGCGCACGGTCGGGGCCGGGTGCGCGTGCGGGTGGGTGGCCAGGTTGCTCCCCCGGGTGGTGGCCTTGGCTGCAGTCACCTCCAAACGGTACAGGCTGCCCGCGGCGCTCCCCGGACTCCAGCCCGGCCGGCCGCGCTCAGGCGTCGAGCCGGGTGAGGTCCTCGAGCGTCTCGCGGCGGATGGCGACGCGGGCGGTGCCGTCCGACACGAAGACGACGGCGGGACGGGGGACCTTGTTGTAGTTGGAGGCCATGGCGTAGCCGTAGGCACCGGTGACGGGTGTGGCGAGGATGTCGCCCACCTCGAGGTCGTCGGGCACGTAGGCGTCGGGCACCACGAGATCCCCGCTCTCGCAATGCTTGCCCACCACGCGCACGGGGCGGGGGCGGGACGCGGCGGCCGCCCGCGGCAGGAAGGCCTCGTAGCCGCTTCCGTAGAGCACCGGGCGGGGGTTGTCACTCATCCCGCCATCGACGCTCACGTAGGTCCGGATGCCGGCAAGGTGCTTGACGGTGCCGACGGTGTAGAGCGTCATGCCGGCGGTGGCCACGATTGCGCGCCCCGGCTCGGCCGAGATCCGCGTCGCCGGGTCGACGCCCGCCTTGGCGCAGGCCCCCCGTGTGGCGGCGGCCCACTCGGCCATCGTCGCCGCCGACTCGCCGTTGACATAGGGCACGCCCAGCCCGCCCCCGACGACCAGCTCGGGCAGCCCGAGCGGCGCGAAGAACGCCCCGAGCACCTCGGCGGCCTGCTCGAAGGAGGAGGCGTCGAACACCTGGCTCCCGATGTGGGCGTGCACCCCCACCAGCTCCACGCCGGGCAGAAGCTCGAGGGTGGCGACGGCCTCGGCGGCAGCGCCCGAGGAGACGGAGAAGCCGAACTTCGAATCCTCCTGGCCGGTGCGCACGAATTCGTGGGTGTGCGCCTCCACACCCGGCGTGACCCGGACGAGCACCTTCGGACGCACGGGTGCGGGCGCCGACGACTCCAGCAGGCCTCCCAGACGGGCCACCTCGTCGAAGGAGTCCACGACGATGCGACCCACGCCGAGTGAGAGGGCCGAGGCCAGCTCCTCGGTCGACTTGTTGTTGCCGTGCAGCACGAGGTGACCGGCGGGGACGCCGGCGGAGAGCGCAACGTGGAGCTCCCCACCCGACGCGACGTCGAGATGCATGCCCTCTTCGTGCGCCAAGCGGGCCATTGCTCGGCACAAGAAGGCCTTGGCGGCATAGGCGACGCCCTCCCCCCAGGCCGAGACCGCCTCGCGGCATGCCTGGCGCAGGTGGTCCTCGTCGTAGACGAAGAGGGGCGTGCCGAACTCCTGGGCCAGCTCGAGGACGTCGATGCCGCCGACGTGGAGATGTCCGTTCTCCTCCACGAACGCGCTGCGCGGCAGCAGGTGGCGCTCCAGGGGTGCGGTCGCGACGTCGTGGTCCGTCGGCATGGAGATGCAGGATACGGCAGCCCTCGTGCACCCCCCGCCCGCCGGGACCTGTGCCGGCGGGCGGGGACTACGATCGTCCCCTGCTCGCGCGTGGCGTGGGCAGTGCCCGCCCCCGTAGCTCAGCGGATAGAGCACCGGCCTCCGGAGCCGGTGGCGCAGGTTCGAGTCCTGCCGGGGGCGCCCTGCTGGCCGGGGACGCTCTGCCGGGTGCGTCCAGAGAAGGCGTGGCTTGGGGCCTTCCCTGACGCGTTGCCCAACCGAATAGCCATCAACCGGGTTCGCTCGGCAAGCACCTCTGCGCATCGGGGATGCGCAGAGGTGGAGAATCGATACCGGGAGCTTGGCCATTCCCCCGGACTCGACAAATCGGTATGCTCTCAATTGAGTTGGAGGGGGGCCGCGCTTGCGAGGAGATGCCCATGGATGTCGCTCGGCTCAGCAATCTCTACCGCGAAGCATTAGCTGTACGGGAAGATGCCATTCGAGCCTCCCTGGCCAGCTCGGTCGCCCAGGCGGCGGCGGCAGCGGCGGCGCTTGAGGCTGCAGAACCACCCACCCTCGGAGTCGGGAAGGCGAGTCCCGCCGCGGAAGTACGACGACTGCAGTTGCTGCTCGCGGTGCGCGGCGTGGACGTTCGCGTTGACGGCAACTACGACAAGGACACGGCGAAGGCTGTAACCGAGTTTCAAGGGTCCGCTGGACTCGAACCGACCGGCGTCGTCGACCCCGCCACCTGGTCGGCGCTCAGCGGGGTGTTCCATGCCGCCCGGGACCTTGCCACGCAGGCCCTTGCCATCATCGAGTCGGTACAGACGGGTGTGTCGGAAGCCCTCGCACACCCGGGCGACCGTCTTGCGGAATCCTTGACAGCGGAAACGTTGGCAGCCGAGTCGTTTGCGGCAGAGTCCCTGGCCGCCGAATCCTTGGCGTTGGAGTCGACGGCGGCGGAGCCGTTGGCCGCGGAGCCGTTGGCCGCGGAGCCGTTGGCCGCGGAGCCGTTGGCCGCCGAGCCGTTGGCTGCCGAGCCGTTGGCGGCGGAGCCGTTGGCGGCGGAGCCGTTCGCGGCCGAGCCGTTGGCAGCGGAACCGTTGGCGGCCGAACCGTTGGCGGCCGAACCGTTGGCCGCAGAAGCGACAGGGCTCGGATTCGCAGGTGAAGATGCCATCGGAGTGGCCCTTCAGTCGTTCATCGCCGAACACAGCGCCGAAGGGTGATTGCCGCTTCGTCTGCGGTCCAACGACTGCGAGCCGAACTCCTCCGGGAGACTATTGCCTGGTGTCGAAGTTCATCTGCCTTCTACAGAGAGCGCTTCAGCGGCGCTGGCGACATAACTGATCTTGGTGACCTCGTCCGGCTACCAGTGTTGTTTCGCCAGGACGTCGTTGATTCGTATGACACGCTCCGCTGCGATCCTTCGGTGCCCGCCGCGATCCAGCACACCACGGGAACGACGGGCTCCTTCCTTCAGGTATACCGCAGCGCCAATGAGCAGGCGTTCGTCTGGCAATTCATGGCTGCACAGCTCGCAGCGACACCAGAACCCTCCATCCGACCCTTGCACCTCGTATTGGCTAATGCCTACCACGGGACCCTGACCCCAGTGCCCAGCCGCGCCTACCTCATCTCGGTCGGCGTACACGACGAAGCTCAAGCGAGCCAGGCCCGCCAAGTGTTGGAGAAGACCTATGCGCTGCCCGGCGTCGCCGAGAGGGTAGGGGTCGTCAGTGGCACCGAGCGGATGGTAAAGGCACTCACCGCCTATCTCATGGCGGGCCAATTCGATTTCCACTCGAGTCCGGTGCAGCGCATCGACTTGTTCGGTGGACACGTGACACCGCGGGGCAAGTCGATACTCGCGGCCACCTGGGGGGCGGAGGTCCGAGACCATTACAGCCTGACTGAGGTGCACGGCGGAGCGAGCGAAATCGGCATCGGCGGGCCCTGGATATTCGAGCCACACGTGATCCCCGAGGCGGTCCACCCGCGGACGTTTGAGCAGGTCGGGCCAGGTGAGGTGGGTGTGTTGCTGCTGACGAGCCTCTACCCATTCACCCAGCAGATGCCCCTGATCCGCTACGTCACTGGCGACCTCGTCGAAGTCGTCGAGGGTCCTGACCATCCGGCGGGGCTGCAGGTGCGCTACGTCGGCAGGAGCCAAAGATCGATCATCGACGACTCCGGCGACAAGGTCCGGCCGCTGTTGCTGTCGGGGCCCCTGTACGAAGTGATCGAGTCGCTTCCGGATGTTGCCATCTCCCCGCGGTTCTCCGACTTGGACGCCGGGGTCGGACTCGAAATGACCGGCGACCATCACTATGTGGTACACCACGAAACGACGGAGACGGGACGGCCGGAACGCATCACGGTAGAACTTGGGCTGCGATACGCGCCCTGGCTGTTTGCCGACCGCGTCAACGAGATCAGGGCGAACATTGCACGCTTTTTGTTCGCCACGCACCCTGAACTGACCAGGCGAGTGGCTCTGGGAGACCTCGACCTTCTGATTGAAGCGCGGTCTGCCGATGCCGTCGCGGCTCACGATTCGAAATGACGGCGATGCTGCGCGTCTTCCTATCCGGGCCAATTGACGGCCTGCCGCTCGACGTCGCCAGTTCGTGGCGACAACGAGCATCGGCGCGGTTCGCCGAAGCGGGCGTGGATACGTATGACCCCACCAAGGTGATCGCTTCGTCCCCGGGACATACGGCCGGCCCAAACGAAGTGTTCGCCAACGATCGCTGGCACCTGTACCGGAGCGACGTCATGCTCGTGAACCTCGACCTTGCCGGAACGATCGCAGCTCATGATGCACCCTTCTTCACCATCGGTGAGATGTTCCTCGCCCACGCCGCGAAGTTGCCGATCATCACCGTCGGAAAGGTGTTTCGTGGGCGGCCTGCATATGAAGCAATCGTGACCAGAACCTTCGACGAGCTCGATGCCGCCATCGACTACATCATCGGGACCTACGCGCGGAGCAGAGTGTGACCTCGACGACCGCCCGCATCTCGGCACGCGCTCGGCTCGCCGAGGCGATCGCGCAGTCGGCGCTGCCGAACTACGTCTACTCCTACCCGTCCAAGCGCGCGTACCGTCCCGTTGACCCGCCGATGACTCTTACCGAAGCCTGGGCCGGGCACCGCGGGCCGCTCAACATCTACATCCACATCCCGTTTTGCGGGTACCGGTGCTCCTTCTGCACGCTCTTCCTCACCACCAATCACCGAGCCGACCTGATCGACCGCTACGTCACCTCCTTGCGCCGGCAGCTCGAGATGCACGCGGAGCTGCTCGCGGGTTCAAGGGTCGTGTCGGTGTATATCGGCGGTGGAACACCCACGACCCTCACGCCGGGGCAGTTCGAAGCACTCTTCGCCACGCTCCACGACGCCTTCCCCGAAATCGCGCCCGGCAGCGAGATCTCTGTAGAGGGATCACCGGACACCATGCGCGAGGACCTCCTGCATGCACTCCATGGGCTCGGCGTCAACCGCATCAGTATGGGCGTGCAGACCCTAGACCCGGACGAGGCCGTGCGAGCGGGACGCCGGTACCCGATTGAACGCGTGGGTGAAGCGGCCGAGCTGATCTCGTCCATCGGGTTTGCCAACGTCAACTACGACCTGATCTACGGACTGGAAGGCCAGACAACGCAGAGCTGGCTGAATTCGCTCCATGGAACGCTCGCGTTCGAGCCCGACACGGTGACGCTCTATCCGATCGTGTTCCGCCCCCTGACCGTGATTGAGCACCGCAACAACAGGAGAGTCGGTGCGTTCCTGAACAACGCTGAGAAATACCGAATGTACGACGATGCTGTCGGGATTCTGAGTGGGCTGGGATTTCACCAGAACACCTTCGTCCGGTTTTCCCGCAGGCCCGTCGACGGCCTGCTGCAGGAAGCCGCTGACTTCGGCGGAGTGCCTCTCCTCGGCCTGGGCGCCGGCTCGCGCAGTTACAGCCCAAGGCTGCACTACAGCACCGACTTCGCGGTGCGGACTCAGTCCACCAACGCGATCATTGAAGGTTTCGCCGAGCATCACCACGAGCCCACCGAAACGCCCCAAATTGGCTTTGTGATGGACCGAGAGGAGGCACGTCGGCGATATTGCATCTTGAACCTGTCGCTGGGCAGGCTCAACCGAGTTGCCTATGAGAGAGAGTTCGGGTCGTCGCTTGATGAGTGGAGCGACGAGATCGATGCGCTCGTCGATGCGTCTTGCGCCGACCGAACGGAGGACGGCGCGGTCGTCCTCAATCGGAACGGCTTCAAGTACAGCAACGTGATCGCCACACTGTTCCAATCCGAGGCCGTGACCGCGCTGGAGCACGGTTATGTGCCCGCGTGATTCGCCGGCATTCTGGGAGGCCGGCTACGCCACACCTGGCGTCTCGACCATGGGCGGCCCGAATCACGACATAGTTGAACTCGCGAGTGCGTTACCCCCCCGGGCCCGAATACTCGACCTCGGGTGCGGCGAGGGACGCAATGCCTTCTACCTGGCGGGCCTCGGCCACGACGTGACGGCGGTCGATATCTCTGCTGCCGGCATCGCCAAGCTGGCCGAGTTGGCCAAGAGCTCAGGGCTGAAAATCTCGACCGAGGTCCGCGACCTCAACGAGTACAGCGTCGAAGGCGAGTGGGACCTGATCATGGCGCACGGCGTCATCGACTACCTCGAGAACGCCGTCTGGCGTGAGCTCTGCGCTGAGATTCGCAGGCACACGGTGCCTGGAGGCTTCAACGCCTATACCTGCATGCTCTTCACCGACGAGCACCCAGCGCCCAAGGAATTCAGCGACGCCGGTTTCAAGCATGCGCTGAAGGCAGGCGAGCTGGTTGCCACGTACGACGGCTGGGAGATCGTCCGCCACGACCGGTACGTGAAGTGGGACCAGCACCCAGGGATCCCCATCCATTGTCATCCTGTCGACAAGCTCGTTGCTCGCCGACCCGACGCCGCTGTGTCTCCGTACGTGACAACTGTCATCCCCGTTGGCAACGTGACCCTGGACCGTGGGCTCTTCGACAGCATCTTGATGGGGTTGGAGGCGGAGGCCCTGCTCGATCGCTGCGGTAAGCCGATCGTAGTCGACACTTACGTCCTTCCCGGCATCCAGATAGGGGTCGGGAGCAACGCCGTCGTTGACACGTACGAACTTGAGCTGTGGTACTACGGGCTAGCCGTGCTGTACGTCGTAAACGGCCGAGTGTGGGGCCGGGCGCTGTACGAGTCAGAGCCCGTTCGCGTGACCTATCACTGAGCTTTAGCAGGCAAACTGCGCTTGCCGGGGTGGCCAAGCTGATCGCGATCGATTGGCCGTGGTTCACGCCGCGGTAGATAGTCTTGGCAATCCGGCTTGACAATCAAGTCAGCGCCAACAGCTGGACGCCGACGGACGGTTCGGGACTGCTGCACCGAACGAGCAAGACGGCCTGGACAACCCAGACCGGCCTCCGGAGCCGGTGGCGCAGGTTTCGAGTCCTGCCGGGGCGCCGACCGCCGTTGACCAACTCGGGGCCAACGCCCACAGCAGGGTGCTCAGTCGGACACGGTGGCGGGGTAACCGTGAAAGGCAGGGATCTGGGCCCGACGGAACGACGCGCGGGTCTTCGCTGTAGGCTGGACACCTCGTCCCCTTGGGAGAGTCGCTTCGCTTGGGCAGGACGGCCATGTCGGCCGACGCCGCCCCGTGCAGGTTCGACGCCTCGACCGAGCCTCCTTGAGGAGTATCTGTGCGCGTCCCTAACTTGCCGGTCGAAGGCCTCAACGGGCGCGTTCGCTCATTCGGGATTCTCGGCTCCTACCCCCCGACGGCATGCGGTCTGGCCACGTTCACGGCGGCGCTTGCGTCCGGATTGTCGGCGCACGACGTTCATGTCGGCGTGGTTCGGGTCGTTGACGCCGGCGGACAGACGGTGGAGAGCGAAAGGGTGATCGGCGAGCTGGTCAACGGATCAGCGAACTCCCTGGCCGTCAGTTCCGACTTGCTCAACAAGTTCGATGTGGCAGTGGTGCACCACGAGTACGGACTCTACGGAGGCACCGACGGTGACGACCTGCTGGAGATCCTGGGCGGCCTCCGCGTCCCCTCCATCGTGATCGCCCACACCATTCTCACCAACCCGACGCGGCATCAGCGCTCCGTGCTGAACGATGTTGCGGCGCTGGCAGACCGCGTCGTTGTCATGACGCAGGCGGCCCAGGCGCGACTGTGCGACGGCTTCGATGTGGACCCTCTCAAAGTGAGCATCATTGCCCACGGCGCTGCCATCCCGACTCGACGTGTCGTGCCCGAGCGGGCCGGTCGGCCCGTCATTCTCACGTGGGGACTCATCGGTCCGGGCAAGGGAATCGAAAGGGTCATTGACGCCATGCTGGCGATCCACGATCTCCCGATGCGCCCGCGCTACCTGGTGGCCGGTCAGACCCACCCCAAGGTCCTCGCCGCCCACGGAGAGTCCTACCGTCAGGACCGGATAGAGCAAGCGGAGCGCCTCGGGATCTCCTCCTCCGTCGTCTTCGATGCCGGCTATCGCGATGTGGCATCGCTCACCGCATTGATCCAGTCCAGCAAAGTGGTCGTCCTGCCCTACGACTCAAAGGAGCAGGTGACGTCCGGCGTCCTCGTCGACGCCATCGCGGCAGGACGGCCGGTGGTGGCCACCGCCTTCCCGCACGCCGTTGAGTTGCTCTCGAGCGGCGCCGGGATCGTGGTGGACCACGATGACCCTGACCAAATGGCGAGCGCCCTGAGGAGGATCCTCACCAGACCGGAGCTGGCCGCCAAGATGGCGGCCGAAGCGTCGCGTCTCGCGCCGAGCCTCGGATGGCCAGTTGTCGCAGGCGAATACCTGACCCTGGCCAATGGCGCCCTCGCGCAGCGACTGGCGTTGGTGTGACCTCATTTTTGCGAGCTCCCGCGCCCGACTTCGGCCACCTCATCTCCATGACCGACGCGCGAGGGACCTTCGAACACGCTCTCTTCAGCGAGCCAAGGACCGAGCACGGCTACTGCAGCGACGACATGGCCCGCGTGCTCGTGGTGGCCACCCGGGAGCAGCGCCCCGCACGGGCGATGCGCAACCTTGCGATGCTGAGTCTGAGCTTTCTGCAGGATGCGTTGGACTCGCACGGCAAGTGTCGGAATCGAATGAACCGCAGCGGCGCCTGGGAAGATCCACCGGCTATCGATGACTGCTGGGGTAGAAGCATCTGGGGGTTGGGCACTGCCGTCTCGCACAGCGACGACCACCTGATACGCCACCTGGCCGCCAAGGGGCTCGAGCGAGCGATGAGGCAGCGTTCGCCGTGGCCGCGGGCCATGGCGTTCGCTGTGCTCGGTGCCGCCGAGGTGCTGAGCGTCGACCCCGGCAACATGTCTGCCCGGGCTCTCGTGTCCGATGCCGCCGATGCGATGGGCGGACCGAACCCACGGGGCAGGTGGCCGTGGCCCGAGCCACGCCTCACGTACGCCAACGCCACGCTCCCCGAGGCGATGATCGCAGCCGGGACGGCGTTGGAGCGTCCGGCGCTCGTGCGGCGCGGGTTGGACCTCTTGGAGTGGCTACTCGACCGTGAGACGCGACGCGGCCACCTCTCCGTCACCCCGGTCGGGGGCAGCGGACCCGACGACCATGGTCCGGCATTCGACCAACAGCCCATTGAGGTGGCAGCACTCGCCGACGCCTGTGCCCGCGCTCAGGCCGTCGACGGCGACCCACGATGGATGGACGGAGTCACGTCTGCTGCCGATTGGTTCCTTGGTGAGAATGACGCTGGGGTCCTCATGTGGGACGCCAGCACCGGCGGAGCCTTTGATGGCCTGCACAGCGACGGCGCCAATTTCAACCAGGGCACCGAGTCGACGTTGGCCCTCCTCTCGACCATGCAGCACGCGCGGTCATTCGTGAGCGTCCTGCAATGAGTGTGCACGCCCCGAGCCTGGCCCGTCGGAGCCCGGTCCACATCGCGGCCGACAGGTCGCGGGTCGTGACCCACCTGTTCGTTCCGGGGCACGAGGGGTTCGACCACCAAGAGTCCCGATCCTCTGCCGTCTTGCAACGCGTCTTGGCGCTCTCGGACGATGAAGTGCAGCGAAGCTACGACGATGTCGTGACGAGGTTCGAGGGCAGACATCACGGTCTGACCGAGACGTTCCTGCGGCACGCCGACGAGCTCTCCGATCGCCTCGACCCGGAAAGCCAACTCTCCTTGACTCGCCGCCTACTGTTGGGCGCCACCTTCACGAGTGAATACGCCGTCGAGGGTGCTGCTCTTTGCAATCCGAGCGCGGTGATGCATCCAGACCAGACCGGGGTCAGCCCCGGGAGTCTTCGGTTCGTCATGAGTGTCCGGGCCATCGGAGAGGGTCACAACTCCTCTATTGGGTTCCGGACCGGGACGATCACAGGATCGGGAGATGTGGACATCGATCCGACTCCCACCTTTGCCACCAAGGGTCATCGGGACGGGGTGACGTACGAGGCAGAAGTGTTCAAGTCGGAACTGCGTCGTCTCCGGGGTGGTGGCGATGATGCTGACTACGTCCTGGCTCACCTCAAGCCGAGTTTCAGCGAAGACGAGATGGAGGAAAGGCTCGGCATCCTCGAGGCCCACGTGGCCACGCGCAAACAGGCGAAAAAGACGGCCCGGCTCATGCGCAGGATCGCCGAGCGCAGCTACAGCATCCGGTTCGAGGATGGCACGCCGCTGGGTGAGCAGATGCTGATGCCGTCCATGAGTGCAGAGTCCAAGGGGATGGAGGACGCCCGGTTCGTGCGATTCGTCGACGACGATGGCGCCGTGACCTTCTACGCCTCGTACACCGCGTACGACGGCAGCGACATCGCTCAACAATTGCTCGAGACCAAGGACTTCGTGCGCTTCACCTCGTCACCGATGGTGGGAGCCGCCGCGGCCAACAAGGGCTTGGCTCTGTTCCCTCGCCGGATCGGTGGCCGCTTCGTCGCCCTGTCGCGAAGTGACAGGGAGTCGAACACCATCGCCTATTCACAGAACCCGCGGCGCTGGGAAGACGTACTGGCATGCCAGACGCCGGCCACATCGTGGGAAGTCGTACAACTGGGCAACTGCGGGTCGCCAATCGAGACCGATGCGGGCTGGTTGGTTCTGACCCACGGTGTCGGCCCCATGCGTACCTACAACATCGGGGCGATCTTGCTCGACCTCGAAGACCCCACTCGGATCATCGGCCGGCTGCGCGAGCCGCTCCTCAGCCCGACGCAAGACGAGCAGGACGGCTACGTGCCCAATGTCGTCTACTCCTGCGGCGCACTCCTCCATGCCGGCACCCTTGTCATTCCCTACGGAATCGGGGACTCCGCCATCGGCGTGGCGACGGTGCCTCTGGACGAACTCGTCGCTTCCCTGAGATCCGTCCCCGACTGACTCGAGCTCAACCCCGACTGATTGGAGAACACCGTGCCTGACAGATCACCTCAGAAACCATCCGGAAAGAAGCCTGGCAAGTCGCTCAAGGAGAAGAGGGCAGCAAAGAAGGGGAAGCGAGACGAACGGGACAAGAAGGCTGGCTTGGGACTGGGGCGCTGAAGCCCCGGTGCGCATTGCCGTACTCGCACCGATTGCCTGGCGCGTCCCACCGCACCACTACGGGCCTTGGGAGCTCTTTGCCTCACTGTTGACCGAAGGGCTCGTGTCGCGTGGCCACGACGTGACCCTGTTCGCGACTGGTGACTCGGAGACGTCGGCTTCCCTCTCCAGCGTGGTGCCCCGGGGCTGGTCGGAGGAGCCGGGCATCGACCCGAAGGTGGCCGAGTGCCTGCATATTTCGGAGGTCTTCGAACGGGCGTCCGAGTTCGACATCATCCACAACAGCTTCGACTTCCTGCCGCTCACCTACTCCGGACTGATCTCGACTCCGGTCGTCACGACGATCCATGGGTTCTCTTCGCCTCAGATCGTGCCGGTCTACGCCAAATACAACGAAAGAAGCTTCTACGTCGCGATCAGCGATGCCGACAGGCACCCCGCTCTCTCCTACGCAGCCACTATCCATCACGGGATCGATACCGGTGCTTTCACGTTCGCCCCGGATCCCGGCTCCTACCTGGCCTTCTTCGGGCGTATCCACCCGGACAAAGGCGTGGTTGCGGCGATCGACACCGCCAGGGCGACCGGTCTCCCACTTCGGATCGCCGGAATCGTCCAGGACAAAGCGTATTTCGAACGCGAGGTTGCACCTCGCCTTGACGGCGATCACGTCCAGTTCTTCGGACCGGTCGCCGCAGAGGATCGCTCAGCCTTCTTGGGCGGTGCCGTGGCTCTCCTCCACTTGATCGATTTCAACGAGCCGTTCGGGTTTTCGGTGGTGGAGGCCATGGCATGTGGCACACCGGTGGTTGCTTTCGACCGAGGTTCTATGCGGGAACTCATCACCGACGGCGTCACGGGTCTTTTGGTGTCTGACGTCCCTTCGGCCGCCGCGGCAATAGCACGAGTGGGTGAGCTCAACCGATGGACAGTTCGAGACACGGCCGTCCAGCGGTTCAGCAGCGAGCGCATGGTCGATGAATACGTTGACGTCTATCGGCACGCTCTCGCGGAACACGACCGACGACTGTCGTGCCTGCGAGTCGCCGCCACCTCCGATCTTGCATCCGCTCAGGGCTGATCTGTTCCGAACGCCGCGACCCGAGGCCGGCGCGCCTCGGGGGTCGATCATCGATTCGTACGCTTGGCCTCGAGGTCGTCGACCCACTGTTGGATCCAGTCGAGGAGCTCCGGATGGCCGTCTTGGACAACCGAGAGTCCCTCGACGATGAGGCCGAGTTGAAGCTCGTCACTGCGGCCACGATGACCTTGAGCGGGAACTGGGATTCGTCGAGGCCGTAGTCACGAAGCGCGGGGGATGATCCGCCACGACGGAGGCGTGGTCGAATCGCCGGGCATGTTCCTGCTCGGAACCCCGTTTCTGCGCCGACGCAACTCGAGCTTCATCGATGGGGCCCGGGCTGACGCCCACGAGCTCATCGTCGAACTCGCTGCCTACCTGGACGCGAGAGTTTCGTCGGCGAGGGCCTGACGGACCCGGCGCCGGCGCCGGGTCCCGGATTGCCACGTCGAGGCGAACCGTTTCAGCAGGGAGGGATCCGACCTCCCTGCCGTCGTGGCAATCCGATTTGGAAATCGATCGGCGGACCGTCTCGGCCGGAGGCGGGTCACCTGGACAGATCTGTCGGCGAGCGGCATCTCGGCGAGCGAGGCGGACGGTCTGGACGATCCGAATGGGCCTCCGGCGCAGGTTCGAGTCCTGCCGGGGCGCTCTCTCGCCGGGGGCTGATCGTTCAATCTCCCATGCGAATTCTGGCCCGGAGAGCCGCGAGGGCGAGCGACATGCCCCCGATGGCCAGTCCTGTAACGGCGGCCAATCCCTCCAACAGGGGTCGGACCTGCCAGCCCGATGTGATGAGCGACCGAAGTGCTCCCAGTAGGTAGGTCACTGGGTTGTATGTGGCGATGACTGAGAACCAGCCGGTCAGAAGTTGCTTCGGGACCACCGCGTCGGTGAGGAAGAAGAGCGGGAAGAAGATGACGTAGCACGCATTGACAGCGGCGGGACTGCCCGTCCTCAGCGCGACGGCATAGGGGAAGCACGTGAACGCCAGGCCCCAGAGCGCCGAGAAGCCGACGAAGACCAACAGACCCGGCAGCCCGGTGGCAAAGCGCACCCCGACGATTGCGCCGATCGCCAAGACGGGCAGGCACAGGGCGGCGATCACGGCCACGTCGGCCACCATCAGGCCGAGCAGCAAGGCAGACCTCCTGATTGGCGTCATGCACAGTCGGTCGAAGTACCCGCCTTGGATGTCCGTGACGAGCGCGGGGCTCTGGACATCCCGGTGACCGCGAAGGCGATCGCCATGGGGAGGAGAAAGGCCTTGTAGTCGAGGGCCGTCCCGGCGAGTTTCTCGAGCGCACCGAGGTTGACGCTGTAGAAGAACGCCGGTACGAAGACGGCGGGGATGACCGCGGCGGGCTCCCGTGGGATCTGGCGGAGCGCCCGGATCGCGATCGCCCGGACGTCCTGGACGAATCCTGCTTCTCGTCCCATCACGGTGCCTCCCTCGACCATGCTCACAGGTGGACTCCCTCTTGACTGATCCGTGACCCCGTGATCTCCATGAAGACATCGTCCAGGGTCGGAGTCCGCATCGTGAGGCTGCGGATGCGCAGTCCGGACCGGCCCAGAGCGACCGCGACGGTGCCCAGGGCGGAGGGACCGTCAACCGTGGAGACCGTGATCGTCTCGTCGCCGCTCCAGGCGGGCTCGAGCCCCTCGAAGGATCGGAGAGTCTCGAGCGCCCGGGCGTGATCCCCGTCGACTTCCGCCACGATCACGTCATGGCCCACCGAGTGCTTGAGTGCGGCGGGCGTCCCTTCTGCCATGAGCCGGCCTGAGGCGATGATCCCCACCCGGTCGGCCAGAGTGTCCGCCTCCTCGAGGTACTGAGTGGTCAAGAAGATCGTCATGCCGAGCTCGCGGTTGAGCCGCCGGACCTCCGACCAGACCGCCATCCGGCTGTGGGGGTCGAGTCCCGTGGTGGGCTCGTCGAGAAACAGCACCTCCGGGTTGTGGACCAAGGCGGCGGCGAGATCCAGACGCCGCTTCATTCCCCCCGAATAGGTTCCGATCCGCCGATCGATGGCGGTACCGATGTCGACCAGGTCGAGAACCTCTGCGAGTCGCATTCGGACTTGCGCAGCACTCAACCCGTAGAGGCGCCCTTGCAGCGTGAGCAGTTCCCGCCCGGTCTGCCGGTCGTCAATGGCCGCGTCCTGGAGCGCGACGCCGATCCGGACGCGGACCGATCCAGGATCCTGCGCCACGTCGTAGCCGGCCACGGAGGCCGTCCCGGCACTGGGCTTGAGCAGGGTGCAGAGGATCCGGACGACCGTCGACTTGCCGGCGCCGTTCGGTCCGAGGAAGCCGTAGATCTCCCCGCGCCGAACGCGGAGGTCGAGACCGTCGACGGCCACCGTCGGACCGAAGCGGCGGACAAGCCTTTTCGTCCGAACTGCTTCCTCGGCGGCGTCGTCATGGTGGTTGACCAGCGGCTCTGCGCTGGGGCCATACTGGTCAGAATCATTCATACTGATCAGTATCTACTATACTTCTGGGTAGCGCAACCTATGTCATTGCAACCCCTCACCCCAGAGCGTCGGCGGCAACAGACCCGCGAGCATCTGCTCGCCGCCGCCGCCGAAGTGTTTGCCCAGCGGGGTTTCCACGCGGCCTCGCTGGACGAGGTCGCGGCTGTCGCCGGCTTCACCAAGGGCGCCGTGTACTCCAACTTCAAGAACAAGGAGGACCTCTTCCTCGCCTTGTTCGAGGCCAATAGCGAGCGGGAGATGCAGGCGCTGCGAACAACGCTCGGGGACTCCGAGTTGCCGCCGGAAGATCGCATATCCGACTTCGTCACCTTGATCCGAGATCAGACGCGGCGGAGCGGCAACATGGGACTGCTCTACCAAGAGTTCTGGCTCTACGCCGCGCGCAATCCGGCAGCCCGAGAAGAGCTGAGACGCATCGACGAGGAGGGAGTGCAGGCGTTGGCCGAGATCATCGCGGCGGAGCGAGCGCGACAAGGTATCGAGCCGTTGGAATCCGCCGTACAGGCGGCAAGGATCGTCGAGACTCTCTTTCGCGGCATTGGGCAGTTACGCGTCCTCGAACCGGACGTGGCCGATGACGAATTCGTCGAAGCCGCCATCGCATTCGTGGCACGCGGGCTCGGTGCGTCTCTCGATTGACTCCGGCCAGGGCTGTGGCCGAGTGGAGCCGTCGGCAATCAAGACGAGGGCCGCCGGCATCGTCCCCAGAGGGTCCTGGCACAGCGCCCGGATACCGACGCCCAGCACGGTCCTGTTCATGACGCGTACCCCGGCCCTGACAGAGCACCGGGATCTCGAACTGGTGACCTTCAGAGTTCAAGCGACCCGACGGCAGCCCGCCAGATCTCGGCCGTGGCGTCGACCTCGAACGACGTCCGCCCGAGAAAGAGCCTCAAGAAGAGGGGCAGCTTCGAACCCGGCCACGTGTGTCCGGCACCCTTGCAGACCCAGAGGGTCACCGCACCAGGGTCTCCGTCGGGGCCGAAGTTGAACCGGGTCAGCGTCGGGCTGACCGCGAGCTGTTCGGCCTCCCCCGGGTGGCCGTTGGCGGTGGCCCAGGCTCGAGCAGCCTCGACCACGCTCTCTTTCCAGCGATCCGTGGTGCCACCCCCAAATGGATTGATCCGATCCGAAGTCCCATGAAACCCGAGAACCCGCACGGGCTGTTCGAGTGTCGTACGTACCGGTGCGCGGAGGCCGGCCACCGCACCGAGCACGATCACCCGGTCCGGATGCATCGACGCGAATCGGCTCGCCATGCGCGCCCCACCCGACATACCCACCACGCACACCTGGGGGTGTGCCGTCGGATACCGAGCCTGCAGAGTCGAAATCGTTGCTCGCAGGAACGGATCATCACCTGCGAGGTCCCACTCGGACCCAGAGCCCGACGGCAGGCTGCCCTGCGGAAAGCAGACGACCGCACCGTGCTCGGTGAGCGATTCCGCGCGGCTCAGTCTGGCTTGATCCTCGGGACCGGAGCGACTGCCGTGCAGGCTCAGCACGATGACGGAGGGCGGTCGAGACGGCTCGGCGAGGAGGAATCGTCGTGCGACAGCGTCAACCTGAATGACCTGCGACGAGAGGGTCAAGGGGACCAAACGCTCCTCAGAGGTACTCAATCCGGTGGCAGACGAAGAGGCGGAACGGGGGACCGACCAAACGGCGGGCCGGACACCCCACGGCGATCCATGGCGTGCGACGGCGCTCAGACGATACCGATGCCCGCCGCCTCGTTGCGGGTGCGCCATTCCGCGCGGGACATCCGTGTCACGTCGACGTCGAGGGCAGCACGGCGAAGGGCGCCGACGGTCGCCTGCTCCCGGGCCGTGTGCGCGAAGGGGTCCCAGCCGTAGAACCGGCCCGCGTTCTCCCACGTGATCTTGTGGATCTCCTCGTCTGTGCACCCGGCAGCCTGGAACTCCTTCCAGGCGAACTCGGGCGACTCGGGCCACGTCGTATCGGTGTGGGGGTAGTCGCATTCCCAGGCGATGCCGTCGATGCCGATGCGATCCCGCAGTAGCAGGCCGGACGGGTCGGTGATGTAGCAGGCCAGGATGTGGTCGCGGAACACCTCCGAGGGAAGCTTCCCGCCGAAGTCGCCCTGGAGCCACTCCTGGTTCGTGAAGTGCCGGTCGATCCGGTCGAAGTAGAAGGGGATCCAGCCGATGCCACCCTCGGAAAGGGCGACCTTGAGGTCCGGGAACCGCCGGAGCGTGGGCCCGAACAACAGGTCCTGCGCGGTGATGGCGCTGATCTGGCACGCCAGCACCATGAGATGGTCGACCGGCGCCTCCTGCGGCTTCTTGATCACTGCGAACCCAGCTCCGATGTGGAGCGAGAGCACCATGTTCTCCTCGCTCAGCGCGGCGAGCATCGGGTCCCAGTAGCCAGAGAGGAAGCTGGGAAAGCCCTGCACGTGGGGCGTCTCGAGGAAGCTGATGGACCGGCAGCCTTTTTTCGCGATGCGACGGACTTCCGCCACGGCCGCATCGACGTCCCACATCGGCACGATGCCCAGCGGGATGAACCGACCCGGGTAGGCCCCACACCATTCGTCGATGGCCCAGTCGTTGTAGGCCTGGAGCATGACGAGCGCGACCTCCTTGTCGCGTGACTCGGCGAAAGTCCGGGCGTTCCATCCGGCCATGGTCGGGAAACACATGGAGCCCAGTACGCCGTTGGCGTTCATGTCACGGACCCGCTCGTGCACGTCGAAGCATCCCGGCCGCAGCTCGGTGTACGTCCCAGGATTGAAGCCCCACTCCCCGGAGGGCCAGCCCACCGTGGCAGCCATGCCGAATGACGTGCTGGTCTTCTCGCCCTGGAACACCCATTGGTCGATGCCATCTTCGTGGACGACCTTCGGAGCGTCGTGGAGCCACTTCTTCGGAACGTGATTCTCGAACATGTGAGGCGGCTCGATCATGTGGTCGTCGATGCTGACCAGGATCATTTCGTCCAGATTCATGCTGCGCTCATCTCCTCCTCCGTCACGGTGAGCACACCGGAGCCCGTCGACCGCTCACAATCCCTCACCCGATGCGACCCTACGCCTCGAAGCGGGCCGGCGGCGCCGAGCAAGACGCAGTTCGCGAAGCCGAAGACGAACCCTGGGAGATCCCCCGAACACCCGTGCTCGTCAGGGGCACCGGAGACGACCAAGCACCCTGGGTCCGATCGGAACAGCCCGGTTGGGAACGTCAAGCGTCTCGGTCCGGCGGAGCGGGAGCGTCCAGATCCCTCCGCACGACGGCCGGGAAACCTGCGGCTCCACCAGAGCGATGGGCGTTCGCCCTGATCATCGGCCTCTTCTGGAGTAACTGGCGATCGTCCCGACCGGCGGGTCAGGACGCGCAAAATGGCCCATTTGCTTGAGCCTGCGGCCGGAACGGCCGATGAGACAACGTGGAGGCGGGTCAGGGGATCACTCTCGTGTCGCTGCCGGCGGGCCGCCGGCAGGGTGAGGGCGCGCCGAGGGCGCTCGGGATCACCATCACCTACGGGGTGCTCGGTGCAGTGCTGGCCGCGTACGTGGTGATGCTCGTTGTGTTTCGGAACAGCAGCGAGTCGTCCTTCTTGAACAACTGGGCCATCGACGGGTTCGAAGTCGTCGTCGCCCTGCTCTGCATCGCCCGGGCGTTCATCGGCGGCCCGCTTCGGCCGGTGGCGATCACGCTCGGTGCCGGACTCCTGGCCTGGTCGCTCGGAGACGTCCTCTGGAGCGCCGAGACGTTGGGCGGCGGCAACCCGACCACCCCATCCCCAGCCGACCTGTTCTACCTCCTGTTCTACCCACTGGCGTGTGTGGCCATCATCCTGCTGATGCGGGTCGAGGTCAGGAAGCAGCCGCTGACCGCATGGCTCGACGGCATCATGACGGGTCTGGGAGCTGCGGCCGTCGTCGCCGCGTTCGCCTTCGACACGATCGCGCGGGACGTGAGCGGGCCTCCGCTGACCGTCATCACGCTTTTCGCGTATCCGATCGGGGACCTGATTCTGCTCGCCATGGTGGTCGGCGCCCTGGCAATGCTCCCGTCATGGCGGAATGCAATGTGGCTGATACTCGCCCTCGGCTGTGCACTCGAGGCGGTCGGTGACACCATCTACCTCTTCCAGACATCGGCGAACACCTATCAGGTGGGAACCATTCTCGACGCCACATGGCCGGCTTCGATCTTCCTGATCTCACTGGCAATGTGGCAGCGCTCCACCAACTCTGTCCGGTCCAGCCTGATCCGTCCCCGATTCGTGCTCCCGGCAATCGGGGCGACCTGCGGGTTGGTCGTACTCTTCCGCGGCTCACTGAACCACGTGGGCCGGTTGGCCGTGGTGCTGGCAGGGATCACGCTGCTCGTCGTGCTGGGCCGGCTGTTGCTCTCTTTTCGGGACCTCACCACCCTCAACGAGTCGAGGAAGCGCGAGGCGCTGACCGACGAGCTCACCGGCCTCGGGAACCGGCGGTACCTGATGGGTGTCCTCGAGGAATTCTTCGCCCGCGTCGCCGAGGTGGACCGTGACGAACGCCTCGCGTTGCTGCTGATCGATCTCAACCACTTCAAGGAGATCAACGACTCGTTCGGTCATCCGGTTGGGGACCAGATCCTGACTCGTCTGGGTCCGCGCATTCAAGGCATCCTCCGGAGCTCCGATGTCCTCGCCCGTCTCGGTGGCGACGAGTTCGGTGTCGTCCTGACGGAAGCCGACGTGGACTATGCCAGCACCGTCGCCGAGCGCATCACATCGCAGCTCGAGGAGTCATTCCAGCTGGACGTGGCAAGCCTGTACCTCAGCGCGAGCATCGGCATCGCCGTCGCTCCCGATCATGCGCGGACCAGTGCGGAACTGTTCCGGTGCGCGGATGTAGCGATGTACCGAGCCAAGGTTGCCCGCCGACCGTTCGACGTGTACGAACAGGGGGCGGACGACGGCCTGAACCGGATGCAGCGGATCCACCAGCTGCGCCAGGCCATTGAGGCGCGCACGCTCCAGCTGTGGTTCCAGCCTCAGTTCGATCTGCGCACGGGCGAGGTTCCGGCGGTGGAGGCGCTGCTGCGGTGGCCGCACCCCGAGCTCGGCCTGATCAGGCCAACAGAGTTTCTCCCCCTGGCCGAGGAAGCCGGGCTCGTCAAGCCGCTGACCGACCTGGTCCTGGACTCGGCTCTCGCCGAATGCGCGCGTTGGCACGCCGCGGGCCACCGCGTCGCGGTGTCGGTCAACTTGTCGACGACCAGCCTTCTCGACGTCGAACTCCCCAACCGTATCCGGTTCTTGCTCGCTCGCAACCGGCTGGGGGCGGAGGCTCTGATCCTGGAGATCACCGAGACCACCCTGATGGCCGATCGCCAGCGCGCGCGCCAAGTCGTCCAACGGCTCCACGACCTCGGTCTGACCGTGTCGATCGACGACTTCGGCACTGGGTTCTCCTCGCTGGCCTACGTGAGTGATCTCGCGGTGGGTGAGCTGAAGATCGACCGCGAGCTCATCCGGGACGTTGCGTCGGCCGACAATCAAAAGGGGGCGGCGGTCGTGCGCGCAACGATCGAACTCGGTCACTCCCTGGGTCTCCGCGTGGTCGCGGAGGGGGTCGAGGACGTCGACACCTACGAAGCGCTGATTGCGCTCGGCTGTGACCTCGCACAGGGCTTCTTCCTGGGTGAACCCAAAGCAGCGGACCAACTCTCCTTCCCGTCCCGCGGGACACGTCCACGGAATGTGACAGACCTGCGGTCGCCCGAACGGCTGGCACTCCGCGCCGGCTCAGACGTGGCCCTCGGCGAAGCCTGAGCGCCCGCCTCGTCTTTGCGCTTCAGGTCTGCTCGGCCAACCACCGAGACACGATGTCGGCGACCTCGCTGTCCCGCTTCCGCAGTGCGTGGTCCCCGTCGACGAACTCACGCGTGACCGGTCCGGGAATGGCTGCGGTCTCGCGCTCGAGCTCGGCGGGGGTCCCGAAGGCATCTCGCGTGCCCGATACGAAGAGGCACGGCACGCGCAAATCGGGAAAGTGCGCCGTCCGCAGGCGATCCGGTTTTCCCGGTGGGTGCAGCGGGTAGCTGACGAGGACGAGGGCGGCGACCTCCAATCCCCCGGCGGCGGCCAGGGAGCACATCCGACCACCCATGGAACGACCGCCGATGGCCAGCTTGTTGGTCGGGACGCGGAGTCTCTCCGCCAACTGCACCGTCGCGCCGCGCACCGTCGCGATGCATACCTCCTGCGGGTCGGGACGGCGTCTCCCCGCTGTCCGGCCAGGGAACTCGACTCGCTCGACCGCCATGCCGAGACGGGTCGCCTCCTGGTCGATCGCCACCAGCGAGGACTGATCCCTCCCGGCGCTGGCGCCCGGAGTCAGCACGAGGCCGACAGGTCCTGGTCCGGTCACAGCGCCATCTTGCTCGACGATCCCGCCGCAGTCGCTGCGGGTGCCGGCCTCGACCATCGGACATCGGACATCGGGGCGCAATGGAAGAGTGATGGGGTGTCCGATGCCCCCGTCGACCATCCCGGGCCAGCCGGGCATCCCACCCCGATCGGAGGTCCCTGACGTGGGCTCGTCGCCATTCTGGCTCGAGCGCCTCGTTCGTGTCGTCGGGCCGGCTAGACCGCCGAGGCCGCTCGGCGGTCGCGCCTGGGTGGTCGAGGCCGGCACGCGCAGCTTCGTTGCGAAGGTCGGTCCGGGCGCCCGGGACGAGGCGGACGGGCTGAGGCAACTGCGTGGGGTTCCGGGGGCGCCGCCGGTCCCCGAGATCGTCCTGGTCGAGTCCGACCTCCTCGTGACCGGCTTGGTCACGCAGACGTCACGCGGCCCCGAACACGAAGAGGCACTCGGCCGTGCGCTGGCAACCCTGCACCGGGCTCCCTTCGAAGCCTGGGGAGGCGGTTCGTCGTGGATCGGTGATTGCCGGGTCGACCCTTCGCTCCGGCCCGACGGCGCCGCCTTCTACGGCGCCCGCCTCCGCGAGCTCGCCGCCCGAGCCGAACTCGACGCCCTCGTCGGCCGCGTGGCCGACCGGCTCCCGGACCTGCTGCCACCGAGCGGTCCGGCACTGGTGCACGGCGACCTGTGGTGGGGCAATGTCCTGTTCGGCACCGACGGCAGATCGTGGCTGATCGACCCCTCGGTCCATGGTGGCCACCCCGAAGAAGACCTGGCCATGCTGGACCTCTTCGGTCGGGTACCCGAACGGCTGCTCCGCTCCTACGTGGAGGTGCAGCCCATGGACACGGGGTGGGAGGACCGCGTGGCCCTGTTCCAACTCTCCCCCCTTCTGGTACACGCCGTGTTGTTCGGTGCTGGCTACCGCGCTCGGGCGGAGGCGGTCGCCCTCCGGTTCGCCTGAGCGCGGGTCGCACCTCACTGGACGGGTGCCCGCGCTGTGTCGGGCCGCCAGAGCAGGTTGTGCGGTGACGACAGACGGTCACGGCGAGAGGCTCGGACCCGCGTCGGCGTCACGGTCTGGGATCGCGCCACCTCCCCGTCGGCTACGGGGTGACCGTGACCGTGGCCGACGCCGTGTTGTTGGCGTGGTCCGGGTCCGGGCTCCGGGACATGCCGGCCGCCCACACCCAACCCGCACCGAGCCTCGAGGCCCGGAAGCTGACGGTGTAGGACGCAGAGGAGCCCGGGGGCAACGAGCGGAGGAACCACACGCCCGTATGGCCGAACCAGAAGCCGCCGGGCGTGGCGGACAGCCGCCAGAACCGATGCGGGAGGCTGATGCCGGCCGCGACGAACCTCGCCGTGGCGGGCCCGGCGTTGGCGACCGTGAGCGTGCAGCTGGCCACCGCCTCGTACGTCACGGTCACCGGACACGAGAGCGATGCCGAGATGTCCGATTCGTTGGAGGTCGTACCCGGGGACACGGTCACGGCGAACGGCGCCGTCGCTGCATTCCCGGCGCTGTTGGTGGCGACCACGGAATAGGTGAAGGTCGTGGTGCCCGCAGGCGGCACTCCGGAGAGGGCGCCGCTGGCGGCATCGAGCGTCAGCCAGGACGGGGCACCGGAAGCGAGCGAGTACGTCGGAGCGGGTACCCCGCTCGCCGCGAACGTGTAGGCATACTCCTGGCCCACCGTTCCCACGGTCGGCGGCGCGTCGAGCGTGAACGCTGGCGTCTGGTCGACCGTGATGGTGCCGGTCACCGTCGGCGCCGCTCCATAACTGGCGTTGCCAGCCTGGTCGGCATCGACGACACACGTGCCTGCCTGGCCGTAGGAGAGCGTGGCGCCGTCCACCCCCGACACGCTGCACACACCCGCTCCACTCGACGGGTCAAGCGAGAAGACCACGGGGTTGCCGGACGCACCACCCGTCGCCGAGAGCGTGGCCGATTGGCCTGCAATGCCCAGAGCCGGCGGTGTGAAATTGATGGACTGCGGAAGGAGGAGCACGGCGTCCGAGTCGATGGCGCTCGAAGCGGTGCCCGTGCCGACCTGGTCGGGGGCCAGCGAGACCGTGGCCAGGCTCACGAAGGCGCTGCCCGAAGTGAGGCTGGAGGACACCGTCCCCATGGAGGTGAAGGTCGCGCTGGCCCCGCTCGGCAGGTTGACGCCGGTCCACTGGAACTGACCACCGCCGAGGTCGGCGAAGGTGGTCCCGCCGATGGAACTCACGGAGAAGAGTGCGGCGAACCCGGCGTTGAGCGTGTCCGAGACGGTGGCGTTGGTCACGGGTGAGGGTCCGTTGTTGGTCAGCGTGATCGTGTAGGTGTCGGACGCGCCGGGGGCGATGGTGTCGGTGCCGTCGCTGACCCCGATGGCGAGGTCGGCGGCCGGGACGACCTCGAGGGCGGCCGACACCGGGCCGGCCGTCGGGCTCTGGTCGCTGGTGGCCGACGCCGAGGTGGTGTCGGACTCGAACGCGGCCGGGGCATCGGTGGTCTCGGTGTAGCTGAGCGTCGCCGACGCCCCCGCGGCGAGGGTCGGGATCGTCCAGGTGACGACGTTCGCGGCGACCGCCGTGGTTCCCGTGCTCGGCGTCTCCGAGCCCGGGTGCAAGGTGAAGCTCGCCGGCAGGGTGATCGGCACCGACAGGTTCGTCTGCGCGCCCGAAGTCGTGTTCGAGACGGTGACCTGATCGGTGACGTCGGTGCCGGCGAGGGCGGCCTCGCTGGGCGTCGAGGTCACGGCGTCCCCGTTGTAGGAGGCGATGGCCACGCCGAGCGGACCGGTGGTGGTGGTGCCCGACACAGCATCGGAGTCGATGGCATTGGTGACGGCGTCCGTGTCGACCTGGTCCGGTTGTAACGAGACAGTGGCCAGGCTCACGAAGGCACTGCCAGCGGCCAGAGGAGAGGGCACGGTCCCGATCAGCATGAACGTCGCGCTGGCCCCGCTCGGCAGGTTGACGCCGGTCCACTGGAACTGACCGCCGCCGAGGTCGGTGAAGGTGGTCCCACCGATGGAGGCGATGCTGGACATGGCAGCAAAGCCTGCATCGAGCGTGTCCGAGACGGTGGCGTTGGTCACGGGTGAGGGTCCGTTGTTGGTCAGCGTGATCGTGTAGGTGTCGGACGCGCCGGGGGCGATGGTGTCGGTGCCGTCGCTGACCCCGATGGCGAGGTCGGCGGCCGGGACGACCTCGAGGGCGGCCGACACCGGGCCGGCCGTCGGGCTCTGGTCGCTGGTGGCCGACGCCGAGGTGGTGTCGGACTCGAACGCGGCCGGGGCATCGGTGGTCTCGGTGTAGCTGAGCGTCGCCGACGCCCCCGCGGCGAGGGTCGGGATCGTCCAGGTGACGACGTTCGCGGCGACCGCCGTGGTTCCCGTGCTCGGCGTCTCCGAGCCCGGGTGCAAGGTGAAGCTCGCCGGCAGGGTGATCGGCACCGACAGGTTCGTCTGCGCGCCCGAAGTCGTGTTCGAGACGGTGACCTGATCGGTGACGTCGGTGCCGGCGAGGGCGGCCTCGCTGGGCGTCGAGGTCACGGCGTCCCCGTTGTAGGAGGCGATGGCCACGCCGAGCGGACCGGTGGTGGTGGTGCCGCCGGCCTCGGAGGCCCCCAAGATGCCGAGCATCGGGGCCGCGCTCAGGATCAGAAAGGACGATCCCACCACCGCCGCGACCCGCGCGACGCGACCGTGGCGGAGAGCCGGCCTCGACGTTTCCGGGGGTGCCACCTGGGTTCGCACTGCACGGCGGCGCTGCACGCTCCACATGGCGTCCTCCCCGCGACCCTCACGGCTCGCGCCCCCCAGGTGATCTTGAGATCATTATGTTGGAGGCTGCGCACGAAGTCTCTGGTAATTAAGTCCGGTTCTCAATTGTCGAAAACGTGCGAAACCGGGGCGTCACGGCCATACTCGGCGAAGTGGATCCCACCCTGTCGTGCCGTCTCGGGTCACCGGATCCCACCGCTCGGGCCATGACACGACTGGACGCATGATCACCTACCGCAACCTCGGACGGAACGGACAACTCGGGAACCAGCTGTGGCAGATGGCGAGCACCATCGGCATGGCACATGCCGCCGGGGAGCCGGCCGCCTTCCCGTTCTGGCGCTACCGCGCCTACTTCTGTGTCCCCGATTCACTGTTCCCGGACCTGGCCGGCGTCGGGAGCCACGATCTCGGGATGGACTACCTCCAGGACGTTCGGAATTTCGCCGCCATCGAGGACGTCATCCGGGACTGCTTCTCGCCCCGACCTGACGTGTGGAGGCGCCTGTCATCGCGCTTCGAGGGGATCCTGGCGTTGCCCCACAAGACCTCGCTCCACGTGCGCAAGGGCGACTACCTCGCACACGACGGCTTCTTCCTCGACCTCCCGGTCGAGTACTACGCCGAGGCGATGTCGATGACACAAGGGCCCTACCTCGTCTTCTCCGACGACATCGGCTGGTGCCGCGCCAACCTCCCCGGCGACTGCATCTTCGTCGAGCACAACCGGGATTTCGAAGACCTGTTCCTCATGGCGGCGTGCGACGAGCACATCATCGCCAACTCCACGTTCTCGTGGTGGGGGGCCTGGCTCGGTTGCGGTCGCTCCGTCATGCCCCGCGAGTGGGGGCCGGCCTTCGAGCAGATCGAACCCCGATTCGTCTCCGCCAACTCCGTCTTGTTGGATGTCCCCGGCGCCGCCGGGAACGCTGCCTGATGGAGCTGACCGGCGCCGGGGTTCTCGTGGCCGGGGGCACGGGGTTCCTCGGGCGGAACGTAGTACGCGAGCTCGCAACGGCGTCGGCGAACGTCACGGGAGTCGGCAGCTCCGACTGCGACCTCCGATCACGGCCGGAGATCGACCGACTCCTCGACGCGACGACGCCCGACGCGGTGGTGCACCTCGCGGCGGTAACCGGCGGTATCGGCGCAAACCGCGCCGAACCGGGGTCGTTCTTCTACGAGAACGCGATCATGGGCATCGAGCTCCTCGAGGCGTGCCGCACGCACGGAGTCGGCAAGGTGGTCGTCGCGGGGACGGTGTGCTCCTACCCGAAGTACACGAAGGTCCCGTTCCGTGAGGAGGACCTGTGGAGTGGCTACCCCGAGGAGACCAACGCCCCCTACGGCCTCGCCAAGAAGATGCTGCTGGTCCAGTCCCAGGCGTACCGCGAACAGTACGGAATGAACGCCGTCCATCTCCTCGTGGTCAACCTCTATGGCCCAGGGGACAACTTCGACCTCGCGACGAGTCATGTGATCCCGGCCATGATCCGGCGCTTCGTGGAAGCGGAGCGCGGCGGGTCGCCGGAGGTCGTCCTCTGGGGGGACGGCAGCGCCACCCGCGAATTCATTCACGTCCGCGACGCCGCCGAGGCCTTCCGGCTGGCGCTGGAGCGCTACGACGGCGGCGACCCCGTGAACGTGGGATCGGGATCCGAGATATCCATTCGCGACCTGGCCGAAAAGGTCGCCGCCCTCGTGGGGTACAGGGGCACCATCTTGTGGGACGCCACGAAGCCGAATGGGCAACCGAGCCGCCGCCTCGACACCAGCCGCGCCCGCGAGCTGTTCGGCTTCGAGGCTCGTACCGGCTTCGACGAAGGGTTGGCCGAGACGATCGCCTGGTATCGCGACCAGCTCAGCTCCGGGTCCTGACGCCGCGCGTCCTAACCTGGGCGGATCATGGTCGAGAACAGCCGCCCCTCCCTCCGGTCGGCGCTCACCACGCCGGCACAGCGGCTGGTCGCCGGCGCGACGGACCGCCGGTTCGACACGGTCGAGACCGAGCTCGGCCGGGTCCTCGCGCGCATCGACGACTTGGAGCACTTCGTCACCCAGACGGGCACGGACGTGGCGGCCCTGCGACAGCAGGTCGACGAGGCGCTGGCGTTCCTGCGCCTCCAGCACGAGATCGTGCGCGATCTGCTCGAGGAGATCCGGCCAACGCTCGAGAGCCGCCGCGGGGCGGGTTGACCGTGCGGCCGTAGGCCGGGGCCCCGTCGCTAGGCCCCGAGCGACTGATGGGGCCGCCCATGGATGGTGCAGACCGCCACCACCGCGCCGGCGAGGATGAGGCAGCCGGAGAGCACGAGTGCCTCGTGCAGTCCCGAGCCGAAGGCGTCATAGGCGGCATTGACGACCTTGGTCGCGATGCGGGCGACGGCGGCGTTCTTCGAGTGCTCCGCGCTGCCGGCGGCGCCACCGCTCGTCCCGCCCGTCTGGACGGCATGGATGACGAGGCTCTGGAAGTTGGGGGGGATGCCGATCTCCTTGAGCCGCGCCGCCAGATCACCGGTGAGCTTGGCGTTGACGATCGACCCGAGGATGGCGACCCCAAAGACCGCGCCCATCTCCCTACTCGTGTTGGTGGCCGACGCGGCCATGCCCGAGCGCTCGGGCGGCACCACCGAGAGCGGGACGGACGTGACCGGCACCAGCAGCATGCCGAGACCGATGCCCGCGATGGGAAGGACCCATCCGAGGGTCGAGAACGTGACGTGTGGCCCGAGCACGGCCGCGGCCAGGAGGATCCCGCCGCCCGCCAAAAGGCAGCCTACGGTCATCGGTACCCGTGCGCCCACCCGTGCCACGAAGGGCCCGGTGAGTGCCGAGACGAGGATCAGCCCGGCCGCCATCGGGAGGAAGTCGATGGCGGCCTGGTAAGCCGACACGTTGACGACGACCTGGAGGTACAACGCAGTGAAGAAGAAGATGGAGAACGTGCCGAAGTAGGCGACGAAGGCGACGAAGTTCGATCCGGCGAAGGGCGGGCGGCGGAACAGCTTCAGGTCGAGCATGGGGCTCTTCACCTTGTGTTCGGTGACGACGAAGGCGACGCCCGACAGGGCGCACATGACGAAGAGCGCCACGATGGAGGGGGCGGTGTAGCCCCACTCCTCCCCCTGGATCACCCCGAAGGACAGGCAGGCCAAGAACGCGGCACCGAAGAAGAACCCGGTGTAGTCGATCCGGCGGCCCTGCCGGTCGGCCGACTCGGGCACGAAGGCGACGGCCAGGGCGAACGCCACGATGCCGAACCCCAGGTTGAACCAGAAGATGGCGCGCCAGCTCGAGAACCCCACCAGTGCGCCGGCGACGACCGGTCCGAGAGCCAGGGCGAGGCCGGACACGGCGGCCCACACGCCCAATGCGTCGGCACGGGTCTCCCGGTCGGGGTACACGTGCCGGATGATGGAGAGGGTGCCGGGCTCGCTGGCCGCGGCACCGACGCCCATGATGACGCGACCCGCGATGAGGAGATCGACATTTGTCGCCAGCGCGCACACCACCGACCCCCCACAGAAGATCGCGACCCCGGCGAGCATGATGCGCTTGCGACCGAGGATGTCGCCCAGCATCCCGGCCGCCAGCATGAAGCTGGCGAAGGTCAGGGCGTAGCCGTTGACCACCCATTGCAGGGAGGTGACGCCCGCGTGGAGATCACTCTGGATGTTCGCCAGCCCGACGCTGACGATGGTGTTGTCGAGGAAGGTGAGGAAGAGGACCGCGCAAAGGGTCGCCAAGGCGACCGCCTGGGCCGGCGATCCCAGTCCGCCCTTCTTGATCTCCAACCCGGACGGCGCCCCGGCGACGCCTTGGCCCTGCGCGCTGCCGGTCAGCACGGCCCGTCCGCCCGCGATCGGGCTCCGGGCTGCTCGGTCTCGCACCGCACTCACGGGAGTTTTACCTACCCGGCGGGCGGGTAGAGGAACCCCGCGGGGTGCCACCGGGCGCGGTTGCGAGCGAGTGTGCCCGAAGGCGGCACCCCTCGGACGTACTCGGTGTGCTCGGTTCAAGGCCTGGAGGGCCGGCGTGGGGTTCGATGCGGCGCAGCGGGCGCACGGTTCGGCGGACGACCTCTCGGCCTTCCTCGATCGCGTCGACTACCCGCTCTACGTCGTCACGGTCCGGTCACCGGCGGGCGAGATGAGCGGCTGCCTGGCCGGCTTCGTCACGCAGTGCAGCATCGCCCCGCCGAACTTCCTCGTGTGCATCTCGAAGGCGAACCACTCGCTGGATGTCGCCGAGCGCTCGTCCGGGATGGGACTCCATCTCCTGGGAGTGGATCAGGTGGATCTGGCCCGTCTCTTCGGCGAGGAGACCGGGGACCTGGTGGACAAGTTCGCCGCGGTCGACTGGCGGCTCGGCTCCACCGGGGCGCCCCTGCTCGTCGACACGACGGTGAGCATGGAGGGCGAGGTCCGCGGCCACTTCTCCGTGGGCGACCACGAGGCATTCCTGATGCGGGCCGTCCGCGCGGTGGCGGGTGGCCGGTCCGGCATCCTCACCTACCGCGGCGCCCCGCCGCTCGAGGCGGGCCATCCCGCCTGACTCAACCGAGGTGCCAGCGCATGGCCCCGGCCGCACCCACGGCGACGGCCGCCCGGGGCGCCATCACCCACAGGTCCCACGGCGGCGGCCCCGCGCTGGGCGCGCTGTAGTCCGCCTCGAGGGCCGCGCCGCGGGCACGGGCGGGTCAGCCCGTCGCAGCCCACGCCCGGGCCACACCGCTCCGTCGACCCCGCGGGCGCCGATGCCGACAAGGTGCGGGTGACCGTCGGGCCGGACGGTGGCCAGCCAGAACCGCTCGGCCATCCCGGCCTCGAACTGCTCGAGGACGGAGCACCAGGCGATGTCCCCGGCGCCGTAGAAGTCGAGGTTCTGCTGCGTCAGGACGCCCGTCATCGCCCTCAGGCCGGCGTCGAGTCCAGGACCTCGTCGAGGCGCTCGAAGGACTCGATGATCCCGCCCTCCATGCCGGCGGCGACGTGCATGTCCCTGGCCTCGACCGAGTCGTGCCGCGTCGACTGCGTGAGCATGGTGCCGCCCTCGAACGCCTCGAGCACGAGCGTCTCGACGGCCTCATGCTCGGGGGCGCCCTCGAAGACGAACGTGGCCACCCGGCGGTGGGGCGGCTCGAGCTCGCGGAACTCGCCGTGGAAGGCGAACTCCATCCCGTCCGGGGCCCGTTGCACGATGCGCCACGTGCCGCCGACGCGCGGGTCGCTGTCGCACGCGACGATCTCGAGGCGCCGTGGGCCCCACCAGCGGCTGAGGAACTCGCATTCGGTCAGGGCGCGGTACACGAGCTCCGGTGGTGCCTGCAAGAAGCGGCGAACCTCGATGACCGGCTCCCCGGCCGGCGTGGTGATCTCCGTCTCGGGAGTGGTCATGGTCACGTTCCTTCTCCTTCTCGTGTTGATGTCCGCTGTCGTCTTGACCTCTGTCCCCCGGAACCGGACGCGGCGGCGTCGGGGCCCTGCAGGTCTTCGAGCAGCTCGTCGAGTCGCTCGAAGCTCTCCTCCCAGAACTCGCGGTACGAGCCGACCCAGTCCGACAGCTGCTTGAGCCGCTGTGGCTCGAGGTGGCACATGCGCCGGCGCGCCTCGCGGCGCCGGGAGATGAGGCCGGCGTCTTCGAGCACCCGCAGGTGCTTCGTGATGGCGGGCTGGCTCATCGGGAAGGGCTCGGCCACATCGAGCACGCCGGCGTCGCCGGCGCTCAGCCGGGCCAGGATCGCCCGCCGGGTGGGGTCGGCCAGCGCGCCGAAGGCCCGGTCCAGCTCCCGCTGGCTGAGCTCTGCGGTGGCCGTCATTGGCATAACCATATGGTTATATGAATCAGGAACGGTGTCAAGCCCCCGAATTCATCGGCGGCCCGCCGCCGCGGCGGCGGATCAGGCGTGCGCCTCCCAGAAGTCCCGGAGCAGGGGGACGAGGTCGGCTGCCCGCTCATCGGGCCAGAACAGCATGGCGTCGGGCACGAGGGTGACCCGCTCCACACTTGGGATCATGTCCCGCAGGCGCTCGGCCCACGCCGGCTCGAAGAAGACGTCGGCGGTCCCCCACGCGACCTGGGCCGGGGCGTGGAGTTCGGCGAGGAGCGGCTCGACCGCGATGAGCTCGGCCGCCGTCGAGGCGGTGAGGAAGCGCTCGAGAGCCTTGCCCTGGTCGGCCACGAACGGCCCGAGGTAGCTGACGAGGAGCTGGTCGGGCAGCGCCTCGGGGTGCGCGTACCCCTGGGCGAACCCGACCTCGGAGCGGGCCAGCGACAGGTCGCCCGCCATGGTGGCCACCATCGGGCCGAACTCCCCCGACTCAGCCAGCGCGACGAACGGCTTGAAGGGCTCGGGGGGGAAGTTGTCGTGCACGTCGCAGTTGGTGAGCGTCAGCGTGCGGGTCCGGTGCGGGAAGCGGGCGCAGAAGACCTGCGCCACCGCGCCGCCGGTGTCGTTGGCCACGACGTCGACCTGGTCGAGACCGAGCCGGTCGCACAGCTCGTCCAGCAGCGCGGCGAGGCCCTCGAGGGAGAGGTCGGCCGCGGCACCCTCTCCCCTGCCGGGCGTGGCGCCGTGGGCGGGCAGGTCCGGGGCGATGCAGCGGCGGACGTCCGCCACGTCCCAGATGGCGTTGCGCCACAGGTCCGCGTTGACGAGGACGCCGTGCACGAACAGCGCGCAGGGCAGGTCCCGATCGCCGTGGTCGACGTAGGCGACGTCGCCGCGGCCGAGGCGGACGGTCGTGCGCGGCAACAGGGTGGCCGGGACGTCCGGAGCGTGGGTGGTGGGTGTGGGGGTGGTGGGGTTCATGGGTTGCACTATACAAACCAACTGTCTGTTTGTAAAGAGGGAGTAGGATCCCGACGTGCCCACGCAGGCAGAACGGACCGAAGCAACCAGGGGGAGGCTCGTCGCGACGGCCCGGCGCCTCTTCGCGGAGCGGGGCTTCGCCGCGACGTCGACCGAGGAGATCCTCGGTGAGGCCGCCGTCAGCCGGGGGGCGCTGTACCACCACTTCGCGTCGAAGACCGACCTCTTCCGCGCCGCGTTCGAGGCGGTGGAGGACGACCTGACGGCGCAGATCCTCGCCGCCGCCTCCGGCAGCGGCGAGACCGACCCGCTGCGCATCCTCGAGCTCGGGTTCGACGCTTTCCTCGACCAGTGCGTGAACCCCGAGGTCCAGCGCATCGTCATGCTCGACGGCCCCACCGTCCTCGGGTGGGACACCTGGCACGAGCTCGACGAGCGCTACGCCTTTGGCACCATCAAGACAGTGCTCACCGTGGCGGCGCAGAACGGGCAGATCGACGAGACCGCGGTCGAGCCGCTGTCCCACCTCCTGGTCGGTGCGATCATGCAGGCCGGGATGGTGGTGGCTCGCGCCGAGGATCCGGTGGCGGCGAAGCGGGCCATGTCGGAGACCTTCGCCAGGATCGTGTCCGGCCTCTGAGGCACGCGGGCGCGACCGGGCTTCCCGGCGTCCCAACGATCCATCTCCCTCAGCGGGCGTGCTCCTCTCCCACCCAGGCCGGGAGCCGCCTCGGCCGTCCCTTGGCGTCGACACACCCGTGCACGCTCACCGCCGTCGCCCGGGGCTCACCACCCACCGACACCAGGTAGGCGATCTGGAAGGTGGTCCGCGTCACGGCACCGACCCACAGCGACACGTCCACCTCGTCGTCGAAGTGCAGCGGCTTGCGGTACCGGACCGCCACCTCGAGCACGGCCACGTCGACGCCATCGCTGCGCACCGCGTCGTAGGGATGCCCGATGGCGCGCAGGTACTCGACCCGGGCCTCCTCGAGATACGGCAGGTAGGCCGCGTGGTGAATGACCCCCATGGCGTCGGTCTCGGCGAAGCGGGTGCGCACCCGGTGCACGAAGACGTAGTCGGCCGGGTTCCTCGAGGGCTGCAGCGACTGGCGCACCGGGGGTCCGCCTACTCGCCGGTCGGGACGACGGGGTCACCCTCGGCCACGGGTGCGGCATCTGCCGCGGCATCGGTGCCCGAATCCCCGTCGCGGCGGCGGAGGCGCGCGTCGAACGTCCGCCGGCGGCTCGAGGCCATCCTCTGCACCCGGTCCTGGTTGAAGATGGCGAACTCCCCCTCCGCCTCGACGGTGACGATCCCGTCCTGGACGATGCGGCCCTTGCTGAAGATGCGACGATCGGTCACGTCGGTGACCCACCCCTCGAAGACGGCCTCCACGTCGGTCAGTGTGGGCCGCAGGAAGCGGAAGGCGAGGCTCACGGTGGGCCCGACGGCGCCCTCGATCGCGTTCGCCGCCGTGAGGATGATGTCGAAGGTCGCCGCCAGGATCGCACCGTGCACGCAGCCCGGTGCGCCCTCGTAGGCGATGTCGAAGACGACGCGGCCGAAGGCCTTCGGGGGGTCGAAATCGAGCACCACGGGAGGTGCGATGGGGTTGAACGGGCCCACCACGACGTCGTAGGGCATGGCGCCTCCGAGCGGCACCTCGCCCTCCCTGGCGGGGCGGTCCTCGTCGGGCGCGATGAAACGGGGCAGCGGCACGTCGGGCACGTGCGCCTCGAGCTCGTCGGCGACGGCGGCCAGCTGGGCGGTCAGTCGGGCGGTGTCGGCAGGGGACGGCGCCGTGCTGACCGACAGCCGGATGAGGCGGCGCACGACGCTCGCCAGCTCCCTCGCCTCGGCCTGACGCCCCCGCACCCCGGGATGGTTCTCGAACGAAGTCGGCCTGCGGTCGGGGGTCGGCACGGCGCGAACAGTACAGCGGGGACTTTCTGGTCCGACATTCCGCGCCGACGTGCCGGCGGCGCCCGACCGTTCCGGGACAGGCACTCCTAACATGGTGAGGTGACTACCGAGCACCCCGTGCAATTCACGTCCGCCAGCCCCGAGACGGTCCTCGATCCGCTCGCGCCCGAAGAGGCCGCCGCCCTCGACGCGGCCCGGTCCCTCCCGCCGGACGGGCGTCGGCAGGCGGTGGCGGCGGTGGCGGCCCGGGACCCCCGCTGCCTGCAGGCGTGGGCGGACCTCGCCGAGCTCGCCACCGACCCGGTCGACCGGTACGCGTTCGCCCGGGTCGGCTACCACCGCGGGCTCGACACGCTGCGGGCGGCCGGCTGGCGCGGCTCGGGCTACGTCCGGTGGCGCCACGAGTCGAACCGGGGGTTCCTGCGCTCGCTCCACGCCCTCCAGCTCGCGGCCGGGGCCATCGGGGAGGGGGACGAGGAGCAGCGCTGCGCGCTGTTCCTGCGCCAGCTCGACCCCGAGTGGGGGTCCCAGGGGGCCTAGCGGCGCCTCCGGCGGCCGGCGCGTGGCCGCACATAGTTAGTGTCTCTAACTGTAAGATGGTCGAAGTGTCTGTGTCCTCCCCGCCCGCCACCGCCGATGCCCCGCGCCGCAAAGGGGCCACCGGCGCGCCCCCCGTCCTGGGGACCTACGGCCGCGTCGCGGCCTGGCTTTCGAAGCGGGTCGAGGTCGCGCTGGCGGGCCTGGACCTGACGTTGCCGCAGTACCGGGTGCTCGGGATACTGGCCGAGGGCTCCGCCGCCGCCTCGGGCCTCGCCGACCGGCTTGCCGTGCGCCGGCCGTCCATCACCGCCCTGATCGACGGCCTGGTCGCCCGCGGCCTGGTCCACCGCCGCCAGGAGGACGCCGACCGGCGCCGGGTGGCGCTGCGCCTGACCAAGGACGGGGAGCGCACGCTGGCCGAGGCCGACCGGGCGGTCGACGACTACCTGGTGTCCCTCGCCGGGCACCTCGACGACAAGGACGAGGCGATGGCCCTGCGCTCGCTCGAGCTGTGGGCCCGGGCGATGGTCGAGTCGCGCAAGGGACCCGGTGAAGCGGCCGGGCAGGCACCGGTGGGCGGTTCGCGGTGAGCAAGACCGAAGACCGGCTCGACCGCGAGGGCGCGGGGACGGGGCCCGACGGCGGCGACCGGGATGTCTCCGGGGCGGTCGACACCGAGGAGCGCGCGCGCCGGCTCCCGCTGGCGGCCTATGTCCCCATGGGGGTCATGAGCCGCTACGCCGCGCCCAAGGCGACGGTCGACCCCGATCGCTCGAAGAAGTGGATCAAGCGGGCCGCGCCGATCGTGCTGGCACACAAGGTGCAGTTCTTCAGCGCGCTCATCTTCTCGTTCCTCGGGCTCATCATTCAGGTGTGGATCCCCAAGATCCTCCAGAACGGCATCACGAACTCCCTCATCAACAAGACGCAACCGCTCCACAACTACGTCGAGCTGATCGCGGTGCTGGGGCTGTTCACCGGGGTCTTCGGCTACATCTCGCGCACGAACCTCTTCAAGGTCGCCTATGCCATTGAGTTCGACCTGCGCAACATCCTCTACGAGCACTTCACGCGGATGTCTTTCCCATTCTACGACCGCGTGCAGTCCGGACAGCTGATCTCGCGGGCCAACTCCGACATCCGCTCCGTGCAGATGTACCTCACATTCGCGCCAATGATCCTCGTGCAGTGCTCCATCGCGGTCGTCGCCTTCGCCTTCATGCTCTCCATCAGCGTGCCGCTGGCGTTCGTCGCCATGGCATCGATGCCGTTCATCTACATCGTGGGCGTCAAGATGCGGAAGTCCCTGTTCCCCGTCTCGTGGATCATCCAGGCCCGCCTGGCCGAGGTCGCGACCGTCGTCGACGAGAACGTAAACGGCGTGCGCGTGGTGCGGAGCTTCGCCGCCGAGCAACAGCAGCTGCGGCAACTGGCCACGGCCGCCGACCGGGTGCAGTGGGCCTACATCAAGGACGCCGACCTGCGCGCCCGCTTCGCCCCACTGGTGCAGAACCTCTCCCAGGTCGGCCTCGTCCTGGTCCTGCTCGTCGGCGGCTGGATGGTCATCCACGAGCACCTGCCGGTCGCCTCCATCGTTTCGTTCAACCTCTACCTGGTGATGATGCAGGCCCCCTTCATGATGCTGGGGATGCTCATCATGATGGGCCAGCGCGCCTCGGCCTCGGCCGAGCGGATTTACGAGATCCTCGACGAGGTGCCGACCATCGTCGACCGCCCCGACGCCGTCGACCTCGTCGACAGCAGCGGTGACGTGGAGTTCGACGGCGTGTCCTTCGCCTATGCCGACGACAGCCTGCTCTCGAAGGAGGGCGACGGCCCCCGCGAGATCCTGCGCGACTTCAACCTGCACCTGCACCCCGGCGAGACCATCGCCCTGGTCGGCCGGACCGGGAGCGGCAAGTCCACCGTGGCCCGCGTCTTGGCCCGCTTCTACGACGCGACCGGCGGGACGGTGCGGGTCGACGGCCACGACGTGCGCGACCTCACGCTCACCAGCCTGCGGGCGAACATCGGCGTCGTCCTCGACGAGCCCTTCCTTTTTTCGGTCTCGATCCGGGACAACATCGCCTACGGGCGGCCGGACGCCTCCCTGGAGGAAGTGGTGGCCGCAGCCGAGGCGGCCGGCGCAGCCGGCTTCATCAAGCGCCTGTCCGACGGCTACGACACGGTGGTCGGCGAGCGGGGCTACACGCTCTCGGGCGGCCAGCGCCAGCGCATCGCCATCGCCAGGGCCCTGCTCGTGAACCCGCCCATCCTCATCCTCGACGACGCCACCAGCGCCATCGACGTCAAGGTGGAGCAGCGCATCCACTCCTCGCTGCGCGTCCTCATGGAGGGGCGCACCACGCTCATCATCGCCCACCGGTTGTCCACCATCAGCCTGGCCGACCGGGTCGTGCTGCTCGACGAGGGCCGCATCGTGGCGGAAGGCACCCACGCCGAGCTGCTCGCCTCGACGCCGCTCTATGCCGAGGTGCTCGCCCAGGCGGCCAGCGAGGAGCAGACGGACGAGGAGGTCGCGGCCGGCACCGAGGACCTCGGGCTGGACGACGACGTCCTCGAGCCCGAGGGAGGCGTCCTCTGATGTTCGGCGGAGGAGGAGTCGGTCCGCCTATGGGCGGCGGCGGCGCCCCGGGCGCGGCCCAGGCGGGGCTGCCCTTCGGCGGCATCCCGCACGAGCTGCAGGACGGCGTCGACGTGCTGCTGGCTCAGGAAGGCGAACGGGGCGAGTCCGACGCCGTCTTCACCCAGCTGCCGTCGTCGCACGAGTCCAAGAAGCTGTCGCTCACCAGCCTGCTCATGGAGTACCCGCTCATGTGCGCGCTGGCCGCGCTCCTCGTCGGGCTCATCGCCCTCTTCACCCAGCTGGGCCCGAGCCTGGTCTCCTACGCCATCAACCACGGCCTGACGCCGCCCCACTACGACTACGGGGTCGTCGTCGCCATGGCCCTGCTGTACCTGGTCTCCATCGTCGTCTCGGGTGGAGCACAGTGGGGCCAGGCGCGGGTGACCGGACGGCTCGCCTCGTGGGTGATGAACGACCTGCGCATCAAGGTGTTCCGGCACCTCCAGCGGCTCTCGCTCGACTTCTTCACCGAGGAGAAGGCGGGCGTCGTCATGAGCCGCATGACGAGCGACATCGAGAACCTGCAGCAGCTGCTGCAGGACGGCCTGGCCCAGTTCGCCATTCAGGGGCTGACCATGGTCGTGATCACGGTCTTCTTGTTCGCCACCAACGCGACCCTGGCGGCGATCACCGTCTTCGCCGTGCTGCCGCCGCTGGTCATCATGTCGCTCTGGTTCAAGCGGGCCTCCGAGCGCGGCTACGACAAGGTGCGCGACGGCATCGCGCTGGTGCTGGCCGACCTCTCCGAGAGCCTGCAGGGCGTGCGCATCGTCACCGCCCACAACCGGCAGCGCTACAACGTGGAGACCCACCGCGACATCGTCGGCTCCTATCGCGACGCCAACAACTACACGGGCCGCATCAACGGCGTCTACGGCCCCGGGTCGCAGGTGATCAGCGTCTTCGGCCAGGTGCTCATCCTGGGCATCGGCGGGGCGATGTACCTGCACCACCCGCAGGAGATCAACCTCGGACAGCTGACCGCGTTCTTCCTCTACGTGAACCGGTTCTTCTCACCAATCCAGCTGCTCGTGCAGCAGTACAACACCTTCCAGCAGGGCCGGGCGTCGGTGTTCAAGTTGCAAGGCCTGCTCGAGAACGAGCCGTCGGTGCTCGAGGCGCGCGACGCGGTCGAGTTGCCGCAGATCCGCGGCGAGATCCGCTTCGACCACGTCTCCTTCGGCTACGACCCGGCCGTGCCGGTGCTGTTCGACGTCGACCTCACGATCGCGCCCGGCGAGACGGTGGCGTTCGTGGGCGCCACCGGCGCGGGCAAGTCGACGATGGCCAAGCTGGTGACGCGCTTCTACGACCCCACGGAGGGCCGGGTGCTCATCGACGGGTTCGATCTCGCCCACGTGACGCTCTCCTCGCTGCGCAGCCAGCTGGGCGTCGTGCCCCAGGAGCCGTTCCTCTTCGCCGGCACCATCAGGGACAACATCGCCTTCGCCCGGCCGGGCGCGCCCGACGACGAGGTGTGGAACGCCGTGCACCAGGTCGGCCTGGGCGAGCTCGTGCACCGGCTCCCCTACGGTCTCGACACCCCGGTCCACGAGCGGGGCCAGTCGCTGTCCTCGGGCGAGCGCCAGCTCATCGCGCTGGGGCGGGCCTTCATGGCCGAGCCCCGGGTGCTCGTGCTCGACGAGGCCACGTCGAACCTGGACCTCAAGTCCGAGACGATGGTGGAGGCGGCGCTCGACGTGCTGCTCGAGGGGCGGACCGCCGTGCTGATCGCCCACCGTCTCTCCACCGCCATGCGGGCCGACCGCATTGTGGTTGTCGGCGACGGGCGCCTGCTCGAGGTGGGCTCGCACAGCGAGCTGGTGGCGCTGGGCGGGCACTACGCCGAGATGTACCAGACCTGGATCACCCAGTCGCACGCGGCGTAGGAGCACACACCCCGACCTCACGGGACGCGCCCGCGCGGGCCCTGGCACCATGGTCCGGTGCCGGAGAACACGTTCACGGGGCGGATCGCCCAGGAGTACGAGACGCGGTGGCCCCACCTCTTCGAGCCGGCCGTCGTCGATCCCGCCGTGGACTTCCTCGCCGGCCTGACCGGTGCCGGCCCGGCGCCCACCGCCCTCGAGTTCGGCGTCGGCACCGGCCGCCTCGCGCTGCCACTTAGCCGCCGCGGCGTACGTGTGCACGGCATCGAGCTGTCTGCCGACATGGTCGAGCAGCTCCGCCGGTACCCGGGTGCAGACGCCGTCGATGTCACGATCGGCGACTTCGCCACGAAGGCGGTGGATGGAAGGGCCGGATCCTTCAGGCTCGTCTACCTGGTGCGCAACACCATCATGAACCTGACGACGCAGGACGAGCAGGTCGCCTGCTTCGCGAACGCGGCCGCCCACCTCGAACCGGGCGGCTGCTTCGTGATTGAGGTCGTGATCCCCGAGCTCCGGCGCCTGCCGCCGGGGAACACGGTCCGGGCCTTCGCCGTCACGCCAACCCACCTCGGCTTCGACGAGTACGACGTCGCGACCCAGCGCGTCGTCTCACACCACTACTGGGTCACCGGCAACGTGATCGAGACCTTCTCGGCGCCGTTCCGCTCCGTGTGGCCGTCCGAGCTCGACCTGATGGCGCGACTGGCCGGGATGACGCTCCGCCAGCGCTGGGCGGACTGGGACCGTTCGCCGTTCACGGGTGACAGCAGGAGCCACATCTCGGTGTGGGAGAAGGCGGGTGGGCGGGCCGACGAGGTCTAGGCGGGAATCTGCCCGACGGCCACCGAGTTGCCGTCGGGGTCGAGGACCGTCGCCTTGCGGGAGGGACCCGGATATTCCTCCGACCTGTCCGGACGGATGCCCCGGCCGGCCAGTTCGGCGAGCGTGGCGTCGAGATCGCCGACCGAGAGCATCGCCAGGGCGCGACCGGCCCGCCCCGGGTCAACGACGACGTAGAGCCAGGCCGCGTCGGACAGGCGCCACATCTCCTCGTTCTCGTGCACCACGACGTCGGCCGGCCGGCCGAAGAGGCGCTCGTAGAAATCGCGTGCCGGTCGGGAGCTCCGACACGGGCACGCCGATGAAGGCAACCTCGACGTCCATGGCCTGCGACGTTACCCCCGGGCCAATCCGACGGGCCGGCGCATCCGTAACCCCACGGGAGGGGGCGGTTCGTTGAACGCCAACGGGCGCGCAATGGAAGGAGCGATTCGCCATGCCGGGACACGCCACACGGACCCCTCGGGCCCACGCCGCTGCCATCATCACCCGATGCCGACGGGCATCGGCCTCCCGAGCTCTGCGGAGGCTCGGCCTCGGGACCGCCGCCGCGGTCGCACTGGTTGCAGCGGGCGTGACCGCCGCGCCCGCCGGGGCCGCACCGCCGCCGTTCCTGTCGCACTTCTCGACGGTGACCCAGATCGCCTCGACGCTGCCGGCCAACGGCGACGTCAACCCCTACGGAATCGCCAACGTCCCCTTCAGCACGGGCAACCTGGTTCGTGGGGACACGCTCGTCAGCAACTTCAACGCGAGCTCCAACCTGCAGGGCACCGGGACCACCCTCATGGAGATCTCACCGGGCGGCCAGGTGAGCCAGTTCGCGCAGCTCGACCCCAACAGCCTGCCCGGGGCCTGCCCCGGCGGCGTCGGCCTCACCACCGCGCTGGTCGTGCTCAACGACGGCTACGTCGTCGTCGGCAGCCTCCCGGTCACCGACGGCGGCACCGGCACCCCCGAGCCGGGATGCCTCATCGTGCTTGAACAGCCACGGCGTCCCGGTCGAGACGTGGGCCGGGAACGGGATCAACGGTCCGTGGGACATGACAGTCGGCCCAGTTCGGTGGCTTCGCCGACCTCTTCGTCACCAACGTGCTCAACGGCCTGAGCGGCGCCGCACCCGACAGCCCCGTGAACCAGGGCACGGTCCTGCGACTGAGTGTCGTGATGCCGCCGGGACGGGCGCCGGTCCTCGTCGCCTCGCGGGCGATCGGCACGGGGTTCGCCGAGGAGCTCGACCCCACGGCCCTCGTCTCGGGCCGACCGGCGTGGCCCTCGGGCGCAACGGCACGCTCTACGTGGCGGACACGGTGCACAGCCGGATCGCCGCCATCCCCTTCGCCGTCTTCCGGTTCTTCCCGGCGACCGGCGGCGGCCTCACGGTGACCCAGGGGAACCAGCTCATGGGCCCGCTCGGCCTGACGCTGGCACCCAACGGCGACCTGATCACGGTGAACGGGGGCAACGGCAACGGCGTCGAGGTCTCACCCTGGGGCTTCCAGTTCGCCACGACGCAGTTCGACCCGGGCAACTCGGGTGGTGACCTCTTCGGCCTGACCATCGCGCCGGGAGGCCAGGGGGTTCTCTTCGTCGACGACGGGAACAACTCGCTCCAGCTGCTGCACTGAGCCACCGATACGACGCCGGTGCCGCCCCTCCCCTCGGCGCCGGCGTCGTGCCCCTCGTCCGGTGCTGCCCAGGGTGGGGATGCGGCTCCGCCCCCGGGCTCCCCGGTGAGCGGCCTCTACGGCGAGGCCTGCTCGTGCCGACTTCCCGTCGGCGGCGGCCCGGCCGTGCGCAGCTCCGACGCTTCCTCGTCGGTGAAGAGGCGGCACCGGATGAGGAAGCGCACGCCCTCGGGGGCCTCGAGCGAGAACCCGCTTCCCCGCCCCGGGACGACGTCGACGGTGAGATGGGTGTGGGCCCAGTACTCGAACTGCTCCCCTCCCATGTAGAAGGGCTGCCCGGCCACCTCACCGAGGTACACCTCGCGCTCGCCGACACGGAACTCGTCTCGCGGGTAGCACATCGGGGCTCGAGCCGTCGCAGCACCCGCCGGACTGGTGGAACAGCAGCGGGCCGTGCTGCTCCACCAGCCGGCGGACCAGCGCCGCCGCGGCGTCGGGGTGATGTCGACACGCGGCGCCGCCATCGGCCTAGAAGAACCCGAGCTTCTTGGGGCTGTAGCTGACCAGCAGGTTCTTGGTCTGCTGGTAGTGGTCGAGCATCATCGCGTGGTTCTCGCGCCCGATGCCCGAGCCCTTGTAGCCGCCGAAGGCGGCGTGCGCCGGGTAGAGCGTGGTAGCAGTTCGTCCACACCCGGCCGGCCTTGATGCCTCGGCCCATCCGGTAGGCGGTGTTCATGTCCCGGGTCCACACGCCGGCACCGAGGCCGTAGAGGGTGTCGTTGGCGATGCCGACGGCCTCCGCCTCGTCGCCGAAGGTCGTCACCGCCGACGCACCGGCCGAAGATCTCCTCCTGGAAGATCCGCATCGAGTTGTCGCCCTTGAACATCGTCGGCTCGACGTAGTAGCCGTCCGGGTAGCCCCGCGACCTGCGCGCGGTGCCGCCGCCGACGAGCGACCTCGGCCCCCTCCTCCCTGCCGATCTCGATGTAGGAGAGGATCTTCTCGAGCTGGTCGTTCGACGCCTGGGCGCCGACCATGGTGTCGGTGTCGAGCGGGTCGCCGCTGCACGATCGCCTTCGTACCCGCTCGACGGCCCGTTCCATGAACTCGTCGTAGATCGACTCGTGGATGAGCGCCCGGGACGGGCAGGTGCACACCTCGCCCTGGTTGAGGGCGAACATGACGAAGCCCTCGAGCGCCTTGTCGAGGAAGTCGTCGTCGTGCGGCCATCACGTCCGCGAAGAAGATGTTCGGGCTCTTGCCGCCGAGCTCGAGCGTGACCGGGATCAGGTTCTCCGAGGCGTACTGCATGATGAGACGACCCGTCGTCGTCTCGCCGGTGAAGGCGATCTTGGCGATCCGCGGGCGACGACGCCAGCGGCTTGCCGGCCTCGACGCCGAAGCCGTTGACGACGTTGAGGACGCCGTCGGGCAGCAGGTCGGCGATCGAGCTCGATCACCTTGAGGATCGACCACGGCGTCTGCTCGGCCGGCTTCAGGACGACGCAATTGCCGGCGGCCAGCGCCGGGGCCAGCTTCCAGGCCGCCATCAGGATCGGGAAGTTCCACGGGATGATCTGGCCGACCACGCCGAGCGGCTCGTGGAAGTGGTACGCCACGGTGTCCTCGTCGATCTGGCGATGAGCCCTCCTGCGCCGCGGAGCACGCCGGCGAAGTAGCGGAAGTGGTCGACCGCCAGCGGCAGGTCGGCGGCGAGGGTCTCGCGGACCGGCTTGCCGTTCTCCCACGTCTCGGCGACGGCCAGATCTCGAGGTGCTGCTCCATCCGGTCGGCGATCTTCAGGAGGATGTTGGAGCGCTCCGTCGGGCTGGTACGGCCCCACGCCTCCCGGGCGGCGTGGGCGGCGTCGAGGGCCAGCTCGATGTCGCTGCCCTCGACCGGGCGATCGGTGCAGAACGGCCGCGCCCGTGATGGGTGAGATGTCGTCGAAGGTGCCCCCGTCCACGGCGGGGACCCACTTGCCCCCGATGTATTGTCGTAGTGCTCCTTGACCTCGATCGGACTTTCCGAAGTTCCTGGCTGTGGGTACAACATGGCGCTCCCGTCTCCTTGGCTCTCAATTCTCCGTAGGGTCTTTGGTCCCTTTTTGCCTGGTCGAGGGCCAATTCGGTCCTCCCCACCCTTAGGATGACGTGACGGGCGTTGGGAAAACGTTGGCCCCGTGGGTCCCCCGAGGGGGAGGTGAGATGCGGTCGAAGGCCGAGCAGGTCGGGAGCAACGGGCGCACGCCGCCTCCCGCCGACCGAAGGACCGCCGAGCGGGACTGGGACGCCTTCGTCGTCCGGCACCGTCGGCCGCGCTCGGTGCGATCGGAGATTCTGGCCTCGTGGTGCCGGTCGGTCGACACCGTCCCCAGCGGACGCGACGCCGCACCCGTCAACGACGACGCGGTGGCCACTTGGCGTGACAGCCCGATGGCCCAGTCGTTCGCGTGCGTCGAGCGCGACGTGGCCGACGTGGCCCATGACGGCGACTTCGTGGCGGCGCTCACCGACGCCGACGGCGTCATCGTGTGGACCTCGGCCAGCCGGGACATGGAGCGCAAGGCGCACGAGGTGGCGTTCGTCCCCGGCGGTGACTGGGACGAACCGGCGGTGGGGACCAACGCGCTCACCCTGGCCTTGCGGGAGGCCACGCCGGCCAGCGTGTTCTCCGCCGAGCACTTCCTGCCCATGGTCCACGACTGGGTCTGCTACTCCGCTCCCATCATGCCCGCCGGCTCCGACCGACCCTGCGGCGTGCTCGACCTCTCGACGACGTGGGAGAGGTCATCGCCCCTGGCCCTGGCCACGGTGACTGCGCTCGCCCGCATCGTCCAGATGGACCTGGCGGCCCGGTCACCCGCCCGGGGGGAGAGGCCCGGTGGCGGACCCGGTGCGGACGCGACCCTGGAGATCGCCGCCATGGGCCCCGGCCGGGTGCTCCTCGGCGGAGTGCCGCTCGCCCTGTCGCCGCGCCAGGTGGAGATCGTCGCGGTCCTGGCTCTGCACCCCGAGGGGATGAGCCTGGCCGAGCTGGTCGACGAGCTGCACGGGGAGCGCCCGGTGAACCCGGTCACGGTGAGGGTCGAGCTGTCCCACGTGCGCCGGGTGATCGGCGAGCGGCTGCAGAGCCGTCCCTACCGGCTGGCCGGCCCCGTCGCGGCCGACCACGTCACGCTGCTCGCCGCGCTCGCCGCGGGGCAGGTCGAGGCGGCGGTGCGTGCGTACGAGGCGCCGTTCCTCACCCGGTCGACCGCCTGGGGGATTGAGGAGACCCGCCGCTACATCGACGTCGCGGTCCGCCGGGCCGTGCTCGGTGGCGGGGAGGCCGGAAACCTGTTCTCGCTCAGTTCGGCCCTGCCCGACGATGCGTACATCGCGGAGTGCGCGCTCGAGGCCATGCCGGACGCCGACCCGCGTTGTGCGCTCGTGGCGGCCCGCCTCGCCACCCTCGACGCGGGCCAGTGCACGCGGTCCCGCCCGGCTCAGTAGACCTTGAAGGGCGGCGTTGCCGAACCAGTCCGCGCGTACTCGTCGAGCGCGAGGAGGATCCGGCCCCAGGTGAACGTGCAGGCGGCCAGCTCGCCGTCCGCCGACGCCCAGCCGCGGTGCTCGAAGCGGACGTTGGTGCCGCCACCGTCGGAGGGCGAGAGCGTCCACACGATGGACGTGGGCTGCCATTCCGGGGGTCCACCCACGCACTTCCACGTCAGCGCCCGGGGACGGTCGATGGACTCGACCTCGAAGCGGAACTGGGTCTCCGCGTCGGGCCCGAAGGAGAAGACGGCGACCGACCCTTCCGTCGGGTCGTACTCGGTCTGGTCGGTCCAGAAGGCCCGGTTGCCGGCGGCGCTGTTGATGGCGTCGAACACGGCCTCGGGTGGTGCGTCGATGATGAGGGCGTGGAAGATGTCCGGCACGGGGCCGACGTTAGCGATCGCGCCGGTCAGCCGGGCCGGCTCCAGTCCCGCAACGTCGCCCGGTACCGGGCGTCCCACCCGTCGTAGGTGGAGCGCAGCTCGGCGCCGGGCCAGTCGGCCGGCAACAGGTCGGCGGGCAGCAGCGGGTCCGCCTGCAAGTGCCGCAGCACGGCAGCCGACAGCTCGAAGCCGGGCGCCAGAGCCTCGGGGACGTCGGGCGCCAGTGTCCCGAGACCTCTCAGCAGCCGGCGCGCCCGGTCCGACCAGGCCGGCAGGTCCCAGAGCCGCCCCGCCAGGTCGACCGGGTCGACCGGCCGCGCCGTCATGAGCTCGACGTCCGCGTCCAGGGAGTCGGGGAGCAGGACGGCGACGTTGGCCGGCCGCATCCAGACCCCTTCGCGCAGCTCGGCCAGGCGGGCGTAGGCCAGGGCGCGGCGGCGGGCGGTGCGGACCTCGGCCGCGCTGCCGGACGTCGTCACCACGGCCAGCCGCCACTGCCCGTCGTAGGGCGCCGTGGAGCCCGAACGGCTCGCCGACTGGCGCGACTGGCGTGCGGCCAGGTGACCCGCCAGGCGGTAGCGCCCCGACCCGTCCGAGGTGGCCTCACCGGCGGCGACCATCCTGCTCAGCGCCACCCGGGCCCGGTTCTCGCTGATCCCGAACAGGTCGGCCAGCCGCACGAGCTGGGCCACCGGCAGCTCCGGGGGATCCATGCCGAGCAGGGCGCTCGCCAGCACCGAGCGGGCGGTGAGCGGGGGCGCCTGCCCGGCGGCGCCGGGCGCCGGTGTCTTACTCGCTTGCGTCACTTGACGAATAATCGTAATATGGACCCATGGCGAGCACCATGGTGCCCGACGCAGCGGACCGGCCCGAGGTACTCCCCAGCGAGCGGCTGCTGCCCAACGGCATGGCCATCCCCCAGCTGCGGGCCGACCTGCGCCGCATCGACAACGTGCGCAACGCCATCTCGGTCGCCGCCGTCTGGTTCTGGGTCGCCCTGATCATCGGGGGCGCCGTGTGGCTCGGCCAGTGGTGGGCCTACGTGATCGCCTTCGTGCTCATGGGGCCGATGTACGCGCGCTTCGCCATCCTCATGCACGAGGCGGCGCACAAGCTCCTCTTCACCAACAAGCGGTGGAACGACTGGATCGGCAAGTGGGTGGTGGCGTATCCAGTCTTCACGCCGGTGCAGCTCTACCGCCGCGTGCACTTCGCCCACCACAAGGACGAGTTCGGGCCGGACGAGCCCGACCTCGCGTTCTACGGTCCCTATCCCTGCACGCGGCAGGCGCTGCGGCGGCGCCTGTTCCGCGACGCGGTGGGGATCAGCGGGTGGAAGAACTTCGTGCCGCTCGTCAAGAACACCGCCACCTTGCCCTTCCGGCCCATCGGCCTGTCGATCTTCGGGGTGCAGGCCGTGCTGTGGGCGGCGATGTGGGCCGCCACCGGCCGCTGGTGGATCTACCCGCTCCTGTGGTGGCTGCCCTGGATGACCGAGTGGCGCGTCATCAACCGCCTGCGCTCCATCGCGGAGCACGGGGGCATGGAGCGCAGCCCGGATCGCCGGGCCACGACCCACAACGTGCGCCAGTCGCTGCTGGCCCGCTTCTGGATCGTCCCCTACAACACCGGCTGGCACCTGGCGCACCACGTCGACATGGGCGTGCCCTGGCGCAACCTGCCCGCCTACCATGCCGAGCTCGAGCGGGCCGGCTACATCACCGACGCCATCACGTACCCGAGCTACCGGGCCCTGTGGAAGGCGCTGTCGAGCGCCGACGAGGCGACGGAGGTACGCCCCGCCGCCGCTTGACGGAGCCCCGCCAGGGCGCCGTACACATCACCCGCTCCTCCGGTGCCGACTCCGTCACCGCCTTACCGCCTCCTTACCGCGCCTCCGTACGGTGCGCAGGAGTGACACCACGGCATGCGGCCCGACCGGGCGCACGGGGAACGGAGGCAGACGTGACGCATCTCGACGAAGGCACCGCGGCGCCGGGTGATCCGGGCCCCGCCGCACAGCCCCCCGCCGCCCCGCCGCCGGACGTGGCGCCCGAGAGCTCGCCGACGAAGCAGCGACTCACACCCAGGAGGCTCGTGCTCACGTTCCTCGCCGTGCTGGCGGGCACGATCGGAGGGACCCTGATCGCCAAGTCCATCGACAAGGGCGACGGGTCGGGTGGGATGTCGCAGTGGATGACGAGCTACGGCGCCAACTACATCGCCGTGTCCCACGATGTGGCCCGGGTGAACAGCGGCACCTCGAGCGCATCCATCCGGAGCGCCTGCGTCCGGCTCGCCGCCGACGTGCGGACCGCCCAGGCCAATCCGCCGATGCCGATGCCCTCGCTCGAGACCCCCTGGTCCTCCGTCCTGGGCGCGCTGCACCAGGGCGCCCAGGCGTGTGTCGCCGGCATCGATCAACAGAGCACGAGCAGCCTGAACGAGGCGGTCCGCGACTTCAACCAGGCGGGTACCCGGTACCTGCAGCTGGCCAAGGCGGTCGACGCCGCCAACCCGTGAGGCCCCGGGCGGCCCAAGGCGGAGGGCGATCGGCGGCCGTCGCTGGTTAGGGTCATGTCGTGAGCGTTGCCCCGCTTCCCGTCGTGTTCGTGGGTCACGGGAGCCCGATGAACGCGCTGGAGCAGAATCGCTACACCGCGGCCTGGGCTGCTCTGGGAACCGCGGTGCCCAGGCCACGGGCCGTCCTGGCCATCTCGGCGCACTGGTACACCAACGCCACCGCCGTGACCGCCATGGTGGCGCCGCGCACGATCCACGATTTCTTCGGCTTCCCCGACCGGCTCTTCGCGGTCGAGTACCCGTGCCCCGGGGCACCCGACGTGGCCGCGGCAGTGGCGGAGGTCGTCGCGCCGCGCTGGGTCGGGCTCGACCACGACAGCTGGGGCATCGATCACGGCACCTGGTCGGTCCTGGCCCACACCTTCCCGGAGGCCGACGTCCCCGTCGTGCAGCTCGCCATCAACGCGCTGCAGCCGCTCGAGTACCACCTCGACATCGCGACGCCGCCTCGCCCCCCTGCGCCAGCAGGGGGTGCTGATCCTGGCCAGCGGGAACGTGGTGCACAACCTGGGCCTCATTGAGTGGGCCCGTCCCGACACCGGGTTCGACTGGGCGCAGCGCTTCGACGAGGAGGCCCGCCGCCTCGTCGTCGACGCTCCGGGCGACGTGTTGAAGCTGGCGCAGCATCGCGACTACGACCTCGCCGTCCCCACGCCGGACCACTTCATCCCGCTCGTGTACTTCGCCGGCCTCGCCGCCGCGAACGATCAACACCACCCGGAGGTGCTGATCGACGGCTACGCCTACGGTTCCCTGTCGATGACGTGCTTCACGGCGTAGCGGCGGGGCCGACGTACGTGTCGAGCCAGGCCAGGAGCGGGCCGGCGGCGCGCAGGACCTCGACGACCCGCTTCTTCGCCCCCGCGGTCCCGAGCCACGACGCCACGGGCCACGCCTTCATGGTCACGAGGCCCTTGTGGCGGAGCAGCTCCACCCGGGGGTGGTCCTTGGGGTATCCCCGCGGCGACGTCTTCAGGGTCTCCATCGCGGTGACCTCGAGGCGGCCCTTCCGCAGCGCCGCCACGACGGACTCGAGCCGGCGGCCCGAGCGCTCGGACGCCACCGCGGCGCGGTAGCGCTCCAGCTGTTCGGGGGCCATGTGGTACATGCCGGCGCCCGCCATCAAGCCGCCGGCCGAGAGCTGCACGTAGCCGTCGCCGACCCGGGCGGCGATGGCGGTCTTGTACGGGGACTTGTCACGGCTGAAGCGGGTGTCACGGTGGGGACGGAACAGGCGGGTGTTCCCGAACTCGGGAGCAAGCTCGGCGAGCAACGCCTCCATCGGCGCCTTCACATCCCGCTCGTAGACGGCCTTGTGGTCGAGCCAGTAGGCCTTGGAGTTGTCCGCTTCGAGGCCGTCGTAGAAGTCGAGAGCGCCGTCGGGCCAGCCCGAGAACGTCACGGGTGCGACGCTAGCGGCACGGGACGACCATCTCGGCGGTCATCCGGCGCCGGTGCTCCACATCGGGCATCGCGCGCAGTGCTGCGACGGCGGGGCGCATGACCTCCTCGATCTCGTTCTCGTCGAGCGGTCGCAGGGCGGGCCAGGCCCGCGTCGACACCGTCGTTTCCGAGCGGCTGCCGCCGGGCACAGACGGAAGGTGCGCGGCACGGACACGCCGGAACGACTGATCACCCCGCGTCGGCTCGAGTTGGCTTTCGCCCTCCTCGGCTGCGCCGGGCTGGTGGCGGCCGTCGTCCTCGCACCGCACGACGCCCGGGCGGCGGCGGCCCAGGGCTGGCCGCCGTTCGTCCTCGTCTCCGGGCTGCTCCTCGTGGGCCTGGTCGCCAACGAGGACGGGCTGTTCGCGGCCGGCGGGCACGCCCTGACCAGGCTGGCCCCGGGCGGGGTGGCCCTCTACGCGGGGACCGCCGTCCTCGTCGTGAGCGTGACGACCCTGCTCAACCTCGACACCTCCGTCACCTTCCTGACCCCGGTGCTCGTCTACGCGGCCCGCAGCAGGGGCGAAGGGGAGGCCCCCCTGTTGTACGCCTGCCTGCTGCTCTCCAACGCCGGCTCGCTGCTGCTCCCGGGGTCGAACCTGACGAACCTGATCGTGCTCGGCCACCTCCACCTCTCGGGTCGCGCCTTCTTCACCCACATGGCGCCGGCCGGGCTCGCGGCCGCCGCGGTGACCGCCGTCGTGGTCGGCGCTCTGCACCACCGGGTGCTCCGTACCACGGTCGCGCGGCCGCCGCCCCGGAGCGCCCGGTCCTCGGCGCGGGGCTGGCCGCGATCGCCGCGGTGACGGTGCTCGTGGTCACGCTCCGCTCGCCGGCCGTCCCGGTGGCCGCCGTCGGCGTCGGCGTGGTGGCCCTGCGGTCGTGGCGCCGGCCCGGCAGCGGCACCGCACCCGACGCCGCGCTCCGCATCCTGGGGCTGCCCGTGCTCGTCGGACTGTTCGGGCTCGCCGTCACGCTGGGGACGCTCGGCCGGACGTGGTCGGGCCCGGCCACGCTGCTCGCCCATCTCGACCTCTGGGGAACGGCCGTCACCGCGGCCTTCTGCAGCGTCGTGGTGAACAACCTCCCCGCGGCGTCGCTCCTGGCGGCCCGCCAACCACCCCATCCGTTCGCGTTGCTGGTGGGGCTCAACGTCGGCCCGAACCTGGCGGTGACCGGCTCGCTGGCCTGGATCCTGTGGCTCCGCTCGGCCCGGGCGGCCGGAGGGAGCCCGAGCGTGGCGCGGGCCGGCCTGCTCGGCCTGGCCAGCGTGCCCCTCGCCATCGCCGCCGCGGTGGGCGTCCTGATCCTGAACGGGACGGCCTGAGCGGCTGCTGACCTACTTGATCTCGGAGAGCAGGATCTCCCGCAAGGACTCCTCATCGAAACTGATTCCCCGGGCCAGTGCCGGCGCCCGCCGCTCGTCGCGTGCGGCGACGAAGGCGTCCAAAGACGTGCGGTCCTCGAAGATGATACCGACCAGGGCACGACCGGCCTGGCGGTCGACCATGTTGCGCAACGCGGAGAACCCGGGTGCGGCCTGTATCTGGGGGATCATCTGATCCCTGAAGAAGGCGATGTTCTCGTCGACGGCGGCAGGGTCCATGCTCACCCTCGTCGCCGAGAGCGCGCACCCCGGCACGGGTGCCTTGACGACCGCGCTCGCGACCTCCTCCAGGTTCTCAACGGTGAGCGAACCGCCGACGAGCTCGAGCGCCTCCTCGCGGGCTTTGCCCAGAGCGCTGTCGCTCGCCGCACGATCTGCCTCGGTGTCCCACAGCGTGAGGATGGTCAGGACACCGCCGGCGCGATCCGCGCTCGCCGACACCCCCCGATACCCGCGCTGGGAGTTCAAGACGGGCATGACCTCGTCTCGAAGGTAATCGACCCCTGCGTCGATGTTGGTTGCTCCCCGAAATGTCAAGAGCCGGGTGTGCATCGTGACCTCCTCGTGTCCGAATGCCGACCCGGGCCCCCTGGGCCCACGTCGGCCCGTCGAGCGGATGGTACACCCCGAGTTGCGGGCGAGGAAGGGGTGCGGCGATCGTCGGTGCCGGCCCCGCTGTCCTCAGGTCTCGGCAACCCCGAGCGCCCGGCGGACCACCAGGGCCGACTCGCGCTGGGCCCGCTTGGAGACGGCCGCAGTCGTGACCAGCGCGGACCCGTGGAACGTGCCGGGGAATTGGTGCAGCTCCACCGACACTCCCGCGTGGAGCAAGCCGAGGGCGTAGGCGATGCCCTCGTCGCGCAGGGGGTCGTGCTCGGCCGTCGAGATATAGGCGGGCGGCAACCCACTGAGGTCGGTGGCGCGGGAAGGCGCCGCATGGGCCGGGACGTCGGGTGAGCCGTGGAGCGCACCGAGGTAGGCCTTCCAGCTCTGCACCGCCAGCGGCCGGTTCCACAGCGGCGAGTCGACGAACTCCTGCATGGACGGCGTCTCGAGGCGGTCGTCGAGCTCGGGGATCTGCAGCATCTGGAAGCAGAGCGCGGGGCCGCCGAGGTCACGGGCCAGCAGGGCCAGGGCGGCCGACAGGCCGCCCCCCGCGCTCGCTCCCATGACGGCCACCCGGTCACGGTCGACGCCCAGCGCGCCGGCTTCGGTATGCAGCCAGGACAGCGCGGCGTAGCAGTCGTGCAGGGCAGCCGGGTAGGGGTGCTCCGGGGCCAGGCGGTAGTCGACCGACACCACGACGGCGCCGGTGTCGGCGGCGACCAGCACCGCACCGATGTGCTCGGTGTCGACGCTGCCGATCATGAACCCGCCGCCGTGGATGAACACGATGCCCGGGACCGTCTCGGCGCCGTCGCCCGCGGCGCGGCGGGGCCGGTACACCCGCACCGGTACGGCGGGGTCGTCCTCCCACCCGGGCACGAGCCGGTCCTCGATCTCGAGCGTCTCGGCCTCGGGCAGCTCCATCTGCACCTGGGCGATCATCTCCTCGAAGGCGGTGCGCGCCGCCCCGAGATCGCTGAGGTCGAACGCCGGTATCAGGTCGACGAACGCCGCCAGCTCCGGATCGATCATCGTGAGTCCTCCCCCGTCGGGCTGCGGGCCGCCGTGACTACTTCGGCTGCATCCTGATGCCGGCGTCGATGCGGATCGACTCGGCGTTCATGTACGAGTTGGAGAGCAGCTCCGCGGCGAGCGTGGCGAACTCGGTGGCGCGGCCCAGGCGGTGCGGGAAGAGCACGTCCTGGGCCAGCTTGCTCTTGAACGCCTCCGATCCCTCGCCGGCGCCGTAGATCGGCGTGTCGATCAGCCCCGGCAGGATGCAGTTGACCCGAATGCCGACGACGGCCAGGTCGCGGGCGACCGGAAGGGTCATGCCCACGACGCCACCCTTCGAGGAGGAGTAGGCGACCTGCCCGATCTGCCCGTCCTCGGCCGCCACGGACGCCGTGTTCACGATGGCGCCGCGCGCGCCGTCGGCATCGGGCTCGTTGAGGCTCATTTTGGTGGCGGCCAGGCGGACGCAGTTGAAGGTGCCGATGAGGTTGATCTCGATCACCCTGCGGTACAGGTCGAGGTCGTGCGCCGAGGCGTAGTCGCCGTCCTTGCCGATGGTGCGGGTGGCCCAGCCGATCCCGGCACAGTTCACCAGCGACTTGAGGGGGGCCATCTCGATCGCGGCCTCGACCGCGGCGATCACCGTCTCGGCGTTGGTGACGTCGGTCGGGACGAAGAGCCCGCCGATCTCCTTGGCCAGTGGTGCCCCCTTGTCCTCCTGGACCGCAAGGTCCGCCACCACGACGTGGACGCCGCGCTCGGCCAGCAGGCGTGCGGTCGCCTCGCCGAGCCCGGACGCCCCGCCCGTGACGATTGCCGACGTGCCGTTCAGATCCATTTCTCAGCGACTCCTTGTGGGATGGGGTGGGTGCCCGCCGCGCGTCCAGTGCACCCGGCGTGCCGGGGAGAGGATAGGGGCAGGCCCGGGCCCGGTCACATCTGCTCGGGGGCCTCCATCCCGAGGAGGGAGAGCCCCCGCTCGAGCACCCTCGCCGTCAGGTCGCTGAGCGCGAGACGCGACGCGCGCACCGCCTCGTCGTCGACCAGGACCCGGCAGGCCTCGTAGAAGCCGGTGAAGGCCGTGGCGAGGTCGAAGAGGAACGCACACAGCTTCGAGGGGCTGTAGGTCTCCGCCGTCGCCTCGACGGCCTCGGCGAAGCGCAGCAGCTGCAGGGCCAGGGCGCGTTCGGCCGGCTCGCCCAGCAGGGGCGGGGACCCAGTGGGCGGCGGCACCACCGCCGCCCGGCGGAAGATCGAGCGGATGCGCGCGTGGGCGTACTGCAGGTAGGGACCCGTGTTGCCCTCGAAGGCGAGCATCCGGTCCCAGTCGAAGACGTAGTCGCGGGTCCGCTCGGTCGACAGGTCGGCGTACTTGACGGCGCCGACGCCGAGCGCGTGCGCGGTCGCCGCCTGCTCCTCCGGGGACAGGTCGCTGGAGCGCTCCTTCAGCGCCGCCTCCGCACGCTCGATCCCGTCCCGCAGGAGGTCGACGAGCCGCTCGGAGCCCCCGCCGCGACTGGCCATCTTCGTTCCGTCGGTCCCGAGCACGAGGCCGAACGCCACGTGGACGGCGGCGGCGGCGGCGGCGGGGCAGGTAGCCGGCCAGGGTGGCCACGGCGAAAACGAGCCGGAGGTGGAGGGACTGCTCGGCCCCGACGACGTACAGCAGCCGGGTCGCTCCCAGTCGCCCGGTCCGATCGCGCACACAGGCCAGGTCGGTCGCCGGGTAGCCGTAGCCCCCGTCGGACTTGCGCACGATGAGCGGGAGGGGCTCGCCCTGGCGGTTCTCGAATCCCGGGGGAAAGACGCACAGTGCGCCGTGGTCCTCGACGAGGATTCCCCCGGCGTCGAGTTCCTCGACCACCACGGGGAGCAGGGGGTTGTAGAAGCTCTCCCCCACCGTGTCCTCGTCCGTCAGGAGTACGCCGAGGAGGTCGTAGACCTCACGGGCGTGGCGCATGGACTCGGCGACGAAGATCCGCCACAGGCGCATGGTCTCGGGGTCGCCGCTCTGGAGCAGCACGACCCGTTGCCGACTCCGCTCGGCGAACGCGGGGTCGGAGTCGAACTGCCGGCGCGCTGCGGCGTAGAACTCGTTGAGGTCGCGCACGCTGAACGATTCGGCGTCCGCCGCACCGCCCACGTCGATCAGGTGCTCGATCAGCATGCCGAACGGCGTACCCCAGTCCCCGATGTGGTTCTCCCGCCGCACGTCGTGGCCGAGGTATCCGAGCACGCGGGCCAGCGCATCGCCGATCAGGGTCGTGCGCAGGTGGCCGACATGCATCTCCTTGGCCACGTTGGGAGACGAGTAGTCGATGACCAGTCGCTCGGGCTCGGCCACGACCGGCACGCCCAGCCGGGGGTCGGAGGAGAGCGCCGCCACCTGGGCCGCGATGAAGCCGTCCGACAGCGTCAGGTTGATGAAGCCGGGCCCGCTCACGTCGACGACGGAGCAGATGTCGCCCAGGTCGGCCGCCGCCACGACCTCCTCGGCCACCTGCCGCGGCTGGCGGCCCAGCTGCTTCGCCAGGGCCAGGGCGCCGTTGGCCTGGAAGTCGGCCCGGTCCGACGCCCGGAGCACGGGGTCGGCGCCGGGCGCCACCTCATCGAAGGCGGCCTGCAGGCGTTGCAGGAGGACGCGGGAGGCGTCGGGCATCCCTCATTCTCGCATGCCCGGGGTGCGGTCACCCCGGGGTCGCGGGTCAGTCGGGCGGTGCCCCCATGGCGCCGTCCATCAGGCCGTAGCGGCGGTACGGGCCGAAGAAGCCGTGCTCGAGCAGGCCGTACCCCACGTTGCCGTCGTAGGAGAATTCGGCCACCTGGTCGACGATGCCGTACTGGGCGATGCCCTGCACCTCGTCGACGGAGAGGACGAGGCCCTGGGTCACGGGCTCGGGCCCGTGGTACATCCCGTGGCGCCAGTCGGCATCGATGCCGTAGCCCGTCCCGATGGAGACGAAGTTCGCCAGCAGCGGCGTACAGGTGACCTCGAGACCGGCCTCGGGGAACCTCAGCACGGAGCGGTCGATGACCCGCGTGCCGGGGACGAGGTGGTGCTCGTGCTCGGAGCGGCCGAGCTCCTCGACCCCGCGGTCGGGATCGGCCCACACCCGCTCCCCCTGGACCAGTGGGCGCTCCCCGTCGTCGCGCTCGTGGCAGATGTACATGATGGCGTGGTCCGCGAACTGCATCGGGAAGTAGTTCCACATGCCGCCGAGCACGAGCTCACCCTGGCGGATGCCGTCGGTCTCGGGCTCCCCGACCGGCCGCACCCCCCAGGAGCGGTCGCGGGTGCCCCAGCAGCGCTCGGGCGTCACCACCACGTCGGTCCCACCGATCGACACCGTCCCCGACCAGCACCCGGTCTGGGCGAGGCGCTGGGTGTCGAAGACGACCTTGCCCTTGCTGCGCATGTACTGGCGGGGTTCGGCCATGGCCGGGATGTGGCCCTCCCAGGTGACGTCCATGGCCACGCTGTGCTCGGTGGGCTCGACGACCACCCGCAGGCGGCGGAGGGGCTCGAGCACCTCGATCCGGAAGGGACCGACGGAGAGGTCGCCGCGGTCCGTCAGGGGCGCCGAGGCGCGCACCACGTGCTGGGACCCGTCCTTGCGGATGTCGATGAAGGCGTCGACCACGCCCAGGTTCGGGTACTGCCCGTAGCCGAAGATGGCGAACCACTCGTCCGAGCAGGGGTGCATGTTGAAGTAGTAGCGGTCGTAAAAGTTGCGGTCGCTCGTCGCCGGGTGCGCGACGAATTCCGCAGCCTGGTGGACGGGATAGTCGTCCCAGGAGGAGAGCGTCATGTCAGCAGCAGGCGCAGCCGCCGCCGCACCCACCGGCCACCGGCGCGCCGCACATGCCCCCACCCATCGGCTCCGCCGCCAGGCCCGTGGTGGCGAAGACCGGGAGCAGGCGGGTGGCGCCCACGTGGCCGTCGGGGCAGGTGGCCGGGGCGTCGGCGCCGGCCATGGTCCGGCGTTCGTCGAAGAGGGCGTGACAGGTCGAGCAGCGGAATTCGTAGACGGGCACGGTGAGGACCTCCGGCGCGGGAGCCTACGCGAGACCGCGCCGGGGCGGCGCGTTGCGCCGATCACCTTACCGCCGGGCCCTCGTGAAAAGCCGGGCCGGCGCCGGCCCCCTACGGCTGCCCGAACGCGTAGATCGGCATGCCGTTGTACTCGTTCGAGTCGGCGGGCAGGAAGGGACCGTCGAGCGCCACCGAGAGGTACCCGTCGCGTCCGGGGCCTGCGTCACCGCCCACGGTCATGAGGGCGCCGTCGGGCCAGACCTGGGTGACGATCCCGACGTGCAGCGACGTCGAGGCGTTCTGGGGCCCGGACCCGTAGAAGACGGCATCGCCGACGGCCGGCGTCGCGGTCGGCGGGAGGACGGCGCCGTAGGTGGCGGCCCAGCGCCACATGTCGCCGGTGAACCCGTAGCGGGGGATCGGGACACCCGCCTGCTCCCAGGCCCAGGTGGCGAACAGCGCGCACCACTGCTCGCAGGGGCCGTAGGGGTTGCACCACGCCCCGAGCGACGTGCTGGGGTCGGGCTGGATCTGCGAGGCGACGGCGGCGGCGATGGCGGCCGACTGCGGGAACATCGGCTCGGGGGTCGGTGTCGTGAAGCCGTACTGCCAGGCCTGGGCGTCGAGCAGCCAGTAGCCCGTCCCATGGTTGTTGCCGATGATGGCCGAGATCTGGGTCGCCGTGGGGTCCAGGGAGAGGCCGCCGAACGCCTGCGCGTCGCCGAAGGGGAGCACCACTCCGTTCGCAGTCGCCATGAGGTAGCCCCCGCCGTCGGGTGAAGCCACCATGCCGACCACGGGGTCGGGGAGGTTCTCATTGCCGGCGGAGCCGTAGAAGCCGGCGTCGCCGTAGGGGAAGATGCCCCCGTCGGCCGCCACCAGCCAGTAGCCCTTGCCGTCATGCGTCGGCGCCATCCCCACGATGGGCTCGTTGAGCACCAGGCTGCCGGTGCTCCCGTAGAAGCCGGCGTCGCCGTAGTCGAAGATGCCGCCGTCCGCCGCCACGAGCCAGTACCCCTTGCCATCCGGCGTCGCCGCCATCCCCACGATCGGCTGGTTGAGCCGGGTCGAGCCCATGGAGCCGAAGAAGGACGCATCACCGTACGCAAAAACGCCCCCGTCGAGCGCACCCAGCCAGTAGCCCTTGGCGTCTGCGGTGCTCGCCATGGCCACGATGGGACCGTTGAGGGGCACGTCACCGGCGGAGCCCTCGAACGTCGCGTCGCCGAAGGCGAAGACCCCACCGTCCGCGCTGGCGAGCACGTAGCCACCTCCGTCGGGGGTGGCCGCCCCGGAGAAGACGGGCGAGTTGAGCGGCTGGGGCACCTGGGGATCGTTCAGGCTCACGCTGCCGAAACCGATCATCCCCGCGTCGGGGTAGACGTGCGCCTGCACGGACGCCGCCGCCGGCGTTCCCGCGACGCCGGCGACCAGCACGGCCGGCACGAGCAATCCCGCGCAGGCGACCGTGGCCACGGACCCGGCGAGTGACGCCACCCGTCGGCAGCCTTGCCGGCGCGTGCGACCACACTCGGCACTCCTCGCCCCTCCGCGTACGTGCACTCCTTCGATTGTGCACGTTGGCACGGGTCCGGGTGCGCGTCTGCGGTTACGAAGGTGTTACGGATTGGCCGCTCAACCTGGGTGTACGCCTCCAAGGGCCCGCGAGCCCGGGTCCACTGCTCGATGGGCGTCCGGCACCGGCCCACGGCAGAATGGGTCCATGAGTACGAACTCCCCTGCCGCGCACCCCGACAGCTTCGGCGCCAGGACACAGCTGCTCGTCGGCGGGCGCAGCTACGAGATCTTCAACATCAAGGCACCGGCGCTCGCCGGGCGCCACGACATCGACCGCCTCCCCTACTCCGTCAAGGTCATCCTCGAGAACCTGCTCCGCCACGAAGACGGTCCCCACGTCTCGGCCGACGACATCGTGGCCGTGGCCGCCTGGGGGGAGAACCCCGAAGGCCACGGGCAGGGGGCCGGGGACTCGGCGCACGAGATCGCTCTCACCCCGGAACGGGTGCTGATGCAGGACTTCACCGGTGTCCCCGGGGTCGTCGACCTCGCGGCCATGCGCGACGCGCTGGCGCGGCTCGGCGGCGACGCGGCCCGCGTCAACCCGTTGGTCCCGGTCGAGCTCGTCATCGACCACTCCGTCATCGTCGAGCGGTCGGGGAACGCCGCGGCCTACGACTCCAATGTCTCCGTCGAGTACCAGCGCAACATGGAGCGCTACCAGCTCCTGCGCTGGGCGCAGGGCGCGTTCGGCGGCTTCCGTGCCGTACCGCCCGGCATGGGCATCTGCCACCAGGTGAACCTCGAGTTCCTCTCGCGCCTCGTCTTCGCCACCGACGACGGCCGGGCCTTCTGCGACACCTTGGTCGGCACCGACTCGCACACGACCATGGTCAACGGACTCGGCGTGCTGGGCTGGGGGGTGGGCGGGATTGAGGCCGAGGCCGCCATGCTCGGCCAGCCGCTGTCCATGCTGCTGCCACCGGTCGTCGGCCTCCGGATCTCGGGCGAGCCGAAGCCTGGCATCACCGCCACCGACGTGGTGCTGACCGTCACCGAACTGCTGCGCGATCACGGAGTCGTGGGCGCGTTCGTCGAGTGCTACGGCCCCGGCGTGGCGGCGCTGCCGCTCGAGACCCGGGCCACGATCGGCAACATGAGCCCCGAGTACGGGGCCACGTGCACCATGTTCCCGATCGATCGGGTCACCCTCGACTACCTGCGTTTCACCGGGCGCGAGGAAGAGCACCTCGCCCTGGTCGAGGCCTATGCGAAGGCGCAGGGGCTGTGGCACGACCCCGGTGCGCCCGAGCCCGTCTACTCCGAGTACGTCAGCCTCGACCTCGGCGACGTGGAGCCCTCGCTGGCAGGGCCGTCCCGGCCCCAGGACCGGGTCTCCCTGGCGGCGGCCGGCGACGCCTACCGTGTCGCCCTCGACCGGGCGCCGCGTTCGGCCTCCGGCGAGCCGGCCGCAGCGCCCCACCACCAGATGGCCGACGGGGACGTGGTCATCGCCGCGATCACGAGCTGCACCAACACCTCGAACCCACAGGTCATGGTCGCGGCGGGCCTGCTCGCCCAGAAGGCCGTCGAGCGCGGGCTGCGTTCGGCGCCCTGGGTCAAGACCTCCCTGGCGCCGGGGTCCCGGGTCGTCAGCGACTACCTCGAGCGCGCCGGACTCACCGGGCCGCTCCAGGACCTCGGGTTCTACCTCGTCGGCTACGGCTGCACGACGTGCATCGGGAATTCGGGGCCCCTCCTCGAGGGGGTGAGCGACGCGGTCAAGGAGGGCGACCTCTCCGTGGTCTCGGTGCTCTCGGGCAACCGGAACTTCGAAGGGCGCATCCACCCGGACGTGCGGATGAACTACCTCGCCTCGCCGCCGCTCGTCGTGGCCTACGCGCTCGCCGGCACTATCGACATCGACCTCACGAACGAGCCGATCGGCCATGACGCCCAGGGCAACCCGGTGCTCCTCTCGGAGCTGTGGCCCTCCATGGACGAGGTGAGCCGGACGATCCGCCGATCCTTGACGTCTGACATGTTCCGCACGCGCTACAGCGCCGTCTTCGACGGCGACGAGTACTGGCAGCAGGTGCCGATCGCCGGCGGTGAGACGTACGCCTGGCAGGAGGACTCGACCTACGTGAAGAACCCTCCGTTCTTCGAGGCCATGACGATGACCCCCACCGTGGTCACCGACGTCGTCGACGCCAGGGTGCTCGCGCTGCTCGGCGACAGCGTCACGACCGACCACATCTCCCCCGCCGGGTCCATCGGCCCGTCCACTCCGGCCGGGCACTACCTCACCGAGCACGGCGTGCCGCGGGAGGACTTCAACTCCTACGGCGCCCGGCGTGGCAACCACGAGGTGATGATGCGCGGCACCTTCGCCAACGTGCGCCTGCGCAACCTGCTGGCCCCCGGCACGGAGGGAGGGGTGACGCTGCACCTGCCCGAGGGCACCGAGACGTCGATCTACGAGGCTGCCATGCACTACGCGGACGAGGGCGTCCCGCTCATCGTGCTCGCGGGCCGCGAGTACGGGACGGGGAGCAGCCGCGACTGGGCAGCCAAGGGCACCGCGCTGCTGGGCGTGCGGGTCGTCATCGCGCAGAGCCTCGAGCGCATCCACCGCTCGAATCTGATCGGCATGGGTGTCGTCCCCTTGCAGTTCTACAAGGGCGACTCCGTCGCCAGCCTGGGCCTCAGCGGGCACGAGCGCTTCTCCATCACCGGGCTCGACGTGCTCAACAGGGGTGAGCTGCCGAAGGAGCTCACGGTGACGGCGACGGCCGACGACGACTCGGTCACCGAGTTCCGGGTGATCGTCCGCATCGACACGCCGATGGAGGCCGAGTACTACCGCCACGGCGGCATCCTCCAGTACGTGCTGCGCCAGATGGCGGGGTGAGGCTCAGCCGGCGGGACCGGTGAGCCTCGTGGGCGCCCTCCGCCGCCACGATTCCGTGAGCAGCTCGCGCAGCAGCGGCGCGGTCGCGTGGGCGAGCACGACGCCGCACCGGCGCCGTTTCGAACCCCACCGCAGCTCCTCGACCGCGGCGGGGAACTCGGCGCAGTAGGCATCGACCGCGGCGTCGTCCAGGAAGACCTGGACCCGTCCGCTCTCGGGCGGCATGGTGGCGAAGATCTTCCCGGCGACGCGGAAGGACGTCATCTCGTGATGGGGCGCCTCGGTGGCCTCGGGGAGCGCCAGCGCGAGGCGCCGGACCGTCGCGGCCCCCACCCCATCAGCTCGGCGCTCCGGGGGCGCCCAGGGCGACGAAGCGGCGCACGACGCCCTCGCCTGCCCGGCTGACGTGGGCCACGTCGGACGCCCGTATGAAGACGCCCGCGGGCAGGTGCGGTCCCCAGTGGGCGGCCAGGCCGGCGGTCACTTCGACGTGGAACTGCAGGCCGTAGGCGCGCGCACCCACCCGGAAGGCCTGGTTCTCGTAGGCCCCGTTGCCGGCCAATCGGACCGCGCCCTCGGGCAGGGAGAAGGTGTCGCCGTGCCAGTGCACGCACGGCAGGGGGGTGGGCGCGGGCCCGAAGACGGGGTCATCGATGGCGTCGGCGGTCAGGTGCACCTCGCCCACGCCGACTTCGGGGGCCGGGCCACGCCGCACCTCGGCGCCCAGTGCGGCGGCGAGCTGCTGCGCGCCGAGACAGACGCCGAGCACGGGCAGCCCTGCCGCCACGGCCTCGTGCAACAGCGCACGCTCGTGACGCAGCCAGGGGAGATCGTCGGCGACGCCCATGGGGCCGCCCAGGACGACGAGCCCGGCCATGTCCGGGGCCGCAGCGGGCGGGGGGACGGCCTCGCCCAGGTCCACGCGCACGACACGGAGACCGGCGCCCGAATCGATGACGGCCGGCGCCACCGACCCCGGACCCTCGAAGGCCACGTGCTGCAGCACCACCCATTCTCCGCCAGCGCTCATCGGCGTCTCAGGGGATGCGGGTGACGCGGAACAGCTCGGCCGAGGAGCCCTCGGGCAGTCCGGCGAGCTCGCCCTGGGCACGCGCCATCGCGAGGACGCGCTCCGCGATGGCGTCGGGATCGCCGATCTGGCTCTTGTGGCACATCAGGGCCGCCACCTTGCGCTGCACCGTGGCGGTCGTGTCCACCGCGACGGCCGCTCCCCTCTCGCGGGGGGCCATGATCCACAGCTCCGGCACGCTCCAGGGTTCGAGCCCCTCGTCGTCCAGCAGCTCGGGGTGGGCGAACGGGTTGCGGGCGTCGGGGTACACCGCGCACACTGCCGCCTCGCCCGCGGCCAGGTGGTCCGGGTGGCTGGCGAAGATGAAGTCCCAGTTCCGCTCGGGCGACTGCGTCAGCACGCGTTCGGGCCGGACCTGCCGGATCACCCGGCTGATGTCGCGGCGGAGCTCCGGCGTGGCCTGCACCATGCCGTCGGGATGGCCGAGGAAGCGCACGTCGCTCACCCCGACCACCGCCGCCGCGGCGCGTTGCTCGTCCTGGCGGAGCGACGCCATGTCGGCCCGCGTCATCGCCCGGTCCGACCCGCCCGCGTCGCCGTTGGTGACGATGCAGTAGGTGACGTCGATGCCGGCCGACGTGAAGGCGGCGACCGTGCCGGCCGAGCCGAAGTCGACGTCGTCGGGATGCGCCGTCACCACGAGGACGCGGCGGACCCCGTCCTCGGGCGACCAGGAGGGGACCGTGGCGACCTGGCTCAGAGGACGCTCTCCTCGGGTTGGGGAGTCCAGCCCGCGAGGTCGGCCAGCCGCGGGTCGTTCGAGAACATCTCCACGATGGGGATCCGCAGGCCGAGCCGTCGCTGGATCACTTCCATCTCGACGAGCTGGTTCCACAGCGACAGGCTCACGACGACGCCCGCCTTGCCGGCCCGGGCGGTCCGGCCGGAACGGTGCAGGTACGCCTTGTGGTCCTCGGGCGGGTCGTAGTGGAGCACGCCGTCGACCCCTTCGATGTGGAGGCCGCGGGCGGCCACGTCGGTGGCCACGAGCACGGCCAGGCTGCCGTTGGAGAAGTCGGCGAGCGCACGCTCGCGGTTGGCCTGGCGCAGGTCGCCGTGGATGGCGAGGGCGTGGACGCCTTCCTTCTGCAGGTTCTCGACCAAGCGGTCGGCGCCCCGCTTGGTGCGGACGAAGAGCAGGGACTTCTCCTGGCTCCGGCAGATGGCGGCCGCCACCTTGACCTTGTCCATCTGGTGCACCTGGAGGAAGCGGTGCTCCATGAGCGTGACGGTCTGGGTCGAGGACGCAACCTCGTGGAAGACGGGGTCGGTCAGGTAGCGCTTGACCAGCCGGTCGACGGCACCGTCGAGGGTGGCCGAGAACAGCAACGTCTGGTGGGCCTGGTCGAGACGGCGCAGCACCCATTCGACCTGGGGCATGAAGCCCATGTCGGCCATGCGGTCGGCCTCGTCGAGCACGAGCGTCTCGAGCTGGTCGACCGCGACCTCGCCCCGGTCCCCGAGGTCGATCAGCCGGCCCGGGGTGGCGATCACGAGGTCGACCCCCTTGCGCAGCTTGGAGACCTGGCGGTCGATGTCGGCCCCGCCGTAGACCGCCACCGCGCGCAGTCCCAGTTGCTTGGCCAGCGGAGCGAGGACGTCGTGGACCTGGACCGCGAGCTCCCGGGTCGGGAGGAGGACGAGTGCCAGCGGCCGCGCCGGGCGGGCGGGCGCACGGTCGCCCTGGGCGTCCCGGGTGGCCTTGGCCCGCTGCAGGAGCGGCACACCGAAGGCGAGGGTCTTCCCCGAGCCGGTCTTGGCCTTGCCGCAGACGTCGCGGCCCGCCAGGGCGTCGGCGACGGTCAGGGCCTGAATTGGAAAGGCGCTGACGATGCCTTCGTTCGCCAGCGCCTCATTGAGTTCCGGTGAGACGCCGAGGGACTCGAACGTCCTCGCCGTCTCGTAGGTGTCGTCCCCGGAGACGTGAGTGTCCCCGTTCTGGGAGGTTCCGGCGTGCGCGCCGGCCAAAGCTTCGACGGTCATCAACCCGCTCTCTCTGTGTTGCGGCGGGACCGTGCGCCTGCCAGAGGAGTGAGAATCGGCCCCGACTCACCAGCCCCCGCCGGTGGTCGCACGCCTATTGTACCAGCCCAGGACCGTTCTGACGCGCAGTCGTGTGCCAAAGTGAGCCGTCCCCCACCGACGACCGAAGGGAGAGCCGACGAATGGCCAAGCTCGAGGCGGGCGCCACCGCCCCTGCATTCACCCTGCCTGACCAGGACGGCAAGCCCGTGAAGCTCTCGGATTTCAAGGGCCAGCGGGTGATCGTCTACTTCTACCCGGCCGACGACACGCCCGGCTGCACCAAGGAGGCCTGCCAGTTCAACGACAACCTCCGGGCCTTCGACAGGGCCGGCGTGGCCGTGCTGGGGATCTCCCCCGACAAGGCCGAGAAGCACGTGAAATTCCGCAGCAAGTACAAGCTCAAGTTCCCGCTCCTCACGGACGCCGACAAGAAGGTGATGGAGAAGTACGGCGCCTGGGGGGAGAAGACGATGTACGGCAAGAAGACCGTCGGCACCATCCGGTCCACCTTCCTCATCGGGCCCAACGGAAAGGTGCAGCGGGCCTGGTACCACGTGAAGGCGGACGGCCACGCGGCCAAGGTGCTCGAGGAGGCCGCGCAGGGCTGAGACATGCGGGTGGAGCGGGGACGGATTCGCCGCGCCGCGGGCGCGACGACGGACGGGTTGAGAAAGGGGCGGTCATGGGGCAGGGGATCAGCGAGGTCCTGACGTTCGCCATCGGGGTGGCCATCAGCCCCTTCCCGATCATCGCCGTGATCCTGATGCTCTTCTCGGGGCGGGCGAGGGTCAACGGACCTGCCTTCCTGGTGGGGTGGGTGCTGGCGCTCGCCGTCGTGAGCACCGTCGTCTACCTGCTCTCCCACGGCGGCGACGTCGCCACCAGCAGCACAGCGGCGGACTCGGTGTCGTGGGGCAAGATCGTCCTCGGCGTCGTCCTGCTGATGCTCGCCCGCCGCAACTGGCGCAAGCGGCCCGCCGCGGGCGAGGAGCCGGCGATGCCCAAGTGGATGGGCCCCGTCGACTCGCTGACGCCGGCGAAGGCCTTCGGGCTGGGCGTGCTGCTGGCGGGCGTGAACCCCAAGAACCTGATCCTGACGGCGGGTGCGGCGGCGGGCCTGGCCCAGCTCGGCCTCTCGACGACCGACGCGGTTGTGGCCACCGCAGTCTTCGTCGCCGTCGCGAGCCTGACCATCGTCGTCCCCGTGCTCTATGCGCTGCTCGGTGGGGAGCAGGCGCGAAGCACGCTCGAGTCGGCCAAGACCTGGCTGTCGGTGCACAACGCGGCGGTGATGGCCGTCCTCTTGCTCGTCTTCGGTGTGGACCTGATCGCCAAGGGGTTGCCGCCCCTCACCAGCTGAGCGGCCGCAGCTAGTGCTGGTGCGCCGGGCACCAGTAGGTCGTCCGGCCGCCCACCGTCTCGCGCCGCAACTCGGTGCCGTCGAGCGGGCAGCGGCCCTCGCCGTGGCGCTCCTCCATGAGGTCGCCGGTGTGTGAGCCGCCGCGGCGCGTGAGCTGGCGCAACGTTGCCCGTGTCGCCCGGTGCAGGTCACGGAGCTCGCTCTCGTCCAGCGGCGTGCGGCGCCCCGGCGCGAGCCCGGCGCGCCACAGGATCTCGTCGGCCAGCAGGTTGCCGACGCCGGCCAGGCGCTCCTGGTCCATGAGCCGTGCCTTGAGAGGCGCAGCCGTCCCACTGCTCGCCCGGCCGGTGGCGATCGCCCCTCGAAGGTCGCGCAGCGACGCGGTCAAGGCGTCGGGCCCCAGCCGGCCCTCGTCGGGCGCCAGCTCGAGCGACCCGAACCGGCGGGGATCGTGCACCAGGAGATGGCCTCCGTCGGCGAAGGTGACGCGGGCGCGCACCCACTTCTCACCGAACACCCCGGGTCCGTAGCGCAGGCGGTCCAGTGCCTGCTGACCGTCGACCACCAGCCCGCCGGTCATGCCGAAGCGCAGACCGAGCGTCGGGCCGTCGTCGGTGTCGAGCAGCAGGAGCTTCCCCCGGCGCCGCGCCGCGGAGAAGGCGTGACCGGTCAGCGCCGCCCGCAGCCGCGGCGTCGTGGTGCCGCCCCGGCCGTAGCGGGAGTCCACCATTGAGACCTTGGCGATGGCGCGGCCCAGGGCTCGCTCCGAGAACGCCCGGTAGTGCTCGACTTCGAGGATCTCGGGCATCCGCCGAAGGTATCCGACGGTCGACTCCGGGCCGAATATGGTGGTCCAATGCCTCCCGAGAAGCCGCAGTGGGCCGAGCTGTTCACAGAGGTCGTGACCTCGGGGCTCTGCACGGGGTGTTCGGCCTGCGTGATCGCGTGCCCCTACGACGTGCTCGGGTACGACGACGCCGAGGGCGTCTACAAGCCCTTCCACGTGGACGCCGACGGCGGCCCGGACAATTGCACGCACGGGCTGAAGGGCTGCACCCTGTGCACACGCGCCTGCCCCCGCTTCCGCACCTGGGAGCCCGACATCGACAACTACCTCTTCGGCCGTCCCCGCGCCGACGACGAGGTCTCGGGCATCGCGCGACGCACCGTGCTGGCCCGGGCCAGCGACCTCGGCGTGCAGGGCACCGGGCAGGACGGCGGGCTCGTCTCCGCGCTGCTCATCTGGGCCCTCGAGAACGACGTGATCGACGCCGCCCTGGTCTCGGGCCTCGAGGGCGACGGGTCGACCTGGAAGGCCGTGCCGCGGGTCGCACGCACCCGCGAGGACGTCCTCGCCACGGCGGGCTCCCGCTACACCTACTCGGCCAACCCGATGGCCTACCCCGAGGCCATCGCAGCGGGTGCCGAGCGCATCGCCCTGGTGGGCATGGGGTGCCAGGCCTCGGCGCCGCCCGTGATGCAGGCGCGCAAGGCGGGGAAGATCGCGCGGCGCTTCAGCCTGTCCATCGGGCTGCTGTGCTCGAAGACCTTCGACGACGCCATCTTCCCGGAGCTCTTCGAGGCGAAGTACGGGCTGGCCCGGGCGGACATCGTCAAGATGAACATCAAGGGCGTCTTCCAGGTCTGGATGCGGGACGGCACCTACCACGAGATCCCGCTGAAGGAGGCCCACGCCTGGACCCGCGAGGGCTGCACGAGCTGCCCCGACTTCGCGGCCGAACATGCCGACATCTCGACGGGCGGCATCGGGGCGTTCGGGGACTGGACCCTCACCCTGGTGCGCACGGAGAAGGGGGAGGCGCTGTTCGACGACCTGGTGGCGGCCGGCGTGATCGAGACCCGGCCCATCGAGGACGACCCCGGAGCGGTCACCCTGCTCAACAAGCTGAGCCGGATCAGCCGCAAGCGCTGGCCCGCCACGGCCGTGCCGATGCCGGGCCGCCTGCCCGCCTCGGCCCCCACGGCCTGAGCGGCAGCGTGAGCGGGCCCGGGACCGACGAGTTCGCCGCGCTGCTCGGGATCGAGGTGGTCCGCCGCGGCCCGGGCCACACCGTCGCCGTGCTCGCCACCGACGCGCGGCACGCCAATCCCCACGGGACGGTGCACGGCGCCGTCTTCTATGCCGTGGCCGGGGCGGCGGTCGCCGCCGCCGCCAACGACGCCGACCACTCCGGCATCATCTCCTCGGTCCTCGTCGAGTACCTCCAGCCGGCCGCCATCGGCGACCTTCTCCACGCCGAGGTGACCCGGGAGGTCTCGACCGGGCGCGAGGACATCTTCACCGGCGCCGTGCGCCGCGGCGAAGCCGGTGACCTGCTGGCCTGGGTGCGGGCCCGGGGGACCCGCCGCTCCCGCCCGGGCTGAGACCCCGCCGGACGGTCCGGCGCCGGGACGGCCTGTGGCCGAATCTGTGGGAACTGTGTCATTGACGCCATGACGCCGGCACCTCAGAGTGGGCCCATGAGGGAACGCCGGGTCGTCATCGTCGCCTTCGACGGCGTCCAGCCGCTCGATGCGGTGGGCCCGCACGAGGTCTTCGCCGGGGCCACCCGGGCGGCGGCCGCTCAGGGCCGGCCCCGGGGGTACCGCGTCGCCGTCGCCTCCAGGCTCGGGGGCACCGTCCGGGCCGAGAGCGGGCTCGAGCTGGGCACGATCCCCCTGCCCGAGGAATCGGCGGACATCGACACCCTGGTGCTGGCCGGCGGGTCGGGCGCCAACGCCGCCGCCGCGGACGAGGCACTCGTCACCTGGATCGCCGCCGCCGCCCCCCGCTGCCGGCGGGTGGCCACCGTGTGCTCGGGCGCCTTCCTCGGCGCCGCCGCCGGGCTGCTCGAGGGGCGCCGCGTGACCACCCACTGGGCCCGCGCCCGCGAACTGCGTGAGGCCTACCCCGGCCTCGACGTGGACCCCGACCCGATCTACGTGCGCGACGGGAAGTACTGGTCGAGCGCCGGTGTCACGGCCGGCATCGACCTGTCGCTGGCGCTCGTGCAGGACGACCTCGGGGTGGACGTCGCGCAGACGGTGGCCCGCTGGCTGGTCATGTTCCTGCACCGGCCCGGCGGCCAGACCCAGTTCGCCTCGCCGGTCTGGGTCCCCCGGGCCGAGCGCTCGGCCGTCCGCGCCGTGCAGAGCCTCGTCGAGGCCGCGCCCGACGGGGATCACCGCGTCGCCGCCCTGGCCGCCGCCGCGGCAATGAGCGTGCGTCACTTCACCCGGGTCTTCACCGCCGAGGTCGGCGAGACCCCGAGCCGCTTCGTCGAGCGCACCCGGCTGGAGGCGGCCCGCCGCGAGCTCGAGACGACGGCCGACACGCTCGACGTCGTGGCGGCGCGCTGCGGGCTCGGGAGCGCCGAGACGCTGCGCCGCGTCTTCCAGCGCCACCTCGCCACCTCGCCCGATGCCTACCGCCGGCGGTTCCGCACCGCCCCGATGGAGAGGACTCCCGCATGACCGACCGCATCCACATCGCCATCCCGCTGTTCCCGCAGTTCACCGCCCTCGACGCCGTCGGTCCCTACGAGGTGCTCCAGCGCATCCCCACCTTCGACCTCACCTTCGTCGGCCACGAGAGGGGCGAGGTCCGCAGCGAGAACGGCATGCTGGGCCTGCTGCGAGACGCCGCCTTCGAGGAGATGCCCGAGCCCGACGTGATCGTCTTCCCCGGCGGCGTGGGGACCCGGGCCCTCGAGCACGACGAGCGGGTGCTCGAGTGGGTGCGCCATGCCCACGCCGGCACCCGCTACACGACGTCGGTGTGCACGGGCTCGATCGTCCTCGGCGCGGCCGGGCTCCTGAAGGACCTGACCGCCACCACGCACTGGGCCTGCTACCGGGAGCTCGCGGCGCACGGCGCCGAGCCCACCGCGCAGCGCGTGGTGGAGCATCTCGACCGGCGCATCATCACCGCGGCGGGCGTGTCGAGCGGCATCGACATGGCGTTGCGCCTCACCGAGCTGCTCGTCGACCGGACGGCGGCCGAGGCGGCGCAGCTGATGATCGAGTACGACCCCCAGCCCCCGTTCGACTGCGGCTCGGTGGCCAAGTCCGACGACGCGGTCATGACGAGGGTGATCGAGTACGCGGCACAGCGGGAATGAGACAAGCCCGAGACGGGCCACCATCCAGTTGCGGCTGGTGCGGTCACATCGTCGGTGACGGATCACGCCCGGTGTAGGCGAGGAGCTTGTCCTGGGCGGACGCGTCCGGGGCGACAGGGATCTCCGGCTTGAACACTCCCTTGCGCTGGTCGTCGGTGAACCGGCCGTAAATCAGGGTGTAGGCCGCTTGGGGCAGGCCCTCGGGCATCGTCGTCTCCTGCCCCGTGGACCAGGCGGCTCCGGCCACCTTGGTCGAGGTCCACTCGCTGGCGCGGCCATAGAGATCCAGCAGATCGAGGTCCATCGAATTTCCTCCTCACGATTCCAGAAGGTCGATTACCCACATCTGCATGGTTCGATGCCATGTCGGTCCGGCTTCCCGACCAGACCGCTGAGGTCCGGATCCTCAGGCCGGTGCCGACGCCGCGCTCGCCCCGGCGAGGCGCCCGAACAACGTGCTGTCCCCGATGGACAGCCCGCTGGCGTAGCCGAACGAGCACACGCCGGCCGTGGTGCGACCCGCGGCGAAGAGTCCGCCGATGGCGTCGCCCGCAATGTCGAGGACCTCCCCTTCGACCGTCGTCTCGAGCCCGCCAAGGGTGAACGGCGCGTAGGGCGCCGGCCCGATGCGCAGGTCGATGGCGCCGATCGGGGGCACGAGCGGCCGTACCCATGCCGCGCCCTTGTGGAACAGCGGGTCCTCGCCGGCCGCGGCGTGCCGGTTGTAGAGGTCGACGGTGGACTGCAGGGACCCGGTGGGCAGGCCCATCTCGGACTCGAGCTGCGCGGCGGTCTCGCACACCCAGGTGGCGGCCAGGCCCATCCAGTTCACCTCGTACGAGGCCTCGTCGACGACGAGGTACACCTCGCCGTCCTGCTCGTAGAGCGCCGACTGGCCCACCCGACCCATGTAGGTGTCCTCGTTGATGAAGCGCTGGCCCTTGCCGTTCACGAGGATGCCGTGGATCAGTGTCCGGGGCGGCGTGATCGGCAGCGACACCTCCCCGGCGTACATGTTGCGCACCGCGGCGCCGATGGCCTGGGCCATGCGGATGCCCCGGCCGTCGTCGCCCTCGGTGCCCACCTTGAACGTGCCCCGCACCAGCGGCGGGCAGTGCCGGCGCAGCATGTCGTCGTTGAAGATGAAGCCGCCGGCCGCCAGGACCACGCCGCGGCGGGCCCGGAGCGTCACGGTCTCGCCGTAGCGCTGCCCTTGCACGCCCACGACCCGGCCGTCGTCGACCACGAGGCGGTCGATCCGGGTGTCCGCCGCGACGGTGGCACCGGCCCCGGTCGCGGCGGCCGCCAGGTGCTGCATCAGCAGCCACCCCGTCGCCCGTTTCGTCTTGGCCAGGTGGCCGCGCGGCGCGGGCCGGGCGATCTCGTTGAACGGGTAGGCGTCCTCGCCGCCCGAGTAGACGAGGCCCTCGGTGCCGTTCGGCGCCATGGAGGTCTCGGCACAGAAGGTGGGGTCGAACGGGACCCCGCGCGCGACGAGCCAATCGAAGTGGCCGAGGCTCTCCGCGCAGTAGCGGGCGATCTTGGGCTCGTCGGGGTCCGGGCCGCAGGCCGCCATCATGTAGCGGTACATCTCCTCGACGCTGTCCTCGAACCCGCAGGCCGTCTGGATCGGCGTGCCCCCGCCGAGGTAGACGATGCCCTCGGCCAGCGCGGCGGCGCCCCCGGGTCCGCCGGTGCGCTCGGTGACGAGAACGTCGGCACCGGCCTCGGCGGCGCTGAACGCTGCCGCGGACCCCGCAGCTCCGAAGCCGACCACCACCACGTCGGCGGTGCCGTCCCAGCTCTCGATGTCGGCCGCCTCGCACGGCGTCACGTCGTCGGCCTCGCGCACTGCATCCTCCCCGGGGTCGCCGAGACGGTAGCCGGTTGGCCCGGGGCCCCTACCCTGCACCCGTGACGGACGCGCCGGACGCGCCCCCGCCGGCGCCCTCGGCCAGCGTGATCAGCCGGCGCGCCCGGCGGAACACCGCGTCGAACATCGGCACCGTCAGCTTCCCGGTGAACGTGTTCTGCTGGCTCGGGTGGTACGAACCGAGCAGCACCATCCCACCGGGGAGGGTGCCCTCGGCCAGGTGGCCGAAGGCCGGGCGCGGCCGCAGGCCCGCCTGCGTCGTCACGGCCTGCCAGGCGAACTGCCCCAGCGCGACGACGACCACCGCGGTCCGCAGCAGCGCCAGCTCCCGCGCCAGGTAGGGGGCGCAGGCCTCCCGCTCCGCCGGCTCGGGCTTGTTGCCCGGCGGCGCGCAGTGGACCGCCGCGGTGACGTAGGCGCCCTGCAGGGTCAGGCCGTCGTCGGCTGCGGTGCTGGTGGGCTGCGACGCGAAGCCCGCCCGGTGCAACGCGGCGAAGAGCCAGTCGCCGGAGCGGTCTCCGGTGAACATGCGGCCCGTCCGGTTGGCGCCGTGCGCCGCCGGCGCCAGGCCCACGATGACCAGCGACGCACGGGGGTCGCCGAACCCCGGGACGCCGCGGCCCCAGTACACCTGGCCCGCGTAGGACGCCCGCCCGGTCCGCGCCACCTCCTCCCGCCAGGCGACCAGGCGCGGGCAACGGCGGCACGCCGCCACCTCCCGTTGCACCGCGGCCACGGAGTCCCTCTGGGCACGGTTGGCCGCCACGGCGCAGAGCCTACGATGGGCTCCCGTGCCCCCATCCGCCTCGACACGACCCCCGTCCCGTCGCAGCCGGAAGGCTCCGCCGGCAACCGTCGTGCTCCTCGTCCGGCACGGCACCACCCCCACGACGGGCAAGATGCTCCCCGGCCGGGCGGCCGGCCTGCACCTCTCCGAGAAGGGGCGGGCACAGGCGGAGGCGGCCGCCGGGCGTATCGCCGCGCTGACCAAGGCGCCGAGCGCCGTCTACGCCTCGCCGCTGGAGCGGACGCGGGAGACCGCCGCGCCCATCGCCCGGGCGCTGGGCCTGCGCGTCCGCACCGCGCCGGGCCTCCTCGAGGCCGACGTGGGCGACTGGACCGAGAAGCCCCTGACGCGCCTGTACCGCGCCCGGGAATGGCCGACCGTGCAGCGTTGGCCCGGTGGGTTCCGGTTCCCCGGGGGCGAGTCCTTCGCAGAGATGTCGGTGCGGGCGATGGACGCGGTGCTCGGTCTCGTGGCGGCGCACCCGGGTGAGACGATCGTCGCCGTCTCGCACGCCGACCCGATCAAGGCCGTCGTGGCGGCGGCGGCCGGGGTGCCGCTCGACCTGATGCAGCGCCTGGTGGTGTCGCCCTGCTCCATCTCGGCCATCCTCATCACCGCCGGCGGCCCGGTGGTGCTGTGCGTGAACTCCACGGGTTCGCTGGAGGAGCTGGCACCGTCGTGAGCCGGGGCCCGCACCGATGACTGACGACTTCGACTTCGACGCCCCCGACCACTGCACGGTCGGCGTCATCGGCGAGGTGGGGCAGCGCCTCTTCCTCTTCTACTGCCGCCAGGGGCTGACCGAGACGACGGTCAAGGTCGAGAAGCAACAGGTCGCAGTGCTCGCCGGCTACCTCGGGCGCATCGTCAAGGAGCTGGGCCGCCCCGGGCACCTGCCCGAGGACCTCGACTTCTACGGCACCGAGGAGTTCGAGTGGGTCGTCGGGACCATCGGCGTCTCCTACGACGAGGAACTCGACCGCATCATCGTGGTCCTCGATGAGATGGGCGCCGACGACGAGGACGAGGACGAGGAGGAGTTGACCGAGAGCGGGCACGTGCTGCGCGTCGCGTTGTCGCGCGAACAGGCCGCCGCCTTCGCCATCCACGCCACGCGCCTGGTGGAGGCGGGGCGCCCGCCCTGCCCGCTGTGCGCGCTGCCGCTGGACCCCGCCGGGCACAACTGCCCACGCACCAACGGGCACCGGCCGCCGGTGAGCTGACGACGTGTCCGACGCGGCGGTCGAGCGCGTCCTCACCGAGGGTGACGTCGAGGTGCACGGCCGCATCGCCGGGAGCTCGAACGCGACGCTGCTGGTGACCTGCAGCCTCGGGGGCGAGGAGCTCCTGGCGGTGTACAAGCCGTCGCAAGGGGAGCGGCCCCTCTGGGACTTCCCCGGCGGTCTGTTCCGGCGTGAGGTGGCCGCCTACGTCCTCTCCGAGCACCTCGGGTGGGGCCTCGTCCCCGAGACCGTGGAACGCCCCGAAGGCCCGTTCGGGCCCGGCTCCGTGCAGCGCTTCGTGCACGAGGACGGCACCTCGCACTACTTCACGTTGCGCGACGAGCCCAAGTGGCACGCCGCGCTCATGCGCCTCTGCGCGTTCGACGTCGTGGCCAACAACGCCGACCGCAAGAGCGGCCACGTCCTGTTGGCCGAGGACCGGCTGTGGGCGATCGACAACGGGCTCTGCTTCAACAGCCACGACAAGCTGCGCACGGTGATCTGGGACTTCGGGGGGGCGCCGCTCGAGGGCGAGGTCCAGGAGGACCTGGCCCGGCTGGCCCACGACGGCCCGCCGGCGGCGCTGTGCGCGCTGCTCGAGCCCGACGAGGTGGCAGCCACGCTGGACCGGGTGGCCTGGCTCCTCAGCCTGCGCGCCCTGCCCGAGCTGGTCGACGACGGGGACTGGCCGCCGTACCCCTGGCCCCTGGTCTGAGTGCCCCGGACTCCCCTGTCCGCGTAACCCCAGGTCAGCTGGGGATTGATTTGTTGACTAGATACATAGGTAATATGAATCCACTATGACCGGGCGACGAACGTCATCGTGCCCCACCTCCGCCGGGAGCACGCGTGTCGCTTGACCCCTACATCGTCCTCGGGAGCGCCGTCGTGGGGTTCCTGGTCGGCATGACCGGGGCGGGCGGTGGCGCGCTGATGACGCCCATGCTGATCCTCTTCTTCGGGGTCAAGCCCTCGACGGCGATCTCGAGCGACCTGGTGGCCGCGGTGCTCATGCGGCCGGTGGGGGCCGTCGTGCACATGACCAAGAAGACGGTCAACTACTCGCTCGTGGGCTGGATGGTGCTCGGCTCGGTGCCCGCCGCCCTGCTCGGCGCCTACACCCTCCACCTCATGGGCCAGTCCACGGGGGCCGAGCACACGGTCCAGATCGTCCTCGGTGCCGCGCTGCTGCTGGGCGCCGGCGCCATGGTGCTGCGGTACGGGCTCGACCGCCGTTCGGGCCAGCGCCGCCAGGGCCTGATCGGCCAGCTGGTCGTGCGGCCCCTGCCCACGGTCGCCATCGGGGTCCTCGGGGGCTTCGTGGTCGGCATGACCTCGGTGGGCTCGGGGTCGCTGATGATCGTGCTGCTGCTCTTCCTCTACCCCGTCCTCGGTGCCAACCAGCTCGTCGGCACGGATCTGACCCAGGCCGTCCCGCTGACGCTGGCGGCCGCGCTCGGCGCGCTCGCCTTCGGGCACATCTCCTTCGCCGTCACCGCCTCCATCGTCGTGGGCAGCGTGCCGGCGGTGCTCGTCGGGTCGCTGATCTCGTCGCGCGCCCCGGACCGCCTGCTGCGGCCGGTGATCACCTTCGTGATCTTCGCCTCGGGTCTGAAGTACGTCGGTGTCGGCACGACCGCGCTGGGCTGGATCCTCGGCATCGTGCTGCTGGCGGGCGGCGTCTACTGGCTCGCCTACGTCCGACCGGGCCGGGTGGGAGTGGGGGCGCTGGCCGCGAGCCGGCACTCCCCCGCTGCCGACGTGCAGCTCGAGGGCGCATCGCCGCCGACGTAGCGCCCGATCTGTCCTAAATGTGGTAGCCCAGCGTCTGCAGCTGGTTGATCACCTGTTGGGCCGCGACCTGGCCCCCGCCCACCGTCAGGTGGGTGCCGTCGGGCGAGCGGACGTTGACGATCTGCCCGGCCGCATTGGTCACGAACGCCGTGTACCCCCCCTGGGCCGTCCCGAGCGACTTGTCCGTCGCGATGTAGGTCACCGGCGGGTGCGCCCGCGCCGCCTGTTGCTGCACCACGGCGTTGACGTCGGACATCTGCGCGGCCAGGCCCGGGTTCTGCATGGGCGGCATGCCCACCCACACCACGAGGGCGCCCCCACTCCCCGCGATCTGCATGAACTGCGCCACCCGCTGGGAGTAGAGGGTGTTCCACTGGGGTGACGTGTAGGGCACGTCCGGGGGCCCGAGGAAGTCCTGGGCGTCGTTGGCGCCGATCATGACGACGACGACCTGGGGCTGCACCGACTTGAGGTCCGCCGTCAGCTCCGCCGGCCAGTTGAAGTAGTCGGGTCTGGTGAGCCCCGTGCTCTCGCGGGCGTCGAGCGCGGCGCTGACGATGCCGGTGCCCGCCAGGTCCGACTGCAGCTGCCCACCCATGTCGAGCCCGATGGAGTCGCCCACGATCAGCACCCGCAGCGGGGTGGCCGCGGTGGGGAGCTTCGGGTTGGGCGGCACGGTCGTGGTGGTCGGGGCCGCCGGGGCGTGCCCCGGCGCCGGCCTGGGCCCCCGCCGCGCTCCGGCCGCCGGCGGCGAGGGCCGTGGCCCCGACGTCGTGAGGCCCACCGTGCCGCCGGGCAGGCGGTTCTCCCGCCCGGTCCCCGACACGATGTGCGAGAGCTGGAGCCCGCGGCTCAGCGCGGCCACCGGGCCCACCAGGTCGAGGCTGAGGGTGCGGCGCGTGCCGACCGGCGACACCTGGGCGTTGTGCTGGAGGGTCGGCGCGAAGAGCAGGAACCACAGCGCGAAGGCGGCCGCGCCCAGCGCCAGTGCTCGGGCCCAGTGGGCCCGCACCCGGCCATCGGATGGCGGCGCGAGCTCGCTGTGGGGGTGCGACTGCCACTCCTCGAGCGACTCCCAATCGACGGGATGCGGCGGTGTCCGGGCGTCGGTCATCAGAAGCGGTAGTAGATGAAGGGCGCGACGCCGACCGGACCGAAGGTGGTGATGCCGAGCAGGGCGAACCCGAGCAGGCCGACCTGCACGGCGGCGCGCTGGCGTGAGAACGCGGCCTGCAGACGGCCGACGCTCATCGTCGGCACGTACTGGGCGGCGATGGTGCCCACGACGATGACGACCAGGAGCGGGGTGACGAGCGGGGAGGGCTGCCCCCAGCCCTTGATGACGCGGCCGAGCACCGCCAGCGCCTGCGCCATGCCCGAGGCGTTGAAGAACACCCAGCCGAGGCACACGAACTGGAACGTCAAGAAGCGCTGCACCCACACCCGCACCGGGCCCTCCGCGACCGCCGGCAGTCCCCGGCGGACGCGGCTGGAGCGTCGCAGGTGCCCGAAGCTCTGCCCGGCCCCCTGCAGCGCGCCCCACACGACGAACGTCCAGGCGGCGCCGTGCCAGAGGCCCCCCAGCACCATGGTGATCATGATGTTGCGGACCGTCCGCGCCTGGCCGCCCTCGTTCCCCCCGAGCGGGATGTAGAGATAGTCACGCAGCCAGCGCGACAGCGTCATGTGCCAGCGTCGCCAGAAGTCCTGCAGGTTCCGCGACGTGTACGGCGCGTCGAAGTTCTGGGGGAACCGGAAGCCGAGCAGGAGGGCGAGGCCGATGGCGATGTCGGTGTAGCCGCTGAAGTCGCAGTAGATCTGGACCGCATACCCCCACGCCGCGAAGATCGCCTCGGGCGCGGAGTGTTGCGAGGGGGAGGTGAACACCGGCGCCACGATCGCACTCGCCACGTACGAGGAGATGACGACCTTCTTGAACAGGCCGGCCAGGATCAGCCAGAAGGCCCGCGAGTAGTCCACCGTGTGCGGGTCGCGCCGGCGGCGGATCTGGGGCAGCAGCTCGGACCCCCGCACGATCGGGCCGGCCAGGAGGTGCGGGAAGAAGGAGAGGTAGAGCGCGAAGTCGAGTGGCTTGGCGGGCTCGAGCTCGCGCCGGTAGATGTCGACGACGTAGCTGATGGCCATGAAGGTGAAGAACGAGATCGCGATGGGCAGCGCGACCTGCAGCAACGGGATCGCCCGGCCCAGCCCGACGGCGTGGCTGACGTTGTCGACGTTCACCGAGACGAAGCCGTAGTACTTGAACCAGCCGAGGATCCCGAGCAGGGCCACGACCGCGACGACCATGGCGACGCGACGGGACCGCTCGGAGCGGGTGGCCGAGACCCAGGCCCCACCCCCGAAGGCGACGAGGGTCGTCGCGAGCAGCAGCAGGCAGTAGCTCCAGCCGACCCAGCCGTAGAACACGTAGCTCAACCCGATCATGCAGAGCTTCCACCAGCGCGCGTAGGGGTTGAGCAGCCAGTTCACCGTGTACGCGACGGCGAAGAAGAGGGCGAAGTCGATCGTGGGAAAGAGCATCGGCGGCGTTCAGGCGGGTGCGCCGAATGTACCGCCGGTCGCACGCTCCGCACGCGCAGGCGCCGCGGGCGTGAGCAGTGTGAGGCCCCGGCACGGCCGGCTCAACGTCTCACGCTCTGGCCGCGCGGACGCCGGTTGCCCAATCGGGGTGGCCGGTCCACGGGCCGGCCAGGGCTCAGCCCTTGGCCTTGAGCGCCTCGATGAGGGCCGGGAGCACCTTGTGCACGTCACCCACGATCCCGAGGTCGGCCACGGAGAAGATGGGCGCCTCCTGGTCCTTGTTGATGGCGACGATGTTCTTGGAGCCCTTCATCCCCACCAGGTGCTGGGTGGCGCCGGAGATCCCGCAGGCCACGTACACGGTCGGCTTGACGGTCTTGCCCGTCTGGCCGACCTGGTGCGAGTAGGGCACCCAGCCGGCGTCGACGATGGCCCGGCTGGCGCCGGCCGCGCCGTGGAGCAGCTTCGCCAGCTCCTCGATCAGGGCGTAGTTGGCGGCCTCGCCCAGCCCGCGCCCGCCCGAGACGACGACCGTGGCCTCGTCGAGCTTCGGCCCGCTGCGCTCCTCCACGTGGCGCTCGACGACCCTGGCCGTGTTGGTGGCCGCCACGTCGGGCACCGGCGCCGCGACGACCGCGGCGGCGGCACCGCCGGACGGCTCCGCTGCGAACGACTTGGCCCGGATGACGAAGATGCCCGGACCGTCGCCGGTGAAGCGTGCCGTGACGATGTGGCTCCCACCGAAGATCGGGTGCTGGCTGGACAGACCGCCGCCGCCCTCGACCAGGCCGGTCACGTTCGTCAACACCGGGCGGTCGAGCTTGGCCGAGAGGCGCCCGGCCACGTCGCGGCCCTCGTAGGTCGCCGGCATGAGGATGGCGTCGGGTGCGTTGCCGCCCTGCACGAGCGCCGCCAGCGCGGCTGCCACCGGCACGCCCGGCAGCGCCCCACCGAGGTCGCCGACGTCGTAGAGCGTGGTCGCCCCGTACTCCCCGAGCGGACCGGCCAGCGACGCTGCGTCGGCGCCCCAGGCCACGGCCTCGACGGTCGAGGCCACCGAGCGCGCCTCGGTCAACAGCTCGAGCGTGACCGGGGTCGGGCCGTTGTCACCCGTCTCGGCCAGCACCCACACCTTGTCGATCGCCATCTCAGACCACCTTCAGCTGCTCGAGGAAGGCCACGACGCGCTGCGCGCCGTCACCCTCGTCCACCACGATCTCCCCCGCGGAGCGCGCCTCTGCCTCCGAGACGTCGGTGATCTCCTGACCCGCGCCCGCCGCGCCCACCTGCGCGGCGTCGAGACCGAGATCGGCGACCGTGAGGTTGTCGACCGGCTTGGACTTGGCCGCCATGATCCCCTTGAACGAGGGGTAGCGCGGCTCGACGACGCCGGCTGTCACCGTGACGACCGCCGGCAGCGGGCAGACGACCTCGTCGTAGCCGGACTCGGTCTGTCGCTCGACCTTCACCGAGCTGCCGTCGACGGAGATCGCCTTGGCGAAGGTGACCGACGGCAGTCCCATCAGCTCGGCCACCTGTACCGGGAGCGTGCCGGTGTACCCGTCCGTCGACTCGGTGGCCATCACGACGAGGTCGGGGTTGGCCCGCGCGATGGCGGCGGCCAACACCTTGGCCGTCCCCAGGGCGTCGCTGCCCGCCAGTGCGTCGTCGCTGACCAGGATCGCCTTGGCGGCACCCATGGCCAGGCCGGTGCGCAGCCCGGACGTCTCACCGCCCGGGGCCATGGAGACGAGGGTCACCTCGTCCCCCTCGCCCGAGGCCAGCTGGAGGGCCATCTCGACCCCGTAGTTGTCCGAATCGTCCATGATGAGCTTGCCGGACCGGTCGAGGGTGTTGGTGTCCGGCTTCAGCACACCGGGGGCGGCCGGATCCGGGATCTGCTTGACGCAAACGACGACGTTCATGGCCGACCATCTTTGTGGACCGGGGCCGTGTACCGCCATTCGGCCCGGTGACAGGCCCTTTTCCGAGCCTCAGCCCCCGTGGCCGCCCGCCACGGCGAGGGCGTCGCGGAGCCGGTCGGTGATCACCGTGTCCACCTCCAGCCCGACCATGGCCCGCAGGTCGTCCGGCGAGTTGACCGTCCACACGTTGACGGCGAGGCCGGCCCCGTGCGCCCGCTCCACCAGCTCGGGGGTGACCGACGTCACGAAGGGGTGCACGGCACGGAACCCGGCCGCCGCTGCCTGCGCGAGGGCCGGCCCCGGCTCGGCGCCGAAGCCCCAGAGCGCCCCGAGCGCCAGGCGCCCGTCGGCCGCCTGCACGGCGCGCAGCGTCGTGACCTGGAACGACGACACGATGACCCGGTCGATCCACCCGGCCTCGTCGATGGCAGCCGCCGTGAGGGCCGCCACGGCCTCGCCCGCGTCCCACCCCGGGTCCTGGGGGGCGTTCTTAATCTCGACATTGACCACCATGCCGTCGCAGACGGCCAGGACGTCGGCCAGGAGCGGCACGTGCGCGGGGAGGTCGGCCACCCCCAGTTCGGCGATGGCGCCCAGTCCGGGGATCTCGGCGTCGTGGTGCACCGCCAGCGCCCCGTCGGCGGTGAGACGCACGTCGAGCTCGACCCCGTCGGCGCCCACCCGCCGCGCCTCGGCGAACGCATCCAGGGTGTTCTCGGTGAAGCCTTCCGTGCAACCCCTGTGTGCAAACACCGCGGTCATGGGGCGGTTGTCACCGGGGTGTCACGAATGCCGCGGATCGAGGTCCGAAAATTCACGAAAACTCCTTGCGGGGGCCAGGGTGGGCCGTTACCCTCTTGTCCCGTAAACCCGCTTTTCACTGACGGACACCACTTGGGTCCGATCATGTGAAAAGGATCACAATGCTGGTGGAGGCTCATCCCGATGGCACTCATGTGGAACCGGACCGTCGATTGGGACGCAGACGACTGGCGGCGCGTGGCCGCCTGCCGCAACACCGAACCGGACCTCTTCTTCCCTGTCGGCACGACCGGGCCGGCCGTCGACCAGATCGAGGCCGCCAAGCGGGTCTGCCGCTCCTGCGAGGCGCTCGAACCCTGCCTCGACTTCGCGCTGGCCACCAACCAGGAATCAGGCGTGTGGGGCGGCACCTCCGAGGAGGAGCGCCGCAAGCTGCGCAAGGCCTGGCTGGCGGCGCGGCGCTCCCAGCGCGCCGCCTTCTGAGCCGGGACCCCCGACCAGCTCACCGGGGCGCCCGCACCGGCACCGAGATCGCCACGCGCGTCCCGCCGCCCTCGGCCAGCGGCTGCGCCTCCATGGAGATGGTGCCCTCCAGCTGACTGACCACCAGGTCACGCACGATGGAGAGGCCGAGGCTGGTCGTGCGCTCGATGTCGAACCCGTCCGGCAGCCCCAGCCCGTCGTCGCGCACCTCGACGCACAACGCGGTCTCCTCGTTGGACAGCGTGAGGTCGACGTGGCCCACCGGGGCGTAGCCCGCCGCCCCACCCGCACCCTCCAAGCCCGCGGCGCCGTCGCTCCCGCCCACGTTCTCGGGGTCGAAGGCGTGCTCGACCGCGTTCTGCAGCAGCTCGGCCACCGTGACCGCGAGCGGCGTGGCCACGTCGGCGGCCACCTCGCCCAGGTCGCCGTGGACCGAGATCACGACGGGCTGCGACGACACCACCGAGTCCTCCGCCATCTGCACCAGCGAGGCGACGATCTCGGCGAAGGGCACCTGGTCGCTCGGGTCGCGCGACAGGATCTCGTGCACCAGTGCGATCGAGCGCACCCTGCGCTCGGCCTCGTGCAGGGCGACGCGAGCGGCGCGGTCCCCCACGCGGCGCGCCTGCAGGCTGAGCAGTGACGAGATCGTCTGCAGGTTGTTCTTGACCCGGTGGTGCACCTCGCGGATGGCCGCGTCCTTGGACAGGAGCAGGCGGTCGAGGCGGCGCACGTCGGTCACGTCGCGCAGGAGGATCATGGCGCCGGTCACCACGCCGTGCGACAGCAGCGGGATGACGTGCACGAGCACGATGACGTCGGGTCGCCGCTCGACCTCCTCGACCACGGGCCGGCCCGTGGCCAGGGCCCATTCGACTGCGGACTCCTCGATGTCGAGGTCCCCGAAGCGCCGGCCTTCGGGTTGGGTGTAGATCCCCATGCGGTGGAACGCGTTCATGGCGTTGGGTGAGGCGAACTCGACCCGGCCGTCGGCGTCGACCACGACAACGCCGTCGCCCACCCGGGGTGCCTCCTCGGTGCCGACGTCCTCGTCGGGGAAGGGGAAGGCCGACTGGGCGACCATGTCCGCCAGTCGCTCGAACACGTCGAGGTAGGTGCGCTCGTACATGCTCGTCGGCCCCTTGAGCGGCGCCAGCGAGACGCGCAGCAGCGCGGCGATGATGCGGCCCTCGAAGCGGACCGGGATGTTCTCCACCGGTACCTGCTCGCCCAGGATCGGGTGGTGGATGCTGCCGCGCACGATCTCCCCCGAGTGCAGGCAGCCGGCCACGAGCGTCCACTGGGACTCGTTGACCGTCTGCCCGACGAGGTCCTGGTCGACCAGGGTGGGCCGGTTGTTGGGCCGCATCTGGCCGAGCACCACGAGCTCGGGGTCCGTCTCGTCGGGCTCCTCGGGCGCGGCGCCGGGGGCGTGCACCGGCACCAGCAGGAGGAGGTCGGAGAAGGACAGGTCGGCCAGCACGCTCCAGCTCCCGAGCAGCCGCTGCAGGTGCTCGAGCTCCTCGGGCTTGAGGTCGGTGTGGCTCTGCGCCAGCTCGGCCGGGGTCGGCATCTACACCCCCGACCGTTCGGCGGCGCGGCTGCCCGTCCCCGCCGGCGGTGGCGCCACGGGCACCGCGTGCGGTGACCGGGCCCGGTAGGCCTGCAGCTCGTCGACCCCGACCGAGGCCAGCACGGCGCGCAGGTCGTCGGCCCGGTAGGCCACGTGGTCGAGATGGTGGGCGTCCGAGGCCGTGGTGAGCGGCACGCCGCGCGCCACGAAGCGCTCGAGCAGTCCCTGGGCCGGGTACCGTTCCGCCACCGGTTTGCGCCACCCCGAGGAGGACAGCTCGGCGGCCATGCCCGACGACGCCGCCGCCTCTGCGATGCGGTCCCACCACTCGGCCGGCGCGTCCGGGAGGTGGCCCGCGACCTTGATCACGTCGGGGTGGGCCAGCACGTCACACGTGCCGGAGGCGGCCAGCTCCTCCATGGCGACGGTGTAGGCGGCCCAGCACGCGTCGACCTGGCGCACCGACCACTCCGCCATCGACACCGGGTCGTCGAGGTCGTCGAAGCGCCAGCCGCCGATCCAGTGCACCGAGCCGAGCAGCACGTCGAAGGGGTACCCGTCGAGCAGCCGGGCCACCTGGTCCATGCGGCCCTCGTAGTAGTCGACCTCCAGCCCGATCACGACCGGCAGCCCCGCCTGCTTGGCCTCGAGGGCGCATTCCACGTAGGCGTCGAGGTCGGTCCTGGCGTGGAAGTCCCAGTACTCGGCCATGGACTCGGCCAACGCGGGCGGGATGCCCCCGTCGTCCCAGAACCCGCCCAGCACCTCTTCGGCCTGGCGGAAACGGAAGAGGTGCTCGGTCAGCGCGAGCTCCGTCACCCCCGCGGCCTCGGCCTGCTCGCAGTAGCGGGCCAGCTGCTCGACGCGCAGCGGGGTGTCGTGCTCGTGGTGCGGCCAGAGGTGGAGGTGGTAGTCGAGCAACGAGGGCGTCCTCCCGCGGCCCTCTACCCGGCCCGGCGGATCAGCGTCACGCCGTCGCGGACCGTGGTGAGGACGCACACGACGCGGGGGTCGTTGACCACCTTGTCGTTGAAGGTGCGCAGGGCCTGGGCCGCCTCGTGGGGGTGCTCGGTGCGGGCCAGTACGCTCCCGCCCTGCAGCGTGTTGTCGACCACGATCAGCCCGTGGGGCGACAGCTTGGGCAGGGCCGCCTCGTAGTAGGCGTCGTAGGACACCTTGTCGGCGTCGATGAACACGATGTCGAAGGGTCCCTGGAGCTCCTCGAGGGAGCGCAGCGCCGGGCCTTCGATCACGCTGATCCGGCTCTCGAGTCCGGCGGCCGCGATGTTGCCACGCGCCGTCACGGCGTGGTGAGGGTCGACCTCCAGCGAGATGATGGAGCCTCCCGCCGCCAGGCCGGCGGCCATGGCGATGGCCGAGTAGCCGGTGAAGGTCCCGATCTCGAGGACGCTGGTGGCCCGCGTGGCGAACACCAGCATCTCGAGGAAGCGGCCCTCCAGACGGCCCACCATCATCCCCCAGGCCTCGAAGTCCTCCCGGGTGGAGACCTCCACCGACTCGAGGAACGGCGGCGGGGTCGTCGTGTGGGCGGCGGCGTAGAGCTCGACCTCGGGATCCACCAGGCTGGCCATGGCACGCATGGTAGGCGCCGCGCCCGGGGGCGGCCGCCGGCCGGACGGCCCCGGGCCTCAGCCCCAGACCCGTGCGCCCAGCTGCAGCAGCCCGCTCATGTCGTAGATGTCGGAGTCGTAGAACGGCACGGTCACGAGCACGTCGGGCGCGCCCCGCAGCTCCGCCTGCTGCTCGGCCTCGCGGCGGGCCACCACGCCGAAGTTGAGGAAGCTCTCGGCCACCTCCCCCACCACGCGGGCGGCGACGACGGGGTCGTCGGTGAGGCCCTCGGCCAGCTCCGTGGCCCGGCCCGCCATCGACTGGGCCAGCTTGTCCGCCCGGGGGTCGCGCAGGTACTCGGGCAGCACCTTGTTGAGCACGATGGCGCCGAGATGCAGCTTGCGCGCCGTGAGCTCGGCCGAGAAGAACTCGGCCTCCCGCATCGGCGTGGCCTCGAGCGTGGAGACGACCATGAACGTGGTGCGCCGGTCCGAGAGGAGCCGCGTCACCGCCTCGGCGCGCTCGACGAAGCCGGTGTACATCGACTGGAAGAGGATGAAGAACTCGGAGATGTCGGCCAGGAACTGCGTGCCGAGGATCCGGTCGGCCACCTGGTAGAAGGGTCTCGACGCGATGTTCACCAGCCGGGACCGGTAGGGCACGATGAGCCAGCGCAGCAGCCGGGACGAGAAGAAGTCGGCCATGCGCTGCGGCGCGTCGAGGAAGTCGAGCGCGTTGCGGGTCGGCGGCGTGTCCACCACGATGAGGTCGTACTTGCCCTCGGAGTGGATCTCGTAGAGGCGCTCCATGGCGATGTAGTCGTGCGACTGCACGAAGCGCCCCGAGATGTTCTGGTACAGCGGGTTGGCGAGGATCTGCTCGCGCGTCTCCTCGTCTGGCGCGTGGGTGCGGATGAGGTCGTCCCAGCTCTGCTTGGTGTCGAGCATCGCCGCCCACAGCTCTCCTCTGGGGTGGGCCGCCGCCTCGGTGAACACATCGTCGGTGATGCGGACCTCGTCGTTCCCGATCCCCTTCAACCCCAGCGCGTCGGCCAGCCGGCGAGCCGGGTCGACGGTGACGACCAGGACCCGGCCGCCCTGCTCCACCACCGCGGTGGCGGCCAGCGAGGCGGCCGTCGTGGTCTTGCCCACCCCACCGGGACCGCAGGCGATGACGATGTCCTTGGCCGCCAGCAGCTGCCCCACGGTCTTGACCGCCTCGCCGGGGGCCGCCGTCACAGCCCGAGCTCCTCGCCGAGCGCGTGGGCCACCTGGCGCGTGGTGCGGGCGCCGAAGCTGCGCGCGAACAGGTACGGGAGCAGGAGCACCGGCAGGTCCGCGGGGAGCCCCGCCTGGAGCCGCTGCAGGTGGGTCGAGCGGGTGCGCCGCAGGGTGACGGCGAGCCGCGCCGCCTCGAGCACGGGGGTGACGCTGCCGCCTGCCCGCTCCGAGAGCACGCGCTCGGCGTCGGGCTCGCGCAATTGCTCGAAGATCTCCTCCTCTCGCTGGCCGAAGAGCTCGGGGAGCACGCGGTTGACGATCACGGCGGAGGTGCGGACCGTGGTCTCCTCGCGCACCCGGGTGACGAGCTCGAGGGTCTCGGAGACCGGCATCTCCTCCGGCGTGCACACGGCCACCAGCCCGGTCTGGCGCTCGTCGGAGAGGATGTCGAGCAACCAGTCCGTTTGGCTGCGGATCAACCCGACCTTGACCAGGTCGTTGATGGCCTGGGGCGCGGCCAGTTGCCCGACGATGTGGCCGCTGGCGGAGGCGTCGACCACCACGAGGTCGTAGTGCGACTCGCGCACCTCCCAGCACAGCTTGCCCACGGTCAGGATCTCGCGCACGCCCGGTGCCGCCGTCGCGACGAAGTCGAATGCCTTGGCCAGGGGGCCGATACGCCCGACGACCGGGATGCGCAGGTGCAACTTGAGGTACTCGCGCAGCGACGCCTCGGTGTCCATCGACATGGACCAGACGCCGGGCGCGATCTCCCGGGGCGTGAAGTCGGTGGGGGGCGCCTCGAAGAGCGACGTCACGTCGCCCTTGGCGTCGATCTCGCTGACGAGGACGCGTTTGCCGTGCTCGGCCGCCAGCTGGGCCAGCCCCGCCGCCACCGTCGTCTTGCCGACACCGCCCTTGCCGGTGACGAACAGGAGCCGCAGATCGAGCAGGTCCGGGGCCGCGCTCACCGTCCCCGCGCCTGACCCGCCGCCACGGCTGTCCTCAGGGCGCGCCGAAACCGACGCGGCGGTCCGAGGAAGGCGCCCCGACCTCGACGTAGGCGATCTTGACCACCGGGATGCCGACCCGGCGTCCCTTGCGGTCGGTGAGCCAGAGGACCCCGTCACCGGTCTTGAGCAGCTTCTCGATGTCGGCGACGACGTCGTCGCGGTCGGCATCGTCGGGCATCTCCACCTCGAGCTCCTTGGGGGTGTGGGTGATGCCGATGCGCACGTCCACCTGGTCTCTCCTCTCACGGACCTCTGGATCCTTCCGGGGGCCACCAGGACGTTACAGCGACGGGGCAGACTGCATGACATGCGTGAGGTGCCGAAGTCCGGCGAGACGGAGCGCAGTGCCCGCTGGGCAGCCACGATGGCCGGCTACTCGGGTCCGGTCCGCCTGGCCCATGCCGACTCGCACGCACGCATCGCTCCGACCCGGGAACCCGTCCCCGCCGCCCCGGTCGCGTGGGCCGAGCCGCGCGGGCGCGAAGAGCGCGAGGAGCTCGAGGACTCGCTGCTGGCCCCGGGCGCCACCCGCCCCGCGGGCGCGGGCGACCGGCAGGAGCCCGAACCGGCCGACGAGTGGCGGACCTGCTTCGAGCGTGACCGCGACCGCATCCTCCATGCCACCTCCTTCCGCCGGCTGGCGGGCAAGACGCAGGTCTTCGTATTCCCCCAGGACCACCAGCGCACCCGCCTGACCCATGCGCTCGAGGTGGCGCAGGTCGCCACGGCGATCGCCCGGGCCTGCCGCCTCAACGTGGCGCTCACCGAGGCCGTCGCGCTCGGTCACGACTGCGGTCACGGTCCCGGCGGCCACGCCAGCGAGGACGCGCTGGACCCCTACGTGCCCGGGGGGTTCGACCACGCGCCCTGGGGCGCGCTGGTCTCCCTGGCGCCGCTCAACCTGTGTGCCGAGACCGTCGACGGCGTGGCCAACCACAGCTGGTCGCGCCCCGCGCCGTCGACCCCCGAGGGCGAGGTGGTCAGCTGGGCCGACCGCATCGCCTACGTCTGCCACGACTGGGAGGACGCCGTCCTCGCCGGCATCGTCGCGCCGCACCAGCTGCCCGCCGCGGTCCGGTCGCTGTGCGGCGAGCGTCGTAGCGCCCAACTCGGCGCGTTCATCATGGGCGTCGTCTCCGCCACGCTCCGCACGGGCCAGGTCGGCATGGAGGAAGAGGGGGCCGAGGCGCTGGCCGCATTCAGGGCCTGCAATTACGAACGCATCTACCTGCGTGATGCGTCGCTGCGCCAGGGCGAGGCCGTGGTCAGCGTGCTCCGCGCGCTCGTCGAGCACTTCTCGGACCGGCCGCACCTGATCACCGACCGCGCCGCCTCTCCGCGCGCAGCATCCGACGTCGTTGCCGGCAGCCCGGACGCCGTGCACGCCGCCGTCACCTACGTCGCCGGTATGACGGACCGGTTCGCTTTCCGCCAGGCCGTGGCGCTCCTCGGTTGGGATCCCGCCAAGCTGCCGGCCGGCGTCGACGGCTGAGGCCCGGACGGCTCAGGCGGGCGCGTCGGGAAAGTCCGGCGGGCGCTTCTCGGTCAGCGCGGCCACGCCCTCGGCGAAGTCGGCACCACGCATCATGTCGGCCAGGCGCGTCCCGGCGTCGTGCACCGACGCGGCCACCTCCCCGTGCAGGTCGCGGTAGAGCTGCAACTTCGTCACCGCCAACGACGAGGGCGCGATCTCCGTGGCAAGCTGCCGGGCGTAGGCGTAGGTGTGCGGCAGCAGGTCGGTCGCCGGCAGGGAACGGTTGACCAACCCCAGCTGCTCGGCCTCCTCGGCGAGCACGACCCGGCTCGAGAGCAGGAGGTCGGCGGCACGGGTCACCCCGATCAGTCGGGGCAGCAGCCACGACAGCCCGTACTCGGCCGGCAACCCGAGCCGCCCGTGGGACGTGGTCAGCTTGGCGCCTCTGGCGGCGAACCGCAGGTCGCAGTAGCAGGCCAGCACGAGCCCCACGCCCGCGGCGGGACCGTTGACGGCGGCGATGATGGGCTTGGGGATCCCGAAGTGGTAAGCGAAGTCGGCGTCGAACTCGGGGCGCACCCCGTAGCCCGGCATGGCCACGTCGTCGCCCAGCCCGGCGTCATAGGCACCGCGCGCGACGTGGCCCTCGAGGGCGCGGGCGTCCGCTCCGGCACAGAAGCCCCGGCCCGACCCCGTGACCACGATGACGCGGACGGCCGGATCCGAGCTGGCTCTCTCGAGCAGCGCGCGGTATTCGGCATGCATGCGGCCCGTCCAGGCGTTGAGCCGCTCGGGGCGGTGCAGCGTCACCGTCGCCACGCGGTCACTCACCTCGTACCGGGTGACCTTGAGGTCGGTGAGCTCCACCTCAGTCGAGCGTCGTGTACCGGGTGAGGTGCAAGGTGCCCGCCTCCATGGCGTGCTGGAGCTCGGCTTGGAGCGGGTCGCCCTCCGCAGCGCGCTGGAAGGCCGCCGCGTCGGCGTCGGATGCCCACAGGGTGACGACCAGCCAGTCCTCGCCGTGGCGTGCGGTCGTGCGGCGCAAGAACCCCGGCTGGTTCGGCACCAGCCCGGTCTGGATCCTCCGGTCGAGAGCGAGGAACGAGTCGTCGGTGACCCCCTCGGCCAACCGGAAGGTGGTGATCTCGACGATCGACACGGTCAGGCCTGGACCAGCATGAGCGGGTTGCCCTCGGGGTCGGTGATGCCGGCCAACGTCGGGCCGTCGGGGATGTCGAAAGGCTCGGCCACGACGGTGGCGCCGAGGGCGACCGACCGCTGCAACGAGGCGCCCAGGTCGGCCACCTGCACGTAGAGCGTCACCCCGGACCGCTCGCTGCCGCGGATGTGGCCGGCGGGCCCGGGCTCGGGGCCACCGATGCCGGCGGGGATCTCCATGATGAAGCCGTCACCGATCTGCCAATTGAACAGCTGGGCGTAGAAGGCGCGCTGCCGCTCGGGGTCCTTGGCCTCGATCTCCCAGTGCACTACGGGCCGTGCCCAGTCCTGCGCCATGCGACCTCCCGTGCGTCCGCCGCGCCGAGCCACAGTAGCGAGGACGGCGGCGGGGGGCCCAGAACGGGGCTGGGAGACCGCGACCGGGGACGGTATCGTGTCAAACGTACGTTTGGGAAAGGGTCGGTATGAGGGCGTCGCGGCACGGAAGCGGCAGGTGCGACGGGAGCAGGCCCGCCCTGGGCCCCGGCCTTTGGTGCGACGCCGTGCCAGCCCGACGACCCGCCATCGGTCGGCGCGCCCCTTCGCCGGTTCGACCGGGCGCACATGCGTCGCGTCGTCGTCGCGTCGTCGTCGCGTCGTCGTCATTCACACACCGCGTCACCGTCGGGACCGTCGTTCCGGCGAAGATGAACGACGCGTGAAATGCCGCGAGTGCGGCACCCCCGGGCGGTAGAGTTGGAGCCGAGTTCCGGGTCTGGCAGACCTGGAGAGGGGACCGTTGTCGGGCTTGATGGCCGTGGCGAGGCAGCGGAGGAGGGGCGCACAACGTGACACACTGGACCCAGGTCCTGTCCAACGTCTCCCTGGTGGAGTTCGTCCTGCTGGCCGCGCTCACCGCACTGCAGTGGGTACGCCACCGGATCGCCGGCGCGGGATGGGTCGCACTCTCCTTCGCCATCATCGGCGGGCTCTCCCTCACGGTCAAGATCGATCCGACCCTCGTCACCCACCAGTTCGTGGCCAAGTCCTTCGTCGCGCTGCTGCTCTTGACGCCGTATTGCCTCTTCCGCTTCGCGGCGTCGTTCCACCCGCCGAGCGTCGCGGTGCGATCGCTCGCGGCCGCGGTGACCGTCGCCATCGTCGCCTTCACGTTCGCTCTCACCTACCTGCCTGCTCCGGGAGCCCAACCGCCGCCGCACTTCCTGGCTTACCGCGTCGCGTTCGCGGTTGCCTTCGGCTTCCTGTTCTCCTACGTCGTCATCCGCCTGTTCACGGCGGGCCGGGGTGAGCCGCTCATCGCCTCGGTCCGGATGCGCCTGCTCGCCGTCGCCGTCGCCGGGCTCGAGGTGCAGGTGGTGGTGGTGGCATTCGGCCTGCAGGGACCGACGGTGGAGCTGGTCACCCAGGCGGTCACCGTGGCGATGGGGATCCTGTTCCTCATGGCGCTCGTCCTCCCGTCCTTCGTCCGTGTCCTCCTGAGCCGCAAGGAGGACCTCGCGTTCCGCCGGGCCATCGGTGAGCTGGTGTCGGCCGGCGACTCGCGGGACGTCGCCGAGCGCCTCCTCCCCCATGTCTGCGCCCTGGTCGGTGCCAGTGAGGCCGCCCTCCTCACGGGGGACGGCACCGTGGTCGCCCGCTACCCGGTCTGGCTCGACAGCGAGGGCCTCGCCGCCTGGGACGCGGAGGCCGAAAAGGGGGATGGCCGGGCCGGTGGCGGCGAGACCGCCGGTCAGATCACGGTACGAACCCACAGCGGAGCCACGCACTCGCTGGCCGTCAAGATCAGCCCCTACATGCCCTACTTCGGTAGCGACGAGCTCCACAAGCTCGACGAACTGGCCAGCATGGTGGGGCTCGCCATCGAACGCTGCGAGATGGCAGAACAAATGGCCTTCCAGGCCTCGCACGACGGCCTGACCGGCCTGGCCAACCGGAGCCTGTTCATGGACAGCCTCCACGAGTCCCTGCGCCACGTCGGGCGGCGCCGCGCTGCGCTGGCGGTGATGTTCATCGATCTCGACCGCTTCAAGCTCGTGAACGACCGGGCCGACCATTCGGCCGGCGACATGGTGCTGAACGAGATGGCGAACCGTCTCACAGCCATGACGCGGGGGGTCGACGTGGTGGCTCGCTTCGGTGGCGATGAGTTCGTCGCCCTGGCGGAGGTGGACCATGAGGCGGACGCATTGGACATGGCCGAACGCATCCGCCGAGGTCTCAGCGCGCCCGTGGCGATCGGCGACGCACACCTCGTCGTCACGGCGAGCCTGGGGGTCGTCGTCACCGAGGATGGTGCCGCCGCACCGGCGATGCTGCTCCGCGATGCGGACAATGCCATGTACGAGGCCAAGCGCTTGGGCCGGGATCGGGTCGTGCTGTACCGCAGCAACGCACGCGATGTCGCCAACCTCAAGTGGGGGCTGAGCCCGACACGCGCCGCCCGTCTCAGCGCAAGCTGAGTTCGCCAATTCGCAGTAGCTCCGTCGCCCGAGAACGGGGCCAACGGGTCCACGAGTCGATCTGGGCAGCCCTCTTGACCATCTGTGGCTGGTCTTGAGCGCACGCGCTCAGCCCTCTGTGATCACAGATCCTCTGCGCGAGTCAGTCCGATCGAAGACCGGTACGCCTTGTGCGTCGGACAGCAGGCGTCTGTACGCACTGGGTTTCCGGTATGCGTCTCCCATCGTCTCACGCCCTCGGTACTCCCTGAGTGCGTCCAGACTGAGCGTGGCGAGGTAGACGTCCTCCCCATCGCCTGCCTCGAGAATGCACTGCTCACGCTGTTGGCCGTTCGGTTGGCCATTCTCTTCGTAGACCATTCCGTCAAAGACGCTGGAATGGCCGTCTTGGTCGGGAGCCGCATAGTTCACCGTTGCGATGGCGGTCATATTTTCGAAGGCTCGGGACCGAAGCTGAGAGGTCCGCTCGCCGGCCATGGGACAAGCGTTCGGAACCAGAATGAGTTCAGCTCCGGCAAGCATCAGTTCACGCGCTGACTCGGGGAACTCGCGGTCAGCGCAGATCATGACGCCGACGTCGACGAACCCGCCTTCGATGTCGAGCCGAGCGACCTCGAAGGTGTCTCCGGGCGTGAGGGCCTTCTCCATTCCCCAGTCACACGTATGAACCTTGGCGTAGCAAAGAGCATCTTGACCATGCCGGTCGATGAGCAGGGCGGTGTTCCGAGGGGAACCAGGCCACCGCTCCAGGAATGTCACCACAATCGCCAAGTTCAGGTCGGACGCGGCCCTTCTGAATGCGCTCACCCATGGATCGTGACGGGCGATGGCCATCTCCTGCCACCTCGCCCGTCCAGCCTCGTCATCAGGGCAGGGGGCGTAACCGATTTGCCACATCTCCGGCAGGATTGCGATGTCCGCCCCCTCTTGGGCGGCCCTCGAACATACGGCCAATCCCTTCTCGAGGTTGGCCCGTGGATCGCCACTGGAGGCGGATTGACAGAGAGCCAGCCGAAGGTCGGTCACCGCTCCATTATGCGGCCCGAAGACCGGCACTGCTTTGCGGATCGTGCTCGCTCCTCGTCTCGCTCAGATCGACGCGAATACCTGCCAGTCGGACGAGACCCCCTTCAGAGTCTGCATGCCGCGGTCCTCGAATCGAAGATCTGAGCCCTCGACCAGGTCGTGGACGGTGCGCGAGACGAGAATTTCCTCCGGCCCCGCCAATCCCGCGATACGTGCACCGATATGGACGCCGATACCAGCGATGTCGTCCCCTCGTCGCTCGATCTCCCCGGTATGAAGTCCGGCGCGGATCGCGATGCCTTCTCTGCCGAGGCCGTCGCGCAGGGCGCGCGCACAATGCACGGCGCGAGTGGGGCTGTCAAAGGTTGCAAGTGTGCCGTCGCCCGTGTGCTTTACAACACGACCCCCGAACCTGGCGACGATCCGACGGGTCTCGGAATCGTGACGGTTGAGGATGTCGTGCCACAAGTGGTCGCCGGCCTGCGTGACCACTTGCGTCGACTCGACGATGTCGGTAAAGAGCACCGTTGCCAGTATCCGGTCGATGTCGCCATCACCAGCCGGCGTACCGGTCAGGAATTCCTCCATCGCGTCGAGTGCGGGGGCCCACTCACGGGCATCCCACCCACAATGCATCTCACCAGCAAGCTCAACGAACTGTGCGTTCCGGAGTGCGGCGGCCATGGCACGCCCCCGGGCAACGCCCACGATGGGATCGTCGGTGCGGTGTATGACGAGCGCAGGCGTCGAAATCGCTGGCAGTATCGGTCGGGCGTCGATGGCCATATTCGATCGCATGACCTCGACAACGAGGCGTGGCGACGCACAGGCGCGTTCGTACCGTCCCAGTTGTTCGAGGATCGCAGGGGCCGGTGGAGCATGGACGAAGGCTCCGAGGAGCTGGCCTGTGCCCCAATTGCGTTCGATGAAGTCGAGAAAGCGCGGCACGTCGAAATCGGCGCTTGCCGGGTCGTCCTCGGGAAGCAGGCAAGCGAAGGACCCGTAGAGCACGAGGCTCTGGACCCGCTCTGGAAACGATGCTGCGAACAAGAGGGAGAGCGGTCCACCCTCCGAGATTCCGACCAGATGCGCACGTTCCCATCCCGCGGCGTCCATCACCACTCGGATGTCATCGGCACGCTCGGCAAGGCTGCCAAATCCAAGATCGCGGCCAGATAGGCCCGTGCCACGCTTGTCGAACGTCAACACCCGCCCGAGCCGCCCGAGCCGCCCGATCACGGCGTCGAACACGGGAAGCTCCCGGGCCAGGTCGAGGTGCGAGATGAAGCCCGGCACGTAGAGGATGTCAATCGGGCCGTTCCCCATCACTGACCAGGCGATATCGACATCGCCGGCATGCGTGTACCGAACCTCGGATTCGCCCACGCTTCTCATTGTGCCCTGCGCGTCGGGACGACCGCTCGCCCGCCCGGATCGTCCCGTCCTGTCCGCCTGTGGCACCGCGTCGAGAAACGGCGGACTCTTGACGGGCCCGGTCACTTCGTCATCGACGCCCCTCTCAGTGGAGGGCGTCCCCGTCGGCGGACGGCAACACCTCGTTCGCACTTCGAGAGCGTGGAACCCTGGGTTGGGCGGTGATTCGCGACCACCGCACCGCCACCGGCGTGCACGAGAGCCGCTACGGTGAGTACGACGTACGAAGAGGGCGTTCGAGAGTTCGGAGACTGGCGATGACGTCGAAGTCTGATTTCACGGCTGAGGAATGGCAGCTCATCCTCGAAGCACCACCGAGTGCGGGGATGATCGTGGTCACCGCCCAACGGGGCGGCTCCTTTCGCGAGACCATCGCCATGGCGAAGGCCTATGCCGAGGCCCGCCAGCAGCACGGGAAGAGCGAACTTCTCGATGAGATCGTCGCGGCGAAACCTGAGCGGGATCACACGCACTCTCACTCGCCCGAGGAGCTCAGGCAACACGGACTGCAACACCTGCGTGATTCGGTCGCTCTGCTTGCGAGCAAAGCAACGCCGGAAGAGGTCGAAGAATACCGCCGGTTCATCGTCACGTTGTCCCACAAGGTCGCAGCTGCTCACCGGGAGCATGGTCAAGAAGTGAGCGAGTCCGAGCAGACGGCGATACACGACATCACGGAAGCGTTGAATACGGCCGTCGGGTAGGAACTCTCGCCGAGGATCAGAACTCGGCCCCGGCCACTGGACGATGCAGCGTCGGCCAGCCGGCACGTACAGGGGTGGGCTGCTCCCGTGCGCCGGGGAGCTGGGACACCGTCGGTCCGTCGGTCCCCCGACTTTCAGGCAACCGACGGCTCACCCATTGCCGTACTCAGCGCAGGCCGGGTTCGGCAGCAAGGTGGGATGAAGGTTGGTTAAGCCCTGCGCCTCTTGGCGGTACCAGACAGACCTGTCGCCGGGCTACGACCGGAGACACAAAACGACGACCCGACGTCGCGTAAGACCCGAGGGGCTCACGCCGCAGGGGCTGCGGCCGCCTGAGGGCGGAACCAAGCAGCCCTGTCCTCCTGAACCGGGAGGACAGGGCATAGGACTTGGACGGGGCGCTGGCAACGGTGCCCGGTTCACAGCGGCGAGGATGGTCGGTTTTTACCAACCATCCATCCCACCTTGCTGCCGAACCTAGCGCAGGCTGAGCTCGCGCCGGTAGACCCGGGCCGGACCGAGGGCGGCCAGTTTCTCGGCGATCGTCCTGAACGTCCGTCCCGCCTCGCTCTCCGGGTCAACCGCCACGACAGGATGGCCCTCGTCCCCGCCCAGGCGCACGGCGTTCACCATCGGCACCTTCCCCAGCAGGGGGACGCCGAGGTCGGCGGCCAGTGTCTCGCCTCCGCCGGCTCCGAACAACTCGTAGCGCGTGCCGTCGTCGCCCGTGAACCAGCTCATGTTCTCGATGACACCGCGCACGGACAACTTGAGGCGGCGCGCCGCGAAGGCGGACCGCTGCGCGACGCGCTGCGCCGCCGGCTGTGGCGTCGTCACGACCACGATCTCCGCCCGGGGTATCACCTCGGCCAGCGTCAACGCGACGTCACCGGTGCCGGGCGGCATGTCGACCAGCACGAAGTCGGGGTCTCCCCAATACGCGTCGGTCAAGAATTGCTGAATGGCCTTGTGCAGCATCGGACCACGCCAGATGACGGGTTGGTCGTCGGGCACGAAGTACCCCATGGAAAGGCAGCGGACGCCGTGGGCCGAAGTCGGGATGACGATGTCGCCGATGATGACGGGATCGTGGTCGGTGCCGAGCATCTTGGGAACGGAGAAGCCGTAGACATCGGCGTCGAGCAGCCCGACACGATGGCCCGCCTGCGCCAGAGCGATGGCCAGGTTCACCGTCACGGTCGACTTGCCCACGCCACCCTTGCCCGAGGACACACCGATGACGCGCGTCTTGGCGTCGGGATTCAGGAAGGAAGGCATCGCGGCGGCGGGCGCGTGGCCGTGTCCAGCGTGGCCGTGTCCATGCCCGTGATCCTCGTCGCCGTCGCTGTCGCTGTCGCCGTCACCCAGCATGCCGGCGCGCAGGCGGTGGCGCAGCCCGGTCCGCTCCTCGTCGGTCATCACCACGAACTCGAGCTCCACCTCGTCGACCCCGGGCATGCCGAGGGCGACCCGGTGGATCTCCTCGGCCAGTTCATCGGTGCCCGGCCACGCCGCCACTGGCAAGGCCACCTCAATCAGCACCCGGCGACGCCGGGGCCGCACCGTTCGGAGCAGGCCGAGGTCGCCGAGCGTGAGGCCGAGCTCCGGGTCCTCGACCGCGTTCAATGCAGCCTCGATCTGTGACTGGTCTGCTGCCATGCACTCCCTCGTCTCGGACGGGATCCGGATGCGGTGGCGCAGCGCCTGACGGCGGACGGTTCGCGTCACCCCAGTTCGAAGGGCGGATCCCTCGGTAGACTACCCAGCGTGAGCACCGCTCCGATCACCGTCGAGTCCGAGCACCCGGCCGGATCGGACGACGGCCGGTTCAGCGCCGCCGTCGCCGCGGTGGCGGCCGCGTTCGGCGACCCGACCCGGCGCGACATCTTCCTCAACGTCCGTGCCGTGCCCGGGGTGACCGCGACCGAGGTCGCCGCCACCTTCTCCCTCCATCCCAACGTGGCGCGCCACCACCTCCAGCGGCTCGTCGACGGTGGCTACCTCCGGGTCGAGACGGGGCGCAACGCGGCCGGAGCCGGCCGCCCGTCCAAGCGCTACTTCTGCGTGGAGGAGGAATTGACCCTGGGCCTCATGCAGCGCCGGGACGACCTCCTCATGCGTCTGCTCGGGGAGGCCATGCGGCGCCTCGGTCCCGAGGAGGCGGAGGAGATGGCGGCCCATGTGGGCGAGGAGTACGGCCGCTCATTGGCGTCGCGGATGACGCCCACCGAGGGACAACGGACCGTCCGCGCCGCCATGCACGTCGTGGCCGAGACCCTGACCGCGCACGGCTTCGCCGCGCACGCCGAGGACCGGGGCGAGACCACGGCGGTCATCGCCGAGCAGTGCCCCTTCGGCGACGCCAGCAGTACCAACCCCGTCCTGTGCGCCGTGGACCGGGGCATGATCAAGGGACTGCTGTCCGGTCTGTGCGGCACCGCGTCGCAGCGCGCGCTGCCGGTGATCCTGTCTTCGCGGGCCCGCGGCGACGACGCCTGCACCGCGTCTGCCTGAGCCCTCGTGGCTCGCACCTACCTCGACCACGCCAGCACGACGCCCTCACGGCCCGAGGCAATCGCTGCGCTGACGTGGTGGTCCAGCCTTCCCTCCGGCGACCCGGGCCGGCTTCACGAGGAGGGTCGCACCGTCCGCGACGCGCTGGAGAGGGCGCGCGAGCAAGTCGCCGGACTGCTCGGTGTCGTCCCCCGACAGGTGGTCTTCACCTCCGGCGGAACGGAGGCCATCAACGCGGCGGTCTGGGGCGCGACCCGTGCGGCACCGGGTGCGCCCGTCCTGTGCGCGGCCGTCGAGCACTCCGCGGTCAGGGACGCCTCCGCGCGCGCGGCGCCGGTCGAGGAGCTGCGCGTAGACGGGTCCGGCCGCCTCGACATGGACGCGCTACGCCAGCGCCTCGCGTCGTCGGCACCGCGCCCGGCGCTCGTGCACTGCCAATGGGGCAACCATGAGGTGGGGACGCTGCAACCGGTCCGCGAGGTGGTCGGGCTCTGCCGCGAGGCCGGCATCACCGTGCACGTGGACGCCGCGGCGGCCTGTGGCCACGTGCCGACCGATCTGGCCGCGCTCGACGCCGACCTGGTCAGCGTGAGCGGCCACAAGCTGGGCGGGGTGCCCGGAGCAGGCGCCCTGGTCGTCCGGCGGGGCAGCAGGTTCGAGCCGCTCCTGGTGGGCGGCGAACAGGAGCGCGGGCGGAGGGCGGGACTCGAGCCGATCCCCGCGCTGATCGGCTTCGGGGCCGCGGCGGCGGCGCTCGACGCCGGGGGCCAGCAGCTGATCGCGACGGAGGCCGAGACGGCCCGGCGGCAGATCGCGGCGGTCGTCGATGCGGCACTGGCGGTCGACGGAGTCGACGTCGTCGGCGCCACCGCGCCGGAGCGGCTGCCCCATGTGGTGTGCCTCGGCGTCCACGGCGTCGAGGCCGAGCCGGTGCTGATCGGCCTCGACCGTTCGGGCGTGGCCGTCCATTCGGGCTCCGCGTGTTCTTCGGAGAGCATCGAGCCCTCACCCGTGCTCGAGGCCATGGGCGCCGACCCGAGTCACTCGCTGCGGGTCAGCGTGGGCTGGAGCACGACCGACGCGGACTGTGACGCCTTCGCCGACGCCTTCGCCCGGGTCGTGGCCGACCTGCGGACGTTACGGAGCTGACGACCCCTTCGCCGCGCTCGAGAAGGCGGCGGGGAGCGGGACTCCTGCCGCCTGGTACGCCCCGGCCACCAGCGGCGCCGCTTGCGCCACCTCGCCGGCAGGCGGCCCGTCGGCGAGGAAGTCGTTGAACTGGGCCACCGCGGCCACGTGGTTGTGGTCCTGGTTCTCGAGGACGAGCCCGTAGAAGAGGTGACCCTGGGAGAAGGTGGGCGAATCCTTGACCGCGGTCTCGATCTCGGCCCGCCCGATCCGCACCAGGGCGGCCACATGGGCCGCCGATCCCACGTTCCACTGCAGATAGCCCGCGTCGGCCAGCGCCACCGGGTTCGAAGGATCCTCCGAGAGCACCTTGTTGTACACCTCGAGCGCGCCCTTGGTGTTGCCCTTGTTGTTCAGCGCCTGCGCCTGCCGCAGCTGCTGCTCTATCAGCTGGGCCTCCGAGAGGCTCACAGTCCCCGACGACGACTGGCCGGGCTGGCGGGACTGCACGTAGTGCACCACGAGGACGCCGGCCCCGGTGGCGATCAGCAGGCAGGCCACGACGATCCCCACTCGCCGCCACAGGGGCAGGGGTCGCCGCTCGGGTACCTGGTCCACCGGCGAGGTCGCCGCCGCGGCCGGCTCGGGTCCCAGGGCGGCCAGCTCGGCCTCCACCTCGGCCAGGCGCCCCGTGTCCCGCGTCACGAGGACGGCGTGGTCCGCGTCGGAGAGGTCGCCGGCGTCGTGCTCGCGGTCCGCGTCGTCGAGGGAGCGCCGGAGGAACTCGCGCTCGTCGGCGAGGTACCAGCGGTCGTCGCCTGTCGGCTCCTCCGCCCCCGCCACCTTGGGCGACCCGTCGACCGTCATGCGACGGGTGTTCGCGCCTTCAGCGCGTCGAAGGCGCGGCTCCGCCGCCAGAAGACGACGCCGACGCCCACCAGTGCGGCGCCGCCCAGGACGAGCGGGACGACCCAGATGAGCGGGACTCCCCCGGTGTCGGGCGGGACCAGGAGAATGGTCTGGCCGTACTCGGACACGAGCACCTGGTCGATGGCGGAGGTGGAGCGGCCGGCAGCCACCATGCCCTCGATCTGGTGGCGCACGGCGATGGCCGTCGTCGCGTTGGACTGGGCGACCGAGAGGTCGGTGCAGGAGGGACAGCGCACGTTCGCCTCAATGGCGGCGGCCCGCTGCGCCACGGTCTGCGAGCCCGTGTCGAAGGCACCACTCCCGATGACCAGCGCCAGCGCCAGGACGACGAGCGGGACCGCCACCCGCGCCCACAGAGGCAGCCGGGTGGTGCGCTCACCCACCGCTCGCACCCGCCCGCGCGCCGGCGGCCTTCAGGAACGACTCCAGGTTCTTCTGCGTTGCCGGCCCCTCGAGGACCGCCGCGACCCGGCCCGAGGGATCCACGACGAAGGTCGTCGGCGGCGCGGTCACCCCGTAGTGCTCGGCGATCAGGCCGCCGGGGTCGCTGACGGCGGGCCACAGGTCGCCGTTGGACTGCAGGAAGGCTCGTGCGGTTCCCGTGGTGTCGTGGAACACCACGCTCACCATGGCGGCGCCACCCGGCGTGTGGGCCTGCGTGTAGTGGAAGCGCGAGAGATCGGGTGCCTCCTCCTGGCAGGGGATGCACCAACTGGCGAAGAAGTTGATGACGACGTAGCGGCCCCGCAGTGACGCAAGCGAGACCCGCGAGCCGTTGCTCAGGTCGGTCCCGGTGATCCCGGGTGCGGGGTGCCCCAAGAGCGGGCTGGCGACCGCTGTGGCCTGCTGCGGTGTTCGCGTCGCCAGGACCACGCCGACGACGACGAGGACCAGGAGGACGGCGCCCGCCACCCAGCGCACCGGGTGGCGGCGGCGGCCCGTCATGCCGGGCTGACCTCGCGGGCGACCAGTGCGCCCACCGGCTCGGGAGCCTGCTTCCGCTCGTCGTGGTGCTCGTCCGTCCCGGCGCCGGTCACGAGCCCCGGCGGTGCGGACGCCGGTTCGGTCGCCTTCCGCCGGGACCCCGGCACGAGCGCGAGCACCCCCCCGAGGCCGATCAGGAGTCCGCCGGCCCAGAGCCAGGCCACGAGCGGTTCGACCACCACGCCGATCGCCACCGATCCCCGCGGCAGGTTGTCGATGGCCTGGTTCCCCGAGGCCGCGCCCAGTCCCCCCACGGCGTCGAAGGTCAGGTAGACGTCGCCCCAGAGCCCCGAGTCGATGGCCGGCGTGCCCACGACCGACAGCGCGCTGCCGAAACTGGTCGTCGCCGGTGCGAACACGCTGCCGTCCACCTTCACCAGGGCCTGCTGGGCCGTGCGCGAGGGCGAGGAGACCGTGCGCAGCCCCTCGAACGTGAAGCGGTGCCCGTCGAAGGTGACGGGCGTGCCCCGGTGCAGCGGGAGCTCCGCCTGGTGGCGGTAGGAGGTGGCGGCGATGACCCCGACGGCGAGGAGCACGACGCCCAGGTGCACGATCATGCCGCCGTTGGCTCGCCCCACCAGCCCGCGCCACCAGCCGACGTGCCGCGTATGGGCCGCACGCACCGAGAGCACGAGCGCGCGGGCCGCCGTGGCGGCGGCCATCGCACCCAGCCCGAACCCGATCAGCGTCGCACCGCCGCGCAGGCCCAGCGCCACGCACAGCACCACCGTGCCCACGCCGATCCACACCGGGATGACGAGGCGCTGCCACAGCACGGCCCCGCTCATCTTGCGCCAGCTGAGCACCGGCGCGACGGCCATCAGGAACAGCAGGGTCAGGCCGGCCGGCACGGCCACCGTGTTGAAGAACGGCGCGCCGACGGTCACCTGCTGCTGCGTGAGCGCCTCGTAGAGGAGCGGGTACACGGTGCCGAGCAACACGACGAAGGCGAAGCCGACGAACAGCACGTTGTTGAGGAGGAACGCGCCCTCCCGGCCGAGCGGGGCGTCGATGCCCCCGGGCGAGCGGAGGCGGTCGCCGCGCCAGGCGATCAGGCCGAATCCGACGATCACCACGGCGAAGAAGAAACCGATGAGCAGCGGGCCGATCGTCGACTGGGAGAAGGCGTGCACCGAGGTGATGACACCCGAGCGGGTGAGGAACGTGCCCAGGATGGTGAGCGCGAACGTGGCGATGGACAGCGACAGGTTCCAGACGCGCATCAGCCCGCGCCGCTCCTGGACGAGGACCGAATGCAGGTAGGCCGTCCCGCAGAGCCAGGGAAGCAGGGCGGCGTTCTCGACCGGGTCCCAGCCCCAGAAGCCACCCCATCCGAGGACCTGGTACGACCACCAGGCACCCAGCACGATGCCGACGGACAGGAACGTGAACGCCACCAGGGTCCAGCGACGGCACTCGATCTGCCAGCGATCGCCCACCCGGCCCGTCGCCAGCATGCCGATGGCGAAGGCGAAGGGCACCGTGAAGACGACGAACCCGACGTAGAGCAGTGGTGGGTGGATCGCCACCAGAGGGTTGTCCTGCAGGAGCGAGTTGGGCCCGAGCCCCTTCGTCACCCCGGAAGCGGTCACGAAGGGGTTGGCCGGCCCGATCATCAGGCCGAAGAAGAAGGCGGACACGACGTAGAGGACGAAGGTGGCCCAGCGGATGACCGGGTCGGCGGCCTGGCGGCGGTAGCGCCAGACGAAGATCGTCGACACCACCGACAGGACGAGGCCCCACAGCAGGATGGACCCGGCCAGCGCCGACCACATGCCGGTGATCGAGTACAGCAGCGGCGTGACCGAGCTGTTGTTCTCGGCCACGAAGGCCAGCGCGAAGTCGTGGGTGACGAGGGCGTGCTCCATCGCACCCACGGCGAGGAGGGCGCCCACCAGCAGGACCGGTGCCAGCAGCCTGCCGTCGCCCGCGGCCCGCACCGGCGACGTGGCGGCGTCACGGCGTGAGACGAGGCCGACGAGGAGCACGATCGCCCCGACGATGCTCGCCACGAAGGCGAGCCACACGCCGATCGTCCCGAGATGGGCGTCGATCATCAGCAGGCCGGCCCGGTCGTTGTGACCTTCACCCGGTTCGGGTGCTGGTCGCTGTAGGTGGCGGAGTGCTTCACCAGGATGGAGTTGGATGCGAAGTCGTTCGACGTGTCCGACGTGAAGTGGCCCACGACGACGACGGGGATCCTGGCCTGGAAGAGGTCGGGCGGGCTGCCCGTGTTCGCCACGTGCACGACGTGGGGCCCCTGGCAGATGTTGAAGTCCGAGCCGGTGGCGGTGGCACGGATGGTCCCGGGGACGACCGTCCCCTCCAGACGGAACGTCGTGGTGCCGAGCGCCTGCCGGTGCGCCAGCGCCTGGTCGACCGTGTCGAAGTAATTGAGCGAGCTGCCCAACCCCTCGACCAGCAGGAACACGAAGGCGACGAGGAGCAGGGCGAAGACGGCCAGGACGCGCCGGCTGGTCCGCCGACGACGGGGCGGCGGCAGCGCAGGCCCCTGGGGAACCTCGGTCGTCGGAGGGTTGGGGGGAGGGCTCGGCTCGGTGGTCGTGCCGCTCACGACCGCTCGCCGAGCGCCGGCGCGGCGTCGCTCTCGCTGGCCGGAGCCTCCACCATCCTCAGCGCGCGCTCCCAGCGGCGCCGGCGCACGAGCAGGCCGACCGCATAGACGAGCAGGGTCACGAGCGTCACGGCGTACCCGGCATCGACGTAGCTCATGGCGCGCCTCCACCCGGTGCCGGCGCCTGGCCGACAAGGTCGCCGCCGATGTGCTCTGTGTCCTCGTCCCAGCGCTCGGCCAGGGACACCTCGAGCTCCTGGTCGCCGACCGCGTCCTGCAGCACTTCGACCTGGTAGCGCACGCCGAGGAGCCAGACGAAGACCAGCGAGAAGGCGACGAACCCGAGCAGGAACGTCCATGACATGGAGGCCGAGGCGTGGATCTTGAAGCCCGGGTCGATGAAGGTGCCCCCCTGGTGCAGCGTGTTCCACCAGTCCACCGAGAAGTGGACCAGCGGGATGTCGACGGCGATGAGCAACGCAGCCACCGCACAGCGCCGGGCCCGGACGGCGGGATCGGCCGGCACACGCCGGAGCGCGAGGTAGCCGATCTCGAGCAGCAGCAGCAGGGCGGTGGACGTGAGGCGGGCGTCCCAGGTCCACCAGGTGCCCCAGGCCGGCCGGCCCCACAGCGATCCGGTCACCAGGGTGAGGGCCGAGAACACGGCACCCACCTCGACGGCAGACGCCGCGAGGCGGTCCCAGAAGAGCGAGCGCGTCCGCGGCCACAGGTAGAGCAGGCTGCCACCGGCCGCCACTGCGCCCACCCAGTAGAGGGCCACCGTCGCGAGCGGCGGGTGGATGTAGAGCAGGCGGGCCAGGTTGCCCTGGACGACGTCGGGCGGGGTGATCCACAAGCCGAGCCACACCGTGAAGCCCAGCGCGACGACTCCCACGATGCCCACCACGTCGAGCCAGCGTGGCCGCGAGGGCCGGACCGTGGGCGCGCTCACGCCGCCTCCTGCAGCGGCCCGTACAGAACGATGCCCACCACGAGGTAGATCACCGCGAACGGGACGAGGATCTTGAGCCACTGGGTCCCTGACGCCGCGTTGCCGTCCAGCGCGGCCTCCCACACCTTCGATCCGGCGAGCAGGACGGGGGCGAGCACCGGCAGCACGAGGAGCGGCAGCAGCGTGTCCCGCACGCGCAGCCCCGCCGAGAGGGCGCCGTAGAGGACCCCGGCACACGCCAGCCCGACCGTCGCCAGCAGGCTCGCCGCCACGGCGAGCCACACCACGTGGACCCGCACGTCGAAGAGGAAGGTGACGCCGGCCCACAGCACGAGCTGGAGCGCCAGGAGCTGGAGACCGACCGCGGCCGCCTTGCCCAGGAAGATGCCCGCCGGGTCGATGCCCGAGAGGCGCAGGCCGTCCCGGGTGCCCTCGCCGGACTCGACGGCCACGCTGCGCTGGATCGCCAGCACCGTCGAGAACAACAGGGCCACCCAGAAGATCCCCGGAGCGGCGCGACGCAGCGCCGCCTGGTCCGGACCGATGGCGAACGCGAGGAGCACGAGGACGAGGAAGGCGAAGGGGACGACCTGCCACAGCGCGACGCGCGAGCGCGCCTCGATCCGGAGGTCCTTCCCGGCCACCAGCACGGCGTCATGCCACATGGGTGGCCCCCACGCCGCCGGCGGCGTCGTCGGGAGGGGCGGCCGGCACCGCGGCCAGGGTGATGCGACGCCCACCGGGCGCCTCGCCGGTCACGCGTCCCCCACCCATCGACACGACGCGGTCGGCGAGCGGTATCGACAGTTGAGGCTCGTGGGAGGACAGCAACACCGTCGCCCCGTCCGTCACGGCCTCGCCGATCAGCTGCGCGAGCAGGGTGCGCGAGCCCGCATCGAGCCCGGCGTGGGGCTCGTCGAGCAGCCATAGCGCGGGGCGGCGGGCCAGGAGGGCGGCGAGTGCGACGCGGCGGCGCTGCCCGGCTGAGAGCCGACCCGCCGGGGTCGTGGACAGGCGGCCGGTCAGGCCGAGCCGGTCGAGCGCCCCCTCCGCGCTCCGAACGGGGAGACCGAGGGCGCGGACGGCGAAGCGGACGTTCTCCGCCGCACTGAGCTCGTCGTAGAGGGGGGCGGCATGGCCCAAGAGGCCGACGTAGCGGCGCACCGACGTGTGGTCCGTGGTCAGGTCGACCCCGAGGACGGATGCCTCGCCCGCCGTGACGGGCAAAAGCCCTGCACACGCGCGCAGGAGGCTCGTCTTGCCCGCCCCGTTGGCACCCACCACGACGACGACCTCTCCCTGCTCGAGGCAGAGGTCGACCCCGGCAAGGGCGGGGAAGCGGCCGGCGAGTGCGACAGCGGCGCGAAAGTGAACGACAGGGGCCATGGCCTTCCCCACCATGGTAGGGGGGGTCGGTCCCGGGGTTCCAAGCGGGTCCCGGGCCCTCGCTCAGGCCGTGGCCCAGACCCAGGCGGAGCTGAAGGGCCAGTCCCGGTAGGCCTGCCAGCCCGGCTTGCGGCGCACGAATTCGTCATCGACCAGGGCTTCGTGCATCTCGCACAAGGCGAAGCCCGCAGCGCTGGCGGCGGCAACGTGCTCGGAGGGGAGGTGCACGAAGGTCTCGATGGCCACGGGCCGGCCCCCGGGGAGGTCGAAGTGCGTCGGCATCCCCGCCGACATCACGAAGTAGGGATGGATCCCGACGACCACGAACCACCCGGCACGGCCGAGCAGCCGCCGCGCCTCGGCGTAAAGGCCGGAGAGCTCGGGCAGGTGCTCGTCGACGAGGACGCAGACCACGAGGTCGTAGGCGCCGCCGGGCAGCCCGCTGCGGCGCACGTCTCCTTCGACGAGTCGGTCGTGGATGCCGCGGGCGCGGGCCCGCTCGAGCATCGCCGGCGTCAGGTCGACGCCGTCGACGGGGAAGTCGCCTCGGGTGAGGAGCCAGGCGGCGGTGCGCCCCGAACCGCACCCGAGGTCGGCCGCGCGACCGACCCCGTCCCACCGGACGGATCCGATGCGCTCCAAGAGCGCGAGGTCCATGACGTCCTCGACGCTGTGCTCGTACGTCGGCGCCCACGCGCCGTAGCCCTCACGGGCCGACACCGTCTCGTAGTGGCGGCGGTCGAACCGGGCGAAGTCGGGACCGCCCTGCACGCTTCAGCGCATGTGCGCCAAGGCGTGCACCGAGTTCAGCGACGTCGTTGTCTCACCGGCCAGCTCGGCGCGGGCGAAGTCGCCCAGGGCGATCTCGTGCGCGACGAGGAGCTCCGCCGTCTCGCGCTCGGCGGGGCTCAGCTCGCCGATGCGCCGGTACAACTGGAGGTACTGGTCGGTGACGTTCACGACCGAGTTCATGAAGTCCTCCCACGTGCCACCCGCCGAGGCGGGAGCGAGCGCCTCGGCGACCTGCAGCATCTCGGGGTCGGGCGCGGTGGAGATGCCGGCGCGCCCGAGCGCGGGCGCCACCGCGTCCTTCGTCCGGCGCTCCAGCGTGGCGAGCACCCGCATCTGGCGGACGCGCTCGGCATCGTCGAGTCGGTCGGCCACACCGGAGAAGAAGGCCTCCCCCAGGACCTCGCCCTGGAACGCCTTCACCCAGAGGTCGTCGATCCCCTCGGCGGCCGTGAAGAGCGGCGGGGGTGACGGTGTGGTCCCGGTCCCGGTCCCGGTGTCGGTCTCGGTCTCGGTCATGGGCCGACGCTATCCCCGGGCGCCCGACGTGTGCTCGGGGAGCATCGGTAGTCTGCGTCGCACCCATGGCGACCGTGCTGATGCCGCTGCCGGCATGCGACTTCGACCCGACCGAGGTGGCCGTGAGCTGGCAGATCCTGTCCGAGGCCGGCCACGAGGTCGTGTTCGCCACGCCCTCCGGGCAACCGGGGCGGGCCGACGACATCATGGTCAGCGGGCGTGGCCTCGACCCCTGGGGTGCCGTCCCGCTGCTGCGCAACGTCACGGTGGTGGGCCGCGCCCTGCGGGCCGACGCCGCAGGGCGCCGTGCCTACGCCGCCCTGCTCGACGACACCGCGTTCGGTGCGCCCCTCCACTGGGGTGCAGCACGGCGCAGCGCCTACGACGCGCTCGTCCTGCCCGGGGGCCATCGCGCCCGCGGCATGCGCGATTACCTCGAGAGCACCGAGGTGCAACAGATGGCGATCGATTCGTTCCGCGCCGGCAAGCCGGTGGGGGCGATCTGCCACGGCGTCCTCGTCGCCGCCCGCGCCGTCGACCCCGCCAGCGGGCACTCCGTGCTGCACGGCCGGCGCACCACGGCGCTGACCTGGCAGCTGGAGGGCAGGGCGTGGCAGCTCGCCAGCCGGACGCGCTTCTGGGACCCGGACTACTACCGGACGTACGTGGAGGAGCCCGGCCAGCCCGCGGGGTACATGTCCGTGCAGCAGGAGGTCACGCGCGCGCTCGCCGAACCCGGCGACTTCGTGACGGTGCCCAGCGGCAGCGCGGAGTACCGGCGCAAGACCAGCGGGCGCTCGCGTGACACCGTGACCGACGCCCGGCCGGCCTGGGTCGTGCGCGACGGCGTGTACGTCTCGGCCCGCTGGCCCGGCGACGCGCACACGTTCGCCCGCACGTTCGCCGACGTCCTGGCGGAGGCCTCCCCGTGAGGACCGGCTAGCTCCTCGAGAGCCGGCCGAGGCCGATGTAGTTCAGGAAGTTCGAGAGCTGCGTCGACACCCAGCTCACGTTGTCCGTCAGCAACAGCACGCCGAAGACGACGAGGACGATGCCCGCCACCAGCTCGACGGCCCACAGCCAGTGCCGCGCCCGGGCCAGGGTGGCGGTGAGCCGGCCGAAGGCCAGCCCGACGATCACGAAGGGCACCGCCAGACCCAGCGAGTAGCAGAACAGGAGGAGGACGCCCCCGGGCAGCGACCCGTTGCGCGCCGCCAGGCTCAGCACGACGCCCAGGACCGGGCCGATACACGGCGTCCACGCGAAGGCGAAGGCCATCCCCATGACCGGAGCAGCCCACACGCCGAGCTTGGAGGGCCGCACGTCGAAACGATGCTCTCCGGTCACCCGTGAGACCACGCCGAGGGTGCCGGTGCCGGCGTGGGCCCACACCCGGGCCGGCAGAGCGCCCAGCAGCATGACGGCCCCGAGCAGGATGATCACCGCGCCGCTCAGGTGGGCGAGGGCGATCTGGTGGGCATCGAGCAGTCGCCCGATGCTCGAGGCCGCCGCCCCGAGCGCCACGAAGACCAGGGTGAAGCCGGCCACGAAGAGGGCGATGCCGCGCAGCACCGGCCGCAGGGCTACCGACGGCGTGGCCCCGTCGCCCCCCGCCTCCAGCTCGGCTGCCGAGAGGCCGGACACCATGGAGATGTAGCCCGGGACCAGGGGCAGGACGCACGGGGACACGAACGAGAGGACCCCGGCTCCGAACGCGACGAGGGCGCCGGCGGGATTGGCCGCGATCGCAGCGGGTGCGCCAAACGGGAGGAGCGCGGCGGCCCCCCGGTTACCTGAGGCTCTTGCGGATCAGGTCCATGTCGGCCTCCACCATCATGGTGACGAGGCCGGCGAAGTCGACCTCGGGCTGCCAGCCCAGTACCTGGTGCGCCTTCGTGGGGTCGCCGACCAGCAGGTCCACCTCCGCCGGCCGCAGGAACCGCTCGTCGGTGACCACGTGCTGCTCCCAGTCGAGATCGGCCGCCTCGAACGCCAGCCGGCACAGCTCGCGCACCTCGTGGGTCTGGCCGGTCGACACGACGTAGTCGCCCGGCGCGTCCTGCTGGAGCATCAACCACATGGCCCGCACGTAGTCGGCCGCGTACCCCCAGTCGCGCTGGGCGTCGAGGTTGCCGAGCGCCAATTTGTCGTCGAGCTTGTTGGCGATGCGCGCGACCCCGTGGGTGACCTTGCGGGTCACGAACTCGAGACCGCGGCGGGGGGACTCGTGGTTGAACAGGATCCCCGAGGTGGCGTGGAGGCCGTAGCTCTCGCGGTAGTTGACCGTGATCCAGTGGCCGTAGACCTTCGCCACCCCGTAGGGGCTGCGCGGGTAGAGCGGGGTCGACTCCCGCTGGGGAACCTCCTGCACCTTGCCGAACATCTCCGAGGAGCTCGCCTGGTAGAAGCGGATCTCGGGGTCGACCAAGCGGATCGCGTCGAGCAGGCGGGTGACGCCGAGGGCCGTCGTCTCGCCGGTCAGCACGGGCTGGCTGAAGCTGGTCTGCACGAATGACTGGGCGGCCAGGTTGTACACCTCGGTCGGCCGGTGGTCACGCAGGATGTTGATGAGCGACACCTCGTCGAGGAGGTCACCCGCGACGAGCTCGAGCCGGTCCTGGATGTGGGCGATGCGCTCGAAATTCAAGGTGCTCGAGCGCCGCACCATGCCGATGACCGTGTAGCCCTGCTCCAGCAGGAATTCGGCCAGGTACGACCCGTCCTGGCCGGTGACGCCCGTAATCAGTGCTCGTTTCGCCATCGGGGAAACGCTAGTCGACCCGCAAAAGGGCCGGTCCGCGCCGCGTAGGGTGCCGAACGTGCCTACGGCGTGTGTGGTGTCCTTCCGGCTGGGCGGCGACGACGGGGTGGCCGTGGAGGCCGCCAAGTGGGCTGCGGCGCTGCGCCGCCTGGGGTGGGACGTCCGCACGGTCGCCGGCGCGGGCCCGGTCGACACGCTGCTACCTGGGTTGGCCATGGACGCCGCCGAGCCGCCGAGCCGGGCCGAGGTGGAGGCCGCACTGGCCCAGGCCGATCTGGTGGTCGTCGAGAACCTGTGCTCCCTGCCCCTGAACCCGGGCGCCGCGGCCGTGGTGGCGGCGGCCTGCGCCGGTCGACCCGCCGTCCTCCACCATCACGACCTCCCGTGGCAGCGTCCGCACCTGGCCCACCTGCCGCCACCACCGGACGACCCCGCCTGGGCGCACGTCACCATCAACGAGCTGAGCCGCGCCGAGCTCGCCGCGCGCGGCATCCGCGCCACGACGGTGTACAACACCTTCGATCCGGACCCACCTCCCGGCGAGCGGACGTCGACGCGGGCGGCGCTGGGCGTGGACGACGAGATCCCGCTCCTGCTCCAACCCACCCGCGCCCTGGCGCGCAAGAACATCGCCGGGGCGATCGCGCTGGCAGAGGACGTCGGCGGCGTCTACTGGCTGCTCGGCCCGGCCGAGGACGGGTACGAGGCGGAACTGGCGCGCCTCGTCGGGAGCGCGACCTGCCCGGTCCTCCGCGGCGAACCCGCGGGCGGCTGCGGCATCGCCGACGCCTACGCCGCCTGCGATGCCGTCCTGTTGCCGTCGTCGTGGGAGGGATTCGGCAACCCCTCCGTCGAGTCGGCGACCCACCGGCGACCGCTGGCGGTGGGCTCCTACCCCGTGGCGACGGAGCTGGCCGCCTTCGGGTTCGAGTGGTTCGACGCCGCGGACCCGGCCCCGCTGGCGGCCTGGCTGCGCGCCCCCGACGAGCGATTGCTGGAGCAGAACCAGCGCGTCGCCGCCGCGCACTTCAACCTGGCCGACCTCCCCCAGCGGCTGTCCCGGATATTGCGCGACGTCCCCGGCCTCCCCGTCGCCGCGATGACCGTTCGGTAACGTGAGCGGCGTGCCAGGTGCGATGCAGGCCGCCTCCAGGCGGCTCACGGCCGAACAGCGACGCCAGCAGCTGTTCGCGGTGGCGCTCGAGCTCTTCGCCCAACGGGGCTACCGGCCCACCACCATGGACGACATCGCGGAGGCGGCGGGGGTCACCAAACCCCTGCTCTACCAGCACTTCTCGTCCAAGCGGGCCCTGTACCTCGAGCTGGTCGACTCCATCGCCCAGGACCTGCTCTCGGCCATCCGGCGGGCCGTGATGCGGGCCGACGGCCCACGCCAGCAGGTCGAGCTCGGCTTCGCCGCCTACTTCCGCCTGGTCGTCCGCCACGAGGCCGAGTTCCGCCTGCTGTACGGGAGAGACCACGCCGATGACCAGGAGCTGGGGCGGGCGTTGCGCACGGTGGAGGACGCGATCGCCGAGGCGATCGACCCCCTCATCGCCGCCGGCCTCGACGACGACCACCGACGCCTGCTCGCCTATGGGATCGTCGGCATGGCCGAAGGCGCCAGCCGGCGCTTCATGGCGCAGCGCCCGGACAGCGACGACGAGCTCGACGAGGAGGCGCAGAAGCTGGCGCGGCGCATGGCGGACCTGGCCTGGGCCGGGCTGCGATCGGTCCACGCGGACTGAGCACCCGCCGGCGCGCCCCGAGCCGTCCGGCCTACAGCAGCGCCACCAGGTTCTGGCACAGGCCCCACAGCTCGTCCACGCAGGCGGCGTAGACGTCAGCCTCCCCACCCGCGGGGTCGAGGACGTCCTCGGTGTCGGACACCTCCACCTCGCCGAGGCCGAGGGCGGCCACCCGCTCCCCGAGGCGCGGCGGAGCCGGCGGCAGGTCGCGGCACAGGCGGCGGATGGTCGCCGTCTTGGCGGCGGCGTCGGGGAAGCGGCGCCGCACGAAGCGCACGTGGTCGGCCTCCATCACGACGACCAGCTCGGCGTGCACCAGGTCGATCCCGTGGACCTGGCGGCTGCGGTGGCGGCGGTAGTCGGTGCCCGCCAACTCGGGGAGGCGCGAGAGCGCGGCACGCGTCCGCATCCCCATCGGTTGCCCGTCGATGGTGTGGGTGCCCGCCGTGACGACGTGCAGCGGGTCTCCGGCCCGGCCGCCCCGCAGATGCTCGAGCATGAAGCCCGCCATCACCGAGCGGGCTGCATTACCCGTGCACAGGACCAACAGGTCCGTCATGTGGTCTGCAGCAGCGCGGGCCCGTCGACATCGAGTGCGTGCTGGGCGTGACGGGTCGTGCTCGTCAGGAACATGAGGTCCCCGCGCTCGGTCCGCTGCACGACCATGGCGGCGACGATGGCCATGAGGACGCCTCCGAAGCTGTCCCGCCGGACGTCCGCCCGGAGCTGCTCGAAGCCGTAGTCCCGCACCCCCCGCCGGCACAGCGCGTCGTGGTAGTGCGCCAGCAGGTCGTTCTCGTGCGCCCGGCGGTCCTCGGCGCTGAGGCAACCGCCGAGGAAGTAGGCCACGTCGTAGGACGCGCCCGCCCAGGCGACGGTCTGCCAGTCCACGACGACGGGCCTCGGGTCACCCGGCTGGAACAAGAGGTTGTCCAGGCGGAAGTCGCCATGGCTCGCCGTGCGGGGGCCGCCGCGCAGCCGCAGCCACGCAGGGAGGTGCTCGGCGAAGATACGGCAGACCGCCTGGTGGTCGGGCGAGAGGGTGTCCTCGTAGCGCTCGAGGAAGCCCGGCAGCAGCGACGACACGAGCATGCAGAGGAGGCCGTCCGACTCGGGCGTGGCGCGGTTGAGCCACTCCAGCCCCGCCAGGTCCGGAGCCTCCCAGCACGGCGCATGCAGCCCCGCCATCTCGTCGAGGACGGCGGCCGCCACGTCCGCGCCGCAAGCTGCGATCTGGTCGCCCTGCGCGGCGCCGACGATGTCCTCGAGGAGAAGGGTGAACCACCCCGTCTCGGGCTCCACCTCGGCCACGTACGCCACCGGCAAGCGAGCACCGACCCGGGCAGCGACCTCGCGGTAAAAGCGAACCTCTATCTCGTAGGCCCGGAGCGCCAGTCCGGTGCTGCGGCTCTGCTCGTCGGCTGAGGCGAATTTGCCCACCACGCTGCCCGGACCGGCACCCGGCGGGTCGTACGCGAGCGAGAAGCGCGTCGTGTCGGCCATCTGGCCCGTGCCGACCGGCTCGGTCTCGAACGAGGTCACCCGGGCACCACGGGCCAGCACGCCCGCGGCGCCGAGTGCATCGGTCAGCCATTCGGGCGTGACGTCGGCCGCGTGGCGCAGGAGCGGGGGCATGGTGGGCCGACACTATTGGCTGGCCCGTCGTGGGGCCGTTCGGGGGCCGCGGGCACCGTCGGGGTGGTGGTCGTCGGCTTCCCGCGGCGGCGAACCTACGATGACCGGATGCCCCGCATGCGTGCCCTGTGCTGACGGTGGGCCCGGGACCGAGCGGCCTCGGCAGGGACGAGCTGGCCCTCCTGGTCCCCGAGTACCTGCTGGCCGGTCACCTGATCGATCGGGCCGGGATGCCGCACCTCATCGGCGCCTTCGGGCGCGACGTGATGCGCGACATCGCCATCGCCGAGTGGATGGGAGCCAGTCCCGTCTACACGCGGCGCATGCAGCGCGCCCTGGGCTTCGGGGGTGACTCGGTCGAGACCGTCTTCAAGGGGATGCAGTTCGACGTCGGCGCGCCACCTCAATTCATGGACTTCCGCTACCGGGTCACCGATCACGACCACGGAGAGTTCTGGCTCGACCACTGCGGGGCGCTGATGGACGTCGAGCCCATGGGCCCCGACTACGTCGTCGCCATGTGCCACGACATCGAGGATCCGACGTTCGAGGCCACGGCGGTGGCCACCAACCCACAGGCCCGGGTCCGCCCCATCCATCGCCCCCCACGGGTGCCGGCCGACCGGACGCCTGCCTGCCACTGGACGGTGACGATCGACGACGACAGTCCCCTGCTGCCGGTCCCGCCCCAGGCCGAGGCGATGGCCAGGACCCGGGCGGCCTCCTGGGAGCTGGCGCCGATCGACCCGGACGATCCGGGCCGGCACGACTACAGGGGTCCCCTCGTGGCGGACCTCCGCTTCTCGGACTGGTCCGCCTCGGCGCTGCGCAGGATCGTCGACGAGGTGTGCCTGCAGGGACACCTGCTGGTCCTGTCCTTCGTCGCTGCGGTGCGGGAGCGGGCCGACGCGGCGACGGCGCTCGAGTTCGCCCGGCGGCAGTTCACCGGCGTGGCCGGCGTCGCGGCGGACCGGTTCCGAGACGCGCTCAGCCTCCCACCGACGCTGGAGGGGGCGGCACGGCTGCTGGCGCTGCACCCGGGCCTGCAGCCCCACGACTACGTGGGCGGCGGGGTCGAGCTCGACGAGCGGCTGCGCCTCCGGCTGCAGCGCGACACCGGCGCCGGGACCGACGGTGCCTGGCCCTCCATGCTCGACGGTGACCACCTGGCCCCGCTCGACGCCATGGTGCGGGCGGTTGACCCCCGCTTCCACTGCGTCGCGGTGTCCGACGGCGACGCCCTCGTCGTCGAGGTCGTCCGGGGCGAGAACGAGACGCCTGTCCCCGACGACGTCGCCCTGACGCGCTTCAGCACCGGGACGACGTTCTCCTTCGAGGATCGGGGGACCCCGGTCGAGCTCCGGACGGGCGCCCGGGAGGGCGGGAACTAGTTGATGTGGATTCCCGCTGATGGCCCGGCTGATCACCAGCCGCTGGATCTCCGAGGTCCCCTCGAAGATGGTGTAGATCTTCGAGTCGCGGTGCCACTGCTCGACGGGGTACTCGCGCACGTAGCCGTAGCCACCGAGGATCTGGATGGCCTGCTCGGTCACCCAGACGGCGTTCTCGCCGGCGTAGAGCTTGGACATGGAGCCCTCACCGTTCTCGAACTTCTTGCCCGTGCTGGCCATGTTGGCGGCCCGGTGCACGAGCAGGCGGGCGGCGTCGGTGTGCATCTTCATGTCCGCCAGCTTGAAGGCGATGGCCTGGTTCTCGATGATGGCCCGGCCGAACTGCTTGCGCTCCTTGGCGTAGTCGAGCGCGTACTCGTAGGCGGCTCGCGCGATGCCGACGGCCTGGGCTCCCACGATCGGCCGTGAGGCCTCGAAGGTCGCCATGGCGGCCTGGGTCGAGGTCTTCTTGCCCTCCTTGGCCCGGGCGAGGCGCTCGTCGAGCTTCTCCTTGCCACCGAGGAGGCAGCGACCCGGGACGCGGCAGTCCTCGAGCACCACCTCGGCGGTGTGCGAGGCCCGGATGCCCATCTTCTTGAACTTCTGCCCCTGCGAGATCCCCGGTGTGCCCTCGGGCACCACGAAGCTGGCCTGGCCGCGGCTGCCGAGCGAGGGGTCGACCGACAGCACGAGCACGTGCGTGTTGGCGATGCCGCCGTTGGTGATCCAGGTCTTGGTGCCGTTCAGCACCCACTCGTCCTTGGCCTCGTCGTAGACGGCCCGCGACTTGAGGGAGGACACGTCGGATCCGGCGTCGGGCTCCGACACGCCGAACGCGGCCAGCTTCACGTCGTCAGCGGTGCCGAAGCACTGGGGGATCCACTCGCCGATCTGCTCGGGGGTGCCGTTGGCGAAGATCCCGGCCACGGCGAGGGTGGAGCCGAAGATGGCGAGCGCGATGCCGGCGTCGCCCCAGCTCATCTCCTCGTTGACGAGGCACATGAGAAGGCCCGTCGGGTCCGAGAAGCACTGCGCGATGAAGTCGAACGAATACAGGCCGTTCTTGGCGGCCTCCTCGATGATCGGCCACGGCGTCTCCTCCCGCTCGTCCCACTCCGGGCCGGCGGGGCGGACGACGTTCTCCGCGAACTCGTGGACCCACTTCTGAATCTGGAGCTGGTCTTCGTTCAGCTCGAGCGAGTAATCGGACATGGTGCCTACGCCCTCCTTCGGGTTCCCCGTTCGCAGCCGGGTTGGCGCGCCGCCCCCGACGGTTTCCTAGTTACCATAGAGTAACCTACGGCCCGGTAACCGGTGCAACATGTGCATGCTTTGATGCTCTGACCTGGTACTTTCCCCGCCAGTCAGCGCCGGATGGCCGTGCCCGACGGTGTGTCCTCCACCGTCCAGCCCCGGCCCACCAACTCGTCTCGTAGGGCGTCGGCCCGGGCGAAGTCCCGGGACGAGCGAGCCTCGTCCCGCTCCGCCACCAGCCGGGCCGACTCCTCGTCGATCTCCCCGTCGTCGGCGCGCAGCGCCAACCCCAGCGCCGCCAGCAGCACGGCGGCCGTGTGGGCCAGGCGGCCCCCCTCCGCCCCGTCGCCGGCGTCGGCCGCGGAGTGGGCCGCGGTCACCAGCTCGAAGATCGTGGCGAGGGCGCCCGGGGTGTCGAGGTCGTTGTCCATGCGCGACCGGAACGCCGCCACGGCACCGGCATCGACGCCGGTGGCCGGGGGCGACCCCTCGACGACGAAGCCGCCCTCGGCCCGGGCCAGCAGCTCGGCCACCTCGAAGGTCGCGAAACGCCTCGCCAGGCCGTCGAGCCGGGCCAGTGCCTTCTCGGCGTCGGCCAAGGTCTCCGGCGTCACCTCGATCGGCGATCGGTAGTGGGCCCGCAGCACCAGGACCCGGTAGGCGCGGGCGTCGCAGCGGGACAGGAGGTCGGGCAACGTGGAGAAGTTGCCGAGCGACTTCGACATCTTGGTGCCTTCCACCTCCACCCAGCCGTGATGCATCCAGTGCCGGGTGAATGTCTTGCCGTCGGCCACCGCCTGCGCCCGCTCGTTCTCGTGATGGGGGAACATCAGGTCCTGCCCGCCGCCGTGCAGGTCGAATCCCTCGCCCAGAAGGTCGAGCGACATGACCACGCACTCGGTGTGCCACCCGGGCCGGCCCGGGCCCCAGGGCGAGTCCCAACTGGGCTCGCCCTCCTTCGCCTTCTTCCAGAGGGCGAAGTCGAGCGGTGACCGCTTGTCCTCGTTGGCCTCGACCCTCGCACCGGCCTGCAACGACTCCAGTGGCTGCTGCGCCAGGAGGCCGTACCCCTCGACCTTGGCCACCTCGAGGTAGACGCCATCGGGTGTCTCGTAGGCCTTCCCCCGGTCCGTCAGCTCGGCGACCAGCGCGACCATCCGGTCGATGTACTGGGTTGCGTGCGGGGCGTCCTGGGGACGGAGGTCTCCCAACGCGTCCATGGACTCCCACCAGCTGGCTTCGAACTCCGCCGCCACGTCGGCCTCGGTTCGACCGAGTTCGAGGGCCCGTTTGATGATGTTGTCGTCGACGTCGGTGACGTTGGCGACATGGTGCACCTGCAGGCCGTTGAAGCTCAGGTAGCGACGCAGGATGTCGAAGGTCAGGTTGGCCCGCCCGTGCCCGATATGGGGGAGGTCGTAGACGGTCGGGCCGCAGACGTACATCGACACCTCGCCGGCAGCCCGCAGCTCGAGCGGGCGGACGGTTCCCGTGGCGGTGTCGTAGAGGTTCAGCACCCCGGGTACGGTAACCCGATCATGTCGACCCCCAGGACCGGAGCGCCCCTCGTCCCCGACAAGCCGACCCTCGAGGGCCTCGAGGAGCGCTGGGCGGCCGAGTGGGAGGAGAGCCGTATCTACCGCTTCGCCGAGGGCGCCGGCCGGGCCGAGGTCTTCTCCATCGACACCCCTCCGCCGACCGTGTCGGGCTCGCTCCACATGGGGTCGGTCTTCGGCTACGTGCAGACCGACGCCATCGCGCGCTACCGGCGGATGCGGGGCTGGAAGCTCTTCTACCCGATGGGCTGGGACGACAACGGGCTGCCCACCGAGCGCCGGGTGCAGAACGTCTTCGGGGTGACCTGTGACCCCTCACTCCCCTACGACCCCGACTTCAGGCTGCCGGAGGAGCCCGGAAAGGACGACGTTCCCGTGAGCAGGCCGAACTTCATCGCGCTCTGCCACGAACTCACCGCAGAGGACGAGCACGCCTTCGAGGACCTGTGGCGCCGCGTCGGGCTGTCGGTCGACTGGGCCCGGACCTACGCCACCATCGACGACCGGAGCCGTCGCACGAGCCAGCGCATGTTCCTGCGCAACCTCGCCCGGGGCGAGGCCTACTCCTCCGAGGCGCCCACCCTGTGGGACGTCGACTTCCAGACCGCGGTGGCCCAGGCCGAAATGGAGGACAAGGAGCTGCAGGGCGCCTACCACCGGGTGCGCTTCGACGACATTGAGATCGAGACGACCCGGCCCGAGCTGATCGCCGCCTGCGTGGCGCTGGTCGCCCACCCCGACGACGGGCGCTACGCGGCGCGGTTCGGCACGACCGTGCGCACCCCGCTCTTCGGGGTGGAGGTCCCGGTCCTGTCCCATCACCTGGCCCAACCGGACAAGGGCTCGGGCATCGCCATGATCTGCACGTTCGGCGACGTGACCGACGTCGTGTGGTGGCGCGAGCTCGACCTGCCGACGCGCAGCATCGTGACGAGGTCGGGACGGATCACCGAGTCCCCCCGGCCGGCGTGCCCGACGGCGAGGCGTGGCGCGCCATCGCCGGCAAGACGGTGAAGCAGGCCCAGAAGGCGATGGTCGAGATGCTGACGGCCTCGGGGGATCTGGTCGGCGACCCCAAGCCCATCACGCACCCCGTGAAGTTCTACGAGAAGGGTGACCGGCCGCTCGAGATCGTCACCAGCCGGCAGTGGTTCATCCGCAACGGCGGCCACGACGAGCAGCTGCGGCGCGAACAGCTGGAGCGGGCCGCGCAGCTCGACTGGCATCCGCCCTACATGAAGGTGCGCTACGACGACTGGGTCAACGGGCTCAACGGCGACTGGCTGGTCAGCCGCCAGCGCTTCTTCGGCGTCCCCATCCCCGTGTGGTACCCCCTCGACGGCCAGGGCCAGCCGGACTACGACGCGCCGATCGTGCCCGACGAGGCCGACCTGCCGGTCGACCCGACGACCGATGTGCCCGCCGGGCTACCAGGCCGCCCAACGCGGGGTCCCGGGCGGGTTCGCCGGGGACCCCGACGTCATGGACACCTGGGCCACCTCGTCGGTGACGCCCCAGATCGTCTGCGGATGGGAGGACGAGCCGGACCTGTTCGCCGCGACGTTCCCGATGGACCTGCGCCCGCAGGGGCCCGAGATCATCCGTACCTGGCTCTTCGCCACCCTGCTGCGCTCGCACCAGGAGCACCACACGCTGCCGTGGGCCCACACCACCATCAACGGCTGGATCCTCGACAAGGACCACAAGAAGATCTCCAAGTCGAAGGGCAGCAATGTCGTCACGCCCATGGCGACGCTCGAGGAGTTCGGCTCCGACGCCGTGCGCTACTGGGCCTGCAACGGGCGGCCCGGGACGGACACGGCGCTCGACACCGGCGTCATGAAGATCGGGCGCCGCCTGGCGATCAAGATCCTCAACGCGTCCAAGTTCGCGCTGGGCCGGCTCGGCGACGGCCCGGTGCCCGGGATTCAGGCGGTGCGCGACCCGATCGATGCGGCGCTGCTCACGCACCTGACCGCGCTGGTCGAGGCTGCCACGGCGGCACACGAGAGCTTCGACTACGCCCGTGCTCTCGAGATCACCGAGACCTTCTTCTGGTCCTTCTGCGATGACTACGTCGAGCTGGTCAAGACCCGGGCCTACGGGGAGGGCGACCCGGCCGGGGCGGACTCGGCTCGGGCGACGCTGGCCCTGGCGCTCTCCGCGCTGCACCGACTGTTCGCACCGTTCCTTCCCTTCGTCACCGAGGAAGTGTGGAGCTGGTGGCAGCTGGGATCGGTGCACCTCGCGCCCTGGCCCGACCCGGCCGAGACGGGGGTGGATGCGCGGGCTGACGCGACGGTGCTCCCGGTCGCGGCCGAGGTCCTCGGCGCGGTGCGCCGCGAGAAGACCGCCCACAAGCGCTCCATGCGGGCCCGGGTGGCGCGCCTCACGGTCCGCGGGCCGGCAGCGACGCTGGCCGCGGTGGAGGCCGCCCGCGGCGATCTGACCGACGCCGGTGGGGTGGACGAGCTGGTCCTGGCGGAGGGTGACGCGCTCTCGGTGGAGGTGGAGCTCGCCGACGAGGCCTGACCCGCAGGGTCAGAGATAGGCGCCCTGGACTGCGTCGGCCATCTCGCGGGGCGTGCCCTCGTGGGCGATGCGGCCGTGCAGCATGATGGCCGCCCGGTCGGCTACGCCGAGGGCGGTCTCCGCGAACTGCTCGACCAGGACGACGGTCACCCCACCGGCGGCCACGGCCGCCACGAGCTCGTAGAGATGGCCCACCACGATGGGCGCCAGGCCCATGGAGATCTCGTCGAGGAGGAGGACCTTGGTGTCGCCCGCCAGCGCCCGCGAGATGGCCAGCATCTGCTGCTCGCCTCCCGAGAGCGTCCCGGCCAGCTGCTTGCGGCGCTCCTTCAGGCGGGGGAACTGCTCGTAGGCACGCGCCTCGACCTCTGCGCTGCTCACGCTGCCGCGATAGGTCCACATGCGCAGGTTGTCCCGCACCGTCAGGTTGGGGAACACGCCGCGCCCCTCGGGGATCGCGATCACCCCGGATCGGGCCAGGACGTCGGGTGTCCGCCGCGAGGCCGCGATGCCGTCGAAGGTGACCGTGCCGGCCGTGGCGCGGAGGCGGCCACCCACCACCTTCAACAGCGTGCTCTTCCCGGCCCCGTTGGGACCGAGGAGGGCGAAGACGGTGCCGGCGGTGACCGTGAGGTCCACACCGTGCAGCACCTCGATGCGCCCGTAGGCGGCATGGACGTCCTCGATCGTGAGGCCGACTCCGGCACCGGGGGTCATCGCTCCGCGCCCTCCCCGGCCGGACCCGCTCGGCTGGTGTCGGGAGCGTGACCCAGGTAGGCCTCCTGCACTGCCGGGTTGCGACGGATGTCGTCGGGTGTGCCCGTCGCGATCACCTGCCCGAAGTCGAGCACGTGCACGATCCCGCAGACGCGCAACACCAGGTTCGTGTCGTGTTCGACCAGGACGACGGCCCGGCCCTCGGCGGCGAGGGACCCGAGCAGACGGCCGAGCACCTCGGTCTCGTTCTCGTCCAGCCCCGAGCACGGCTCGTCGAGAAGAAGGACCTTGGGGTCGGTGGACAGGGCGCGCGCCAGCTCGACGAGGCGTGCCGACCCGGTGGGGAGCGACGAGACCTGCGCAGAAGCCTCCTCCGCGACGCCCACCCGCTCGAGGAGGTCGACGGCGCTCGAAGGCGCGGCACGGCCGGAGGCCTCGAGGCCCACGCGGACGTTGTCGGTCGCGCTCAGCGTCGAGAACAGCTCGAGGCGCTGGAAGGTGCGGGCCAGGCCGAGCCGGGCCCGCGTGTGCGTCCGCCTGTGGGTGACGTCGACGTCGCCGAGGTGCACGGATCCGCTGTCGGGACGCTGAAGGCCGCTGATGACGTTGAACAGTGTGGTCTTGCCCGCCCCGTTCGGCCCGATGAGTCCCGTGACGACCCCTGCGTCGGCGCGCAGCGTCACGCCGGCGAGCGCGGCGACACCGCCGAAGTGCACGCTGACGTGCTCGACCCGGAGGGCCGGTGGGCCGTCCGCGGCGGCGGGGCCGGTGCCGGGCTCAGGCGGCACGAGCCACCTCGCGGTCCAAGAGGAGCGTTGCGGGGTCGGCCGGCGCGTCGCCGAAGGGCAGGTGCACGCGGCTCGTCAACCACTCCATGCCCAAGATGCCGTCGGGGTGGCGGGCGAGCAGCACGATGCCGATGCCGGCGGCCAATCCGGTGAGATCGGCCAGCGAGCGGGGAAGGTGGGTCTGCAAGACGGGGAGCGCTGCCGCCGTGACGCCGCCGAGCAGTGCGCCGGTCAGGGTGCGGATCCCCCAGATGGCGACGAACAAGAGGAGCGTCAGGCTGGCGAAGAACTGCACGTCGTTGGCGCCGATGCCGCCCTGCTCCCCCGCGTAGAAGACCCCACCCAGGCCCGCCATGGCGGCCGAGACGGTGAAGACGACCACCTTGGTCCGCACCGAGCTCAAACCGACCGTGGCGAAGGCGGCCGGCGAGTCGTTCATGGCGACCAGACGGCGGCCGAAGGCACTGCGTCGGACCAGCCCGACGAACAGTGCGCACAGCGCGGCCGCGACCGCCACCTCGATGAGCTCGGCCTGGTTGCCCACGTTGGGCATGAAGGGGAGCCGCAGGCGTCCCACCGGAACCGCGGTGCCGTCCGGGATCACGCTCGAATTGTTGAAGAATGCGGAGTACATGACCTCGCCGAAAGCGAAGGTCGCCAGCGCCAGGTAGAGGCCGCGCAAGCGGAGCGCTGGCAGCGCCACGAGCGCGCCAACCGCCCCCGACACCACGACCGCCAGCAGCAGGCCCCACCACGAGTCCCCCCCGAACGCCTTTCCCATGGTGAAGGCGCCGATGCCCATGAACGTGAGCTGGCACAGCGAGACCTGCCCGGCGAACCCGGCGAGGAGTACGAGGGAGAGGCCGACGATACCGAGGGCGAGGCCCTGCGAGAGCGTCGCCAGTGCGGTGGCACCCACCACGGCGGCGAGCAGGATCGCCCCTGCGACGAGGAGCAACGCGCCGGCCACCGACTGGCGAGCCGTGACGACCCTGGGTACGGGGCGGACGGCCAGGCGGCCGGCCGGGGCGAGCCGGGCCGCCGGGATCACCAGCAGGACGATGAAGAGGACGACGACCGGGATGACCTCGACGAGCACGGAGGCGAGTCCTGCGTTGATGTGACCGGGGAGGTAGCCCTGTGCGTAGTACGTCACCAGGCCGAGGAAGAGCGCACCCACGAACGTCATGGGCAGGCTGCGCAAGCGGCCGATCACGGCAGCGGCGAAGCCGTTCAGGGCGAGCAGGGTCAGCTGGGTCGATGTCAGCCCTGTCTGCCCGAGGAGGGGCGCGACGCAGCACCCCGGCCAGCGCGGCCAGCATGAAGCCGAGGATCCAGCCCATCTGCGACATCCGGTGCGGCTTGGCGCCGGCCATGGCCACCAGGTCGGGATCGTCGACCACGGCCCGCATGGCCACGCCGAGGCGGAAACGGCGCAGGAAGACAGCGAGGCCGACGCCGACTACCGCCGTGACGATCACGATCATGATCTGCTGGTACTGCAGGGTGACGCCGTCGGCGCCGAAGAGGCGAACCGAGAGGACGGTTCCGTCAGCCTGCGTGAAGTAGGACGGCACGGAACGGACGACGTCCGGGCTGCTCCAGAAGATGGTGGCCACGCCGAGCAGGATCACCAAGAGGCCCAATGACACCATGAGGGACCGCTCCACCGTGGCCCCATGGATGCGCCGGAAGAGGACGTACTCGACGGCGACGGCGAGCAGCGGGGCCTCCACGAGGACGATGACCGCGATGGCGACGAGGAACGGCCAGTGCCAGTCCTGCCAGAGCTGCCAATAGGAGAAGGCCGCCACCATGCCCACGGCGCCCTGTGCGAAGTTGAAGACCCCGGTGGTGTTGTACGTCACCACCAGGCCGATGGCCAGGATGCCGTAGACGGCTCCGAACACGATTCCGAGGACCGTGAAGGAGAGGAAGACGCTCATGGCCTCATCCCTTTCCCACCCCCGTACTCATCCGTCCCCACCCCCGTGCCGCACCATCACCCCGGGACGTTAGGGCGAAACCCCGGACGTGTTGAAGGTCTTGGCGTTGCAGTCGAAACCGGTGCCCTTGGGCAGCTCGCGGACATACGTGCCGTTCTTGATGACGGCCATGAGGAAGCAGGGTGACAGCGTCTTCGCCGGCGGGTCCGCGGTGGCCATCAGGCCGTTCGCCGAAAAGCTCGTGATCTTCTTGAGCTGCGCGATCACCGCGCCCCGCGTCGGGTTCGCCCCCGCCGCCTTCAACGCCTGCACGAACAGATTGGCCGAGGCCCATCCGAAGAGGGTGTAGAGATCGGGCACCCACGACGGGTTGACCTTCTTCACGTAGGTGAGGAACTGCTTCACCGCCGGTACGACCTTGGCGTCCTGACCGAGGTACAGGGCGTAGACCTGACCGACCTGGATCCCGTTGGTCGCGGCGGGGCCACCGGCGTGGGAGATGAACTGGTCGGCGTAGGCGGGCCCGGTCGTGAAGATGAGGCCCGGGTGCCAGTTCTGTGTGGCCGCGTTCTGCACGAAGATGGCCGCGTCCTGCCAGTCGACGCCACCGAGGTCGACCGCGTTGACGCCCGCGTTCTTCATGTTGATGACGCTGGTGGTGAAATCCGACTGCAGCGGGTTGACGTCCTCGACGTACCCGATCTTGTATCCCTCGCTCTTCATGGCGGCCAACTGGCCCGCAATCTGCTTCTTGGCCGACGCCACGTCGGAGACGATGACGCCGACCGTCATGTCCTTGGGGAAGTGCTTCTTGTAGTAGTCGACCGGCCCGAGGGTCTCCTCGTTCGCCAAGGGCTGAACGCTGTAGTCGTTGGGCAGCGCGTCCGTCCCGGAGTCGAGCGTGACCGAGACGTCGGGCACCGCGGTGTTGCTGGCCAGGGCGGCGCAGCCGAAGCCGTCGAAGAGCGAGAAGCTCCCCACCAGGGCGAAGTCGCTGTTGATCGCCGCCTGGGTCTCGCTCTGGTTCTGCTGGCCACTGAACGCGTCGTCCTTCGAGTCGACGATCAGCTTGCGGCCGTGCACTCCGCCCCTGGCGTTGATCATGGCGAAGTACGCCTTCACCCCGATGGGCGCACCCTCGAACAGGCTCGGCACGGGCCCCGAGATGATGGAGACGTTGCCCACGGTGACCGACTTCGACGTCACGCCGGTCGTCGAGGCCTGCTGGGCGGGAGTCGGCGCCAGGGCCGGCGTGCAGGTGCCCGACGAGGTCGCCGCAGCCCCGACGGGAGCGGCGGTGAGCAGCGCACCGCCGCCGGCCGCGAGCGTCCCGGCGACCAGTGCTCCGCCCAGCAGGCAGCGGACGGCCCGGGCCGCGGCTTCTCCGGCCGCACCCCGGTCGCGCCGCCTCGACTCGGACGTGCGGATATTCCCCACTGCCACCCCTTCTCGTGCTCCGTCGTCCTCCCCCGGGGCGGGCCCGGAGGGGCGGTAGGTCAAGAACCGGCTTCTGACTCTAGGTCAGAAACAATTCTCGTCCCCGTCGCGCTGGAGACCTGATTCGAGGCGGCACCCGCACGTGCCGCTTCGAGGAAGTCGGCCACGGCAGAGGTGGAGGCCTGGCAGCGCAGTGAGGCCAAGACGTCGAATGCGTGCTGGGCCAGGGGGAACTCGGCGTAGGCCACCGGGCGGCGTGACACCGCCCGCAGCCGCTGCACGAAGGAGCGCGCTGTCTCGACGGGCACGAGGGTGTCGTTGACACCGTGGAGGACGAAGAACGGCGGTGCCCCGGAATGGACGCGGTAGGTGGGCGATGCGTCGCGGAACACCTCGGGATGCACGGACTCCTCCGTCTTCATCACCCTGCGCTCGAGCAGTTCGAGCAGGCCCGGCCCGAAGCGGGCCGAACCCTCGGGTGCGCCGGTCAGGTCCATGACGCCGTAGAAGGGCACGCAGGCCTGCACCGCGGTGTCCGCACTCTCGAACCCGGGCTGGAACGCGGCGTCCCCCTCGCTGAGGGCAAGCAGAGCGCAGAGATGGCCGCCGGCCGAGCCCCCGCTGACCGCGACGAAGGAGGGATCGCCCCCGTACGCCGCGATGTGCTCCTTGACCCACGCCACCGCCCGTTTGGCGTCGACAATGTGATCGGGCCAGGTGGCTTTCGGGCTCAACCGGTAGTTGATGGCCACGCAGACCCAGCCCCGAGCGACCAGCTCGTACATCATCGGCTTGCCCTGCTCCCGCTTGTCGCCGATGACCCAGCCCCCACCGTGGATGTACACCATGACGGGCGCGTTCTCGGGTGGGATGAGCCGCGAGCGGTAGATGTCCAGCTTGTGGCGAGTGAGCCCGTCGCCCCAGTAGTCGATGTTGCAGGTCGCGTCCACGGCCCGCGACTTGAGCGGGATGGCGCGGGTGACGCGCCACCAGCGACCCCACGTCGGCGTCGTCGGCTCGGTCGGTACGGGGAAGGCGCTCGTGCGCACCTCGTCGACCGCGGCCGCGGCGACGCCGGTGGCCCGGCGCCCGGCGATACCCAGTCCGAGGAGGCCGACCCAGTCGGCGATGGCGACGCCGAGCCCGAGCCACCCGACCCAGCTGTCGAGGGCACCGAACGAGATGAAGAGGGCGGTCGCCACCATCTGCCAGACGATGTTCTGGAAGGCCAACTCGCCCGCGATCCAGGCGAAGGCGAAGCTGATCACGGTGAACGGCTCCCGCCGGATCGGGCGGTAGGCCAGCGCCACGGCGGCGGCACCGATGAGGGTGACGATCAGGAATGCGTAGGGCACCTCACCATTCTCGCCCGCGCGGGCGCCCGGTGCAGGTCCGCCCTGGTCGGAGTCGGTCCCCGTTTGCCCCCGTCCGGCGTTGGTGCGAGGTTATGGAGGGAAAGTGCTGACCAAGGAGATCGATGACCCCCGAACGGCTGACCGGGCTCGATGCGAGTTTCCTCTACATGGAGACGCCGACCCTGCACATGCACGTGGCCATGACAGCCGTCTTCGACCCCGCCACGGTGCCGGGCGGGTACTCGTTCCGGCGGATCCGCCAGCTGATCAGTGACCGGATCCCGCTGGCACCGGTGTTCCAACGCCGCCTCGTCGAGGTCCCGATGCGCCTGGGCCACCCGGTCTGGGTGGACGACCCCGAGTTCGACATCGACAACCACCTGCGGCGCGCCGCCCTCCCGGCGCCCGGCGGCATGCGCGAATTGGGCGACTTCGCGGCCGACGTCATCAGCCGTCAGCTCCACCGCGACCGGCCACTGTGGGAGATGTGGATCGTCGAGGGGCTCGAGGACGGGAAGATCGCGTTGGTCACCAAGATGCACCACAGCACCATCGACGGCGTGTCGGGCGCGGAGCTCCTCGGCGTGCTCTTCGATCTCGAAGCGGAGCCCCCCGAAGCGGCGGCGCTCACGCCGCGCCAGCTCGACTCGCGCATCCCCTCGGGTCTGGAGTTGGTGTCCCAGGCGATGATGGCCGGCCTCGTGGCGCCCTTCGACATCGGGAGGATGATGTTGCGGACGACGCGCAGCATCTTCGGGATCCGACGCATCCGGCAGGGCCAGTCGACCAACGCCGCCCTCCCGTTGACGGCGCCGCGCACCTCCATCAACGTGGCCGTCCACGCCCGCCGTCGCGTCGCGTTCGCAGCGGCCAGCCTGGGCGACGTCAAGAAGCTGAAGAACAAGATGGGCACGACGGTCAACGACGTCGTGCTCGCCATGTGCGCCGGCGCTCTGCGTACCTACCTGCAAGCCGGCGACGAGCTGCCCGACATCCCACTCGTCTCGGTCGTGCCGGTCTCGGTCACGCCGGACGTGGCCGAGCTGAAGGGCTCCAACAAGGTGTCGGCCATGTTCGTCCAGCTGCCCTGCCACATCGACGACCCGCTGGAACGGTTGCAGGCCATCCACGAGGGCACGAAAGGCGCCAAGGAGGAGCACAAGGCGCTCGGCGCCACGACCCTGCAGAACTGGGCCGAGCACGCGACGCCCAACATGTTTGCGGCGGCGGCCCGCCTGTACACGGGGATGAAGCTGGCCGACCGCCATCGGCCGGTGGCCAACCTGGTCGTGTCCAACGTGCCGGGGCCGGACTTCCCCCTCTATCTGGGCGGCAGCCGGCTGCTCGGGATGTTCCCGCTCGGACCGGTGATGGACGGCATGGGCCTGAACATCACCATCATGAGCTATCAGGGCGTCCTGTACTGGGGCCTGGCTTCCGACGCCCGCGCGGTGCCGCGCCTCTGGGACATCGCCGCCGCCGTCCCCCATGCGTTGACGGAGCTGATGGAGGCGGCCGGACTCGAGCCGGAACCCTTCGACGTGCCCATCCACCTCGGGCCGGGCATGCCGCCCACGGCGAATTGGATCCGCAGCGTGGTGGCGCCCGAGGCAAACGCGACCGGTAGCGTGAGCGCATGACCGTGCGAGAGTTGGGCCACCTCGTCCTCTACGTGCGCGACGTGGATCGCTCGGCGGCCTTCTACCGTGACGTCCTGGGCTGGCGCCAGATCATGCCCGAGCCGGGCCAGGACCCGGTCGGGGCGGCTGCGTTCTCGTCGGGGCGCACCCATCACGAGCTCCTGCTCATTGAGGTCGGGGCGGATGCCGCGCCCATCCCCCGGGGGCGGCACGTCGGGCTCTACCACTTCGGCCTCAACGTCGGCGAGACGGACGACGATCTCCGCGACGCCCTGGCCAAGGTGCGTGAGGCCGGCGCGACGATCGTCGGGTCCTCTGACCACACGGTCACGCACAGCCTCTACATCCTCGACCCCGACGGCAACGAGATCGAGCTCTACGTCGACGTGCCCGGGGTCGACTGGCGGTCCGACCCGGCGCTCATCGCGGCGCCGATCCGACCGCTGAAACTCTGATCCGGCGGGACGGCGCGGGCCGCCGCCGGCCGTGAGCGTGCCGTGAGAATCGTGCGCGCCGACGATGAGGGCGCCCTGGCCGCGTCCGAGGCGCTGCGCGCCGGGGGCGTCGTCGTGCTGCCCACCGACACGGTCTACGGCCTGGCCGCCCGACCCGGCGACGGCGACGCGGTGCAGGCGGTGTACCGGGCCAAGGGGCGACCCGAGGGGATGCATCTCCCCGTGCTGGCGGCGACCCTCGAGCAGGTGCACGCCCTCGGCGTCGCCTTCACCCCCGCCGCCGTGGCGTTGGCCCGGTGGTGGTGGCCCGGCCCGCTGACCCTGGCCTTCGGTTTCGACCCCGCCTCGGAGCGGCCGGCCTGGCTGACGGGACGCGACGAGGTTGCGGTCCGCATCCCCGACCACGACTTCCTGCGGGGGCTGCTGGCTCGGACGGGGGTCCTGGTCGTCACGAGCGCCAACCCGCACGGAGCGCCGACGCCCCGGACCGCCCACGACGTGGCCGCCAGCCTCGGGCCCGCCGTCGACCTCGTGGTCGACGGCGGCTCTCTTCGTGACGTGCCCTCGACCCTGGTCAACGTGCGCGGCGCCGAGCCGGTCGTCGAGCGCGAGGGCGCCATCTCACGTGCCGAGGTAGCCGGCGCAGTGGCCGGAGCGCTGTGAGCAGGCTGCTGCTGGCCATCGAGACGTCGTGCGACGAGACGGCGGCCGCCGTGGTCGATGACTCCCTCGCCGTGCGTTCGTCCGTGGTGGCGAGCCAGATCGATCTCCATGCCGCGTTCGGCGGCGTGGTCCCCGAGCTGGCCAGCCGGGCCCACGTCGAGACGATCACCCCGCTCGTCGGGCGGGCCCTGGACGAGGCCGGGATCGCGGGTTCCGACCTCGCCGCGGTGGCGGTCACGTCAGGACCGGGCCTGGTCGGCGCCTTGCTGGTCGGGATCGCCACGGCCAAGGCGCTCGCCCTGGGGTGGGGCGTCCCCGTGGTGGGCGTCAACCACCTCGAGGGCCACCTGGCCAGCGTGTACCTCGCCGACCGCGAGGTGCCGTTCCCACAGACGGCATTGCTCGTCTCGGGCGGCCACTGCATGCTCACGCGTTCGAAGGCACCGGGCCACTACGAGCTGCTGGGCGAGACGGTCGACGACTCGGTCGGGGAGGCCTACGACAAGGTCGCCCGCTTCCTCGGCCTGGGCTACCCGGGCGGCCCCGTGCTCGACCGCCTGGCCGCAGCGGGCGAGGACGTGCTGGGCTTCCCGCGCCCGATGCTCGCCGAGGGGTACGCGTTCTCGTTCTCGGGCCTCAAGACGGCAGTCGTCAACCATGTGCGCGCCGACCCCGGGTTCTCCGAGACCGAGGTGGCCGCCTCGTTCGTTGCGGCCTGCATGGACGTGCTGTGCGCCAAGCTCCGCCGGGCCCTCGAGGAGTTCGGTGACCCCGCCGTGGCCATCGTGGGCGGGGTGGCCGCCAGCCCCGTCCTGCGCGCCCGGGCGCAGGAGCTCGCCGACGAATTCGGCACCCGCCTGCTGATCCCACCCCAGTCGATGGCCACCGACAACGCCGCCATGATCGGGGTCGCCGGCTGGCACAAGCTGACTGCCCTGGGCCCCAGCGGGTCGGGTTTCGGGCCGGAGCCCGACCTTCGACTGCGCTTCGCCTGACTAACCCTGAGCTCCCCGGACCTGGCGTCGCCGGGCGCGGGCGCCGTTGGTCAGCGTCGACAGATCGAGCAGTACGCCGAGGGCCACGATGACCCACCCGAACGTGTCGACCCCCTTCCCGGGCGCGTAGACCAGCGCGTAGAAGAGCGTTGCGTACGGGAGCACCAAGAATCCGAGCAGCCCCTCCCATCCGGAACGGAACGCGATGGTGAGGCGGTCGGTGAAGATCCAGAGCAGGAAGATGACGAGGCGGGGAGAAATGGCGGCGAGGAGCGCAAGGAGGCAGCCCATGGCGGCCTCAGAGCGGGAGGTCGCCGGTGGCCGACGACGTCGATCCGGTGTCCTTGTAGGCGGCGATCGTGCGTTCGGCGATCCGCATCTGGTGGATCTCGTCGGCACCGTCGGCGAAGCGGGCCCAACGGGCGTGCTGGAGCATGCCGGCCAGCGGGGTGTCGGTGGAGTAACCCAGTGCGCCGTGGACCTGCATGGACCGGTCGATGATTCGGTTGAGGCTGTTGGCCACGAAGTGCTTGGCCATCGACACCTCCGTGCGGAAATCGTCGCCGCGGTCGATCTTGTACGCGGCGTGGAGCACCATCAGCTTGCACTGGTACAGCTCCATGGCCGAGTCGGCGATGAGCCACTGCACGCCCTGCTTCTCGGCCAGGAGCGAGCCGTGGGAGTAACGGTTGAGCGAGCGGTCCACCATCATGTCGAGCGCGGTCTCGGCCTGGGCGATCCAGCGCATGCAGTGGGCGAGGCGGGCCGGTCCCAGGCGGTACTGCCCGAGGCGGTGCCCGTTGCCCCGCCCGCCGAGGATCTGCGAGTCGTGGACGCGCAGGTCCTCGATGACGATCTCGGAGTGGCCGGTCGACCCGTGCATCGTCTCGACCTCGCGCACGTCGTTCCACCCCTCGGCCGGGAGGTCGACCAGGAAGGCGGTATTGGCACCGCGGGAACCGGGCGGGACATCGGGCTCGGTCCGGGCGACCAGGATCGCGAACTGGGCCCGGCGTGCGTTCGAGATGAACCACTTGTGCCCGTTGATGACCCACTCGTCCCCGTCTTTCTCGGCCCGGGTCTGAATAAGCGTCGGATCGGAGCCCGCCACCTCCGGCTCGGTCATGGCGAAGCATGACATGGCGGTGCCGTCGCACAGCCGGCGCAGGTAATTGTCCTTCTGGTCCTCGGTCCCCCAGTGCAGGAGGGTATGCATGTTGCCCTCGTCCGGGGCCATGCAGTTGAGGATCCAGGGCCCGAGCCGCGTCTTGCCCGCCTCGGACTGCACCATGGCGAGCTCGACGTGCCCGAGCCCCATGCCGCCCCACTCCTCGGGCATGTGAGGCAGCCACAGGCCGGCGCGCTTGGCCTCCTCCCGCAGCTCCAAGATGGTGACGAGGTATTCGTGGCGCGAGGCCACCCGTGTCTCGTCGTCGAACCCCCGCACCCGTGGCTGCACCGTGTCCTGAATGAACGACCGGACGCGGGACCTGATCTCCTCGTGCTCGGGGGCGAGTGTGAAGTCGATTGCCATGTGCGCCTCCTCGGGCCTAGTAGAGGCCCACCACGTTGCCGCTCTCGTCGATGTCGATCCGCTCCGCGGCCGGGCTGTGGGAGAGACCGGGCATGGTGCGCATGTCGCCGCTCACCGCGTAGACGAACCCGGCGCCGGCATTGGCCCGGGCCTCGCGGACGGGCAAGCGCCAGCCCCGGGGGGCGCCGAGGAGCTTGGGGTCCGAGGAGATGGAGAGGTGCGTCTTCGCGATGCACACCGGGAAGGCACCGAAGCCGGCCCGCTCATACGTGTCCAGCTGGGTCGCCGCGGCCGGTTGGTAGTCCACCCCGTCGGCGCCGTAGACCTCGGTGGCGACTGCCTCGATCTTCTGTCGCAACGTGGCGCTGTCGTCGTAGAGCATGTGGAACTGGCCCGGCTCCGCCGCGGCCTCGACCACCGCCTCGGCCAGCTCGACGGCTCCCTTGCCGCCGTTCTCGAAGTGGGTGCAGACCGCGGCACGCACGCCCGCCGAGGCCGCGATCTCGCGAATGGCCGCGTGCTCAGAGGGGAAGTCCCCCTCGATGGCGTTGATGGCGACGACTGGCGTCACGCCGTGGCGACGCACGATGGCGAGGTGGGCGAGGAGGTTGCTCGCTCCCAGCTGCACCTCCTCGGGGCTCTCCTCGAGCATGGCCCCGGGCAGGGGGCGACCGGCGACGACGCGGTGCTGCCCGGAATGCAGCTTCATCGCCCGCACGGTTGTCACGACCACAGCGGCGTCAGGCACGAGGCCCGATGTCCGGCATTTGATGTTGAAGAACCGCTCCGCCCCCATGTCGGCTCCGAACCCGGCTTCGGTGACGAGGTACTCGCCGGCGTGGATCCCGATGAGGTCGGCCACCACGGACGAGTTGCCGTGCGCGATGTTCCCGAACGGCCCGGCGTGGACCAGGACCGGCGTGTGCTCGAGCGTCTGCAGGAGGTTCGGCTTGATGGCGTCGCGCATGATGACCGTCATGGCGCCGGCAGCCTCGAGCTGCTCCGCGGAGACGGGTTCCCCGTCGGCGGTGTAGCCCACCACGATCCGGCCCATGCGCTCCCGCAGGTCGCGCAGCGAGCGCGCCAGCGCCAGCACCGCCATCACCTCGGACGCGGCGGTGATGTCGAACCCCGTCTCCCGGGGGATGCCGTCCTGTTTCGTGCCGAGGCCGCTGACGATCCGGCGCAACGAACGGTCGTTGACGTCGAGCACGCGCTTCCACGTGATGCTGAAGGGGTCGATCCCGAGCGCGTTCCGGTTGTAAAGGTGGTTGTCCACCATGGCCGCCAGCAAGTTGTTGGCTGCGGTCACGGCGTGGAGGTCACCCGTCAGGTGCAGGTTCAGGTTCTCGAAAGGGAGCACCTGGCTGTACCCGCCGCCGGCGGCGCCACCCTTGATCCCGAACGTGGGGCCCATGGACGACTGGCGGATCGCGATGGTCGCCTGCCGGCCGATGCAGGCGAGGGCCTGGCCGAGGCCCACGGTGGTCGTCGTTTTGCCCTCGCCGAGCGGCGTCGGCGTCACCGCGGTCACGACGACGTAGCGGGCCCGCGGCCGATCGGCCAGCAGCTCGACGGCATCGAGGCTCACCTTCGCCACGTGGGGACCGTACGGCTCGAGCAGCTCGGGGCCGATACCCATCTGCCCCGCGATGTCGGCGATGGGATGGAGTGCGGCGCGGCGCGCGATCTCGATGGCCGGAGGCACTGGCATCGCAAGGGATCATGCCAGACCGGGCCGGACGGCCGCGGCGGTCGAATGGGACCTCCGGCCGGCGCACATCCCGTCCGCCGCGAGAATGTGGCACCCTACGAAGCGCGTGTCGCGCCTGCCGGGTGGCGGGCGTCGGGAAAGGAGCGTTGCCATGTCCAAGGCCGATGGCGTCTTCATCTACATCGGGACTTACGCGAGCGAGGTCGATGCACGCACCGACTATGACGTCGTGAAGGACCTCCATTCGCTCGGCGCCGTCGGGACCTACGACGCCGCGGTGCTCACCAAGGACGACAAGGGCAAGGTCCACGTCAACAAGGACGAGACGACGACGCGGCACGGGGCCTGGGGCGGTGCGGGGGTCGGCGCCCTGGTCGGCATCCTGTTCCCACCCTCCATCATCGGCTCCGCACTGGTCGGCGCCGCCATCGGGGGCGTCAGTGGCCATCTCTGGAAAGGGATGTCCAGGGCCGACGTGAAGGAGTTCGGCGACGTCATCGACGCCGGCGAGGCGGCCCTCGTCATCGTGGGAGAGACGACCATCGAGTCCTACGTGGAGAAGGCCGGGCTGAAGGCACAGCGCAAGGTGGCCAAGGAGTTGGAGGTCGACAAGAAGGACGTCGACAAGGCGGTCCAGGAAGCCGCGCAGGAGATCTCCTGAGCCGCCGCCGGCCGGGGCAGGCTCCCGCGGGCGGCAACGCAGGGCCATCTGCCGCGCGCGCACCCGCTAGCGTTCCGGCGATCGCGCCCCGCGCCGGGCGCGCCGCTGACCATGACCGTCCTCCACATCCTGTCCCTGCTCCTCGGCATAGTCCTGGTGCTCTCGATCGTGGGCTCGGCGCTGAAGACGGTCGTCCTGCCCCAGGGGGGCTTCCCTCGTCTGTCCCAGGCCGTGTTCGCGCTCGTGTACCGGCTCCTCGTGCATCCGTATCCCAAACGCGCACGAGCCCAGGCGCTGCAGGCGCTGTACGCACCGGTCGCGCTGGTCAGTCTCCCGCTGGTCTGGATGCTGCTGATGGTGGTCTCCTTCACGCTGGTGTTCTGGGGCACGGGCTCCCTCACGGTGCAGAAGGCGTTCGAGATCAGTGGCTCCTCTCTCACCACCCTGGGTTTCTCCAAGCCGAGCGGGACGGGCCGCATTTGGATCGCCATCGTGGAGGCGACGATCGGTCTCGGGCTGGTCGCCCTCCTCATCAGCTATCTGCCGACCATCTTCTCGGCCTACAACGGGCGGGAGAAGGGCATCATCAGGCTCCGTCCGGTCGCCGGCGCGCCACCCAGCGCCCAGGAGCTGCTGGCGACCCTGCACCGGACGGGCGCACTCGACACCCCCGAGTTCTGGAAGAACCAGGCCGACTGGATGCTGGACCTCGAGCAGACCCACACCGCCTTCCCGATCCTCTCCTACTTCCCCGAGACCCACGTCGACCACTCCTGGGTCGCCACCATCGGGTCCCTCCTCGATGCCGCCGCCCTCGTCGTCTCGGCGTCGGAGACGCAGGGGGGCGAGTCATTCGAGGACGTCGAGAAGGGTCCATTGCTGATCCTGGTGTACGGCCTGCCCCTCATCGTGCGCATCGCCCGGGCCGCCAACATCCCTCTCCCAGAGCCGCAGCGACTGGCGGAGATCACGGTGCACTTCGGCGAGCCGGCACCGCCGGTCAGCATCGGGAGGGACGAGTACCTCGCCACCATCGCGGCGCTGGCGCCCCTCCTGGTACTCGACCCCGGCCGCCAGGAGGAGGGGTGGCGCCGGTTCGCGTGGATCCGTTCCGCCTACGATCCGGCGCTGCGAGCACTGGCGGGGCTCACGAACGCCTACCCGTCCCCGTGGACGACCGATCGCCCGGCCGACGTCGGCAAGCCGCGCTTCGTGAGCAGGCGGCCGCTGCACGTCGACTGGGGAGCCGGACTGCCGGTGCAGGCGTCCCCGGCCCACTGAGGCCACCTACAGGTGGCTGAAGCCACCTGACTCCTCCCTCGTCATGGAGACCGAAACGGGATGGCGGTCGAAGTGGGCGACGGCCACCTTCATGTCGTCCAGCAGGAGCCCGGCCAGGTCCCGGCTGACACCCTGGCGCACGAGGATGCGCTGGACCGAGATGTCGGCGACCGAGCCGGTCAGCGGGTAGGCCGGCACCTGCCAGCCCCGCGTGCGGAGGCGGTCGGCGACGTCGTAGAGCGTGTACCCGGGGTCCTCGCCCTCGCGGATGCGCCAGGCCACCGAGGGGATCCCCTTCTGCGGGTCGGCGTCGCACAGCAGCTCGAAGGGCCCGAGCTTGACGACCTCGTCGGCCAGGAATTTGCCGGTGTCGTAGCAGGCCTGGTGCACGTGGCGGTAGCCGTCCCGGCCGAGACGCACGAAGTTGTAGTACTGGGCCACGATCTGGCCGGCGGGCCGGGAGAAGTTGATCTGGAACACCGGCATGTCCCCGCCGAGGTAGGTCACGTGGAAGATGAGGTCGTCGGGCAGTTCCGCCGTGTCCCGCCACAGGACCCAGCCCACGCCGAGGGGCGCCAGCCCGAACTTGTGCCCCGAGGTGCTGATGGACTTCACCCTGGGCACCCGGAAGTCCCACAGGATGTCTGGCGCGCAGAAGGGGGCGAGGAAGGCTCCGCTGGCCCCGTCCACGTGGATGTCGACGTCGAGGCCCGTGTCCTCCTGGAGCTTGTCGAGGGCCTGGGACAGCTCGAGCACCGGCTCGTAGGCGCCCGTGTAGGTCACGCCGAAGGTGGGCACCACCATGATGGTGTTCTCGTCGATGCGCTCGAGCATCTGCTCCACGTCCATGCAATAGCGACCCGGGGACATGGGGATCTCGCGCATCTCGACGTCCCAGTACTTGGCGAACTTGTGCCACACCACCTGGACGGGTCCGCACACCATGTTGGGGGCCTCCGTCGACTTGCCGGCCGCCCGACGCTTCGCCCGCCAGCGCCACTTCGCCGCCATGCCGCCGAGCATGCAGGCCTCCGACGACCCGATGGCCGAGCACCCGACGGGCTCCCCGGTCGTGGGCGCGTTCCACAGATCGGCCAGGATGTGGACACAACGACGCTCCAGCTCGGCCGTCTGCGGGTACTCGTCCTTGTCGATGAGGTTCTTGTCGATGCAGAGGTCCATCAGCTTGTGGACCTCCGGCTCTTCCCAGGTCTGGCAGAACGTGGCCAGGTTCTGGCGCGCGTTGCCGTCCAGGAGCAGCTCGTCCGCGATCGCCTGGTACGCCTCAATGGGCAGCATCTCGTCCGAGGGACACACCTTCGACGGCAGGGTGGCCATCAGGTCCCGATTGGCGAAGATCGAGTCGAGCATCTCCTCCCGGACGGATTCCCTCTTGTGCAAGGGCATGGCGCGCCTCCTGTCGGCTCGGTGCGGCGGAGAGCCCACCGTACCGGCCCACGGAGCCGCAGGCGATCGCCGTCTTCAGCCCGGGTGCACCGCGCGGGCCCGCTGTGTCGCGGACGACGGGGACTTCAGCTGGCGAGCAGCTGCAGTCGAGCCTGCCCGTCGCGGCGGCTCGCCCGGACCTGGCGCTCCGGACGCCGGTCCGATCCGCCGACGCGGCCGGTGCTCTCGGGACGGTCGGCCAACTTCGAACGGAGCTGGCGAAGGGCCTTGGTATGGATCTGGCACACCCGGCTCTCGGTCACGCCCAGCACGTCGCCGATCTCGGTCAGCGTCAGGCCGTCGTAGTAGTACATCATCAGGACGGTCCTCTCCCTCTCGGGCATGCCGTCGACGGCCTGGACCAGTGCCTCCTTGGCCTCCTTGGCCTCGAACGTGTCAACCGGGCCGCGCCCGCCGTCGGGAAGCGTCTCGCCCAGCGTCGAACGCTCCGACCGCTCACCCCCGCGCAGCACTTCGTCGAGCGCCATCATGCCGACCGAGGAGATCTTGCGCAGCGCCTTGTGGAACTCGCCGACGGTCATCTCGAGCTCTGCCGCGACCTCGGACTCGTTCGGTGTTCGCCGCAGCGTGCCCTCGAGGTGGGTGAAGGCCTGCTCGACCGCGCGCGCCTTGGTGCGCACCGACCTCGGGACCCAGTCGATCGACCGCAGTTCGTCGATGATGGCACCCTTGATACGTGGGATGGCATAGGTCTCGAAGCGCAGATTGCGGTCGGGCTCGAAGCGCTCGATGGCATCGATGAGCCCGATGATGCCGTAGCTGACGAGATCCTCCTCGTCGAAGTGCCGAGGCAGTCCGGCCAGCACGCGGCCAGCGACGTACTTCACGAACGGCGAGTAGTAGATGATCAGCTGGTTGCGCAGCGTCTGTGCCCCGGTCTGTTTGAACTCGACCCACAGGGCATCGATGCCCCTCTCAGTCGGCTCCAGCGCCGTGGAAACCTGACGAGTCGTCGATCCCACGTGTCCCCCTCCCTCGTTCGGCATCTCCGACAGATGCCACTCCCCTCCCGAGTACATGCGTCTCGCCTTGCGGAAACTGCGTGTTTCAGGAGTGGTGACACTCTAATCAGGCGCGTACGTGCAGGTCAGTTGCCTAAACGTTGCGTCCCGGTTGCAGAGCCCATGCAACCGTCGAGCAACAATCCCGTTGGGGTCCGCTCCGGCGACATCCGGTGGAGCCGCCGACAGCCGGGCGACGCGCCGTGACGCGCACCGTCCCGCACCCGGTGGCGCCGCAGGCGGCGTGCCTGGGTGACCGGCGCAACGGCATCAGATGGGGCCGTCCCCGGCGAGCGGGGCCCTCGCCGGCCGTGAGGCTTTCTTCCCATGCCAAGGACGCCGGAGTGGCCTTTCCCTCAAGGTTGGGGTCCCGGCGGCCGAAATTTCTGGATATGAGCGGGCGACGGGAAGATCAGGCGGGGACGCGGTGCCAGAAAGCGATTTGCCGCACATGACCCCGGCGGTCGATATGGCGAGCCGCGCCTCGGCGCACGGCCGCGGCCCGAGAACGGCCGGGCCCACGCCGGCGTCGAACGGCGTGTCCGATGGCGGCGTGCAGCGGACCATCCTCGTGGCCGAGGACGACCACAGCTGCCGCAGCGCGCTGCACGCCTACTTCGAGCGCAACGGGTACCGGGTCACCGAAGCGGCCGACGGGCCGTCGACGTTGCGAGCCGTCTTCCAACACTCGGCCAACCTGGTCATCCTGGACCTGGGTCTCCCGGGCTTCGACGGCAGCGATGTCCTGGCCAAGATCCGCCGCCACAGCTCTGTGCCTGTGATCGTGTGCTCGGGCCGTGACTCCGAAGAGGAGAGGATCCGGACCCTCAACCTCGGCGCCGACGACTACGTCGTGAAACCCTTCTCTTTCGCCGAGCTCGAAGCCAGGGTGCGGGCCGTGCTCCGGCGCGGCAACGGCGAGCCGGCTGCGAAGTACTTCCACCACGGCGACCTCATGGTCGACCGCGACACGCGGACGGTCACAGTCCGCGACGAGATCGTCCCGATGACCCGGAAGGAATTCGACCTGCTGGCCTTCCTGGTCGCGTCACCTGGTCAGGTCTTCTCGCGCGAGGACCTGCTCGAGCGGGTATGGGGTTCCACGGAGGAGTGGCAAGGCCGCTCGACCGTGACCGAGCATGTGCGCCGGGTGCGACTCAAGATCGAGCCCGACCCGGACAAGCCCAAGTGGATCACCACGGTGCGCGGCGTCGGCTACCGGTTCTCCCTGCCCGACGCCTAGAGACACCCGGCGTCTCGCACCACGGCAGCAAAATTTTTGGTCCGAAAGGCCTATGGAGCAGGTCAGACCGCGTGCCGACACTTGAATGCGACCACATGTCGGCCGAACGTGACGAGGGGAACCTCCCGATCGGCCAGACCTGCAATCGCAATCACCTGCCCCCGAAGAGAGGGGTGGGACGGACGAGGGGAATTGGCCATGAAGCTCGGCTCGCCTGACGTGCCTGGTCGATATAGACGAGGAGCGCAGCGGCACGCTGGGATTCCATTCCGCGGGGCCGTGTCGACGTCTCCTGTAACTGCGTCGCCACTTCCGCCGTCAAAGGATTCCATGCGTGTCGACCGAGGCCGTTGCGCCAGCACTGGGGCAGGTGCCGCATGACGGCGCCGGTCGAGCTCCCAACGAGGCCCGCGCCCTATGTCGAGAAGCTTCGGGCCATGAACCCCGTGACCCTCATGCCGCCGGCGGCGGACGATGTGGCCACGAGAACGATCCTCGTGGCCACAGACGACGGCAACTGCCGCCGGGCGCTGCAGCACTACCTGGCGCGCTCCGGCTACCACGTCGCCGAGGCCGGCAGCGTCGCGTCCTCGCTCGAAGCCGCCGTCGCTCATCCCTCCGACCTGGTGATCCTCGACCTCGACCAGGTCGGTGGGACCTCGGAGGTACTGACCAAGATCCGGCGCCGCAGCACGGTGCCGGTCATCGTGTGCTCGGGTCGGGCCACGGAGCGTGACCGGGTCAGCCTGCTCAACCTGGGTGCCGACGACTTCATCGCCAAGCCGTACTCCTTCGCAGAGCTCGAGGCACGCGTGCGGGCGGTGCTCCGGCGTGGCAGCGCGGCACCGACGACGACGCTCGAGCACGGTGATCTCCTGATCGACCAGGGCACCCGCACGGTGTCAGTCGGCCAGTCCGAAGTCACGATGACCCGCAAGGAGTTCGACCTTCTCGCGTTTCTCGCTGCCGCACCTGGACGGGTCTTCTCGCGCGAGGACCTGCTCGAGCGGGTGTGGGGCTCCAACGGCCGGTGGCAGGGCCGCTCGACCGTCACCGAGCACATCCGGCGCGTCCGGCTCAAGATCGAGTCCGACCCCGAGAACCCGCGCTTCATCATGACGATCCGTGGCATCGGGTACCGGTTCTCGGACACCGTCGCCTAGCGGGTCTCTCGGACCCGGGGGGCGCCCGCTAAGCGGCCGGGTGTTGCCCTGCGAGCAGGTACCCCCCCGAGTCGGGTGACGGCACGATCGAGAAGAAGCGGTCCCGGGGGTCCAGGCCGGCGCGGGAACCGAAGAACGGTGCACCGAAGCCGAATATCCCGCCGTCGGACGCCACCTCCCAGTAGCCGCCGCCGTCGGCGCTCGGCGCCATGCCCACGATGGGCTCGTTGAGCGGCGTGCCGCCCATGGAGCCGTGGAACGCGGCGTCGCCGAAGCCGAATATCCCGCCGTCGGACGCCACCTCCCAGTAGCCGCCGCCGTCGGCGCTCGGCGCCATGCCCACGATGGGCTCGTTGAGCGGCGTGCCGCCCATGGAGCCGTGGAACGCGGCGTCGCCGAAGGAGAAGATCCCGCCGTCGGACGCCACCTCCCAGTAGCCGCCTCCGTCGGGCATTGCCGCCATGCCCACGATGGGCGCGTTGAGCGGCGTGCCGCCCATGGAGCCGTGGAACGCGGCGTCGCCGAAGGAGAAGATCCCGCCGTCGGACGCCACCTCCCAGTAGCCGCCGCCGTCGGGCATTGCCGCCATGCCCACGATGGGCGCGTTGAGCGGCGTGCCGCCCATGGAGCCGTGGAACGCGGCATCGCCGAACGAGAAGATCCCGCCGTCGGACGCCACCTCCCAGTAGCCGCCGCCGTCGGGCATGGCCGCCGCGACGAGCGGCCCGTTGGACGTGACCGCCGGCCCAGGGATCGGCGCGTCGCCGAAGCCGTAGGTGGCGGTGACCTGGGGCCCGGCGGCGGGCGCCGACCCGCAGACGGACACGAAGCGATACCCCATGGCCCTCAGCCGGGTGATGATCTGCGGCAGCGCCGCCACGGTCTGGGAGCGGTCGCCTCCTCCGTCGTGCATGCCGACCACGGCGCCGGGGAACGCGGCGGCGACCACCCGGTCCGCGATGGCCTGGGCACCGGGGAGGGTGTAATCCTTCGGATCGACGGAGTAGCTCATGGTCGCCAGGCCGCGCGATGCGATGACGCTCAACGCGCTGGCGCTCCAGGCGTCATAGGGCGGGCGCACGCACAGCGGCGTCATGCCTGTCGCACTGCGGATCACGGACTGGGTCATGTCGATCTGGGACGCCACTTGCTGGGCGCTGAGCTTGGAAAGGTCGGGGTGGTTCCACGTGTGGTTCCCGACGGAGAACCCCGCGGCCACCACCTGTGCGGCGTCGTGCGGGTCACGCACCACCTCACTCCCGACCTCGAAGAACGTGGCGGGCACCTGATAGCGCTCGAGCACCGAGAGTACCTGCGGGGTGAACGGACCGGGACCGTCGTCGAAGGTCAGCGCCACCACCCGCTGACCCGCCGTCGCCGCCCCACCGGGCGCCTGGTACGTCGTGAACGCCGGCTGCCCGCCGGGCAGGGCGTCGGCGCTGACCGACCCGAGGAGGCCGATCGCGCCCAGGACTGCTGCGCCCAGAGCCGCCACCATGGATGCTCGCCCCGCCTTCATACTTCCCTTCTATCGAATGGGCGCCCGGCGCACCAGGGCCGCAGGTCACGTGGGACGAGAACGGTCCTGGTCCACAGGTCCGGACGACGGTCCCGGCGTCCCTCCTCCCTCGCTTCGGATCCGGGTCGAGAGGACCGACGCTCGATCCGATTGGGACCTTGTGCCCTACGAGTGGCGGGCCCGTTCAACGAATACTGAAGTATGACCGCCAGCCAGTTCCCCTCAGCCGATGTGGCGGCGGCCGACTGGCAACGTGATTTCGCGGAGGCGCTGGGGGGTTTCGTCCTGGTGGAGGGCACGCCGCGGGCCGTGATGCGCGTGCTGGGCTGGTTGGTGGTCTGCCAACCACGCGAGCAGACGGCGGCCGACATTCAGGAGGAGCTCGCGCTCTCCGCCGGCAGTGTCAGTGCCGCCGTGCGGACGCTCGGCGAGCTCGGCATGCTCGAGCACGTGACCCGACCCGGGGACCGCCGGACCTTCCACCGACTGCTCCAGCACGGTTGGGAACAGGCGCTCACACTGCACTTCCGTGCGCTCGGCGAGCTACGGCGGCTCGCCGATTCGACCATCGACGCGGCCGGCGGCGAGGCAGACGAACGGCTGCTCGAGATGCGGGACACGTACGCCCTCCTGGAGGACGGGATCACGGGCTTGCTGCGCGAGTGCCGCTGGCTCGGGTCCAAGAGGGCCGTGCCCGATGCCACACGCCTGACGGCCGATGCCTGACGTACGCGTCCCGATCTCCGAGAGCCACGATCACATCGAAACCCTCTCGCTGGACGAATGCGTCCGGCGACTGGCCGCGCACGGTGTCGGCCGCATCGGCGTGTCGAGTCACGGGAAGGTCGCTGTCTTCCCCGTGAACTACGTGATGCACGGGGACGACGTGGTCGTGCGGGTGCGGCGGGACGGCGCACTCGGCGAGGCGACCCACGACACCTACGTGGCCATCGAGATCGACCACGCAGACAGCATCTACCATGAGGGCTGGAGCGTCCTGGTGCAGGGTCGTTGCACACACGTGACCGACCCCCAGGAGCTCGACATGCTCCAGCGCATGCCCCTTCTCCCCTGGGGTGGGATCGATCGCGACACGTACCTCCGGGTTGCCATGGAGTCAATCAGCGGGCGCCACATCCACCACCGCGAGGACTGATCCGGCCACTCAGCGCGCCGCCGCCCACAAGGCCCAGCCGGCAAGCCCGATCAGGACGACGGCGGTCACGATCCGTACCGTGGCGATGTTGACCACTCGCAGCAGGCTCTGCCCGCTAACCACGGCGAGGGCAGCCACGACCCAGAGGGCGAGCAGTGCGCCGACGCCCACGGACAGGGCATCGTGGTAGTGCGCGGCCAGATTGGCCGTCAGCACCTGGGTGAGGTCGCCCCATTCGGCGATGAAGATGACCAGGAAGGCAGTCACTGCGATTCGCCGGTGCGACGCCGCTTCCCGCTCGACCAGTACCTCCTCCCGGCGCTCCTTGGCCGCCTCTCGCAGCGCCAATGCTGCGCCGACGAGGAACATCCCCGCCACGACCGCTTCCAGGGCCCGTTGAGGCAGGAGGTGGAACAGCGCGACCCCGATGGTGGTGGCGATCACCACATGGACGGAGAAGGCGGCCGCGGCTCCGATCCAGACGACGGCGGGCCGTCCCCGAGTGGACAGCACCAGCGAAGCGAACATCGTCTTGTCGGGCAGCTCGCCCAGAAAGATGATCGGGAACACGGCAACGACGACGGCGAGCTGCACAGAGACCTTTCTGTCGGGGCCGAACGTAGCGCGCGGACGCGGACGCGGCCGCCATCGCGTAGCTTGGGGTCGTTGCCCGGGAGGGTGACCGGCGCCGGCACGACCGGGTGGCCCGCGACGGAGTTGGGGAGGCGAGTGCATGCTGATCGAACTCACCGAAGCGCAGTGCGCGGAGCTGCAACGGCTGCTCGAGAGCACCTTGAGCGACCTCAGCTCCGAGATCGCGGATGCGGACGATGCGGAGTACAGGGAAGGACTGCGCGACCGGCGCACCGTCCTCGAATCGGTTCTCTTCCAGCTCGACAATCCACCACGCGTCAGCGCATAGCGCACGCGGCCGCCTTCGCCGTCGCCGTCACACGGCGTCGGCCAACGGCTCCCCCGGTTCTGCCCGGTCGATGATGTCGAGCACGTTCGTCATGACCTCACCGAATTCGTCGGGGTCGGCCAACATCCACGAATGCGTACCGGCCACGGTCACGACGTCGGGGCTGCCGAGGGCGCGGCACATGTCCTCGAACGAGTCCCGCGTGATCAGGTGATCCCGCTGGCCCCACAGGACCACGACCGGGAGACCGCGCCGGCGCAGCTCGTCGAGCTCCTCCATCAGATCAGCCCGGCGGGCGATCCCGGCCGCCCTCCAGAAGGATCTCGGGTCACGAATCAGGTTCCCGACGACCTCGGAGACGATGACGGGCAGGACGCGGTGCACCTGTCGGGCCGGAAACAGGTCGCCGGGGAAATGGATGCCCCAGTCCCACAGCGGCCGTTCCGCCATGGAACGGATGGTCGAGCCGGAATGAGCCCAGGCCGAACCGCCCACCGAGTTGATGAGCACGAGACCACGCACCCGCTGCGGGTGGTCGTGGGCCAGGGCGATGCCCACGCCGCCGCCGAAGGAGTGCCCCATGACGAGCACCGGACCCTCGACACCGATCGTCTCGAGGAACGAGGCCGACCAGTCCCCGTAGCTGCTCAGCGAGGCAGGGTGATTCCGGAGGGCGGCCGTCCCGCCGAACCCGGGCAGGGCGGGCGCGTAGACGTGCAGGCCCGCTCGCACGAGGCGAGACAGCGCGCGCTTGTAGGCCTTGTGATCGAGCCCCCAACCATGCAGGAAGAGCGCCGGAGCGCCCGTTCCCGCTTCCCCGTACTCGGCCGGGCGGCCATCGACCGTCGTCCGCTTCCACTCGAGCCGATAGGAGGCCTTGTCGCCGACGGTTCCCGGCCCGGCCGGGTCACCCGCCTCGTCCTCCGTTCCCATTCTTGCCACGATGGCCGCGGAGGCCGGGTCGTCCTAGGGCCGAATGGCCCATTGGCACGGGTTCGGCGGGTCCACCGGCCATGACCGGTACTTTCGGCCCAGTCCGTCAGGCGCGCCGACGGCCTGCACGGGCGCACGTGATCATGGCTGTCCGGCCGCTTCGCCCCCGTCGCCCGCTGTGACGGAGTCGAGGATGGACTGGCCGGTCATTGTGAAGACGGTCTCGTCGTCGCACTGACGCCACAAATCGAGCAATTCGAGTGAAACGGGATCGCAGCCGTAGCGCATCGGGCCCGAACTGTCGAGGATGGCGTCGACGGCGGCGGACGCGGCAGCCGCCGGTTCGACGACCCGGGGATCGGCGTGTTCCCGGCGCAGCAGTGCGGCGACACCGGCCAAGGCGCGGTAGGGCGCGAACCGTGCGGCATCCTGCTCACCCGTGCTCAGGCGGAACATGTCTGTGTCCACCGGCCCCGGGAGGATTTCGACGACCCTGATGCCGAAGGGCGCGACCTCGACGCGGAGGCTGTCCCCGAACGCGGAGACGGCGGCCTTCGACGCACGGTACGCCGAGAAGAATGGCACGCCGGCGAGAATGGACGATGACGTGATGTTGCACACGACGGCCGGCTGGTTGGCACGAAGGGTGGGGATGGCCGCCGATGTCAGGGCGACGACGCCGAACACGTTGGTGTCGAACATCCGCCTCCAGTCGTCGATGTTGGCGTGCTCGACGGGAAGGTAGTCGGTGTCGATTCCAGCGTTGTTCACCAGGACGCGCAGGTCGCCCGGCACGCTGAACGTGGACGGGTCAGTCACGTCGAGTCGCCGGACGCTCAGCCGTCCCTGGGTCTCCTCCGCCATGGCAGCTCCGGCTCCGGGGTCGCGCATGGTGGCCACCGTGTCGAATCCCCGGTTGGCCAGTTCGATGGCGATCGCCCTCCCTATGCCGCGGCTTGCGCCGGTGACCAGTGCACTCCCATGGATGTCCATGGGCCCGATTCTTCCCCAGCCTCGAGTCCGGCGGTAGCGTCCCGCTGGTGGGAATGTACCGGGAACAGGTCGTACCGCGCCTGGTCGATCGGATGTGCGGCGCCGCCGGGTTCGACCGCTGGCGGGCGCAGGCGGTCGACGGACTGTCGGGCCGGGTCGTCGAAGTCGGCTTCGGGTCAGGGCTCAATGTCCCGCACTACCCGCCCGAGGTCGAGGAGGTGCTCGCCGTCGAGCCGGCGACGCTGGCACGCCGTCTGGCCGACCGACGGATCCGCGCGACGCACGTGCGCATCGAGCACGTCGGGCTGGACGGTCAGGACATCCCGTTGGAAGACGCGTCCTGTGACGCCGCGCTGTTCACCTTCACCCTCTGCACGGTGCCCGACCCGGGCCGCGCGCTGGCCGAGGTCGGGCGGGTGCTCCGCCCCGGCGGCGCGGTTCACTTCCTCGAGCACGGGCTCTCCCCCGATCCCCGGGTCGCGAACTGGCAGCGCCGCCTCGAACCGGTCCAGCGCCGCGTCGCCGACGGATGCCACCTCACCCGGGACGCGTCGACGCTGGTGCAGGAGGCGGGGTTCGCGCTCCAGCGCACCGAGCAGCGCTATGTGCGCGGACCCAAGCCGTGGTGCTGGCTGACGGTCGGGGTGGCCACCAAGCCGGCGGCCTGATCCGGCCGTCGGCAACGCGGCGGGGGGAAACCCGCACTGGCTTCACAGTTCGACAACAAGGTCGGTGCAGAATGGCCAACATGCGGTGGCGCCTGGGCCTCTGTGCGGCAGCCCTGATGGTCGTTGCCGCGTCGTGCGGCAGCCCCTCCTCGCCGGCCGCGGTCGAGCATGTCAGCGGCGGCCCCACGGGCCACTACATCGTCCCGGCGGGGATCCACAAGATCAAGCACATCATCGTGATCCAGCAGGAGAACCGGTCGTTCGACTCTTACTTCGGGACCTATTCCGGCGCAGACGGGATCCCCATGAAGAACGGCGTGCCCACCGTCTGCGTGGACGACCCAAAGACAGGGCACTGCGTCGCGCCCTACGTCGACCACGCCGACGTGAACGGGGGTGGGCCCCACTCGGCACCCAACGCCACGGCAGACATCAACGGGGGGAAGATGGACGGCTTCATCGCGCAGGCCGAGGCCGGCCGCAAGGGTTGTCTGGTGCCGACCGACCCGGCCTGCTCCAACTCCGCCACATCCGACGTCATGGGCTACCACACGCAAAGCGACATCCCCAACTACTGGACCTATGCGAAGGACTTCGTCCTGCAGGACCAGATGTTCGAGCCGAACGCGTCATGGAGCTTGCCGGCCCACCTGTTCCTGGTGTCGGAGTGGTCCGCCTTCTGCACCCAGGCGGAGAACCCCTCGAGCTGCACGAACGCCTTGCAGACCAAGCCCGCGGAACGCCCGCAGAACGCGCCAGCGGTCTACGGTGGCGAGGCGGGACCCACCAACGGGGGCGGTAACCCCAAGCACGGCAACAAGCACCAGAGGGCAGGTCAGCCCATTTACGCCTGGACCGACCTGACCTACCTCCTCCACAAGCACAAGGTCAGCTGGGGCTACTACGTGGTGAGCGGCACCGAGCCCGACTGCCAGAACCCGGCCGCCGAGACGTGCGGTCCGGTCGGCCAGAGCGCCAACACACCGGGCATCTGGAACCCGCTCCCCTGGTTCGACACGGTGCAGGCGGACCACCAGCTCGGCAACATCCAGGACGTCGACAGGTTCTACAGCGCGGCAAAGAAGGGTGCGCTGCCCGCCGTGTCGTGGGTGGTGCCCTCGGGCCAGGTCAGCGAGCACCCGCCGGCCCCGGTCAGCTACGGACAGAGCTACGTCACCAGCTTGATCGATGCGGTCATGCACAGCCCCGACTGGAGCTCGACTGCGATCTTCCTGGCGTGGGACGACTGGGGCGGCTTCTACGACCACGTCGTGCCGCCGACGGTCGACCAGAACGGCTACGGGCTGCGGGTGCCCGGCATCGTGATCAGTCCCTACGCCAAGAAGGGGTACATCGATCACCAGACGCTGAGCTTCGACGCCTACGACAAATTCATCGAGGACGACTTCCTCGGCGGCCAGCGGCTCAACCCCGCCACCGACGGTCGACCCGACCCCAGACCTTCCGTACGCGAGAACGAGAAGATTCTCGGCAACCTGGTCGGGGACTTCAATTTCAACCAGAGCCCGCGTCCGCCGCTCATACTTCCGGTGCACCCCAAGACGACCCTCACCGGCACACCCGCACCGTCCCAGGTCCCCGCCGCCGGCCGGGCCCCCGACGGCGACGGGTGACCCTCAGAGGTCGTAGGCCGTGGGGTGCCGAGGCTCGTAGAGGAGCATCCGGCCGGCACCGGGGACCTCGAGCGGGATCGTCCGACCGAACCTGCGGTCCTCGATGTCCCCCTCGAAACGAGCGCCTTTCGCCCTGAGATCGGCCACGGTCCGGTCGAGGTCGTCGCACATGAGCGAGATCTCGTGGTGCTGCCCCCCGCCGTCCGCCGGGTGCACCCCCATTTCCGAGGATCCGGTCCGAAAGATGAGCCAGCCCTCATGGACGTCGACGTGGGGCCAGCCGAGGACGTCGCGGAAGAACGCCCGCGCCGCGTCGGCGTCGTCGGCGTAGACGAGCGTGTGCACAGCGGTGATCATGGGACGCGACACTACGCGGACGCCGCACCGGTGTCCGCGTCACGGCCCGACACCGAGATGAGTGCCGGCCTGGCTACGTTGGGTCACCTGATGCGGGGCCACGACGACCTCACCGACGACGCGCGGAGGCCGTTCGTGCCGAGGGCGGTGGCGGCACTGGGCTTCGCGCTCCTGCTCGCCGCATGCTCCCTCAGCACGGGGGTGAGCGCCGCCACCGCGAACCCGCCCCATTCGACTGCGCCGACCCCGAATTATCTCAACGTGTGCGCTCCCGTCGGCGCGGACACCTCCCTGCCGTGCCTGCGCATCACCCTCCAGGCCATCGACGCCGCCCGGGCGAAGGAGGGCATCCGCCCGATGCTGCTGCCGGCTGACTTCTCCCAGCTCACCGTTCCCGAACAGCTCTTCGTCGCCGTCAATCGCGAGCGGGTCGATCGTGGCCTCGCTCCGTTCACGGGGCTGGCGCCGGCACTCGACGCCAAGGCCCAGGTGGGAGCCGACTCGTTGCGGTTGCCGCCCCGCCCGGGCCGGTCCTGGCCTTCCGTCGGGACGGAATGGATCAATGCGGTCGACAACGGCCTCGACGCCGACTACCAGTGGATGTACAACGACGGCCCGGACAGCGGCGTCCCAGGGTGTTCGGGCCGCAAGACATCAGGGTGTTGGGCCGACCGTGACATCGTCCTGCACCGGTTCGGATCGAGCCACCTTGCGATGGGAGCAGCCTTCAACCAGTCCGTCGACACCTCACCGGGTGACAAGGGTGGGTCCTCCCTGGCCGCTGTGTTCGCGGTGGACGCAGGGCGGTCCGCTGCCTACGTCTACACCTGGAAGAGCGCCCTGGAGGCCACAACGGCTGCCGCGCTGTCGCCCCTCCGTTCGATCCCCTCCTCGGAGTCGGGTACCGGTATTCCCGACCCGGTGACCAACGTGCCCCCGGTGCCCGACTTCACGAGCACCTGCGCGAGCGGCCTCGACAACACACCTGCGTGCATCAACGCGGTCCTGGGCGCGATCAACCGCGCCCACGCGCTCGAGGGCGTCCGGCCCATGGTGCTGCCGACGGGTTTCGCCCAGCTCAGCGTGCCCTATCAGCTCTTCGTGGCCGTCAACCTCGAGCGGGTCGATCGGGGACTGCCGCCCTTCGGCGGGCTCACCGCGGCCCTCGACAAGAACGCGCAACGTGGAGCGGACGACGCCAACGACCCGCCCGACGCCGGGCAGTCCTACGTGCTCGAAGACTCCGAGTGGGCCGGCGGATCCTCCAACGGGCTCGATGCCGTCTATGGCTGGATGTACTTCGATGGCTTCAACAGCGGCAACCTCGACTGCATGCGGCGGGCAGCCTCCGGTTGCTGGGGGCATCGCAAGGGCATCCTCGACGACTTCGGGTCGGGCGCCAACCTCGTCATGGGCGCCGCCCTCAACGCCAGGGGTGACACCCACAAGGGCGATTCGCGCGGCACATCCATGGCGGTCACCCTGGCGGTCGCCGACGCGCCGGTCCGGAAATTCACGTACAGCTGGACCCAGGTGGTGGCGGCCCTGCCGCCGGTTTCCCCCTGACGTGTTCGGGCCGGCTCAGGGAATGGCCTGCTTGGCCAGCGTCTCGAGCTGCGCGGTCGTCGCCATCCCGCTGTTGTCAAGAAATTCGTAGACCTGTGAACCCACCTGCACGAGCAGGATGTCGGTTCCGGGATTCCCACCCTTGAGTCCCTTGCCCCCCGCGACGGACGCCGACGCAAAGTGCGTCCCGGGATACGAGTCCTTTGCCAGCGACTTCATCGTCGACCCGTCGAGTGCCTCATGGGAGACGAGGAAGGTGCTGCCGCCCGTCGACTGGGTGTAGGTGCAGAGCTTCTGACCCGGCGAGAGACCCGGAGTCACGTGCGGCCCGGACCACGACGCGCCGACGTCCGTGCTCAGCTTGGAGGCCGAGATGCACGTGGCCGCCGCCTTCGGCTTCGTCGAGTGGTGGCTCGCTGCCGCCGGGGCGGCCAGCCCGAGAACCGTCGCCGCGGCACCGACACCGCACAACCACCATGGAGACGCCCCACGGGATTGACGTGCCCGCATGAATGCTCCTTTTCGGTCGGCCGGACCGTCGGTGTCGCCGCCTCCCAGTGGCAGTGTGCGCCTCCGCAGCGCGGGTGGCAACAGGAACCCGGAGACGCCTGCTCGGGCCGCCCGTAGTGTTGAGGCGTGAGCCCGCAGATCTACATCAACCCATCGTGCTCGAAGTGCCGAACGGCCCTTTCACTGCTCGAGGAGCACCACGTCGATGCCGAGCCGCTCCGCTACCTGGACGAGCCGCCCACACTGGCCGATCTGGAACGGCTGATGGGTGTGCTGGGCATCGAGGACCCACGCGAGATGATGCGGACGGGCGAGCCAGTCTACGCGGAGCTCGGTCTCGGCGACCGCTCGCGGGGCGAGCTGCTCGAGGCGATCACGAAGCACCCGATCCTCCTGGAACGCCCGATCTTCGTCGCCGGGGACCGAGCGGTCATCGGCCGACCGCCCGAACGGGTGCTCGAGCTGCTCTGACCGTCCCGCACGTGCCCAGTGGGGCCCCTTAGCGTTGTCGCACATCGAGGGCACGGTCGCCCGGGTGCAACAGGAGGAAGGTGGGAAGGACAGTGACGACTTCTCTGGTGATCTTCGGGATCCTCGGCATTGCCAGCACGGCGGTGGCGTTCGCCGCCAACCGACGCCTCTTCGAGGGAGGGGCGACCGGCCGCGTCGCGTTGCTCGAAGGGGCCTACTACGTCATCGGGTTGTGCTCGTTGATCCTGGGCTGGTACTTCAACGTCCGCTACACGCACCTGTACGGGCACCGCGCGAACTACATCAACTACACGAAGATGCTGTTCACGAACTGGGCCGCCGACTCGGCGGCGCAGGACTACATCATCGTCAACGTGGTGCTCCTGCCCCTGTGGACCATCGTCGAGGGCGGTCGGCGCGGGCTGAAATGGGCCTGGATCTTCTTCGTCATGAGCCTGTTCACGAGCCTCGCCTTCGCCATGGCGATGTTCCTGGCCTTCATGGAGCGCCAGCTGCGTTACAACCGGTCGCTCGTACCCTCCAACACGGCATAGCCGCAGTTGTAACCGGGGATGAAGGTCACACCGGGCCCTCCGTGGCACCCGGCGCCGCACAGGTACAGACCTTCTATGGGCACGGGGTTGTCCGGCCACCCCCTCGGTCCGGGACGGAACGGACCCATGAATTCGGGCTGCAGGAGTCCATGGCAGAAGTCCCCCCCGGTGCAACCGAACATGAGCTCGTAGGTGTAGGCCGGGTAATTGAGCTGGCGCTCGATGAGGTCGGGGAAGTTCGGTGCGACGGAGGCGATCTTGGCGACGATGCGGTCTGCCATCTCGTCGCGCAACCGTCCCTGGGACTCCCGGTCGGTACCGATGGGCAGGTAGAACGCGAAGCTGCTCGCCGCGTGCATGCCCTCCGGGGCGAGGCTGGGGTCGTCGAGCGAAGGGATCTGCAGGTTGAAGGACGGAGACCCCGGCACCTGGCCGCGTACGCACCCCTCGAAATCGAGCTGCATCTGCTCTGCGGTGCCGAAGAAGGTGACGTTGCGCCCGAGCTGGTTGCCGTTCAATGCCTCGTACGGGCCGCGGTACTCGGGGAGCCCGCGCAGCGCGAAGTGCGCCTGGAAGTACGCAGCCCTGTGGTCGATGGCCGTGACACGCCGGGCGAAGGACTCGGGGAGGGAATCGGCGTCGACCAGCTGGGTGAAGGTTGCTGTCGGATCGAGGTTCGAGACCACCACCGGAGCCGTCACCACTTCCCCGTCCCCGAACTCGACGCCACGGACGGCTCCGGCGTCGACCACGATCCCCGTGACCTTGACGTGGCGACGCAGCTCGCCCCCGTGCCGTTCGAACAGCGCCAGCAGATGGTCGGCCATGGTTCCCAGGCCACCCCGGACCTTGGACATCGTCGCCGTTCCGGGAGACGCCAGTGCAAACGCGAGGCACAGTGCGCTGCCTGGTGAGTACGGGCCGCGGAAGGTGGAGTTGACGGCGAGGAAGCTCAGCATGCTGCGGACGGGCGCGTGCTTGACCTTGTCCGGGAGGAAGCGATCGATGACGTCCATCACGCTGCCGAACATGGCCGTCCGGATCGCCTCACGCTCCGACTCGTTCGCCGCGCACGCCCACATCTCGTCCAGCGACCGCGGCGGCCGGCGCACGTCGAAGCGGCCGATGGCCCGGGCGGGCGCCTCGGCCCAGGCCGCCACTTCCGCCATGCCCAGCACCGCATCGATCCCGAGCGTGTCGCCGAGATGCTCGAGCAGCCGTTCTGGGTCCGAGTACAACAGGATCGGCGGCTGCTCATCGGTCCCGATGCTGGCCGACTGGACCTCGGGCTCGTAGATGGGACACGAACCGAGCTCGAGGCCGGCGAAGATCTCGTTCGGCACCGGGAATTGGATGGACCCGGCCAATTCGAAGCGATAGCCGCGGATCAGCTCGGTGGTCGAGGCCATGCCGCCGATGAAGTGATTCTTCTCCAGGCAGAGCACGCGCAGGCCACCCCGCGCCATGACGGCGGCGGCCGTCAGGCCGTTGTGACCCGCACCGATCACGATGACGTCGTAGTCCGGCATCGGACGGGACTGTAGCCCGCTGCCCTGTCGACTGATCGGGGCTCGCCCGGTCACGCCGATCGGTCCACCTTCGGTTTCGTCGCGACGGGCAAGATTGGATGATGACCGAGCCTTCCGGGAGCCCGGTGCGCCAGGGTCAGCCGCGGACGGTCCGGGACGCCGCCTTCCTCGAGCGGTTCGACTCGGCGATCCGGTTGCCGCTCATCATCTCGGCCATCCTGCCGCTGATCGTCGTCCCCCAGCAGGGGAACTGGGTCTCCGTCGTCATCGGCGTCGTGACCTGGCTCGTGTTCCTGGTCGACTACGTCGTGCACGACCGCCACCTCGATCACTTCGGCCGGACGGCCTACGGCCGGTTCGACCTGGTCATCGTGATCGCCACTGCGCCGTGGTTCCTCCTTCCCGGGGCGCACGGCGGGAGCTTCGTGGTCCTCCTCCGGCTGGCCCGGCTCGGGCGGCTCGTCATGGCCAGCCCGAAGTCCCGCCAGCTCTTCGACCGACTGGGTCGGGTCGGAGCTGTGGCGCTCGGCGTGCTGGTCACCGCTTCCCTCGTGGCGTATTTCGCCGAGCACCCGACCAATCCGGAGTTCGCCACCGTGGGTGACGCGCTGTGGTGGGGCATCGTGACGATGACGACGGTGGGGTACGGCGACATCGTCCCCAAGACGCCGACGGGCCGATGGGCGGCAGTCGTCATCATGCTCACCGGCGTCGCCGTGCTGGGATTGCTGGCGGGGTCCCTGGCCAGCTTCTTCCGGCTGGAGAAGGCTGTCTCACCCGGCGGTGACCTCGCCGACACCGCTATGCCGGGCCCGGAGGGAGCGGACGACCCGTCCCAGGCGCTCGGTGCACTGGTCACCGAGGTGGCGGCGCTGCGCGACCAGGTGGCGCTGTTGTCCGAGCGCATCTCCGGCCTCGCGGGCTCCCCGGGGCAGCCGGCCGCTGGTCAACCGCTGGACCAGGGCTGACCTCGAGGGCCGGGCCCCTCGGTCAGTGCGTGCCCTCGATGTGCCCCTGCAGCTTCACCGGCATTCTCCACGCTCGTCCAGAACCCCTGGTCCGTCAGGACGACGGATGTCGCGCGCCGACCAGCGGCGTCGCGGGGTCGGATCAGCCGAGAGCCGTGACGACCCGGCGCATGCCCTCCTGCCAGGGGACCCGGGTCCGCCCGAGGGTCGCGTGCATCCGGGTGACATCGGGCCACAACGGCCAGGGGGCGTCCGCCTCGTAGCGGATCCGCACCGGACGCTGCACCAGCTCGCCCAGGTAGGCGCAGTAGTCCTCCGCGCTCACGGTCTCGCTCCCGGCGAAGTTGACGACCACGGGGTCGGTCGCAGCCACCTCCAGCGCACGGATGCCCAGACGGACATAGTCGTCTTCGAAGATCGGGTTGTAGTTGTTCGGGGCGTCGGGATGCAGGACGACGTCCTCGCCGGCGAGGATGCGCCGCAGCCGGGTGACCGGCGCTCCCCCCTCGGGGCCATAGGTGGAGAAGATCCTGATGATCGTGAGCGGGGTCCCGCACTGGTCCGCGGCGTAGCGCACCACGGCCTCCCCGGCGATCTTGGAGAGGCTGTAGACACCGAGGTGCACGCCCGGCGGGTCGTCCTCGCTAAGCGGCCGGCGTCCCTGGTAGGCGTAGGCCGAGCCGCTGGAGCAGTAGACGAAAGCCGCGCCGGGGCAGGCTGCCACCAGTCGGCCCGACGCCTGGGCATTGGTCTCGAAGACCCGCTGCCAGTCTGTCGTCCCCTCGTGCCCGAACCGGGCCGCCGCATGGAAGACGTGGGTGATCCCCGCGGGGAGCTCCCTCATGTGGAGTGACGCCAGGTCGCCCACGATCGGTTGGATCCCGGCGTCGATCAAGCGCTGCCGGTCGCCATCGCCGCGGCAGCGAGCCAGGCCGAAGACCTCGTGGCGGTCGGCCAACCCCCGGGCCACGGGGAAGCCGAGGCGGCCCGTCGCTCCGGTGACGAGCACGCGCCAATCAGCCCGGTTCTGTGTGCCGTCGGCCAGCACGTCCAGCACGCCTCCCTTGGTCCGCTGCCACGGCGATTATGACCGGGCAACTGAGGACCGCGCGCAGTGAGTCCGGGATCCGGCGCGCATCGGTTCAACCTCCGAGGATGCCGAGCCCCTCGTCCCGCAGCCCCTTTGCCCTCGCCTCGGCGAAGTTCTCCAACCAGTCCCGCATCTCCTGGCTCCCGGAGTCGTCGGCCCAGCGCCGGGGCATGGCGGGGAACGAATAGTCCGCGGGGAGCGCAGGCGGTGGAGGCTCCTTCGCCCGGCGGTCCATAGCGGCATCGACCGCCGCTGCGAGGCGTGCGGCCTTCGCCCGGACCTGGACCTCGTCGCGCTCCTTGAAGGCAGGGAGGACCTCCCGACCGAAGAGCTCGAGCGACTCGCAGATGTGCTCGTGGCGATTCCGGCCGGCCTGCAGGACGAAGATGACCTGGTCGACACCCGCCTCCTCGAACCGTTCGAGGTATTCGCGCACCTGCGCGGGCGTTCCCGTCGCGCCCCGCAGGCCGGTGCGGTCGCCCGCCGCCAACTTGGCGCCGAGCCGCTCCTGCTGCAGGGCGGTCTCGATCTCCGGGGAGTAGCCGTGCTGGCCCCGCCGGTCGAGGTACTCGCTCCAGACGTCCGTCGAGCCGGGGCGGTGCTCGCCGAACACGTAGTAGTGGCCGAGCGAGTAGCCGAAGAAGTTGCCGCCCTCGAGTCCGCGGTCGAGCGCCACCCGCTCGTCGGGGTGGCACATCATCTGGGTGACGCAGGCGATGTTCGGGTTGACCGTGAGGCCCACGGGCACGCAGCGCTCGGCGAGCGTCTGCTCGTAGTCCGACACCCACTTGGTGGCTTCCTCCGGGTCGATGAACGCGAAGGTCAGCGCGCCGATGCCCTTCTCGGCCGCCAGGAGGATCGTGTCGCGCCGGGAGCAGGCCACCCACAGCGGAGGGTGCGGGCGCTGCATCGGCTTGGGGACGACGTTGCGCGGCGGCATCTGCACGAAGCGCCCGTCGACGCCGCTGAACGGCGTCTCGGTCATGCACCGGAGGGCGACCTCGAGCCCCTCCAGCCAGGCGTCGCGCTTGGTCACCGGGTCCACCAGGAACCCTCCGAGCTCCGCCTCCGATCCCGACTCCCCCGAGCCGAATTCCACCCGCCCGCCCGAGATGAGATCGAGCGTGGCGACGCGCTCCGCGGTCCTGGCGGGGTGGTTGTAGCCCGGTGCGGTCTGGATGATGCCGTGTCCGAGCCGGATGTCCTTTGTGCGCTGACTGCACGCGGCCAGGAAGACCTCGGGCGCCGAGGAGTGGCTGTACTCCTCGAGGAAGTGGTGCTCGACCTCCCACACCACGTCGAACCCGAGCCGGTCGGCCAGCTCGACCTGCTCGAGGGCGTCCTGCATGAGCCGGTACTCGCTGTCGTCCCGCCAGGGCCGAGGCAGCTGGTGCTCGTAGAAGATGCCGAACTTCATGCCGCACCGAGCGCGTCGAACTCGGCCAGCAGATCCGGTCCGTTGCGGTGCCGCGCACACCAGAACTCCACCTCGGCCAGGGCGGCGCGCCGGGTTTCGTCCCGACCGGGGCCGAGGCTGTGGGCGAGCAGGGGCTCCCAGATCCGCCCGATCATGTCGGAGCCGGAATGGTGTTGCCCGCCTTCGCCGATCCACGTGCGATCCCGCATCTCCGAGAGGGCGGTGCGCAGGTAGTCCACGTGGGGCGTCTCGTCGGCCCGGATGTAGGACACCAGGCGAGCGGCCTCGCCGTCGCCTGCGACGAGGTCGGCGTCGGACATCCACGCCTCGGCCCAGGCGAAACGTATGGAACGCGGAGATCTCGATGAACAGCACCCGGACCATGAGGGTGACCATCATCTCGAGCTCGTGCGCGATGTCGTCGGGGAGCAGCCGAGCGGCATCGGCACCGGAGCGCCCCGGCCCGAAGCCCATGCGCTCGAGCATGGCGTCGACGTCGAGATCATCACAGGACCGGTCGAAGGCGATGTCGCGCGCGGCGAACCACATGTCCCGGTGCCCCGCCTCCTCGTCCCAGCCGGCCTCGTCGCGGCCGTGAGCCTCGAACAGCCCGCCGCCGAGGTGGTCGATCGCCGTCCCGCTCACGTCCTCGACGAAGTACCGCTGAAGGTCGCGCGGCTTCAGGAGCCGGATGTTGGCCCCGTACCCCTCGACGGTGCCGATGCGCGTCAGCGTGGCCATGAGCGGCTCCGGGACACCGGCACGCATCAGGAAGCGCGCCTGCGCGACGTTCGGAGACGACCGCTCCCACCGCTCCGTCGGCACGAAGATCAACTCGCTCGAGAAGCGATCGCAGTTCTGCGCGCCCCAGGCCTCGATGGCCGGGACCCGGAATTTCGTCCGGGGCGAGACGTAGACGCCGTCCTCGTCGAAGCCGCCGTGGCAGCGGACGCCGCCGGCCACGAGCGGTTCGGTCACCCGGACGTCCGCGAGGAGCTCCTTGTCCGTGAACTGCACCTGTGCCGTGCCCATGGCCGGTACCTCCCCATCGCCCAACGTGTTGACTGCGGAGTATACACTGATCGGTATACAGATCGAGAGCAAACAGCTTCCCCGCGCCGAGCGGCGTGCCGCCATCATTCACGGTGCGGCCCGTGCGTTCGCATCGTCCGGCTTCGCCGACACCTCCATGGAGGACGTGGCCGCCGCGTGCGGGGTCACCAAGCTCATCGTGTACCGCCATTTCGGGTCGAAGGAGGAGCTCTACCGCGAGATCCTCCAGCAGGTGTTCGACCGCCTCGGTGAGGAGCTCCGCAACGAACTGGCGCTTCCGTCGAGGAGCGGGCTGGGCGCACGCACACTCCTGAGAGTGGCCCGCGAGGACCCGGCGGCCTTCACGCTCCTCTGGCGCCATGCCGCCCGCGAGCCTCAGTTCGCCGCGTACGCCGCCGAGCTCCGGTCGGTGTCGGTTGCCGTGGTCCGCGACCTGACGTCGCTCGACACCGGAGACGAGATCCTCGATGCCTGGCGATCCGACGTGCTCTTCGACTGGCTCGTCGAGGCCACGCTGACGTGGCTGCAGCGGGGGGACCCCGCACGCGACGACGACTTCGTGCAGCAGACGTCAGCCGGCTTCCGAGCGCTGCGCACGTCGCTGACGAGCGGCTCCCGGACGCGAGGGCCGGCTGCGGTCAACCGGGCCTGACGGCGGTCGGTCAGCCCCCCACCGTCGACGGCTCGATCCGGTCGTGGTGGGAGGAGGCGGCCTCGCGGATGCAGTTGCGACCGGCGGACTTGGCCTGGAACAGGGCTCCGTCCGCCTCCTGGACCACCTCCATGACCGACAACGGGCTGCCCGGGGACCATCGCGCGACACCGCCACTCAGCGTCACGAACGGTGGCAGCGTCTGCCGGGCGTCGTGGGGAATGGCCGCGTCCAGCACGGTCTGGCGGATCCGCTCGCCGATGGCGACGACGGAATCGGCCGGGCGAAGGTCCGGCAGCAGGAGGAGGAACTCTTCTCCGCCGTAACGGTAGGCGCACTCTCCCGCTCGCACGACGAAGTCGATGCACGACGCGACATGCCGGAGTGTCTCGTCACCGGCCACGTGCCCGTAGTGGTCGTTGTAGAGCTTGAAGTGGTCGACGTCGAAGAGCGCCAACCCGTAGGAACGCCCGACGCGGCACGCCCGCGCGTGAGTGCGGATGAGGTCCTCCTCCATGCGCCGGCGATTGCCGAGACCGGTCAGCCCGTCGGTGAGCGACTGCTCCAGCAATTCGGTGTTGGCTCGCTCGAGGTCCGCCTGGGTCTGGCTCAGCTTCCCGTGGAGCTCCGTGACGCGCTCCGCTGCGATCAGGCGCGTCTGGACGGCGAACGAATCGACGGGCTTGATGAGATAGTCGTCCGCACCGGCGTTCATGCCCTCGAGAACCCGCTCGGGGCGGTCCAGTCCCGTCGTCAGGACGACGTAGACGTAGCTGTCACCGGTCCCGTCCCGCACCCGCCGGCACAGTTCGGGCCCGTCGACCCCCGGCATCATCCAGTCGGTGAGCAGGACGTCGATGCCACCCGAGGCCAGGAGGTCCCAGGCGCCGGCGCCCTCCTCGGCCACGATGCACTCGTGACCGAGCTTCGCCACGATCGCCTTGAGCAGCAAGCGGCTCGTCGGGTCGTCGTCCGCGATCAGGATCCGCATCTCACGGCCTCGGGGCAGCGGCCCGCAGGGCCGACCGGGCACGCACGAACTCGGACTCGAATTGCTCCGTGAGCTCGGCGGCGCCCTGCGGCTGCCCTTGCCGGGCGCAGGCTTCCATGGCGGCGCAGACGGCCGCCAACGTGGAGGCGCCGACGTTCGCGCTGGCGCCCTTCAACGTGTGGGCCGCCCGTTCGGCACCCGGGGCGTCGCCCGACCGCAGACAGTCGAGAAGCTCCACCCGGCCGTCCTGGCTCATGGCCAGGAACTCGTCGACGATCTCGAGCAGCGCAGCCCCTTCCCCATCATCGAGGCTCAGGAGCAGCTCGATCTGGGCGCGGTCCAGGGGGTCGCTCAGGACGTCGCTCATGCCGAGCCCACCTGCTCGCGCTCGCATACAGGCTTGACCCAGCGCGCGAGGACGGTTGACACGGCCTCGAGGCGAACCGGCTTGGTGATGAAGTCGTCCATCCCGGCCGCCATGCAGCGCTCCCGGTCACCCTCCATGGCGGCGGCGGTCATCGCGATGATCGGGATGTGCCCGTTCGTGCCCTCGATCCGCCGGATGGCCGCGGTCGCCTCGTAGCCGTCCATCTCCGGCATCTGGCAGTCCATCAGGACGGCGTCATACTCGCCTGATCGAAACGCGTCGACGGCCTCGACGCCGTTGTTGGCGATGGTGAACGTGTAGCCGAGGTTCACGAGCACCTTCGAGCCCACGAGCTGGTTGACCTTGTTGTCCTCGACGAGGAGCACGCGTCCCGAGCTCTGCGCCGGCCCGGAGCGCTCCTTCACCGGAGCCGCGGGGGGCTCGAGGCTCGTGCCCGAATTGAGGCTGGTGATCAGGCAGTCGAAGAGCTCCGACGAGCGCACCGGCTTGGTGAGGCTGGCCGCGAAACCGGTGAGATGCGACTCGGCCGCTTCGAGGCGATGGCCGGAGGAGCTCAACAGGAAGAGCATGGTCTGCGCCGTCGCCGGATCCTCCTTCAGCGTGCGAGCCAGCTCGATCCCGTCCATGCCCGGCATGTTCAGATCGACCACGCCCAGGTCGAACGAGCGACCGTCCTGCGCGGCCGTGAGCGCCAGGTCCAGCGCCTCGAAGCCGTCCGCCGCCTCGACGGCCTCCACGCCCCAGGACAGCAATTGCTGGCGCAGGATCCGCCGGTTGGTGGCGTTGTCGTCCACCACCAACGCACGCTGGCCCGACAGCGTGCGCGGATCCTCGCTGCGCTCGTCGTGGGCGACCTCGTCCCCCCGTCGCAACGACAGCTCGAACCAGAACGTCGAGCCCACACCCGGTGCACTGGTCAGACCGAGCCGTCCCCCCATGAGCTCCACCAGCTGACGGCTGATGGCCAAGCCGAGCCCCGTCCCACCGAACCGGCGCGTCGTGGACGAGTCCGCCTGGGCGAAGGCGCTGAACAGGCGCTCCTGGTCGTCCTTCGCGATGCCGATGCCCGTATCGACGACGTCGAAGTGCAGAGCCACCCGTTCGGAGTTCTGGTGCAGGACGCTCACCCGGATCACCACCTCCCCTTCGGAGGTGAACTTCACGGCGTTGGCACCGAAGTTGAGCAGGACCTGCCGGATCCGGGTGCCGTCCCCGAGGAGCGACGTCGGAATGTTCGGCTGGACGTCGACCAGGAGCTCGATCCCTTTGGCGTGGGCGGTGCTCGCCAGGATCCGCCCGACGTCGTCGACGACGCTGGGCAGGTCGAGCGCGGACTCCTCGATCTCGAGCTTGCCGGCCTCGATCTTCGAGAAGTCGAGGATGTCGTTGATGATCACCAACAAGCTCTCCGCCGACAACTTGACGCCGGCAGCGAGCTCCGTCTGCTCCTCGTCGAGATCGGTCTCGAGCAGGAGATCGGTGAGCCCGATGACGCCGTTCATCGGCGTCCGGATCTCGTGGCTCATGGTGGAGACGAACTGGGACTTCGTCCGCGAGGCGACCAGGGCCGCATCTCGAGCCGCGACGAGGTCCTCCGCCACCTGCCGTGCCTCGGTCACGTCGCCACCGTTGAGGACGTACCCGTTGACCGACGGGTCGTCGAGGAGGTTGGCGGCCGTCCAGTCGACGATCCGCCAGTCCCCGTTCGCCTGACGCATGCGCACCTCGAAGACAGCCGTGTCGGAATGGTCGTCGGTCAACCCGGTGAGGTGTTCGATGACCGTGCGGGAGTCGTCGGGGTGCACGAGGTCGGTGAACGGCCGGCTCTCGAGTTCGTCTGGCGCGTACCCGAGCACGCGCTGCGCTGAGGGCGTGATGTAGGCGATGCGGAGATCCGCCTCGATCACGGTAATCAGGTCCCAGGTCTTGTCGATGAGCGACCGGAAACGGGCCGTCTTGAGTGAATGCGCCTCCCGGACGGTGAGCGCCAGGCGCACCGATGCCACGAGGAGGGTGATCGTGGCCAGCGCGATGGCGGGCCGGCCGATGTGCACGAAGCTCGCCACGACCAGGATCCCCATGCTGATCGCCACGCCGAAGGCGGGCAGCGCGAAACCGGCGACGCGGTCGAAACCACGGTTCTCCACGTCGGGCGGCAGGATCCACACGGCCACGGCCAGGAGCGTCAGCGAGATCGGCCACGCCACACCGTTGGAGACGTAGCCGAACCTGCTCGCGGGCTGGAGGAGGTTGAACGTGTCGCCGATGGCGTTCACCCCCAGCGCGACACATGCCACGGCGAAGAACGGCCGGAACCCTCTGGGCAGCACGAGCACACCGGCGACGCAGAGGGCGAACAGGAGCACGTCGCCGAGGGGGTAGATGAGGTTGGTCGCCGCCGCCAGCGCGCCGCCGCCGGTCACCCGGATCACGGCGGCGACCACGAAGGCGGCCGACAGGGCGGCCACGCCCAGCCCCGCGATCAGCCCGTCCAGGGACGTGGCGAACAGCGAGCCCCGGTTGCCGCGTCGGATGAGCAGCGCGAACGCCAGGAAGCACAGCGGGAAGAACGCCACGTAGAACGCGTCGGCCACCGAGGGGGTCGGCGGCGTGGCCCCGCCGAGCGACTCGACGGTCAACGCGAAGTCGCCTACCGCCCACGAGATGCAGGCGACCCCCATGATGAGGGGGAACAGCCGCGCCACCGAGCTGCTCGTCCGCCAGGAGCCCTCGAAGTAGCGGGCCAGACAGAGATTGCCCACGGTGAATTCGAGCAGGACCACGCCCCAGCCGTCGACCGGGGTGTAGCTCGACCCCGTGGTCCGCACGAGCAGGGAGATGAAGTAGGCGGCGACCACCGCGGCGCAGATCCCGAGGACCCAGCGGACCCGCGTGGGGACCCGGTGGGCCTCCGGCCCATCGGTGCGACCCACGCCCGGGGTGGGCGGGTCGGCGAACGGTTCGGGCGACCCGGCCGCCTCCGCGCCTGCGACAACTGTGACCGCCATCTCCTTCAAGACGGCAGATTGGGTCCCTGGGTTGAGCGTTTTGGCGTGGCCCCCGGGAGCGTGACGCCAGGTACGACGACGGCCGAGATGCCCGGTGACCAGCGCTTCAGCCGGGGCGAGCCGATTCACAACAGGCGCTCCACCGTGCGTCCTCCCGGACCGTGCGGGCGCAGGTCGGTGCGCCACTGGCCCAGGGACCCGCCGGTCTATGGTGACGCCCGAGCCCGTGTTCTACGTCCTGATCTTCAGCCTCCTGGCCGTCGTCCTCGTGGTGGCCTTCGTGTCCACCGTCACCCGGCGCCGGCGCGAGCTGGCCCGTGAAGAGGCAGAGACGGGAGACGACCCAGACTGGCCCGACCGGCCCTGACCGCGATCGGGCCGTGACCTAGGCGGGCGCGCCTCCCGCCTCGCCTTCGCCCTTGGCCAGCAGACGGTCGAGGTTGGCCCGCAGCTCCGGAGAGTCGAAGGACCTGTCCTCCGCGCCCAGGGCGAAGTCGATGGTCGCCAGGACCGCTCGCTCGAGATGCAGGTTGAGCACACGCTTGGTGTCCTCGACGGCGCGCCGCGGGAGCCGGGCGATGCGGTGGGCGCAGGCGGTGGCCTGCGCCACGACCTCACCGTCGGGGCAGACGTGGTTCACGAGCCCGATTTCGGCCGCCCGCTTGGCGGAAATACGGTCACCGGTCAGCGTGTACTCCTTGGCCAACTGCAGGCTGATCAGGAGCGGCCAAGTCACCGGCCCGCCGTCGGCCGCGACCAGGCCGACCGCCACGTGGGGGTCGGCCAGGTGCGCGCTCTCGGCCATGAACACGATGTCGGAGAGCGCCACGAGGCTGCAGCCCAAGCCGACGGCGGGGCCGTTGACGGCGGCCACGATCGGCACTCGGCACGCCACCATGCCGGTGACGATCTGCCGCCCGTGCGCCAGGCTCTCCTTCCGGAGCGCTCCGTCACGGGCCAGCTCGTCGAGGTAGCTGAAGTCGCCGCCGGCCGAGAAGGCGCGGCCGTTGCCCGTCACGACGACCGCCCGGGCCTCGTCGTCGGCGTCGATCTGGGGGAACAGCTGCGCCAAACCGGCGTGGAGCTCGTGGTTCGTCGCGTTCAGATGGTCCGGCCTGTTGAGGCGGACGACGCGGACGGGACCGTCGCTCAGGACCTCGATCACGTCGGGGACATCGTACGAAGTCATCTCCCACCTCTCATGAGACCGGCAAGTCGAGGATACGGCGAGCCACCAGGTTCCTCTGGATCTGCGAGGTCCCGCCCATGACGCTTTGGGCGCGGCTGTACAGATAGGCGTTCAACCACGTCTCGTCGCCCCCGTCGTGGGCGATCCCGCCGATGGCGAGCGCGGCGTGGCCGACGGCCTGCTCGACCCAGGTCATCAACAGCTTGTCGACCGATCCCTCGGGCCCGTGCGTGATGCCGCCGAGGCGGTCGGACAAGCGCCGGCGGACGTGCAGTCGCAGCATCTCGACCTCCACCATGGCCCATCCGAGCTCGCTCAGCTGCTCGGGCCCATAGGCACCGGGATCGTCCCGGACGCGGCGGCACAGCTCGTTGACCATCTTGGCGTACCGGGCCACATAGCCGAGCTCACCGGGCTCCCGCTCGTGGCTCACCACGGTCATGGCCAGGGCCCACCCCTCTCCGGGCGCGCCGATCATGTTGGCGGCCGGAACCCGAGCACCGTCGAAGTGGACCTCGCCGAATTCCTTCGTCACCCCGTTGATCATGCGCAACGGCCGCTGTTCGATCCCGGGCTGGCGCATCGGGACGGCGAAGGCGGAGATGCCACGGTGCTTCGCCACGTCAGGGTCGGTGCGGGCGAGGAGCAGGCAGAATTCGGCCTCGTCGGAGTAGCTCGTCCAGATCTTCTGCCCCGAGATGACATAGTCCTCGCCGTCGCGGTCGGCGCGCGTGCGCAGCGACGCCAGGTCGGAGCCCGCGTCCGGCTCGCTGAACCCCTGGCACCAGCGGTCGCGCCCGTTGACGATGCCGGGGAGGAAACGGCGCCTGATCTCCTCGCTGCCGTGTTCGAGGAGGCCCTGGACCAGATAACCGAGGCTGGGCCGCGGCGGTGCGCCGGCCGCCGCGAGCTCCTCGTCGACGATGACCTCGAAGACACTCGACAGGCCCTGGCCACCGATCTGCGTGGGCCACGCCAGGCCGAAAAACCCCGCGTCGTAGAGCGACCGGTGCCAGGCGGCCATGCCCGCCCAGTACTCGTCGTCCGTCGACGATGCCGGCAGCCCGGGATTGTTGTCCACCAGCCAGCGCCGCAGGCGGAGACGAAACTTCGCTTCCTCCGGCGAGTCACCGAAGTCCATCAGTGCCTCCGATCCCCTGGTGGGCGAGCACACGCGCCAGGCTGGCCCGGGTATCACCGAGGAGGTCGGCCGACAGCAGGGCGCGGCGCAGATACACGTGCGCGAGGCATTCCCACGTGTTGCCGATGCCGCCGTGCACCTGGATCGCGGTCTCGCACACGGTGCGGGCGGCGCGGCCGCAGTATGCCTTCGCCATGGCCGCGGCGGTCAAGGCCTCTCCGGCGGGGAGCGCGTCGACGGCCCACGCCGCGTGCAGGGTGACGCTGCGGGAACCCTCCATGGCCACGAAGGCGTCGGCCAGCATGTGCTGGACGGCCTGGAAGGACCCGATGGCCGCCCCGTACTGCCGGCGTTGCCCGGCGTAGGTGCGGGCGAGCTCCACCGCTCCCCGCATGGTGCCGACGAGGTCGGCGCAACTCACGGACAGTCCGAGGGCGGTCCAGCGGGTCAGGTCATCTCGTGTCAACGCTCGATCGGCACCCTCGACCGTGGAGACCGGCGCGCACGGATCGAGGACCTCGGAAGGCCGGGTGAGATCGAGGCCGGACGGCGCCGCGCGCAGCTCGACCTGGGCGACCCGGGAGCCCTCGCCGGCGCGGGTGAGCACCAGCGCCCGCGAGGAACCCTGGGTGTCGATGGCCACCGCGGCCGGCCACTCGCCGTCGGCACCCCGTACGAGCGACGAGAGCCGCGCGTCGAGGGCAACGGTCTCGACCGAGGAGCTCGGCGGCGCGCCCGCCAGCCGGCGCAGCTCGGCGGCCAGCGTCGGCCCGAGAAAGGAGACGTCGGCGGCTCCCCTGCCGAGCTCTTCGGCGACGATGCCCACTTCGACGCCCGACGCCAGAGGGCCGCCGTCCTCGACGGCCACGCGCAGTTCCCGCCACCCGGACTCGGTCACGGCCGCATGGAGCCTGGCGGCCCGCTCGGGTTCGCCAATCTGCGCGACGGCCGTCGGGCCGACGCGGTCGACCACCTGGGCCGCGGCGTCGCGGAGCGCTCGCTGTTCCTCGGACAGCCGGACGTCCATCAGCCGTCCTGCGTCGGTGCGACCGGCACCTGCGACCATTGGTCTCGCAGCGTGCGGCGCAGCACCTTGCCCGAGGGCAGGCGGGGGATCTCGTCGACGATGACGACGCGACGAAGGTGCTTGTACGTGGCCAGTGACTCCGCGACGAGTTGCTCGAGCTCGCCGTCGGCCAGCGGCCGGCCCGGATCGACCTTCACCGCCGCCATGGGCACTTCGCCGCGCCGTGGGTCGGCGACACCGAACACGGCGCAGTCGAGCACGGCGGGATGCCGGTAGAGCACGGCCTCCACTTCTGCGGGAGCCACCTGGAACCCGCTCACCTTGATCATCTCCTTCGAGCGGTCGGTCAGGTGCACCCACCCCTCCGGCTCGAGCCACCCGACGTCACCGGTGCGGTACCAGCCGTCAGCAAACGCCTCGGCGGTGGCCTCGGCGGGGAGGTAGCCGGCCATGACCGAGGGGCTGCGCACCTGGATCTCCCCCGTCTCGCCGAAGTCGAGGACCTTTCCGCTCTCGAGATCGGCGATGCGCAACTCGACACCCGACGGTGGAAGGCCCGCGGAGTCCAGGCGCCACGACCGGGGGCGGTCGACCGGGTTGGCGGCGATGACGGGCAGCTCGCTGGCCCCGTAGGCCGGCAGCCAGCGCACGCCGGTGCGCTCGGTCACGACGTTGGCGACACTCTCGGTGACCGGGGTGGCCCCCCACATGATGTAGCGCAGGGACGAGAGGTCGTACTCTTCGAGGCGAGGATGATTGGCCATCGCCAAGGCGATGGGCGCGACCGCCATCTCGAGGGTCATCCGCTCGCCGGCGATCCTCTCCAGCACCTCGTCGAGATCGAAGCGCCGGTGCAGGCGCACGGTGGCCCCCGCCGCCACGGCCGTCAGCAGGTTGAGGAGTCCGAGGATGTGGGACGGCGGTGTCGCCACCTGGAAGCGGTCCTCGGGACCGAGGCCGAGGACGGCGCGCCAGTGCTCCGTCGCATGGCCGATGGAGTCATGCGTGTGGCGCACCGCCTTCGGGAGTCCGGTCGTGCCCGAGCTGAAGACGAGGATGGCCTCGGCGCTCCCGCCGGCCGCCTCCGCATCCGGCCGGTCACGGCTGTGCGCGAACGGGTCCTGCGCCGTGTCGTCGAGGTCCGTCACGCCGCCCGCTCCGAGGGCCCCGGCGAAGAGCGCCGCGGCCTCCGTGTCGGCCACCGCGTGCACCGGACCGGTCAGCTCCAGCGCGTGCCCGACCTCGGTCGACTTCCACGCCGGGCTCAAGAGGACCGAGGCCGCCCCCAGCTTGCTGACGGCGTAGACCGTCGTGAGGAACTCGACCCGGTTGGCCATCATGACGGCGACGCGGTCACCCGCGCCGACCCCGTGGCCCGACAGGTGCCGGGCGAAGGCGTTGCTCAGCTCGTCGAGGTCCCGGAAGGACCAGCCGGCCTCCCCCGCCCGCACCGCCTCGCGCGACCCGAATCGGTCCGCGGCGACCGTCAGGTTGCCGTGCATGGTGGGCCCTGCCATCGGAAACATTCTTCTCCAATTTGAGATCGGACGTCAACATAGGGTGGATGTACACTTCTCCAATGCGACCTGAGGTGTCCTTCCAATGACCGTGGACGAGCACGACGAGGTCCGGCGGGAGATCGTCGAGACCGTCCGGCGCTTCGTCGCCCGGGAGGTCGTTCCCGTCGCTCCGCAGTTGGAGCGCGAGGATCGCTACCCCACCGAGATCGTCGACCAGATGCGCGCGCTCGGCCTCTTCGGCGTCACCATCCCCGAGGAATTCGGGGGCCTGGGCCTCGACCTCCTGACCTACGTGGGGGTGATCGAGGAGCTCGCCTACGGATGGATGAGCCTGACCGGTGTCGTCAACACCCACACGATGGCCGCCACGTTGATCCTCCAGCACGGCACCGACGAGCAGAAGCGGCGGTGGTTGCCGTCCATGGCGTCGGGCGAGCGGCGCGGCGCGCTGTCGCTCTCCGAGCCGGACGCGGGCAGTGACACCCGCAACATCTCGTGCCGGGCCCAACGGGACGGCGACGAGTACCTGGTGAACGGCACGAAGGCGTGGGTCACCAACGGGGAGCGCGCCGGGATCGTCGCCCTGGCGGCGCGGACCGACGAGGGGATCTCGGCCTTCATCGTCGAGAAGGAACCGGGGCCCGCCTTCGAGGGGATCTCCGTCGTCAGGCACGTGGACAAGCTCGGCTACCGGGGTGTGGAGACCGTCGAGATGGCGTACACGGACCAGCGCATCCCGGCCGGCAACCTGATCGGCGAGCCGGGGCGGGGCCTGGCCCAGATTCTCAGCGTGCTGGAGCTCGGCCGCATCAACATCGCCTCTCGCGCGGTGGGTGTCGCCCGGGCGGCCTTCGACGCTGCCTTCGCGTACGCCCAGCAGCGGGTCACCTTCGGCAAACCGATCGTCGAGCACCAGGCGATCCAGCTCAAGATCGCCGAGATGGCGACGCGGCTCGAGGCGGCCCGCCTCCTGACCACGAACGCGGCCGAGCGCAAGATGGCCGGCCTGCGCTGCGACGTGGAGGCCGGCATGGCCAAGCTCTTCGCCAGCGAGACTGCACTCGAGCTGGCCACCGAGGCCATGCGGATCCACGGCGGCACCGGCTACACCACCGACACACCCGTCGAGCGCTACTACCGCGACGCCCCGCTGATGGTCATCGGGGAGGGCACCAACGAGATCCAGAAGCTGGTCATCGCCCGGGGCCTGCTGGCGCGCGCCGCCCGCTAGGGAGACGTCGGCCGGCGGTCGGCGAGCTCCGCCAACACCTCGTCGGTGTGCTGCCCGAGGTGGGGCACCGGCGCCATCTGCCGGACCACATCGCCGGAGAACCGCACCGGCCCGTTGACGGCGCGTTGCGTGACGCCCGAGCTGCCGCCGCCGATCTCGACGATGCCGTCGTTGGCCAGGAGTTGCGGGTCCTCGACCACCTCGGCCGGCGTCTGCGCCGGCGCCCACCACACTCCCTCGCGTTCGAAGCGCTCGGCCCAGACGGACAGCGGGTGTTCGGCGATGATCTCGTCGATGATGGCGATGATCTCCGCGCGGTGGCGGCGGATGGCCGACGCATCGGCGAACCGGGGGTCCTCGGCCAGGTCGGGACGCCCCAGGGACCGGCAGACCGCGTCGATGTGCCGGGAGGCCTCGAGGCCGGTGAAGAAGAACCAGCGGCCGTCGGCGGCCCGGTACGGGTTCATCAGCGGCGCCTGGTTGCGCTCTCTCGGTTCGGCGCGCGGCGACCTTACCCAGGGTCATCTGCAGCCCGAGGTCCCAGCCCAGGACGTAGGTGCCCGTCCGCAGCAAGGAGACCTCGACGACGCGTCCCCGGCCGCTGGCCCGTTGCTCGAGCACCGCGGCGAGGATCCCGGACAGGGCCGCCAGGCCGGTGATGTGGTCGCCGATGCCGCCGCGCGCGTTGAGCGGCGTGCCCTCCCGGTCGGCCATCTGCATCGAGAGCCCGGAGCGGGCCCAGAACGCCCCGATGTCGTAGGTGGGACGGTTGCGCTCGTCGCCGCGCAGCCCGTAACCGCTGATGCTGCAGTACACGAGGTGCGGGTGGCGTTCGACCGTGGCCGCAGCCTCGAGGCCGAGCCCGTCGAGGGCGTCGGGGCGGAGGTTGCTGATGAAGACGTCGGCGCTGGCGAGCAGATCCTCGAGACGCTCCCGGCCGTCGGGCTCCCGCAGGTCGAGCACCACGCTGCGCTTGCCCCGGTTGTCGAGGGAGAACGCCGGGTTCGGCATGTCGCTGTCGATGCCCAACGACCCGAACACCTGTCGCATCGGATCGCCGCCCGGTGCCTCGACCTTGATCACGTCGGCGCCCCAGTCGGCCAACAGGGCCGCGGCCGACGGAGCGGCGACCCAGACACCCATCTCCACGACCCGCAGGTCGGCGAGGGCCGGGAGCCCCGGCGGAGCGTCGGCGGTCACCCGTCCACCCCGGAGCCGCCGGGCACGACCCGCTCCCGGAGCAGGTCCTTCACGACCTTCCCGGTGGCGTTGACCGGCAGTTCGTCGACCAGCTCCACGGACCGGGGGACCTTGTAATTGGCCATCTGGTCGCGGCACCAGTCGATGACGGCGGCGCTCGAGATCCCGGGCGAGCGGGGAACGACGAAGGCCATGCCCACCTCACCGAGCCGCGCGTCCGGGACCCCGATCACCGCCGCCTGCGCGACGTCGGGGTGCCGCAGGAGGATGTTCTCTATCTCGGCGGGATAGGCGTTGAAGCCGCCCACGATGAACATGTCCTTGGAACGGCCGACGATCCGCAGACGGCCCGACGGGTCGACCGCGCCGATGTCCCCCGTGCGCAGCCACCCGTCCGCCGACAGGGCGGCGGCGGTCGCCTCGGGATCGTCGAGATACCCGACCATCACGCTGCCGCCGCGGAGGAGGATCTCGCCCGGTTCCCCGGTCGGCACGTCGTGGTCGTCCCCGTCGACGATGCGGACCTCGAAGCCCGGCCGGGGCCGGCCGACGGTCGTGGCGATGGTCTCGACGTCGTCGCCCCCGGACGTGGCGGCGGCCGTGCCCGCCTCGGTGAGCCCGTACCCGGTGATGAGCGTCGAGAAGGGCAGCTCGTCGTCGACACGGCGGATCAGTTCGACGGGGATGTCGGCCGCACCGGTGACGGCCACCCGCAGGCTCGACAGGTCGCGGCGGCCCCGATCGGGATGGTCGAGGATGGCCCGGTAGATCGTGGGCGAGCCGGGGAGCACCGTGACCCTCTCTCGCTCGACGCGGGCGAGGACCCGGCCGACGTCGAAGACCGGCTCGGGCAGCATCGCGGCGCCGCTGGCGACGCAGGCCAGGATCCCCGCCTTCAGCCCGAACATGTGGAAGTAGGGGTTGACCATGAGGTACCGGTCGTCCGCACCCAGCCCGGTCATGTCCACCCAGTCGGTGGCGACACGCAGCGTCCGGCGGTGCGACATCACCACACCCTTCGGCAGCCCGGTGGTCCCCGAGGTGAAGAGGATGTCCGAAGGGTCGTCGGGTCCCAGGCGCCCGCTCCGCCGGTCGACCTCGGCCCGCCCCTGATCGGTCGCCCGGCCGAGGAACGTGGCCCAGGGCTCGGTCCCCTCGGGTGCCCGCCCGTGCGCGACCACGATCGTGCCGAGGTGCGGGAGCTCGACGTCACCGGCACGCAGCAGTGCGACGTAGTCCGTGTCGAGGAAGTCAGTGACGGTGACCAACACCCGGGCGCGGCTCCGGGACAGGATGTCCGCCGCCTCGCCGCCCTTGAAGCGGGTGTTCACGGGGACCAGGACGGCGCCGGCCTGGAACAGGCCCAGCGCGGCCACGATCCATTCGGCACTGTTGAAGGCCCAGATCGCCACGCGGTCGCCCGGCTCGACGCCGGAGGCCACCAGGGCGGCGCCGAAGGTCCGGGCCGCGGCCAGGAGCTCGGCGTAGCTCAGGCGGGTCGGGCCGTCCTCGACGGCCGGGCGCCGGCCGAACCTGCTGGCGGCCGTCGCGAGAAGCGCCGGGATGGTCGGCGACGGGCCATCCCCGCGCGCGGTCATCGAGCGGCGACCTCGGAGACGTTCATCAGGTGCGCCAGGTTGCCGCCCATGATCTTTCGGACGGACTCGTCGTCGAGGCCCTTGAGCTCGTCGGCGTAGCTCACCGGATCGGCGAGTCCCTCGGGATGGGGGTAGTCAGACCCGAAGAGCACGTGCTCCACCCCGATCAGCTCGGCCAGCGCGCCGAGGTCCTCCTCCCAGAAGGGGCTGATGTAGATGTTGCGCTTGAAGACGTCGACCGGGTTCTCGGCGAAGTCCTGCGGCATCTTCTTGTAGATGTCGGCCATCCGCTCCAGGAGCGGCGCGACCCAGCTACTGCCGTTCTCGATGACCGCGATCTTGAGGGCGGGGAACCGTGACAGGGCACCGTGGCAGATGAGGGCCGACGCGGCGTCCTCGACCGGTCGCCAGCCCGAGAGCATCCGGAAGGCCTGGGGTTGGAACGGGAGCATCTCGGAATCGCTCCCCTCCCAGTCGTTGGCGTACCGCTCGTAGCCACTGTCCGAGGAGTGCATCGCCACGAGCACGTCGTTGTCGACGACCTTCTGCCAGAAGGGGTCGAACTCGGGCAGCCCGGGCGAGCGGGGCCCGCGGTACCCGTAGGCCGGCGCCGGACGGATCAGGACGACGCGCGCGCCGCGCTCGAGGACCCACTCCAGCTCCTCGATGGCCCGATCGACGATCGGCAGCGTGATGACCGGCGTGGCGAAGATCCGGCCCCGGTAGTCGAACGACCAGGTCTCGTGCATCCACTGGTTCAGCGAGTGGACGACCTCGTGCGTGAGCTCGGGGTCGTCGCGCATCCGCTCCTCGAGGAGACTGGCCAGCGTGGGGAACATCAACGCCCGGTCGATGCCCTGCTCGTCCATGAGGGCGAGCCTGGCTGCGGGCTCGCGGAAGCCGGGGAGCGCCCGCATGGGCTCGCCGAAGATCTCCCGCCGGCTCTTGCCGTCGGGATTGCCGATGCGGAAGTAGTCCTCCATCGCGCCGGGGCGGGCCACGACCTCGAAGGTGGGGTTCGGGATGTAGTTGCTGATCACTCCCCGGACGACGATCTTGGTCCGGCCGTGGACGTCGACGTAGTCGATGGCACCCTGGTAGCGCTCCGGCAGGAACTTGGTGAACGCCTCGCGCGTCTCGTACATGTGATTGTCGGCATCGAACAGGGGGATGCTCAGGGTTGCATTCGACATGACGGCCCTTCCGGTGTGGTGTGGCGTGGCGTGGTGTGGCGTGAGAATGATGATACTAACTCCTGAGAGTAGCGTTTCTGCACCGATCGTGCCAGCGCCCGACCCGCCCGGTCCGGCCCCATCGGCCCGCCTCGGTTCACGCACGCACGCCCACGAGAACACACTTCTTCGATTTGTGTAATGCTAGTTTTGCCTGCCCACCAGCGGCGAGGCGACGACACCGAGGAGAATCCACGAGGGCTGACGAGCATGTTCGCCGATCGCACGCTCCGGATGGGCCGCCCCACCGCTGCGCCGGATCGCCCCACGTGCGATGCCCGAGGCACGACCACCCGAGATGGGGGCTGACATGACCGTGATGGAATCCGACATCTACTACGACCCCTACGACTTCGAGATCGACACCGACCCGTATCCGGTGTGGAAGCGACTGCGCGACGAACGACCCCTCTACTACAACGAGCGCTACGACTTCTATGCCGTCAGCCGCTTCGAGGACGTCGATCGCTGCTCGCTGGACTGGGAGACGTACGTGTCGAGCAAGGGCACCGTGCTCGAACTGATCAAGAGCGGCATGGAGCTGCCCCCCGGCTCCATCATCTTCGAGGACCCGCCGGCCCACCACATCCACCGTCGCCTGCTGGCGCGGGTCTTCACCCCGAGGAACATCAACGGCCTGGAGCCCAAGATCCGCGAATTCTGCGCCCGCAGCCTCGACCCCCTCGTCGGAGCCGGCGGGTTCGACTTCATCGCAGACCTCGGCGCGCAGATGCCGATGCGCACCATCGGCATGCTGCTGGGCATCCCCGAGCAGGACCAGGAGGCCATCCGGGACCACATCGACGAGGGCCTGCGGCTGAGCGAGAGCGCAATGCCCGACGTCGACACCATGTACGGCGAGACCGATCCGGGCGGCGCGTTCGCGGAGTACATCGAGTGGCGGGCGAGCCACCCCTCGGACGACCTGATGACGGAGCTGCTCCAGGCCGAGTACGAGGACGAGACGGGAGCCCGCCGCCGGCTGAGCCGCCCCGAGGTCCTGTCCTACGTGAACCTCCTGGCGGCCGCGGGCAACGAGACGACGACGCGCCTGATCGGGTGGACGGGCAAGGTCCTCGCCGAGCACCCCGACCAGCGCGCGGAGCTCGTCGAACGACCCGACCTCGTCCCCAACGCCATTGAGGAGCTCCTCCGCTACGAGTCCCCGTCGCCGGTCCAGGCCCGCTACGTCACCCGCGACGTCCAACACCACGGCGGGGCCGTGCCGGCCGGCAGCGCGCTGCTGTTGCTGACCGCAGCGGCGAACCGGGACGAGCGCAAGTTCCCGGACGCGGACCGCTTCGACATCCACCGCGCCATCGACCGCCAACTCGCCTTCGGCTACGGCATCCACTTCTGCCTCGGATCGGCGCTGGCCCGGCTCGAGGGCCGTGTCGCCCTCGAAGAGGTCCTCAAGCGCTTCCCGTCGTGGGAGATCGACTGGGACACGGCGGTGCAGGCCAGGACGTCGACGGTCCGCGGCTGGGAGCGGTTGCCGGTCGTCACGGCCTGATGCAGGCGTCAATCGGAACGGTGAGGGAGTGTCCATGCGAGCGGTGATCGTCGGAGCGTCGAGCGGTCTCGGCCGGTCCATCGGAATCGGGCTCGGTCAGCGAGGTGCGTCCGTCGCGCTGCTGGCCCGGCGACACGAGCGGCTGGTCGACGCGGCGAAGGAGGCCGGACCGGGGTCCCTCGCCATCGTCTGTGACGCCACCAACGCGGCCTCGTGCGAGGTCGCGATCGAGGAGGCGGCGCGCGGGCTGGGCGGGATCGACGCGCTCGTGTACGCCCCCGCCGTGGGGCCGCTGGGCCGGCTCGTCGACATGGACGCCGAGACCTGGCGCCGCACGTTCGACACCAACGTGCTCGGCGCCGCGCTCGTGACGGCCGCCGCCATCCCGCACCTCACCGCGTCCCGTGGCGTCGCCGCGTACCTGACGTCCGTCAACGGCTCGCTCACCGCTCCGTGGCCCGGGCTCGGGGTGTACGCCGCGACCAAGGCGGCGCTCGAGACCATGGTCGAGGCCTGGCGCGCCGAGCATCCCGCCGTGGGCTTCACCCGGGTCATCGTCGGCGACTGCGCCGGCGGCGAGGGGCACTCCATGACCGAGTTCGCCAACGAGTGGGACATGGGGCTCTTGACCGAGTTCCACCCGGTGTGGGCGGAGCGCTACCTCCTGAGCGGCTCGCTCATGGAGGTCGAGGAGCTCATCCGGGTCGTCGACCTCGTCCTGCGCTGCGGCGCGAGCGCGAGCATCCCGTCGGTGGCGGTCACGCCACGACGGCCCGGCTGATCCGCCGGCGGATGTCCCGGCGGCGGCGCCCCGCCTACATCCGGCCGAGGAGGAACCCCGCCGCGGCGGAGGCGGGCGGGAACGACTCGGTGATCCCGGAGCTGATGTAGCCGACGTCGCTGATCAGGGTGATCCCCGAGATCGCCGCCGCGGCGTCGCTGCAGAGGAACACGAGCGGGTAGGCCTGCTCCAGCGGTGTCGAGGCCTCGATGCCGGCCTCCTCGCGGAAGTCGGCGCCGAACCCGAGCCACATCTCCGCATTCGCCTGGGCCAGCGGGGTGTCGGTCGGCCCGGGGCAGATCGCATTGATGCGGATGCCCTGCTTGAGCAGACCGAAGGCCTCCCGGGCCACGTAGGCGCAGACCGCCTGCTTGGAGTGGAAGTAGTCGGCGTAGCCGTGCTCGATCGCCCAGGCCGAGCCCGACTCGAAGTCTGGGGTGTCGAGGTACTCCCTGATCTCGGCCAGATTCGGCTCCCAGCCCAGGCCGGCGGCCGAGGAGATGAATCCGATCGCCGACCCGCGCGGCAGCATGCCGCCGGCCAGCATGCGGTCGATGAGGTGGCGGTGCCCGACGAAGTTGATCTTCTCGATCCCGGGGGTGCCGTCGGCCACCCCGGCGCACGAGAACAGCGCGTGCACCGGGCCGCCGCACTCGTCCACGGCGGCGTCGATGGATTCCTTCTCGGCCAGGTTGACGTGAATCGCCTTGGCGCCCGAGAGCTTCACCTCGGCGAAGTCCATCACCACCACCTCGGCCCCGGCGTCCTGCGCCAGTTCGGCCGCGGCCGCGCCCATTCCCGTGGCGCCACCCACGACCAGGACCCGCTTCCCGTCGTAGCGAAATGCATCGAACAATGTCATGTGTCTCCTCCTGACGGACGACGTCGTGTCTAGCCGACGACGGAGCGGACCTTGAGGTCCACGATGGTATCCCAGTCGATCCCGATCTCCCCGAGAATCGCGTCGCCGTGTTCGTTGAACTCGGGCGCCCGTCGCACCGGGGCCGGCTCCCCACCGAACTGCACCGGAGCGGCAACGAGTTTGAACGGTGTCCCCCCCGCGGTTTCGCACTCCTGCATGTACCCGTTGGCGATGCTCTGCGGGTCGACCGCACATTCGAGCGTGTCCTGCACCACGCACCACTGGCCGCTGAAGTCCGCCAACCGTTGCCGCCACTCCGCCACCGTGCGCTCGGCGAAGGCTGTCTCGAGGAGCGCCTGCGCCTCCAGACTGTTCTCGGTCAGCCCGGCGTGGTCGGCGAACCGCGGATCGGTCCCGAGCTCGGGCCGGCCGACCGCGTCGGCCAGCTCGGCCCAGTACCGGCTGGCCTGGAGGCAGCAGAAGGAGAGGGAACGTTCGTCCTTGGTCTGGTAGTTCCGCACGAGAGGATTCAGCCGCGGCGCGCCGGCCGGCGGCCCGCCCCAGGGAGTGTTGCTCAGGAGCGAGAGCGCGAAGGCCTGGCCCATGGCCCACATTCCCGTGCCGAGCAGTGAGACGTCCACGGTCGTGGCCGCACCCGTCCGCTCCCGGTGGAACAGCGCCCCCATGATCCCCCCGGCGATGGTCATGGCCCCGATGGAGTCGCCGAAGCCCGGTGCCGGCGGGCCGACGAGCCGGTCGGAGTCGGCCGGCTTCGCCCCGAGGGAGACACCGGGCCGGAACCAGAACGACAGCGAGTCGTAGGACCCCTTGTCCGCGTCCGGGCCACGCTCGCCCTGCCCCGTGCCGGCGACGTAGATGATGTTGGGGTTGTGCGCCCTGACGTCCTCAGGCTCGATGCTGAGCTTCCTGCGCACCCGCGGCAGCTTGTTGGTGAGGAACACGTCCGCCGTGCCTGCCAGCTTGTAGAGGATGTCGAGGCCCTCGGGCGTGGTGAGGTCGAGGGCCAGGCTGCGCTTGCCGCGGTTCGAGTGCTCGAGCAGCGCGTGGACATCGCCGGTGATCGACACCACGCCGGTGGAGGCGAGGCCGCGCATGGCGTCACCGCGCTCGACCGGCTCGATCTTGATCACGTCGGCGCCCCAGTCGGCCAGCAGCGCGGAGGCCGCCGGCACGAACGTGTGCTCGGCCACTTCGAGGACGCGGACGCCCTCCATGACTGCGGTCACTCCAACCTCCCCTAGAGACTTCTCGGCTTGCTACGGTATCTCCACTCGCGGAATTCAGCAACGCCGTATATCGTCAGGGGAAATCCAGCTTTCGCCCCACGAAGGAGCTTCCGATGGCCCGCTCTCCGACGCCACAGCGCATCCACCTGCGCAGCGCGCGCATGCTCGACGTGGACGCCGGCGAACTGGTGGCGCCGGGCAGCCTGCTCGTCGACGGCGACCGGATCCTCGAGGTGGCGCCGGGCCGCGTCCCCGACGACGCCGTCGTCGTCGACGTCGGTGACCTGACCCTCCTGCCCGGGCTGATGGACATGGAGGTGAACCTGCTCCTGGGCGGCCCCGACCATGCCAGCCCCCTCACCGCGGTGCAGGACGACCCCGCCGTGCGCACGCTGCGCGCCGTGGCCAATGCCCGCCGCACCCTGCGGGCGGGATTCACCACCGTTCGCAACCTGGGCCTGTTCATTCAGACCGGTGGCATCCTGCTCGACGTCGCGCTGAAGAAGGCGATCGACCTCGGCTGGATCGACGGGCCGCGGGTCGTGCCGGCCGGGCATGCCATCACCCCGACCGGTGGGCACCTCGATCCGAGGATGTTCCAGGCGTTCGCACCGCACATCATGCCCATGACCGTCGAGGAGGGCATCGCCGACGGGGTCAGCGAGGTGCGCAAGGCCGTTCGCTACCAGATCATGCACGGGGCGCAACTGATCAAGGTCTGCGCGTCGGGGGGTGTGATGTCACACACCGGACCGGCCGGCGCGCAGCAGTACTCCGACGAGGAGCTGCGGGCCATCGTCGACGAGGCGCACCGGGCCGGCCTCAGGGTCGCCGCCCATGCCCACGGCGACGACGGCATCCGGGCGGCGATCGAAGCCGGCATCGACTGTATCGAGCACGGCTCGCTGATGACCGACGAGACGCTCGACCTCTTCATCGAGCGCGGGACCTTCCTGGTGCCGACGACCTATCTCGCCGACGGCATGGACGTGTCGCATGCGGCGCCGGAGCTCCAGGCCAAGGCGGCCGAGGTGTTCCCCCGGGCCAAGGAGACCGTCCGCAAGGCCATCGTGCGGGGGGCGCGCATCGCCTGCGGGACCGACGCCCCCGCGATCCCGCACGGGCGCAACGCCAAGGAGCTGCTCGCGCTCGTCGACCGCGGCATGACGCCCCTCGGCGCCATCCGCGCCGCGACGACCGTGGCGGCCGAGCTCATCGACGTCGACGACCGGGGGCGCCTCGACGCGGGGCTGCTGGCCGACGTGATCGGGGTCCCCGGTGACCCCTTGGCCGACATCGGTGTGACCGAGGACGTCCGCTTCGTCATGAAGGGCGGCCGGGTCTACCGCCGGCCGGATGGGACGTAGCTCGCAGTCGCTCCGGGCTCGCCCGCCTAGCGCGAAGGCGGCGTGCCGATGCCGTGCAGCACGAACCTCCACAGCTCCTCGGCCGACGCACCGTCGTCGAGCCGCACGGACGAGCCGCCGATCGTCGACGAGAACGCATTGAACATGATGACCTCGAGTACGGCGCCGATGACCGGCCCGCGCTGGAGATCGTCACGGATGTCCCCCGCCGTGACCGCGTCCTGGAGCACCTCCTCGAACAGGACGACCAGCGGCGCGAACGCCCGGGCTGCTTCCTTCGGGTGTGTCGTGAGCAATTGCTGGGCGAACTCGGCCATGATCGGTGGTCCACCCTTCACGTAGGTGGACCCGTCCTCCGCCGGCCGGCACATCCGGTAGTACTCCAGGACGAAGCGGTGCAGGCGTTCGAGCGCCGTCCCCTCGCCGCCTACCTTCTGGCGCAGGATGTCCGCCGTGGCGCGGACGGACTCCTCGAACAGGGCCAGGAGGAGCTCGTGCTTGCCGCTGAAGTACTGGTAGAAGCTCCGCAGGGACTGGCCGGACCGCTCGACGACCTCCTGGACCGTGAAGTCCTTGCCCGACCCCTCGTTCTGGAGCTCCATGGCCGCGTCGAGAAAGCGCTGGACCCGGCTCTCGGCCCGGAGCCGGGCGGAGTCGAGCGAGCGCGCCACGGCGAGGTCACGCCAACTCAGCGCATCCGGGTCCGGGGTCTCTGCCGGCACTTCGCTCTCCACAACCGGAGAGCGTATCCCAACCTGAGGGAGACACAGGATCTCACGCAGGGGGTCACACGCAGTTCATATGCAAGAACCACGATTCCGAATGGCTCCCGGGCCCGTCCCGGGGCGCCGGAGCTCAGACGGCCGGCTCGATCAGCATGTCCAAGCTGGCGGCTCCGCTGTCGGGCACGCGGGGCTGCCGCCACACCTCGACCGGGAACGAGGCGTTCACCAGCGAGTAGCACAGCCAGAGCAGGTGCGCGGCGTCCTCGGGCAACGCGTCGAGCTCGAGGCCGTCGAGATAGGCCAAGACGTCGGGCAGGCGCGGGAACGCAGCGTCGTAGAACGACTGGAGCTCGTCCATCGTGCTCGAGAGCCGCTTGGCGTAGCGCTCGTGCTCGGTCTCGAGCGACCAGTCGGCGAACGGCTCCAGGTCGGCGAACTCGGTGGGCAGCATCGGCATGCGGAGTCGTTCCTCTCAGGATACGGCCGAGATCCGGACCGGCGTCGCCGTCGTCTTCTCGTAGCCGGCCACGTAGTCACGCGCGGTCTTGTGGAGGTGGCGGAGCAGGATCTCCTGGTCGTTGAGCGGGAACTCCGTCACCGCCCGCGACTCGAGCATCGTCTGCGTCGCCTCGAGCGTGTTGCCGTCCTGCAACGCGTACTCCTTGAACGTGACGGCGGCGAGCTCCTGGCGGAGCCGCTCCGTCGCGTTCTTCGGGGGTACGAAGTAGAGCGCACCTTCGAAGATGTGCGTGTTGTAGGACGTCGGCCAGTAGTGATACGTGAGGTACCAGCCCGGTGCCCAGATCAGCAGCATGAAGTTCGGGAACAGGACGAACGAGTCGATGCCCCAGGCCTTGTGGCGCGCCGGGTTGAGGCCCGGTGGGAGCGGGTCGAGGCCCTCAATGTCGGGCCGGTCCCAGGGGCCGAACAGCCCGCTGTGCAGCACCCGCTCGATCGGCTTGACCATGTCGAGGTCCTTGGGCGGGGACATCCCGCCCCACGACGAGACCATGCCGTGCGGCCCCTCGATGTCGTAGGCGAGCGCCTCGAACCCGACGCCCGAGAGCTTGCGGGACTCCTCGGCGGTGGCCTGCTTCGCGTGCAAGACCGGCGCGTGGTAGAACTCGGCGAAGGCGTCGATGAACAGCTTCCAATTGCTGCCCACGTCGGCGCGGTACTTGTACACCTGCGTCATCTTGTCGAACGGATAGCCGGCGAGACCGGTGGCGAACTCGCCCAGGTAGTCCTGCACCGACGTCGTGTTCCCGGGGTCGAGGTTGACGAAGATGAACCCTTCCCACGTCCCGACCTGGACCGCCGCCAGCCCGTAGTCCTCCTTGTCGAGGTCGAAGAACTCGGACTCCTGCTGCACGAAGGTGAGCTCGCCCTCGGTGGAGTAGCGCCAGCCGTGGTACTTGCAGGTGAACTGTCGGCACGTCCCCTTCGTCTCCTGGCGCGGGAAGTCGTTCCAGACCAGCTTGTTCCCGCGGTGACGGCAGATGTTGTGAAAGGCGCGCACCTCGCCGTCCTTCCCGCGGACCACGACGACGGAGGTGCCGGCGGCCGCGATCTCCCTCGTGAAGTAGCTGCCCGGGCGCGGCAGCTGCTCGACGCGGCCGACGTTCAGCCAGGTCCGGGCGAAGATGGCCTTGCGCTCGAGCTCGTAGTGCTCCGGCGAGATCGAGTCCTCGTAGGACACGGGCCCGGTGCCGAGCCCCGGGTAGCTCTCGGTCCAGCTGCCCACGTCGGGCTTCGCGAAGTGCGCCATGCCTTCCTCCAGTTCAGGTGCGAGACGGCAGTTCGGGTTCGAAACGGGTCACGATATCATAGATCTTCAAATATGAGAAGATCATTTCCGCCGGAGGTCGTCGTCGAGCTCGATCCCGAAGGACCGGAAGGCCAGGGCCAGGATCTCGTAGGCGCCGACCGTGAAGACCAGGTCCATGACCTGCTGCTCGTCGAGCTCCTCCGTCAGGCGCTGCCAGGTGGCGTCCGCGATCTCCCCCTCGCCGATCAGCTCGTCGACCGCCGAGAGCATGGCCCGGTCCAGGGGGGACCATCCGGGCGCGCCCGGGCCCTCGGCGATCCCGGCCACCTCGTCGGGCCCCAGGCCCACGTCGCCCGCGAGCACGCGGTGCTGCTCCCACTCGTAGTCCGACCTCCGGAGCGCAGCGACGCGGAGCACGAGCAGCTCGCGCTGGCGCGGGGTCAGCGTCGACGAGAAGAGGATGTACCCGTTGAAGGTGTTGAAGGCCTTGGTCAGCTCGGGGTGCCGGGCCAACGTCCCGAGCGCGTTCAGTGCCTTGGGCCGGCCCTCGGTCTCGAGGCGGGGGTGACGGGCGTCGGCCGGGCGCAACGCCGCCAGGGCGGCGCGCATCGCCTCGGGCCATTCCCGGGGCGGGAGAGGCGTGAGCCGCGCCACGTCAGGTGTTCCGGCCGCCGTTGACGCCGATGACCTGCCCCGTGATGTAGCTGGCCTCCTCGCGCACGAGGAACGCGCACGCAGCTGCGATGTCCTCGGGCCGCCCCACTCGGCGCACCGGTGTGAGCGACGCGTGGTGCTCGACGCCCTCGCCGAGGCGGCCCTTGCGCTCGGAGCCCCGGAGCATCGGGGTGTCGATGAACCCGGGTGGGATCGTGTTCACCGTGATCCCCCTGGGGCCGAGCTCGAGCGCGAGCGCCTTGGTGAAGCCGATGACGCCGGCCTTGGATGCGACGTAGTGCGTCATGAGCGGCTGGCCGCCCTGCGCGCTCGACGACGAGATGTTGACGATGCGGCCCCAGCCCTCCTCGATCATGTCCGGCACGACCGCCTGGCAGCAGTCGAAGGTCCCGGTCAGGTTCACGGCGAGGATGCGGTTCCACTTCTCGGCGCTGATCTTGAGGAAGGGGTCGAATCCCTCCATCCCGGCGCTGTTGACCAGGATGGTGGGCCGGCCGAGAGCGGCGCGCACCGTGGCCACGCCGGCGTCGATCTGCGCCCGGTCGGTGACGTCGACCTCGACGCCGACCGCGCTGCCGCCCGCCGCCACGATCTTGGCCGCCGCCGTCGCGGCGGCCGCGCCGTCGCGGTCGAAGATCGCCACGGCGTCGTTCTCCGCCGCCAGCCTCTCGGCGATGGCGAGCCCGATCCCCGACGCCCCGCCGGTCACGATTGCCGTTCGCACTGTCGTCACATGATCGGCCGTCACTTGATCGGCTCCTCTCCGTGCAGGGTCGTGCGGTGCATGTCCCGCGGCGACGCCGCGTCATAGGGGCACGCCCGGTGCAGCACCCCGCGGTTGTCCCAGATCACCAGGTCGCCGACGGCCCAGTGGTGGCGGTAGACGCGATCCGGCGTCGTCGATCGCGTCAGGAGGTCATCGAGCAGCGCCCGACCCTCGTCCCTGCCCATGCCCGCCACGTGCGACGTCGTCGCCCCGAGCACCAGCGAGCGCCGCCCCGACGCGTGCGTCCAGACCAGCGGGTGCTCCTTCGACGGCCGCTTCCGCCAGAGGGCGAGCTCTTCGGGCGTCGGGTCGTGATTGATCATCCGTTGCGCAGCCTCGAAGGAGTGGACGACCCGCAACGACAGGCAGCGCTCCTTCTCCTCGTCGCCGAGGTCGTCGAAGGCGGTGTACGTGCTGGCGAACTCGGTCTCGCCCCCCGACTCGGCCACGGCGTGGGCGCTGAGGATCGTCGCCATGATCGGGACGTCGTCGGTGCACCCGTCGATGTGCCAGTCGAAGGTCCCGCGCAGGTAGGGGGCCATGGGATTCTTGGCCGGGTCGAGCGTGATCCGGAAGATCTCGGGGTGCACGCCCTTGCCGAAGACCTCCACCCGGCCCAGCCGCTTGCTGAACGCCACCTGCGTGGCATCGTCGAGATGCAGGTCGCGGAAGACCAGGACGCCGTGGGTGTCGAGCGTGTCGAGGAGCCGCGCCGGGAGCGTGGCGTCCCCGAGCAGCTGCGCCGGGTCCACCCCGGTGATCTGCACCCCGACCGTCGCGCCGAGCTGTTCCGTCGTCACCGCTGTCATGGGGCGTCCTTCATTTCGGTGGGCAGGTCGAGGTGGACAAGAGGCACACTACTGGTTTTCAAGAATAGCGTTTTCATCGGTCACCGTCTCCGGGGCCGCCTCCCGCAGCTGCTGGCGCAGGCGGAATTTCTGGACCTTCCCCGACGGCGTGCGGGGGAACTCGCGGACGGCGACGATCGACTCCGGCCACTTCTGGCGGGCCAGGCCCGCCGCGTCGAGGTGGCGGCGGACCTCCTCGAGCGACGGCGCCGCGGCGCCGGCGCGGAGGCGCACGACCGCTGCCGCGTGCTCGCCGAGGCGGGCGTCGGGCTCGGCCACGACGCAAACCTCGGCGACGGCGTCCATGCCCGCCACCAGCTCCTCGATCTCGGCGGCGCTGATGTTCTCGCCGCCGCGGATGATGATGTCGGAGATGCGGTCGGTGATGGTGAGATAGCCGTCGGCGTCCAGCCGGCCGACGTCGCCCGTGTGGTACCACCCCTCCGTGTCGAAGGCGCGCGCCGTCAGCGCGGCGTCGGTGTAGCCGACGAAGCAGTCCGGGCCCCGGCTCAGGATCTCGCCGTCCTCGGTGAGCCGCAGCTCGACGCCCGGCAACGGGGCGCCGTCGGTGGTCAGACGCTTGACCTCGTCGTCGCCCAGCAGGCACCCGGTGATGGACGGATGCTCGGTGCTGCCGTAGGAGCGGAAGACGCGGATGCCGAGCTTCGTCGCCCGTTCCGTCACCGCCACCGGGACCGGCGACCCCCCGAGGCCCGCGAACGGCATCTGGGCCAGGTGCCGCGCCGTGAAGTCGGGGTGGTCGAGCAGGCTGGTCAGGAAGTACGTCGCGCCACCGCCGACACCGAGCCCCTCCTCGCTCATCAGGCGCAGCACCTCGCCCGGGTCCCACACGTCGACCAGGTGCACGGGGCGCTGGCGGAGCAGCGGCGTCAGGAACGCGTTGAGCATCCCGATGAAGTGCCCCACGGGCGCACCGGTGATCCCCGGGGGACCGCCCCTGGGGAACATGTAGTCCAGCTGCCGGGCCTCACACCCGATCGTGCGGTGGGAGTGCACCACGCCCTTGGGGTCGCGCGTCGTCCCCGAGGTGAAGCCGACGATCGCCGGTGCGCCCGGGTCGATGGCGGCGGGGGCGGCGGCGGGCTCCCCGTCCAGCAGCGACCCGAACGCCGTCGCACCCGGCGGGAGGGCGCGGTCGGTGCCCCCGTCGGGCGCCACCAGCCACAGGGGGACGGGGTGCTGCCGCAACAGTTCGGTGTACGCCGCCAGGTAGTCGTTGTGGCCGAAGCGGCCGGTGGTGACCACCACGTCGGGCGACGTCGCCCCGAGGATGTACTCCACTTCCTTGGCGCCGTAGAAGTGGACGACCGGGATCACGACGGCGCCCACGTAGGCGGCGGCCCAGAACGAGACGGCGGCCTCCACCCAGTTGGGGAGCTGGACGACGATCACCGACCCCGGCCCGATCCCCCGGGCCCGCAGGGCCCCGGCCAGGGCCCGGGCGGCCCGGTCCACGTCGGCGAACGTGCCGGCCCACGGCCGCACCTTCGAGTGCACCTGGAACGTCTCGGCGCCCAGCCGGGCCAGACCCTCGGCCACGGTGACGCCGAGCGTGGCGTCGTTCCACCAGCCCTCGGCGAGGTAGCGGCGGGCCTGGCCCTCGGGCACCGACCGCAACGCCCACCTGTCCGCACCTGTGCCGGGACGCTTCCCCACCGGGCCTCCTTCTGTCCGCCCCGCACTATGGCACGCCCCCCCGAGCGCGGCCAGCCTCGTTGCCCGTGAGTGAGAACTGCATTATCGTATAGAATTATGGCGGTTTCGCGGCCGATGGCAGGCACAACGGAGACGGGGCACGACCACGGGTTCCACCCGCTGTCCGTCGCCCGGGTCATCCCCGAGACCGCCGACGCGAGCTCGTTCGTGCTCGACGTCCCCCCCGAGCTCCGGCCGGCGTTCGCCTACCGGGCGGGGCAGTTCTGCACCTTCCGGGTGCGGGTGGACGGCCGCCCGCACCTGCGGTGCTACTCCATGTCCTCCTCGCCGGCGGTCGACCCCGAACTGCAGGTCACCGTCAAGCGGACCGACGGCGGCGTGGTGTCGAACTTCCTGCTCGACCGGCTGGCCGAGGGCGACACGGTCGAGGTGACCAGGCCGGCCGGGGTCTTCTGCCTCACCGGGGGCGAGGAGGACGTGATCGCCTTCAGCGCCGGGAGCGGGATCACACCCGTGCACTCGCTGTTGAAGACCGCGCTCACGACGACGGCGCGCACCGTGCGCCTCTTCTACGCCAACCGCGACCGCGACGCCGTCATCTTCGCGGCGGAACTCGACGACCTCGGGGCGGCCTACGGCGGGCGCCTCGTCGTGTCGCACCACCTCGATGCCGAGCACGGGCTCGCCACCGCGGCGTCCGTCCGCGACTTCGCGGGCGCCGACTGGGACGCGCAGTTCTACGTGTGCGGGCCCGGGCCGTTCATGGACGTCGTCGAGCGGGCGCTCCGGGACGGCGGCGTCCCCGGGGACCGGATCCACATCGAGCGGTTCACCCCGGCGGAGCAGGTGATCGAGCCGCTCCCGCCCTTCTCGACGGCCGTGGCGTCGCGGGTCACGATCGAGCTGTCGGGGCGGACCGACTCGACCGAGCACCGCCCCGGCACCACCATCCTGCAGACGGCGCGCCAGATGGGGATGGCCCCACCCTTCTCCTGCGAGGCGGGGAGCTGCGCCACCTGCATGGCGCGGCTCGTCGAGGGCACGGCCACCATGCACGTGAACAACGCGCTCACCGACGACGAGGTCGCCGAGGGCTGGGTCCTCACCTGCCAGGCCGTCCCGGACGGCCCGTCCGTGCACGTGGTCTACGAGGACGCGTGATGGGCGGCGCGCCGGCCGACGACGTGCTCGAGATCCAGCAGCTGCTGGCCCGCTACGCCCTCGGCATGACCAAGGACGACATCGACAGCGTCGTGGAGGTCTTCACCCCCGACGGCACCTACAGCGCCTTCGGGGACACCTACCGCCTCGACGACTTCCCTGCGCTGGTGGCGGCCGCGCCCAAGGGCCTGTTCCTGGTGGGGCCCGCCGTGGTGGAGATCGACGGCGACGCCGGGACCGGGCAGCAGCCCCTGTGCTTCGTCGAGCAGACGACCCACGACATGCGGATCGGCTGGTACACCGACACCTACCGGCGCACCGACGGGGGCTGGCGGCTGCGCACGCGGTCGATGACGTTCCTCCGCCGCAACGGTGCCCGTGACGCCGGGCGGCCGCACGATCCGACGCGTCCTTCGCCGACGACCGACTGATGGAGCCCTGATGGAGCTCGACGAGTTCCGGCGGTCGCTCGACGACTGGCTCGACCAGAACGACCACCTGCTCAGGCCCGCGGACGCAGCCGGGGCGACGCTCGACGAGCAGATGGCGCAGCTGGCCGTGGTCAAGCGCCTGACCTACGACGCCGGGTTCATGCGCCGGGGTTGGCCCGAGCGCGTCGGCGGCCTGGGCGGCTCGAGCCTGCTGCGCGCCTACCTCGGCGAGGCGCTGACCTTCCGGGGCCTGGTCGAGCCGGGCATCTACTCCATGACCGAGGTCCTGGCGCCGACGATGATCGACTACGCCGCGCCCGAGCTCGCGGCCACCATGGTGCCGCGGCTCCTGCGGGGCGACGAGACCTGGTGCCAGGGCTTCTCGGAGCCCGGCACCGGCAGCAACCTGGCCGCGCTCACCTGCCGCGCCACCCGGACCGACGGCGGATGGCGCGTCAGCGGCCAGAAGGTCTGGACGAGCCTGGCCCAGTACGCCCAGCGCTGCGTGCTCCTGACCCGCACCGGTGCGCCCGACTCGCTCCACCGGGGCATCACGGCGCTGTTCGTCGACATGGACAGCGCGGGAGTCGGGGTGCGGCCGATCGAGACGATGCACGGCGCCCCCGAGTTCTCCGAGGTGTTCTTCGACGACGTCGCCGTCCCCTTCGACCGCACCCTGGGCGCCGAGGGCCAGGGCTGGTCGGTGGCCATGGACCTCCTCCCCTACGAGCGCAGCACCGCCCTGTGGCACCGCGTCGCCTACCTCCAGCGTCGCCTGGCGGGACTGCTCGGGGCCGCCCCCGCCGGCGCGCTCGAGCCGGCCGAGGTGGGCGAGGTCGCACAGCTCCTCTTCGCGCTGCGGGCCCGCTCCCGCGCCACGCAGCGCCGGCTCGCCGCGGGGGAGCGGCTCGGGGCCGAGACCTCGGTCGACAAGGTGCTGGTGGCCACGGCCGAGCAGGCGGTGTTCGACCTGGTGGCCGACGGCCTGTCGACCGACGTCGCCACCGGTGACGGCCCGGACGCGGCGCGGTGGCGGCGGGAGTACCTGTACTCGCGCGCCGCCACGATCTACGGCGGGACGGCGGAGATCCAGCGCAACATCATCGCCCGCCGGCTGCTCGACCTCGGGAGCGATCGCTGATGGACCGCGCGGAGAGGGAGGTGTTCGAGCGGGGCCTGCGCCACGCCGTGGAGGCGCACACCGGCGGCGCGCTCGATGCCGCCCTGCTCGAGCTCGGCTGGCCCGACGCCCTGACGCACGACACGCGGGAGGCCGTCTCCGTCTTCTTCGCCCTCCAGGGCTCCGCCCACGCCTCGTCCTCCGCGCTCGACCGGGTCCTCGCCTGCGCCATGGGGCTCGACGTCCCCTCGTCGTCGGGGTTCGTGCTGCCGGCGCTCGGCCGCTGGGACCCGCCGGGCGAGCTCGACCGCGACCGCCTGGTGGTCCGCGGGCTCGGGACGTCGGGCCTGGCGGCCGCTACCACCGCCGTGGTCGTCGCCCGGGCGGTCAACACGGAGGTGGCCTTCTGCGTGCCGACGACCGGGCTGAGGCTGCGGCCCGTGCACGGGATCGATCCCGAGCTCGGGCTGGTGGAGGTGCACGGGACGGTGCCGAAAGGCGCGTCGGCGCCCGAGGTCGTGGCCCCGTCCTGGCCGGCGTCGGTGGCGCTGGCCCAGCTGGCCGTCGGCTACGAGCTGGTCGGCGCCGCCCGGACGATGCTGGAGCTGGCCCGGCAGCACGCGCTCGCACGCGTCCAGTTCGGGCAGCCCGTGGCCCGGTTCCAGGCGGTGCGGCACCGTCTGGCCGAGACGCTGGTGGCCATCGAGGCGGCGGAGAGTGTGCTGGACGCGGCGTGGGAGGACCGCGCGCCGGTCGCGGCGGCGGTGGCCAAGGCACTGGCCGGGCGCGGCGCCCGGACGGCCTCCCGGCACTGCCAGCAGGTGCTGGCCGGGATCGGCTTCACCACCGAGCACGAGTTCCACCGCCAGGCGCGGCGTGTCGTCGTGCTCGACGGGCTGTTCGGCGCGTCCCGCGCACTCACCCGTGAGCTGGGCGCCGACCTGCTGGCGGCGCGCCAGTTGCCGGCCTTCGCTCCGCTGTAGTCAGAGCTCGTGTCGTCAGAGATCAGAGCGACGCCGCCAGGGCGCCGAGGAACTCCCGGGTCCGCTTCGACGAGCTGACCAGCTCCTCGCGGTTCTCGCCGATCGGCACCACCCGTACCGAGATGTCGGTCACCCCGGCGTCGGCGAAGCGCTGCAGGCGCCCCACGATGGCGGCCTCGCTGCCGGCGACCAGGATGTCGCCGACGGTGCGGGCATCGCCGTGGTCGAGGAGCTTCTGGTAGTTCGGCGAGACCTCGGCCTCGGCGAGGATGCGGTTGGTGCGGGCAACGGCGGCCTCGATCTCGTCGTCGGCGCACAGGCAGACCGGGATGCCGGCCACGACACGCGGGGCCGGCCGGCCGGCCGCCTCGGCGGCCCGGGTCAGGTTGGGGACGACGTGGGTGGCGATGGCCCGCTCGTCCGCCATCCAGAGGATCGTCCCGTCGGCGCGCCCGCCGCACAGCGCCAGCATGCGCGGGCCCAGCGCGGCCAGCAGGACGGGGGTCGGCGTGACGTCGGTGATGTCGAGGGGATTGTGCACCCGGAAGAACTCGTTCTCGACGTCGACGGGCCCGGGGCCGGCGAGCGCCCGGCCGAGGACGTCGAGATAGGCACGCATGGTCGCCACGGGGCGCTCGTAGGGCAGGCCGAGCATCTCGTCGATCACCCAGTGGTGCGAGACCCCGAGGCCGACGGCGAGGCGCCCCCCGCAGACGGCCTGCACGGACAGGACCTGTTGGGCCAGCGCGATCGGGTGCCGGGGCTGGACCGGCACCACGGCGGTGCCGACCTCGATGCGGCTGGTGACGGCACCCACCAGGGTGGCGGCCGTCAGGGCGTCGAACTCGTCGGGGATCTGGGGGATCCACACGGTGGCCAGACCGGTCTCCTCGGCCCAGCGGGCGTCCGCCTGCAGCCGCTCGACCTTGGTGCTGTAGCGGCCCCGCTCCGGGCCGATCATCAAGCCGACGCGCATGGCCGGTTCCTTCCGGTGGGACGGATTGCGAAAAAGAGAACTTACTTCTTCTGTTGGTGTAAGGCCAGTTCCACCCGGGAGGCGGGGCGCGGGGGCCGGGGGTGGGCCCCGGGGCGGCCCGTCGGGCCACGGACCGGCCCCCCGGGAGCACGGAAGGCGGGTTTCGGATATGACAGAACCTAGTTTTCACCGAGTGCGGGACGGACTATCGTTCGCAGCGACCGAGGAGGCTGGTGGAGGGTGACGGACTACGAGGCGCTCGACTTCTTCCGGGACGACGACCTTCTCGTCGATCCCTACCCCTACTTCGAGGCCATCCGCGCCCACGGCCCGGTGTGGCGGGAACCCCACCACGACGTGGTGATGGTCACCGGGTACGAGGAGGCGATGTCCGTCTACAGCGACGCCGCGACCTACTCGTCGTGCACGGCCGTGACGGGGCCGTTCCCCGGCTTCCCCGTCCCGCTCGAAGGCGACGACGTCAGCGAGCTCATCGCGTTGCACCGCGACGAGCTGCCGATGAGCGACCAGCTCCCGACGCTCGATCCCCCGGTCCACACCGACCACCGCTCCCTCCTCCTGCGCCTGATCACGCCGAAGCGCCTCAGCAGCAACGAGGAGTTCATGTGGCGCCTGGCCGACCGCCAGCTCGACACCTTCCTCCCGCAGGGCGAGTGCGAGTTCATCGCCGAGTTCGCCAGCCCGTTCGCCATGCTCGTGATCGCCGACCTGCTCGGCGTGCCCGAGGAGGACCACAAGGCGTTCGAGGAGGCGCTCCTGCGGGGGACGGCGCACCACGGGACCGTCGGCGGCCTCGGCGAGGACACCATCGCGCTCTCGCCCCTCGAGTACCTGTACCAGCAGTTCACTTCGTACGTGGAGGACCGCCGGCGGGCCCCGCGGGAGGACGTGCTCACGGGGCTGGCCACCGCCACGTTCCCCGACGGCTCCGTGCCCGAGGTCCTCGACGTGGTCCGGGTCGCCTCCAACCTCTTCGCCGCCGGCCAGGAGACCACCGTCCGCCTGCTGAGCTCCGCCCTCATGCTCCTCGCCGAGGACCCTGGTCTGCAGCAGCTGCTGCGCGACGAGCGGCAGCGGATCCCCAACTTCGTCGAGGAGACGCTCCGGATGGAGAGCCCGGTCAAGGGCGACTTCCGCCTGTCGCGGGTGCCGGCGACCATCGGGGACGTGCAGATCCCGGCGGGCACCACGGTCATGCTGCTCAACGCGGCGGCCAACCGCGACCCGCGCCGGTTCGAGGACCCGGCCACGTTCGACCCCGACCGGGAGAACGCCCGCCACCACGTCGCGTTCGGGCGCGGCATCCACACCTGCCCGGGCGCGCCGCTCGCCCGCGCCGAGGCGCGGGTGAGCCTCGAGCGCATCCTCGACCGGACGCGCGACATACGGATCGCCGAGGAGCACCACGGTCCCGCCGGTGACCGCCGGTACCACTACGTGCCCACCTTCATCCTCCGCGGGCTGACCCGGCTGTACCTGGAGTTCACCCCGGAGTGAGGGAGCAGCGTCGCTCGCGTCGCCTCGCCATGACGCCGGACGAACGGGACGCGTTCCTCACCCAGGAGCGGACGTGCCGGGTCGGCACCGTCGGCAGCGACGGCCCGCACGTCACCGCGCTGTGGTTCGTGTGGGACGGCTCGTCCCTCTGGTTGAACTCCATCGTGAAGAGCCAGCGCTGGGTGGACCTGCAGAAGGACCCGCGTGTGACCGTCCTCGTCGACACGGGTGCGGGCTTCGGCGAGCTCCGGGGCGTCGAGATCCGGGGCCGGGCCACTGCGGTCGGCGACATCCCGCGCACCGGCGAGGCGCACGCCGAGCTGGCGGAGCCGGAACGGCTCTTCGGCGCCAAGTACGCCGGGGGCGCGTTCAGCGCCGACGGCCGGCACGCCTGGCTCCGGGTGGTACCCGGGAAGATCGTCAGCTGGGACTTCTCGAAGTTGGGTGCCGGAACGCCAGCGGCGGAGAGCCCGCCATGAGAGGGAAGTGAGAGCCGACGTATGGCCGAGACACCGCAGGTGAACCCGGAGCCGAGGATGCTGATCGACGGCAAGCTCGTCGAGTCCGCCACGGGCGCGACGTTCGCCAACGTCAACCCGGCCACCGAAGAGGTGATCGGTCACGTCGCCGACGCGTCCCGCGAGGACATGGGCCGGGCCATCACCGCGGCGCGCCGGGCCTTCGACGCCACCGACTGGTCCACCGACCGGTCGCTCCGTCGGCGCTGCCTCGAGCAGCTTCACGCCGCGCTCGAGGGCGAGCGCGAGGAGATGCGGGAGCAGCTCATCCTCGAGGTCGGCTGCCCCCGCATGCTGACCTACGGACCTCAGCTCGATGCCCCGCTCGACGCTGCACTGACCTATGTCGCCCGGCTCATCGACGAGTACGCCTGGGAGACCGACCTTCCCGACGCGGTCGACTTCCGGGGCAACACCAACGCGCGCCGCATCGTCAAGGAGCCGGTCGGCGTGGTCGGGGCGATCGTGCCGTGGAACTACCCGTTCGAGGTGACGGTGACGAAGCTGGCCCAGGCGCTGGCCACCGGGAACACGGTCGTGCTCAAGCCGGCGCCGGACACGCCGTGGAACGCGACGTTGCTCGGCCGCCTGGCGGCGCAGCAGACCGACATCCCGCCCGGGGTGCTCAACGTCGTCACCTCGTCCGATCACCTGGTGGGCGAGGAGCTCACGCTCTCGCGGGAGGTGGACCTCATCTCCTTCACCGGCTCGACTGCGGTCGGGAAGCGGATCATGGAAAAAGGCGCCGCCACGATGAAGCGGCTCTTCCTCGAGCTCGGCGGCAAGTCCGCCACGATCGTCCTCGACGACGCCGACTTCACCACCGCCATGATGACGGGGCTGGCCGTCTGCTCCCACGCCGGCCAGGGCTGTGCCATCCCGACCCGGATGCTGCTGCCCCGCTCCCGCTACGACGAAGGCGTCGAGCTCCTCACCACCTACATGGGGGGAGCGCCCTACGGCGACCCGCAGCGCCCCGACGTGATGATGGGTCCGCTCATCTCCGAGAAACAGCGCACCCGCGTCCTCGGCTACATCGAGCGCGGGGTCGCGGAGGGCGCCACCCTGGCGCTCGGTGGCAAGCGACCCGGTGACCTGCCGCGCGGCTGGTACGTGGAGCCGACGCTGTTCACGGGGGTCGACAACGCCATGACCATCGCCCGCGAGGAGATCTTCGGGCCGGTGCTGGTGGTGATCCCGTTCGAGGACGACGACGACGCCGTCCGCATCGCCAACGACAGCACCTACGGCCTCGGCGGGGCCGTCGTCTCGGCGTCGCTCGACCGGGCGCTCGCCGTGGCCGGACGGGTCCGCACCGGCACCCTCAGCGTCAACGGGGGCATGATCTACAGCCCCGACCTGCCGTTCGGCGGCTACAAGGACAGCGGCATCGGACGGCAGAACGGCGTCGCCGGGTTCGACCAGTACGTCGAGACGAAGTCGCTGGCCTGGCCCGCCGGCTGACGGGCTCGCCGGGCTCGCCGGGCAGCCCGGCCCGCGTCAGGCCCGGGTGGAGCCGGCGCCCCGCGGCACGTCGCGGAACGGCACGTCCCGGTCCATCGATCGCTCCCGCGGCATCCCGAGCACGCGCTCGCTGATCACGTTGCGGGCCATCTCGGTCGTGCCGCCGCCGATGCACGACACCTGCCGCATGAGGTAGTCGTTGGCGCTGAAGGCCAGCTCCCCCTCCTCCTCGGTCCATGCCGCGCCGGCCGGGCCCGAGATCTCGAAGGCGATGGTCCGGATGCGGGCCGAGGCGAGACCGGTGAACAGGCGGCCGATCGCCGCCGACTGGTCGGGCAGGGCCCCCGACGCGATCCCCTCGCCGATATGCCGTTTGAGCTCGAGATCGACGAGGTCGAGGACCCGCGCCTGGCCGATCAGGTCGCGGACGTGCGGATCGGCGAGGTGGCCGGAGGCGCGGGCGACGACGTCCATGACCGAGGCGCCGACGCCGCCGTTGGTGAACCCCGTCGGGACGGTGACCAGCGGGGAGTTGGTCAGCATGCGCTCGTGGAACATCCACCGCGTGCCCACCGTCCACCCGTCGTCGACGTCGCCGATGCGATCGGAGTCGGGGACACGGACGTCGCTCAGGAACTCCTGGCAGAACTCCTTGGACCCGTTCAGCATCTCGATGCGGTGGATCTCGAGGCCCTGCTGGCGGATGGGGAGCATGAAGACCGTCAGGCCGCGGTGCTTCGGCACGTCCCAATTCGTCCGGGCCAGGCAGAGGCCCCAGTCCGACCACCACGCGCCGGTGGTCCAGATCTTGGACCCGTTGAGCACCCACTCGTCACCGTCGCGGACCGCGCTGGTCAGGGCCCCGGCCACGTCCGAACCCCCGCTGGGCTCGGAGAGGAACTGCATCCAGATCTCCTCGCCCTTCAAGATGGCCGGGATGTGCCGGCGCTTCTGCTCCTCGGTCCCGAAGTCGAGGAGCACGGCGGCGCAGGGCGCCAGCGTGGGGGCCTGCAGCCGGGTCGGGAACTCGTAGCCGACCAGCTCCTCGTTCAACACCGCCTGGTGGGCGGGGGTGAGCCCCTGACCGCCGTAGGCACGGGGGAAGCAGATACCGGCCAGCCCGGCCCCGAAGAGCATGCCCTGGATCTCGCGCTCCCGTGCGACCGCGGACAGCTCCTCCTCGTCGTTGCGGTCGTTCCGCAGCGCCCCGACCGAGGCATGGGCCGCGAAGGGAGCCAGGTTGGCGCGGGCGAACGCACGCGCCCGCTGCCGGAAGGACTCGAGGTCCTCCATCACTCCGTCCCCGTCTCCGTCCCCGTCGGCGCCAGCGTCCACGTCCGTGTCCACGTCCGTCATGCCTCCTTGTTCTTCTCGGTCATGTCCGCCAGGCGTTGCCGGTGGTCGGCCGGCGTGCCGAAGAGCACCCGATTGGCGGTGTGGCGGCGGAGGTAGAGGTGGAGGTCGTGGTCGAACGTCACGCCGATGCCGCCATGGATCTGCACGCAGTCCTGCATCAGCTCTCCGCCGTGGTCGCCGATGAACGCCTTGGCCGCGCTCAGCAGCTCTGCGGCCTCGTCGGAGCCGTCCGCGACGGCGGCGGTGGCGGCGCTGCTCACCGCGATGCTCGCCTCGAGCCAGGTCTTCATGTCGGCGAAGCGGTGCTTGATCTCCTGGTACGACGCCAGGGGTCGCCCGAACGAATACCGGTCGAACGCCCAGTCGAGCGTCATCTCGAAGGCCGCCTGCATGGCGCCGACCGACTCGGCGTTGCTGATCGCCAGGGCCCGGTCCAGCTGGCGCTCGACCTGTTCGCCGGCCGCCCCGATCTCCCCGACGAGACCGCCGAGCAGCGGCACGCGCACCTCGTCGAAGGAGACGACCGAGAACCGACGGGTCAGGTCGACGGACTGCATGGGGGCGACGGACACGCCGGCGGTCCCGGCCGGCACGAGCACCTGCGTGAGCCCGGCGCCGGTGCGGCCCGTGACCAGCAGGTGGTCGGCCGTGGCGCCCGATTCCACCGGACGCTTGACGCCGTTGAGCACGATCTCGTCCCCCTCGACGCGGGCCTCGAGGGTGACGGTGCCCAGCCGGTCGTCCGGGGCCGGTTCGCTCAGGCACCAGGTCGCGACCGACGTCCCCGCCATGAGTCCGGCGAGCGCCGCCGCGTGCTCGTCGCCCCCGACTTCGGACAGCGTGGCGGCGACGACGTTGGTGACGGCCAGCGGTCCCGGCGCGGCATGACGGCCGAACTCGTGCGCCACCAGGGTCAGGTCGACGAGGCCGTGCTCGCTGATGGAGCCGCCCCCGTGCTCGTGGGCGACCAGCAGCGAGGACCACCCCAGCTCGGCGCCCCGGCGCCAGTACGCCTCGTCGAAGCCGACCGGATCGTCGCGCCGGCGGCGCAGCTCCTCCACCGGCACCAGCTCCTCCAGCAGCTTCGCCGTGGTCTCCCGGAAGAGCTCCTGATCGGGGCTCAGCGCCAGCATCATGGTTCGCCCTGTCCCTCCGTCGTCCGCGGCCTGGCCCAGCTCGCGGCGTAAAGGCCCATTTTACTGCGAGAAGGCAGTTTCGTCCAAGCGGATAGTGCTGTTTCCAATCTTGAGATGATTGCTCTTTCCGCTCGCCGCCTCAGGCGCCGTCACGCTGGAGGAGGAGCACCCCCGAAGGCGTGCCGCCACCGGTGCTGACCACGGCGGTGGCGGCGTCTTGGACCTGCCGCTCCCCCGCGTCACCCCGCAGCTGCAGCACGGCCTCGTAGAGGAAGCCGAACCCGTGCAGGCGCCCCTCCGAGAGCTGCCCCCCGTGGGGGTTGAGGGGCAGCTCGCCGTCGGGGGCGATGCGCCGCCCGCCGTCGAGCCAGTCCTCGGCCTCCCCGAGGCCGCAGAAGCCGAGGGCCTCGAGCCACGAGATGGCGTTGAAGGTGAACCCGTCGTAGAGCAGGGCGACATCGACGTCCGCCGGCCCGAGGCCGGACCGGGACCACAGGTGCGCCGCCTGGCCCAGCACCTGGGGCTCGTGGGTGATCGTCCCCTGGTCCCACGAGATCCGCTCGATGATCTGGGTGCCGACGGACTCGATGCGGACCGCCGGGCTCGGGAGGTCCCCCGCCACCGACGCGTCCGACACCACGATGGCGACCGATCCGTCACAGGGCACGTCGCAGTCGTACAGCCCGAAGGGGGACGTGATGGGCCGCGCCGCCAGGTAGTCGTCCATCGTCATGGGGTCCCGGTAGATGGCCGCCGGGTTGCGCGCCGCGTTGGCCCGCCCGTTCAGAGCGATCAGCCCGAGCATCTCCCGCGACGCGCCGTAGCGGTGCAGGTACTGGTTGGCGTTCATGCCGATCCAGTTGGCGGCGGAGAACGCGCCGTAGGGGGTGCGCCAGGCCGCCTGGCCGGCGGCACGCCCGCCGCCCCCTGCCGCGCCGTGCCCCAGCACGGCGAACGTCGACTCCCACACCGTCCGGAAGCACAGGACGTGGCGGCACAGGCCGGACGCCACCGCCAGCATGGCGGCGATGAGCGCGCCGCCCTGGCCGGGGATCTCCATGCCGCCGTTGATCCAGGTCGGGTGGAGCCGCAGCGCCTCCTCCACCGCCGTCACGCCCCCTTCGCTCATGCCCATGCCCAGGGGACCGGGGTACGTCGACAGGCCGTCGATGTCGCCGAGCTGCAGCCCCGCGTCGGCGACCGCCTGCAGGCAGGCGTCGACCGTGAGCGACAGCGGGTCGACCATGAGCCGACGTCCCACGGCCGACCGCCCGGCGCCGCTGATCACGGCGCGGTGCTCGAAGCGGTCACCGTGCAGCGGCGGCCGCGGCAGCGGTCGCGTGGGTGCGCCGAGCGGGTCGGCGACGTCGGGCCCACCGCTCGGCGCGAAGAGCGGCAGCCACACGTCCTCGACGTGCTCGAAGCGGACCTCGACGTCCTGCCCGACGTGCACCTCGGCGGCGTCACAGCCCACGATGGACGTGGTGAGCCGGACCGTCGGGTCCTCGGCCACGGCCACGACGGCGATGGCATAGGGCGGATCGAAGGCGGGATGCCAGCGATGCTCGTTCACCGTGAACCCGACGACCGAGCCCCGGCCCGAGACGACCGTCGGCTGCCACTCGGTGCTGCGGCAGTGCGGGCAGATCGGGACCGGCGGGTGGACGAGGGATCCGCACGCCGAGCAGCCCTGAATGCGCAGCCGCCCGTCCGCCCCCGAGGTCCAGAACCACTCGGTGGCGGCCGTCAGCTCCGGCAGCGGCCTCATCGGCGGGGCCGGCCCGGGCTCACGTCGCCGAGGGCGGCGATGATCTGCGGCAGGTCCACCGACGTGCGGATGCCGGGCGCGGCGGCGCGGACGAACGGCACCGCGTTGACGGCGCGGTTGGCGGTGTAGCCCGGTGACCGCTCGGCCATCTCCTCGAGGGGGAAGGCGAAGCGCAACTCGACGTCGAGGGGCGCGTCGCCCTCGACCGTGACCCGCCAGCCCGTCTCGCGCAGGTCCCACGACGGCTCGAGGTCCGTCGTGCAGTACCACGTGGCGACGAAGCTCAGCAGGGGGGTCCCGCCCCGGAGGCCCTGGACCCGCATCTGCTGCGCGGCCACCGTGCCGGCCTCGATCGTCCCGGCCGCGATCTCCGTCGTGGTGCGCGCGACGGCCACCCGGCCGCTGGCCTCGACCGAGTCGAGGGGGAGCCCGACGGCCTCGGCCAGCACGCGGAGCGACGGGCCGAAGCTCTGCGCGCCGTGGGCCCACCGGCCGGGATCGAAGCTGTCGGGGTCCCGGCCGTAGCCCATGAGCTCGAACAGCAGCACCGGCGAGTCACGCCGCGACAGGTCGGCGTACTCGTAAATGGTGAGCGAGTCGAGCCGCCGCTGAATCGACGTCAGCACGAGGGGTACCGCCTCGGAGATGAAGCCGGGACTGCTGCCGGTGCTGTGGATGGAGGTGCCGCCGCGCGCACAGGCGGCCTCGACCCTCGCCCGCAGCGCGGGGTCCATGGACGCCGGGTGGTGGAACTCACCGCGCGTGGTCACGACGTCGGCCCCGGACTCCAGCAGGCGGCACACGTCGTCGAAGTCGCACTCCTGCGGCATGTACAGGACGCAGTCGGCGCCGAGGGCGAGGATCTGGTCGACGTCCCGGGTGGCCAGGACCCCGGTCGGGCCGAGCCCGCACAGCTCGCCCGCATCGCGCCCGGCCTTGTCCGCCGCGTACACGTAGAGCCCGACCAGCGTCAGGCCCGGGTGCTCGATGACGCCGCGCAGCGAGCGCGTGCCGATGTTGCCGGTCGCCCACTGGACCACGCGGACCGGCGGCGCGACGCTCGCGGGCCCGCCGTGGAGCGGCCCCCCTCCTTCAGCCATGGAGCCCGGCGGGCGGGCGGGCGAGGCCCAGGGTGTCGCGCAGCGTCGCACCCGCGTAGTGGTCCCGGAACACGCCGCGGCGCTGCAGCTCGGGCACGACCATCCTGACCATGTCCTCGTACGCGCCGGGGGTGTGGGTCGCGGCCACGACGAACCCGTCACAGGCCTCGGTCTCGATCCACTCCTCCATCTGGTCGGCGACCTCGGTGCCGGTGCCGACGAAGCGCGGGCCCTGCAGCAGGGTGGCCCGGTGCCCCGCCAGGTCGCCGAGCGTGACCGTGTCCCCTCCGATGTGGGTGCGCAGGTTCTGCACCAGGCCGCGGATCCCCGACACCGAGCCGATGAGCTCGTCGGTGATCGGGTCGTCCAGCTCCATCCCGGAGAAGTCGTAGTTCATGAGCTCCGAGAGCAGGGTCAGCGACGCCTTCGGATCGACCAGCGAGTGCAAGAAGAGGTCCTCGCGCTCCTCCGCATGGGCGCGGGACTCACCGACGACCGTGTAGACCATCGGCAACATCTTCACCGACTGCGGGTCACGCCCCGCTCCGGCGATCGACTCCTTCTGGTCCTGGTAGTGCGCCCGGGCGATGTCGATGTCGGGGTCGCCGGTGAAGATCAGCTCGGCCCAGCGGGCGGCGAACTCCCGCCCCCGGCCCGACGAGCCCGCCTGCAGCAGCACCGGCCGGCCCTGCGGGCTCCGGGGCACCGTGAGCGGGCCGCGGGAGCTGAACCACTTGCCGTCGTGGTCGAGCTCGTGGACCTTGCCGGGATCGGCGAAGTACCCGCTCGCCCTGTCGAGCACGAGCGCATCGTCCTCCCACGTGTCCCACAGCCCCGTGGTGACCTCGAGGAATTCGTCGGCGCGGTCGTAGCGCACGTCGTGGCCCAGGTGCTCCGTGAACCCGTAGTTCTGCGCCTCGCTGTCGTTGACCGAGGTCACGATGTTCCAGGCCGCCCGTCCACCCGAGAGGTGGTCGAGCGTCGCGAACGTGCGGGCGACGTGGTACGGCGAGTAGTAGGTGGTCGAGTACGTCGCACCGAGGCCGATGCGGTCCGTGACCGCCGCGATCACGCCCAGCACGATGCTCAGGTCCAGCTTCACCGGGCGCGCCCCGAGACGGACGGCTTCGGCGACCGACCCGCCGTAGATCCCCGGCATGGCCAGGCGGTCGTCGAAGAACATCATGTCGAAGCAGCCCTCTTCGAGGGTCCGGCCCAGCTTGGCGTAGTAGCCGGCGTCGAGGAACCCCTGCTCGGTGTCGGGGTGCCGCCAGGACCCGGCGTAGACCGTCGTGCTCCCCGCCTGCATGAAGCCGACGAGGGACATCTGCCGTTTGGCCATGGTTACCTCTCGCTCCTCACGTTCGATTGCTCAGCTGCTCGGGGACGGTTCAGTTCCCCGCCGCCGCGACGGCGCGCCGGGCGCGGGAGCGGAACCCCTCCAGCTTCTCGTCGGGCGTGCGGACCCGGGTGCTGCGCGACATGGTCGCCACGTCGTGACCGACGGCCCGCCGGCGGAGCGCCCCGACCGTGGCCTCCTCCCTGGGCAGGCGCGCGAAGGGGTCGAAGGAGTACCAGCGCATGGCGTTCTCGTGGGTCATCTTGGCGACGTGCCCCGCCGGGACGGCGTAGGCGGCGAAGGCGCGGCCGAGCTCCTCCGGCGCACCGGGCCACAGGGAGTCGCTGTGCGGGTAATCGGCCTCCCAGGCGATGTTGTCGACGCCGATCCGCTCCCGCAGCTCGATCCCCACCGGGTCGCTGATGAAGCAGGTGAGGAAGTGCTCCCTGAACACCTCGCTCGGGAGCCGGCCCCCGAAGTCCTGCAGCGTCCAGGCGTGGTGCATCTCGAAGGTGCGGTCCACCCGCTCGAGGAAGTAGGGGATCCACCCGGTGCCGCCCTCGGACAGCGCCACCCGCAGGTCGGGGAACAGCTTGAGGACGCGCGACCACAGGAGGTCGGCGGCGGCCGACTGGATGTTCATGGGCTGCAGGGTGATCATCACGTCCGGTGGCGAGTCGACGGCGGGGATGGAGAGCCGCCCGGACGACCCGAGGTGAATGGAGAGCACGGTGCCCGTGTCGCAGCAGGCGCGCCACACCGGGTCCCAGTACGCGTCGTGGAAGCTCGGGTAGCCCAGTGCCGCCGGGTTCTCCGTGAAGCTGAGCGAGTGGCACCCCTTGGCGGCCGTCCGCCTGATCTCCCCGGCGGTCTGCTCGGCGTCCCAGATGATCGGGACCGCCAGGGGGATGAAGCGGGCCGGGTAGGCGCCGCACCACTCGTCGATGTGCCAGTCGTTGTACGCCCGGACCAGCGCCGCCGACAGCTCGAGGTCGTCGCACACGAAGGTCCGCGCCGTGAAGGTGGGGAAGGAGGGGAAGTTCATGGAGGCGAGCACGCCGCCGGCATCCATGTCCTTGACCCGCTCGTGCACGTCGTAGCAGCCGGGCCGCACCTCGTCGAGGCTCTGCGGCTCGAGCCCGTACTCCTCCTTGGGGCGCCCCGCGACCGCATTGAGCGCCGCCGTCTCCATGACCACGTCGCCGAAGGTCCAGACGTCGTTCCCCTCGTCGTTGCGCACGAGTTTGGGCGCCCGGTCCAGGTACTTCGGGGCCAGGTGGTGCACGAACAGATCGGGGGGCTCGATGATGTGGTCGTCGACGCTGATCAGGATGAGATCGTCAATCTCGTGCAAGGGGTCCTCCCGAGAACGTCACTCTCTGCTCAATATAACCTCCCTATACTAGGCCGTCCTCCGGCGTCCTGCCCGTGGCCCGGCCACCGGCGCGGCCCGGCGGCGGAGGGCGGGCGGAGCTCAGCGGGGTGCAGCCTCCCGGCGCAGGTCACGCCCGACCCGGCGGCGGCCCGGCCGCGGGGCGGCCGGCATCGATTATTCGGTTCTCGCCCGCCGCTCAGGCGTTGCCGACGAGGTGCTCGATGTACTCGGCCAGCTTCTGGCGGGCCTCGGCGCGCTTGGCCGGGAGGTGGGCGGTCGGCCACAGGCCCGGCGCCGCCTCGTAGTCCTTGAGGACCTCGCGGGCGACGGTGACCTTGTGGACCTCGGTCGGCCCGTCGACCACGCTCATGATGGGCGCCATCATCCACATGCCGCCGAAGGGCATCTCGTTCGACACGCCCAGCGCGCCGTGGGCGTGCATGGAGCGCCAGACCGCGTCGTGCACGACCTTGGGCGTCAGGGCCTTGATGGCGGCGATGTTCTTGCGGGTGCGCCGGTAGTCCTTGACCTGGTCGATCTCCCAGGCGGTGTAGAGCACCAGGAGCCGGAACTGCTGGAGCTCCACGTAGGAGTCGGCGATGTCCCCCTGGATGAACTGCTTCTTGGCCAGCAGGCTGCCCTGCGTCTCGCGGCTGAGCACCCGCTCGCACAACAGGTCGAGGGCACGCTGGCAGGTCGCCACCGTGCGCATGGCGTGGTGGACGCGGCCGCCGCCCAGCCGGGTCTGGGCGATGGCGAACGCCTCGCCCTCCCCGCCCAGCAGGCTCTCCGCCGGGAGGCGCACGTCCTCGTAGTGGATGAGGGCGTGCATGCCCTCGTCCTCCGACTCGCCGCTCAGCCCGACGTGGCGCTCGATGTTGACGCCCGGGGTGTCGGTCGGCACCAGGAACATGGACGCGCCCTTGTACACGTTGACGTCGGGGTCGGTGATGGCCATCACGATGAGGAACGCCGACGTGCGGGCGTTGGACGAGAAGAACTTCCAGCCGTTGATGACCCACTCGTCGCCGTCGCGCACCGCGGCGGTGGTGAATTGCTGCGGGTCCGAGCCCGCCTGGGGCTCGGTCATGGAGTAGGAGGAGAACACCTCTCCGTTCAGCAGCGGCTGGAGGTACCGCTGCTTCTGCTCCTCGGTGCCGTAGTGGGCGATGATCTCCGCGTTCCCGGTGTCGGGCGCCTGGGTGCCGAACACGATCGGGGCCCAACCCGAGACCCCGAGGATCTCGTTCAGCAGCGCGAGCTTGAGCTGCCCGTACCCCTTGCCGCCGAGCTCGGGCCCGAGATGGGCGGCCCACAGGTCCTGGTCCCGCACCTCCTGCTTCATGGGGTCGACGATCGGCCGCAATTCGTCGTCCAGCGGGTGGAACTGCCGGTGGGGGTAGAGCAGGTCGAGCGGCTCGACCTTGTCCCGCACGAAGGCGCGGGCCCAGTCGAGCTTCTCTTGGAACTCCGGCTCGGTCGAGAAATCCCAGGCCATGGCCTCCCCTTTTCGATGGTCTGGCCGCCGCCCCGGCGACGGCGTGGCGGATCCCGGCGGTGCGCACCGGCTCCCTCCGGCATCACCCTACGGTCCGTGCCGCACGACGACAAAGGAGCGCGGCGGCGCCTTGCGCTGCGGTGACGCCGACGAATAGAACAGGGAAAACAGAATCTACGCACGTGAGAATGCTGCTACCGCCCGGGAGGGACCAATGAAGGACTTCGAATTCGTCAAGTACGAGCCCCAGGACGACGGGTCGATCGTGCGCATCGTCTTGAACCGGCCCGAGGCCCGCAACGCGCAGAACCGCGGTCTCCTGGTCGAGCTCAACGAGGCCTTCCTGACCGCCGAGGCGGACGACGATGTGCGCGTGGTGATCCTCAGCGGCGAGGGGAAGATGTTCTCGTCCGGCCACGACCTCGGATCCAAGGTCGCCATGGCCGAGCGGCGCGGCGGGGAGAACGCCCACCCGACGAGCGGGATCAACGGTGGCACCCGCATCGGCGCGGAGAACCTCATGCTGCAGGAGTGGCACTACTTCTTCGAGAACACGCGGCGCTGGCGCAACCTGCGCAAGATCACCATCGCCCAGGTGCACGGCGACGTGTACTCGGCCGGCCTCATGCTGATGTGGGCGTGTGACCTCATCGTCGCCGCCGACGACGTGCGCTTCGCCGACGTGGTGGGGACCCGGCTGGGCATGTGCGGCATGGAGTACTTCGCCCACCCGTGGGAGTTCGGCCCCCGCAAGACCAAGGAGCTGATGCTCACGGGCGACTCCATCGACGTGCACGAGGCCCACGCGCTCGGCATGGTCAGCAAGGTCTTCCCGGAGGCCGAGCTCGGCGAGCGGACCCTGGAGTTCGCCCGCCGCATCGCCCGGGTGCCGACCATGGCCGCGCTCATGATCAAGGAGTCGGTCAACCAGACCCAGGACAACATGGGCTTCTACACCTCGCTCAACGCGTGCTTCACCCTGCACGAGCTGAACCACGCGCACTGGGCCTGGGTCAACGACGATCGCTACCCCATCGCCAAGGAGGACGCCGGCGTCCCCAACTGGAAGAACGCGCCCCCCATCGTCCCGTCGCTCAAGGACCGGGTGATCGCCGAATCGCCCAACTGAGCACCCGCCGCTGACCCCTCGCCGCGCCGGGGGTCAGCGCACCCGGTACTGCGTGCGCTCTCCCTTGAAGCTCGCCTGGCCCTCGTGGATGGTGTCGTTCCGGGTGCCGTGGCGCACGACCAGGGGCGCCATGCTGAGGGCGACGTCGCGGGGCATGTTGAGCCCCATCCACAAGGCCCGCACCGTGCCCTGGACCGCGGCCGGCGGCAGGGCGGCGATCGTCTCGGCGACCCGGGTGACGGCCTCGGTGAGCTGGTCGGCGGGCACCACCTCGGACACGAGGCCGATCTCGTAGGCCCGCCGCGCCGACATGCGCTCGTTGGTCCCCATGAGCGCCATGCGCATGACCTCGTGGAACGGGGCCTTCTGCATCAGGTGGATGGACTCGTAGCCGGCCACCATGCCGTAGGACACGTGGGGGTCGAAGAAGGTCGCCGTCTCGGACGCGATGATGAACTCGGACTCCCCGAGGAAGTAGAAGGCCCCGGCGCAGGCGATGCCGTTGACCGCGGCGATGACCGGGGTCCACAGATGGTTCGTCTTCGGCCCGATGTCCTCCGCGATCTCGTCCGCGAAACTCCACGGGTTCTTCGGGAGCCCCTGCCAATCGTCAATGATGACGCGGTCGATGCCGGTGCAGAACGCCTTCTCCCCGGCTCCCGTCAGCACCGCGCAGCGGACGTCGTCGTTCCGGCGCATCGAAGTCCAGACCTTCTTGAGCTCGGCCCGCATGCGCGGGTTGAAGGCGTTGTTGACCTCGGGCCGGTTGAGAGTCACCCACGCCACACCGTTCCGCTCGTCGTAGAGCAACGTCTCGTAGTCAGCCATGGCGCCAACGTAGTGGGTTGCCGCAACACGGCCAAGGCCGGTCTCGGCCCTCGTGCGCCCCTCAGCTCTGGGGGAAGGACCGCACCATGTTGTCCTGGACGAAGGACGCGACGAGGCTGCCGTCCTCGCTGAAGATGTTCGCACGGCCGTAGGTGCGGCCGTGGCCGGCGTACGGGCTCTCCTGGGCGAGAAGGTGCCACGCCCGCGCATCGACCGGTTCGTGGAACGTCAGCGTGTGGCTCAGCACGCTGGTCGAGATGGAGACGTGCGCCATCGACTGGCCGATGCCGGCGTGGGGGCGCATGGCGGTGCCGATGAGGAAGCCGTCCGTGGCGTAGGCCAGCAGGGCCTGTCCGGCCACCCCGGTCGCGCCGGGCCCGGGGAAGCGCACCCACACGTGGAGCTCGGGCGGTCCGACCTGGTCGGGATCCGAGATGTCCACGCCGCCGACGACCCGCAGCTCCCAGAACTCCCCGCCGCTCCCGAGGGGTGGGGCGTCGTCGGGCCCGCCGACGTCGGGGACCGGCGTGCCGTGCCGGATCAGGTCCGGCTCCGGCGCGCTGAGCAGGGCCAGCGACCGGGTGCACAGGCGATCGCCCTGCCGGGCGGTGACGGTGGCGCTGGCCAGCGCCCGACCGACGTGCATGGCCTCGACCTCGAGGTCCAGCGGCTGATCCCGGTCGGCACCGCGGGCGAAGATCGTGTGCACCGACTTCAGCGCCTTGTCCGGATCGATGGTGCTCGCCGCCACGATCGTCTGCGCCAGGATCTGCCCCCCGAACACGACGTTGCCCGGTCCCTCGGCGAAGTTCTGTGCCACGAACCTGCCCGGGCCGGTCTCCTCGAGGTCGAGCACCTCCAGGAGCCGTGACGAGTCCGACATGGCAACCTTCTTTCTCTCCGCGTGGTCGTTCGGTCGGGACGGGACCTGCGGGGGCCGCGCTCGACGGGCGCACACTAGCGAGGCCACCCGGCCGGCGGGAACCCCGCGCTCAGGCTCGGCCCGACGCCGCCGCCCGCACGGTGGCCACCACTTCCTCGTTGGAGGCTCCCGGCCCGAGCACGGCGGCGATGCCGCCGTCGAGCAGCCGCGGCACGTCGGCCGGCGGGACGATGCCGCCGATGACGACGGGCGTGTCGAGGCCGGCCGCCCGCAGCGCCGCGACCACGGCGGGGGCGAGGGTGAGGTGCGCCCCGTTGTGCATGGACACGCCCACGACGTCGGCGTCTTCCTGGGCCGTCATCGCCGCGATCGTCCCGGGTGACTGGCGCAGTCCGGCGTAGACGACTTCGCAGCCCGCATCTCGCAGGATGCGGGCGACGACCCGGAGCCCGCGGTCGTGGCCGTCGAGGCCGACCTTGGCCACGAGGACCCGCAGGGGCCGGCCGCTGCCGCCCGACGCCATGCTCAGGCGACGTTGCGCTCGAAGAAGAGCCCGAAGACGGTCTCCAGGGCCCGCATCGCCTCGCCCACGGTGACGAAGTGCCGCGCCGCCTCGATCAACGCCGGCATGAGGTTGACGCCGGGGTCCGCCGCCTCCGCGGTCAGGCGCGCCAGCGAGCGGCGGACGGCGTCGTCGTCGCGTGACTGCTTGATCGCGGCGAGGCGCTCCAGCTGCGCGGTCTCGACCGCGGGGTCGATGGAGAGCGTCGAGGGGGCGACCCCGTCGTCCTCGACGTAGCCGTTGACGCCCACCTGGACCCACTCTCCCCGGGCGATCTTGGACTGGAAGGCGTAGGCGGCGTCGGCGATCTCGGCGACGAACCAGCCGTCGTCGATGCAGGCGAAGACGCCCTCGAGCATGGAGCCCGACCCCGCATCCCGCAGGTGGGCGAAGACGTCCTCGGCCTGGCGCTCCAGCTCGTCGGTGAGCTCCTCGAGGAACCAGGACCCCCCGAGGGGGTCGGCCACGTGCACGACCCCGGACTCCTCGGCGATGACCTGCTGGGTGCGCAGGGCCAGCCGGGCGGCGTGCTCGGTCGGCAGGGCCAGTGCCTCGTCGAAGGCATCGGTGTGCAGGCTCTGGGTGCCCCCGAGGACGCCGGCGAGGGCCTCGATCGCCACGCGGACGAGATTGACCTCTGGTTGCTGCGCCGTCAGCGAGACGCCGGCCGTCTGGGTGTGGAACCGCAGCTGGCACGAGCGCCCGTCGGCGGCCCCGTAGCGCTCGCGCATGGTGCGGGCCCAGATGCGGCGCGCGGCGCGGTACTTGGCGATCTCCTCGAAGAAGTCGCTGTGCGCGTTGAAGAAGAAACTCAGCCGCGGGGCGAACTCGTCGACGGCGAGGCCCGCCGCCATGGCCGCCTCGACGTAGGCGAACCCGTTGGCCAGCGTGAAGGCGAGCTCCTGGGCGGCCGTCGATCCGGCCTCGCGGATGTGGTAGCCCGACACCGAGACGGGGTGCCAGCGCGGCAGCTCGGCGCTGCAGAAGCGCATGACGTCGGTCACCAGGCGCACCGAGGGACGGGGAGGGAAGACGTACTCCTTCTGCGCCTGGTACTCCTTCAAGATGTCGTTCTGGAGGGTGCCCGAGAGCGCGGCCCGGTCGACACCCGTGCGGTCCGCGACCCCGATGTACATGGCGAGCACCGGCGCCGCGGGCGAGTTGATCGTCATGGACGTCGAGACCCGGCCCAGGTCGATGCCCGCGAAGAGCGTCTCCATGTCGGCCAGGGTGTCCACGGCGACGCCGGCGCGCCCCACCTCGCCCTTGGCCAGGGGGTCGTCGGAGTCACGCCCGAGCAGCGTGGGCATGTCGAAGGCGGTGGACAGGCCGTCGCCGCCGGCGCGCAGGAGCTCCTTGAAGCGCCCGTTCGTGTCCTCGGCCGTGCCGAACCCGGCGAATTGGCGCATCGTCCAGAGGCGGGACCGGTACATGGACGCGTAGGGGCCACGGGTGTACGGGTACTGCCCGGGGAGCTCGGCGCCCGCGGGGCCGTACACCGGTTCGAGCGGCACGCCGGACATGGTCTCGAAGCGCGCCGGGCGGGACGGGGAGCGATCGAATGCCTCCTGCCAGGGTGCCCGGTCGGCCATGGGTCCCATGTTACTTAAATGTCAAAGTATCTTGCCACCGGCTCAGGTGAAGTCACCTGCGGCGCGGCGCAGATCGGCCAGGAGGGCGAAGAGCCGGCGGAGCGCCGAGTCGCTCACGCCGAGGTCCGCGAACACCGATTCGTTCATCGCCTTCGTCGCCTCGACCGCGGTGCGCCGGCCCGACTCGGTCAACCAGGCCAGCGTGCCCCGGCCGTCCTCGGGATTCGACCGCCTCGTCACGAGCCCCCGGGCCTCGAGCCGGTCGACGGCGTTGGTCACGCTGGCGGCGTTCACCTGCAGGCGCTCACCGATCTTCCCGAGCGGCAACGCGCCCTGCCGGGCGAAGGAGAGCAGCATGAGCACCTCGTAGCGCGCGAACGTGAGGTCGAACGCCCGCAGGGTGGCGTCGGCGCGGGTCAGGAAGATCTGTTGCAGACGCATGATGGAGGTGACGAGGGCCATGGCGCCCGCCTCCTCGGGCCACCCGTGCACCTCCCACTGCCGACGGGCCTCGGCGATCGGATCGAAGCTGAGTCGTCTGCTCTCGACCACGCCGGCAACGCTAATGGCCGGCCGGCGGCCGGCTCACGACGGGAGGTCGGGCGGGATCCAGCTGGGCCGGCGTTTCTCCATGAACGCCGCCATGCCCTCGCGCGGCTCCGGCGAGGTCTCGAGCGCGCCGAACATCGTCTGGTAGTCGACGATCCCGTAGCGCTCGTTGAGCATGCGTTTGACCTGGGCGCGGGCCATCGGCGCGGTACGCAGCACCTGGCGCGCCGCGTCGAGCGCGGCGGATCGCAACTCGTCGTGCGGCACGACGCGTGAGATGACGCCGATCCGCTGGGCCTCGGCCGCGTCGAACACCCGCGCCGAGAGCAGCAGATCACGAGCGACCGCCAGTCCGACGTGCGCCGGCAGCGCGGCGGCGTACGTCGCGTCGGGGATGCCGCGCAGGAGCTCGGGTACCCGGAAGGTCGCCCGGTCACTGGCCACGGCGATGTCCGCCATCATGGCGATGAGGAGCCCGCCGGCCTGGCAGATCCCGTTGACCGCCGCGATCACCGGTGCCCGGCTCTCGCGGACGGCCGTGAAGGGGAGGATGTCGTACCCGAGGTCGTTGGGCGACGTGTCCCCCGGCTCCGCACGACCGCCGAGATCCCCTCCCGGAGCGAACACGTCCCCGGTGCCCGTGATGATCAGCGCCGCGAGCTCCGGATCGGTGTTGACCAGCCGCACGGCTCGCTTGATGCCGTAGTACATCGCCGGCGTGAGCGCGTTCCGGGCCGCTGGCCGGTCGATCACGCACCAGGCGATCGGGCCCTCCCGCTCGAGGCGGAGTCCGGCGGCGCCCAGCTCGTTGTCCATCGTGCCCTGCTCCTTCCGGTCGCGCTCCCCGCGGTCGCCGGTCTCCACGCCGATCGGCTCGCCCGGCCCTACGATTTCACGATTGCCCGGACGGAGCCAGACCGCCGGCCGCGCCCTCCGGCGTGGCCGGGCCGGCCCGGTGCAGGACGTACCGCTCGACGGCGTGGGCGAAACCCTCGTCGGCATTGGTCCCCGTGACCATCCGGGCCGCCCGTTGCACCTCACTCGACGCGTTCCCCATGGCGATGCTGAGCCCGGAATGGGCGAACATCAGCACGTCGTTCGGCATGTCGCCCATGGTGGCGATCTGCGCCGCGGGGACGCCGTAGCGGGAGGAGAGGAACTGCACGACCGCGCCCTTGTTCGCCGCCGGGTGGGTGACGTCGAGGTAGTACGGCTGCGACTGCGCTGCGGTGACGGAGTGGGAGAACTCCTCGCGGGCCGCCTCGGTGGCCCGCGCCATGGCGTCCGGGTCGTCGCTCACCCCGACGACCTTCACCACCTGCCCGAGGAGGTCGTCGAACGTCTCGGCGACGGTCGGCTGGAACCCCACGGTGGCCGCCTCCCGGTCGACGTGCGGGGCGCCGGGGTCGCGCACGTACCACTCGGGGCCCCGGTAGATCCAGGTGTCGAGACCGTGCGACGCCAGGAGGGTCAGGATGGGCTGCACGAGCGGCTCGGGCACCAGCTTCTGGGCGATCACCGTCAGGTCGGGCTCGACCATGAGGCCACCGTTGAAGGCGGCGACCGGCGTGGAGATCCCGAGGGGTTCGATCAACATCGCCATGCCCCGGGGCGGGCGGCCGCTCGTGATGGCGAAGAGCACGCCCGCGTCGCCCAGCGCGCGGACCGCGTCGATCGTTCGCCGGGTCAGCTGCTTGTCCGGCGTGACGAGGGTGCCGTCGACGTCGGCCAGGAGGAGCCGGATGGCCGGGTCAGCCGGGTCAGCCGGGTCAGCCGGGTCAGCCGGGTCAGCCACGGCGCGCCCCGTGCGGCGGGCCGGGTGTCAGGTCGTGCACGTCCCGGCCGACCAGGACGTTGCGGACGAACGAGCCGGCCCGGTCGTAGACGTCCCGGCTCTCTCTCGCCCAGGGCAGCAGGAACGGGAAGACATGGAACATCCCCTCGACCTCCGAGGCCACGTGGGGCACCCCGGCGCATCGCAGCTTGTGGACGAGCTGACGGATGGCATCGCGGAACATCTCGTCGCCTCCGTACACCAGGAAGGTCGGGGGCCAGCCCGCGACGTCGTCCAGCAGGACGTCGACCCGGTCGTCGTCGGGGTCGATGCCGTGCAGGTAGGAGTTCACCGGGATGTTCCACGGGAGCACGTCCAGGGGGGCATTGTCGGTGATGGAATCCTCACTGAGCGTGAGGCTGACCTCGGGGGAGAACAACAACACGCCGGCGGGTCGTCCGAGGTCGTCGTTGCGCATGCGGTGGAGGACGGTCCCGAGGAGGCCGCCGCCCCCCGAATCCCCCGCGATGAGCAGCTGCTCGCTGGTGATGCCGTCCTTCTTCAGATGGGCGATCACCGAGATCACGTCGTCGACGGCGGCCGGAAACGGGAACTCCGGCGCCAGGCGGTAGTCGGCGGCGAACACCGCGCAGCCGGTGACCCGGGCCAGATGCGCCATGAAGAGGGAGTACATGCGCGGCGAGGTGCCGATGTAGCCCCCTCCGTGCAGGTAGAGGATGGTCCCCGTCGGCGGGCGGGCCCGGTCGTGGCCGTCGTCCGAGGAGGCTGCGTTCTGCGGGGGCGGGCGGAACCAGACCCCCGGCACGTCCCCGATCTCGTCCCGCTCGCTCGCCACGCCCTGCAGTGCCACGAAGGGTGGAAGGACCCCGCCGGCGACCCCGTCGAGGACCCGCTCCAGGGCGCGGAATTCATCGATGGGCAGCGACGATGCATACCCGAGCAGGGTCCGGACGAGCTCCCGGGTGGCCGACACCGCCAGGTTCCGGGGCGGATGGCTCGGGCCCCGCCAGGGGTCTCGGAACGGGAGCCGGCCGAGCGCCCCGACGAAGCTCGAGGCGAGGGTGGCGACGTCGACGACCGTGATGGGCCACGACGCCGTCTGCACCTCGGGCCGGTCCGACATGACCATGCCCAGAGAGTACCCAGGCGGACACTGGGTATTGCTCCCGGGAGCGAACGTTCATTCGGAGCCCGCAGCGCCACGGCCGGGTGGCTGCACCGTGCACCGGCTGCGGTAGGAATGCTTCACTGTGGAGGGACCGACCTCTTGGACCGGCGGTCCGGATCGGTACGCGAACAAGGAGAGGACCGTGGCCAGCGAAGGATTCCATGAACCGCTCGAGCTGCTCGACGAAACCACCGTCGATCACCACCGGGCCATGACGTCGCTCTGCGAGGAGCTGGAGGCGATCGACTGGTACGACCAGCGGGTGAAGGCAACCTCGGACGAGAGCCTGGCCGCCGTGCTCGCGTACAACCGGGACGACGAGAAGGAGCATGCAGCCATGGCCCTCGAGTGGCTGCGCCGCCGCGACCCCGCCCTCGACGCCAACTTGCGGAAGTTCCTCTTCACGTCCGGGCCGATCACGGAGCTCGGCGTCGAAGGGCCGGGCGACGACGCGGACGGCGGGCCGGATCCGGCGGCGGGCTCGCTCGGGATCGGCAGCTTGAAGGGAGCGGTCCGATGAACCACCTGTACCGCGATCTGGCGCCCATCTCCGCGGAGGCCTGGGGGCTGATCGACCAGGAGGCCACGTCGCGCCTCCCCACCTACCTGGCCGCGCGCAAGCTGGTGGAGTTCGCCGGCCCCCACGGGTGGTCGCACTCGGCGACCGACCTCGGACGAAGCTCCGCCATCACGGGTCCGGCGCAGGGGGTGGCGGCGGCCCAGCGGAAGGTCCTCCCGCTGATGGAGCTGCGGGCCGAGTTCAAGGTCTCCCGGGTGGAGCTCGACGACGTGGAACGTGGAGCAACGGATCCCGACCTGCCCGAACTCGACGAAGCGGTGCGGCAGATCGCGCTGGGCGAGAACGTCACCGTCTTCCACGGCCATCAGGCGGCCGGCCTGCGTGGCATCACCGAGAGCACCTCGCACGAGCCCGTCCCGATCGACGGGGTCGAGGCTTCCCCCGACGGGGTCGCACGCGCCGTGAACGTCCTCCGACAGGCGGGGATCGACGGGCCCTACGGGTTGGCGATCTGCCCGGACACCTACACCAGGATCGTCGAGACCACGGAATACGGGGGGCACCTGCTCTTCGACCACCTGCGCGCGATCCTCGGTGGGCCTCTCGTGTGGGCGCCCGGCCTGGACGGAGGCGTCGTGCTGAGCCAGCGCGGCGGGGACTTCCAGTTCGATTGCGGGCAGGACCTGTCGATCGGCTATCTCGACCACGACGCCGACGTCGTCCGGCTCTACATCGAGGAGACCTTCAGCTTCCGGGTGCTCGAACCGGATGCGGCGGTCACCCTTCGCTTCGGCAGCTGACGGCGCCGGGAGGCGCCGGGGTCACCCGACGCTCTCCCGCTCGCCGGCGACCTCCTGGTTGCGACGGGGCAGCACCCATCCCGGGCGCGGGAAGTGGCAGGTGTACCCGTTCGGGTAGTGCTCGAGATAGTCCTGGTGCTCGGGCTCGGCCTCCCAGAACGGCCCCGCCGGCGCGACCTCGGTGACCACCGCGCCCGGCCAGAGGCCCGACGCCTCGACATCCGCGATGGTGTCCTGCGCCACCCGGCGCTGGTCGTCGTCGAGGTAGAAGATCGCCGAGCGGTAGCTGGTGCCGACGTCGTTGCCCTGGCGGTTCCGTGTCGTCGGATCGTGGATCTGGAAGAAGAACTCCAGCAGGTCGCGGTAGGACGTCAACGCCGGGTCGAACGTGATCTCGATCGCCTCGGCATGGGTCCCGTGGTTCCGGTAGGTGGCGTTGGGGACGTCCCCACCCGTGTAGCCCACCCGCGTCGAGATCACGCCGGGGCGCTTGCGGATGAGGTCCTGCATCCCCCAGAAGCACCCGCCGGCGAGGATCGCCTTCTCTGTCGTGACGCTCATCGGGCCACCTCCTGCCCCTTGACGGGGCCGTCGAAGAGCTTCGTGTACTCACCGTAGCCCTCGGCCTCGAGGTCCTCGTAGGGGACGAAGCGCAGGGCGGCGGAGTTGATGCAGTAGCGCAGCCCTCCCTCTTCGGCGGGGCCGTCGTCGAAGACGTGGCCGAGGTGGCTGTCCCCATGGGTCGAGCGGACCTCCGTCCTGACCATGCCGTGGGTCCGGTCCGCGTTCTCGACCACGTTGGCCGGCTCGAGGGGCCTCGTGAAGCTGGGCCATCCGCACCCGCTGTCGAACTTCCTGGTCGAGGCGAACAGTGGCTCGCCCGAGACCACGTCGACATAGATGCCGGCCTCCTTGTGGTCCCAGAACTCGTTCTCGAAGGCCGGCTCGGTGGCACTCTCCTGGGTGACCGCGAACTGGCGGGGGGTCAGCTGGGAAACGGTTCCCGGGTCCTTGCGGTAGCTCTCCGTCACGTCGACTCCTTTGCCACTGAAGTGGCCTTGCCCAACAACACCGAATTCAACACCGGGAGGGCTCGTTTCATTTCTGCCGTCCCGGTCCCGGCCCTGCGTTCCGCCGACCGGATCCCACCGGGGTTGCCCGATCCGCGTCCTCCGGCGGGTCAAGGTCTCTACGCGCCCCGCTCTCCGACTCGGAGCCCCGTTCGTCCCGCTCCTCGGTCAGGGCGGCCCGGTTGAATTTCATGACGTCGTTCCGCGGGATGACCTCCACCAGCTCCACGGTCTTCGGCACCTTGTACGCCGCGAGCCGCTCCTTGGCGAAGGCAACGATGTCGGCGGGACGGGGCGCACAGGCGGGGTCCGCCGGCTGGACGATGGCGTGCACCCGCCGTCCCCATTCGGGATCCCGCAGGCCGACGACGATGACGTCGGCGACCGCCGGGTGCTCGCTCAGCGCGGCCTCGACCTCGGCGGGGAACACGTTCGCCCCTCCGGTCACGATCATGTCGACCCGGCGGTCGGACACGAAGAGGTAGCCGTGGTCATCCACCCAGCCCAGGTCGCCGACGGTGAAGAACCCGTCATCGGTCGACCGCATCGGCTCGACGTCGTCGCCCATGTACACCGCTTCCGGACCGGACGGCCGGCGCATGTAGATCCCGCCGATCTCCCCGGCCGGGAGCACCTCTCCGGTGTCGCCGATGATCCGGATGTCGGTACCCATGTAGCCCCGGCCGACGGTTCCCGGTCGTTCGAGCCATTCGTCGCCGCGGCAACACACGTAGCCATGCCGTTCCGAGGCGCCGTAGGTCACGAAGAAGTGCTCGGGCCCGACGAGTTCGCACCACCGGCGTCCGAGCCAGAGCGGGAGCAACGCTGCTCCCTGCTGCACCCAGTCGAGTGACGACAGGTCCCGCCGGTCGATGTCGGGCACCTGGGCCAAACGCTGCAGCATGGGAGTCGCCCCGACGAACCCGGTCACGCGGTGCCGTTCGATCAGGTCGAGCACCCGCCGGGCGTCGAACCGCTCGAGGAGGACGACTTCGACGCCCGACATGAGGTTCCGCGTGACCGTGAAGCCGTTGGCGTGGTAGAGCGGCGCCGGTATCAGCACCCGCTGCGGCTGGGGCAGCGGCCCGTACGACTCCACGGCTGCAGCGGTCGCCGCGCCCTGGACATAGAGCCCGGGGTTCTTCATCACGATCACCTTCGGTGTGCCCGTCGACCCCGAGCTACAGATCCCCCACCCCCGCGGGGGCGTCGCCTCCGGAAGCGGACTGGTGGAGGCCGACGCCGCCTCCTCGAAGAGGTCCGCCTGCTCGGCCCCGACGATCAGGCGGGGACCGATGACCGCCAGCACCCGGTCGCGCTCCCATTCGGGGAGGTTCCACCGCATCGGGACGACAACCGCTCCGACCTTCCATCCTGCGAAGGTCGCAACGAGGTGCTCGGGCGAGTTCCGCAGGCAGACGGCCATGAAGTCCCCGACCGTGAGCCCCCGCGACACCAGCACCCGGGCTAGTTGGGTCGACCGCCGGTCGAGGTCGCCGAACGTGACGCTGCGCTCGCTGCCGTCCTCGGCCGCGAAGATGATGGCGAGACCGTCGGGGTTCGCCTCGGCGACCTGGTGGAGCTTCGTCCCGAAGGGAACGCCGGGGGGCGTGTCCTTCACTTGGACCGGGGCAGCCCGAGGCCGCGCTGGGCGATGATGTTCCGCTGGATCTCGCTCGTGCCCCCGTAGGTCGTCGTTCCCAGCGCGTACCGGTACAGGTACTCCGCGATCCCGCCCTCGATCGCGGTGGGATCACCGTCGCCCCGGATGCCGTCCCGCCCCAACATGTCCATGAAGTCGGCCGACTGCCTGGTCAACGCCTCGGTGGCGAACAGCTTGGCCATCGATCCCTCGACTCCGGGAAGGACCCCCGAGCTCTGCACCCAGGCGCACTTTCGAGCCAGCAGGGTGCTGACTTCGACCTCCGCGGCGGCCCGACCGAGACGAGCCTGCACCTCGCCGTCCTCCGCTCTCGAACGCCCGGCGTCGTCGGCCGAGCGCAGCGCCCAACGCTCCATGGCACGGAGCAGGCGACGCGCATCACCACCCTGCGGCAAGGCCCTCTCGAACGTCAGGCCGACCGTCATGACGTCCCAGCCCCCGTCGACCTCCCCGATCCTCAGCGCGTCGTCCACCCGGGCGTCGGTGTAGAAGGTCAGGTTCGTCCTCTCGCCGGACACCGTCGACACCGGCTGAATCTCGACCCCCGGTTGGTGCAACGGGACCAGGAACGTCGTGAGTCCCTTGTGCTTCGCGACATCGGAATTGGTCCGCGCCAGGAGGAACACGTAGTCAGCCACCTGGGCATTGGTCGTGAACATCTTCTGTCCGTTGATCACCCACTCGTCGCCGTCGCGCACGGCGCGGGTCTGCGCCGCAGCGACGTCCGATCCCGATTCGGGCTCGGTGAAGCCGAGCACGATGATGATCTCTCCCCCCAGGGCCCGGGACAGGATGTCGCGCTTCTGTTCCTCGGTCCCGATGTGCCGGATGACGTTGGCCACCATGAGCGTCGTGCTGCCCCCGTACGTGGGCGCGCCCGCAGTCTGGAACTCCTCGGCCATGGCCAACACCTCGAGCGGGTCTCGCCCCTGGCCGCCGTACTCCTCGGGCCACCCGGGGGCGAGCATCCCGTGGGCCACCCGGGCCCGGTGAAAATCCCGATCGTGATGGACCCCGGTGGCGTGCATCTGGCCGCGCACGTCGTCCGTGAAGTGCTCGTCCAGGAACCGCCTGGCCTCGTCTCGCAGCTCGTCGCTGCCCTCACTCAAGCGGAAATCCATCGTCATGCGCCCGATCCGGCCCGCGCCAGCCGCGTCGCTGCACCCCGCGCGTACATGCGGGCCGGGTCTCCGAACACGGCGGGCCATGCCCGCGCCCGCCGGAAGTACAACTGAATGTCGAACTCGACCATGAAGCCGTATCCCCCGTGGTAGTGGAGGCTGCGATAGCTGGCGTCGCGCGCCGCCTCCGACGAGAACCCGCACGCGAGGCACGCCAACTCGGTGGCCCGCGTCGTGTCCTCGTCGGCCGCCCACGCTGCCTCCCGGGCGATGAGCTTGCTTCCCTCCACTGCGGTCGCCGCATCGGCGAGTCCGTGTCCGAGGGCCTGGAACGACCCGATGGGGACCCCGAATTGGTGCCGCTCCTTGGCATAGGCGACGCCGAGCTCCAGGGAACGGGACCCGATCCCGACCAACGAATTGGCCGTGAGCGCCAGCCACTCGTCCCGGGCTGTCTCGAAGCGCCGCCTCGCCGGCTCCCCCGACAGCAGTCCCACCGCCGCCGGATCGAGGGGGATGTCGGCGAGCGGCATCGATCCGAAATTCGAGATCGGGCGGCCACGGTCCCCGATCCGCAGGCACCGCAGCTGATCGTCGTGGAAGTAGACCACTTCGTCCGCGACCGCTCCGGCGGGGACCAGAGCGAGCACGCCGCTCTGCGGCGGGTCGAGCGCGATGGTGGTGAGGTGGTCGTCGGTACGGGCCCGGCCCAGTGCCTCCCCCGCGGCGTCCGTTCCGGCGCGCGCCAGGACGCGGGCGGCGACCTGCGCCTCGACGAGGGGTGCCGGCCCGAGGTGCCGACCGTGTTGCTCCGCCACGAGCGCCAGGTCGAGCAACGACGCTCCCCAGCCACCCGAGACCTCGTCGACGGCCATGTCTACGGCGCCCATGTCCCGCAGCCGTGCCCACAGGTCGGCATCGTGACCGGTGGGCTCAGCGGCACGTACCCGCTCGGTCGGGCACTCCTTGGCATAGAAGGCTGCGAACGCATCGATGAGCTGCTGCTGCTCGACCGATGGGTTCAGATCCATGTTGGCGAGCTCCCGCGCCGATCAGCGGTAGTCGGCGGGCGCGCCCTCGAGAATCACGGTCTTGGTCTCGAGGAAGGGCAGGAGGCCTTCGGTGCCACCTTCCCGGCCGATGCCGGACTGCTTGAAGCCGCCGAAGGCGATGCCGAAGTCGGTGCGGAAGGCGTTGTGGCCGACGGTGCCCGAGCGCAGGCGGCGGGCGACGTCGCGGGCCCGGTCCACGTCGTGCGTGAACACCGACGCGTTGAGCCCGTAGATGGTGTCGTTGGCGGTCGACACGATCTCGTTCTCGTCCGCGACCGGGATCACGCTGAGCACCGGGCCGAAGATCTCCTCCTGCGCGATCGTCGATGCGTTGTCGACACCGGCGAAGACGGTGGGTTCGACGTAGTACCCGCGATCGAGGTCCTTGGGCCGTCCACCGCCGGTGACCAACCTGGCTCCCTGCTCGATGCCGGTCGCGATGTACCCCTCGACCCGGTCGCGCTGACGGCTGGACACGAGCGGTCCCATCTGGGTCGCCGCATCGAAGGGGTCACCGACGCGCACCTGGGAGAAGGAGCTCGCCAGTGCGTCGACCAGCTCGTCGTGCCGCGAGCGGCTGACGACGATCCGGGTCAGTGACGAGCACACCTGACCCGCCAGCATGCACTCCGCCCGGGCCAGGGTCGCCGCGGCCTCGTTCAGGTCCATGTCGTCGAGGATCAGGGCCGCCGACTTCCCCCCCAATTCGAGGGTGCAACGGGCAATCCGCTCACCGCAGATGGAGGCGATGCGCCGGCCGGCGGCGGTCGAACCCGTGAACGTGATCTTGTCCACCCGGGCATCCCGGACGAGCAGTTCGGAGACCTCTCTGTCGGCCGTCACGACGTTCAGGACCCCGGCCGGCAGGCCGATGGACTCTGCGATCTCCGCCACGACGTAGGCGTCACCGGGAGCCTCGGGCGAGCACTTGAGCACCACGGTGCAGCCGGCCAGGAGGGCCGGGGCGAGCTTGTAGGTGATGAGACCGATCGGTGCGTTCCACGGGATGATGGCGCCGACGACCCCGACCGGCTCCCGCACGAGGAGCCCGAACTCGCCCTGTGACGGCTGCACCTTCTCCTCGAAGGGAAACGTCTTCGCCAGTCCGGCGTAGTAGTCGAAGGCACCGGCGATCCCGGCCGCACCGTGCTTGGCGATGACGTGGAGCGCGCCCGACTCCCGGGGCCAGATCTGCCCGATGTCCTCGGCCCTGTCCCGCAGGCCGGCGGCGATGCCGGTGAGGAATTCGGCCCGGTCGGCGTGCGTCATCCGGGGCCAGGGCCCTTCGTCGAAGGCCCGCCGGGCAGCCGTCACGGCGCGGTCGATGTCGGCCGGCTGCGCCTCGGGGACACGGAAGTAGACCCGCTCCGTGCTCGAGTCGATCACGTCGATGGTGGCGCCCGAAGAGGGAGCGGCCCACCCACCGTCGATGAAGAAGCGATCGGCGTGCCGGAGGGGAACCGCTGTCTCGTCGGTCACGGTCATGGGCACGCTCCTATCAGTCGATTGACGCAGCCGCGTCCGGACGAGGTCAGCGTAGCCACCCGCACCACACGGCATCGGGGTCACGGCTTGGGCGGGAGATGGTCGCGGTAGGAGACCGGCAACAGCTCGATCAGCTGCCCGTCGGGGTCGCGTACGAACAGCGCGGCACCGATGTCGCTCTCCTCAATGATCTGCCCGCCGCACTCGACGGCGCGGGCCGCCGTGGCCCGCACGTCACCGACGGAGATGGAGAGGTGGGTCAGCCCCGGTTCGCCCATCGTGCGCTCCCGGTAGGGCGCGGTCGCGCCGGGCGCGGCGTAGTGCATCAGCTCCAGCACGAAACCGTCGAGCGTCAGATAGGAGGCGGTGACGCCGAGTGGAGGCGTGAGGCCGGTGAGCTTCCCCGTCGGTTGGTCGGGGGGAGAGATCTCGTACCAGGGCTTGAAGCCGAAGACCTCCTCGTAGAACCGCTTCGATCGCTCGAGGTCGGTGACGACCTGCCCGGTGTGGTTGTACGTGCTCATCCGCTTCCTCCGCTCTGCCTGTCGTCGAGGGCTCAGCCGACCGGGGTGAACTCGAGATGGAGACGGTCCAGGCCACGGAGCATCCACGTCGGCGTGTAGTCCCAGCGGCGGGCACCCGCCGGGCCGTGGTGGGACTCCGAGATCCGGATGTCCCGTGTGCGATCGAGCAGGCGCTGGAGCGACACGTTGGATTCGGCCCGCGCCAGTGGTGCGCCGGCGCAGGTATGGATGCCATGGCCGAAGGCGATGTGCTGGCGACCATTCTCACGGTCGAGGCGCAACTCGTCGGGCTGTTCGAACTCGCGTGGGTCCCGGTTGGCCGCGCTGGGGAGCACCATGACCGTGGCGCCCGCCGGGATCTCGGTGCCGTGGACGGTCGTCGGGGTTCGGGACAGGCGGAAGGTGCCCTTGATCGGGGGCTCCATGCGCAAAGTCTCCTCTATGAACCCGGGGACCAGGCTGCGATCGTCGCGCAGCTGCTGTTGGAGCTCGGAGTGCTCACCCAGAGTCTGCAGCGCGGTGCCGAGCAGCCGCGCCGTCGTCTCCTGACCAGCGGCGAACAGATTGGAGGCGATCTTCATCACGTCTTGCACCGGCGGAAGCGTCCCGTCGGGAAAGGTGGCGGTGGCCAGACCGGTCATGACGTCATCGCGTGGCTCGCGCCGGCGGTCCTCGATGTAGGTCGTGAATTGGGCGTACAGGTACTCGAGCGGGCTGTGGGTCATCTCGAGGGCGTCGTGGTGCGTGAGCTTCTCGAGGAACTCCTCATGATCCTCTTCGGGCACGCCGAGGAGGTCGGCGATGACCAGCATGGTGTAGGGCTGGGCGTACTCGCCGATGAACTCACACTCGCCCCGGGCGTGGAACCGGTCGATCTGGTTGTCGGCCAACTGCAGCAGGGACGCCTCGTTCTCCTTCAGGCGCTTGGGTGTGATCAGTCGCATCAGGAGACCCCTTTGGGCCGTATGTTTCGGGGGGTCGAAGGTGGGGAGCTGGTCGCCGAAGGGAAGCTCGTCCCGGTACGCCTCGATGATCTCGGTGACATCGTCTCCTTCGAGCGGGACAGGGAACCTGGCGAAAGGCCCGATCGCCGAATTGCAGGCCGAGAATGTCGCTTGGTCGTGGTAGACGGCGATCGCCTCGTCGTACCCGGTGACCATGTAGACGTCGTGGAACGGCTCCCTCGTGATCGGGCATTGTCCGCGCAGGTGGTCGAAGTAGGGGTAGGGGTCCTCGAAGAGGTCCTTGGTGCGGAAGAAATCAATCGAAGCGAACTGTTCGTCGTCGTTCATTGGTGCTCCATCTTGGTGAAGGGGGGGTACGCCGATCGGACGGGTACGAATGCCGGGCGGGGACGTCGGACGTCCGTCATGCGGGGTATGTTCCGGTGCCGCGCCGGACTCCGAGGAGACGGTCTGGGGAGGGGTACGGGAGCCGTTTCTCCGTGCCCGAGCCGAGTCGAAGGGAGCCGCTTGAAATGGGGCAGGAGCTGGCGGGAAAGGTTGCGATCGTCACGGGCGGGGCAAGCGGAATCGGCCGCGCCACCGCCGAGCTGTTCGCCCGGGAGGGAGCCAAGGTCGTCATCGCCGACGTCGTCGTGGAAGAGGGCGAGGCGCTGGCCACCGGGCTCGGTGCTGGCGTGGCGTTCAGGCGCACCGACGTGTCCGACGCCGACGAGGTCCAGGCGCTGGTTGATTTTGCCGTGGACAGGTTCGGTGGACTTCACGTCATGTTCAACAACGCCGGCATTGCGAGCTCGTTCCGTCGGTTCCTGCGCGACGACCTCCGCGACTTTAACCGTGTCATGGCCGTCAACTTGTTCGGAGTGATCACCGGGACCCAGCGCGCGGGTCGGCACATGGCGGCGCACGGGGGTGGGTCGATCATCAACACGTCGTCGATCGGCGGCCTCACGGGGGGCGGCCCCCCGATCTCCTATCGCACGTCGAAGGCGGCCGTGGCCCAGTTCACCCGGATGGTCGCCACGGATGTGGCCGAATACGGCATCCGCGTCAATTGCATCGCGCCCGGCCACATCGCGACGGGGATCACGAACTACGACCTTGGACCCACCATTGAGCTCGACCAGCCGTTGCAGCGCCGAGGGACGCCGCACGACGTCGCCGAGGCCGTGCTCTTCCTGGCCAGTGAGCGCTCGGCCCAGATCACCGGAATCGTGGTCCCGGTGGACGGGGGGACGGTGGCCGGACGGCCGGTCCGCCTGATGACGGCCGTGCAGGCGAGCACGGAGGACGCAGGCTCCGGATGAGGGCAACGAGTTGGCGGGGGCGTTCATCTCCTAGGCCAACTTCGCGGACCAACCTCCGTCGACCGGGATCACCGCTCCCGTCACGAACGAAGCTCGATCGGAGGCCAGGAACGCACCGACCTCTGCGACCTCGTGGGGCAGCCCGGCACGGTTGAGCGCGGCCTTGGCGGCGATGTCGGGGATGAAGTCCTCCGCTCCGACCGCCATGATCTCGGTGAGGATGAAGCCGGGGCAGATGGTGTTCACCCTGACGCCCTGCGTGCCGAACTCGATGGCGGCCGACTTGCTGGCGCCGATGATCCCGTGCTTGGCCGCCTGGTACACGCTGGTGTAGGCGGAGCCGTTGAGGCCGCCGACAGAAGACCAAATTGACGACGGCGCCGCCACCCGTCTTGAGCATGGTGCGGATGCCGTGCTTCATCCCGAGCATCACCCCACGCAGATCGACGTCCATCAGCCGGTCGTAGAATTCCATGGTCAGATCGGTGAGCAGGCAACCGTCGGCGATGCCGGCCACGTTGAGAACGGCGTCGACCCGCCCGAACTCCTCGACCGCAGCCGCCATCAGGGCTTCGACGTCGGCCTCTTTCGTGACGTCGCAATGCAGGGGCAGTACTCCGGCTCCGACCTCGGCCGCCGTGTCCTGCTCCGCACCGCTGATGTCGGCGGCCACGACCTTGGCGCCCTCGCGGACGAAGACCTTGACCGATGCCTTGGCCATTCCCGACCCGGCGCCGGTGATGACGGCCACCTTCCCGTCCAGGAGCATCCCTCGCCTCCCCTCTATTTTCGTGTCGTACTGTGACACTAAACTAGGGGGAGGTCAATCGGGATCGGCCGTGTCACGAGCCATGGGGTTGCCCAGGGGATGGGAACAATGACGAGGCGTCGAGCGCCACGGTGGGGATGGCCGGCGGCGGACCGGAATCCGTCCGCCGGGGAGCTGTTCGGCTCCTCGGGGACCCCGAGCGTCGCCGTGGTCGGCGCCGGGATCGGAGGGATTGCGGCGGGCGTGAAGCTGCGGCGCGCCGGGATCGAGACACTCGATGGCGGATGATGAACCCCTGACAGAAAGAGGTCGACGACATGGACGACTCGAGCATCTACTCCTGCGACGATCACCTCGACCTGCGCTCCGTGCCGCGCCGGTTGTGGCAGGACCGGCTTCCCAAGGCTCTCGTCGAGCGGGGCCCACGGGTGGTGACGGGCGAGGGCGATCCCATGTGGGTCTGCAACGACCGGGTCCTCGGCCGGAGCGGACTGCCCCGGGGGGACAAGCTCCAGGTCCTCAGCGCCCTCAGCCGGGCGGGCATCGAGGACGACGGGTTTCGGGTCAGCAACCCGAAGCTGCGGCTGGAGGACATGGACCTCGACGGCGTGTGGGCCTCCGTCATCTACGGGCCCATCCCGCTCACCCTGTCCATCCCTGAGCCCGACCTGCAGACCGCCTGCTACTCGGCATGGAACGACTGGGCCATGCAGGAGTTCAATGCCTTCGCCCCGAATCGCCTCTGCGCCCTCCCCTTCCTCCCCAGCCACTCGCCGGAGGCGGCCGTCGCCGAGCTCGAGCGGGTCGCGGAGATGGGCCACCGGGGTGCGATCATCGATGTGTTCGACTTCGACGCCGGCGATCCGGCGTGGAACCGCCTGTGGGCGGCCGCGGAGCAGACCGGGCTTCCGCTCAGCTTCCACATCAAGGCGGGCGCGTCGCCGAGGCTGAGCTACCAGGTGGGAAAGTGGCAGTCGGCGGCGTTTGCCACCCTGTTGCCGTTGCAGCTCGATGAGGCGCTGGCCATCATGATCTTCTCCGGCGCCCTCGAGCGGCACCCCGGACTCACGCTGGTCCTCGCCGAGGCGGGTGTGGGCTGGCTGCCCTACTTCCTGAGCCGGATGGACATGGAGTGGGAGAACCTCCGCGACAAGATCGACTACGCGCCGAGCGTGGCGCCGAGCGAGCTGTTCCGAAGGCAGGTGATCGCCACCTTCGAGGAGGAGGTGTTGGCCTCCCAGTACATTCCGCACCTCGGTGCGGACTCGTGCATGTGGGCAGCCGACTTCCCCCACACCGACAGCACCTTCCCCGAGTCGCAACGCTGCATCGAAGAGACACTCGGTGCGCTGCCGGCGGAGGATCGCCGCAAGGTCACCGCGCTCAACTGCGCCAAGCTGTACGGCTTCGAACATGTCGACTGAGCCCACCGGCCCGCCGGGCGCGGGAACGGTGAGCGGCCTCGATCACGTCGCGCTGCCGATGCAGGACGCCGACGCGATGGCCGCGTTCTATACGTCGCTGGGCCTGTCGGTCGCCGAGAGCCCGCATCTGTTACGGGTCCATCTCGGCGACCAGATGGTCAACTTTCACCGGCCCGAGCTCTGGCAGGGGGATTTCCCGCTTCGTGCGCCCGCGGCGCGTCCGCCGTGCGGCGACCTGTGCTTCGTCTGGCAGGGATCGGTGGACTCGCTGACGCAGCTGCTCCGGCGTGCCGAGGTCCGAATCGTGGAAGGTCCGGTGGAACGAGAAGGTGGACGCGGGGTTCTCGGGTCGAGCGTGTACGTACGCGACCCCGACGGCAACCTCATTGAGTTCATGGCCTATCCCGACGGGTCCGGTGGCGGCACCTGACCACCTGCTCACCCGTGATCCGATGTCTCACCGGTCATGTCGGTGGTGATCAGCCGATCGAGAAATTGCCAATGGCCTTCGACCTTCTCGAAGCGGTCGGTGTACTGGCCGGAGAGCGCGATGCCGATGGGCTCACCCGGTGCGCTCCGGAGCACCGTCCAATAGCAGTGGGAGCAGGCGGTGGTCGCACCGGGCTCGACATCGACGCTCAGGTTGGTGATGAGGTGCTTCGTCCGGTAGCCGCGGTCCTGCGCCAACAAGTTCTCGTAGACCGGTCGCACCTCTGCGCTGCCTCGCCGCACGGAGCCATTGGGCGACGATCGCCAGGTCGAGTGTTCGAAGAGGGCGACGACGCCGTTGACGTCACCCCCGTCGAGGAGGCGAGCGTACGAGTACACCAGTTCCGTGATCTCGTCGGTGTCTGACATGTCGCCCTCCCGGCGGACCGAGCCGAATGGATCCCTCGCCCGTGTCCGCTACCCGTGCGCCGCGAGGCGTGGACGTGGCGCCGAGACGGTCACCTCGGCCTCCGACCCTCCCGGACGGCCTCGACGAGCAGGTCGATGACCCACGTGATGCCGCGGCTGGCGCGATCCGGCTCGATCCGCCAATCGGTGAGGAGGCGCTCGTACGAAGCGACGCTCCAGAGCACGTCGAACATCGCCGCCGCGATCTCCCGATCCGCCGCCTGCCAGTGCTCCGTCCGGGCGCCGACCGCGCCGAGAAGCGCATCGCGTTGCCGTTGGCTGGCCTCCGCGAGCGTCGGATCGAGAGGAGGGCGCGGATCGAGGGGGAAGGACGACACGTAGTCGAAGATCCGTGCCGCGATGTCTGCGACGTCGTCAAGCTGCATTCCCTCCAGGTCGATGCCGGCCTCCTCCTCGTGGCGGTGGATGACGGCATCGCGCAGCCCCCGCTCGTTCCCGAAGTACCGGTACACGGTCCGTTCGTTGACGCCGGCGAGCTCCGCAACGGCCCGGATCGTCAGGCCCTGCCAATCCCGGATGGACGACTGGTGCAACAGCTCGGTGCCCGCAGTGACGATCCGCTCACGCGTCTCCGCCGCCCGCTCGCGGCGCAGCGCTCCGTTGTAGGGCCGACGGGGCTGCGGCTCTTCGCCGACTGTCGGCTCTGTCGAAGCGCTCACGCTGTCCATTCTTCTATTCGGCCGTCGCGTCGGGTTTGCTTCGCCCGGCCCCGGCACGCTCCCGGATTTCGTGTCATACTCTGACATCAAGGATATATTGGCTCAAGCGCCACCGCGATGCATGAGTGGTGGAATGTCTCGGGAGCGACCCGCCCGTGGCCGCCGACCGCTCGAGAGGTGTGGACCATGAAGACGCATGCAGCCGTGCTCTGGGGCCGGGGGGAGGACTGGAAGATCGAGGAGATCGACCTCGATCCACCCAAGAGCCAGGAGGTCCTCGTCAAATGGGGTGCCGCCGGACTGTGCCACTCCGACGAGCACCTGCGGTCGAGCGACATGGGCTCACCCGAGCCACCTCCCGGTGCGCCTCCGAAGCCGGCGCTCTTTCCCATGGTGGGAGGTCACGAGGGAGGCGGCGTCGTCCTCGAGGTCGGTCCTGACGTCCGCAGCGTTCAACCCGGGGACCATGTCGCCGCGAGCTTCTTTCCGATCTGTGGCCGTTGCAAAATGTGCATCACGGGGCACTCGAACCTCTGTGACCTCGGCGCGGCGACCTTCGCGCCGGGTCAGATCTCCGACGGCACCTCTCGCTACCACCTCAATGGCCAGGATCTCAACGTCATGGCCAAGCTCGGCACCTTCGCGGAGCACAGCGTTACCCACGAGGCGTCGCTGGTGCCGGTGGACCCCGATGTGCCGTTGGGCGTCGTCGCCCTCGTGTCGTGCGGGGTGACGACCGGCTGGGGATCGGCGGTGTACCGGGCCGAGGTCATGCCGGGCGACACCGTCGTCGTCGTCGGGGTCGGAGGGGTCGGGATCAACGCGGTGCAGGGCGCCCGCATGGTCGGCGCCAAGAACATCGTCGCCGTCGACCCTCTCGAGTTCAAGCAGAAGGCAGCCCTCGACTTCGGCGCCACGCATGTCGCCGGGTCCATGGACGAGGCGCTGCCGATGGTGACGGAACTGACCCGCGGGCAGATGGCCGATGCGGTGATCCTCGTTCCGAGCGTGATGTACGGCGACCTCATGGCGAATGCCCTCACCCTCACGGGCAAGGGCGGGACCTGCGTCGTCACTGGAGTCGCTCCCCAGGCGCAGACCGAGAGCAGCGTCAACCTGTTCGAGCTCGCCATGTTCCAGAAGGAGATCAAGGGAGTCGTCTTCGGTGCGGCCAACCCGCGGTTCGACATCCCGAACCTCCTGGCCCTCTACAAGACGGGACAGCTCAAGCTGGACGAGCTGATCACGAGGACGTACCCCCTCAGTCAGATCAACCAGGGCTATCAGGACATGCTCGACGGCGTGAACCTTCGTGGCGTCATCGCCTTCGAATAGTCACCCGGCTCGACCGGATGATCGGCGTTGAGCGTGCCCTTTCACAGAGGAGGACGCCCGCCGTGCCGGTGAACGGGATCGATCCGCTCGACCTTGTCGACCCCGTTCGCTTCGCTCGCAACGGCTATCCGCATCACGTGTGGACGAAACTGCGAGCCGAGGCACCGGTGGCCTACATCGAACCACCGGGCTACCCGCCGTTCTGGGCGGTCACCAAGCACGCCGACATCGTCCAGGTGGCCTCACAGCCCCAGCTCTTCTCGAGCGCGGGAGGGATCACGCTGGACATGGATCTGAGCGGCCTGGAGGCGGTGCCGGAGATGATCGTGTATCTCGATCCTCCGCGCCACGGTCCGATGCGCCAGATCGTCAACAAGAAGTTCCTGAAGAGCGCCGTCCGGGACCGCAGCGAGGAGATCGAACGGATCGCCGTGGGGATCGTCGACGCGGCGGCGACCGGCGGCGAAATCGGGCAGTGTGACTTCGTCGACACGTTCGCTGCGCCGTTCCCGGTGGCGGTCATCTCCTGGGTTCTCGGCGTGCCCCAATCCGACTGGGAACTCCACTTCCGCTGGACCAACGAGATCATCGGCAAGGACGATCCGGAGTACCGGCGCCCCGGCGAGAGCCCCGAGCAGACGTCCATGCGGGCCCGGGGGGAGCTCCATCGCTATTTCAAGCACATGATCGAGCAACGTCGTGAGTCTCCGCAGGACGATTTGGTCACCATGCTTGTGCGCAGTGAGATCGACGGCGTGCCCTTGACCCGGCCCCAACTGGTCTCGTACTGCGAGCTGTTGGTGGAGGCGGGCAACCAGACCACCCGTGATGCGATCGCGGGGGGAATGCAGGCGTTCTGTGAGCACCCGGACCAGTGGGAGAAGCTGCGGGCCCAGCCCGAGTTGCTGCCCGATGCCGTCGAGGAGATCCTTCGCTGGGTCACTCCCATCGCCTACTTCTCCCGCACCGCCACGGAGGACTGCGAGCTGCACGGACAGAAGATCCGTGCCGGTGACAAAGTCGCGCTGTACTGGGCCTCGGCGAACCGCGACGAGGACGTCTACGAGGATCCCTTCGAGTTCCGCATCGACCGTCCACCGGTCCAACAACTCGTGTTCGGCTTCGGCCCGCATCTCTGCATGGGTGCCCACGTGGCACGGGCCGAGCTGCAGTCGATGTTCGGCCTCTTGATCGACCGGATGGAGTGGTTCGAGCAATCAGGACCGGTGGAACGCCTCAACTCATCGGTCAACGGAGCCGTCAAGCACCTGCCGATTCGCTACCGGCTGACGTAGCGGTCTCGCAGGATGCACCAGTAGGAGGAGCACGCGAATGCCGGCTGATGTGGTGATCCGTGGGGGAACGGTCTTCGACGGGAGCGGCGAGCCCGGCCGGACCGCCGACGTGGCGATCTCCGGCCACGTGATCGAGGAGATCGGCCAGGATCTCGAGGGCCGGGTCGAGCTCGATGCCTCGGGCTGCGCCGTGACGCCCGGCTTCATCGACATCCACACGCACTTCGACGCCCAGGTCTTCTGGGACCCCCAACTCAAGCCGTCGTCGTATCACGGAGTGACCACCGTCGTGGCGGGCAATTGCGGATTCTCCATCGCCCCCTGCCGTCCCGAGCACCACGACGTGATCGTGCACACGCTCGAGAACGTCGAGGGCATGGATGCAAACTCGCTGGCCGCCGGCATCGTCTGGGACTTCGAGACCTTCCCGGACTACCTCGACCTTGTGCGCCGCCGGGGAACGGCGCTCAACTTCACCGCCTACATGGGGCACACGGCCCTGCGCCTGTTCGTCATGGGGGACGCAGCCTATGAGCGTGCCGCCAGCGCCGAGGAGATCGAGCGGATGTGCCAGCTCCTGACGGAGGCGATCGACGCGGGGGCCGCCGGGTTCTCGACGAGCTTTTCGTTCGCGCACCGTGGCGCCGACGGCAAGCCGGTTCCGAGCCGCTTCGCCGAGATGGACGAGGTCGAGGCGCTGTTCATGACCGCCGGGAAGTCGGGGAAGGGGGTCGTGCTCGCGACGCCGGGTTGGCAGTGCGAGTACCCCGATGTCTTCACCTGGCAGCAACGTGTCGGCCGGCCCTTCACGTGCCCGTTGTTCGCGCTCTCGAGTGGGAAGCATCTCGAGGTCGTCAAGCTGCACGAGGAGGCGCTGGCGCAGGGTGCGAATGTCTGGCCGCAGGTCACACCGAGGCCGCTGACCATGCAGTTCACGCTGGCCGACGCCTACAACCTCAACGTCGGTGAGGTGTTCGGCGAGCTGATGAAGGTGGGCCGCGACGTCCGGAAGGCGGCGTTCCGTGATCAGGAGTGGCGGACCCGGGCGTTCGACGATCTCGAGAACAACGCGACCGGCATGAAGCCCCGCTGGGAGACCTACGAGGTGTCGGAATCGGAGCGGTTCCCCGCATTGCTGGGGCGGCGGGTGACCGACATCGCCCGCGAGCGGAATTGCACCCCGCTCGACGTCATGTGCGAGCTCGCACTCGCCGAGGATCTCCAGACCCGGTTCCGCGCCTACATCGCCAACGACGATCCCGAGGAAGTGGCGGCTCTGCTCATGGAGGAGCATGTGGTGCTCGGCCTCACGGATGCCGGCGCCCACGTGGACCAGCTGTGCGATGCGCCGCTCCCGACCGACCTGCTCGGCAACTGGGTGCGGGATCGTGAGCTGATGCCTCTCGAACGGGCGGTCCGGAAGTTGACGGGAGAGGCCGCCGACATGTTCGGTTTCAAGAACCGCGGCTATCTCCGCGAGGGGTATTTCGCCGACGTGACGGTCTTCGATCCGTCCACCGTCGGCCCGGGCCCGCAGCGGCGCCTGCGGGACCTTCCCGCCGACGGCGAACGGTTGACCGCCGAGGAGCCGACGGGGATGCGGCACGTCCTGGTCAACGGGTCACCGATCCGCACGGACGAGACCCAGCTCGGTCTCGAGGAGCTTCCGGGCATGCGGCCCGAGCTCTCCTGACGGGTCGTCGCTCGATCAGCGCACTCCGCGGAAGAACGTCCGCAGATCGTCGACGAAGAGTTCCGGCTGCTCCATGGCTGCGAAATGGCCGCCGCGTTCCATCGGGGCCCAATGCACCACGTTGTACTGGGACTCGACCCATGATCGGGGCCAGCGCAACGGCTCCCCGGGATAGCGGGCGACACCGGTCGGGACGTCGACGAACGGGAGGGGTCGGGCCGACACCGCGCTGTGCCGGCTCTCCCAATACAGGCGCGCCGAAGATGCGCTCGTCTGCGTCGCCCAGTACAGCATGACGTTCGTGAGCATCTGATCGCGGGTGAAGCAGTTCTCGGGATGGCCGTCGCAGTCGCTCCAGGCGCGGAACTTCTCCACGATCCATGCCAGCAGACCGGCAGGCGAGTCGTTGAGGCCCACGCCGAGCGTCTGCGGCTTGGTCCCCTGCTCGTTGGCGTAGCCCGACTCCTCCTTCACGAAGAGCCGCATCGCCTGCAGATCGGCCTGCTCCTCGTCGGTGAGGGCCGCCTCACCCCCGGGTGGCACCCCGAGCGCCATGTTGAGATGGATGGCGGCGCAGTGCTCCGGGTCGAGCCCCCCGATCCTGGTGGTCACCTGCGCCCCCCAGTCCCCACCCTGGGCGCCGTAACGCGTGTAGCCGAGGCGGCTCATGAGGGCGATGAACGCATTGGCGATGCGGTGCTCGTCCCAGCCGGGTGTGCGGGGAGGCTCCGAGAAGCCGTAGCCCGGCAGGGACGGCGCGACGACGTGGAACGCGTCCGACGCCTGGCCTCCGAAGCGCTCGGGGTCCGTGAGGCGTGGGATGACGTCGAGGAATTCGACGATGGAGCCCGGCCAGCCGTGGGTGATGAGGAGCGGAAGCGCCTCCGCATGATCCGATCTCGCGTGGAGGAAATGGATCGACTGGTCGTCGATCCGGGTTCGGAAGTGAGAGAACGAGTTCAGCCGCGCCTCCTGGCGGCGCCAGTCGTAGCGGTCACGCCAGTACCCGACCAGCTCACGGAGGTACTCGATCGGGACGCCGTACTCCCAACCGGTCCCGTCGATGTGGTCGGGAAACCGGGTCCGCGCCAGGCGATCGCGCAGGTCCTCGAGGACCGAGTCATCGACGTGAATGTGGAAACGATCGATCGGTTCGCTCGTCGCCACGGCGCTCAGACCCGGCCGATGACGTCCGCGCCGTACCGCGTGAGCGACGGCGCGAGGTCATCCCTGAACATGACCGCCGGAACGATGAGACGGGTCACCCCCAGCTGCTGCAGGGCATCCGCCTCGGCCAAGGCATCGCCCGCCGCGGTGAGGTTGCTCTGCACCGTGACCTCGATGGACGCCGGGTCCCTCCCGGCCTCCTCTGCGCTCTGCCGCATGACCTCCAGGAGAGAGATCGTCTCCTTGCGGGTGACACCGAACGGGAAGAACCCGTCGCCGATGCGGCCGGCCCGCCGGGCGGCCGCCTTGCTGTGACCGCCGACGTGCACGGGGATCGCCCCACCCGGGGGTTGTGGTCGCAAGAAGCAGTCGCGGAAGCTCGTCGTGGTGCCCTCGTAACTCGCCTGTTCGTGCGACCACAGGGCACGCATGGCGGCGATGGTCTCCTCGGTGCGCTGGGCCCTTCCGGCGAACGGGATACCCAGGGCCTCGAACTCCTCTTCCAGCCAGCCGATGCCGGCGCCGAGGATCATCCGGCCGCCCGAGAGGTGGTCGAGCGTCGCCAGCTCCTTCGCCAGCACGAGCGGATTGCGCTGCGGCACGATGAGGATCCCGGTGCCCAGGCGCACCGTCGAGGTCCCGGCGGCCACGTAGGCCAACCAGATCAGCGGGTCGGGGAACACCGTCGCCTCCCCGGAGGGGAGCTTCCCCGACGGGTCGTACGGGTACTTCGACCGGTACCCGGCGGGGACCACCACGTGGTCCACGGCCCAGATCGACTCGAAGCCGGCAGCTTCCGCCGCCCGCGCGAGACCGACGGCCGCGTCGGGCTCGACGAACGGCCCGATGTTGGCGAAGGCGAGGCCGAACTTCATCCGCGCCGGCGCGCCCTGACGCTGTCCCGGCCGCGACCCGCGGTGACCTGCGGCGACCCGTGCGGAACCTCCCCGCAGGCGTCGAGTGGACTCAGGTCCGCTGATTGACCGGCCAACCATTTGATGGCATATTCTGACATGAAATCCTGAAGGGTGGGTCCCGTGGTGCACAGCATGACTGACGTCTATTACGACCCCTACAACGTCGAGATCAACGCGGACCCGTATCCCGTGTACCGGAGGCTGCGGGAAGAAGCGCCGCTCTACTACAACGACCACCACGACTTCTACGCCGTGAGCCGGTACGAGGACGTCGAGCGCGGGCTGCTCGACGCGCAGACCTACATTTCGGGCAAGGGCGGGATCATCGAGCTCATCAGGGCGAACATCGAGATGCCCCCCGGCGTCCTCATCTTCGAGGACCCACCGACGCACACGATCCACCGTCGCCTGCTGTCCCGGGCCTTCACCCCCAGACGGGTCGCAGACCTGGAGCCCAAGATCCGGGAGTTCTGCGCCCGCAGCCTCGATCCGCTGGTCGGCGCCGATCGATTCGACTTCATCGCCGATCTCGGCGCCCAGATGCCGATGCGCACGATCGGGATGCTCCTCGGCATCCCCGAGTCGGACCAGGAGGCGGTCCGTGACCACGTGGACGCCAACCTCCGCACCAAGGAGGGTCAGCCGATGGAGGTCAAGGAGAACTTCGTCACCGGGGAGATGTTCGCCGACTACATCGACTGGCGGGCCGACCATCCCTCGGACGACATCATGACCGAGCTGCTGAACGCGGAGTTCGAGGACGAGACCGGGACGCGACGGCACCTGACGCGCAGCGAGCTTCTGACCTACCTGGAGGTCGTCGCCGGCGCCGGCAACGAGACCACGACCCGCCTCATCGGCTGGACCGGCAAGGTGCTGGCCGAGCATCCGGATCAACGGTCGCAGCTGGTGGAGGACCCTTCCCTGATCCCCAATGCCATTGAGGAGGTGCTGCGCTACGAGTCGCCCGCACCGCACGTCGGCCGCTACGTGGTTCGGGACGAGGTGACGGTGCACGGCCAGACCGTGCCCGCGGGGAGCATCATGCTCTTCCTCCTGGGCTCGGCCAACCGGGATGACCGGCGCTACCCCGACGGTGATCAGTTCGACATTCACCGGACGATCGACCGGACCCTCACCTTCGGCAACGGCATCCATCTCTGCCTGGGATCGGCGTTGGCGCGCCTCGAGGGCCGCGTTGCCCTCGAAGAGGTGTTGGTGCGCTTCCCGACGTGGGAGATCGACACGGCGAACGTACGGCTGTCCCCCACCTCGACGGTCCGCGGCTGGGAAACCCTCCCGGCGTTCCTCAGCTGACGGAGGCCCGGCGCGCCGGGGCTCCACCCGGGCCAGGCGGCGCGGGTCCGCGGCTGGTGCGGCTCACCGACGGTCACCCAGCTTGAACACCCGCATGGCGTTGTCCCGCAAGAACCTGGGCCACACGTCGTCCCGCAACGGGACCTGGGGCAGTTCGCTGAAGATCCGATCGAGACTGAGCCCCATGGGGTAGTAGCCGGCGTACATGATCTTCTCCGCACCGCGTGTGTTGGCGTACTCCACTATCGCCTTCGGGTAGTACTTCGGAGCGAACGCCGACGTCATGTAGTGGAGCCCCGGCCACTTGAGCATCAGCTTGACCGCGAGATCCTCCCAGGGCTCGGCGCCGTGGCGCATGACCACCCGCAGCTCCGGGAAGTCGTAGCAGACCTGATCGAAGAGCATGACGTGCTGACACTCCGACGGCACGCGCGGTCCTGCGATGCCCGCGTTCACGATGATCGGAAGGTCGAGGTCGACGCACGTCTGGTAGATCGGGTAGTAGCGCCGGTCGTCGACGGGCACCTGGGGATTGCATCCGGCGGGAAAGGTCGACACCGCGGCGATGCCCTCGTCGGCATACGCCCGCCGAATTGCGTTCACGGTGGTCCCGATGTTGTTCGGATCGACTTCGAGGCTCGCCGCGAATCGATCGGGATGGCGTGCCAGGGCGTCCCCCGCCGGCTTGCTGCCGAGGCCGACCAGGCCGATGGAGATGCCGTGGCGATCCATCGCCGCCAGGGTGACCTCGACGGGGTCCTGCCCGCTGGCCAACTGGTCCGGGACGTCCTTGAACATGTACTCGGCCGGGAACTTCATCTCCTGACTGGCCGGATCCTTCGCCAGGTCACGCAGGGCTTCGTACTTGCGGCGCGGATCTCTGGCGGGGAACCCGATCATCAGGTCGACGATGCCGACGTCGGTGGGCATCATGGCCGGGGCATCCGTTCTGCGGCACCGGGACGGTTCATCTCTTCACCGGTTCGCTCCGGTGAGCGAACAGCCGGGACGGTGAGAACCACCCTCGACGACCGCGCCACATTCGGGGCAGAGCAACCCGGCCCAGCACGCCGGATCGCCGACCGGTACCGGCTCGTCCACTGGTTCCCCCCCGGCCCCGGCGCCGCCGCTGCCGGAGCGGCCGGGGCGGTCGACGGCGAAGAACTCGACCGAGAAGCGAACGGCGCCCAACGGTTGGACCTCGTGCATGACCTCGGGCGGGATGTCTTGCGTCGAGCCCGCGTCCAGCTCGACCTCCATCACCGGGTCGGTCGCCGCAGTAAAGCGCAACCGCCCGGCGTGCACGACGATCCGTCCCCAGGTGCCCGCCGCGACACGGTGGGCGCGGCGCAGCCCGGCGGGCATGGTCCGCTCGTCCCATGTTGCGCTCGTGCGTACCCGGCGCAACTCCTCGGGCCATTCGCATCGATCGCAGAGCGGGCAGTCCAATGGAGTCCCGAGTCGACCGCGCCGGCCGTCGGCGTCGAGCACCCAGGCACGGAGCTGGAACGGAGGTCGGTGGCGGACGTGCTGGTTGTGTCCACAGGCCAACTCGGCCACCCAGTCGCCGGCGTCGTCGAGGTGGTAGCCGGTGATCGATCGCTCCACGTCCCGAGCGTAGTGACTCCCCGACTCCTGGCCGGGCTGTCCCGAGAAGGTACGCCGCGCCTGTCCCGGGACAGCGTCAACCTTCGGCACTCGGCGCCCGCAGCGCCTGCTCGGCTTCGTCGACGAGTTCGGCCACGATCTCGGCGGCCGGCTGCCGGGATCGCACCGCACCGACGGACTGGCCGGCGTACAGCGCCTGTGCCTCTATGACGCCGGTCGACGCCACCGACGGCCACACGGGACTCCAGGACTGTGCGGCGCCGAGGGCTTCGCCGGCGACGAGCGCCGACCGCAGGACGCGATGAGGCGCGTCGGGCCAGCCGTCACCGAAGGCCGTGGTGAGCGTCGTGTCGTCCGCCCCGGCACGGATCAGCGCCTCGACGTAGACGAGGTGCGCGGTCGATTCCGTCGCGGCCACGAACCGAGTGCCGACGCGGACCGCGTCGGCACCGGCCGCCAAGGCCGCCGCCATGGCCCTGCCGGTACCGATGCCTCCCGCAGCAACCAACGGCAGGTCAACGGCAGCCCGCACTTCGTCCAGGAGCGGCAGGAGCCCGAGCGTGCCCCGGACGTGTCCTCCGGCTTCCACCCCCTGGGCGACGATCAGATCGCATCCGGCGTCGCGAGCGGCCCGCGCCTCGTCGGCGGAGCCGACCTGCCATCCCGCCCGGGCTCCTCCTTCGTGCCCGGTCGCGACCAGGGCGGGATCCGGCTCCCCCCAGAAGAACTCCACCAACGGCGTCCTCGGCGCCGCCACCTCGAGGGCCCGGCGGTCGAGGAAGGGAACGAGGAAGTTCACGCCGACCGGGACCTGCGCCGGCACGGCGTCGAGTTGCGCGGAAAGAGCCCCGGCGTCGACCGTCCCGCTCAGCATGCCGAGGGCTCCCGCGACGGAGACCGCCACGGCGAGGTCGGGCGTCGCGAAACCACCCATGCCGGCCTGCTGCAACGGGTACCGGCAGTGGAACATGTCCGTGAAGCGCGTCGTGATCGCCACCGGTCCATCTTGCCCCGGTACCGGGGGCCCCCGGGTCTGCCCGGCCACGCGGCTCAGAACGAGCACGGCACCCGTGTCGTGGTGAAGGTGTCCACCCTCCAGCGCCCGCCTTCCAGCACCAGCTGGGCCGACCCGACGAAGAAGCCCCGCTGCACGAACGGGTCGGGGGCGCCCGACCCGTCGCTGACCAGATAGAAGTCCTCCTGGTCCTGGCAGTCGGCGAGCGCGGCCGACTCGGTCCCGGTCATGCGGATCTCCAGGTGGGCGTCGCGCAGCGTGCCGACGCCGTGCTCCTGCGCGCTGAGAATGGCGGCAGCCTGGCGGACGCTGGCCTGGCCGAGGCGGGTCGTCGTGACCGAGGCGAGTGGCGCCAGGTAGGCCTTGCTCAGCGTGTCGTCGAGCCCGGACAGGTCCGTGAGGTACGCCTGGTATGCGCCGGCGACGGCATCGTGCGGTGTTGCCGCCGTGGGGACGGTCGTCCTCGCCGGCGACGTCGTCGGCGTGGCCGAGGTTCCTGAGGCGGGGTTGACCGGCCGCGGCGTCCCTGCACCGGTCGTGGTGGCGGGGGCACCGATCTTCGCGGCGGACGGGGCGCCGCCGGTGTGGTCCGCCGCAGGCCGGGTGGCCGTCTCCCTCCCGACGTCCGATGGCACGTGGAAGCGGCCACCGCAGGCGGTGAGCGCGCCGGCGGCGATGATCAGCGCCGCCGCGAGGAGCGACCTCCGGTGGCCCTGCCGCACGTCACGTCCCTTCGAAGAAGGCGACGGTGCCGCCCAGGCCGGCCACGGTGGGACCGAATGGCGCCAGCGCCGGGCCTTCCTGCGTTCCCGTTGTCGTGAGCCCGCCCGCCAGGCCGGCAATCAGCGGGTTGACCACCGGATTGATGAGGACCAGGCCGCGGCTCTCGGCGATGGCCTGCTGCAGGTAGTCGCTCCCCTTGGCCGACAGCTGGTTGCACTGCCCGTCGAGCTGTTGCACGAGCGGAGAGATGCCTTTCGAGGAGCCCGTCTCCGCTCCGATGATGGAGATCACCGACCCCGCGTCGCTGCAGGCCAGTGGCAGCCCGAGGGTGTCGCCGAACTCGAACATGTTGAGCAGAGGGGTGACGCCTGCCGCCGACGCACCACTCCCCGTGTTGCCGCTGGTGGCCGCGCTCTGGGGCGGGTCGCCGGCCGACGTCGTGGCGATGCCGATCGTGGCGGCCATCGTCACGGCCCCGATGGAGGCCACTGCCAGGAGCGGGCGCCGTCGCCCATGACCCACGAATCCTCGAAGCCGTTCCATCACTGCTCTCCTCTCTTCGGCGGATGGCTCCGCCCCCGTCCTGCCGTCATGAGACGGGCCTCTGCCCGCCGAGCGCGAGCCGCACGGAGAAGACACGCACCGCCTGGGACGCGATCAGAACTGCCAGCGCGACCAGGATCAGCAGCAGGTAGAGGCTCGCCGCGGAGGGGCCCTTTTCCAGCGCGTACGTCGGTTCGACGGCCAGGGCCTGCGTCGGTGCGGTCGGAGCCGCGCTGCCGCCGCCGGGAGCACCCGACGGGACGGAGACCGTGCCCGCCCCGGTGTTGCCCAGCGGCGAGCCGGAGCCGGGGCCCGTCGAAACGGCGGGCGTACCGGCACCCGTGTTCCCGGCGCTCCCGGTGTTGCCGGTGTTCCCGATCGTCGGCACGATCCCGGGCGTGTCCGAGGTGGAGAGGTAGACACGGCCCAAGGTGAAGCTCGCCCCGTACGTCCCCTGGCCGGGCACGTTCTGCAGGACGGTGACCTTCAGGGCACCCGAGTCGACCGCCTGCAGGGTCTTCGAGGAGTCGGGGCTCGCGCCTGTGCTCTTCGTCCCGTCGGTGTAGAGGAACGTCTCGGGCAGGTAGGTCAACTGGACGCCCGACTTCGAGAGCACCGTGTTGAGCGGGCCGATGATCTCATTCGAGACATCCAACGGGACCCCGGCGCCGAGCACGCTGACACCCTTGCCGAGCAGGCCCGTCGCCTGGCCCAGGAGGGTGATCGTGCCCAGCTTGGTCTCTGCCGTCACCTTGGGCTGCCCGTTCGCCTGCTGGGTCATCGACAGCGATGACGACACGTTGGCGATGTCGAACAGCTGTCCGAAGGAGAGGGCGTCGATGCCGGCCGAGCCGCTCACGCTGACGCTGCCGTCTCCGTTCGCACTGGCCTCGGAGGAGCTGGACAGGGTGGCGTTCGTCGAGCCCGCGGGTTGCACCCCGATGGCGACGGCACCCTTGGCGTCGCTCGGTGACGCCGTCGAGGTGATCTCGTAACCCCCCTGCGTCTGGGCATCGGTCGGAGTCCGCGGGTAGCTGGCCGACACGTAGCCCGGCAGAGGTGGGAGTGGAGGGAGCACCCCCGACCCCAGTCCGTTCACCGTGCCGGGGAGGGAGGCGATGGTCGGCGCGTAGGGTGCTCCGGCGTCGGAGAGCGATTGGCCGAGACTGTTCAACGACGCCGAGGAGCCGTACGGGCCTGCTTCGATGCTCAAACCGAGCGGAAGGTTCGGAATGGCCAGGAGCACGTCCAATGCGTTCGCCTGCGCGGAGAGGTCGTACGTGTTGGGGTTGGTGGCCTGCGCCGTGGTCGAGGTCGTGGGCGTCGAAGTCGTCGACGTCGTGGAGCTGGAGGTCGACGTCGTGGACGATGTGGCGCCGGCGCCGACGCCGGTGGCGAAGCCGGCCAGGCCGAGCACGAGTGTCGCGGCGGCGGCCAGCTGGACCGCGTTCAGTGCTCGTCCGGTGCGATCCGGGCGCGGCTGGCGCGTCATCGGGCCAACGCCCCGAGATACGACTCGACCACCGTGTCGCCCTCTACCTCGGCAGGCTCGCCGGCGAACCGGATCTTGCCTCGGCTGAGGATGTAGACGTAGTCGGCCAGCTCGAGCGCGCGGGCCACGTACTGCTCGACGATCAGGAGGGACATCCCGGCCGCAGCCAGTCGGCCGAGGTACTCGAAGATCTCGTCGACGATCAGCGGGGCCAGGCCCATGGAGACCTCGTCGAGCAGCACGGTGCGCGGGGTCGCCACATAGGCATGGGCCAGCGCGAGCATCTGCTGCTCGCCGCCGGACATCGTGCCGGCCAGCTGGCGCCGCCGCTGTCCGAGACGGGGGAACACGGCCGCAGCCTCGTCGACCGCCCGCCGGTCGACCGCCCGCGGTGCCTGGAGGCGGAGGTTGTCGGCCACCGACAGGGTCGGGAAGATGCCACGACCCTCGGGCACGTGACAGATGCCGCCGCGGGCCAGTTCGTAGGGGGTCCGCCCCGTGACGTCCTCCCCGTCGTGCACCACCCTCCCCGACGAGGGACGCAGGAGGCCCGACGCCACCCTCAGGAGGGTGGTCTTGCCGGCGCCGTTGGGGCCCAGCAGCGCCACCACGGCGCCGTCCGGCACGACGAGGTCGACCCCGTCGAGCACCGTGCCCGTCCCGTACCCGGCGCGGATCCCGCGCAGCTCAAGCATGCGGTGCCAGCTCGGGAGCGGTGTTCACGGCATCGGATCCGAGATACGCGGCGCGCACCACGTCGGAGGACAGGGCATCGGCGGTCGGTCCGGCGAAGATCAGCCTCCCGAAGTCGAGCACGGAGAGGGAGCCGCAGACGGCGGCGACCAGTGCCATGTCGTGCTCGACCAGCAGCAGCCCGACACCGGTCTCGGCCACGTAGTCACGGATGATGGCCCCGAAGCGCTCCGTCTCGGCCACGTCGAGCCCCGACGAGGGCTCGTCGAGCAGGACGAACCGGAAGGGCGTGGCCATGACGCGGGCGAGCTCCACCAGGCGGCGCTGGCCGGTGGAGAGGTCACCGGCGCGCCGGTGGGCCAAGGCCTCGATGTCGCAGCGCCGCGCCGCGTGACGCGCTCGCTCGTTGATCTCGCGCCGCTGACGGCGACCACAGGCGAGCTGCCCCCACGGGCTCCCCGCCGCCAGGTGCGCCTCGGGGCCGAGGGCCACGTTCTCCATCACCGTCAACGAGTCGAACAGCTCCATGCGCTGGAACGTCCGGCCCAGCCCCCTCGTCGCTCGGGCCGGGGTCGAGAGCCGCCCCAGGTCGTGGCCTCCGAGGCGGATGGTGCCCTTGGAGCAGGGCACGACACCGGTGCAGGCGTTGAAGATGGTGGTCTTGCCCGCGCCGTTGGGGCCGATGAGCCCGTTGACGGCGCCGGCAGTCGCGTCCAGCGACACCCCGTCGACGGCCACCAGCCCGCCGAATCGCACCGTGAGGTTCTCGATCGCGAGATCGGGGAGCACCTCCATCATGACCGGGACCCCTGCAGCTGTGGCACGGGCGCCGCGGGACCGCGGGCCGTCGGCGTCACCGGAACCCGGCTCGCCACCGGGCTACGGCCGGCTCGCTCGGCGGCGTGCCGGCTCCGCGGCGACAGGTGCATGCCCGGCACGACCGCGACCGCGATGGCGGCCACGCCGAAGAAGACACCCTCGTAGTCCGCGAACCAGCCGCCGTCGAAGGGGCGGTAGACGCGGGCCACTGCGTAGACGAACGCCGCGATGACCGGCGACAGCAGAGGCTGGCTGCCGCAGAAGGACAGGACGGCCAGCAGCACCACGGAGTTGAAGTAGCCGAACGGGCCGGCGAGGGTGCCGCCGGCGGTCTGGGTGACGCCCCCGATCAGGACGCCTCCGACGGCTGCGAGACCAGCCGAGATGCAGAACACGTACAGCCGGGTCAGCCGGGTGTTGGCGCCGTGGGCTTCCAAGGCTGCCGGCGAGTCGGACAGGCCGCGCAGCAGGCGCCCGAGGCGACTGCGCCGGACCCCGACGACGACCAGGGCGCACAGCGTCGCAATGGTCAGCGCCAGGAGGTAGTACCCCCGGTCCGACGTGGCATCCATGCCCAGCAGATGCGGACGGCCGATGGCGACGCTGTCGGACTGGCCGAACATGAGGAAGGTCGGGAAGAGCAGGTTCTGGACGAGCAGCCCGAAACCGAACGTGGCGACGGCCAGGTACACACCGCTCAACCGGAAGGACGGGATCGCCGCCACGGCCCCGGCGGCCATGGCCACGCCGACGGCGGCGGCCAGGGCCAGCGGCCAGGGCCAACCTGCGCCCAGCGCGTGGCCGAACGTCGTGGCCCCGACGGCGGCGAACGCCATCTGGCACAGCGAGATCTGTCCCGACGTCCACAGCAGCAGCCCGAGCGACGCCAGCACGACGGCGAAGCCGATGCCGGTGGTGTACTGGTTGAGGTAGGCCGGCGGCACGACGAAGGGGATGACGATCGCGATGGCGATCCCCGCCAGCGCGCCGACGCCCACGACGGGAAGAGGGAAGGTGGCGGCGGGACGCAGCTTGCGCACGGCCCCGGCGCCGCGTGTCACCAGCTTGCGCCGGGGGACGAGGAGCAGTGCCGCCACCAGGACGAGGAAGGGGACCTGGGTGTAGAGCTCGGCCAGCACGAAGTTGGTCTGCCCCGCCAGCTTGTCGCTCAGGATGCTCATGGTCACGCCGATGCCGAGGGCGGCGGCGAAGGTGATCGGCAGGCTGGAGAAGGCACCCACGGCGGCGGCCCCGAAGGCGGCGACATAGATGAGCAGGAACAGGTTGACGTCGATGCCGAGGGTCGGCGCGAGCAGCATCCCCGAAATGGAGATGAAGCACGACCCGATGGCCCAGGCGTACCGGCGCACCGCGACCGGGTTGGTCGCTTCGAGCGCGAGCAGCGTGGGCGAGTCGACGACCGCTTGCATCGAGACCCCGAGGCGGGCCCGCTTGAAGAAGAGAGAGAGCCCGACCGTCGCTACGACCGCCGTGGCGATGACGATCAGCTGGCTGCCCAGCACGTTGACCCCCAACAGGTGCAGACCCTTGTTCGGCAGGAAGGGGTCGAACTGAATGGTGGCCACGCCGTAGACGGCGGTGAGGGCCGATTGCAGCAGCACCAGCAGGCCGATGGTGGCCACGACCTTCATCGCGGCCGGCGCGCCGGTCAGCCAGTAGGCCATGCGCTCCAGGAGCAGGGAGCCGCCGAGGCCGACGACGAGCATGGCGCCGAGGGCGGCGACCGGCCAGGGCAGGCCGGCGGTGACCCTGAGGCTGTAGAACACGTAGGCCGACGCGGCGGCCTGGGCCCCGATGGCGAAATTGAAGATGCCCGATGTCTTGAACGTGAGGACCAGACCCAGGGCGGCGAGGGCGTAGATGGCGCCGTCGGCGATCCCCGTCACGACGTAGGGCCCGAGCGAGAACGTGCCCGCCAGGGCGATGGCAGCGAGAAGGGCGGCGCAGAGTCCGGCCGCCACCACCAGGGTCCGGCGCGATCCCGGATCGGCAGTGCGGCGGAAGGCGCCCAGAACCGGGACCGGGACGGAGTTCACGGGCGGCACACGCCGCAGGGCAGGCGGCCCGCGTCCTCGTGGTGCTCCCGGGTCGCACTCGTCCAGGCGCGCCCGGCCGCCAGGATGCAGTCGGGAGAGTGGAACCGGAGCAGGCCCTCCCCCGCCACGAACACGTCGGGCTCGGAGATGGCCGACGTCGCCGGTCCCGGGCTGGCGGAGGTGGACACCTTGCGCACTGCGTCACCGGCGGCTGCATCGACTGCGACGACAGGGTCCGCCAGCAGGGCACGGCGCCGCTCGCCGAGGACGCGCCGACCGCGTAGCAGCCACATGGCGTTGCCGAGGCCGCTCACGACGGCCCCCGCCACGGCGGCGTCCAGCGGGCCGATCTGCCGGGTGAAGCTGGCGTCGCCGGCGCACACGTACCACGACACGGCGATGACGATCCCCCCGACCCCCGTCGCGAGCGCCCAGCGCAGCAGGTCCTCCGCGCTCCACAGCGTGCCGCGTTGGGCGACGGCCGCCCGCGGTGCCGTGCGGCTCGGGGCGGACCGACCACCCGCCAGGACCAGGGCCATCAGCGCGCGTCGGGCTCGACGTCGCCGGGGACGCCCTCGCCCTGCAGGAGTGCCTCCTCGATGCGGTCGAGCTTGCGCCACTCGTCACGCAGATCGGCCGAGAGCCACAGCGTGGCGCCGACGCCGAGGAGGAAGATCCCGCCGATGCCTCCCGAGATGATGTAGGGCAGCTGCTCGGCGGCGTAGGCGGTGCCGCTCACCCCGACCCAGCCGACGATGAGGGCGAGTGCCCCGGCCGCCACCAACACCCACGCCAGCGCGCGGTCCCACTGCAGCCGCAGCCACCTTGCCGGATCCATCAGGTGGTCCTCCTTCTCTCCCGCCTCGCCGACGTGGAGCCGACACGGCTTCCATCACACGAACGCGACGTCACTGGCTGCACTGGTAGTTCCCGTGGTTCGGGTCGACGAACTGGCCGTTCTGCAGAACCATCTCGAAGAAGCAATTGGATTGACTGGCGTTGCCGTTGGTGTTGAAGGTCAGTGGTGGCGCCAGTCCGCCCAGGTTGTTGTTGTTGATGGCCCACAAGCCCTGGAAGAACTGGGCCGACGTCGGCGTGGCGCCGAGATCCTGGGAGGCGGCCAGCGCCAGCATCCCCGAGGCCCACTCGGCGGCGGTCGACGCCGAACCCGCGAGGTTGGGGGCATACGTCTTCATGGCCTGCTGGTACGTCGCCTGAGCCGGCGTATAGCTGTCCGTCCACGGGAAGTTCGATTGAGTGCTGATCAGGCCGTTGAGCAGCGGGTCCGACTGCACGGCCGCGTTCACCGCGATGCTGGCGGCCATGTAGAGCGGCTTGTAGTTCTGCGCCGCGCAGTCGCGGGCCATCCGGACGAGGCTGTCCCCGTCGCCGGCGAAGAAGAGAACGTCGGCGCCCGCCTGCTGCGCCGCCAGGCACTGCGCGGTGAAGTCGGGCTGGGTGAGGCTGTACGACGCCGAGTAGACCGGGTCAGCCCCGTCGGCCTTGGCGCCGCCGTTCACGATCTCGACCTGGTACCCGTTGGTGCAGGTGGAGTCCTCGATGCAGTACAGGTACGCCAGCTTCGTCTTGCCCTGCGCGACAGCGGCGCGGATGGTGGCATCACCCTCGTGTTCGAGATACGAGGCCTGGGGGAACATGACCGGGCTCTGCCACCAGGTGAAACTGCTGGCGTCGCCACCGATGACCGGGATGTGCTGTTGCTGCAGATAGGAGAGGCTGGCGCTGGCCGTGAGCGGCTCCAGGTTCCCGACGAAGGCGATGACGTGGTCCTGGGTGACTTCTTGTTGCACCTCGGTCTGGTTGGTCGACGGATCTCCCCCGTCGTCCTCGATGAAGACGTGGACCGGGTGCCCGTTGAGCCCTCCATGGGCGTTGACGTACGCCTGCCATACCTGCAGCGACTGTTGGGCCCCCGTGAAGATGGCGCCGATCAGGCCGCTGTACGTGCCGACGTTGCCCAGGTTGATCGTCGAGGCCACCGCCGGGGCCGCCGTGGTGGCCTTGGTCGTAGGCGCACTACCGTGCGCGGCCGCGGCTGCACCGCCGGACGTCGCCGCGGCGGCACCCGTCGCGCCGGCCGTCGCGGACCCGACACCGGTGCTCGACGAGCCCGAGGTCCCCGACGCGGCCGCCCCCGTGACCGCCTGGTCCGACCCGGACCCCGAGGCCTGCGCGTGCGACCCGGCCGACACGATGCCACGGGCAGCGACCACGACCGCCCCGTGGGGGACCCGGCTCCCACAACCGGTCAGCAGGACGGCCAGCGAGACCGCGGCCAGCGCCAGTGTGCGCCCGTGACGAGGCCGACCGCTGGTCACAGGAGATCCGTGGCGGCTGGGACCAGGGCGGCACCCTTGTGGCGTCGACGGCGGCGTCGTCCCGTCGACGCCGAGGCCGGGCAATCTCTCCCCCGCATGTGTTTCCCCGTCCGCCCCTGTTCACTCGACCGGGTAGCCGTCCGGCTACCCCTACGAAGGAGGAAACGGCCGCCGGACCCCCATCTGGCGAATTCTCCGGCCCTGGACTGGCTGGTCAGGACCGATTTTGTGATCGGACGGGCAGGGGGGCGTCTCGGGGGACACGTCCGGAACGATGGCTGGGGTCAGTCGCTGAATCCGCGGGCGGCGTTCAGGCGAGCGGCCAGCCGTTCCAACTCCTCGGGCAACGCCTCGGGGATGTCTCTGGCCGCTGCACCCTCGTCCGCCATCGCATCGATAGCGCGCAACAGCCCGCTCATCGCGTCGGTGAGCCTTGCCGCCGCGGTCTTGATGTTGCCCGCTTCATCGCTCATGAACATCGTCTCCCTGTCGTCGTTTTCGGATGGGTCAGACCAGCATTTCCTGCCAGTTGGCCGGAACGCGGCCCGCTGGTCCCGGCACCGGTTGATCGACGGGATGGTGCAGTGGCGGCGCGAGACGTGGACCCTCGAGGTATTCGTTGCTGCGGTAGTCCCAGAACCAATCTTCGCCTGGCTCGAAACTACAGATGACGGGGTGGCCCGCCGAGTGTGCATGGGCAGTTGCATGCTGCTGGGGCGAGTTGTCGCAACACCCGATGTGCCCGCACTCCCCACATCGTCGCAGATGGAGCCACCACCCGCCGGATTCGAGACACTCGACGCATCCGGTTCCGCTCGGTGGCACGTCGGGAACAATGGGTGACGTTGACATTGGCGCATCTCCTGGAGGCCGGAGGTTCAGTCGTTTGGCGCTCCTAGAAGTTAGCGGTCCCAGCTTGCCCAGCCACGCGCATTTTCTCTACTGCGCCTATGACGACAATGACGCCCCGGTGAACTCCGCTACCTGAAGGAGAAACCCTGCAAGCCACTTCGTCGGGTTGACGCGATGGTCGCCCCCGGCACGCCGACGGCGGGAACGGGGCGCGATTCCTGGGAGGAAGAGCGACGGTCAACGCCAAGACAGCAAGGGAGGCCTCATGGGCTCGACGAGGGGAACGGGTGCCGCAACGCCAGTAGCGACACGGAGCTGGAAAGCGCCGATCGGAAGCTCGGGGTGATCCCGGTCGCGGATGCCGACCGCGCCAAGGAGTTCTACGCGGGGTGGGGTGGAGACTCGATGCGGACTTCTCCTACGACAACGGCTTCCGCGTGATCCAGTTCACACCGCCCGGATCCGAGTGCTCGGTCCAGTTCGGGGCGAACGTCACATCGGCCGCTCCCGGATCGGCTCAAGGCGCCTCTACCTCCCCTGGTAAGCGAACATCTGTTCGTCTAAATTGCCACATGTGGAGCTTCAGCCGGCCCGGCAGGCGACCATCCTGCATGCGGACCTCGACGCCTTCTACGCGTCCGTCGAGCAACTGTTGGACCCAACACTCCGGAACCGGCCCATCGCCGTCGGCGGCAGTGTGGTGCTGGCGGCATCGTATGAAGCCAGGAGCTACGGCGTCCGCGGCGGCATGCCGGGGTGGCGCGCCCGCCAGCTTTGCGGTGATCTCCTCTTCGTCGGCGGCCACTTCGGGCGCTACCAACAGTTCGGCGACGAAGTCGTGTCTGTGTTTCATGACTTCACCCCTCGAGTCGAGCGGGTGTCGATCGACGAGGCATTCCTCGACGTTGCCGGCGCCGTCCACCTCTTCGGAACGCCCACCGAGATAGCGGCTGCCATCCGCCGACGCGTCCGCGACGAAATCGGCCTCCCTTTGTCGGTTGGCGTGGCCCGCACGAAACACCTGGCCAAGGTTGCGTCACAGGTGGCCAAGCCTGACGGCCTCGTCGCCGTGGATCCGGTCGAAGAGAGCGACTTTCTCGACCCCCTTCCAATCGGGCTGATATGGGGCGTCGGACCCACGACAGAACGGCGCCTCCAGCAGGCCGGGATCTCTACCATCGGGCAACTGGCCAAGACGGGCAGCCCAATCCTCGGCAGCCTGCTGGGACACACAGCCGGGAAAAAACTGGCCGCCCTCTCGGCCAACGTCGACGACCGGGCAGTGCAGACGCCCGCACGGTCGAAGTCCATGGGTGCCCAGGCCGCCCTCGGACGGCGAGATGCCACTCCAGAGCTCATCCGAGAAACGATCGGCTATCTGGCTGACAGAGTTGCCGGCCGCCTGCGAAAAGCAAGCGCGGCCGGTCGGACAGTGACCGTACGGGTCCGATTCACTCACCTGCGCTCTGTGACCCGGTCTGTCACGTTGGCCGTTGCGATCTCGACCACGCTGACGCTGACCGAGGTGGCTGAAAGGCTGGCCCACTCAGCCATTTTCGACAGCGAACAAGAACGCGAAATCACGCTCATCGCCGTTTCGGTCTCCAACTTGCGCCCAGACCACTCTTTGCAACTCGAGCTACCCCTTGCTCCCACAAATTTGCAGCGAAATGCATGCCCCCGACCGGAATCCGTCGTCGAAGCCTCCAGATGGGGAGTGGACCGGTCCGTCGACGCAATCCGGGACAAGTTCGGTCGCACCGCCGTCGGCTACGCCGCTGTGGCGCTTTCCGCCGCCGAACGAGTTCCCGAGGAGTTCCGCGAACTGGCCGAGCGGAGACAAAGTGGCAGTCAGGCTAAAGCCAATGAGGCCGATCGATAGCTTCGCCTTGCGGCTCGACTCAATGTTCGGCTCGAACCGCAAGGTTCGCTGCCGGCAGGAGGCGCACGCCGACGCGCGGTCTGCCGGCTCAGTCCCCTGCGGACTGACCGCCGTCGATGTGCAGGACAACTCCCGTGACAAATGAGGCTCGCTCGAGATAGAGGATTCCCTCGACGACGTCGCTGATCTGACCGACTCGGCCCAGCGGATGAAGCTCTGCGAGGCCTTCATACGACGCCGGATCGAAGGCGGGATTCTGTATGACCCCGAGCGAAACAGCGTTGCACCGCACACCTCGCGCTGCGTACTCAATGGCAAGTGAGCGCGTCACGGCCGCCAGACCACCCTTGGTGAGGGATACGAGAGCAGATGGGTTCTCGCTCTCGGCGTGGTCGACAAGACTCGTCGTGAGATTCACGATGTGACCACCCGAATCCTGGGTGAGCATCTGGCGGATGACGGCCTGGGTGACATGGAAGAACCCGGTCACATTCACTGCCGTGATCGCCAAATAGTCCTCGAGTGTGTAGTCGGTAAACGGCTTACTGATGAAGATCCCAGCGTTGTTGATCAGGCTGTCGATGCGTCCGAAGCGATTGACCGCCTGATCCACGATCATCTGGGCGGTCTCGATGTCGGCAATGTCACCCCTCACGGTGAGAAAGTCGGATGCGTCGGAGGGGCTGATCGATCGCGACACGCCCACGACCGCATATCCGGCCTGCCGGAAGCTTTCCGCAACGCCGGCGCCGATGCCTTGAGACGCTCCGGTCACCACCGCGACCTTGCGTGAGGCGTGGGGTGCAGGGCTCATCCGACCGGGTATACCTCGCCGATCACATCATCGCTCTGACGTCGTCCGACCCCGACGACGTCTGGTGTGGCGCCGGCGCTCGCTTCAAGAGGGTAGATCGGGTCGAGCAATCGATCGGGAAGTCGGCTGTTCACGACAACACTTCTGATGTGGTCTCGTTCTTTTGCCCGGCCAAGTCGGCGGGCAATCAGGCCCCAACGACCAGGGACCGTGCTTCCGCGGCGCCCACCACGAGATCATGAAGGTCGCCGCCCACCTCGAGTCGGCTCGACTGCTCGATCCCGCCGATCCTCAGGGGCTCGAAGCCCGCCGTCCGGATCAAGTGCTCGACCTCGTCGCGCTCACGGTCGTTCTCGGACACGTAGAACAGAACCGCGGGTTCCGGCGACCGATGGCTCGAGGACTCGAAGAGATCGGCCGACATGGTGCCGAACGCGATGGCAAAGGATGTCCCGGCCGGCAACCACCCAGCGACAACTTGGCCCGATGACCGTCCTTCGGGCAGGAGTCGTACGACCTGGCCCTTTGGGTCGAGGCCGACGGGATTGCTCGGGACGACAAGAGGCGTGTCTCCCAGCGCGCCGGCGATCTCGTCGATGACGTCTTTCAACACAGAAAACCGGAGCGCAAGAACAACCGCATCGGCTCCCTGCAAAGCGGTTGGGTTGTCGGCGGCGACGGACGCGGCTTCGCCGATTGCCGCCGCAAGCTTTCGAGCTGACTCCTTGTCGGCGCTCGAGAGCTGCAGGGTCTCGCCGCCCGACGCAAGCTGGCGGGCGATGGCCGATCCGATGCCTCCGGTGCCGATGATTGCCGTGGTCATGATCGAGATCTTCTCCGGGTCAGGATTCTCGTTCGGATTTGCTTGATGGCCAGTGGTCGGGGGACCAATCCCCGTCCGGATCCGTCGTTTGTCCCACCTCGATGAGATGACCATCGGGATCACGGAGGTAACAACGGATCTCGTACTGGTGCTGCTTCGGTGGTGTCAGGAATTGCGCACCGCGCGCGCTCCATTCGGGGTATACGGCATGCATGTCCGTTACCCGGATATTGAGGAAGCTGCTGACCCGGTTGAGATCACGGGGCGCCTCCAGCGTGACCTCCGGCTTGTCATCGGTCGGGCCCCCGCCAACGTTGATGATGACCCAACTGTTCGACAGTTGGACATACGTGAGCCCTCCGGGCCCGGAGAACGCATCCCTGCCCCCGAGCACATCGGTGTAGAAGCGGCGAGAGCGCTCGACATCGTCCGACACGATGAAGTGAGCCAGCACGATTCCCTCCGGGGGCGTTGGGAGCTCGTCGGCGGGCGTACTCGATGGCCAGTGATCGGGCACCCAGTCCCCTTGCGGATCGGTGGTCTGCCCCACTTCGATCAGATGACCGTCGGGATCACGGATGTAGCAACGGATCTCGTACTGGTGCTGCTTCGGAGGCGTCAGGAACTGCGCACCGCGCGCGCTCCATTCGGAGTACACCGTCTCCATGTCCTTGACCCTGATGTTGACGAAGCTGCTCACCCGATTTGGGTCGCCGGGCGTCTCCAAGGTGACCTCCGGCTTGTCGTCGGTCGGACCTCCGCCGGCATTGATGACGATCCAACTATTGGACAATGCGACGTTGGTCGGCCCTCCTGGGCTGGAGAAGGCGACCCGTCCCCCGAGCACTTCGGTGTAGAAGCGTCGAGAGCGCTCGACGTCGTCCGACACGATGAAGTGGGTGAGCAGGATTTCTTCCTGGGGCGACGGGACCTCGGCCATCCTGCTACCTCCGATGGTTTTCCACCGTCATGGCCGCGCCATCTGCGCCTGCATCGGCTGCAAGGGGGGCGGCATCTTCGCGATCTCCATTCGCAAGGTTTTGAAAGCCGAGTCGAAGATGGTCGAGAAGCTCGGGAAGGGCTGAATGACGTCGCTCAACACCTCCAGCAGTATGCGGGCGCGTATGGCGAGCGTCGCCTGCTGGAGCCACTCGCCGGCCTCCGGTCCGAGGGCGTACGCACCGGTCAACCGGACGCCGTCGCTGAGCAAGGTCAAGAATCCGTTCGACTGAGCGTACTGGTGGCTGTACGTCGCGGTCTTGGACACGTCGGTCAAGAGCGTTGTGCTGCTGTAGGGGGCCTCCGCGGCACCGACCGCGGCCGCTTGCGGGTCGGTGTATGTCACGCGCGGCACGGCCTCGTAGTTCACGGGGTGGCTCTCACCAGCAATGTTCGCCGCCACGACGTCTCCCTCGTACTCGCCGACGTGCGTCAGGGGCCAGATCCCGTTGACGTCACCAATGGCCCAGATCTTTTCGCCGGCCCGAAGAAACTCGTCCACCTGAATCCCGTGTGGGTTTGCCTCGATGCCGACGGTCTCGAGCCCGATCCCTTCGACGCGAGGATGACGGCCGGTCGTCACCAACAGTCGCTCACCGCGCACCTCACTGCCGTCTGAGAGCCTCAGGACGTAGTCGGCTCCATCGCGCGAGGCCTCGGCGGCCTGGACTCCGAGGTGCAATTCGATCCCGTCCCGCCGCAATGCCTTGCTCAGCGCATCGCCGAGAGGCGCCGGCTCTCGTGGGATCAGCCGATTGGCGCCCTCGACGAGGACGGCCTGCCCACCGAGCCGCTGAACCACCTGTGCGATCTCGACACCGGCCGAGCCTCCGCCGAGCACAATGAGGCGGCTGGGAACCGTCTTCATGGACGTCGCTTCCCGCGTGCCCCACACGCCGACCAGGCCGTCGAGCCCCGGAATGGGCGGCACGAAAGGAGCCGCGCCCGTCGCCACGACGACATGCTCCGCCGTGTGGGAAGTGCCGTCCACTTCGACCACGCCAGGCCCGGCGAGTTGCCCCACACCCCGGATCAGTTCGATACCCCGATCCTTCAGCCATTTCTCCTGCCCCTTGTCCGAATAGCCGGACACCATGTAGTCGCGCCAGGCGAGCGCCGCCTGCACGTTCACCTCGGCGCTGGCGCCGACGTCGCGGGCCCCCTGGACCGCCTCCCCCGGACGCAAGAGGGACTTGGACGGGATGCACGCCCAGTAGGAGCACTCGCCGCCGACCAGCTCGCGCTCGACGACGGCAACCCGAAACCCGCGCGCCGCGATCGCCCCGGCACAGTGCTCGCCGGGCGCACCGCCGCCCAGGACGATCACGTCGAAATCGCTCATACAGGAAGCTCCTGTCCGCTCTGTTCCCGCACCATGTACTCGGCGTACCAGTCGGGCCAGTCCGGATCGGCCCGGCCGATGCGCTTCTCGTGCTCACCGTGAGCCGACTCGGCGCGGCGCAATGCCGCAGCCAGGTCACCGGCGGAGTTGTACGACGTGGCTGTTGGGTCGAGCCGGCCGGGAAGGCGATCGGTCACCTCTTGGAGTAGCCAACTGTTGCCGTCGGGGTCTTCGAGCGTCGCAAAGGAGTTGTAGCTCTTGTGATCCGGATCCGGCCCGTTGACCCGATCGCCCGCCCCCTCGGGGTCCAGTTGCGCCCCAGGCGCTCCGGAATGGAACACCTCACTGACTTTCGCTCCCCGATTGTCGAGTTCGTCGCGCCCGGCTTCGATGTCGGAGACGATCAAGTACAGGCCATGGGCCGATCCTGGTGGCGCCCCCGTGATGTGGGTGCCGAACTGCACAGAACACTGCGATCCCGGTGGCGTGAACTGAACGACCCGGAAGCCGTTGTCGAAGGAGAAGTCCGCGTCGAGCCTCCAGCCGAGGCCGGCGTAGAAGGCCTTGGAGCGATCGGCGTCGGCCACGGGGATGACGACCGCCTCCAGCTTGAGATCGGCCGGTTCGCCGCTCGGCGATCCGCCGGGCGCGCTCTGTCCATCGACGGCGCTCATCTGCCTCCTCTGTCTGGTCCCAAACGGATTGTCGCACCCAGGCGAACGCCTTGCACCTGAAACATCCCTCGCGCTCGAGGCTCGGCGTCGTTCCAGCGTACGGGGGTCGAATGGCGATACACCGGTGCAGGCCTCACCCGCCTCCGCCCGGCTCGCGAGCAGCCCGAGTCCTATCGCCGAGGCCCGAACGGAGGACGGGCGCCCCGACCCTCCAGGGTCAGCGTTTGATGCCGATGCTCTTGCCCTCGGTGTACCGGATCGGCTCCTCCAACGTGTCGACGAGGAATTGGTCGCGGTCTCCTCGCTCCCACGCCTCCCTCAACCCCGGGGCCGCCAAGTCGAAGTCGGGTCGAATCTTCTTGAACACCCCCCTCAGATCCACGTGGAGTTCCGCCATGGTGGGGCGGCCCCAGTACCAGTAGCCGTTGTAGATCTTGAAGATCTTGAGTCCGGGCTCGAGGACGAACGTGTGCGGGATCATCGGATCGTGCGGCTCATCGGTGAATTCCTTGATGTCCAGATCCTTCTGGACGACCCGATCGGGGTCCGACAGGAACGGCCAGGTGGCGCCCAGCGCATCCCGGAACTCATTGATGTTCAGCTGATTGTCGGTCGAGATGAGGGCCAGCCGCGTGTACGCATTCCGGAACTCGGGATACATGCCGACCAATTGCCCCACGAACTGATGCTCTTTGGGATCGAAGCCGCCACGGGACAGATGGAGCACCATCGGGTTACCCCCCTGGAGCTCCGAGAGGGACCGCCGCCGGCCGGCTTGATCGGCGAGTTCGTAGTCGGGAAATTTCTCGCCTTCACGGATGTCGCTGCGCATATGGCCTCCGAACTTGATGGGGTTTGCTCCAAAGATCCATGAGAGTCCAGCAGATGTTCAGGTTGGTTGCGTCTGTCGTTCGCTCTCGGAAATTGCCCACGCCGCGTTGACGAGCCCGATGTGGCTGAACGCCTGCGGGAAGTTGCCGAGGAGCTCGCCGCTGACTGGATCGACCTCCTCGGCCAGCAAGCCGACGTCATTGACGAAGGCGGCCGCCCGCTCGAACACGGACCGGGCCCGCAGGGTCTGGCCTGCCCGGGCCAGGGCCTGGGCCAGCCAGAAGGTGCACAAAAGGAAGGTGCCTTCCTCACCCTCGAGGCCGTCGTGGGAGCGATAGCGATACACCAATCCCCGCTCGTCGCTGAGTCGGTCCTCTATGGCGTCGATCGTGGCCAACACCCTGGGATCGTCGGCCGGAAGAAATCCCACCAGAGACACCATGAGGTTGGAGGCGTCAAGCTCGTCCGAGCCGAAGGACTGGGTGAAGGCCTTGGCCCGTTCGCTCCAGCCCTTGGTGACGATCGCCTCACGGATCTGGTTTCGCGTCTGCGTCCATGACTCAATTCGATTGGAGGCGTTGAGACGGTCGGCCAAGATCACCGCTCGATCGAGGGCCACCCAGCACATCAGCTTCGAGTACAAGAAATCACGCGGCTCCCCCCGGATCTCCCAGATTCCTTGGTCCTTCTCCTGCCACCGGCGAACGGCGGTGTCGGCCAGTTGCACGAGGAACTCTCGCGTGGCTGGTGCCAGGTCCGTCGGCGTGTCCCACTTGCCCGAGTTGGGCATTGGCCCAACCCGGTGGGTGTTGTCGAACAGGTGGTCAGACATGCGATACACCGCGTTGAGCAATTCGCCGTAGACGTCGAGCTGGCGTTGTTTCCAAGCGGCGTTGCCAATCCGAACCGGCGCCGAGTGTCGCCAGCCTTCCAGGTGCAGCAACTCCCGCTCGCTTAGGTCCCGCTCACCGCCGATGCCGAACATGATCTGCAAGTCGCCGCCCTGCTCGAGCGAGCCGGCCGCGGACGATGAGACATAGTCGAAGAACTCGTTGGCTTCGTCGGGACATGCCGCCACCCAAAGGGCCTGGATCGTGAAGGAAGCGTCCCGCACCCAGGCGTACCGGTAATCCCAGTTCCGGGAGCCACCCACCGTCTCGGGCAAGGACGTGGTCGCCGCGGCGCAGATGGCGCCCGTGGGCGCGAAGGAGAGCGACTGGAGCACCCGCCCGCTGTGGTGCACCAGGTCTCGCCACGGGCCCACGTAGGCCTGGTGGAGCTCCGACCACGACTCCCATCCGGCCACCGTGTCCTCGAGCCGGCCGTTTATCTCCGACGGGCTCCAGACCCGGGCTGAATCGCCCTCGGCCCGGTTCCCATGATGCAGGGCGAAGCCCATGCTTTCGCCTTGGGAGAGCTGGAACCGGCCCGAAGCCCCGCCGCGATCCTGGTCGAGCGTCAGGGCCACGGATGTTGACAGCACCAGCGCGTCACCACTCCCCGACACCGCCACTCCACCGTCGACCACGTCGAGCGAGGGATGATTCAACCCGTATTCGGGACGCGGGACGAACTCAAAGGACAAGTCAACCTGTCCCTCCGTGCACGTGGCGCGCCGCAGCAGCACGTGAGGCGCCGCCTTGCCGAGTTGGTGACCTCGGTTGCCATATCCCATGGCAAGTGCGTCGGTGATCGTGACCGCACCCATCGGCGTGCGCATCGTGGTCTCCAACACCATGGTGCGGTCCAGGTAGCGCCTGGTCCTTTCCGTCGAGTTGGCGGCCCCGAAAGACCAGTGCCCGGCGTTCTCGCCGAGAAGCCGACCGAAGGTTGAGGGACTGTCGAACCGTGGGAAGCAGAGCCAGTCGATCGATCCATCCCGGCTGACCAGCGCGGCGCTATGTCTGTCCGACAGGAGCGCATAGTCCGCTATGGGGGTCGTGGTCACCTGAACTCCTTCGCCCGCAGAAGCCCAAGATCGGATCGTGGCACAGCCGATGAACATCGGTTCTACCACCGCATCCGGAGGTGGGTATCGGACTGGCGTCCTCGGCGAACTTAGCCCGAACCACATCGATCGGGAGCAGGGTCGGTCGGCGATGCCGAACCGAACTCGCCGCGCTACAGTCGGTCCTGCATCACCACTTAAGGGTGAGCCATCTCCACGGGTAACTCACCAGGTAGTTGGGAGGTTGACCAACGATGGTGATCCACCAACCAGAGCAAGCCGCGTACAGGTCGATTCTGCCCGAGGAGATCGATTGGAAGCCGTTTTCCGCGTTTCCGCCCTCGGCGCGACTTGCGATCGTCGTCGGCGACCCATCGCAACCGGAGCCGTATGTCATCCGGGTCAGGGTCCCATCGAATATCAAGCTGATGCCGCATCAGCACCCCGAGGACCGCGTGTATACCGTGATTTCCGGCGTGTTCTACATCGGCCTGGGGAGCGAGTTCGATGAGGAACGGCTACTCGCCTATCCACCTGGAGCGGTCGTCGTGCTCCCAGGCGGTACACCGCATTTCCACTGGGCGAAATCTGGAACCTACGTCACCCAAGTGTCGGCCGTCGGACCGCTCGGACTCGAGTACATCGACCCGACAGACGATCCCCGTAGCCAGTGAGCATGCCATTCCGCCTTGAGGTCATACGACGACGCGAGGCAAAGCGTGCAGGCTTTCAACAGCGAAGGAGGCTGGAACGATGCGATCGGACATGAAACCTGGCGGAGTCTTTCCCGACTACGCACTGCCGGACCACACAAACACGGTACGTCGGCTCAGTGAGCTTCAAGGTGCTGACCCAATGATCCTCACGCTGGCACGGGGCAACTACTGTCCGAAGGAGCACCAGCAACACCTGGAGCTCGCGACCAACTACGCAAAAATCGCCGTTTCCTACACTCAGATCGTCACGATCTCGACCGACGACCATCACACCACGCAGGAGTTCCGCTTGTCGGTCGGCGCTCAATGGACATTTCTCTCGGATCCCGAACGGACGATTCAAAAGGATCTCGACATTCAGGAATACACGGATCCCGACCATGATCCGATGATTCCTCACACGCTGGTACTCAAGCCGGGACTTGTGATCCACCGCATCTATAACGGCTACTGGTTCTGGGGCCGCCCGTCGTTCTACGACTTGTGGTCGGACCTTTGCGCAGCCTCCGCCGAAATCCGACCCGATTGGGACCTGAGCAAACCGGGACTACGCCAGGCCTGGGACGCAGGCGATTATTCGAACTTCCACGGGTGGAACAAACGGGCTGCTCAGTCGATGCCCACATCGTATGAGTCATAACTTGCAGGGCCGGCGCGAGCGAGATGAGTTCGATCGACGCTGGTTGCCTTGTGTGAACCCAAGCGAAAAGGTGCGTGGTGCTGATGCGAACGCCCGTGTGCGAACTACTCGGGATTGAACAACCGATCGTCCTGGCCGCCATGGTGGCAGTGCCCGAACTGGCTGCGGCGGTCTCGAATGCTGGTGGGCTCGGCATGGTAACGCTGACGTGGTCCACCCCTGCCGGGGACGTGGTTCGCGAGACGGCGGCGCTCACCGATCGTCCCTTTTGCGGGAACCTGGTTCTCACCTCCGATCAGCACCGTCGCCTCGACGAGGCCCTCGAGGCCGGTTTGCGGATCGTGTCGCTCTTCCTTGGAGATCCGGCCAGCTACGTGGAGCCGGTCCACGAAGCCAGGGGACTCGTTCTGTGTACGGTCGGAAGTGCCGAAGAGGCGCGGCGGGCAGTCGCGAGCGGAGTTGACATCATTGTGGCGCAAGGTTGGGAGGCTGGGGGGCACGTAGGCGGTCGGATTGCGACGCTCCCCTTGGTGCCCGCAGTCGTGGACGCGGTGGCGCCGGTGCCGGTAGTCGCGGCCGGCGGGATCGGGGACGCTCGCGGCGTGGCTGCCGTTCTCGCCCTGGGCGCTCAGGCGGCGTGGGTGGGTACCCGGTTTCTGCTGGCGCAGGAGATGCCGATCCACGAGGAGTACCGCATCCGCTTGATGGACGCGGTCGAAACGGATGCCGAGTGGTATCCCGACCTCTACGACGTCGACTGGCCCGATTCGCCGCACCGTGCCCTGCGCAACTCGACGGCGGAATTGTGGGAGGCAGCGGGCCGGCCACCGCTCGAGAGAAGACCAGGAGTGGGCGATGTCCTCGCGGATTTCGCTTCGGGCGAAGAAATTGTCCGCTATGAGCCGGCACCGCCGATGGTGGGGACCACCGGTGACATCGAAGCGCTCTCAATGTGGGCCGGACAAAGCGTTGCGCTGGCCAGTCGGCTGCAACCCGCTGCACAGATTGTGGCTGAGCTCGTTTCGCGTTTGTGAGTCAAGCGGGCGTGCCAGTGACGTTGATGACCTGAGTGGCGGGGGGAGGATTTGAACCTCCGACCTTCGGGTTATGAGCCCGACGAGCTACCAGACTGCTCCACCCCGCGGCGAAGAGACGAAGTGTACACCGCCCGCCTCGGCTGCGACCACGGCACCGGATGACGGGGAGGCGGTCACCCTCGACCGCCCACCCCGGCTAGAGCGTCTGCGCCGTGGGCGGCGGAGGCGGGGGTGACGCCGGGTCGGCCGCTTGCGGGGGCGGGGGCGGGGGCGGAGCCGCCGCGTCCCCGGCCGGCGCCGCCGTCGGTGCGGCCGCCACGGACTCCGGCGCCAGTGTGATCTGACCGTGCTCGGACTCGTGGGCCTGGAGGGCCGTCACCAGGCGCTCCACGTCGGCCTCGGTGGCGGGCGTGGACCTCCCGGTCTGCGTGGCGTAGTAGGCCGCACCGAGATCGCGCAGCATGCCGTCGGCGACCTTCTTGGCCTGCGCCTCGTTCATCTTGGCCTGACCCTTGGCCGCGGCGTCCTTGGCCGCCTCGGTGGCCGTCGCCGCCGTCGCCTTGACCTTGTCGAGCAGTCCCATGGGAAGCCTTCCTTTCACTGGCGCCATCGCGCCGCGTCGCTCCCGACATCATGGGACCCCACGGCGCCGCCCGCAACCTCCGGTCGTGATCCGGCGCCCTCAGCCCCGGGCGGCGGCGGACGCGATGGTCGACGACGTCGTGGTGGCGCCGCCCTTCGATCCGGTCCCCGCCGGCGCCGTCGTGGTGGTCGACGACGTGGAGGTCGTGGTCGAGCCGGTCTTCGACGACCTGCCCGGCCGCACGGGCGACGTCGTCGTAGTCGTCGTCGACGAACCCGCCGTCGGCGTCCCCAACAGCTGCTGGGCCTGCGTGATCTGCTGGGCCATGGCCTGGATGTCGGACTGGAAAGCCGCCAGGTTGCCCGCCTTCAAGGCCGCGATGGCGTTGGTGTAGTCGGTCTGGGCCGCCTGCAGGTAGCCCGACACCGCCGCCGGCACCGTGCCGGTCGAAGGGACGCCGCCCGACCCGGTCGGCAGCGTCACCGTGGTCTGGAGCAGATCGCTCAGGACGGCCGACAGCGACGCCTCGATGCGCACGTTCTTGCCGAGCACGGCGACGACGTAGGCGAGCTGAGGCTGCGGGTTGGTGGTCGCCGCCACGTAGAGCGGACGCAGGTAGACCATGGAATTCGCGATGGGGACCATGAGCGTCTCGCCCAGCAGCACCTGCGAGCCGCGCTGGTCGAGCAGCGAGATGTCCTTCGACACCGTCGGGTCGGCCGAGATCTCGGCGTCCGCGTTGGCCGGTCCGGTCGCCCCCTGGGGCGTCTCGTAGAGGTTCAGTTGCCCGTAGTGCCCGGGGTCAGAGAGCCCCACCATCCATGCGGTCAGGTTGAAGTTCTGGTTCGAGCCCGAGAGAGTCGACTGCGACGCCGGGACGAAGCCGTTCGACACCGTGAAGACCTGCTGGTTCGGGCTCGTGTTCGGCAGCGAGTACACCTGGTACTGGGGGTCCATCCGGGCCGGTGTGGTGGACACCAGCTGACCCTGGTTGTTGTAGGTGTTCTGGGCCAGCAGGGCCTGCGACTGCGGTCCAGCACCAGCGGTGGGCGAGAGCTGCCAGGCGTTGTTGGCGGCGTAGAAGTTCTGTGCGTCCGTCAGGTGGTAGCGGCCGTAGATGGCCGATTGGATGGAGAAGATGTCCGGCGGGTAGCGCAGGTGCGCCTGCAGTTGGGGGTTCATATCCGACAGCGGGAGGAACATGTGCGGAAAGGCGGCCGAGTACGCCTGCAGGATGGGATCCTTCGGGTCGGCGTCGTAGAAGGTCATCTGCCCCGAGTAGGCGTCGATGACGACCTTGACCGAATTGCGCACGTAGTTGTAGCTGGGCGGGAGGTTGCTCCCGATCGCCACCTGCTGGGTGCTGGCGTTCTGGGAATAGGCGTAGTTGGCCGTCGTGGTGTACCCGTCGACCACCCAGTCGATGTGCCCGTTCTTGTTGATCACCGCGTAGGGGTCGTGGTCGAAGGTCAGGAAGGGCGCCGCCTTCTGTGCCATGGCGACCGGGTCCCGGACGAACATGATGCGCGACTTGTTCGTGATCTGGCTCGAGATCAGCAGGTTGAAGTCGCCCAGCCTCAGCGCGAAGGCCGCCCGGGTGAAGATCGAGGAGAGCTGCACCCCGCCGCTGCCCGTGTAGTGGCTCTGGACGTTGGTCCCGTTCCGCTCGTAGTCCACCTCGGACTGTTTCGTGTCGGCAACGACGTAGCCGGACTCGCCGAGCGCGAAGTAGACCGAGGGCTGGGTGATGGCGGGGAGCCCGGACGAGGACTGCGGCGGGACCCCCTGCACGGCGAAGACCGGGTTGGCGGAGTTGGTCTGGTTGGCCAGCGCCAGCGCGGCCCCGTTGCCGTGGGTGTACTGGAGGTGGATATTGACCCAGGACGGTGACGGCACGTTCGACGACGAGATCTCGCGCACACCGACGAGCACCGGCGTGAGCTGCGAGCTGGCGGTGTAGCGGTCGACCCCCAGCGAGGGGAACGTGTAGTACGAACGGATGCTCTGCAGGCGGAGGAACGTCTGCAGCGAGATGCTCGGGTCCGGGTCCCACTGCCGGATGTTGGTGATGGTCGGGGTGGCCAGCACCGCCTGGCTGGCCGAGATCGTCGTGGCCGCCTGGAAATTGTGCACCGCCACGTTGTTCACGTTGTAGGCGTCCCGGGTCGCACTGATGTTGCGTTGGATGTAGGGCGCCTCGAGGGAGCTCTGGGCCGGCGTCACCTTCAGCGTCTGCAGCAGGGCCGGGTAGATGATGCCGACGACCAGAGCGACGAAGGCCCAGATGCCGATGGCCAGCACCGGCAGCGTCCAACCCTGGCGGCGGATGTTGAAGAGCAGGATCCCCGCCGCGAAGATCGATACGTAAATCAGGAGCAGCTCGGCGGGCAGGCGGGCGTGCACGTCGGTGTAGCCCGCACCGTTCACGTAGCCGTCCTGCGCGTTGACCGTGGACCAGCGTTGCAGGACGTAGCCGGCCGCCTTGTCGAGCGCGATCAACGCCAGCAGCACGGAGATGTGCGCCTTCACCGGGGGGCGTACCCGCGGCAGGCCGCGTTGGGGCTGGATCCCCCCGTTGAAGTAGTGGAACACGAGCGAGACGGCCAGCGTCACGATCAGGATGGCGAGCGTCCAGTCCACGATGAAGGTCAGGAACGGGAGGTCGAAGACGTAGAACCCGATGTCCTTGTGGAACTGGGGATCCGTGACGTGAAAACTGCCGCCGTGGCGGAACAGCAGCCAGTTGTTCCACTGGCCGATCGTCCCGGACGCGCCGATCAGGGCCAGGACGAACGCCAGGGCCACGTAGATACGACCGGCGTACGGGCGCACGTACTGCTGGTAGCGCCGCACCAGCTCGTCCTCCTGGGCGAGCACGATGTCGTGGCCGGCGATGCGGTCGCACACGACGAGGTTGACCCACAGGATGGCGAAGAAGATCGCGCCGAACACGCCGAAGAGGCCGAGCTTGGTCACGAGCAGCGTGGAGAAGACGTTGTGGTAGCCCACGGACGAGAACCACAGGCTGTCGGTGTAGATGCCCGCCAGGGAGCGCAACGACACCAGCAGGATGACGAGGACGACGACGAAGCCGATGAGCCACCAGCGGGCCCGGTGGCGACGGCGCGGCGAGGGGTCAGCGGTCAGATCGCTGGGGATGCGCACGGGGGGAGCCTAACGTCCGTCACCCGGGCCCCAACGGCCAGGCCTCGCACCTCTCAGCAGGGAGAACTCTGCTCAGTCGTTCGCCGGCGCCACGAGGCACCGGCAGCCCGAGTGAGCGGGCGGGTGGGCGTGACCGGTGGGGAACGTCTCGGCTGCGCTCACCGCGCCGGCGAGAGCGTTGTCCTCGCAGTCCGAGCACCCGTCCGACGACGTCACCACCCACCGCAGCTTGCCGTCCGTCGCGGTCGCCGTGACGCCCGCCGAGAACGCCTGGGTGGCGTAGTCACCCGCCAACCGCTCGACCCGCTCGCCGCGCCACTCCCGAAAGGCCCCGCCCACGCGGTCACCGAGCTCCCCGCCCCCGTCCGCGATCTGGCGGCGGAGCATCGTCACCACCACGTGCGCCAGCCCCTCGACCGACAGGTCGACGGCGTCCCCCTCGTCGGGAACGGACCCTCCGGCCCCGGCGAACGCCGTCCCGGCGGTGAAGGCCTCCTCCAGGTGCCCGCGTGCGGAGGTGGTGTAGACGGCGATGTGCTCCTCCTCGGAGCCGAGGAGATCGTCGACACCCAGCGAGGGCTTGTGGCGCAGCTGGTCGAGCAACCGGTTCTGGTCGTCGCCCAGGGCGCGCTTGACCGTGCGGCTCAACCGCGCCGTGACCGGTGCGAGCAGCTCGTCCCGGCGGCCGATGACCTCGTCGTCGGGACCGGGGACGACGTCGACCTCGTCCCCGGGCGGTCCGGCCGCCGCCTCGACGGGGGCCTCGGCGACGGCGGCATCGTCCGCCTTTGCCTCTGCCTTTGCCCCTGCCTCTGCCTTTGCCTCTGCCTCTGCCTCTGCCTCCGCGGCCGGCGCGTCGCTCTCGGACCCGGCGCGGATGCGCGCGAACAGCTCGTCGACCGACGGCGCCGCGCCGGCGGCCTGGTCGTCCTCGGTCCCGGTGTCCGGCCCGCCGTCGGTGGACCCCGTGCCGGGCACCGGATGGTCCCCCGATACATCGTCACCCGCATCCTGGTCGTGGGGGACCTCCGCCGCACCACCCTGCAGGCGGAACTGGTCGCCCACGGCCTGGGCCGCGGCGCGGGCCTCCTCGTCCGTGCGATCGAGGTGGGTCAGGATCCCGTCCACCCGGTCGCGCACGCCCTGCACCGACGCGGTCATCTCGTCACGGGCGGCGCGGAGCTGCTCGATCTGGATCCCGAGCGCGCGCCGCCGCGCCGCCAGATCGGCCAGCACCCGGCGCCGCGCCTCCTGGACCTGCTCGAGCAGCGCCCGCCCCTCGTCCTTGGCGCGGGCGATGATCGCCTCCCCGTCCGCCACCGCCTCGCCGAGGATGCGCTCGCTCTCGACACGGGCTTCCTGCGCCGCGTTGGCGACCAGCAGCTCGACCTCGACCACGCGCTCCGCGGAGGACGCTTCGGTACTGGCCTGCAGTTCGTCGACCTCGCTCTGGGTCTCGCGCAACAGCGTGGCCGCCCGCTCCTGTGCCTGGACCACGATGCGCGCCGCCTCCTCGTGCGCGTGCCGGAGGATCTGTGCGCTGTGCTGGCCCAGCGACGCCGTCAGGGTGGCCTCGTCGACGACGGGATGGGCCGCCCGCTCCTCGGCCTCGGCCAGCGAGTCCCGCAGCTCCTGCTCCCGCTCCTCGAGCGCCTCGATGCTCCGGGACACCGACTGGAGGTACGCCCGCACCTCGTCGGTGTCGAAGCCGCGCCGGACGACGGCGAAGGAGTGCCGGGCGATGTCCCCGGTGGCGATACGGGACGAGGAGATGGGGGCGAGGCCTTCAGGCATGGCCAGAGCCTACGGCGCCGCCTGGACCGGCACAGGCTTGGTGGGCACGTTGCCCCCCAGGTGTTCGAGGATCCGGAGGACCTGGTTCAGGTTGCTGACGCCGTAGACGTGGAGCTGCGGGGAGGCCCTGGACTCGGCGGTCTTGAACTCCACGGAGGGGACGAAGAACACCGTCGCCCCCGCCCGTTCGACCGCGATCGTCTTCTCGGCGACGCCGCCCACGTCACCGACGTTGCCGTCCTGGTCGATCGTGCCCGTCGCCGCCACGATCCGGGGTCCGGTCAGGCGCCCGGTGCTCAGCTTGTCGATGATGCCGAGCGTCATGGCCAGCCCGGCGGAGGGACCACCGATGTTCTGGGTGTGCACCGTCACCTTGACCGGGAACTGCCACTCCTGCTGGGTCTGGGGAACGATGCCCAGGTAGGCCGTCGGCTTGGTGGGCGCCCCGCAGCCGGTGTCGATCAGCCCCCGGGGTGGCCGGCCCAACGTCACCGACTTCTCCACGACGGGCCCCGCCACGAAAGCGCCGACGTCGCTGATGGAGGACTGCTCGACGCTGAGCGAGACGCTCGTCCCGGGCGTCAACCCGTGCAGGGCCTTGATCAGCGCGCAGTCGCTCGGCGTGCTGGTGCCGTTGACCGCGGTGATCACCTGGGCCACCTTCAGGGTCCCGGCGGCCGGCGAGCCGGGCGGGATCCCGTAGATGAGGGCGCCGGCGTCGGTCGAGTGGACCGTGTAGCCGAGGTGCGTGAGCGCCACGGCGGTGGCGTAGGACTGGGCCTGCGCCATCTGGAGGTACCCCTGGGCGAGGAATTGGCTCTCGTTCGGCGTCGGCCCGAGCAGGTCGGGGCCCGAGACGACCTCACTGTTGGAGTCGAAGTAGCGGTACTGCAGGTAGTTCAGCGCGTTGAGCTGCGTCAGGAAGACGTCGGTCAGCAGGATCTTGCCGGTCAGCGGGTGGTTGTCCGCCGGCGGGACCTCGATGTACTGCGAGACGGGTGAGGCGTCCCCCGGCGTCAGCACGTAGTAGTCGACCGAGACGCGAGAGGCGATCCAGCACCCCACGAGGATCAGGACCGCGGCGACCACCAGGATCGCGGGCCACTTCCGGCGCTTGGGGGCCGGGCCGTCGGGAGGCGCGGGCGGCCGCCAGCCGGCGGCCACCGTGGGGCCGTCGTCTGCGAGGGGGGTGGCCGCGGCTTCCCCGTCGGCGGTCGCGTCGGGTTCGGACATACTCGGGAGGTGAGCGACGATGTTGCCACGGATGCACGCCGCGACCGCCGCGCCGAAGCCCGGCGGCGGCGGCTCGTCATGGCGGGCCACCGTGGGGATCCCGCACTGGCGCGCCGGGGTCTGGGCGATCCCGATCCGGGGGTGCAGGCGGCGGCCCTGGGCGCGTTGGCGCGCCTGGGCGAGCTCACGGCCGACGACGTCGTGGCTGCGCTGGGGCGCGGGCCGGTGGCGCTGCGCCGGCGTGCCGTCGACGCCGCACCGGGGGTGCGGGGCCGGGGTTCGCGTTCTGTGCTGCCCGCGGCGGTGACCGAGGCCCTGCACGATCCCGACCCTCTCGTCGTGGTCGGGGCCGCCTGGTTCCTCGGCGAGCGGCGCCACCGGGCGGCGCTGCCCGCCCTCGCCACGACCGCCACCGACCACGGCGACACGCGCTGCCGGGAGGCCGCCGTCGCCGCGCTCGGCGCCATCGGGGACCCGGCGGGGCTGCCCGCCGTGCTCGCCGCGCTCGGTGACAAGCCCACGGTGCGGCGGCGGGCGGCCGTCGCGCTGGCCGGCTTCGACGACCCCCGGGTCGAGCCCGCGCTGCGTGCCGCGGCGGCCGACCGGGACTGGCAGGTGCGCCAGGCGGCCGCGGAGCTGCTCGACGAGACCGAGGCACCGCCGGGCGGGGACCCCGGGCTCAGTCGTCCTGGGTGAAGAGCCGCTTCAGCCGGTCGAAGGACTCCAGGCAGACACCGGCACCCTGGACCACGCACTCGAGGGGCGTGTCCACGAGGTGCACCGGGACCGCGGTGGCATCGGCCAGGCGCTGGGTCATGCCCCGCAGCAGCGCGCCGCCACCGGTGAGGTGGACACCTTGGAACATGATGTCCTGGGCCAGCTCCGGCGGGGCCTCCGACAGGCAGTTGGCCGCCGTGTCGACGATGGACTGCACGTTGTCCTCGAGGGCGCCGCGGATCTCGAGCGGCGAGAGGACGACCGTCTTGGGCCGGCCCGTCGCCACCTCGCGGCCGCGGATCTCGGCCTGTTGCTCCCCCGGGAACGGGGACGCGGAGCCGATGGCGAGCTTCACCGCCTCGGCCGTGCGCTCGCCGATGGCGACGCCGTAGCGGTAACGGACGTAGGACTGTATGGAGGCGTCGAAGTCGAAGCCGCCGCAGCGCAGCGCCTGGACCGCCACGACGCCACCGAGGGAGATCACCGCCATCTCCGCCGTGCCGCCCCCGACGTCGACCACCATGTTGCCCACCGGCTCGTGGATGGGAAGCCCCGCCCCGATGGCGGCCGCCATCGGCTGCTCGATCAGGAAGCTGGCCGAGGCACCCGCCCGCCGCGCCGCCTCCTTCACGGCGCGGCGCTCCACCGCCGTGATGGCGGACGGCACGCAGATCAACACCTTCGGCCGGTTCAGCCGGCTGACGCCGACCCGGCGCAGCAGGACGCTGAGCATCCGCTCCGTGACCTCGAAGTCGGTGATGGCGCCGCCGCGCAGGGGGCGCTCGGCCACGATGTAGCCGGGCGTGCGGCCGATCATCTGCCACGCGTCGGTCCCGATGGCCAGCACCTCGCGGCTGCGCGAGTCCAGCGCGACGACGGTGGGCTCGTTGAGCACGAGGCCCTTCCCCTTGGCGTAGACGAGCGTGTTGGCCGTGCCGAGGTCGATGGCCAGGTCACGCGACATAGGGGCCACATGGTACGGCCGGGCCGTCCGGCGACGGCATTTTCCTGGCCGTTCTCGGTATCGTCGCCCCGGTGAGCGACACGCCAGAGGAGCCGGACGGGGGGGAGCCGGGCCCTGGAGAGGGGGGCGGGCAGGGTCCCGACGAGCCCGAAACGCCGCTGCGCGGGTGGATCGACCCCGACGACCGCCTGTGGCGCCACCCCAGCGAGGTCACCCGGGGAGATCCGGGCACGGGCGAGGTCCCCGTCCTCTTGAACGCCCCGCCCCGCCACCCCTACCGCGGCCCGGTCATGGTCCTGGTCGGCGTGGTGGCCGTCATGGCGGTGATCGCCTGGGTCGTCGTGCTGCTGTCCCCGGCGTCGACCCAGCCGCTCAGCACCACCCGTGACACCGCCGCCGTCGCGCCCACGACCCTGGCCGGGCCGCAGAACGCGGTGCCCGCCGTGGCCCAGGCGGCGGGACGCTCGATGGTGGAGCTGCGGGTCACGACGGGTCAGGCGACGGTGGCGCTCATCGGCGTCGCCGTGGCGGAGGGCGGGCTGGTCGCCACGACCGCCGACCTGCTCATCGGCGCGCCCAAGGTGACGATGGTCGGGCCCGGCGGAAAGCTGGAGCCGGTCACGGTGGTCGCCACGGACAAGGCGTCCGACGTGGCGCTCGTGACCGTGCCCCAGGACCTCCCGGTGGCACCCTTCGCCGACGACGCCGCCCTCGGCGGGGGGTCGTCCGACCTGATGCTCAGCTTCGTCCCGGCGCAGGGCACGGCGGTGGCACTGCACTGCACCCCCGGCGCGGTGACCGGGGTGGCGGGCGCCATCGCGGGCGGTCCCGCCGGCGGCATGGCCTCCATCGATTCCTCTCCCGCCCCGGCCGGCGCCGCCGCCGGTGACCCGCTGCTGAACGCGAGCGGCGACGTCGTGGGCATCCTCTACGACGCCAACCCGGGCGGTGCCGGGCCGGTCACGTTCCTCCCCAGCCAGCTCGTCGTCGGCGTGGCCGACGACCTGCGCTCGCGCAGCAGGGTCGTGCACGGATGGCTGGGCGTCGCCGGATCGGACGCCCCGAGCGGGAGCGGGGCCAGGGTGGACACGGTCAGTGCCGACAGTCCTGCCGCGGGGAAGGTGGCGGTGGGACAGGTGATCGTCGGCGTCAACGCCATGCCGGTGCGCACGATGGCCGAACTGCGGGCCCGCCTCTACGTCCTGGCCCCGGGGGCGGCGGTCGCCGTCTCGGTCCAGCAGGCCGCCGGCACGAAGGTCGTGGACCTCACCCTGGGCGGGTCCTCCTAGCATGCAGGGGTGAGCATGTTCGGTTCCGGCGACCCCGACAACCCGATGGGGGGCCTCCTCGGCGACCTGCTCAAGGTCATCGGTTCGGGCCCGGGCGCGGGGGACAGCTGGTTCGAGGCCGCCCGCACCCTGGCGTTCGGCGTGGCCACCGACGGCGGACAGGACGAGAACCCCGATCCCCTGGTGCGCATCGCCTTCGAGGAGCTGGCGCGGGTGGCCGAGCTCCACGTGGCCGACGCCACCGGCATAAGCGCGGCCTCCGGCGCCGGCGGGGTGTCCTTCGAGGCGGTCGGTCCCGGGCAGTGGTCGTTCCGTGTGCTCGAGGCCTACCGGCCCGTCCTCCGCGCCATGGTGGAGGCGCAGCAACAGGGGGCGGCCGCCGTGCCGTCGCCGACGGACCTGAGCGAGCTCGACCCCGACGCGTCGGCGGGACTGAACGGGTTGCTCGGGCAATTCGCGATCACGCTCGGCCCGGTCTTCCTGGGCATGCAGTTCGGCTCGGCCGCCGGGCACCTGGCCCGCCGGGCGTTCGGCCAGTACGCGCTCCCGCTGCCGTGGCCCGAGTCGACCACCCTCTTGCTCGTCCCGGGCAACGTGGCCCGCTTCGCCGACGACTGGAGCCTCCCGCTGCAGGAGGTCCAGCTCTGGGTCTGCCTGCGCGAGCTGACGATGCACGCCGTGCTCACCCGTCCCGGCGTCCGGGCATCGCTCATGACGCTGCTCGGCGACGCGTCGGCCCACGCCGCGGCGGCGCAGCGCTCCATCGTCGAACGCCTGGGCGACGGCCTCGGCGACCCCGCCGCGCTCGAGGAGGCGCTCGGTGATCCCGAGGCGCTGCTCTCGGATCTCATCAGCCCCGAGCAGCGCAACATCTCGAGCGCGCTGACGGCGCAGACGACGGCGATCGGCGCCTACGTGGACCACATCACGGCCGGCATCGCGGAGACGCTGACGTCGTCCCCCGCCGCGCTCCGGGAGGCCTGGTACCGCTACCGGATCGAGGAGGGCAAGGGGGAGCAGGCCTTCGCCGGCCTCTTCGGCCTCAACGTGGGCCAGGACGAGGTCGACCGCGGCCGCGCCTTCGTGACCGGCGTGGTGGAGCGGGTGGGCGAGGACGCGCTGGCCCGGCTGTGGGGCGACGAGCTCGACCTGCCCACGCCGGCCGAGGTCGACGCGCCCGGGCTGTGGCTCGCGCGCATCGGCCTCCTGGACTAGACGGCACGCGAAAGACCGGCGGCGCTCCCCACCGCCGGTCCGTGCCGGTGGTGCTCAGCCGACGGGAGCGGGCACGCGGCGCTCGAGCTCGTAGCGAGCCAGCGCCGTCGTGACGCGGCCGCCCAGGAGGAGCAGGCCGATGCTGTCGTCCCAGTCCGGCGCGATGGCGTAGACGTAGTCGGCCAGCGCCTCGTCGTAGCGCACGGTCGTGATCAGGTCGACGAGGTCGAACAGGTGCTCGACCGCCTCCGGTGCCGTGAGCCGGCCCGGCGTCAGCGTGCGCACCAGCGCCGCCTCGTCGTCGGTGAGCTCCCCGATCAGGCCCTGCAGCTCGTGGACGACGCGGTGGCCGTCCATCGTGTTGGATTCCCCCACTGTTGCCTCCCCCTCGTGCGGGCCCCGGGCCCGCCCATTGCGCCTACCGCCACGGGCGCAGAGCTTTCAACACGAGGGTGTCGGCGCAGTGGCGCGCCGGATGCAAGAAGGGTGCAATCGGCGCAGGTCAGCCCGCCTCGGCGTCCTCGCCGTAGTCGAGGACCCATTCGAGGGCGAGCTGCTCCCGTTCGGCGTCACGCACGACGCGCTCGCTGTTGCGCCTGAATTGGGGGTCGTGGGGGGGCAGCAGGACGAGGCGGGCCAGCACGCGGTCGCGGAACTGGTCGATCACCTCGGGCGGGCCGTAGTCGGACTGCACCTCCCAGTGCGGCGCCACGGGCCCGAGATACACGACGCGCACGTGCCCGATGGGCTCGACCTGCTCACCCTCTTCGACAACTTCGTCCTCGGTCTCCGGGGACATGGCACCCTCCTGGCATCTGCGGTCGGCGCCAGCGTAGCCCCGGGGGGCGGAGATGCGTCCTCCCTGGTAGAGCCCGGTTCGAGCTCGGAATTCTTACGAACTTCCTAACGCAAGACCCTATTGCGCAGAAACGCCCTTCCGTAGACTGGAGCCTGAAAAGGGAGCAGAACCATGACGACCGATTGGATGGCCCGGGGGAAGTGCAAGGAAGTAGCTCCCGACGTCTTCTTTCCGAACGACGGGATGGGTGTGCTGGTCGCCCAGCGCATCTGCGCCGAGTGCCCGGTTTCGGAAGCCTGCCTGGAGTACGCGCTCGAGCACCACATCGACCACGGGGTCTGGGGTGGGGCGTCCGAGCGTGAGCGTCGCCGTATCCTGCGCCGCCGCCGCCTCTCACACGCCGTCGCCGCCAAGTAGCAGCCACACCCCCACGCCGGCGGGCAGCCGCCGGTGACCGTGACACGCTGGCGCCGTGATCTACGAGTGCGTCGTCAACGTCAGTGAGGGCCGCGACGACCGGGTCCTGGCCGAGCTGGCCGCCGGGGCCGCCGGGGCCCTGCTCGATCTCCACCGCGACCCGGACCACAACCGTGCCGTCCTGACCCTGGCCGGCCCGGCCGACGCCGTCGTGCCGGCCGCCCGGGCCCTGGCGTCGGCCGCGGTGGCCCGGCTCGACCTGCGTGCCCACGAAGGCGCCCACCCCCGTCTCGGCGTGCTCGACGTCGTGCCCTTCGTCCCCTACGAGCCCGGCCGGCCCGCACCCGAGGACCTCGCCGGGGCCGTCGGGCTGCGCGACGACTTCGCCCGCTGGCTCGCCGCTGAATTGGGCGTGCCGAGCTTCCTCTACGGACCCCTTCCCGGCGGCCGGGCCCGGACGCTGCCCGACATCCGCCGCGGTGCGTTCTCCGACCTCGCGCCGGACTTCGGGCCGCCCCGGGCAGACCCGCGGACGGGGGCGGCCGCAGTCGGCGCCCGGCGGGTCCTGGTCGCCTACAACGTCTGGGTCTCCACGGCCGCGCTGGCGCGCCGGGTGGCGCCGCTGGTGCGGGGCCCGCACGTGCGCGCGCTGGGCCTGGCCGTCGGCCCACGGGCCCAGGTGTCGTGCAACCTGGTCGATCCCGGGCGACTCGGGCCGGACCGGCTCTACGACGAGGTCACGCGCCTGGCCGCCGAGGCGGGCGGGGCGGTCGAGGGGGCGGAGCTGGTCGGCCTGATCCCCGCGGCCGTGCTGGGCGACATCGCCCGGGACCGCTGGGCCGAGCTCGGACTGTCCGAGGCGTCGACGGTGGAAGCCCGCCTGGGCGGCGCCGCAGCGGCGCCGTCGCCCGGAGGGAGCGGCGGGAGTTAGGAGGCGCTGGCCACGTCGCGGCGGGCCAGGGCGCGGGCCCGGCGCAGCCGGCGGCGCTCACGCTCGCTCATGCCGCCCCAGATACCGAACTTCTCGCCGTTGGCGAGGGCGTACTCGAGGCAGTCCTCGCGCACGACACAGCCGCGGCAGACCTCCTTGGCCTCCCGGGTCGACGCCCCCCGCTCCGGGAAGAACAGGTCCGGGTCGACCCCCATGCAGTTCGCCTGCAACTGCCAGCTTCGTTCTTGGCGACCGTAGAGCGTGGTGACTATGTCAACTGGCACTGGGTTCGCCCCCCTTCTTCGCCTCAGGTGGCATAGGTGTAGTTACAACGGTGTAGTCATCTTTCCGTACCCTCCCCCCGAACGCAAGGGGGCAATTGGAGTCTCCAGGCACGAAATGTGCGTGGAGAGCCCCGATCCGGGCCTGTCGTGCAGGGAAAACCCCAGTTGGGGCCGCCTTTTGGCAACTGCTGTTGAAGAAAGGCGGAAATTGCCGGCCGCCGGGACGACCCGGGCCCGGTACGGGGCGGTGGGCTGCCCCGTCGGGCCCTACCCCGTCGGGCCCTACCCCGTCGGACGGAGCACGCGGCGGTGCTGGAGGAAGTCGACCAGGACGTAGCCGCCGAGGGCGTCGGGGGTCGTGTAGAAGGTCCGGCCGCCGTTGACGCGGGCGATCTGCTCCACGAAGGGGTAGTGGGTGCGCTGGAGGTCGAGGGCGAAGGTGTTGATCACGATGCCCGCCCGCGTGCAGCGGATCACCTCGGCCATCGTGCGGCGCAGCGTCTCGGGCACCGGCGGGTAATTGAAGAAGACCTCGCCGTAGTCGTCGATGTGTGCCGTCGGCTCGCCGTCGGTCACCACGATGATCTGCTTCGTCCCGTGCTCGTGGGCCAGCATGCGCCGCGACAGGGCCAGCGCGTGCTGCAGGTTGGTGCCGTAGACGTAGTCCCACATGGCGGTCGGGATCTCGTCGGGCCGGATCTCGCGGGCGACCTCGGAGAAGCCGACGATGCCGAGATAGTCGCGGGGGAACTTCGACGAGATGAGCGTCTCCAGCGCCATGGCCATGCGCTTGGCCGGCACGAAGTTGTCGCGCATCGGCATCGACATGGAGAGGTCGACGCACAGCACGGTGGCGCTGCGTGAGAGGGCCTCGACCTCGACCACCTCGAAGTCCTCCGGCTTGAGCCGCACCGGCACGCCCGAGCCGCCGCGGCGCACCGCGTTGTGCACCGTCGTCGAGAGGTGCAGGTTCAGCGGGTCGCCGTACTCGTAGGCCTTCGTCGTCTCCTCGCGGTCGTGGCCCGCCCCCGTGCGCACGGTGGAGTGGTCGCCGATGCGGTCCTTGTTGATCTGGCCGAACAGGTCGGCCAGCGCCTTCTGGCCCAGGCGGCGCACGCCCTGCGGCGTGAGCTCGATCCGCCCGCCCTGCTGCTCGATCAGCCCGGCGTCGGCCAGGGACTTGGTGAGGTTGGCCAGGCGGTCGAGCGCCCGGGCCGCGTCCTCGCCCATGTGCCGGCGCACCTGGTCCAGGTCGATCTCGCCCAGCTGGGCCGGGGTCGAGGCGGACTGGAGGACCTCCTCCATGCGGTCGAGCTGGCCCAGCTGCGAGGCGAGGTCGGTGGCCCGGCTCATGCTCATCGGGCCCTCGCCGTTGAAGTCGTACGACTGCTGCCAGCCGGCGTCGGGCACGGCGCGCTGGAGGTTCTGGGCCAGGCGCTCCACCTGCCAGCGCAGGTCCATGTCCTCGAGGAGCGAGTCCATCAGCGCCCGCAGCTGGGCCTGCTGCTCGGGCGACATGGAGTTCCACACCGCCTGCGCGGCCGCCATGCGCTCGGCCAGCTGCGCGAGGAGCTCGTCGAGCGTCTGGGGGTCGCCGGGGAACATGTCGCCGTACTGCGCCATGAACTCCTCGAAGCTCGGGTCGATCTCCTCGCCCCGCTCGCGCTGCTCGAGCATCTTGTTGAGGGCGTCGTAGGCGTCGCGCATGCGCGCCATCTGCTCGGGGCTCATGGTGGACAGCGCGTCGGATGCGCCCTCGAAGAAGGTGTCGGCCATCTCGCGGCGCAGCTCCTCGACGAGCTCCTCGAAGCGCTCCCGCGCCTCGGAGGAGACGAAGTCGTAGTGCTGCAGGGAGCTGATGCGGCCGGCGGGTTCGTCGGGCTGGAGGTCGAGGGCCATGCGCCGCTCGGTGGCCACGTCGTCGGTCACCTCGCTGCGGCGCTGGTCCCCGGAGTTGTGCGCCTCGTCGACGAGCTCGTCGATGGCGGCGCGCTCGTCCTGCTCTATCTCGTCGAGCTGGCGGGTGAGCTCGGCCATGCGGCCGTCCGGGTCGCCCTCGGCCAGCATCTCCTGGCGCCGCCGGCGCAGCTGGTCGAGCAGGTCGCGCAGCCCGGGCACCTGGTCGCCGTCGGCGGTGTGGAAACCGCTGCGCAGGAGGCGCCGCAGCGCGTCGTCGAGGTCACCGCCGGCGAGGAGGTCGTCGGTCAGGCCGGCGAGGAGGTCGTCGGGATCGAGGTCGGCGAACTCCTGGGTGCCGTCCCATTCCGAGTAGTCGTAGCGGACGCTCACCGGTGTGCCTCCCTCCGCTCCCCCCGCGCCCTATTTGCGGCCGCGGTAGAGCGCCCGGGCGCCCGAGGCGTCCTTGTTGAGGCGCTTGGTCAGGTGCAGCCCCTCGAGGAGGAACTCCATGGCGCTGGCCATGAGGGCGGGCGACTCGGCGTCCGCGGCCTCGGGCCCGGCCAGCTTGCGGGTCGGCGGCTCGAGCTCGGGGATGTCGGCCAGCACGGCCAGGTAGGCCGCGGAGGGGAGGTCGTCGCCCACGTGCACGACCACCTGCTCGTGGAAGGCGGCGACGACCGACTGCGGGTCGTCGAGGGTGACCCGGCGCCGGAAGACCGAGAGCGTGGCCGCGGCGACGAGCTGGGCCACCACCTCGTCCTCGTGCCCCTCCTCCATCGCCTCGACCTCGATCTTGCCCTGCGTCGAGGGCACCAGGGCGGAGAGGTCGCTGATGCGGGGCACCGCCACCGGCTCGCCGGTGCGCAGGGCGCGCCGCACGGCCGAGGCGACCAGGGTCTCGTAGTTGGCGATCGACAGGCGGACCGACACGCCGCTGCGCTGGTTGAGGTGGGTGCTGCGGCGGGCGAGCTGGCTGATCTCGGCGATGACCTCCTTCATGAAGGGCGGCACGCTGACGGGGACACCCGCCGTCGGCAGGTCGGCCTCGCCCTCCATGATCCGGACCTCGGTCATCGTCTCGAAGGGGTAGTGCGTGCGGATCTGCGCCCCGAAGCGGTCCTTCAGCGGGGTGATGATGCGGCCGCGGTTCGTGTAGTCCTCGGGGTTGGCGGTGGCGACGAGCATGATGTCGAGCGGCAGGCGGATGCGGTGGCCGCGGATCTGGACGTCGCGCTCCTCGAGGATGTTGAGCAGCCCGACCTGGATCCGCTCGGAGAGGTCGGGCAGCTCGTTGATGGCGAAGATGCCGCGGTTGACGCGCGGGATGAGGCCGTAGTGCAGCGCCAGTTCGTCGCTCAGGTACCGGCCCTCGGCGATCTTGATCGGGTCGACCTCGCCGATGAGGTCTGCGATGGAGGTGTCGGGCGTGGCCAGCTTCTCGCCGTAGCGCTGCGAGCGGTGCACCCAGTCGACGGGCGTCGCGTCGCCGAGCTCGTCGACCCGGTCGAGGGCGAAGCGCGAGACGGGGCGGTAGGGGTCGTCGTTGATCTCGGAGCCGGCGACGACGGGCATCCACTCGTCGAGCAGGCCGACCAGCGAGCGGATGACCCGGGTCTTGGCCTGGCCGCGCTCACCCAGGAGGATGATGTCGTGGCCGGCCAGGATGGCGTTCTCGAGCTGGGGGACGACGGTGTCCTCGAAGCCGAGGATTCCGGGCACCAGCGAGTGGCCCCCTGCGATGGCCCGGGCCGTGTTGCGCCGCATCTCCTCGGCCACCGGGACCGACTCCCACCCCGAGTTGCGCAGGTCGGCCAGCGCACGGGGCAGGTCGGCGGGAGCCTTGAGTTCGCCCGGGAGCGGGGTCGCGGAGGGATCGAAGTGCGAGGGGCCGTCCATGGACGAAGCCTAAACCTCTCGCCTCGTGCCCCGTGCGGCGGTCGCCGCCGGCCGGGCGACGAGCTGGTCGGCCAGCGCGCGCGCCGGGCGGGCCAGGGCGCGGTCGCCCCGCTGGGCCAGCGCGACGGTGCGGCTCATGGTGGGGGCACCGAAGGGGACGGCCCGCAGCGAGCCGTCACCCGGCAGCGCGATGGCGGGCACCACGGCCGCGCCGAGTCCGTTCGCCACGAAGGAGAGCACGCCCGCCATCTCGCCACCCTCGCTGACGAGATGCGGCTCGACCCCCGCGTCGGCGCAGGCCGCCAGCGTCACGGCGCGCAGGTCGTAGCCCTCGCGGAACATGACGAGGTCGAGACCGTCGAGGTCGCGCACCCGGACGCGCCGGCGCCCGGCGAGGGGGTGGTCCGGCGCGACGGCCAGCACCAGCGGGTCGTCGAACAGCGCCGTCGTGACGACGAGGGGGTCGGTCACCGGCAGCACGACGAGCGCCAGGTCGACCTCGCCGGCGGCGACCTGGGGCACCAGCTGGTGCGAGCCCGCCTCCACGACCGAGAGGTCGATGCCGGGGTGGCTGGCGTGGAACTCGACCAGGGCGGGTGCGAGCACGCTCGTGACGAGGCTCGGCGTGGCGCCGACGGCGAGATGGCCCCGCGTCATGCCCGACAGCGCCCGGGCCTCGGCCCCGGTCGCCTCGACGTCGGCCAGCACCCGCTGCAGGAACGGCAGCAGCGCGCTGCCGTCGGGGGTCAGCGTGACCCGGACCTGGCCCGGGCCGCGGTTGAAGAGGACCACCCCGAGCTCGTGCTCGAGCAGGCGGACCTGGCGCGACAGCGAGGGCTGGGCCAGGTGCAGCCGGTCGGCGGCACGGGTGAAGCTCTGCTCCTCGGCGACCGCCAGGGCGTAGGCCAGCTGGTGCAGCTGCACGATTCAGAGCTTATCGCTCTGACTTTCATGCTCTTTATGTCTTTGACGTGCCCCGTGGGGGATCGTTAGGGTCACCGCGTGGCGTGCGGGCCGGGGCGACCGGTCGACGTGCACCGCCGCGAGCGCTGTCTGAAATGATTTGGCGGCCCCGGCCGCCGAGTCTGAGCCGGGCCCTGTGGATTGGGCCCTGTGGATTGGCGTTGTGGAGCTGGGCCCTGAGGAGGTGCGGGTGACGACGACGGTCGAGAGTGCGACCACGACCCCGGTCGCGATCGGGGCGGCGCGGGGCGGGCCGGAGGTGCCGACCCTGCGCAAGGACGGCTGGTGGGTCGAGCCGGCGATCACGGCGACGATCCTGCTGGCCTTCGTGGCCTACTCGACCTGGGCCGCCTTCGTCGGCAACAACTACTACGCCGGGCCCGACCTGCACCGCGATCTGATCTCGCCCTTCTACTCCCCCTGCATCGCCAACAGCTGCGTCCCGGGCAGCCACACGTTCGGGACACTGCCCTTCTGGAACTACTCGCCGGCGCTGCTGATCCTGATCTTCCCGCTGGGCTTCCGCCTCACCTGCTACTACTACCGCAAGGCCTACTACCGGTCCTTCTGGCTGTCACCCCCGGCCTGCGGCGTGGCCGACGCCCACAAGAGCTACACCGGCGAGACCCGCTTCCCGCTGATCCTCCAGAACGTGCACCGCTACTTCTTCTGGATCCTCCTGCTCTTCAACTGCGTCCTGACCTACGACGCCGTCATCTCGTTCCGCCAGCCCGGCTACGGGATCGGCGTCAGCGTCGGCACCGTGGTCCTGTGCGCCAACGCCGCCTTCCTGTGGCTCTACTCCCTGTCGTGCCACGCCTGCCGCCACTTCTGCGGCGGCTCGCTGCGCTCCTTCGGGCAGCACCCCACCCGCCACAAGCTCTGGAAGTTCGTCACGCCGCTGAACGCGCGCCACATGCGCTTCGCCTGGATCAGCCTCTTCGGCGTCGCCCTGGCCGACCTCTACGTGCGGCTCGTGGCGAGCGGGACGATCCACGATCCCGGCTTCCACTTCTAGGACCGGACAGCGAGGACCCGCATGGCCGACAACGACAGCCGCGACTACGAGACGCACGACTACGACGTCATCATCATCGGGGCCGGTGGCGCCGGGCTGCGCGCCGCCATCGAGGCTTCCGAACGCGGCCTGCGCACGGCGCTCGTCTGCAAGTCGCTGCTGGGCAAGGCCCATACGGTCATGGCCGAGGGCGGCATCGCCGCCGCCATGGGCAACGTGTGGCCCGAGGACAACTGGCAGGTGCACTTCCGCGACACCATGCGCGGCGGCAAGATGCTCAACAACTGGCGCATGGCGCAGCTTCACGCCCAGGAAGCGCCGGACCGGGTCTACGAGCTCGAGCGCTGGGGCGCCTTGCTCGACCGCACCGCCGACGGCCGCATCACGCAGCGCGACTTCGGCGGCCACCGCTACGCCCGCCTGGCCCATGTGGGCGACCGCACCGGCCTGGAGCTGATCCGCACCCTGCAGCAGAAGGTGGTGTCCATGGGCACCGACGTCTTCATGGAGTGCAAGATCCTGCGCCTGCTCCCCGACGCCGAGGGCCGCATCTCGGGAGCGGTGGGCTACATGCGCCCCACGGGCGAGATGGTCCTCTTCACCGCCAAGGCCTTCGTGCTCGCCACGGGCTCGATCGGCAAGTCGTGGAAGTACACCTCCAACTCGTGGGAGTCCGTCGGCGACGGCCACGCCATGGCGATCTGGGCCGGCGCCGACGTCATCGACATGGAATGCGTGCAGTTCCACCCGACCGGCATGGTCTGGCCGCTGTCGGTGCGGGGCATCCTCGTGACCGAGGGCGTGCGCGGCGACGGCGGCGTGCTGCGCAACTCCGAGGGCACCCGCTTCATGTTCAACTACGTGGCCGACATGTTCCGGGCCGAGACGGCGGAGACCGAAGAGGAAGCCGACGCCTGGTACGAGGACCATCACAACAACCGGCGCACGCCCGACCTGCTGCCGCGGGACGAGGTGGCCCGCGCCATCAACTCGGAGGTCAAGGCGGGCCGGGGCAGCCCCCACGGCGGCGTCTTCCTCGACATCGCCTCGCGGCGCACGCCCGAGTACATCCGGCGCCGGCTGCCGTCCATGTACCACCAGTTCATGGAGCTGGCCGGCGTCGACATCACGGCCGGGCCCTTCGAGGTCGGGCCCACCTGCCATTACATGATGGGCGGCGTCCGCGTCGACGCCGAGACCCAGGCCGCCACCGTCCCCGGGCTCTTCGCCGCCGGCGAGGTGGCGGGCGGCATGCACGGGGCGAACCGCCTGGGCGGCAACTCGCTGTCGGACCTCGTCGTCTTCGGCCGCCGGGCCGGCATCGGCGCGGCCGACTTCGCGGAGGGCCGCGCCGGATCGCCGGGCGTCGACCCGGCGGAGGTGGCTTCGGTGATCGACGAGGCCTACGCGCCGTTCGGGCGCGAGGGCGGCCGCAACCCGTACGACGTCCAGCACGAGCTGCAGGAGACGATGCATTCGCTGGTGGGCATCATCCGCACCGGGTCCGAGCTCGAAGAGGCGCTCACCAAGCTCGAGGACCTCAAGCAACAGACGGCCAAGGTGTCGGTCACCGGCGGCCGGACCTACAACCCGGGCTGGAACCTGGCCACCGACCTGCCGTCCATGATCACGACCTCCATCGCCGTGGCCCAGGGCGCGCTCAACCGCAGGGAGTCCCGGGGCGGCCACACGAGGGAGGACTTCCCGGGGCCCGGACCCCGAGCTGGGCAAGGTCAACTTCGTGCAGCACCAGACGGGGGAGCACGGCTACCTGGCGCCGATCGCCATCGGCCCCGAGCCCCTGCCCGAGATGCCGCCCGAGCTGCGCAGCCTGTTCGAGGAAGGACACTGAGCCATGCCTGAGGACGACAGCAGGGCGGAGAAGGTGACGATGCGGGTCTGGCGGGGCGACGACGGGGGCGGCGAGTTCACCGACTACGTGATGCCCGCCGTCGAGGGCGAGGTGGTGCTCGACGTGATCCACCGGATCCAGGCCACGGACGCGCCGGACCTGGCCTGCCGCTGGAACTGCAAGGCCGGCAAGTGCGGCTCGTGCTCCGCCGAGATCAACGGGCTCCCCCGGCTCATGTGCATGACGCGCATGGACACCCTGCCCGAGGGTGAGCCGGTGACCGTGGCGCCGATGAAGACGTTCCCGATCATCCGCGACCTGGTCACCGACGTCACGTTCAACTACGAGGTGGCCAAGACTGTGCCGGCCTTCACCCCCGGCCCCGAACCCGAGGGCGGCTACCGGATGTTGCAGATCGACGTCGAGCGGGGCCAGGAGTTCCGCAAGTGCATCGAGTGCTTCATGTGCCAGGACATCTGCCACGTGATCCGCGACCACGAGGAGAACAAGCCCAAGTACGCCGGCCCGCGCTTCTTCATCCGCTTCGCCGAGCTGGACATGCACCCCCTCGACGTCCTCGACCGCCGCGGCCTGGTCCACGACGAGGGCCTCGGCATGTGCAACATCACGAAGTGCTGCACCGAGGTCTGCCCCGAGCACATCAAGATCACCGACAACGCGATCATCCCCATGAAGGAGCGCGTCGTGGGCGCGCGCTACGACCCGGTGGCCTGGCTGGGGCGCAAGATCGCGCGCCGATCGAAGAGTGCGCCGCAGACCACCGAAGAGGCCCCGGCCGTCTAGAGCGGCAGGCCGGGGCCGCCGCGCCTAGCCTCACGTCGCCATGGCCCGCTACCTCTCCCCCGAATGGGTCGCCGCCTTCGACGCCGCGCTCGGCGCGCTGGACCTCTCCGATGCCGTCGAGGCGGCCGGTGCGGGCTCCCTGGCGGCGGCCGACGGGACCTTCAGCGTGGCGCAGCTGGTCACGGGCGTGCCGGGAGGCCCGGACGGAGACGGGGACCGGGGACGAGGTGCGGGTCGTGCTGACGGTGGCCGGCGGCCGGGCCCGTCTCGTGCTCGACCCCGGTCACGCCGTGCCGAGCACGGCGACCATCGTGCTCGGCTACGCCGACGCGCTCGCCATGGCACGGGGTGAGCTCGACCCGGCCGACGCGCTGGCCGCGGGGCGGGTGCGCGTGCGGGGCGACCTGGCGGCTCTGGTCGCCGGGCAGGACGTCCTGGCCGCCGCCTCGGCCCGGCTGGGCGCCGAGGTCGGTGACCTGACGGACGCGGCGGACACGGCGGCGGGCGAGAGCGCCACCGCCCCTCCACGCGACTGAGGGGCGCCTTGGTGGGCCGCTCCCGCTTCTCCGCTCCGGCGCGGCCTCCGGACTTCGGCGGTCGCTTCCGGGGGCAGGTCGCAGTGGTCACCGGCGCCTCGGCCGGGCTCGGCGCCCAACTCTGCCGCGACCTGGCGCGGGCGGGAGCGACGGTCGTCGGCCTGGCGCGCACGACGGAGCGGCTCGACGCGCTCGGCGCCGAGCTGCGGGCGCAGACGCCGGGCTCGGAGACACTGACCTGCGACGTGGCCGACACCGGTGCCCTCCGGCGCGCCCTCGACCACGTCCGCGCCACTCGGGGCGCCATCGACCTGCTCGTCAACAACGCGGCGCAGGACCCGGGCCGGCGCCTCGTCGACATCGGCGAGGACGACTTCCGCCACACGTTCGACGTCAACTTCTTCGCGCCCGTGGCCGCCACCCTGGCGGTCATGCCGGCCATGGTCGAGCGGGGCCGCGGCACCATCGTCAACGTCTCCTCGGACGGGGGCCGCCTGCCCTCCCCCGGACCCGGCGCCTACCCCTCGTCGAAGGCGGCCCTGTCGGCCTTCAGCGAGTCGGTCTCCTTCCGGCTGGGACCGAAGGGGGTCCGGGTCCACGTGGTCTACCCGGCCTTCATGGCGACCGAGCTGGGCCTCGGGGCGCTCGAACGTGGGCTGCGCCGGCCGCCCCGCCTGACGATCCGCAGCGTGGACGCCGTGTCGCGCCGGATCCTGGCGCAGGCCGGGGGCCCGGCGCTCGAGATCAGCGTGTCGGGCCTGATCGACGTCGCCATGGTCTTCCGGGCCGTTATGCCCCGCACCTACCACCGGCTGCGCCGCAGCTGGTAGCACGCCCGGTGCGACCCCTGCCGGCCGGCGGCCCGGCGGAAGGGGGCAGCCGGCCTCCCCGACGGCCAAGCGAACAACGCGTGACGGAAGTATCGTTTCGGCACCGGCTCGCAAAGGTCGGGCCGCAGTAGGAGGGACGACGTGCATCAGCCGATCGACGACCACTTCCTTTCGAAGTACCGGGCCCTGCTGGACGCCGAAGACGTCGCGTTCGACGAGCTCGAGCACGCATGCGAGGAAGGCGACCGCATGCAGTTCGACAAGGACATGGTCGATTGGCAGAACGCCCTCGAGCACAAGCTCGTCTTCCTCGCCAACGCGGGGATCGAGCTGCACCTGCCCGTCATGGGCTAGACGTCGTCGCCCGGCCCGCGTGGCGGGGCGGGGGCGGGGGCGGGGGCGGGGGCGGGACATTCGGCTCTGGCGTGCCGCGCCCGGCGCGACCAGGATGGTGGGGTGGCGAAGTCACCCGACAAGAACGCGACGTCGAGCGAGTCGAACGGACTGCCCGCGGCGCGCCAGGCAGGCGGGACCGATGCCCGCAAGGGACCCGAGGTGGTCGCGCCGTCGAGTCGGGTCAACGTCGCGTTCCCCTTCTCCCAGATCACGCTGCAGGAGCCCAGCCAGGAGCTGGCGGACCTGGCGGCGGTGGTCTTCGATCTCGTGGTGGCCATCGCCGAGTGGGTGCCCGAGGATCAGCTCGAGGAGCTCCGGGCGCGCGCCCAGGCGCTGCGTGAGCGCCTTCGCTGAGGCCTGACCGGGTTCAGGCGAGGCCGAGCGAACCGGCCAGGTTGCGCAGGGTGGCCTCGAAGAACTCGGCGGGATCGAGGATGGTGTTGCGCCAGTGCCCGAAGACCTCGAGGCTGATGACGCCGACGATCGTGGTCCATGCCCCGACGGCGAGCACGACCGTTCCCAGCGGCAGGCCGGGGAGGAGCTCCTCGGCGACCGGCGCCACGGCGTCGCCCAGCGCTGCGGGCACGGGCGGCAGTGGCTCCGTGTGCAGCCTCGACGCGGCGGCGGCCGCGACCAGCGGGCGCACCATCGCCGCCGCGACCCGTGCGTAGGGCTCGACGGTCGCCTCGGGCGCCTCGTACCCGGGGACCGGTGTGCCGAAGATGAGACCCCACTCGTGCGGGTGCGCCACCGCCCATGCGCGCAGGGCACGGGGCACGGCCAGCCAGCGTTCGGCGTCTCCCCCGCCGTCGCGGCGCGCTGTGTCGTCGGCGGCGCGCTCGGCCTCGTCGGCCAGCGATTCGTAGGCGGTGAGGATCAATGCGCTCAGCAACGCGTCCCGGCCGTCGAAATAGCGGTAGAGCGCGGAGGGTGCCATCTCGAGGTCGCGGGCGATCGAGCGCAGCGACAGGGCGGCCGCCCCCTCCCGGGCCACGTGCTCGCGGGCCACGGCGAGGATCTCCGCCGTCATCTCCTCCCGGACCCGCTCTCGGGCGGTGCGTGGCGCCGACATGCGCCCAGTGTGACCGTTCACCTGTGAGAACACAAGTACTTGACATGAACATCGTTCTCTTTTAGGATCATTGTTCATGACCACCACCCGCACGAAGGAAGACCCGATGAGCGCGAACCCCCCCACCGACCAGCCGGCCGCGGGCCACTACAAGCGTCCGGACTGGTTCACCCGCAACGTGGCGAACCGCCTGATGGGCGGCCTGACCCGCCTCGGCATCAGCGTCCGGGGCTCCCGGGTGCTCGAGCACCGCGGCCGCACCACGGGCAAGCTCCACCACACGCCGGTGAACCTGCTCACGATCGAGGGGACGCCGTACCTGGTCGCCCCTCGCGGGGAGACCCAGTGGGTGCGCAACGTCCGGCACGCCGGAGGCCACCTGGTCCTGATCCTGGGGCGCCGGCGCCAGCTCTGCACGGCGGCGGAGGTCCCGGTCTCCGACAGCGTGCCCATCCTCCGCGAGTACCTGCGCCGATGGAAGTTCGAGACGGGCATGTTCTTCGACGGCGTCTCCCCCGACTCCACCGACGCCGAATGGGCCGCCGCCGCCTCCCGCCACCCCGTGTTCGCCCTGCGCTGAGACCCGCCCGATCGGCCCGGGCAGGGACCTTGTGCCCTTCCGGGGCGGCGCGATCGTCGCCACCATGGCATTGGCCATGGGAAACCGAACGCATCGCATCGTCATCCTGGGAGCGGGGACCGGCGGCACACTGGCCGCCAACCGGCTCCGCCGCTCCCTCCCGCCGTCCGAGGCGACGATCACCGTCGTCGACCAGGACGACCGCCACGTGTACCAGCCCGGGCTGCTCTTCCTCCCCTTCGGGCTGACCCACCTCGACGAGATCGTCCGGCCCCGGGGGCGGCAGCTCCACCGGGACATCGCCTACCTCCAGGACCCGATCGACCACGTGGACACGGAGAGCGGCCGGGTGTTCCTCGGGAGCGGGCAGGTGCTCGATTACGACGTCCTCGTCGTGGCCACCGGCGCGGTCCTCGCGCCGGAGGAGACGGAGGGGCTCACCGGGCCCGGGTGGAACGAGCGTGCCTTCACCTTCTACGACCCCCACGGTGCCGTCGCGCTCTCGGAGGCCCTGGAATGGTTCACGGGGGGACGTGTCGTCGTCAACGTCGTGGAGTTGCCGATCAAGTGCCCGGTGGCGCCCCTCGAGTTCTGCTTCCTGGCCGACTGGTTCTTCCAGCAGCAGGGCATCCGCGACAAGGTCGACCTGACCTACGTGACGCCGCTCGACGGCGCCTTCACGAAGCCGGTGGCGAGCGCGCGCCTGGGGGGGATGCTCGCCGAGCGCGGCATCGAGCTCGTGACCGAGTTCAACACCGGCGAGGTCGACTACTCGGGCGCCGGTGGCCGGCTGGTGTCCTACGACGACCGGGAGGTGGCGTTCGACCTGGCCGTGGTGATCCCCGTGCACAACGGGGCGGCCTACGTCATGCGGTCGCCGGGCCTGGGCGACGCGCTGGGGTTCGTGCCGGTCGACGTGCACACCCTGCAGTCCGAGACGTCCCCGAACGTCTTCGCGCTGGGCGACGCCGCCGCGGTGCCGGTCTCGAAGGCGGGATCGGTGACCCATTTCGAGGGAGAGGTGCTCGTCGAGAACGTCCGCCGCTTCCTCGACGGCCGCCCGCTCGATGCGTCCTACGACGGGCACGCCAACTGCTTCATCGAGACCGGGTTCTCCAAGGCGATGCTCATCGACTTCAACTACGACGTCGAGCCGCTGCCGGGCCACTTCCCGGGCCCCGTGGGACTGCCCTTGCTGAAGGAGACGCACCTGAACCACCTCGGGAAGCTGATGTTCCAGTGGCTCTACTGGCACAGCCTGCTCCCCGGTCGCGACATTCCCGGCGTGCACAGCGCCATGCCCACCGCCGGCAAGGAACGCCGGCCGAGCCCTGAAAGAGAGGTCGGCGCATCATGACCACCGACACCATCGCCGGAGCGGAGATCGAGCTCAACGAGGAGGGGTTCCTCGTCGACCCGTCGCAGTGGAACGACGACATCGCGGTCGAGCTGGCCCGACGGGAAGGCATCGATCCGCTGACGGACCGCCACTGGCAGGTCATCCGCTTCATGCGCGCCGAGTACGAGGCCAAGGGCACGGGGCCCACCGTGCGCGTCCTGGGCAAGACCTCGGGCGTGTCGGTCAAGGAGCTCTACCAGCTCTTCCCCAAGGGGCCGGCCAAGCTCGCGGCCAAGATCGCCGGCATCCCCAAGCCCCGGGGCTGCATCTGATGTCTCGACGACGAAGGGAGCAACGCAATGGGTGAACGCATCGAGAAGGTCTCCATCATCGTGTCCAAGGGATCGCTGGAGGGCGTCTATCCCGGCCTCATCATGGCCAACGGCGCCCGGGCCGAAGGCATGGAAGCGAACCTGTTCTTCACGTTCTTCGGACTCGACGCCATCCACAAGCAGCGCCTCGAGCACCTGAAGGTCGCGGCCGTGGGCAACCCGGGCATGCACATGGCGAGCCTCATCGGTGTCCTCCCCGGCATGTCCGCCATCGCCACCCACATGATGGAGAAGAAGATGGAGGAGCACGACATCCCCGGTGTCCCCGAGTTCATGGACATGATCGCGGACAGCGGGTGTGGCCTCTATGCCTGCCTGGCCTCGGTCGACCTCTTCGGGTTCACCAAGGACGACTTCATCGACCAGGTGCAGGACATCATCACCGTGGGCGAGTTCTACGAGAAAGCGGCCGGAGGCGAGATCATCTTCACCTAGTCGGTCGGATGGGCGCGCCGGGCGGCGACCGTCCCGGCGCGGCATCATGGCGCATGTCCCAATCCCCCCGGGAGGTGGAGCTCGGCCATCGCAACCTCATCGCGTTCAGCCGAGCCATCACGCGGTGGGGCAGCCGGGGCAGTATCGAGGAGGGAGGCGGCGCCGTCCTGTGCGCGGGGGGGACGTGGATCCCGGTCGTGGCCAACGGGGCCTTCCGCGCCGACGACGCACTCGGCGGTGACGAGCTGATCGCACGGGCCGATGCGTTCTTCGGCAACCTGGCCCGGGGCTACAGCGTGAAGGTGCGCGACGGCGGCGAGGACGACGATCTGCGCCTCGCGTGCGGGGACGCCGGCCTCAAGCCCTTCGGCGACCCGGTGCCACAGATGATCCGGCACGCCCCGCTCGAGGCCGCCACTCCCGTCGACGGCGTCGTGCTGCGCCCGGTCGAGGATGCGCCGGGCGTGCACGACTTCATCACGGTCAACGCCGAGGCCTATGGGACCTACGGCATGCCCGCCGAGGTCCTCGCCGATCTCTTCGACCTGCCTGCCGTGCTCCTCGAGGACCCGGCCGCGCACATCGTCGTGGCGACCCGCGAGGGCCGGCCCATCGCGACCGCCATGATGTTCGAGAGCGACGGCGTGGCCGGCCTGCAGTGGGTGGGCACGGTGCCCGGCGCACGGACGGGCGGCCTCGGGGCGCTGGTGACGGTGGCGGTGACCAACCTGGCCTTCGAGCGCGGCGCGTCGTCGTGCACGCTGCAGGCGTCACCGATGGGCGTGCCGCTCTATCTCGGGCTGGGGTACGAGACGATCTACCACTACAGCGAGCACGTGCGCTGGCCCAAGCCGCCCACATAGGACCCGGGTAGGAACAGTCGCACGACGGCGTTCGACGCTCGCCGTCATCGCCGTCCGCGGACGCTCATTTCCCGCGTTGTACCGATACCCCGTTTTTCTCGGCCACGCACACGGGTATGGGTGGAGCGACCCGAACTGGAGGTTGCAAGATGGTTGGAACTGGAGGACTTGTCGCGAGCCTCATCGCCTTTGCGGTTGGCGCCATTCTCGATTACGCCGTGACCGCGAGTCCTGATCAGCACGGATTCAACGTCAACAAGGTGGGTGTCATCTTGATGATCGTCGGAGTCGTCGGAGCCCTGTTGTCGGTGCTCACCATGGTCGTGGCCACGATGCGACGCCGCCGCACGGTGGTCGACGACGGGCAGGGAAACGTCGTGCGTCGAGTTGACTCGACGTACTAGATACCAGACCGATCTCGCGGTCGGCAGGTTCATGTCGTGATTCCAGGAACCCAAGGAGGGAAACGGTGATGGCAATACTCTTGTTGGCTCTGTTGGTACTCATTCTCTTCGGCGCGGGATTTGCGGTTCACCTGCTGTGGATCGCCTGCGTCGTCGTCGCGATCGTGTGGGTTGCGAGCTTCGCTCTTCACCGGGAGGAGGGCGCCGGCCGCAGGCCGGTCCGACGCTGACTCGGTATCTCTCGGCCTGGCGCTCATGGACGAGAGAGCTGAGTACACTCCCGGCAACGTGCTGACGGGACAGCAGGTCGAGGCTGCTGCCCGATGACACAGCGCGGTCCACGATCGAGTCCTGACAGGAAGAGGGGAATGGAGCCGATCCCGGCGCTCGAGGCCAGCGAGATCCGCTTCGACGAGGCGGTCGACGTGGTCGTCGTGGGCCTGGGCGCCGCGGGCGCGTCGGCGGTCGTCGGCGCACGGCAAGAGGGAGCGGACGTGCTGGCCGTCGAACGTGGCTCGGGTCCCGGAGGGACGTCGGCCAACTCCGGCGGGCTGATCTACCTCGGGGGCGGCACCGCCCTGCAGGGCGCCTGTGGCTTCCAGGACTCGCCGGAGAACATGGCGACATTCCTCCGGGCCGCCCTCGGGCCCGGCGTGGACGACGATCGCGTGAACGTGTATTGCGAAGGTTCGCCGGACCACTTTGATTGGTTGGTCTCGATCGGCGTGCCGTTCCGGGCGGCGTTCTGCGACGAGCCGAACCGCGAATCCGTGGACGACTCCGGGCTGCTCTTCAGCGGAGGCGAGGACGCCTACCCGTTCGACGAGATCGCGGTCCCGGTGCCCCGGGGTCACAAGCCGCGGTGTATCGACTCTGCCGGCGGCTTCCTCATGGAACGCCTCGGTGCTGCCGTGTCGACCAGCGGCGCTCGCGTGGCGGCCGATACCCGCGCCGAGGCACTCGTCGTCGACGGCGGGGACGTCGTCGGTGTGGGCGTGCGCACCGACGACGGGCTGCGCTCCATCCGGGCTCGTGGCGGCGTGATCGTCGCCGCCGGCGGGTTCATCCACAACGAGGCCATGGTGGCCGAGCATTGCCCACTGGCGCACGTCCCCGACGCCGTCTGGCGGATCGGCACCCCGGCCGACGACGGGCGCGGGATCCGCATGGGCCTCGGTGCCGGCGCGGTGACGACCAGGCTCGACACGATCGAATGTGCGCTGCCCCTCGGGCCACCCCACCGTCTCGCCCGGGGGATCCTGGTCAACCGCCATGGGGAGCGCTTCATCAACGAGGATGCCTACACCGGCCGCATCGGGTTCCACGCCTTCCGCGACCAGGACGGCTTCGTCTACATGATCACCGACGACGTGATCCACGAACCGAACCTCATCGGGCTGCGAGTCCGCTACGCCGCGGCCACTCCCGAGGAGCTGGCCGCCGACCTCGACGTTCCACCCGACGCCCTGGCCCGCACGGTGCGCGACTACAACGAGGCCGCCGCCCGCGGCGTCGACCCCGCGTTCCACAAGCGCGCACCCTACCTGCAGCCCATCGGCGTGCCGCCGGCGAGCGGCATTGGCGCCATCGACCTGCGCGTCGACCACGGTGCGATCTATGCCACCTTCACCCTCGGCGGCCTCGTCACCGACCGCGACGGCGCCGCGCTCGACGGTGCCGGTCACCGCATCCCGGGTCTGTACGCCGTCGGCCGGACCGCCGCCAGCCTCGCGGCCCACCACTACGCCAGCGGCATGAGCCTCGGCGACGGCTCCTTCTTCGGCCGACGGGCCGGCCGCCATGCGGCGGACACAGCCCGGGCGGAGCGCTCCTCACTGCGGTAGGGGGTAGGGAGCGCCCCTCCGCGGCTCGCTTCCTCAGAAGCCGAGGAGCCCGCGGGTGTAGGCGCCCTGGCCCGCGTGTTGGAGGCAGTCGTCGGCGATGCTGACCAGGCGCACCCCCATGGTGACCGGCGGGTCCCAGCGGCGGTCGACCACACGGTCGAGATCGTCGTCGGTGAGGCCCGCCAGCATCGCCTTCGTCCTGGCGTCGACCTCGGCCAGGTAGCCGAGGAGGACGTCGGTGCCCTCGGGCCGCACGGCGCGCACCTCGTCGGGACCGTGGCCGTAGCCGGTGTTGGACGGGTCGGGCTCGAGCCCGCACCGATGCGCCCAGTCCTCACCGACCCAGATCTGCTCGGTGCCGAGGAGCTCGGCGACGTGGTGATCCTGCACCCGGCTCAGGTGCCAGACCAGCCAACCGATGGTGTTGGCGCCCGGATCCGGGGCCTGGCACAACTGGTCGGCGTCGAGGCCGTCGACGACGTCAGCGGCCAGGGGTTCGATGCGGCCGAAGAGCTCGAGCAGGAGAGCGGAGGTGTCCATGCCCTGCACCCTAGGGACCGCCGGTGATCGATGGGACGCCGCAACGCTCCGGAGCCCGAGCTCCGTTGGAGCGCTCGGGCCTGGTCTCGGCCCGCACCGAGCTCCGACGGGAGGAAGGAGGGTCCGATGGCGAAGGTCCTCGGCCGGGGGGAAGGGGCCGCCCACGACGTCGCCCGGGGCAGCGTGATGCTGTTCAAGCGCTCGCGGCGCAGGACGACGGCGACTTCTCACTGATGGAGCGGACGCTGCCGGCCGGCGGGCGGCGGCCCGCGACGAGACACCCACGCCCGACGAGGAGCGCGCCCTCATGGCGCAGTTCGGCATGGTGACCGGCGACTGAGCCCCGCCGGCCCGCGATCAGGTGCCGCCGGCGATCTCGACCTCGGGCGACTGGATGTCGTAGCGGGCCTTGGCGGTGTAGGCGACGAGGGCGACCACGACGAAGGTCATGACCAGCGCCGTCTGCCAGTCCCCCGCGTTCAATCCGCTCACGTCGTGGCCCTTGCTGAAGTAGTCGGCGAGTGACGCCCCGATGGGCCGGGTGATCACGTAGGCGAACCAGAAGGCGAAGATGCTGTTGAAGTTGAGGAACCTCCAACCGGCCCAGGGGATAAGGATCACGCCGCAGAAGAAGATCGCCGAGGCCAGATAGCCGAGCCCGAGCGTCGACGCCGCGAAGTCGCCGACCGCGGTGCCGAGGGCGAAGGTGGCGAAGACGACGGCCCAGTAGTACTTCTCGCGGCGATTGGTGGTGATGCTGTGGATGTCCAACGTGTGCTCGCTCCGGTTCCACAGGAAGAACACGACGGCCAACGTCACGAGCCAGAACAGCGACGTGACGGCGTAGGGCAGGGCGAAGGCCAGATGCATCGTGTCGGCGACGCCGGTGCCCGCGGTGGCGATGGCCAGGGCCAGGAACCAGTAGGTGGAGGCCCGGTAGCGCCGGGCGCGGAACTGCAGGTAGAGGGCGACGCAGAACATGATGATCTCGACGAAGAACCCGACCTTGACGTTGTGCTTCGTCCCCAGCCAGTCCGAGATGGCCTCGCCCGCCGCCGTGGTGGAGATCTTGATCACCCAGAAGAGTGCGGTGACCTCGGGCACCTTCGCTGCGACGGGTTGCTGGGAAAATGTGCGGAGCAGGGAACGCACCCTCGTGGCCTCCTTCGCGGGTTTCGGTGACGGGTGTACAACGCCGGGCGGGCCGGGTTCCGACGCCACGGGGGGATGGTAACCGTCGGGCGGGACGGCCCGAGGTATGGCGTTCAGGGGAGGAATCCCTGGTGGCACGCCGTGTGGGGGCGGAGACTCCGACTTGGGTATGAGGTCGGGGTTGACAATTTCATCCTCGAGGTGCGGCCCGCCGGCGTGATCCCGAGGGGTGCGGGCCGCCGGCCCTACGCCCCGCCCACACCGCCCCCGGCCACGTCCAACGGGACTCCCCCGCTCGCGGCGGAACGGTAGGCCGCGTCGACCAGGCGATGGGCGGCCAGGGCGACGTCGAGGCCGGGGTCGGGTGCCCACCCGCCCGCGACGGCATCGACGAAGCCGCGGTCGGCCTCGGCGTACGCCCGCACGGCGAGTCCGACTTCGTCGTCGGCCAGTGGCAGCCCGTCCACCCACTCCGGTGACGGGCAGGGCCGGACCTCGCTGCCTTCACTCGTCTGCAGGTGGAGCGGGCCCCGGAATTCGTCCTCCAGCCACACCATCGCGTCGCGGCCGAACACCTCGACCCGGCGCGTCGACCCCCGGGTCATGATGTCGTGCCACACGCTCGTGAGGTGGGCCTCGGCGCCGGAGACGAAGGACAGGGACACGGTCGCGACGTCCTCGACGCCATCATGGCCGGCGTGGTTCGCCGTCCGCGCCCCGACGGTGCCGACCTCGCCGAAGCAGTGACGCAGGATGTCGACGTCGTGGATGGAGTGCTCGATGAGGCAGCCCCCGCCGGCCTGCGAGACGTCGGCCCGCCACCGGACGCGTAGGTCCCGCGGATGGGGAAGTACTGGTCGTCGCGGAACACCACCGCCATGGGCGCGCCCAGCGCCCCGCTCTCCACCAGGCCGCGCAGCGCCCGGAAGACCGGCGCGCTCCGCAGCACGAGGCCGGACTGGCTGGCCACACCGGAGGCGGCCACGGCGTCGACCAGGGAGGTGGCACGGGCCAGGTCCCGATCGAGCGGCTTCTCGCAGAACAGGGCGCAGCCGGCGGCCAGCGCCTCGTCCACCGCGCCCCGGTGCGCCGCCGTCGGCGTGCAGACCCAGACGGCGTCACAGCGGGCCGCCACCTCGCCGGCACTCCCGACGACCGCGGCGGCGCCGGCGCCGAGTCCCTCTGCGAAGGCCCGGGCGCGCCGGGGGCGCTGGTCGTGGACGGCCACGATCGACGCCTCGATGACGCCGCCGTCGATCATCGCCTTGAGGCCGAGACCGTGTGCCCAGGCGATGAGCCCCGATCCGACGAAGCCGATGCGCAGCATGCCCGGGACACTAGGCGGTCGGTCCGTCAGCCGGTCAGCCGGTCAGCCGGTCAGCCGGCGGCGCCCGCCCAGCGCGTCGATGAAGCGCGACGCCACCATGACCAGCATCGCGATCTCGTGGCGCTCGCGGCGCCGGATCGGGACCGGGCGCCCCCCGCACACCGTCAACCCGGTCTCGGGCACCGGCTCGACGAAGACGCCCGAGCCCGTGGTGTCGTTCGCCGGGTCGGAGCCGCTCCTCGAGCCCTCGGCGAACGCGGCCACCCACCGCACCGGGGGCACGTCACCGTGCACCTCGGCGAAGCGCTCGAGCGCCTCGTCGGCCAGGGCCAGCCAGGACAGGTCGAAGAGCGCCATCAGATGCCCTGTCAGCGCGCGCAGGGAGGCCGAGGGCGTGGCGGCCTGCAGGATGCCGGCGGCGGCGGCGAGGACGGTGTCCTCGCGGTCCGGCGCCGCGGTGGACAGCTCCGTCACCTCCTCGACCCCGGCACCCGGGACGTTGCGCACCCCGCGGCACACCGCGTCGACCGCGCCGGGCTCGTCGGGCAGCTCCACGACCAGCTCGTCGACTGCCACCCCCGCCTCGCGCTCGAGCACCTCGAGGCCGACGACATTGCCGTTCACCGCGCCGATCTCGGCCGCCACCGCGCCGAGGACACCGGGGGCGTCGGGCAGCCAGATCCGCATGCGCGTCAGCACGGGCTCGCCTCTCAGTGTGTCCGCGTCATCCGCACGACGACGCGCATCGTGTTCTCGGCGTTGCCGGCGTAGACGCCCTTCACCGGCGGCACGTCGGCGTAGTCGCGGCCGCGTCCGACGGCGACGTGGCGCTCCCCCACCGGACGGTCGTTGGTGGGGTCGTAGCCCCACCACCGGCCCGTCCACAGCTCCACCCAGGCGTGGCTCTCCCCCGTGACCTCCTCGCCGATGATGGCGTCCTCCTCCGGGTGGAAGTACCCCGACACGTAGCGCGCCGGCAGGCCGACCGACTTGGCGAGCGCCAGGGCCAGGTGCGCGAAGTCCTGGCAGACGCCGGCCCCGTCGGCGTAGGCCTCGTTGGCCGAGGTGTGCACCGTGGTGACACCCCGCACGTAGCGCAACGAATCGTGCGTCGTGGCGATGATGCGCCGGGCCGTCTCGAGCGGGCGTGACGCCCGCAGGCGCGCCGCGATCTCCGACAGCTCCTGCCCGGGCGCCGTGTAGAGGTTGTGCGAGACGTGGTCGGCCATGGTCAGCGCGGCGTCGGCCACGTCCTCCCAGGTGCAGTCGTCCGGCTCGTCGGTGTGCTGGGTGTCGACCAACGAGTTGCCCGTGATGGCGAGTGCCTCGTGGCCCCGGTCGACGTTGAACGCCACCACGTGGGTGCCCCAGTAGTCGATGTAGGAGTACTGCGGCGCCGGCGGCACGGTCACGACCCGCGTCTCGAGCGCCGTCTGGCGGAGTTCGGTGCGCGGCGTGAGACGTAGCTCGTTGTAGGAAGCCCGCGCCGGGGCGTCGTAGTCGAACCGGGTTTCGTGGGACACCCGGAGCCGCCATCCGTCGCCGCGGCTCATCCTCCTCCACCCCCTTGCCGCCACTGCGTCGGCAGGTCCTGGGCGAAGTAGCGCCGGGTCACGGCGTCGCTGACCGACGAGATGGACGCCTGCAGCCGCTCGAGCCGCGTCTCGAGCCCCCGCGAGAGGGTGGCGGGCGCCGAGTACTCGAGCTCGGCCCGGGCCAGGCCGACCAGCCCGCGGGCGTCGTCCCACGTCCCCTCGCGTCCGGCGTTGATCTGGTCGAGGCAGTCCTCGGCCAGCGTCAGCGAGGCGAACGCCGAGCGGGGGAAGAGCCGGTCACGCAGGAGGAAGTCGAGGACGCGGCCGGGCTCCACGACGCCCTGGGAGAGGCGCAGGTAGGGCTCGTAGCCGCCGCAGGAGCGGAGCAGCATGACGAGGCCGCTGTCGAACACCTCGTCGAAGGCCACCGTCGCCAGCTGCCGGGCGACCACGTCGGTGCGCTCCAGGCAGCGGCCGAGCGTGAAGAAGAGCCAGGTCTGGTCCCGGCTCATCATCGTGTCGGCCAGACCCATCATGCCGGCACACTGGGTCTTGACGAAGGAGAGGTAGAGGGCGGGCCCGGCCCGGCGGCCGGCCTCCCACTGCAGCGGGAGCTCGGCCCAGGTGGCGTTGATGTGCTCCCAGAACTCGACGGGCACGACGTGGCGCACGGCGCGGGTGTTCTCCCGCGCCGCTGCCAGCGCCCCCGCGATGGAGGAGCGGCTGTCGGGGTCGATGGCCAACTTCTCGGTCGCCTGCCACAGGGTCTCGTTGCCCGAATCGGGCAGGCCCATGACGGCGAGGAGGCGGCGTGCCGCGTGGGAACCCTCGACGTCGCTCTGCTCGAGAGCCTGGTACACCGACACGTCGAGGATGCGCGCCGTGCCCTCGGCCCGCTCCACGTAGCGGCCCACCCAGAAGATCGACTCGGCGACCCGGCTCAGCAGGGCCCGCGTCATCGGGGGGGCCCGGCTCGCTGTTGCTGTTGCGGTTGCTGCTGCTGTTGCTGTTGCTGTTGCTGCACGCCGTTCTCGCTCTCCGCCCGCGGTCCGACGTCCTGGGGCGGCCCGGCGAGAAGGGGCGAGGCCTGGCGCGGCGGGAGGACGGGCATGGACGGACCGCCCCCGACGACCCAGGTGTCCTTGGAGCCGCCGCCCTGGCTGGAGTTGACCACCAGGCCGCCCTCCTGCAGGGCGACCCGGGTCAGGCCGCCCGGGAGGACCCAGATGTCCTCGCCGTCGTTCACGGCGAAGGGCCGCAGGTCGACGTGGCGGCGCACCATGGTCTGGTCGACCCAGGTGGGCGCCGTCGAGAGGGCGACGACGCGCTGGGCGATCCAGTGGCGGGGGTCGGCTTCCACCTCGAGCGCCAGCTCGTCGAGCTCGGCGCCCGTGGCGGCCGGCCCGATGACCAGACCCTTGCCCCCGGAGCCGTCCACGCGCTTGAACACGAGCTCGGCCCGGCGCGCCAGCGCGTCCTTGCGCACGCCGGCGTCCACCAGGTGCATCGTCTCGACGTTGTGCAGGATCGGGTCCTCGCCCAGGTAGTAACGGATCATGGCCGGCACGTAGGTGTAGACGAGCTTGTCGTCCGCCACGCCGTTGCCCACCCCGTTGGCGATCGTGACCCGTCCCGCCCGCGCCGCGTTGACCACACCGGGGCAGCCGACCAGCGACTCGGGGCGGAACTGCAGCGGGTCGAGGTAGTCGTCGTCGACGCGTCGGTAGATGACGTGCACCGGCACCTCGCCCTCGGTCGTGCGCAGGAAGACGTCGGTGCCATGGCACACGAGGTCCCGGCCCTCCACCAGGTGCACACCCATCAGGCGGGCCAGGAGCGCGTGCTCGTAGAAGGCGGAGTTGTGCACGCCCGGCGTCAACACCACGACCGTCGGGTCCTGCACCGATGCCGGCGCGGCCCGCCGCAGCGCGCTGATGAGGTGGGCCGGGTAGTCGGTCACCATCTGAATGGGCTGGCCCCAGAACAGCTCGGGCAGCACCCGCGCCATGGCGGCCCGGTTGGCCAACACATAGCTCACACCCGACGGGCTGCGCAGGTTGTCCTCGAGCACGCGGAACTCGCCGTCCTCGTCACGGATGACGTCGATGCCCGCCACGTGGATGCGCACGCCGTTGGGTGGCGTGTACCCGAAGGCGGCCCGCACGAAGCCCGGTGAGCTCGTCACCACCTCGTGGGGGACGAGGCCGTCGCTGACGATCCGCGCCGCGCCGTACACGTCGTCGAGGAAGTGCTCGAGCGCGCGTACCCGCTGCGCCACCCCGGCGGCGACCTTGGACCACTCGGCGCCGGTGAAGATGCGCGGCACCACGTCGAGGGGGAACGGGCGCTCCTCGCCGTCGAGATCGAAGGTGACGCCCTGGTCCATGAAGGCCCGGGCCAGACGGGAGGCCCGGGCGGAGACGTCCTCGGGGCCCATCTGGGCCAGGGAGGAGGCGACCGCGGCGTAGGGGGCCCGGGCCGCGCCGTCGTGTCCGACCATCTCGTCGAAGGCGGCTTCGGTCAGCCCGCGAGCGGACGCGCCGTACCCGTCGAAGAGGTCTCCCACGGGTCTCAGGGTGCCAGGCATGTGTTTCGCCCCGGTTTCACGGCGGAGAACTGCCGGTGACGGACCGGGGCGGACCCCGGGAGTGGCGCGAGCGGCGACGGCGCGGTCAAGCCTGCATCGTACCGGGGGTGTTACCCGAGGAGGCCCAGCTCCCTGACGTCGTTCTGCTCGGCCAGCAGCTCGTCCGTCGTGACCCCGATGCGGTCACGGGCGAACTCGTCGTGGGTGAAGCCCTCGACCACGGACCAGCCGCCGTTCCCGTCGGCGGCGACGGGGAAGCCGAACTGCAGGCCCTCGGGGGCGCCGTACTGGCCCGTGCTGGCCACCGCCACCGAGAAGCACTCCCCCCGCGGGGTCGCGCTGCGCAGGCTCACCACGGTGTCGATGGCCGCCGCGGCGGCCGAGGCGGCCGAGGACGAGCCCCGGGCGTCGATGATGGCGGCCCCGCGCTTCTGCACCGTCGTGATGAAGTCCCCCCGCAGCCAGTCGTCGTCCCCGATGACGCCGGCCGCCGGCTTCCCGCCGATGCGGGCGTTGGCGAAGTCGGGGAACTGGGTGGCTGAGTGGTTGCCCCAGATGGCCACGTTCGTGACGTCGGCGACGGGCACGCCCGCCTTCGCCGCCAGCTGCGCCTTGGCCCGGTTCTCGTCCAGGCGGGTCATGGCGAACCAGCGGTCGGCCGGAACCTCCGGCGCGTTCGAGCGGGCGATGAGGCAGTTGGTGTTGCAGGGGTTGCCCACGACGAGGATGCGGACGTCGGAGGCGGCGTTCTCGGCGATGGCCCGGCCCTGCGGCTTGAAGATGCCGCCGTTCACGTTGAGGAGGTCGCCCCGCTCCATGCCCGCCTTGCGCGGCACCGAGCCGACGAGCAATGCCCACGACGTGCCGTCGAAGGCGGTCCGCAGGTCCGACGTCGCGACGATGTCGTGCACGAGGGGGAAGGCGCAGTCGTCGATCTCCATGACGACGCCCTCGAGCACGCGCATGGCGGGCTCGATCTCGAGCAGGCGCAGCACGATCGGCTGGTCCTCACCGAGGAGCTGGCCCGACGCGATGCGGAACAGGATGGAGTAGCCGATCTGGCCGCCGGCGCCGGTGACGGTGACGTGGACGGGGGGCTTGGCCATGGGGAGGTGGTCCTTTCCGACAGGTGGGTCCGACAGGTGGGTCCGACAGATGGAGTCCGACAGATGGGTCCGGCAGGGTGTGACGGAGCGGCGGGTCAGAGGCGGTCGACGATGGCGGCGGCGAACTCGGAGCACTTCACCTCGGTGGCGCCGTCCATCAGCCGGGCGAAGTCGTAGGTCACCACCTTGTCCGCGATGGTGGCCTCGAGCGCCTGGACGATGTCCGCCGCGGCGTTGGTCCAGCCGATGTGCTCGAACATGAGCACGCCCGAGAGCAGCACGGAGCCGGGGTTGACCTTGTCCTGGCCGGCGTACTTGGGCGCGGTGCCGTGGGTGGCCTCGAAGATGCCGTGGCCGGTCACGTAGTTGATGTTCGCCCCCGGGGCGATGCCGATGCCACCGACCTGGGCGGCCAGGGCGTCGGAGAGGTAGTCGCCGTTGAGGTTCGTGGTGGCGATGACGTCGAAGTCCGAAGGCCGGGTGAGCACCTGCTGCAGGGTGATGTCGGCGATGGTGTCCTTGACGAGCAGCTTGTCCCCGGGCTCACCACCGCAGTCCTCCCAGCCCACGGCGGTGTCGGAGAACTCCTCGCGCACGAGCTCGTAGCCCCAGTCGAGGAACGCGCCCTCGGTGAACTTCATGATGTTGCCCTTGTGCACCAGCGTGACCGAGCGGCGCTTGCGGTCGAGCGCGTAGTTGATGGCGGCGCGGATGAGCCGCTTGGACCCCATTTCGGAGATGGGCTTGATCCCGATGCCCGAACCGTCACGGATGGGCCAGCCCATCTCCTCGCGCAGGTAGGCCGTGAGCTTGAGCGCCTCGGGCGAGCCCGCCTTGACCTCGTAGCCGGCGTAGACGTCCTCGGTGTTCTCGCGGAAGATGACCATGTCGACCAGCTCGGGGTGCAGCACCGGCGAGGGGACACCGGTGAACCAGCGCACCGGGCGCAGGCACACGTAGAGGTCGAGGATCTGGCGCAGCGCGACGTTGAGCGAGCGGATGCCGCCCCCGATCGGGGTGGTGAGCGGCCCCTTGATCCCGATCAGGTGCGACCGGAACGTCTCGACCGTCTCGTCGGGCAGCCAGCTGCCGGTCTGGTCGAACGCCTTCTGCCCGGCCAGCACCTCCTTCCAGGCGATGGTGTGCCCGTGCTTGGCGGCGGCCGCATCGAGGACCAGCTTGGCGGCCGGCCAGATGTCGACGCCGGTGCCGTCGCCCTCGATGAAGGGGATGATGGGCTCGTCGGGGACGATCAGGGTGCCGTCGTCGCCCATGCGGATGCGATCTGCCATGGCGGCGATGCTAGGGGCCTGGCCAGCGGGTTCCCAATCGGCCGGGTGGGGAGTCCCCGTCGCCTACCGGGCCCGCAGTCGCCTAGGGGGCCTGCTCCGGAGAGGCCGCCGCCCCGGTGGACAGCAACTCGGCGAGGCGGGCGTACTGCTCGGCCTCCGGGCCGAGGATCTCACCCACCCAGTGGAGCGTCCGCTTGGCGTCGACGTCGGTGCCCCAGCGCAGGATCTCCTCTATGTCGAGCCAGTCCTTGGGGCGGTCGAAGATGGCCTTGCAGACGATGAGGTGCTCGGGGGCGAGGATCGGGATGTCCACCGGGCCGAAGCGAACGACGCGGGCGCGCTCGGACATCTCGAGGTGCAGGTCCATGGTGGCGAAGAACACGTCGAGATAGGAGCCGCCCCAGTCCAGTCGGGCCTGGCCATCCTGCGCGATCGCCGCCCGGTCTTCTGGTGTCACCGTGACGCCGAGCCGGCCCAGCAACCCGAGGACGGGCTCGGCGGCCGCCGGGGGCAGGGTCAGGTTGACGTCGATGTCGGTCGTCGCCCGGGGATTCCGGTACCAGGCCAAGGCGATAGCCCCCCCGAACTGGTGCGGCACGCCGGCGGAATCGAGCATCTCGTGGAGTGAGACGATCATCGGGGCCAGGTCACTCAGCTCCTCGGTGCTGCTCACCGAAGACCCGCCCTGGCGATCCGCTCCTCTCGAAGACGGGCCAGCGGCGGGAACCGCAGTGGCGCCGGGGTCCGAGCGGGACCGAACGGCTTGACCCTCGCCGCGAAACCGAGAAGGCCGATCAGGGCGTCGCCTGGATCCCGGCGCGCGGCGGGCGAGGGAACCCGCTCCAGCGAACGGGCCATGCGGCGGGAGGCCTCGACGAAGTGCCGCGTCTCCGGACGCTCGTGGCGGACGGTCCCCTTCACGGCTGCCCTTTCGGCGGCGGCCCGCACGGCGTCCGGGTCGAAGGGGCGCGTCGCCCGCTCACGGGCGCGGGCCAGCACCTCGTCGTCGAGCTGCGTGAAGTTGGCGAGGGACCGGGCGCGGGGGCCCTTGGGGGTGTGCACCGACTCCCGGATCTCGTACCTCCCCTTGGGACGGGCCACCACGTACGCCATACCCACTATGTTACCCACTATGCGGGGCCGGTGAGCGGCGGCCCGGGGCGTCGTCGTTCTAGCAGCTGAGCTGGGTTTTCTAGGCGGCCGCGCTCGGCCCCAGTCCCGAGCGCGGCGTAGATCTCACGGGTCGCGCTCGAGGTGTTGAAGGTGTAGAAGTGCAGCCCCGGCACGCCGATCTCGAGGAGGCGGGAGCAGAGCTCGGTGGCCAGCTCGACGCCCTCCTTGCGCACCGCGTCGGGCCCGCCACGTTCGTCGGCGGCGCGGAGCCGCTCCTCCATCCAGGCCGGCGCCGCCGCGCCCATGCCGCCGAGCCGGCTCATCGTCGAGAGGGACGTGACGGGCAGGATGCCGGGCAGGACGGGGGTGTCGACGCCGCGTCCGCGCAGGTCGGCCATGAGGCCCTCGTACTCGGAGGCCTCGAAGAAGAACTGCGTCACCCCGAAGTCGGCCAGCTCCAGCTTGGCGGCCAGGTAGTCCCGGTCGGCGGCCATCCCCCGCGAGCGCGGATGGCCGGCCGGATGGGCCGCCACGCCGACGGAGAAGCCGCCGATGGCGCGCGCGAGCTGCACCAGCTCCGCCGCGTAGGCCAGCTCGCCGGGGCCGCCGGTGGGGTCCTCGGGCGGGTCGCCGCCGAGGGCCATCAGGTTCTCGACCCCCGCCTTGCGCAGGGCGACGAGGATGTCAGCCAGCTCGAGCCGGGTGTGCGCCACGCAGATGAGGTGCGCCATCGGGTTGAGCTTGGTGGTGTGCAGCATGCCCGACACGAGATCGAAGGTGCGCTGGCGCGACTCGGCGCCGCCGCGGTAGGTCACCGAGACGAACGACGGCTCGAGCGGCTGCAGCTCCGCGATGGTGCGGGCCAGGGTGCCGAGCTCCTTGTCGTTCTTCGGGGGGAAGAACTCGAAGGAGTACGTCGGTCCGGCGGCCAGCAGCTCCGCGATGCGCGTCATGTCGGCGCCCGCCCGAAGTCGTCCTCGAGCCGCACGATGTCGTCCTCGCCGAAGTACGAGCCGTGTTGGACCTCGATCAGGACCACGTCGGTGTCGCCCTCGTTGGCGACGCGGTGCGCGCCCTCCAGCGGGATGTCGATCGACTGCCCGGCCTCGACCGTGATCACCCTGCCGTCGAGCGTGACGGTCGCCGTGCCCGAGACGATGAACCAGTGCTCGGCCCGCTTGGAGTGGCGCTGGTAGCTGAGCCGCTTGCCGGGGTGCACGACGAGGCGCTTGACCTTGTGGTCGGACGCGTCGTCGTCGAGCACCGTGTAATTGCCCCACGGCCGCTCCGAGTATTCCCGCTCACTCACTGCTCATGGCCTCCCGAGCGGGCCGCCTTCTCCGCGGCCTGCAACGCGTTGCGCAACAGCATGGCACGCGTCATGGGGCCCACTCCCCCGAGGCGGGGTGTGATCCATCCGGCCACGTCGGCGACGTCGGGGTGGGCATCGGGGATCAGCTTGCGGCCTTCGAAGGTGGTCCCCGCCGAGACGACGGCGGCGCCGGGCTTGACCATGTCCGGCGTGAGCATGTGGGGCCGGCCGGCGGCGGCCACGACGATGTCCGCCGAGCGCACCAGCGGGACCAGGTCGGCCTCGTCGACGCCGGTGTGCACCACGGTCACCGCCGCGTTGTACCCGGGCCGCTTCAGCGTGAGGAGGTTGGCCAGCGGCCGGCCGATCGTGATCCCGCGGCCGATGATGACGACATGGCGGCCCTCGACCGGCACGTCGTAGGCGTGCAGCAGCTCGACGATCCCCGACGGCGTGCACGGCAGCGGGCCCGGCGTGCCCAGCACGAGGCGGCCCAGGTTGACCGGGTGCAGCCCGTCGACGTCCTTCTCGGGATCGATGGCGAGCAGGGCGCGCTCCTCGTCGAGGCCGGCGGGCAGCGGCAGCTGCACGAGGAACGCGCTCACCAGGGGGTCGGCGTTGAAGCGGGCGATGACGTCCATGACGTCGTGTTGGGCCGCCGTCGCGGGCAGGTGCTCGCCCACCGAGTACATGCCGATGCCGGCGCAGTCCTCGTGCTTGAGCGCGACGTAGCGCTCGCTCGGCACGTCGTCGCCGACGAGGATGGTCCCGAGTCCCACCGTCACGCCCTCGGCGCGGAGCTCCGCCACCCGGTCCGCCACCTCGGCGCGGATGCGCGCCGCCACCACCTCGCCGTCGAGCAGGATGGCGCCCATCAGTGCCGGAAGTGCCGCTCGCCGGTCACGACCATGGCCAGGCCCGCCTCGTCCGCCGCGGCGACGACCTCGTCGTCGCGCACCGAGCCGCCCGGCTGGACCACGGCGGTCACGCCCGCATCGGCCAGCACCAGCAGCCCGTCGGCGAAGGGGAAGAACGCGTCGCTGGCGCCCGCGCCACCCTTGGCCCGCTCGCCGGCCTTCTGCACCGCGATCTCGGCGGCGACGACCCGGGACTGCTGCCCGGCGCCCACGCCGACGGCCTGCCCGTTGGTGACGACGGCGATGGCGTTCGACGTCGTGCGGCCGCACACCCTCCAGGCGAGCACCAGGTCGCGCCACTCGTCGTCGCTGGGCTGGCGCTTCGTGACGGCGCGCCACTCGCTGCGGGGCGAGACGAAGGCGTCGACGTCCTGCACCAGCACGCTGGCGCCGAGGCTCCGCAGCTGGCGGACGGCCTGTTCGGGCGCGGGGCCCGACAGGAGGCGGGTGGCCTTGCGCCGGCTCGTCAGCTTCTCGAGCGCCTCCGGCGCGAACGACGACGCGATGATCACGTCGGCCTGCGGCCCGGCGGCCACGGCCTCGGCGACCTCCATGGTGACGTCCCCCCCGATGGCCACCACTCCGCCGAAGGCGCTCTGCACGTCGCACTCGAGCGCACGTTCGTAGGCGGTGACGAGGTCGCCGGCCACCGCGGCGCCGCACGGGTTGGCGTGCTTGATGATGGCCACTGCGGCCTGTCCCGCACCGGCGCCGCCGCCGGCGCCGCCGGCGGCGTCGGCCGCCAGCTCGTGGACCAGCCGCCAGGCGGCGTCGCCGTCGAAGAGGTTCAGGTAGGACAGCGGGTTGCCGGCGTGCTGGACCATGGCGTCCCACCAGCTCGCCGTGCCCGCGATGCGGTAGCGCGAGCCGCGCTGGTGGGGGTTCTCGCCGTAGCGCAGCACCTCGGTGCGCTCGAGCGTGAGGTGCAGGGTGGGCGGCAGGACGGCGGACAGCGCGGCCTCCGCGGCATCGGCGTCCGTGGCGCCCTCGAGGTCTGCGGCCGGCGCGGGGCCGCCGGCGTCGAGCCAGGCGACGATGGCGGCGTCGTAGGCCGCCGTGTGGGCGAAGGCCTCCCGGGCCAGGCGGCGGCGGGTGGCGGCGGACAGTGCGCCCGCCGCACGCAGCTCGGCGAGCACGGCCGGGTAGTCGTCCGGCGACGTGACGATCCCGACGTGGGCGTGGTTCTTGGCCGCGGCGCGCACCATGGTCGGACCACCGACGTCGATGAGCTCGATGGAGGGGTCCGAGGAGAACGGGTACAGGTTCGACACCACGAGGTCGATGGCGTCGATGCCGTTGGCCTCCAGGTCGGCCAGGTGCTCCGGCTTGGAGCGGTCGGCCAGGATCCCGCCGTGGATCTTGGGGTGGAGCGTCTTGACCCGGCCGCCCAGCATCTCGGGCGAGCCGGTGACGTCGGCCACCTCGATGTGCGCGACGCCGGCCTCGGTCAACTTGGCGGACGTGTTGCCGCTGGCCACCAGCTCCCAGCCCAGGTCCGAGAGGCCCCGGGCCAGTTCGACCAGGCCTTCCTTGTCGTACACCGACAGCAGGGCCCTCACGACGTCATCTCCTCAGCTCCTTTTCCGCTCAGCGTGCCGGCGCGCGCCGGCACCAGGGCCGGCGGCCTGATCTCCCGACCCGCCCGGAGCTCGTCCAGCGCCCAGGCCACGGTGGCCGGGTACAGGGCGCGCTCGACCACCTTGATCCGCTCGTGTAGCGACTCCTCGGTGTCGCCGGGTACGACCGGCACCACCTCCTGGGCCAGGATCGGACCGGCGTCCATCTCGAGCGTGGCCAGGTGCACCGTGCACCCCGTTTCCGGCACCCCCGCGGCGAGGGCGTCCCGCACGCCGTGCCACCCCGGGAACGCCGGCAGCAGGGCCGGGTGCGTGTTCAGGATCCGGCCGGGGAAGGCCCGGTGCACCGCCCCGGTCATGACGGTGCCGAAGCCGGCCATGGCCACCAGGTCCACCTGGTGGGCGACCAGCGTGGCGGCCACCGTCGCCGTGAAGCCGTCCCGGTCGAACTCCGGGCCGAAACCGCCGTACCCGGCGCGGTCGACGAGCTCTGCGGCGGCACCCTGCTCCTCGGCGAGGGCGAGGGCGGCACACGGCCGGTCCGACAGGACCACGCTGACCGGGAGGCCCGCCTCGATCATGGCCTGCAGGATCGTCCCGGAACCCGAGACAAGGACTGCGAGGCGCACGGAGTCAATCTAGTGGGATCACCGGGACCCCCCGAGCTGGGCGCGGACGCGCCAAAGCACTGGTCTGGCCCGGTTCGACTCGCCCGCCGGCCGCCCCCGCCGGCGGCCCCGCCTCAGGCCGCGACGGGCGGAGGCCGCTCCCGTCGCTCCCGCTGGTTACGCAATCGGTTGTGGAAGCCGCAGAGCAGCCGGCCGTTCTCCTGGGTGGTCGGCCCCCCGTCGGCATAGGGCTGGACGTGGTCGGCCTCGCACGTCTCCGCCGGCTCGTAGCAGTACGGGTGGGTGCAGATCCGGTCCCGCAGCTCGATGGCCCGCCTCGTCCCACCGGTGAACAAACGGGCCCGCACGCTGACGTCGACCCTGGTCCCCAGCGAGAAGATCGCCCGCTCGAAGTAGGCGGACCGCATCCAGGGCTCGAGCGACGACGGCGCCAGGACGGTCCCGTTCTCGAGCTCGCAGATCCGGCCGTGCACGGTCTCGTAGCCCACCAGCACGCTGAAGAGCGGGGCGGGTCGGATGCCGTCGGCCGGCGCGGTGCGGCTCCGGGTGGCCATCTCGACGAGCGCATCGGCCCGGCGCTGCCCGCCGTCACGGGCCAGCTCGTCGATCCGCGGCGTCCGGCCCAGCAGCCCCCGGGCCGCGGCGCAGTCGGCCTCGAACAGCTCGTGCTCCAACCGGTTCAGCTCGCCCGCCACGATGGAACCCGAGACGGGGTCGAGCGTCATCTGGCCGAGCCACATCCCCGTGAAGCTCGACTCGAGATACACGTTGCGCCCCGCCCTGCGGTCCTCGTCGGCGGCGTCGGCTCCCTCGGGGTCGGCCAACTGCTTCCAGTAGCTCAGCGCCCGGTAGAAGTCCTCGAAGCCCATCTCGGCAGCCTGGGAGACGAGCATCTCCTCGTCGCGGGCCATGGAGGCCTCGGTCCGGTGGCGCCGGGCCGAGGCGATCGCCCGGGCCTGGTCGGCCCCGATCCGGCCCTCCCGCCAGGCCTCGGCGCAGCGGGGCAGGTGGCGCAGCGTCCTCCCGAGCCGTGTCCGCCGGCGGGCGGCGCTGCGGGGAACCCGGCACCGGGTCGCGATCCACGCCGACGCCGTCTTGGCCCCGTCGGCCGCCCACTCCTCGCCCGCCTCGAAGGCAGCGGTCGCCTCGGTGACGAAGGCCTCGAGGCGGCCGAGCTCGCGGTACAGCACCTCCATCGACGCGCCGGCGCCGTAGTTCTCGGCGCCGCTCGACACCAGCGCGTCGAGCGCCTCGGCGAAGACATCCAACTCCACGTGTCCATGGAACCACGAGGGTGTGACAAGGCGGCTGCGGCCCGGCCGCCGGAACCGTCCCGGCAGCACCGGCGCGGCGGCCCCTACGAATCGGCCTCGGCGGTGTCGAAGCTGCTCTTGGCGACGTTGAGGATGAGGCGGACCCCGGCGCCGATGAGGGCGAGGTCGAGGAGCATCTGCGCCGACACCACCATGCGGGCGGGATCGGTCCTCGGCGTGATGTCGCCGAAGCCCACGGTCGAGAAGATGGTGATCGTGAAGTAGAGCGCCCTGGCGTGGCTGAGATCCTCCGTGAAGGTCCTCGGGTTGTCGTGCGACAGCGCGAGGTAGATGGCGGAGAAGGCCACCAGGAACACGGCGACGATGATGCCGAGCGCCTCGGCGGCGCGCAGCTCGGGCAGCTCGGCCGCGGAGATGCGCCGGATCTGCCAGGCGATCAGCGCGCCGATCAACGCGACGTCGGCGCCGAGGCGCACGATCGCCCGCAGGCCGGACTCGTGCCCGATGGGCAGCACGAAGAAGGCTCCGAGAATGACGGCCCAGGCGACGACGATGATGGCGACCGAGCGCAGCATGGCCCGCCGCCGCTGCGGCTTGGGGAGGTCGGCCAGCCGGACCGGGGTGGACGGCGGGCGTCTGCGGCGGCCGATCCGCCCGCCCGCCGGGCGCTGCGTCTCCGTTGTATCCCCGGGCTCCATTGCGCAGACGCTAACGAGACCCGGGCCAATTGTGGGGTATGTGCCGGACGGGTGAGGGGTGCTAGCCCCACGGTCCGGTGTCGGTGCTACCTCCCTTCCCCCGTCGACGCCGAAGGAGCACTGTGGACCGAGGAGCGTGCGAGCGAGCGCCTCCAGGGGCGCCGCGCTGGGTCACGCTCCCGTATGTCCGAACACGGGACAAAAGGGAGGGACGATGAAGGATTCGAGCATGAACCGCTGGTTGTGGTTGATCGGATTGGCGGTCGCGGCGTTGATCTTCGTCTCGTTCGGACCGCTCTCGAGCGGTTCGCCGGGCGAGAGCGCCTCGGGTGTCACGGTGGCGCACTGGTACAACACCCACGTGAACCAGCAGTGGGCGTCGATCTGGCTGGTGGGGCTCGCACTCTTCCTGCTCCTCGTGTACGTGACCCAGCTCCGCACCGTGCTGGTCCAGGCGGGCGGTCAGCGGCTGTGGCCCAACGTCGCCTTCGCCTCGGCCATCCTGCTGGTCGCGGGGATCGTCGTCGCGGGGAGCTTCGAGATGACGCTCATCATCGCGTCGCACACCCACGAGTTCGCCGTGGCGCACTTCGTCAACTTCTACAGCGCCAACAACTACCTGTTGATCCTCGGGGGCTTGGATTTCCTGACCCTCTCGGTCGGCCTCGGCATCCTGCTCAACCGTGGTGTGGCACCGCTGCCCAAGCTGCTCGGGTGGTACTCCATCCTGGTGGGGCTGGTGGGTGCGTCCGGCCCGCTCAGCTTCTTCGCCCTGCTCTTCGGGTTCCCCGTCTGGCTGATCGCCACGGGAATCGTCATCGCCGTCAAGCAGTCGCGGGGCACCCTCGGTGGTGACCCGGGCGGCGGAGCGGCGGTGAGCTCGGCGCCTGCGGAGGCGGTTGCCGCCTAGGGACTCGGACGGAGATCAGCACGCCATCGTGCGGGTGGTTCAGGCGAGCCCCCGCACGATGGCCACCATCTTCTCCCCGCACTCGGTCGGGTTCTGCGCCACGGCGACGCCGGCGGCCGACAGGGCCTCCATCTTGGCCTGGGCCGTGCCCTGGGAGCCCGAGATGATGGCGCCGGCGTGGCCCATCTTGCGCCCCGGCGGGGCGGTCACGCCGGCGATGTAGGCCGCGACCGGCTTGGTCATGCTGGCGGCGATGAACTCGGCCGCCCGCTCCTCCTCGGAGCCGCCGATCTCGCCGATCATCATCACGGCCTTGGTCTCGGGGTCCGCCTCGAAGGCACTCAGGCAGTCGATGAAGTTGGTCCCCGGGACGGGGTCGCCGCCGATGCCGACGCAGGTGGTCTGCCCGATGCCCTGCTGGGAGAGCTCGTGCAGGGCCTGGTACGTCAGCGTGCCCGAGCGCGAGACGATGCCCACCGGCCCACCCGCCAGGGCGATGTCGCCCGACGTGATGCCGATGTTGCACTTCCCGGGGCTGATGATCCCGGGGCAGTTGGGACCGAGCAGCCGTGTGCCGGGGAACTCCTCGATCAACCGGTTGTAGACCACCGCCTCGTCCTGGGCCGGGATGCCCTCGGTGATGCAGACGATGAAGGCGATGCCGGCCTCGGCCGCCTCGATGATGGCGTCGGCGGCGCCCCGGGGCGGCACCGAGATGAACGACGCCGTCGCACCCGTCTCCTTCACGGCCTCGGCGACCGAGGCGTAGACCGGGATCCCCTCGATCTCCTCTCCGCCGCGCTTGGGGTTGGTGCCCCCCACGATCTTGGTGCCGTACGCCTTGTTGCGCAGGCCGTGGAAGAGCCCCTGGCTCGTCGGGCTGATGCCCTGGATCACGACCTTGGTCGTCTCGTCGACGAAGATGCTCACGTTCTCGGTGTCCTCTCGGTGTCGGTCGGGGTGTCGAACTCGGAATCGGGCGGCGCCGCGATCGCGGCCTAGGCCGTGGCGAGGGCGACGGCGTGGCGGGCGGCGTCCAGCATCGTCGGCTCGGCGATCAGGGTGTCCGACAGGTGGTCGGCCAGGAGGGCGCGGCCCTCGACGGCGTTGGTGCCGTCGAGGCGCATGACCACGGGCGAGCTGAGCTGCACCCGGCCGATGGCCTCGACGATGCCCTTCGCCACCTCGTCGACCCGCGTGATGCCGCCGAAGATGTTGACGAGGATGGACTTGACCGCCGGGTCGGCGTTGATCACCTCGAGCGCGGCGGCCATCACGTCGGCGTTGGCCCCGCCCCCGATGTCGAGGAAGTTGGCCGCCTGGCCGCCGACCTGGGTCACCACGTCGAGCGTCGACATGGCGAGCCCGGCGCCGTTGGCGATGATGCCCACGCTGCCGGACAGGCCGATGTAGTTGAGGCCCTTCTCCTTGGCCATCCGCTCGCGCGGGTCGACGTCGGAGTCGTCGGCGTACTCCTCCCACTCGGGGTGGCGGAAGGCGGCGTTCTCGTCGAGCGTGACCTTGGCGTCGAGCGCGTGCACCTTCCCCTCCGGAGTGAGGATGAGCGGGTTGATCTCGGCCAGGTCGCAGTCGCCCTCGACGTAGCAGTGGTAGAGCCGCACGAGCAGCGTGGCGGCCTGCTCCCGCGCCGCGGGGTCGAGATCGGCCCGGTCGACCCACTCCCGGGCCGCCTCTTCGCTCAGCCCGGCGACGGGGTCGATGTGGATCTTGGCGATGGCGTCGGGGTTGGTCTGCGCCACCTCCTCGATCTCGACGCCGCCCTCGGCCGACAGCATCCCGAGGTGGAGCTTGGCGGGGCGGTCGAGGGTGAAGCTGGCGTAGTACTCCTTGGCGATGTCCGACGCGTGCTCGACCCACAGCCGCTTGACCACGTGGCCCTTGATGTCGAGCCCGAGGATGTTGCCGGCGTGGAGCCGCACCGCGTCCGCGTCGTCCGCCAGCTTCACGCCGCCCGCCTTGCCTCGGCCTCCCACCTTCACCTGCGCCTTGACGACGACGGGGTATCCAGCCGCCTCGGCCACGGCGACGGCCTCGTCCACCGTGTCGGCCACCCCGCCCGGGGACGTGGGGATGCCGAAGCGGGCGAAGTACTGCTTGCCCTGGTACTCGTAGAGGTCCACTTGGGTGTCGTCTCCTTTGTCGGTGTGCGAAGTGTGCGAAGTGTGCGAAGTGTGCGAAGAGTGCGTGCTGCCGTGTCTGCCGTGTCTGCGATGTACGGCTGTCGCGGGGCTTTCCGGCGCGGGCCTGAGCGCCGGCGGCGGCGCGCCGCCCGTGTGCGGTCAGGCCTCGAGGGCCTCCTCCCGGGCATCGAGGGCGTCGGCCAGCCAGGAGCCGATGGAGTCGAGCGGGGCCCCGGGCGTGAACACCTGGGCCACGCCCTCGTCCCTGAGCACCGGGATGTCGGCCTCGGGGATGATCCCGCCCACGATGACGAGCACGTCGCCCCGGCCCACGTCGGCCAGCAGCTTGACCACCTTGGGCACCAGCGTGAGGTGGGCCCCCGAGAGCAGGGACAGCCCGACGGCGTCGGCGTCCTCCTGCACCACGGCCTGAATCACCTGCTCGGGCGTCTGGTGCAGGCCCGTGTAGACGACCTCGAAACCGCTGTCGCGCAGGGCGCGGGCGATGACCTTGGCCCCCCGGTCGTGACCGTCGAGACCCGGCTTGGCCACGACCACCCTGTAGGGACGTTTCATGAGAGCCCAAGAATACGGACGGCCCTGGCCAGACGCCAGACCGGCCGGGGTCAGGCCGGGGTCAGGCCGGGTGCGGCGGCGTGGCCGGGAGCAGGAGGTTGGCCGGGGCCGTTCAGGCGGTCGAGGCGGCGGGGACCGGCTCGCAGATGACCACGGGGATGTCCCGGGTCGTGTTGCGCTGATACCCGTCGTACCCCTTGTAGACCTTGACCAGCTCCGGCCAGAGCGATGCCTTCTCCGCCGCGGAGGCGGTGCGCGCCCGCATCTTCCTGGTGCGGTCGCCGACGGTGATCTCGAGGTCCGGGTGGGCGACGAGGTTCTTGTACCAGATGGGGTCGTCCGAATAGCCGCCCTTGGACGCCACGAGGACGACGCGGTCCTCCGAGTAGATCGGCGACGTGAGCAGGGTGGAGCGGCGCAGTCCGGTCTTGCGCCCTGTCGTGTGGATCTCGACGGGCTGCATGCCGGCAACCGTGCGGGGGAAGCGGCCCCCGCTGAGCTTGAGGAGCGCGCGATGGCCGTGCTCCAGCATCCAGGCGCCCACTTCGATCGTCCGGTCGCTCACGAAGGCACCGAGTGTACCGGCCGCGCTGCGGAGGACCCGTTGGCGTGACCTCGGAGGTCAGGCCTTGCGCAGCGGCGTGGCCGAGAGGAGGAGGTTCTTCTTGCCCACCGTGTCGAAGTCGACGGTGGCCTGGGCCCGCGAGCCCTCCCCCTTGGCGCTGATCACGACGCCGTGGCCCCAGTGGTCGTGCACCACCGCGTCGCCCGGCGCCAGCCCGAGGTCCTCGGCCCCGGTGCTGCCCCGGGGTGCCGCCCTGCCGCCGGGGCCCGCCGCCGCCGCACGGGCGGCCAGCGGCACCGCGGGCGCGAAGGTGGCCCCGGGCAGGTGCTCCTCGCCCGACACCGTGTCGTATCCCGTCCCCCGCCGCGGCGAGCCGAGCCCGACGTCGTCGACGAGGTGCGAGGGCACCTCGGTCACGAAGCGGCTCGGCATGGCCGGCTGGGTGCGGCCCCACGTCGTGCGCGACCACGCATGGGAGATGGCGAGATGGCGCCGGGCCCGGGTGATGCCGACGTAGAACAGCCGGCGCTCCTCCTCGAGCTCGCTCGGCTCAGAGAGCGAGCGGAAGTGGGGGAAGATGCCCTCCTCCAGCCCGACCACGAAGACGGCCGGGTACTCCAGTCCCTTCGCCGTGTGCAGCGTCATGAGGGAGACCCGGGTGCCGTCGCTGTCGAGCTCGTCGGAGTCCGCCACCAGGGCGACGGTCTCGAGGAAGCCGAGGACGTCGTCGAAGTCGGCGGCCTGGGTGGCCAGCTCGGCCAGGTTCTCTATCCGGCCGTCCGCCTCGTGGGTGTGCTCGGCGACGAGCTCGGCCAGGTAGCCCGTGCGGTCGGCCACCAGCTGCACGAAGTCGGCCGGGTTCACCGTCTGCACGAGCGGCCGCAGCTCGGCCAACGTCTTCGACAGGTCGTCCGCGCCCTTGAGCGCCTTGCCCGAGAGCCCGGCCTCGGCCGCCCGGTCGATCGCCTCGGTGAAGGGGACGTGCTCCACCTGCGCCCAGGCGGCCAGCCGGGCCACCGACGTGTCGCCGATCCCCCGCTTGGGGACGTTGACGATGCGCCGCGCCGAGACCTCGTCGTCGGGGTTGGCGAGCACCCGCACGAAGGCGAGGATGTCCTTGATCTCCTTGCGGTCGTAGAACTTGGCCCCGCCCACCACCTTGTAGGGGATGCCGCTGAACTTCATGGAGGTCTCGAGCGGGAGGCTCTGCGCGTTGGTGCGGTAGAAGACCGCGACGTCGCCCCACGAGAGCCCCTCGGTGGCGTGCAGACGCAGGATCTCGCTCGTGACCCACGACGCCTCGTCGCGCTCGTCCTCGGCGCGATAGCGCTTGACCGGGCCGCCGGTGTCGCCCACGGTGAACAGCTCCTTGGGCTGGCGGCCGATGTTGTTGGCGATGACGGCGTTGGCCGCGTCGAGGATCGTCTGGGTGGAGCGGAAGTTCTGCTCCAGCATGATGGTCGTCACGTTGGGGAAGGCACGCTCGAACTCCAGGATGTTACGGATGTCGGCACCGCGCCAGCGGTAGACCGACTGGTCCGAGTCGCCGACCACGCAGACGTTGCCGTGCGCCTCGCCGAGCAGCTTCACGATCTCGTTCTGGGCGTGGTTGGTGTCCTGGAACTCGTCCACCAGAATGTGGCGGAACCGCTCCTGGTAGGACTCGCGCACGTCGTCGCACGCCTGGAGCAGGTTCGCCGTGACCATGAGGAGATCGTCGAAGTCGAAGGCGTTGGCTGCCAGCAGGCGCTGCTGGTACTGCGTGTAGACGTCGGCGATGCGCTTGCGGAACGGGTCCGGGCCGCTGCGCGCCTCCTCGCCGAAGGACTCGAAGTCGATCAGCTCGGACTTGGCCTGGCTGATCACCCCTTGCACGGCGCGGGCAGGGAGGCGTTTCTGGTCGAAGCCGAGCTCGGCTGTGATCATCTCGATCAGGCGGCGCGAGTCGGTGTCGTCGTAGACGGTGAAGGCCGAGCGGTAACCGAGCCGGTCGGCGTTGGTGCGCAGGATGCGCAGGCAGGCGGAGTGGAACGTCGAGACCCACATCTTGTCGGCCGTCGGTCCCACCAGGTCGGCCACTCGGCTGCGCATCTCGTCGGCGGCCTTGTTGGTGAACGTGATGGCGAGGATGCCCCACGGCGGCGCGTCGCCGGTGGCCATGAGGTGCGCGATGCGGCGGGTCAGCACCCTCGTCTTGCCCGACCCGGCCCCGGCGATGATCAGCAGCGGGCCGCCCCGGTGCTCGACGGCGGCACGTTGGGGCATGGTGAGGTCGTCGAGGAGCGCGGCCGGTCGGCCCGAGAAGGCGCCCGTCGCGGTGGCCGTGCGGCGGCGCCGGCGCCGCCCGTCGTCGGCGCCCTCGGTCGTGGTCTCGGCCGCCGCCCCGCCGCCCTCGCCACCCGCCGCCTCGGCACCGGCCGCCGCTGCCGAAGCCGCCGCAGCCGCCGCGCCGACACCCTCGTCGGAGGTGTCCGGGGTGTCGAACAGCTGGCCGGTCTCGCCGCTCCCCGTAGCGGTGATCACTCCCACTCGATGGTCCCGGGCGGCTTCGACGTGACGTCGAGCGCCACCCGGTTCACGCCCTCCACCTCGTTGATGATGCGGGAGGCGATGCGCTCGACCAGGTCGTAGGGCAGCCGGGCCCAGTCCGCCGTCATGGCGTCGTCACTCGTGACGGCCCGGATCACGATGGGGTACGCGTACGTGCGCCCGTCCCCCATCACGCCGACGGTGCGGACGGCCGGCAGCACGGCGAAGCTCTGCCACAGCTCGCGGTACAACCCCGCCCGACGGATCTCCTCGACGACGACGGCGTCCGCGTTGCGCAGGATCTCGGCCCGCTCGGGCGTCACCTCGCCGATGATGCGCACGCCGAGGCCGGGGCCGGGGAAGGGCTGGCGCCACACGATCTCGTGCGGCAGGCCGAGCTCCTCGCCCACCGCGCGCACCTCGTCCTTGAAGAGCAGGCGCAGCGGCTCGACGAGCTCGAAGGCGAGGTCGTCGGGCAGCCCGCCCACGTTGTGGTGCGACTTGATGTTGGCCGCCGTGTCGCTCCCCGACTCGATCACGTCGGGGTAGAGCGTCCCCTGCACGAGGAAGCGGGGACCGTCGCCGTGCGCGGGCCCGCCGGCCCCACCCGCACCCGCACCCGCACCCGCACCCGCACCGTCACTGCCGCCGCCGCCCGCCCCCAGGTCCCGCGCCACCTCCTCGAAGATCCGGATGAAGAGCTCGCCGATGATCTTGCGCTTGCGCTCGGGGTCGGTGACGCCCGCCAGCGCGGTGAAGTAGCGGTCGGCCGCCTTCACGTGGACGAGGTCGACCTTGAACTGGCGCCGGAAGGTGTCCTCCACCTGGTCGGCCTCGCCGGAGCGCATCAGGCCGGTGTCGACGAAGACGCAGGTGAGCTGGTCGCCCACCGCCTTGTGCACGAGGGCCGCCGCCACGGCCGAATCCACCCCGCCGCTCAGCGCGCACAGGACCCGATCGCTGCCGACCTGGGCCTGCACCGCGGCCACCTGCTGCTCGATGATGGACACGTGCGTCCAGCCCGGCAGGCACCCGCACACGTCGATGAGGAAGTGGTCGAACACCTCGCTGCCGCGGTCGGTGTGCACCACCTCGGGGTGGAACTGCAGCCCGAACAGCTTGCGGTCCGGGTCGTGCATGGCCGCCACCGGCGCACCGGGGCTGGTCGCGGTGGCCACGAACCCGGACGGCACGGCCGTGATGGCGTCGCCGTGGCTCATCCACACGCTCGAGGTCACCGGCCAGTCGGGGCACAGGGGCGACGGACCCGTCAGGGACAGCTCGGTGCGCCCGTACTCGCCCTGACCCGTGCGCGACACGGTGCCGCCGAGCTGGAGCGCCATGAGCTGCGCGCCGTAGCACAGGCCCAGCACCGGGATCCCCAGCTCGTAGAGGCCGGGGTCGATGGACGGCGCCGGCGTCTCGTAGACCGACTTGGGCCCGCCGGACAGGATGATGCCCTTGGGCGCCCGCTCCCTGATCTCCGCCACCGAGATGCTGGCCGGGACGATCTCGGAATACACGTGCGCCTCGCGCACCCGGCGGGCGATCAGGCGGGCGTACTGGGCTCCGAAGTCGACGACGAGGACGGTGTCGGTCACCGACTCGGGCTCGTGCAACGCAGGCGCATCGTCCGCGGCCTCAGTGGCCCATGCCGACGCCCTGCGACCGCTGGAAGAACTTCCCCTCGGTCTGCAGCGACGGGGCGACCATGACCTCGGCCTTCTGGAACTCCTTGACCGTCTCGTAGCCGCAGGTCGCCATGGCCGTCTTCAACGCGCCGAACAGGTTCATGCGGCCGTCGTTCTCGTGGGCGGGGCCGAGCAGGATCTCGCGCAGGCTCCCGCGCACCGACGTGCGCACCCGGGCCCCCCGGGGCAGCGTCGGGTGGAAGGTGGCCATGCCCCAGTGGAAGCCGCGGGCGGGCGCCTCGACGGCGGAGGACAGCGGCGAGCCGAGCATGACGGCGTCGGCGCCGCAGGCGATGGCCTTGGCGATGTCGCCGCCCTTGGACATCCCGCCGTCGGCGATCACGTGCACGTAGACGCCGGTCTCGTCGAGGTGGCGCATGCGGGCGCCGGCCACGTCGGCGATGGCGGTGGCCTGGGGCACGCCCAGCCCGAGCACGCCGCGGGTGGTGCAGGCGTTGCCCGGGCCGACGCCGACCAGGACGCCGACGGCGCCGGTGCGCATGAGGTGCAGGCCGGCCTGGTAGGACGCGCAGCCGCCGACGATGACGGGGATGTCGAACTCGCGGATGAAGCGCTTGAGGTTGAGCGGCTCGGAGGTCTTCGACACGTGCTCGGCCGAGACGACCGTCCCCTGGATCACCAGCAGGTCGAGCTCGGCGGCCAGGATGGCCGGCGCCAGCGACTCGGTGCGCTGGGGGGTGACCGAGGCGGCGGTCGTGATGCCGGCCTCCTTCATCTGCTTGATCCGGGCCGTGACCAGCTCGGGGATGATGGGCTCGGAGTACATCTGCTGCATCCGGGAGGTGGCCTTGTCGTCGTCGAGCTCGCGGATCTCGTCGAAGAGGGCCGTCGGGTCCTCGTAGCGGGTCCACAGACCCTCGAGGTTGAGGACGCCCAGGCCGCCCAGCTTCCCCAGCTCGATCGCGGTGCTGGGGCTCATGACCCCGTCCATCGCCGCGCCCAGCACCGGCAGGTCGAAGCGGTAGGCGTCGATCTCCCAGGAGATGTCGACGTCCTCGGGGTCCCGGGTGCGCCGGCTCGGGACGATGGCGATGTCGTCGAACCCGTAGGCCTGACGCCCCGACTTGAAGATGCCGATCTCGATCTCAGCCAATGTGCTCGCCCTCCGGCATTCGTGGGGCCGGTACGGCTCACGAACCACACCGGCATGTCTGACGACTCAATTGCGAACGCCGGGCCGACACGCCGACGATCCTCCATCCTACTCCCTGCGTGCGCACCCTCAGGCTGCATCCGGGGCACGGATCGGGCTCCGGGGAGCCGGCCGCCCGCCGCCGCCGGACCCCTCCCGGCGGGCGTGACCTCACCGGGCCCGCCGGGGCGCGAGACTCGTCGGGTGCCCGACCCCATCTCCGACGGCGGGGTCGCCGCCGCGGCCGTCTCGCGGGGCATGCGTTCCCTGCTGGCGCGCCGGATAGCCGAGCTGGCGGCCGGGGCGGCGCCGGTGGGGTGGAAGATCGGGTTCAACGCCCCCGGCGTGCAGCAGCACTTCGGCCTGGCCGGGCCCGTCGTCGGCTACCTGACCGACACCGGGCTCGCCGCCGACGGCGCCACCGTGGCGGTGTCCGGCTGGACCGCCCCCGCCGTGGAGGTCGAGGTGGCCGTCCGGGTCGGCGAGGGCGGCGCGGTGGCGGGTCTGGCCCCGGCCCTCGAGCTGGTCGACCTCGACCTCCCCTTCGACGACCTCGAGGCCATCCTCGCCGGCAACGTCTTCCAGCGCGGCGTCGTGTTCGGCCCCGAGGTGCCCGGCGTCGACCCCTGGGCGGTCCGCGCCACCGTGACGAAGAACGGCGACGTCGTGGCCGAGGGCCGGCTCGCCGAGGAGCCGGCCGCGACGGCGGCGGTCGTGCGGTCGTTCCTCGACGACCACGGCGCCGCGCTCGCTTCCGGCGACCGGATCATCGCCGGGTCGATGGTGGCCCCGGTGGCCGTCGGCCCCGGAGACGAGATCCACGTCGCGTTCGGGCCGCTCGGCGAGCTGCGCGTCGGTTTCTCCTGAACCCGGTGGCGCGTACGTGAACTCTTCGTGACGAACGGGGCGCACGACCGACCAGACGGGTGTCGATGCCCTACCCTGCGCCAGTCATGGATCTCCCGATGGCGGCCATCACCTACAAGACATCACGGAACGGCCTGATCGTCGCCTGCCTTCTTCGGTCTGTCCGTGACCTCCGGGGCGTCTCCATCGGTCGCCGCGGCATCGGCGCCGACGCCGCAGCAGGCACTCCAGCGCTCGCTCGGCACGGCCAAGAGTGCCGGCCCGGTCAGGATCACCGTGCATTTCTTCTCGGGATCGACCACCGGCAAGGTCGTGCAGGACTCCTCCCTGCGTTCGGGTGAGCAGACCGTCGCCATCGGCAAAGAGCTGGCGTCGGTCGTCCTCGTCGGTGGCGTGGCGTACATCTCCGGCAACGGCCAGGGGATGACCTCCTACTTCGGGCTGCCCACCGCCCTGGGGCCCACGCTCGCCGGCCGGTGGATCTCGGTGCAGCCCGCCGACCCACAGTTCCGGGCCGTCACGGCGAACGTCGGCCTGGCGTCGGCTCTGGCCGACGTCACCCCTTCGGGCCGGTTGATCATGGGCAGACGTTCGAGGGTGAACGGGCAGGCGGTGAAGAGCATCGCGGGAACGGCCCCGGGAGGCGGGGGGCGACTTGTCCTCTTCATCGCGGCCCGGGGGCGGTCGCTCCCCGTGGAGGCGGTCGAATCCAGCGGGGGCGGCACGTCGGCCAGGGGCGAGATCGTGACCTTCTCGCGCTGGGGTGACCGGCTCAGCGTGGCCACGCCGGCGGGTGCCGTTCCGATCTCCACGATCGAGGCCGCCGCCTCGGGCGGGGGCTGAGGCGCGGAAACAGGCGTGCCAACGGTTCGTTCGACCGTCGAGACCTGATTAGCAGTCGCCCGGTTGGGGAAGAACACACCTGAAGGGGCTCGGCGCGGTCCATGTTCGGCGGCGATTCACAACGCGCAGACAAGTCAGACGGTGAGGCCGGATCCAGCCTCAAGGCACCTGGTCCAACACCCGAAACCAATTGTCGTCCAGCAGTTTCGGAAGCGGCATCAGGGGGATCCGGAGTCATCAGGCAGTACCTGTTGGGCTGAACCAGGCGGACAACTTCGGTGGGTTGCCGTGCGTCGAGATCGTCGCGGGCGACTCGAACAGGGAACTCGCTGACGAACCCGCTGTCCAGAAGGGTCTGGCGCGCGATCCCCCGAACAACTCGGGGGTACGGTGAACCGACTCGGTCGACTCGGAGGAGAGCGCGCCAGGCACAGGCGCCTCGTGCTGCCCTCGATGCTCGCGAGTGTCGTCACGCTGGCCCTCGTCGTGTGGCTGATCCCGGCGTTGGCCGATGCCGTCTCCACCACGACGAGCCCCCCGGTCGGCACGGCGGCGGCCCACACCCTCGCCTCCGGTGCGGGCACGAATTGGTTCGGTATCGCCGCCACCCCTGACGGGAACGGGTACTGGGTCGTCTCCAACGGTGGCGCGGTGGAGTCCTTCGGCGACGCCGTGTCGCACGGGGACATGGCGGCGACCGTTCTCAACCAGCCCATGGTCGGCATGGCGAGAACCCCCGGCGGGAAGGGGTACTGGCTCGATGCCGCCGACGGCGGCATCTTCACCTTCGGCGACGCCCGGTTCTGGGGCTCGACCGGCTCCTTGCGGCTCAATGCGCCCGTGGTCGGCATGGCCCCCACCCGTGACGGAGGGGGGTACTGGACGGTGGCCTCGGACGGCGGGATTTTCGCCTTCGGTGCTGCGCCCTTCGAGGGGTCGATGGGGGGGCACCACCTCAACAAGGCGGTCGTGGGCATGGCCCCCACCGCTGACGGAGGGGGGTACTGGATGGTGGCCTCGGACGGCGGGATCTTCGCCTTCGGTGATGCGTCGTTCGAGGGCTCGCTCGGCGCCAGCCCGCCCGGCTCTCCGATCGTCAACATGACGCCGACGCCGGACAACAACGGGTACTGGCTGGTGAGCCAGGACGGCACCGTCTACGCATTCGGCGATGCCGGGAACCACGGGTCGGTCAGAGGCGCGTCCGCTCCCGCCACCTCACTGGCAGCAACGCCGTCGGGTGGCTACTGGGTCCTGACGGCCGACGGGGCGGTGTACCCGTATGGCGATGCGAGGAACTACGGCTCTCCGGCCAGCGGTCCGGTCTCCACGACCACCGGTCCCGTGGCCACGCCGACACCGGTCCCCGGTGGAGGCGCCGGGAACACCGGGACGGTCGGCGGAACCGGTCCGGTGTCGATCGGCGCGCTCACACCTGCGAGCGGGACCGCCGGCGGCGGTGACACGATCCACATCTCGGGGGCGGGCTTCACCGGAGCGACCGCGGTGTACTTCGGCAGCCACGCGTCGTCGGACATCGCCGTCACGTCGGCGACAGCCATCACCGCGGTGGCTCCGGTCGGGTCGGGCACGGTCTCCGTCCAGGTGGTGACGCCGGCGGGCACGTCGAGCCCCACTTCCGCCGCTCGATTCACGTACGTCGCCACGGGACAGGTGCCCATCACGGCGCAGGGCCAGGCGCTCGAGATCGGTGGTGTGCCGTCCAGGTTCACCGGCCTCAACGCCTATGAGCTGGCGACCGACTGGGGGACCAACGCCGGCTGCGGCCCCATGACCAGCCCGGCGCAGATCGACGCGTTCTTCGGCTCGCTCCCCCGCAATTCCATCGTCCGGTTCTGGGCCTTCCAGGGGTCGATGGCGACGGACGTGCAGACCGGTCAGCTCGACTGGCGACCCCTCGACAACGTGTTCTACGAAGCCGCCAAGTATCACGTGTACCTGATTCCGGTCATCAGTGGCCAGGGGGGGTCCTGTGACGGTGGTCACTGGAACGATCCGGCGTGGTATTCCGGCGGCTTCATGGACGTGTTCAACTCGGCCGGCAACTCCGACGGGCGCGGCCTGACGCCACTCTCCTACTGGGGCTACATGAATGCCCTCGTCAGCCGCTATGCCGACTCGCCCGCGCTCGGCATGTGGGAGCCGATGAGCGAGCCCGAGGCGTCGACCTGCCCGGCGGCGTTCGAGCCTGGGAACTGCGAGGGTCACCAGACCTGTCCCGATGAGGCCGTCGCCGCGACGTCGTTGAAGTACTTCTTCACCGCCGTGGGGTCACAGATCCACCTTCTCGACCCCAACCACCTCGTCGAAGCCGGCTTCCTCGGTTCGGGGCAGTGCGGTACCACATGGACCGACTACGCGACCGTGGGCACGTCCCCCGGCATCGACGTCCTGAGCGTCCATGACTACTACGGTTCGGTCCCGCTGGGTGGAGACCAGTGGAACGGCATGGCGGAGCGGTTCGCACAGGCGAAGGCCCTCGACAAGCCCATCGTCACGGGAGAGGCGGGAATCGTCGCGGGCCAGGGCCAGACCGGCTGCGAGAGCCTCCAGCAGCGCGGCGTCGACATGTCGCAGAAGATGACCGCGCAGTTCGCGGCCGGTGACAGCGCATTCCTGGTGTGGAATTGGACGCTCAGCCCCGAGGGACCGTGCAGCTACGACACCGGGCCCGGCGACAGTTCACTTCTCGGTGCGCTTGCTTCGACGCCCGCAGGCGGAGTCTGAGGCCGGCGGTGCCCGGTTCTCCTCAAATGGAGGCCGGAAGGAATCTGGTCAGGGTGTCGAACAGCAGATAGAGGCCGGCAGCCCACAGTGGGACGAGGATGAACCACTGGCCGGCACGCCCGAACCAGAAGACGAATCGCCGGTAGGACATCCCGAGGAGCACGAGGAGGCAGACCTCGATCCCCACCGCCGGGAGCAACGACCACACCCAGCTGGCGGTGCCCGTGTCGACGAGGTGGTACGTGACGTGCTTCGGGGGATGCAGGGGCTTGCGGGACGGATTGTGCGAGCTCCCCGACAGCGATCAGCCGCTGCGCCGCTGAGAACTCCGGCGTGCAGGTGGTGAGCGTGATCCGGTTGTCCCCGAAGTAATTGAGCACCCCGACGTCGCTGGGAGACACCGCCTGGGGTGAACCGGACACCACGTACGTCAAGTGCTGGCCGGACGTGGAGGTCAAGACGATGCGGTCCCCGCGCCGCAGCTCACCGAGGCGATTGAACGGCGCCCCATGCGTCGTGCGGTGGCCGGCGATGGCCACGTTGCCCGCCTGACCCGGTGCGGCCGTTCCGACGTAGTGGCCCGGGCCCTTCGACAAGTTGGTCGAGCTCGTCCCTTCGACGACGTATTGATCCACGCCGATGGCCGGAATCTGCAGCTCGGCCACCACCGATCCGTCCGCCGATGGCGGGACCCTGGTCGTGGCCGGAATCAGGGACGGCCCCGCCGCAGTCGCCTTGGGCAGGTGGTGTGCCCGCAGGGCGGCCTCGAATTCCGACTTGAGCTGGCTCTGGTCCTGGTGTTGCGCGATGGCCGTGCCCCACAGCTGCCAGACCACGAACAGGATCACGATCGCACCGATGTTCCGGACCCATGTGAAGGCGGAGAACCACCCGGCATGGGTGGACAGGGCGGGCTTTGCCGCAACCGTGGCCTGTTCCGGCTCGGGCAGGACGGTCGGGGCGGTCAGCACCTGCCCGTCGTCAGCGGGTTCGGCGACCGTCACCGCGCCGGGGTCGGGCCGGTCCAGGGTCACCGACCCCACCGCCCCGGTCGCCAGGATCACCGGTGCCGTCACGGGCTCTTCCGCGTCGACGACGGGCGCCATCCGTGCCGTGACGGGCTCCTCCACGTCGACGACAGGCGCCATCTGCGCCGTGACGGGCTCCCGGCTCCCGGCCAGCGACTCCGCCTCGCCGGTCACCGGCTCCTCCTCCGCTATCGGTGGCTCCAGGGGGAGGTCCGGCGCACGGACGACCGGTGGTGGGAGGGTCAGGTCGGGCCCAGCGCGGACCTCCGGTTCGACTCCGGCGGGAGTTGGCGGAAGCCCTTCCGTCGTTCCCAGGACGAGCTCCCGAGCCACCTCCGACGCCGCTCGTACGACGCGGCCGATCGCGGCCTCGTCGGAGGGCGCGCCCGCCGCGGCCCGCCAGATGCGGTCCCAGTCCACGTCGGGAACCGAACGACCGTGATCATGCCGTGCGGCTGCAGCCAGGGCATCCGACAGCATGTGCTCGACGAACTCCGCACAGAGAGCCCATGCATCGATGCCGGCATGCTCACTGCGATCGGGACCACCGGTGGAGGTCTCGCGAGAGGTCATCACGGACATTGTGGGCTCACGGGAAGTTTGGGGTCTAGGCGGCGGCGTGATCGGCAAACACAGCAGCGCTCTGCCTCGCCTGGTCACTGATCATCTCTCGAGCGTAGGCCTCCAGGAAATCCTGGTTCTGGAGAAGGACGACCTGGTGCGAATTGTTCGACCCCAGGACGCCGGCCTGGTGTCTGATCGCCGACTGGTCCCCGAGGGTGGCGGCCGCAATCACTCCATGCTGGTTCTGCACGTAGAGCACCACGCGTTCGTAGACGGTGCTCGTACCGCGCCTCACGGGAAGGATCCAGTACATGATCGTCCAACTGCCGAATTGCTGTGAGTTGTACGCCAGGGACTGACCGGTGATTCCTCCGGGCAACGAGACCTGGGACACGTTCGTCAGTGAGTAGCCGTGGAACTGGTAGCACTGCTCGACCCCGAACGCTGCGAAGGTCTGGAGGTCCGGGGTGTCGATGACATCGGCGATCACCTGGGTGTGGGCCTGCAGGTCACCCCCGACGGCCGGATAGAGCTCGTAGCGGTTCCAGGTCGACTGCTCGCCGAACAACGGCGCCGCCCATTGAAAGGTCGCCTCGTAGCGGTTCGTCCACCCCACGGGAGTCACGGGATCATCGATGAACGACATGACCTTGGGCGATCCCGAGACGTCCGCCACCAAATTGTAGGTCTGCAAGCCGACGTTGCTGACGCCGAGGATGATCGCGACCACCAGCACCAGGGACACCGCCAGGTAGACATGGGGAACCGGCAGGTTGTGCCTGCGACCCCGGGCTTGACCCTGGGCCGCGGATTCGGCCTCGCCATCGGTCGGAACGCGGCCGATGTTCCCGATGCGCAGTCCCATCGGGCGGATGCAGAGGATCATGATGGCGACACCGAGGGAGAACAAGAAGAGACCGATGTAGGGATGGAGCACATCGATGGCGAAGTGCTCGCCGAATTGCTGGCCGGCCCAGAAGACCAGGGTGAGCCGGCCCAGGTTCAGCGCCCAGAGCAGGGCCATCCCCCCGAACAGCCACAGCAGTTTGCGGATCAGCGGCCCTCGGATGACGGCCGCAAAAGCGGTGCCTACCAGGAAGAATCCGACGACACTGCTGACACCCGAGCAGGCCGAGATGACACTCAGGTTGAAGCGATGACCGTTGTGAACAACCGTGAATATGGTGTTGTTCAGTCCGCCGACCGGCGTTGCCACATGGACGAAACGGAGGATCTCGGTGATACCGAACAAGGTGGCGGTGGTGAAGGCGTTCAGCACGCCGAGGAGGACCGACGTGTAGGGGTAAGGCCAAGCCAGCAGGAGGAAGGCCACCGCCACCTTCTGGCGCCACAGCACCCGCAGGCCGAAAATGACGGCCACTGCGCCGGCCACGAAGAAGGGCAGGGTCAGGAGATCGATTCTCCATACCCAGAACATGGCCGACAACTTGCCGGGGAGGAAGGCGTTGACGGACAGAGCGGCGAGCATCAGCGGCACGCCGATGATGTAGTCGGTCTGTCGGTCGTGGATGGAGGGTTCCAGCTGGCTCGGCCGGCTGTGGACCCCGGCGAGGATCAGCGAGATGATCGGAACGAGGCTCACGTAGGCCAGGGGTGAATTGAGGCCGGCCAATTGCAACAAAGTGGTGAGTGAGTAGCTGTACGCGATGACAGTGACCGCGACGAGGGCGCTCATCTGCACCGCCGTGCGCGTTGTCGGGTGAGCATCGCTCCACAGGAGCCTCGCCTGGTCACGCAACTTCCGAACGTTAGAAGTCAGCCGCTGTGGGCGAGCTGCAAGGGTGGTCATCACCTCCGCCATCATCCGAACCGTCCGTGGACGTAGTCGGACGTGCGGGGGTCGATGGGGTCGCTGAACAGCTGCTCGGTCGGGCCCGCCTCGACGATGCGGCCGGGTTCCCCTTCCCCGTCGACGAGGAACAGCGCACAGTTGTCCGAGACGCGATTCGCCTGTTGCATGTTGTGCGTGACGATCACGATGGTGACGTCTTCGACCAGGTCCCGGATCGTGTCTTCGATGACAGCCGTCGATATCGGGTCGAGAGCGGAACACGGTTCGTCCATGAGGAGTACCCGGGGTCGCACGGCGAGTGACCGGGCGATGCAGAGCCGTTGGAGCTGGCCTCCCGACAGCGCTGCGCCGGACTCGTTCAGGCGATTGCGGGTCTCCTTCCACAGCCCCGCCCGCTCCAGACACTCCCGTACCAGTGCATCGGGATTGGACACCTTGATCCCCGATAGGCGAAGCCCGGAGAGCACGTTTTGGGCGATGGTCATCGATGGGAACGGATTGGGACGCTGGAACACCATGCCGATCCGGAGCCGGGTCTGGGTCACGGGCACCGACGGCCGAGTAGATGTCCGTGCCGTCGAGGCTGACCGAGCCCGAGAGTGCCGCACTCGGCACCAGCTCGTGCATCCGGTTGAGGATCCTCAGGAAGGTGGACTTTCCGCAGCCCGACGGTCCGATGAGCGCAGTGACCTTTCGCGGTTCCATCTGGAGGCTGACGCGCTCGAGGACCTTGTTGCTTCCGAACCACGCACTGACGTTGCTCGCCTGCAACAGCGCCGGGCCGGCGGCGAGTGTGCCATCCGATGGAACCGGTGACGGTGCGTACGAACGCGTGTCCATCGCGGTCATGGAAACACCCCCAGATGAAAGAGCCCGCGGACCATGAGTCCGACGAACGACACACCAGATGCTGACCGCCAGAGCGGACTTCCATCGCCGGTAGCCCTTGCGTCGGCTCCGGTCCGCAAAGACCACGCCGATGACACCCGCCACGGGGAAGAACGAGAGCCGAAGCCGCGAAGAGCACGGCCCAGTCGAAGCTCGACCTTCCAGGCGCAGTCAGATCACCGAAGATCCGCCTACTCTCCGTCGGTCCGGGGGCGCTCATGCTCTGGCCTTTCGCCGTCGCAGGAGCTGCCGTGCCAGCTCCCCGCAGATGAGGAGGGTGAGGCCCACGCCGGCCAGAAGCAACGGGTCGTCGCCCGTCGTGGCCAGTCCGCCCGTCGAGGTTGACCCGGACAGGGTCGCGGCAGCAGGAGCCCCGCTGCTGGAAGATCCGGGGGTGCTCGACGATGACGCCGCCGAAGTGGTGGTGGTCGTGCTGGTGGTCGTCGTCGTCGTGGGCGGTGAGTCCGAAGCTGTGGCTGCCTGGGCATCGAGCTGCTGCGCCACGGCGAGGTCCGCCGTCACCATGGCGGGGGTGGCCCCCGCCGCACCAAGCGACGCGATGTCCGCTTGCCCGGTACCACCGACCGCGAACCGGATGAACTGGGCCAACGCCAATGCCTTGTCGGCCGGCAAGCCGTTCGTCGGCACGACCAGGTAGCTCTCCAGCATCAGCCAGTTGTTGTAGGGGCAGGCGTCGGTCGCCGCGCATCCGGTCGGATCGGTCGTGTTCGCATTGAAGGTGACCAGGTTGTTGGTGGTGGGGTCCGAGGTCGACGCGAGGGTGGCACCCGTCTCGGCGGCCTTGGCCGCGCCCGCGGACGGCACGACGTAGTCCCCCGCCGCGTTCTGGACCGCAGCCGTCGGGAGGTTCCACCTCACCCCCAGCGGGTCGCCGGTCCAGACGTCAGCCACCGGCATGATGGCACCGAGCTGGATTACCGCGGCCTGTGTGCTCGGTACATTCGTGCGCGGGTCCAGGCCGATGAGCTTGCCGAAGGTGGTCTGATCGCCCCCGGGCACGGTCTTGCCATAGGGCCAGTGCTCGCTCGCCGTCGGGTCGCTGGTGGTGGACTGCCCTACCGATTGGGCACTGGTCAAACCCGCGGCGAACGCGGCCTTCGAGGTGGTCGTGCTGTCGAGCAACGACATGAGTGCGAAGTTCTCCATCGTCGGGTCGAGGTTGGCCCAAAGACCGAAGGAGTACTGCTCCGCGGGACTGTTCGGGGGCGCCGTGCAGCTCAGCCTGCTGTCAGCCCACCCGGCCGAGTACGGAGGGGAGACGGTGCCGTAGATGCCGTCGAGCTGGTCCAGCGAGAGCGGTATGTGCTGGCAGAACTGTGACGGGGTGATCGTGCTCGATCCCTGGTAACTGGAATTGGGCACCAATGTCATCAGGGCGACCGGGACCGCTGCGATCGGCACGTAGGCGAACGAGCGGCCGTTGGCCTGGGCGGACGCCGCCTCGGCCGTGGTGAGGGGGCGCTCTGTCACGGCGAAATCGTTGCCGAAGGCCCCGGGCGCGGTGCCGACAAAGTCCGCAATGCCCTGATCGATGTCGACGTTGGTGTACGCGCCGAAGTCCGGAGCCAGGCCCGCCGTGTCGTCGTGGATCAACTTGACGAGGATCGGTGTCGCGGCGTCCCCGCCCTCGCCGACGAGCGTGCCCTGCGTCGTGGTGGCACCGGCACCCCCGGTCGCGGGCACGGTCGATGCACCGGCGGCCACGAACGCCGCCAGTGCCGCAAGGCCGGCCCGCCGAGCCACGGACAGTCCCCTCACCGGGCACCACCGACACGGCGTTTGAGGATGCGCCGCCGCCCCACGAGTCCGATCACGAACAGGCTCAGGCCCAGCAGTGTGACGGGGACCGGATTGATTCCGGTGCCCGCCATGGCGCTCGCTCCCGTGAGCGCCACCGTCGGGTCGGCGCCACCGCCGGCGCCACCGCTGGCGCCACTTCCGCTGCCACCGTGGCTCCCCGCACCGCCGGCCGCCGAGGTGTGGGTGGTCGAGGCGACCGGGGCCCCGGTGGCCGTTCCTGCGCTGGACCCTGGTGGGCCTGCCGTGGCATTCACGACTCCGCAGGTGGCTGTGGTCTGTCCGGCGGCAACTTCCGAGGGCGTGAGGTCACCGCAGGCGTACGCCTGCTGCTCCGCCGCCGTCGGCGCGACCGCGCCCGGCACGTTGGCCTTCACCGCATTCACACCGTACTGCTCGAGCGAGAGTCCCAAGCTGGCGTAACCGAACGACGGCGCCTTCTGTTGCCCCAGCGTGAGGACGTAGTCGACGAACTGGCTCATCGTGTTGCCCTTGTCGGGCGACCAGCCTGTCGTTGGCGTCAACAGGTAGCTGTACGTGGACGGGTTGTAGACGTGGGGACCCGCTCCGTCGAAATTGAGCTGGTGCGTGCCGTTGGGCAGCTGCGTGGCGTAGGCCAACGCCGAGGCCACGTCGATGGGCGTGGGAGCGGTGTAGTCACCGGTCGCGTTCTTGACGAGGCCGACGTTCTTGCTCGGATCGGATCCGCCGAAGCCCGAGTCCTGCGCGTACTTCACCTGGACCGCGCCGATCGCTCCAGAGTTGGTGGCGATGTCACTCGCCACTTGCGTCGTGCTCTGTGCGTCCAGTCCGCCCTGGATGCCGGGCCAGTTCGAGTTGGGGGCGGTGGCAGAAATGGCCACGCCGTCCGTGGGGCCCCCGGACTGGGACTCCTGGGCCTGGACGAACGCGGCCCACAGGGCCGGCTGCTCGTGGAGGCACCATTCTTCGAGGACGTAGTTGGTCCCGGCAGAGTCGCTCTCGGTCACGGGGACGACCGGCGTGTTGGGAAGGCTCACGCCAGGATTGTCGGCGGCGATGTGCGGGTCGTTCCAGCTCTTGATGCCACCGGTCAGCAGGCCACATGCCGTGAGGCTGCTGAGCTGGAGCTGATGGCTCAGCCCGGGGACGTTGTACATGAATGCGATGCCGCCGGCCGTGATGGGGATGAAGTTGAACGGGAAGCTGGGCGGGGTCGTGTCGGTGTTCCCCACATACCCGATGTCGCTCACCCCGTAGTCGACGGTCTGGTTGGTGAACTCGTATCGGCCGGTGCCCGAGTTGGACGATGAGTAATTCACGGACAGGCTGTACGGCGCATTGTGGACGTCGTTGACCCACGTCTCGATGGCCGGTGCGGCGAACGACGATCCCGTGCCACTGATGGCGGCCGGGGTGTGCGGGGTCAGCACCCCCGCAGTTCTCAGTGCCGACTTCAGATTTCCGGTTGTCTGGGTCCCGGACTTCTGAGTTCCGGCGTTCTGGGTGCCCGACGTCTGGGTTCCCGACGTCTGGGTCCCCGTCTGAGTCCCGGCCGTCTGGGTCCCCGACGTTGGGGTCCCCGACGTTGGGGTCACCGACGTTTGAGTCCCAGCGGTTTGGGTCCCGACGGTTTGGGTCCCAGCCGTCTGTGCTCCTGCAGAGGTGGAACTCGCCATCGACAATGCGATGAGCGCGGCGACGCAGGCGGGGCCTTGGCACCACTTCAGGACTCTCGTCTGTCGGATGGCTCCCGTCGAACGCCGCGCTGTTCGCATTGTCGTTGACTCCTTGATCTCGCTCGTCTGACGGATCCCGCACCGCGGGATTGATGTGATCGGTTCAGTCGGTTTGCTCACGCTGCAACTCCCTCTTCCTCTGGAGAGCGCCGGGTGCGCCACGGAACGGTGAAACCGCTGGGCCCGGGCTTCTTCGCCCCGATGAGACGAGCCAGGACGAACAGGGTCACGACCACGAGGACCAGGACGAAGGCGACCCCCCACGCGTCCCGGTTGATGTTGACCCCGGACTGGAAGATCAGCTCGTACACGCGCAGGGGCAGGTCGTCCTGCTTCCCACTGAACGGGTTCCAGTTGTAGTGGGCATTCCCGCCCGCCGTGAAGAGGACCGGAGCGGTCTCCCCGGCGACGCGGGCGATTCCCAGGATCATGGCCGTGATCAGTCCCACCCGGGCCGTCGGGAGCACGACCCTGAGCGTGGAGCGCCACTGGGGGGATCCGAGCGCGAACGCGGCCTCCCTGAGGGATCCCGGGACGATGGCGATGACCTCTTGGGAGGCGCGGGTGACGATCGGCAGCATCATGACCGCCAGTGAGAGTGCCGCGGCGAACCCGGTCTGGCCGTTCTGCTTCTGCGGTACGACCCAGAGGAGGTAGATGAAGAGCCCGGCGATGATGGCCGGAGAGCCGGTCATGGCATCGACGACCATGCTGACGAGCCTGGCGAACGTGTTCCTGTTGTTGACCAGGTACGTGGCCGTGAGCACGCCGAGGGGGACGGTGATCAGAGTGGCGATACCGACCTGCTCGATTGTCCCCACGATGGCCGCACCCGCCCCCACGGCGGTGACCGGCGAGTTGGCGGTCAAACCGGTCATGTCCGCGATGAAGAAGTGCGGAAATCGTGCGAGCACCACCGCTACGCCCTTGAAGATCACGTAGAGGATCACCGCCGCCAGCGGGATGAACGCGGCGACGGCACCACCCCAGATGGCGACCGTGGCCAAACGGTCCTTCATGGCCAACACGCCGTACAGTTGCCAGCAGATCAACCCGTAGATGACCACGAAGGCCACGAGAACGCAGAACGCGAACCCGAGAGGTCCGGTGATTCCGGCAATCGTGAAGCAGAACCACACAAGAGCCGTCGCGGCCACGGCGGAACCGGCCGTCTCGATGACCGTGGACCGCGGCACCGAACGCTTGCGCCTCGGTCGGTCGGAAACCTGATCCTGCTCGGGCGACGAGGTCTTCGGGGCTTCGATCGTTTGGGTCACAGCGAGCCTTCGTTCGAGCGACCGACGATTGCCCGGGCCACGAGATTGATCACCAGGGTGGTGACGAACAGAACCAGCCCCAGAAGGATCAGTCCGCTCTTCGCGATCGGAGAGCCGGTCACGAAGTAATCGGTGATCTGCTTCGGTATCGACCCGAGTCCACCCGGACCCATGAGTGCGGACGTCAAATGGTTTGCCTGTGAGAGGACGAGCACGACGATCATGGTCTCCCCGAGTCCCCTCCCGACTCCCAGGAGAACCGCGCCGAGTATCCCGTTGCGCGAGAACGGCAGGATGACCTCGGTCACCATTCCCCAGCGGGTGCCACCGAGACCGAGTGATGCTTCACAGACGTCGCGGGGAGCCTGCGCCATGACCTCGCGGCTGATCGAAGTAATGATGGGGATGATCGTGACGGTGCAGATCAACCCGCAGGCGAAGATCGATTCGACATATTGATTCGGGCTCGGCGTCCGAAAGATCGGCACGAAGCTGGCGTGATCCACGAGCCACCGGGCCGGGGCCGCCTGGAGGCTCGAAACCAGCTGCAGGCCCCAGAAGCCGTACACGATGCTGGGAACCGTGGCCAGCAAGTCGATGACCGCGGTCAGCCCGGGCCGGAGCCAGCGGGGCGCGTACTCGTTGATCATGAGGGCCGTGGCGATGGAGATCGGGGCGGCGATAACGACCGCAATAATCGCGATGGCGACGGTGCCCACCAGGAGGGACATCATGCCGAAGTGATGGGAATCGGGGGACCAGGTCTGGTCGAGGAAGAGTCCGAGTCCGCCAAGGTGGAGGGCTTGCCACCCCTTGGCGACGAGGAAGGCGACGACGGCCGCCATGAGCAAGAGGACGAGCGCACTGGCGCCGGCAAGCAGGGCATTGAAGGCCCGGTCGGCCCCAACGGGCTTGCGGATCAGGTTGATCGGGACGTCGTCGTCGGCCGCCGGCCTGGACGTTCCAAGATCGGGCGCCAAGATGCTCATCGGCCACCTCGTAGCGCGAGCCGCCGACCGACGACACCGGAGAGGAGGAGAGCGATCCCGCCTGCGACGACCCATCCGATTTCGGCGGGTGGTCCGGTGTTCGCCAGAGCGGCCGTGGACGGACTCAGGCTCACGGTGGCATTCGTCGCGTTCGCGGTGGACGAAGACGGCGCAACGGTCGTCCCCGTCGTGCCGGACGTCCCGCTCGACCCTGTACCCGCCGACGTCGTCGTGGTGGTGTCCGAACCCGGAGCGATCAGAAAGGGTGCAGAGAACACCTTGGGGGCCGTAAAGTCATTCTGGTCTTGGCCGACGTAGAGCACGCAATAGTTGGTCTGGTTGCAGATCGGCGTGTAGTTCGCCTGCTCTCCCAGCGAGGGGCTGGGCAACAGGTAGATGGGGTACCCCGACTGGGAGAAGCTCCCGTTGCCACCAACCAGAATGGTGTTTCCCTGAATGGTGTTCCCGTCGCACGTCGTGATGTCCTTGGGCAGATTGGACGCCAGCCCTCCGGGGTCGGCACATTCGATGATGTTGATGCGCGCATTCGGCGTGAAGTAGCCATTGGGTCCCACCCCTACCGAGATGGTCTCGCCGTCGTGGTAATCGCCCGAAGGTGAGACGCTCAGCGAGGGAGGGGCACTGGCCCCTGCAGACTGCACGGTGACGACCACGGCGATCGACGGCGCGACACATGCGACGACAGCCATCCCCATGGATCGTCCGCTGAGCAGGCTCACCACTCTGCTCATGAACGCTTACCCGGCTTCGAGATTGTGAACGGGGGTGACCAGATCTTGGGTGCGCTGAACTTCTCCTGATTCTGCCCGACGTAGAGGACACAGGCCTTCTTCCCGTTGCAGACAGGTCGGGTGTCCGGCGTCTCCCCCAACTGCGATGCGTTGGGCAGCGCATACACCTGGTAGCCACGCTCCGAGAAGCTCCCGTTGGGCTGTACGAGGATGGTGTTGCCCTGAATCGTGTTCCCGTCACAGGCGAGAATGCTGGCCGGCAAGTTCTTCGCCTTCCCTCCCGGATCCGCGCACTCGATGATATTGATGCGTGAATAGGGCTTGAAGTAGTGGTTCGGGCCCTACCGACACGTTGATGCGTTGACCATCGTGGTAGGGCCCCTGCGTGATCGTGAGAGCGGGCGCCGCAACAGCCCCGGCGGTACCTGCCGTTGCCACGAGGGCAATCCCGACCACGATGGCGCAGAGGATGAAAGTGGTCATTCGCCGCACGACTCTGTACTCCTTGTCAGGCTTCATTGCGTTCCCCGTCGACAGACTGTTGCCACTTGAAGCGGCGGCGTCCGATGGTGCCGATGCCCAAGAACAGCATCCCGAACACGACGAGCAACGGCAGGAGCGTGCCCGCACCGGTGGCCGCAAGCGACGGGCTGGATCCGGTCCCCGAGTTCCCGGTGGTCCCACCGGCCGACGATCCTGCGGACGTGGCACCCGATGCCGCTGCGTTCGTTGCGGTCGTGGTGGTCGTGGTGGTCGTCGTGCCGGAGGGTGACGTTGTGGTCGTGGTCGTGGAACCCGCGGCAGCGGCGGTGAACGTGACGGTGACCCGGATGGCTGAGAGCGGGATGCTGTCGGTCGTGTCGGTCGCGGTGTAGGTCACTGATTCGACCGTTGCGTCGCTCACGGCAAAGGTTGCCATTCCGCTGCTGTTAGTCGTCGCATTGGTGGCCGCCACGGTGGAGTTCCCCCCCGACCCGGCCAGTGTCACCGCCTTTCCCGTTACCGGGTCGCCGTTGCCGTCGTAGAGGAGGACGGAGACCGTGGCGGTGTGGGTCCCGTCCGCTGGGACGCTGGTGGGACTGGCGACGACAGAACAGTCGGCGGCGTCGGGTGGAGGGGCCGGCGGGTTGCCGAATTTCACGACCGCTTCGGCGTCGAGCACCTGGGAGCCGTCCGTCATGTCCGTCGCCTGATACGTCACGAACTCCGCGGCGGAGTCGTTCGCCGAGAAGTTGGCCTGTCCGCTTTGGTCGGTCACGACTGTCGCAGGGCTGATGGTCGAGCTGCCACTCAACGCCTTGAGCGATATGGTCTTGCCCGCGATCGGATTGGAGAAGAAGTCCGTCAGTGTCACTGTGATCGTCGACGGCGTGGAGCCATCCGCCGGGGGATTGGCGGGAGACGCCGTGACGGTCGTACCGATGGCAGCCGGATCAGCCGGCCCCGGCGTGTAGGTGACACTCACGGTCTTGCTCAGGACCAGGTTGCCATCGGTGGTGTCGGTCGCGGTGAAGGTCACGGATTCGGCATGGGTGTCGTCGGCCTGGAATTCCGCGTGACCGAAACTGTCGGTCACGCCGGGCGACACGGGCCCGATAGCGATCGGGTGAACTTGCACGTCGGTCCCCGAGCCGTGCACCGTGACGTTCTTTCCCGACAGAGCGTTTCCGAATTGATCGGTCACGGTGATCGTGATCAGCGTCTGCGTCTCACCGTCGGCCGGAGACGTCGTTCCCGATGCCACGATGGTGGAAGACGTCGCCGACGGGGAGGACGCCTCGAAGGTCACGATGGGCTTCTGTGTGAGTTGGAACCCGTCCGTGGTGTCCGTTGCCGTCAACGTGACGGGCTCCGCAACGGTGTCGGTGATGGGGAAGGACACCTGGCCGTTCGAGCCGGTGGTCGCCGCTGACGGTGCGCCGACGACGGCCGTCCCCGAGCTCGCCTGGAGACTGACCGCCTTCCCCGCCACGGGATCGCTGGTCGACGAGAGGAGGGTGACCACGGCGGTCGTGGGAGTTGGGCCGACCGGAGCCGGCGTCGAAACGGTCACGGTGGACTGCGAGGGAGAAACAGCGAGGTTGCCGAACGTCACTGAGGCCGTGTTGGAGAGCACCGTGCTGTGCGTCGTGTCCGTCGACGTGAACGTCACGGTCTCTGTGGTCGTATCGGTCGCCGTGAAGGTGGCGACGCCCTGCGCGTTCGTCGTATTGGGGGTGGCGGCCGGCGTGATGGTCGCATGTCCGGCTCCCTGGGAGAGCGTGACCGTGTCGCCCGCGATCGGTTGCGGAATCGCCCCCTGGTCGCGCACCGTCACGGTGATGGTCGTCTTGGCGGTGCCATCGGCAGGCGGATTCGTCGGGTTGGCGCTGACCGTCGAATTGGAGGCGCTCGTCTTCGGAGCCTGGAAGGTGATGCTGGCCGTTTGTGTCACCGTCACGCTGTCGGCGGGGTCGGCCGCCGTCACCGTCACTGACTGTGCCGCGGCGTCGGTGATGGTGAAGGTCGTCTGGCCATTTCCGTCCGTCGTGGCCGGCGACGGGCCCGTGATGTGAGCCGAGCAGGGCGTGGGGGTGCACGCCGGGGTCAAGGTCACGGTCTTGCCGGCGACGGCCACACTGGTGGACATCGAGGAGGGTGACCGTCACCGTCGAGATGTTCACGCCGTCGGCCGTGACTGTCGCGGGATTCGCTGCGACCGTCGAGTTGGTGGCGTCTGGAACCGACGCCACCGCTGGCCCCTTCCCGTCACCCGGGTTGGCGCCAAGGTCAGTGCCGTTCGGAGAGATGAAGAAGGGCGCAGACCACAGGTGGGGCTGGGTGAAGTCACCTTGTGTTGTTCCCGATGTAGAGGATGCACTCGGAGGCCAAGGTGTTGCCGCAGACCGGACCACCCGGACTCTCGAAGAGCGTCACCGAGTCCGGCAGCGCGTACACCGGGTAATTCGACGAGACGTGAACGAACCGTCGGCATTGGGGACAACGGTCCCACCCTGGACCGTATTGCCGTCACAAGCAGTTGTCTGCGTGGGCACGACGCCATTCGGAGCTGCGCACTCGAGGATGTTGATGGCGGTGTGTTTCCGAACCGGCGAAGGCCGAATTGGCGGGGATGATCACGTTGATGTTCTGGCCACTGCTGAACGGAGCGTTGGCCGTGACACGTGCCGGTGGCCTGGGCTGCGGTCGGGACGATGTCGCCGCTGTTGACGCTCGCACCCGCAGTGGCAACCAGTCCCAGCGCGACCACGGCGGCGACAAGGAGCCCGATCCCGGCATTCTGGAGCAGGTTCCAGTTGCGCTGGGCCCGCCCTCTGGGTTCAGGCATCAAACCCAGCCCCTCCAAGACTCTCGCACCTCTTCCTCTCCTCTTCACTTATCCCTTTCCTAAATGGTCCCTAGCAAGCCCAAGGCCCGGGGCCCCCGCGATTGCTCGCTGGGCCCCGGGCCAGGCCTGCCTTCTCTGGTCCGGGCCGCCGATCAAACGAGCGACCCGGTTATTGCGCAGTGGTCAGGTCTGCGGGTTGGCGACTGCGGTGACGGCGGGCACGCCGCCGAACACCACGGTGACACCGCCCACCGCCGAGGTTGCCGTCGCGTTGTTCGACAGGGTCAGCGTGCTCGTATCTGGCACCCGACGTCACCGTCGTCCCCGGCGGGATTCCCGTGCCGGTGACCGTGACGCTTGTGCCTCCGACCAGGCCACCGGCGTTCACGATGTCCGGCGGGAAGTTCCCGCCGGCATTCAAGGTGATGGTGTTGGACCCCGAGGTGGTGTTCACCGCCAGGCTCGCCGCACAGCTGTTGTTCGGGGCGGCGAGGCCATCAGCCGGCGTTCCGGTGGCCGGAGCCGGGGTGGTGTCCGTGAGGCGGGGGAACCCGAAGACCGTGCCGATGACGTTGGTGAGCTCGGTGTCGAAGTTGATGCCCGTCGAGTTGTCCAACCCCTTGCTGAAGTTGGTGTTCCCGTCGCAGACCCAGTTGAGGAAGCCGCCTGCCGAGGCCCGGATCGTGCCCGTTCGGTAGATGTTGAACAGGGTGCGAGCGGTCGGGTACGTGTTCCCCAGCTTGGTTGGCGTACTGGGCAGCTTGCCGTTCAGCGTCACCTTCAGCCCGGAGTACCCCACGCCGGCGATGGTCGTCGCCGCGGCGTACGGGTTGGTGTTGTAGACACCGTCGGACTCGATGTACAGCGTGGTCGCTGCCTCGATGGCCTGGGAGACCAGTGTCCCCGGGGAAGTCCGTGACAGCGAACTGGTCGACCTGGTCCGAGTTGTTCTCGAGCGCGATGTGCGCCGTGGCGTTGTCACCCACTGCGGTTACCGGGTTCGGGTCGAGCGCGGCGTTCTTGTCCATGTTCGCCGAGCAGTTTCCGGTGCTCCCAACCCCTGAGTTGGCGTAGCTGGCCCAGGTGGCCTCGGTGCCCGAGTTCGTGTTGACGCCCAGGATCCGGACCGGGATGCCGATCGGGGCGCCCGCGCCCACGGCGAGCGAGCTCGCCGTGGTGATGCGCACCGTGTCGGTGGCCGTTGGTCGGCGCGTTCTGCGACAGCGTCGATCGTCCCGCCCGAGACCGCCCGTGATCGTGGTGCCCGCGGGGATGTCGGGGCCCGTGATGGCGTCGCCGATGGCCACCGTCGACGGGAAGGTACCCGTGATGGTGGCCGTCGAGGCACCGTTGCTCAGCACACGCCCTGGATCTCGAGGTTCGGGCCGAGATTCGTCAGCTGGCCCCAGTCGGTGATCCGCGTTGCGTCCTGTGGCGCACCACAGCTCGTAGGCCGAGCTGGCCGCCCCGCCGACATTGGTGATGCCGCCCGTCGTCAGCGCGGTTCCGGTGTAAGGACCGTTGTTCGGGTCACCGGGCAACCACCCGTTCCCCACTGGGCCCACGACGCCACCGTTCATGGTCGAGTACGGGGCGGTGGCCGCCACGCCGGTTCCGACGGCGGTCGGGTTGACCGGGTAGGTCAGCGTGTCGACGCCGTCCTTGGCGTAACCCGTCTGGACCAGGTCCGAGCAGGCGGTCCCAGCCGGCTTCGACGAACGCGAGAAGTCGACCGGCAGCGGGGTCGGCGTCGCCTTGCAGAGCTGGTTCTGGCCGCCGCCCGATCCCACAAGGTCGACGCCCTGGGTCACTTCCGTGCGGTCCCAGTTGTCGTTGACGTCCGTCGTGGACATGTTCTGGCCCGACTGGCAGAAGAAGTTGATGTTCGTCGTGGTCGACGATTCGCCCGAGTTGAACAGGGTCTGCCCAGCGGTTGTGTTGGTTGTGCAGCCGTACAGGCCGGCGCCGGTGTACAGGTCACCGAGCCGCTGCATCATGAAGAAGGTGGTGTCGGAGCCGGCGTCCCGGATCCCCTCCACGTTCCCGTTGTAGAAGTGCGGAGCCACGGGGGTGGCCCCTCCTTGGGGGTCGGGAGGAACGCTCGCGGACGCCACCCCTCCCCCCACGATCAGCGCGGCGGAGAGGGCAGCAGCTCCCACGGCTGCCGCTCTCACCACACCGGTGCGGAGCTTGTGCTTTTGCATGATTACGGATTCTCCTTCTCGGTTCTTGAATGTGACGTGTTCGAAAATCTGCATGGTTCGTGATTGCTCAGTGAGTGCGAACGCAACGTGCGCTGGCTCTGGACTTACGCTGCCCGCGCCGTCTTCCGGCGACGCCGGATCAGCACAGCTGCGCCGAGCAGGCCCATGGCCGAGACGGGCAGGATGATGGCCATCGGGACTTCGGGCGTGCCGTCACCAGGATTGGCGCCAAGGTCATTGCCGTTGGCGCTGATCAAGAACGGCTGCGACCACAGGTGGGGCTGGGTGAAGTCGTCTGTAGTTGTTCCCGATGTAGAGGATGCACTCGGTGGCCAAGGTGTTGCCGCAGACCGGACCACCCGGACCCTCGCAGAGCGACACCGAGTCCGGCAGCGCGTACACCGGGTAGTCCGTCAGTGTGAACGAACCGTCGGCGGCGGGAACAACGGACCGGCACCCTGGACCGTGTTGCCGTCACAAGCGGTTGTCGCTGTGGGCATGACGCCATTCGGAGCCGCGCACTCGACGATGTTGATGGCGGTGTGTTCCGAACCGGCGAAGGCCGAGTTGGCCGGGATGACCACGTTGATGTTCTGACCACTGTCGAACGGCGATGCCGGCCGTGAACGTGCCGACGGGCTGGGCGGCATTCGGGACGATGTCGCCACTGGCGGGCCCGGCTGCGCTGGCGGGCGACGTGAACGCAAGTGCGGCGAACGTTCCCGCTGCCGCGGTGGCGGCAACGGAAACCACGACTCGCCGGGCTACGTGTCGAACTGACATCAAGCGGCTCCTTTTGTGTGTGTATGCGGACTGCACCGAGGGGGACTGCTCTGCGAACTGCTCAGCTCGCCACATGCTTTCTGACACATCCGCGGGGCCTCCTCAAGCCAAAATGCCTGGTGACACAAACAAAACATCTTCGGGTTGCATGCCCGTCCCATGCCCGTCACCGACGGTTCACCTAAGTTGCAAATCCCCCTGGAACGCCCCTACATTCATCGGTCCTCCCCCTTGCACCCGCCCGCCGGTGTTCGCGGGAGATTCGAGTTGGGTGACCGTGACCGACAGAGACCGACCCGGTCACATCGATAGGGTTTACGGCGTGACTGAGGTCTCCACCAAAGGGTTGCTACCCCAACTCACAGATGTGCTGCACGCGCTCACGGGATCTCACTCGTTGTTGCTCGGCACGATTCAAAGTGTCCGGCTCGAACACATCAGCGCGGTTGCATCCGGTGGAGAAGAGCAGGGAATCTCGGATGGTGCCCCTTGGCGATGTGGACCCGGCTGGGCGTCACCATCGAAACGACGACGTCGCGCAGTTGGAAACGCGACAGCCATCGATGAAGTCGAGCAGCGCTCATCGAGTCGGATGACGGCGAGTTCGATACGAGTCCCGAACCCGCGTCACGGCCACCGACGTGGCCGACGAGGTCGCGACGTCACCGTCGCCTGCATCGGCCGAAATCGTTCCCAGTGACCGCGACTCGGTTGCTGCCGTTCTTAGGCAAGACCCGACCCCGACGCGGAGGAGCATGAAGCTCCGTCGATCCCGGTGGTGCCGAGTCGGAGAACCGCAACTACAACTTCTTCGACGAACTCGATGCCCGGTTGGCCGGTCTCAGGGATGCGGGATCCGCCGGGGACTGCTGAGTATCCAACGAATCGGCTCACCAGCGTCCGACGGCTTTCGGTCCACGACCCCGGTGCGCGGTCCGGGTCTTCGGTGTGTGTGTGGCGACGCGGGCCCTACGAACCGGTGACCTTGACCGCCCAGGTACAAGTCGCGGGGGCCTGCACCACCAACGTCTGTGCTCCAAGGGTGGATTGCGTCGTGACCGATTGTCCTGATGGTCCCGTCTGGGTGATTGCGGGGGTCTTGCCGGGAGAAGACCCGACCGGGGTCACGAAGACCTGGAACGATGGTCCGCCCGCAGGTGCCGGGACACATCTGAATGCCCAACCGATGTTCCAACCCGCAGCAGTGGTCGTGAAAGTCGGGCTGGTCCAATTGCCTTGCATCTGCGTCGGGCCCATCAGGACGCGTGCTGGTCCGGCAGCGACGGTGGAGGACGTCGATGGTGCGGTGGACGTCGTGGTGGATCCGCCAGCCTGAGTCGTCGTGGTAGTGGCTCCGCCGGCGGCGGCGGTTGTGGTCGTGGATCCACTGGAACCGCTCGCCGACGTCGTGGAGGTGGTCGACGCGGTGGATGTGGGGATGTGATACGCCGGGGCGCCCGACGACTGACTCCCGCCCACTGTGCGGTAGTTCAACCCCATCCCCACCAAAGCCGCTACCACCATGCCGGTGGCGAGCTGCCAGGTCTTCCAGGTTCGCTTCTCCTTGATACCGAGCTCCCCGCGAGCGGGCACGGCGCTGCCGTCGCTCGATCCGAGTCCCGTCTGGCCGCCATTGACGCCCGCGGCACTACTGGCTTGGTCCGGAGGTGACATACCTAAACGGTGGCCGGGATCTTGGTCTCAGTCAAGACGGCCATCTCACGAGGACGGACTCCATTGCATGCTTCCTCAACCAGCTGTGCTTGTTTGGCCGGAACCCACATTCTCGACCTTCACCGAGCTTACGTACCAGCCACCGGGAGCCTGAGAAACGTAGACCTGATAGATCGGATCGTTGGGTGATGCGCCCCCCGGCGGCCCGAACGTGCACACGATCGGTGTGAAGGAACTGCTGCAGCCGCGATCCTCGGCAAGTCCGCTGGCGTAGGGCACGGCAAAGAGGGTGGTGACAGCGGCCGGGGTCGCCACGGATAGTGCTGCGACTCTGTTCTGTGTTGCCCAGCTCGAAATCAGTGTCGTGGCCGCGGCCTCGGCGCCCGGCTTCAACGCGGTGGGTAGTGCGACAGTGGTCGTCGTCTGGGGAACCGATGACGTGGTCGTTGTCCGTGTCCGTTGTGCCGTTCTCGCCGGCGTTGTGCCGGGGTGGTGGAGATGGACGAATGCAAACCCCAACACACTGACGGCCAAGACTCCGAATACGACGCCATAGCCGATCTTGAGTGGCCGGCTCATCGGCTCCGGGCTGCGGTCCACGACTCCTCGGGTTGATCGGTCGTCTGCGAAGAGAGTCACCGGCGGAACCGCCACACGCGCCTGGTCCCGAGCCGTCGCAGAAGGGAGGCCCTCAGAATGGTCGGTTTTGATCTCGGGAGCTGGCATTGTCATGTGGACCACGGGCTGACCCTCGGCAGCCACCGTCCGCGGTGAACCTAGCTCGGGACGTGTAACGCCAGCCGTTGCTGGCTCGAGATCGGAGCGCGGCGTGGGCTCCGGAGCCGACCCGGATTCGAATTTGGGTGATGGCTCCGGAGCCTGTGGGAGTTCGGTCGCTGGGGGCCTGTCGTACGACGTCTTCCCGCCATCCATCACGAGCAGCGTCGGCTTGCCGTCACCGGAGAAGAAGCGAAATTCGTGAACCCCGTAGGGATCGGGCACCCAGCCGGTTGTTTGGCTCATGGGGTCTCAGCTCAAACTCATGCGTCGGGAACTGGGGCTCGGAGCGTTGAGGCAATCACATCGGCGTTGGCGTTGAACGGGCATGAATCTAGCTGCAGGCCAGACGAGCTCTCGGTCGGGCACCGCAGCATCCGTGAGCTACCGCCTTCCGTGGCGCTTGCCCGAGCAAATCACCTGGGTGACGTAGGCGTTTCCCGCCTTACGAGAGCATGAACGGGAGGCAAAACCTTCGAATTCCGACTTGTAGGTGGCACAAATTCGGGGATAGGAATGGGTGGCCATGTCCACCATGCCTATCGATTCGGTGTTCGGTGTTCGCGAGCCGTCCCACGACACCCCGCGGGAGGTGCCGGTGTCGAGTCTTGGCAACGACGCACCGCTGCAGAGTCGATCAGCGCCCACGCCGGCGACGGAAGTCGAGTGGGTCAATACGGAACTGCACACCATTGCCAGCACGATTGAGGAGTTGCAGGGCCGGCTGAACGAGGCGAACACCCGGCTGGCGAGCGCGTCCAAGGTGGAGACGACGGAATTCGAGATCGGCCGACTCTTTGTCGAGGCACAGCGGTTCTCGGAAGCTTCGTTGTCCAAGCTCGAACTCACGATTCACGAGATTCTGGGTGAGGCCGAGGCCAAAGCCAAACAGATCCTTGCCGAGGCCACCGAGGAGGCTCACGACATCCGCCGACAGGCGCAGGAAGCAGCGTTTGCATCGACGAGGACCGCTCGCGAGCTGCAGTCAGCCATCGCTGGCTTCACAGCGGTGAACAATGAGCTGCTCAAGGAATTGGGCGCACTGAATTCCATGTTGACTCCAGCGAGCGAACGAGGAATGACCGAAATCGAACCCTCCTCGGGCGTGCCCGAAGGCGACTGAGCGATTCACCCGATACTTGCAGTGCCACGTCTGCAAGCACCGAAGACGGTGAAAACCGCCTTGCACACGCAAACGACATCCTGGGCGGACGCATGTTCCGTTGGACCGTGTCCGTCGATGATCACCCGCGACGCTCTCGTAAGCACCAATGGCACACCGGAGAGATCGGCTCCCGCCAGCCATTCCTTTGACATCGGTGCGTTCGACCTCGTGCGCAGGTTCGTGGAGCATGTGGTTGTCAAGAACGCGTCGGGGACGGTGGGAACGGATGCTCTCCAAACGCTGTCGACTGGGAGACCGTCGCGGCATCGGTCGCCGACTCTCGCTCGCTCGAGCACGCCATCGGACGGGTCGTCGTCATCGCCGATCAATTGGCACGAGGCGTTGTCGAAGAACCTCAAGTGGGCGTCGCACGAACCGATTCGCACGATGCTGACGCACCAACGCCACCCACTGCCGAAGACCCTTTCTTTGCCTTCACCATGGCCGATGTCGTCCCAGATTTCGGAGACAGCCGTTACCGAACAAGGATCGCGAGGAGGGTCGCGAGGATCGCCGGCCGGCGGACGGTAGTGACTGCAGCCGGCCACCGCTTGACTGAAGGCTTGGCCAGGTAGTGGAGCACACCGCAACATCGACCCTGATTCGTGAACAGGACGTCGAGCGTCGGGTGGACCTCTCGCCGAGCGGCCGGAGATCCCCCGACCTCGCGACGTGCGCCCGGTCGCCCGCAACGACGACCAACGCTCCCTGGGCCGCCGCCTGATCAGAGAAGGACGCATCGTCTTCCTCCTCGCCTTTGGTGTCTACCTGGTCGTCGCCATCCTGCTCGATTTCAAGTACCGGACATTTACGCTCGACTCCTTCTCCCGGATGGCCAACGGGTTCTACATCATCTATTCCCGGGACCCGCACTTGTCGCAGTTGGGTTCGTCTGGAATCCGCTGCAGTCGCTGGCCGACATGGTGTTCCTGCCCGGGAACCACCTCTGGCCGGCCCTCTCGCACAACAACATGGCCGGGAGCCTGGTGAGTGCGCTCGCCATGGCCGGCGCCGTTTACCAACTCTGCGCGGCGTTGCGCGAATGGGGTGTGACCCGACTACCCGACTCGTTCTCACGGCCTTCTTCGCCCTGAATCCCATGATCCTGTTCTACGGCGCAACGGGATGAGTGAGGGCCTCTTCCTGTTCACCCTTATGGCCGCCACGCGCTACCTGTTGCGATGGATGTATGAGGCTGATCTTCGGTCGCTCGCCTATGGCGCGGTCGCGCTGGGCTTCTGCTATTTGACCCGCAACGAGGCCGCATTGGCGCTCTGCTGGGAGGCGTGGCCGTGGGGGTTGTCAGCTACTGGCGGGCCGACGGACGGCGACCATCACGGGTCAGAACGGCAATGTCGGACTTCGCGATCTTCGGCGTTCCGGCCTTCGTTGCCGCAGTGGGTTGGGCCATCATGAGCTACGTGATCACCGGACAATTCTTCGCGCAGTTCCAGTCCATCTACGGCAACTCGGCGCAGGAACTCTTCCTGCACCACAAGACCTTCCACGGCCGGATGCTCTTCGAGATCCACGCCCTCGGGGCGTTCGGACCCTTGCTACCCGTCGTGCTCGTGCCTCGATCGTCGTGGCCTTCAGGAGACGGGATCCCCGGATACTGGCTCCCCTGACCGTGCTCGGAGGAGCGCTGGGGTTCGACTGCTGGCGTTCATGGGCAACAGCATTGAGAACTTCTTTCGGTACTGGATCGTTGCCGTACCACTCGAGGTCCTGCTCGTCGGCAGCCTCGTGGCGGCCCTGCAGACGTCTCGTGCGCTCAGGCTGACGTCTCGCCGGGACGGGATCGTCACGTTTCGACGTCGTGCCTCGGAGTGCACTAGCCGCTCTTGGCCTCGTGCTTGTCGTCATGATCCCGGCCACGGTGAACACGGCGTCGGACATGTTCAACCCAGGACATCGGTCTCGAACAGACCGCGAAACTCGGATTCATCTTCCATTCGCATCCGACTGCTAACGATCTCAGGAGACTATCCGCAGACCTTGGCGTTGGGCAACTACTTTGCCGGCCTGCACCTCCCCGACGGGGACGTCGTCGTCGACAACTCCATCTGCTGTCTTCCCGACGTCTCACAACGAGCAGCCAACCCGAACTCTTCGTGATCCCGAACGACCGGGACTTCGAGCGCACCCTGGCCGATCCCATCACGTTTCACATCCACTACATCCTGGAGGCTGACCCCGCGGAGATCCCGGAAACTCCCCCGAATCTCGAGTACCCCGCCCTGTGGAGCACTGGGGCTGAGTTCACCAAGATGGTGCACCAGTTCCCCGCGCGCGGCCGCTTGCCCAGATTTCCGTCTCTTTCACGTGCTCCATCACTCCAACCAGGTGCATAGTGACGGCCGACGCGCCACGATGGGACCATCGAACGTAACAGCTTGTCCCCGAGCGGGGGGGGGGGCGCGGCTGGGCCCGCTCGGCATGCGCCGTACCGGAATCTCGCCGAAACCGACTCGACTACGACCGCCGTGCCCAGGCGACGTACTGGCCGCCGAGGGGCACGTTGCGGAGGTGCCGGTCGAGCGAGCAGCCATGGCGCCGCCGAGTGGCGAGAAAAGGTAGTGGCGGACTTCCGGCTCGACATCGGCCGCGTCCCTCAGCAGACCGACCGCCTCGCGGAGGAGAGCAACACGGCGTCCTTGTCGAGCTCACATGTGTTCACGGCGTGGCGGGTCAGCGGATTGAAGGGGTTGTGCTCGAAGACGGCCACGATTCCTTCGGGCCGGGTCACGCGGACCATCTCGCTGACCATCTTGAACCGCTTGGAGACCGGAACGTGATGCAGCACGCAGATGGCGACCACGACATCGAAGGTTTTGTCGGCGAAGGGGAGCTTCTCCCCGTCGTACCAGCTGAACTTCGCCTTGGGCACGTGGTGCTGAGCCTGGACCAGCATCTCCTCGGAGACGTCGACGCCGTGAAGCTTCCGAACTCGCGGGGCGAAGTGCCGGTCCGTCGTGCCCGTCCCGCAACCGACGTCCAGGAGAGCGAGCCCCTGCAGCGAGCCCAGCCGAGGACGGACGATGTCCTCGAGGATTTCCACCTTGCGGCGTGCGAAGAACGCGGAGTCCCTCCCGGTGAAGGACACCGACCGGTCGACGGCGTCCTCGTAGTCTGGCGTGGTCTCGTCGAAGTCGACGCCGCTCTCCTCCTCCTGGCGACCGGAGACACGAGTGCGCGGAACCCGTGAGAGCCGCGGGGGCTCTCTCGGAACGCCCGTTCTGCGGTCGCCAAAGCCGCCGATCCCCTTCAGATCGTCCGTCGCCGTCTTGACGATCTTGACCCTCGAGTCGCTGTCCTCGACCCAGCGCACCGGTACTTCATTGATCCGAGCCCGCTCCGGTAGGCGAGGGCGAGCAGTTCGGTGTCGAAGAACCACCCGTTGTCCTCGATCTTGGGAATCAAGTCCCGGGCCAGACTCGCCCTGATCGCCTTGAAGCCGCATTGGGCATCGACGATGCCGTACTTGAGAAAGCACCGCGCGATCATGTTGTAGAGGCGCGATATCACCTCACGCTGCACGGTGCGGGCGATTTCAGCACCCGGGGCGAGCCGCGAACCGATGGACACTTCGCAGCGACCCTCCACGATGGGGTCCAGGAGTTGTCGGAGCGACTCGAGCCCGGTGGAGAGATCCACATCCATGTAGGCGACGACGTCGGCGGTGCTGGTGGACCAAGCCTGCTTGAGTGCCCGCCCGCGGCCCGTTGGTCGAGTCGGATGACCCTCGTGCGCGGGTGCGCTGCAACGAAGGCGTGTGCGAGTTCGAACGTCTTGTCCGAGCTGCCGTTGTCGGCAACCGTGATGCACCAGTCGTAGGGGCCTTCGGTGTCGAGGTAGGCGGCCAGCGTGGTAAGGCTGCTCTCGAGCGAGCCCTCTTCGTTGAGGACGGGGATCGTGATGTCGACGCTCGCCGGGGTCATCCGGCACAGGTCTCGCGGGACACGGGGGAGGGTCTGGCTCATCGAGGACATTGTCACGACTTGGGTCGGAGTCCACAAGCGAAAACCGCTTCTGCCATGGAGAAATTACCTCTTGATCGCGCCTAGTTCGCATTGGAAACAGTCGGGCCGACGGTGCCCGCACATTCGCCCAGGGGCCGCGCAGATCCGCTCACCGCCGATCGATCCGGATCCGCTCCGGCCGCTGTGACGACGAAGCGAGCCTCGGGCTTCGCGGCGTCGGGATCCTCGGCGTCGGGATCCTCCACGTCGGAGTCGAGGCCATGGGCCGTCTTCTCCCAGAAGGATGGGGTCACCACCAGCTGCCACATCGCCTTCACGGCGGCGATGGACATCATCACCCAGTAGACGGGCACGAGCACGGCCGCCAGCACCAGACCTCTCGGTCTGGTGTGGCGCGCCGTGAGCACGGTCAGGTACCACAGCAGGAAGTTCCCGAAGGCCCACAGGACGCAGGCCGACGTAGTACACGGGAGCCGGGAAGATCTCCTTCAGGAACTGGGGTGCGGCGACGAACCACACGAGGGTCATGAGCCAGAAGAGCGGGTTGACCACGGCCAGGATCGGGGTGCCGCCGACGAAGGCGCACAGGTGACCGACGCCCTTGAGGCCGATCTCCTTGATGAGCTCACGCAGGGGAGCGGAGATGGATGAGGAAGGTCTGCAGGTAGCCCTTGTACCAACGGGACCGTTGCTTGACCCAGTTCACGAAATCGCTGTTGGCTTCCTCCAGCGTGGTCGACTCGAGCACCTTGATCTGATAGTGCTCGCGGAACATCCGGATCCCGAGGTCGCAGTCCTCCGTGACGTTGTAGGGATCCCATCCCCCGAGGGCCCGCAGGGCGCTCGCGTCGGAAATGGTTCGACGTCCCGCCCAGCGGAATCGGTGCATCCAACGACACCAAGCCCGGGCAGGAAGAAGGAGAACCACATGGCGTACTCGATGGTGAACCACCTGGTGATGATGTTCTGAGTTGCGTTGCGGTACGACAGCTTCGCCTGCACGCACGCCACCTCGGGGCCGAACCGACCCAGCGCGACGGCCGCTCGACGCAGCTGGAGGATGTCGGGCGTGTCCTCGACGTCGTAGACGGCGACGATGTCTCCCCGGGCCAGCGTCAGACCAAAGTTCAGCGCCTTGGGCTTGGTGCGAGGTTCGGCGGGAGGGACCACGACCAGCTGGAACTGTGCCGGGGGATCGAGCGGTCCGCAACGCAGCCAACGTCTCCTCGTCGTCCTCCTCAATCAAGGAGGAGCACCTCGAGGCGATTCGCCGGGTAGTCCATTTGGGCGAGGTTCTCGATCAGCTTGATGATGACCGATGCTTCGTTGTAGGCGGGGAGCAGAATCGTGTAGAAGGGCAAGTCCGGAGTCAGGGACGCTCAGGGCTTCCTCGTCGGTCACGATCTCGAGGGCGTCGCTCTTCGAGGAACGCGTGAAGAGGTAGGCGCGGTAGACTCACGGCGATCAGGTAGAGCAGGGTGAAGCAGGCAATGATCACGATGATCGTCAGGCGGACATCGAGCACCAGTGCCGATGACGAGCGACGACAAGCAGTCCGATGAAGAAGTTGCGTTGCCCTCGCGAGACCAGGCTGCGGGCGGACATCAGGGGCACCCGGTCGGCCAAACCGGAGACACTGGCCTCGAGTCGCAACTGAGCCTCAACCTCAGTCATCGCGACTGGCTGCATCGCCGGGAACTCTAACAAGCGGGGTGTGGCCCGACCGTCTGCGCGGTTGACCACATGACACTCAAGTAACCGCCGCCCAAACTTCAGGTGACGCGGGAACTCGTCGACTTCCGCTGCCGCTACATTGACGCGATGTCCGCCACAGTGTGCGACCAAGAACGCATACTCCAGCCCCGACGGCGAGGCGATGGTCCGACGACCGTCCTCGGCCGCGTCACGCCGTGCGATCATTTGGGCCAGGTAGGGCCGGTTGCGATGACGACGAACGGGACACGGAATGGGACCGACACCGCGTCACCGGGGCACGTCGACGAGGCGTCGTCATCCCTGAACGGCCAATCGGTTGAGGAGCGCCTGGAGGCGCTGCTGGAGACGATCCGGACGTGGGACTGGCGGGCGGGTGTGGTGGAGGTCGGACCATCTCCGACCGATATCGCGGCAACGACGGCACCGCCCCTGACGACAACCACCTTCACCGAGGCTCATGAGCACACGGAGACCCATGTGCGCGAACCGTCGCCCTTGCAAGGCGCCGCGGACACACAGCCGCTCGTCATTCAGCCAACGCATCGTTCCGTCGGGGTTGCACCGCCGACAGAGGCACTCACTCTCCCCGCCACAACGGTTACACGGCGCACGGAGGCTCTTGCACCGTCCGCCCGAACGATCGAACCGCAAGAAGAAGCGGCTGATGCGGCCGTGGAGACCGACGATCCGGCCGTGAGAGTGGCGCCACCCCTCGCAATTGATCCATCGCTCGGAGGGACGCACGGTGACGTGGGCGTCGACGGGACATCGTCGCTGGGGCGAGACGCTGAACCCCGGCCCGAGCCCGACGGTCGCCTTCGTCGTGTGTGGTCCCACCGTATGACCAAGTTGGCGGTACTGGGGCTCGCCGCGCTCGTGGTGGTCGTCTCGGTCATCGGGGGCATCCGGCTCTGGCCAAGAACCCGGGCTCGCCCGGGCCGTCCGCGACGACCGTGACACGACCGACGTCACGCTCGGTCCATCACAATCATTTCGCCGCGCCGATCGACGCTGCGCACCTGACCCAGTTCCAACGGTACGCCGCGGCCCTCCAGAGCGCGAATCTGACCGCCATCAATGGCTTCGAGAAGGCCGGCAGCACGCCGACCCCGAAGCAGGTGGTGCTCGTGGTCGTGGCGTACCGCACCGCGGTGAACAACTACTACTTCCAGCTGCACTTCATCCAATGGCCCCAGTCGATGCAGAGCGCGATCCAAAACGACTACGCCCAGCTGCAAGCTCTCACGAGTGTTCTGCAGGCGTTCGCCTTCGTCGCCCCCACTGGCGTCCCGGCGTGGCTGTCTCAGCTCCACAATCGGACCGGCACGACCCAGGCCGCGGACAACGTGGTCCGCCAAGACCTCGGATTGCCCGCCTCGTTCTCGTTCCCCTAGTCTGACCAGGCTTCAGCGGCCGCTGTGCCCGGTGAGGACCACACTCAACAGCTCGTGGATCATGCGTGCCGTGGCTCCCCAGATCATTTCGCCCGAGATCTCGAAGAACCACACCGGGAACGAGTCGTCGACCGACCCTTGAACGACGCGCCCGGGAATCCGCCAGCGCTCTTCGTGGAAGATGGCCGGATCCGCCAACTCGGAGAGCGCCACGTCGAACACGCGCTCGACCTCGGTCGGGCTGGGCACCAGGTGTGGCCGTTCCGCCACCGTCGCCACGACGGGCAGGATCAGAGAGGCGGACACCATCGTCATGACCGGATGGAGCCAGCCGACCGTCGTGACTGCCGACGGGTCCAGACCGACCTCCTCGTGCGCCTCGCGCAGTGCGGCCGCCGCCGGGTCCTCGCCTTCGTCGAGGCGCCCGCCGGGAAAGCTCACCTCACCGCGGTGCGTGCGCATCGACGTCGAGCGGCGGGTCAGGACGAGGCGCGCCTCACCCCTCTCCTCGAAGAGGGCAGCCAGCACACCCGAATTGACCCCGAGCACGGGCGGCAGCAGGGACTCGCCCACCAGCATGGCCGGCCCCAGCACCCCGTCGGCGTCGAGTTCCGCCGGCACCGGACCGCCCTGGCCGAGGGCGCCCAGTGCGCCGACCACCCGTTCCACACCGATGGAGGCCCGCCGCGTCGGCGGGACCCCGCCCACGGCGGCGAGCCACCGGCCCGCCAGCCGTCCGGACGCGGGATGACCTGGGGCGGGACGGGGCGGTCCTCGGGCGTCGCGGGGCGGGGCACCGGGCCAACTTAGGGGTTCGGCCCGGCTCGCTACGCTCTCCGCCCATGACCTCCCCGGCCGAGCTACAGGCGCAGGCCGACGCGTTGCAGTGGTACCACACCATCGACCTGGGCCACGGCGTCGTCACCAAGGGCATCGGCGTGCAGCCGACCGGGCCCGAGATCTTCCCCGACGTGTCGGGGCGGAGCGTGCTCGACATCGGGGCCTGGGACGGCAAGTTCTCGTTCCTCGCCGAGCGGGCCGGGGCCAGCCGGGTGGTGGCGCTCGACCACTACGCGTGGGGCGTCGACTTCCTGGCTCGGGGGGCCTACTGGGCCGAGTGCATCGAGAAGGGCGTCTTCCCGGACCAGTCGCGCGACGAGACCGACTTCTGGCAACCGGACCTCCCGGGGCGGCGCGGCTTCGAGTTCGCCGCCGCCGCGCTCGGTTCCAAGGTGGAGCCGGTCGTGGCCGACTTCCAGACCGTCGACCTCGACGGGCTCGGGCGCTTCGACGTCGTGCTCTACCTCGGTGTGCTGTACCACATGAAGGAACCGCTCACCTGTCTCGAACGGCTGCGCGCCGTCACCACGGAGGTGGCGGTGATCGAGACCGAGGCGGTGCACGTGGAGGGCCTCGACCACGAGGCCCTGCTGCAGTTCCACGCCGGCAGCTCGCTGCGCACCGACTTCGGCAACTGGTACGTGCCGACCATCGAGGCGCTGCACAACATGTGCCGCGCCGCCGGTTTCGCACAGGTGCGCACCGTCGCCGGGCCGCCTCCACCTCCACCGCCGGAGGTCCCGGGCCGGCGGCTGCGCCTGGCCCGGCGGATCGGGCGCATTCCGCCACCGCCACCGCCGTCGGCGCCGAGCGCGAACTACCGCGCCATCGTCCACGCCTTCATCTAGGTCACGCGATGTTCCCCGTCGGGCGCTTTCAATGCGCAGGTACCGCCGACGGCGTCAGCTGCCAAGCCGGTTGCGTCGCCTCCGGGCGATCAACAGCCCACCGCCACCCACCGCCATGGCCGAGAGGGGAAGCATCAGCGCCATGGGAACCTCGGGCGTGGCCGCGCTCATGACGGTGTAGCACAGGATTGCGCTCTTCTCCCTGTTGAGCCAGGGCCCTGCGACGATCGCTCGATCGCAGATCTGGTCCCCGCCCGTTCCCTCCATCGGGACCACGTAACTGAAGTGGTCCGTGCCTCCGGAAGGCCCCGGAGTGTGCTCCTGGCTCAACGAGCTCGAGATCCTGGAGCCGATCTTGACGCAGTCGACCGTCTCGGACGGGGCGAAACCTCCGAAGTCCTTCGGGTTCCAGGTGATGGTGACAGTGATCGTCTGTCCCGGAGCCACCAGGCTCCCGTTCGCTCCAGCCGATGTGACCTTCACCAAGGACCCGGACCGAGCACCGCTGAACACACCGTCGCCGCCGAGCTCGGGAAGACCGTCCTGGGACCCCCGGTCGACGCCGTCGTGAGTGCCACCGGCAGTCCCGCCGTACTGCTCACCCCTTCCGTCCCCCTCGTCCCCCTCGTGGGGATCAGTCGGGTCGGGGTCGGCGGCGGCGGGGACGCCACACGCCGCGCTGCGCAGCACCGTCTCCCACGACGCAGAACCGTTTCGGGTATGCAGCACGGTCGACGCGCCGCTCCCGGCCGACGCCGCTTGCGATGCGAAGATCACACCCACCACAGCGGCGGCGACGCGAAGCGACGACCGTGTGGAACCAGGTCGCCAAGTGCCCACGGAGCTGATGCTATGCCAGTGTTCCCAGACCGCGAACTCACGACGGCTGGTAAGTGAACGACGCGTGACGGTTGGGTGATGCCTCACCCAACCGGGGTGAAATCGTCACCGGCGGACGTCGGTTCAGGCGGTGCGGCCGATCTTCCTTATCGTCCTCCGGGTGGCGCGTCCGGCGCGCGGCACGAACGCCTCGGGCCCGGCCACCCGCCACCGGGCCCGCTGCAGCAGTGCCGCCGGGGCGGGGCCGCCGGGTCGACGGCACACGTAGCCCAGCAGGTAGCAGTCCGCGATCTCGTCGAAGACGCCGCGCCTGGTGGCGAGCTCGCCCACGTCGAAGACGCCCCGGGCAACGGACTCACCGCCGTAGTTGATCCCGACGGCGCGCTCGAGCACGAAGCCGTTGCCGCGGAGCATGGCGGCCATCTCGGGATGCGAGTACTCGTACTTGTGGTCGGGATCGATGAACGCCTCCTGCTGCAACCGGGTCAGGCGGCGGTTGGGCGTGTCGAGGGCGAGGACCCCGCCGGGCCGGAGCACCCGGCGCGCCTGCGCCAGCACGCGGTCGGCCTGGCGCCGGGTCACGTGCTCGATGCTCTGCCCGCTGTACACCATGTCGAAGGACTGCGACGGGTACGAGCTCAGGTCCGTCATGGAGTGGTAGCGGTACGTCACCAGGCCGCGGGGCGTCTCGGTGGAAGCGGGGCGGGCGTCGTCGCGGTAGAGCTCGTGCCGGTCCTCGCTGGGCAGGTCCACGACGGTCAGCTCGTCGAAGCGGTACGGGTAGCCCATCAGCACGAGCGCCCCGGACGGGTCCCCGACGGCGGCGCCGCCGATGTCGAGGATGCGCCGGGCGCGCGGGAGGCTGCGTATGAAGACGCCGCGCCCGAAGTGGAGCGACGGCCCGAACTCCGACATCGGCGCGGCGTGGCTCCACTCGGCCGAGTCGACCAGCCACTCGACGAGCTGGCGCGGGGAGAGCGCACCGCTCTCGAGCTCGCGCACGTACGCCCCGTCGTCGCTGAGCACCGGCTCGCGGCCGAAGAGCAGGTGGAAGAGCCCCCGCAGGAGCTGCCGGGGCGGCAGGTCCTCGATCAGCCCCGACGGGGGCAACGCCGGCGGGTCGCTCACTGCGGGTGAGGGTAGCGGCGCCCGGCCCCCGGACGCGCCGCAGCCGGGTCCGAGGACCCGGCCACGAAGCCCGACACGCCACAACGGTAGCGTGCCGATTTCCCGAAAGACGCATACCCCGCGCGGACACCGCGGGGCAGGCCCGGCGGAGCTACATCATCCCGCCCATGCCGCCCATGCCGCCCATCCCGCCCGCCATGGCGGCGGCCGCCGCGGCGGCGTCCACCTTCTCGGGCTTGTCGGCCACGAGGGCCTCGGTGGTGAGCAGCAGCCCCGCGATGGAGGCGGCGTTCTGCAGGGCGGAGCGGGTGACCTTGGCCGGGTCGATGATGCCGGCCTTGACGAGGTCCTCGAGGTTGCCGGTGGCCGCGTTCAGACCGGTGTCGCCCTTGGCCGCCTCGACCTGGGCCACGAGGACAGCGCCCTCCAGCCCGGCGTTGAAGGCGATCCAGCGGAGCGGCGCCTCGAGCGCGTGGGCCACGATGCGCGCACCGGTGGCCTCGTCGCCGTCGAGCACGTCGGCCAGCTCGTTCACCGGCTTGCGGGCCCGGATCAGTGCCGTGCCGCCCCCGGCGACGATGCCCTCCTCGACGGCCGCCCGCGTTGCGGACAGCGCGTCCTCAATGCGGTGCTTCTTCTCCTTGAGCTCCACCTCGGTGGCGGCCCCGACCTTGACGACGGCCACGCCGCCGGCCAGCTTGGCCAGGCGCTCCTGCAGCTTCTCGCGGTCCCAGTCCGAGTCGGTGTCGTCGATGGCCCGCTTGATCTGCGCCACGCGGCCCTTGACGTCCTCGGCCGTGCCGGCGCCGTCGACGATCGTCGTGTCGTCCTTGGTCACGATCACCCGGCGGGCACTGCCGAGCAGGTCGATGGTGGCGTTCTCGAGCTTGAGGCCGATCTCCTCGCTGATGACCTGGGCGCCGGTGAGGACGGCCATGTCCTGGAGCATCTCCTTGCGACGCTCGCCGAAGCCGGGGGCCTTGACGGCGACGGAGGTGAAGGTGCCGCGGATCTTGTTGACGACCAGGGTCGCCAGCGCCTCGCCCTCGATGTCCTCGGCGATGATCAGCAGCGGCTTGCCCGACTGCATGACCTTCTCGAGCACGGGCACGAGGTCGTGCACCGCGCTGACCTTGCCGTTGTAGAAGAGGATGGAGGGCTCGTCGAGCACCGCCTCCTGCCGCTCGGGGTCGGTCACGAAGTACGGCGACAGGAAGCCCTTGTCGAACTGCATGCCCTCGGTGAGCTCGAGCTCGATGCCGAAGGTGTTGGACTCCTCGACGGTCACCGTGCCGTCCTTGCCCACCTTGTCGATGGCCTCGGCCAGCACGTCGCCGATGGCGGGGTCGGCCGCCGAGATGGACGCCACCTGGGCGATCTCTGTCTTGCCGCCGACGTCCTTGGACTGCTTGGCGATGCTGTCGACGGCGGCGCCGACCGCCTTCTCGATCCCCTTCTTCAGACCGGTCGGGCTGGCGCCGGCGGCCACGTTGCGCAGGCCCTCGGAGATGAGGGACTGGGCCAGCACGGTCGCGGTCGTGGTGCCGTCACCGGCGACGTCGTTGGTCTTGGTGGCGACTTCCTTCACCAGCTGGGCGCCCATGTTCTCGAAGGGGTCGTCGAGCTCGACCTCCCGGGCGATGGACACGCCGTCGTTGGTGATGGTCGGGGCACCGAACTTCTTCTCGATCACGACGTTGCGGCCCTTGGGCCCCAGGGTGACCTTCACGGTGTCGGCCAGCTTGTTGACGCCGGCCTCGAGCCCGCGGCGGGCGGACTCGTCGAACTTCAGGATCTTGGACATGGCTCTGTGGTGCTCCTTCTCGAGTCCCCCAGGCTCAGAAACGACGGGGGTGATGGTGGGAAAGGTGGGAGGCCGCCGCGCCGGCCCCGGCGGTCACCGGGGCGGCGGGCAGACCCAACTGCGTGTGACCGGTCAGGCCAGCTTGGCCAGCACGTCCCGGCCGGAGAGGATGAGCAGGTCCTCCCCCTCGTGGACGATCTCGGTCCCTCCGTACTTGGAGTAGACGACCGTGTCGCCGACCTTGACGTCCATGGGGATCAGCTCACCGGTGTCCTCGGAGCGGCGCCCCGGGCCCACGGCGATCACCTCGCCCTGCTGGGGCTTCTCCTTGGCGGTGTCGGGGATGACCAGGCCGGAGGCGGTGGTCTCCTCGGACTCGCCGGGACGGACGACGATCCGGTCATCGAGCGGCTGCAGCTTCATCTTGAACGGGCCTCCTTGGCGCTCGTTAGCACTCTCGGGTTGCGAGTGCCAAAGATAGCGGGCCTCGCCCGGCCTGGCAAGGGCGGCCCCGCAGCCTCCCTCGGCCCCAGGTCGCCGGGCCCTAGATTTGGCGGGGCGCGGCCCGGGCGTCGGGCCGCCGGCGAGCCAAGGGGATGCGATGAGCACCGGATGGGCGACAGGGCGGGGCCGGGCGGGCACGTGGGTCGCCTGCGGGGTCGGGGTGCTGGCCCTCGGGGCCGGTGCGGCGGCGCCCGTCCCGGCCGCTGCGAGCACCCGGCTGCTGTCGGCGGCCACCACGGCCCAGAAGGCACACGCCACGAAGGCGCTGCTCAGGCACTCGGACATGCCCTCGGGCTGGACGACGTCGCCCAGCACGAACAACAGCGGCAGCGGCAGCTTCCCCGGTGCGGCGCAGCTCGCAGGGTGCATCGGCGTGCCCAGCAAGCTGATCGCGAGCAACCCGCCCCAGGTCAACAGCCCGAACTTCCACAGCAAGGACCAGACCCTCGAGGTCGACGACAACGTCTCGGTCTTCCCGTCCGTCAAGAACGCCCGGGCCGAGTACGCGGCCATCTCCAACACCAAGACCGCCGGGTGCATGGCCACGCTCATGAACGGCTCGTTCAAGTCGCAGATCGCCTCCGCCGCGGGGAGCGGCACCAGCGTCGGGACGATCACGGTGACCAAGGCCGGTGCGCCCAAGGGCACGACGGCCTACGACCTCGGCGTCCCGATCACCAGCCAGGGCGTCGTCGTGCCGCTGCACCTGGTGATCACGTACTTCATCAAGGGCCAGTACGGGCAGAACATCACGTTCTACGGCTACGGGATCCCCTTCCCCTCGACGCTCGAGCGGCACCTGATGGCGACGGCCCAGGCCCGCCTCTGAGGCACGGGGCACCCGGCCCCGACAACGGCGTGACAAATGGCCGTGTGCCGGGGGCCCGGCCCACGTTCTCCTGGTGGGAGAGCACACGGCACCGGACCCCCCCAGGGACGAGGTGCCGGGTGCTCATGGAGGCAAGGGAGGGGCCGCCATGGCCGAGACAGGCCCAATTGTCCAGGCAGGCATGGAGCACTGGCGGCGTGCCGTCATGTGCACGTTCGTGGGGATCTTCGCGGCATCGGTGCTGGGTGGCCTCGTCGCAGGCCTGACCGGCGGCGGCGCACTGGCCGCGCCGGCGCATGCGCCGGCCCAGGTCGAACGCACGGCCACGGCGCCGGCGCCGGCGGCGACGGCGACGCGCACGGGTGGGACCGGCGGTGCTGCCGCCGGGGCGCGCACCATGCTGACCCTCTCCGACCTGCCGTCGGGCTGGGTGTCGGGCGGTCCGGCCGCGACGCCGACCCGCCTGTCCCCCTGGTCCACCCAGCTGGCGTCCTGCGTGGGCGTGCCGGCACGCCTGGCCGCCCTCGCCCCGACCAAGGTCACCAGCCCGGCCTTCTCCAGCGCGGACAAGACGCTCACCGTCCAGGACAGCGTGTCGGCGTACGACACGGCGGCGCAGGCCCGGGCCGACTACGCGGCCATGTCCAGCCCCAAGACGCCCGCGTGCATGAACGCGATCGGCAGTGCGGCACTGCAGGCCAGCATCCAGCAGCGCGCCGGCGGCGGCGCCACCGTCGGGACGGTGACCATCGCCGGGCTCCCCACCGCCTGGCACGCGGAGCACGTGAGCGGCTTCACCGTCACCATCCCGCTGGTCAGCGGCGGGCGCCAGCTGACCATCACGAGCACGGAGGTCGCCTTCGTCCGGGGCGCCGTGGTCCACCAGGTCACGTTCAACGGCAACGGGACGGCGTTCCCGGGCCTGCTCCAGGCCCGCCTCGTCGAGACGGTGCAGCACCGGCCCTGAGCGACCCGGCGGTGCCCCGGTACGCTCCCGGGCGACCCGAGAGCAACCGGAAGGACCGCCGATGGCGTCAGGAGACAGCGACCCGGACCGCTGGTGGCACGGCGGCGTCTTCTACCAGATCTACCCACGTTCGTTCGCCGACTCCGACGGCGACGGCATCGGCGACCTGCCCGGGATCATCGCCAAGCTCGACCATCTCGCCCGCCTCGGCATCAGCGGCGTCTGGCTGTCGCCGGTGACGTGCTCGCCCAACCGGGACTGGGGCTACGACGTGTCGGACTACCGCGACATCGACCCCGCCTTCGGGACGCTGGACGACCTCGACACGCTCGTGCGCGAGGCGGGCCGGCGCGGCATCCGCATCCTCATGGACCTGGTGCCCAACCACACCAGCGACCGGCACGCATGGTTCGTCGACGCGCTGAGCGGACGCGGCTCGGTCCACCGCGACTACTACGTCTGGGCCGACCCGAAACCCGACGGGAGCCCGCCCAACAACTGGATGAGCATCTTCGGCGGACCGGCCTGGGAGCTCGACCGGGCGAGCGGCCAGTACTTCCTGCACAACTTCGAGGCGGCCCAGCCCGACCTGAACTGGTGGAACGAGGACGTGCGGCGCGAGTTCGACGACATCATCCGCTTCTGGTGGGACCGCGGCGTGGCGGGCTTCCGGATCGACGTGTGCAACATGATGATCAAGGACAAGGAGCTGCGCGACAACCCGCCGGCCACGGGGGACGACCCGCTGGACCAGCAGTTCATGGGTGTGCGCGCCGTCTACAACACCGACCGGCCCGAGGCGCACGACATCCTGCGCCGCTGGCGCGCCATCGCGGACGGCTACGACCCCGAGCGGCTGCTGATCGGCGAGACGAACGTGGAGCAGCTCCCGACCCTGATGCAGTTCTACGGCGCCGGCACCGACGAGCTGCACGGCGGCTTCAATTTCGTCTTCATCAACGCGCCCTTCGAGGCCGCGGCGCTGCGCAGCGTGGTGGAGGGCACCGAGGCGCTGCTCCCCGCGGGGGCCTGGCCGATCTGGACGGCCTCGAACCACGACGTGTCGCGCCTGTCGACGCGCTGGGCGGGCGGCGACCCGGCCAAGGTCAAGGTGGCCCTGCTCGTGCTGCTCACCCTGCGGGGGACGCCCTTCCTCTACCAGGGCGACGAGATCGGACTGACCGACGGGCCGATCGAACGCGCCGACGTGCTCGATGCCGTCGGCGCCCGCTTCTGGCCGTACTACAAGGGCCGCGACGCCGAGCGCACGCCGATGCCGTGGTCGGGCGGGCCGGGAGGCGGGTTCAGCGCGGCGGGCGTGCGCACGTGGCTGCCGATGGCCGACCCCGCCGCGTGCAACGTGGCCGATCAGGAGGGCGACCCCGACTCGGTGCTCGAGCTCTGCCGGCGGGCCATCGCGGCGCGCGCGGCCAGTGACGACCTCACCGTCGGCGCCTACCGGTCGCTGGACTCGGCCGACGGGACGTGGGCCTTCGCCCGCGGCGGGGGCACCAGCGTGCTGCTCAACATGTCCGATGCGGCGGCGGTGTTCGACGGCGTGCGCGGCACGGTGACCGTGGCGACCGGGCGCTCGCTCGAGGGGACCGGCATCGAGGGCGACCTGGTCCTGCCGGCCTGGAGCGGCGCCGTCGTGGCGCGGTGAGCGCCGCACCCGCCGGCCGGGCCGGCGCCGCGGCGCTACCTGCTGTGCACCACACCGGCCCTCGGGCACACGGCGCCGCTCCTGGCGCTGGCCACCCGGCTGGTGGGCGAGGGTCACGAGGTCGTGTTCTTCACGACGGCGCACTACCGCTCCCGCGTGGAGTCGACGGGCGCCGCGTTCGTCCCCTTCGCACCGGAGTACGACGCCCACGACCTCATGGTCGCCAACCCCACCCGCGAATCGTCGTCCAAGCGGGGCATACGGGGTGTCAAGGACGACCTGCGGAAGATCTTCATCGGGCCCGTGCCCGGGCAGTACCGCGACCTGCGCGCCATCCTCGACGGCTTCGCGGCCGACTGCATCGTCGTCGACACGATGTTCCTCGGTGCCCTCCCGCTGGCCCTCGGCCCCCGCGAGGAGCGCCCCGCGCTGGCCTGCATCGGGGTCATGCCCTATGCCTCGTGCAGCCGCGACACCGCGCCCTTCGGGGTGGCCTTCCAGCCGGGTCGCGGGCCGCTGCACCGGGTGCGCAACCGGGTCATGAACTGGGCCGGCCCCCACGTGGCGCTGGCCGACATCCAGCGCTTCGCCCGCCGCACGCTGGCCGAGACCGGCGCGCCCCGCTTCCGCGGCTACGTCGTCGACCTGCCGCCCAAGGTGGTGGACGCCTATCTCCAGGCCACGGTGGCGGGGTTCGAGTACCCCCGCTCCGACCTCGCTCCCTCGGTCCGTTTCGTCGGGCCCATCCTGGCGCCGCCCTCCTCCACGTTCGCCGAGCCGCCGTGGTGGGGCGAGCTCGGGGACGAGCGGCCCGTCGTGCACGTCACCCAGGGCACGCTGGACAACGCGGACCTGGGCCGGCTGCTCCTCCTCACCGCCCGGGCGCTGGCGCACGACGACGTGCTGGTCGTCGCCACGACCGGTGGGCCGGACCCCGAGCCGCTGCGCCGTGACCTGCCGGTCAACGCGCGCCTGGAGCGCTTCATCCCCCACGACCTGCTGCTCCCCCACTGCGACGTGATGGTGACGAACGGCGGCTACGGCGGCGTGCAGCAGGCGCTGGCCAACGGCGTGCCGCTGGTGGTGGCCGGCGACAGCGAGGACAAGCCCGAAGTGGCGGCGCGGGTGCAGTGGTCGGGCGCAGGCATCAACCTGCACACCGGCCGGCCTTCGCCGGCGATGGTCGCGCGCGCCGTTCGCCGCGTCCTGGCGCGGGCGTCGTACCGGGAGCGGGCCAAGGCACTGCAGGCCGAGATCGCGGCCAGTGATCCCCTGGGAGCGATCAGCGCGGCGCTGGCCGAGCTCGGCGCGGCGCGTGAGCCGGCCGGTCAGCCGGCCGCCGACTGAGAAAGGAGCTCAGCCTCCCGGCGGCCGGTACAGCGCCTCCTTGCGCGCCGCCGCGTCCATCTCCTCGGGGGTGATCAGCACCACGGTGCGCGAGGTGGCGCCCCCGCCGGCACTGACGGTCAGGCCCGCGGCCGCGGCCGCGGTGTTGTCCGGCAGGTCGGCGATCACGAACACGTCGGAACCCCCGAACGCGAAGTGGAAGGACTCCACCTTGCCGCCCAGGCCCTCGATCAGCGCCGTGGCGGCCTTGACCCGGGCGGTGCCGCCCTCGGCCTTGACCCCCTTGATGCCGTCCAGCGTGTACTTCACTTCGAGCAGGTATTTCGGCATGGTGACCTCCTTCGCTTCGCTGTCGGGCCCACGCTAGGCCCGGCGCCACGACCGCGCTCCCGGAGCGGGACGGCGGGTGCCGCTACCGGTTGACCGGCGACATGTCCGCGTAGCGGTCGCCCTTGGCCGGGGCCACGGTGTCGAGCACCGCCAGGTCCTCCTCGGTCAGCTCGACGTCGAGGGCGGCGACGTTCTCCTCCAGGTAGCGGCGCCGCTTCGTGCCCGGGATCGGGGCGACGTCATGGCCCGCCGCCAGCACGAAGGCCAGCGCGACCTGCGCCGGGGTGCAGCCCTTCGCCGACGCGAGCTCGTCGATGACCTCGACGATGGCGATGTTGTCGGCCAGGTTGTCGCCCTGGAAGCGGGGCTGGTGGCGGCGGAAGTCAGCTTCGTCGAGGTCCGCGAGGGACCGCATGGTGCCGGTCAGGAAGCCGCGCCCGAGCGGGCTGTAGGGGACGAACCCGATGCCGAGCTCGCGCAAGGTGGGCAGGATCTCGCGCTCGGGCTCGCGGGACCAGACCGAGTACTCGGTCTGCAGCGCCGAGATGGGATGCACCGCGTGGGCGCGCCGGATGGTGTCGGGCGACGCCTCCGAGAGACCGAGGTAGCGGACCTTGCCGCGGGTCACGAGCTCGGCCATGGCGCCCACGGTCTCCTCGATCGGCGTGTCGGGGTCCACGCGGTGCTGGTAGTAGAGGTCGATGTGGTCGATGCCCAGGCGCGCCAGTGACCCGTCGCACGACTGGCGCACGTACTCGGGGCGCCCGTTGACGGAGCGCTTGTCGGGGTAGCCCGGGTCGCGCACGATGCCGAACTTGGTGGCGACGACGGCCTCGTCGCGGCGCCCCGTGAGCGCCTGGCCGACCAGCGTCTCGTTGGTGTAGGGCCCGTACATGTCGGCGGTGTCGAAGAAGCTCACCCCGAGATCGAGGGCCCGGTGGATGGTGGCGATCGACTCGGTGTCGTCGCGGGGCCCGTAGAAGTCCGACATCCCCATGCAGCCGAGCCCCTGGCGCGACACCGTCAGTCCCTGGCCTCCGAGAGCGATCGTGTCCATAGCGGCGGGCTCCTCCTCGTCGTGGTCGCGCGGCCGGGAGTCCGGGTCCGCGCCGGGACCACCCTACGGGCGCCCGGCGGCTCCGGCGCCGCCGGCGCCCCTGGCCGCGGCCGCGGCCGCTTGGCGCCTCAGCCGGTGTTGGAGATGACGGCGCCGCCGCGCACGAACACGGCGCAGCGCCGCTCCGCCGCCATGACGCGGTCGAACTCCTCCCAGTCTCCGTGGTCCCCGCCGGCGGCGCGGAAGACGGACCGGATGGTCTCCGGCACGTCGAGCCCGAGCTCCCGCCCGTCGTCCGGACCCACCAGGCGGACCGGGCCCGAGACGGCCGCCCACTCCCAGCCGTCCTTGAACACCAGCGTCGGCCGGCCCCCGGCACGGAGCAGGGCGAGCTTGCGGGCGCCCCCGGCGACCACGGCCGCGACGCCGGGCGAGCCGTCGACCGGGTCGTCCATGACGCCGGCGCTGACGACCGAGGCATGGACGGTCCCGTCGGGCCGGCCGACCGTGAAGACGGCGAGGTGGTGGTCGGCCGCCGCCAGCCGCCGGACGTACTCGAGATCAGCCATGACCCCATCCTGCCCCGGCGGCGCCGGGCCGGCTAGCGCCGGCCTCCCTCCTCCACCGCCACGCCGGCCGCGGCCAGCTCCTCGAGGCGCTGCGCGTACTCGTCGCGGTCGATGTCGTAGACCCACATGACCAGTGCGTCCTGCCCCGTCACCGGGTAGTAGTTCTTGCGGACGGCGACGGGCGCGAACCCGAAGCGGCGGTACAGCGCCTGTGCCGGCTCGTTGTTGGCCGCCACCTCGAGCGAGACGTGCTTGACCCCGCCGGCGCGCAGCGTGCGCAGGCTGTCGACGATGATGGTGGTGGCCACGCCGGTCCGCTGGTAGGCGGGTGCGGTGGCGATGGTCGTCATGTGCGCCTCGTCGTCGACGATCATGTACCCGATGTAGCCCGCCATCTCCTCGCCGTCCCACGCCGCCCGGTACAGCCGTCCCTTGCGCAGCGCCAGCTCGGAGTTGAACACCTCCGGCGACCACGGTTCGGGGAAGACGGCGCCCTCGATGCGGAGCAGATGGCGCAGATCACGACGCTTCAGCTTCTCGATGTGCAGCGTCACGGCAGCATCCGCTCAGGCCCGCTCCGCCCGAGCGAAGTTGCTCGTTGCGTCCGCCTCACGCATGTAGAGGGGAACGACCCAACCCGGCTCGACTGGCGATTCACCCGCCTCGAGGCGCCGGAGGGCCAGGTCGAGCAGGGCCGCCGGCGGCGGGAACGACAGGCCCGGTGCGCCCACCTCCACCGCCGGCACCACCTCGAGGACGGCGCGGTAGCGCAGTGCGCCGTCACCGGCCGCCAGCACCGGCGCCCCGCCGAGCCCGTCCAGCACGCCGACCAGGTCGGCCGGGGCGAACAGGGCGGGCCCCACCGGCTCCGCCACCACGGTCCCGTCGGCGTCGAGCTCGCGCACGGCGGCGAACACCTCGGCCCGGCGGGCGTCGACGCAGGCGAGCACCAGCCCCCGGTGCCCGGCGCGCCCCGCCCCCGCCGTGAGGATGTCGAGGCTGGTCGCCGTCAGGACGCCGATGCCGAGCGACTGGGCCAGCGCCTTGGCCGTCGCCACTCCCACGCGCAGGCCGGTGAAGAGCCCGGGGCCGACGTCGACCGCGACGGCGCCCACGTCCGCCGGGGCCAGGCCCACCTGCGCCAGGACGTGCTCGAGGGCGGGCGTCAGCGTCTCCACGTGGCGCCGGCGCCCGGTCAGGGCGAACTCGGCCTGCACGCCGGCCGGTGTCTGCACGGCGACGCCGACCGTCTCGGTGGCGGTCTCGATCGCCACGACCGGGTACGGCGCCGCCACGGCGCTCACGACGCCTCCCGTCCCGCCGCGGGCTCCAGCGCCACCGCCACCTCGCCCGACCGGCCGGCCCAGCGCCCCCGCCCCTCCACCGTGACGGTTCGCCGCGTGGCGTCGCCGACCGGGTCGGGGACGCCGATGGTCACCACGAGTGCGCTCTCCCCGAGCACCGGTGCGGCCAGGTCGCCCCACTCGACCACGGCCACCGCGTCCTCCTCGACGAGCTCGGCCAGGGCGAGGTCGGCGACCTCGGCCGGCGAGGCCGTGCGGTACACGTCGGCGTGGATCAGGCTGCCCACCGCACTGCCGCCGGCGCAGCGGTAGTGGCGCACGAGGGCGAACGTCGGACTGGTCACCGGGCCCTCCACCCCGAGCGCGGCGGCGAAGCCCTGGGCGAAGGCCGTCTTTCCGGCGCCGAGCTCGCCCACCAGCAGCACCACGTCGCCCGGCCGGCACAGCCGGGCCAGGCGCCCCGCCAGCTCCCGGGTCGCCGCCGGGGAGTCGGTCACCTGGTCGAGGGGCCAGCTCACGGTCGCCCCGCCGTCATCAGCCGCTTGGCCCGGACGAGGTCGGCCCGCATCTCGGCCATGGCCTCGCCGCCGGCCCGCAGCACGTAGGCGGGGTGGTACGTGGGGACCAGGCGGGCACGGCCGCGCTCGAAGACCTGGCCGCGCAGCTCGCGGATGCCCCGCGTGCTCTCGAGGAGGAGCTTGGTGGCGAAGTTCCCCAGCGTCACGATCACCGCGGGGTCGATGATCGACACCTGCTCGGTGAGGTAGGGCCGGCAGGCCTCGATCTCGTTCGGCGCCGGGTCGCGGTTCTGGGGCGGGCGGCACTTCACCACGTTGGCGATGTAGCACTCGTCCCGGGTGAGCCCGATCTCCTCCCCCATGAGGCGGTCGAGGAGCTTGCCCGAGCGACCGACGAACGGCTCGCCGGCGAGATCCTCCTCGCGGCCCGGTCCCTCGCCGACGAAGAGCAGGTCGGCCGCCGGGTTCCCCACGCCGAAGACGACCTGGGTCCGGCCCTTGGCCAGCGGGCACCTGGTGCAGGTCGACGCGGCGAGGCGCAGCTGCTCCAGGGCGCCGGCGTCAGGCACTCGGCCCGTCGGGGTGATCGACCAGGACGCGGGGCATGCGCGGGCCGACGCCGCACACCACCTCGTAGCTGATCGTCCCCAGCATGGCCGCCCAGTCGTCCGCCGTCACGGCCTCGCTCCCCTGCCGGCCGAGCAGTACAACCTCGTCGCCGGGCCGCACCGAGTCGTCGTCGCCGCAGTCGACGACGATCTGGTCCATCGTCACCGCGCCCGCCAGGGGCCGCCGCACCCCTCCGATGAGGACCTCGTAACCGGCGCCGAACAGGCGGCGCGGCACGCCGTCGGCGTAGCCGATCGGCACCGTGGCGACCAGGGAGCGCGCCGGCAGGGCGCGCAGCCGGCCGTACGAGGGGCGCTCGCCGGCGTCGAGCGTGCGCACGGCGACCACCCGCGCCTTGAGCGACATGGCGGGGCGCAACCGCGCGCCGCCGGCCTGCTCGTCGAAGGCGGCCCGTACCCCCGCTCCCGGCAGGTACCCGTAGAGGCCGAGACCGCAGCGCACCATGTGGTGGCGCGCCCGGGGGAAGGCGACGGTGCCCGCCGTGTTGGCCGCATGCAGGACGGGGGGGTGGATGCCGTCGGCGGCCAGGGCCGCGACCAGGCGGTCGAAGAGGCCGAGCTGCTCCTCGGTGTAGGCCCGGTCCGCCTCGGACTCGCCGTCGGCGACGGGCAGGTGGGTCCACACGCCCTCGAGGTCCAGCATCGGTTCGCGCTCGACCGCGGCGACCGTCGCCGGCAGGTCGGCGGGCGCCGCCCCGACCCGGTGCATCCCGGTGTCGACCTTCACGTGGACCGCGGTGCGGCGGCCGGCCGCCCCGGCCGCGGCGCCGAAGGCGGCGATCCCCTCGGCGGAGTAGAGAGTGGGCGTGAGCCCGTAGGCCAGTGCGGTCTCGACCGCGTCGGGGCCGCACTCGCTCAGCAGCAGCACGGGCGCCGCAACGTCGTGCTGGCGCAGCTCGACGCCCTCGTCGACCAGGGCCACCGCCAGTCGCTGCGCGCCCCCGGCCAGGGCGGCCCGCGCCACGGCCGGGCCACCGTGTCCGTAGCCGTGGGCCTTCACCACCGCGCAGAGCTCGGCCGGCGCCGCCAGCTGCGCCAGCACCGAGGCGTTGTGCGCCACGGCGGCCAGATCGATCTCGGCCCAGGCCGGGCGCGAGCGCCCCTGGGCCATCGTCACCTCGTCGTCGTCGGCCGGGCGGGGGGGCACCAGGCGTACCGGGGCCGGGGCGCCGTCAGCCATGGCGGCCCCCCTCGTCCGGGTGGCCCGGTCGGCCCGGGCCCGTTCCCGGGCCCGCGGGCTCCGCCAGTGCGGAGAGCACCCGGGCCAGCAGCGCAGGGAGGTCGCCCGCGACCAGGCCCTGCGGCAGCCCGAGCGAGGCGGCCCGGCCGTGCACGTGCGCGCCGAGCGCAGCCGCCTCGAGGGGCCCGAGGCCGCGGGCGCACAGCGCGCCGATGATCCCGGACAGGACGTCGCCACTGCCGGCGGTGGCGAGCGCCGGGCCCCCCGCCGCCGAGAGCAGCACGTCGGGTCGCGCCGCCTCGCCCCGCGGGTCGGCCACCGCGGTGAGCGGGCCCTTCAGGAGGACGACCGCACCCGTCGCCGCGGCCAGCCGGCGTGCCGCGTCCAGCCTGTCCTCCCCGGGCGCGGACCCGGCGATGCGGGCGTACTCGCCGTCGTGCGGGGTCAGGATGCTCGGCGCCTCCCGCTTGTCGAGCACCGTGCGGGCCGCCGCGGCGTCGCCCAGCGCGGTCAGCGCGTCGGCATCGATCACCAGTGGCACCGGCACGGCCGCCATGACGGCCCGGATCTCCTCCGCCACGTCGTCGCCGGTGCCCAGGCCGGGGCCGATGACGACGGCCCTGCACTTGGCGGTCGCCTCGAGGAAGGCGCCGGCCCATCCCTGCGCCGGCAGGTGCACGCGCACGGCTTCGGTGGGCCAGGGTGCGGCCGGGTCGCCGGGCGAGCCCAGCCGGATCATGCCGGCCCCGGCGGCCATGGCGCCGCGGGTGCACAGGATGGCGGACCCCTCCATGCCGGCGGAGCCGGCGGCCACGCCGACGGCGTTGGTCCACTTGTTCACGCCGCTCGGGCGGGGCGGCACCAGCGCGGCGACGTCGGCGTCCTCCATGAGGAGCGCTCGGGGCGTCGGGAAGCCGATCCCGATGTCGGCCACCTCCGTCGTCCCGCTCAACGGCGGTCCCTCGCCCTGCAGCAGGCCCGGCTTCAGGGCGGCAAAGGTCACGGTGCGGTCGGCCCGCACGGCCGCGCCGGGTGCCGCGCCCGTGTCGGCGTCGACACCGGAGGGGATGTCGATGGCGAGCACCAGAGCGCCGGCCGGCACCTGCGGGGCGTCGTAGGAGCCGCGGAACCCGGTGCCGTAGGCGCCGTCGACGACGAGGTCGCAGGGGGGTAGGGCGACGCCGCCGGGTGCATCCGCCGCCTCGATCACCCGGACCCGGGCCCCCCGCCCGCACAGCACGGACGCTGCCACCCGCCCGTCCGCCCCGTTGCTCCCCTTGCCGGCCACCACGACGACCCGGCGGCCGTAGGTGCCGCCGAGCAGGCGCAGCGCGGCGTGGGCCACGGCCGTGCCGGCGCGGATGACCAGGGTCTCGTGGGAGACCTGCTCGAGGGCCGCGGCGTCCGCGGCCCGCATCTCCTCGCGGGTCAGGACGGGGCGCACGAGGCGGTCTGCGCCTGCTCCGCGACGACGAAGGCGATGGCCACGCCGTCGGTGTGGGTGAGCGACAGGTGGAAGCGACCCGCGCCCTGGGCGCCGGCCAGCGCCGCGGCGCCGCCGTGCAGCACCAGGTAGGGCGCGTTGCGGGTGGCGTCGCTCCCGGTGGTCCGGCACACCTCGACGTCGGTCAGCGCGAAGGCACCGATGCCGGTGCCCAGCGCCTTCATGACCGCCTCCTTCGCCGCGAAGCGCGCCGCCAGGCTCTGGGCGACGTCGGTCGAGCGGGTGGCATCGGACTGCTCGGTCTCGGTGAAGCAGCGCGCCGCGAAACGCGGGCGGCGGTCGAGCAGCCGGCGGAAGCGCGCCACGTCGACCGCGTCCACACCGACGCCGTGGATCGGGCTCATTCGACGGTCACCGTCTTGGCCAGGTTGCGCGGGCGGTCCGGGTCGTGCCCGTGCAGCCGGGCCAGCCGGTAGGCCAGCTGCTGCAGCGGCACCACGCCGACGACCGGCGAGAGGAGCGGGTACGTCGGCGGCACCCAGAGCACGTGGTCCGCCGCCGCCGCCGACTCCTCGTCCCCGTCGTCGGCCAGCAGCACCACGGTGGCGCCGCGGCTGCGCACCTCGGCGACGTTGGACAGCATCTTCTCCCACAACGGGTTGCGGGTGGCGATGCCGACGACGACGGTGCCGGGCTCGATCAGCGCGATCGGGCCGTGCTTCAGCTCGCCGGCCGGGTAGCCCTCGGCGCGCAGGTAGGCCAGCTCCTTGAGCTTGAGCGCGCCCTCCAGCGCGACCGGGTAGCCGACGTGGCGACCGAGGAAGAAGAAGTCGCGGGCGTCGGTGAGCTTGGCCGCCACGTCGTCGACGTCGCCGGCCCGCGCCAGCGCCTCGGTCACCAGCCCGGGCAGCACGTCCATGGCGTTGAGGATCTCGTTGACCTCGGCGGCCGGCTGGGTCCCGAGGAGCTGGGCCAGGTACAGCCCCAGGACCTCGAGCGCCACGATCTGGGCCAGGTGGCACTTCGTCGAGGCCACGCCGATCTCGGGGCCGGCCCGCGTGTAGAGCACGCCGTCGGCGGCGCGGGCCATGGAGGAGTCCACGACGTTCGAGACGACGAGCACCTTGGCGCCGAGGCGCGCCGCCTCGCGCATGGCCTCGGAGGTGTCGAGGGTCTCGCCCGACTGCGACACGCCCACGCAGAGCGTGCGCTCGTTCAACACGGGGTCCCGGTAGCGGAACTCGCTGGCGATGTCGACCTCGGTCGGCACCTTCACCCAGTGCTCAATGGCGTACTTGGCCACCAGCGCGGCGTGGTAGCTCGAGCCGCAGGCGACGATGAAGACCTTGTCGATGCCGCGCAGGTCGCCGGCGCTCAGGCGCATCTCGTCCAGGATCAGCTCGCCACCCGGCCCGCGCCGGTCCAGCAGGGTGGCGGCAACGGCCTCGGGCTGCTCGTGCATCTCCTTGGACATGTAGTCCTCGTAGCCGCCCTTCTGCGCCGCCTCGAGGTCCCAGGTGATGGTCAGCTGCTCGGGCTCGACGGGGTCACCGTCGAGCGTGGTGACCGCGAGGGCGCCCGGCGTGAGCACGGCCAGCTCGTCGTCGGCCAGCGCGAAGACGCGCCGGGTGTGGCCGATGAGGGCGGGGATGTCCGACGCCAGCAACGCCATGCCGTCGTGCAGCCCGAGCACCAGCGGCGTGGAGCGGCGGGCGGCGACGATGGTGTCGGGCTCGTCGGCGCAGATGACGGCGATGGAGAACGCGCCGCGCACCCGGCGCAGCATGGCGCGGGTGGCCTCCGGCAGGGTCGCCCCGCCGGCCATCCCGTGCTCGACGAGGTGGGCCATGACCTCGGTGTCGGTGGCCGACGTCAGGGTGTGCCCGGATGCCTCGAGCTCCGCCCGCAGCTCGGCGTGGTTCTCGATGATGCCGTTGTGGATGAGGGCGATGCGCCCGCTGCAGTCGGTGTGCGGGTGGGCGTTCTCGGGGGTGGGGCTCCCGTGGGTGGCCCAGCGGGTGTGCCCGATGGCGGCGTGGTGGCCCACCGGCGCGTCCGCGGCCAGGTCGGCCAGCTTGGACACCGAGTTCGTCCCGCCCGCGGCGCGCGCCCGCCAGAGGGAGCCGTCCGCCACGAGGGCGATCCCCGCCGAGTCGTAGCCCCGGTACTCCAGCTGGTGCAGGGCGCCGAGGAGCAGGGGGACGGCGTCGGCCTCGCCGGTGACGCCGATGATGCCGCACATGGTGACCCAGGCTACCTGGGGGCCTGCGGCTCGATTCGCCCCAGCGCAGCCTCCACGACGCCGGCGAGCCGGGCCGCCACGGCGTCGGCCTGGGCCTCGGCCCGCGCCTCGACCATCACGCGCACCAGCGGCTCGGTGCCGCTCGGGCGCAGCAGCACCCGGCCCTCGTGCCCGAGCTCGGCCTCGGCCATGACCACGGCCTCCCACACCTCGGCACAATCGGCCAGCCGCTCGGGCTGGGGGATCGGCACGTTGACGAGACGCTGGGGCACCCGCTCGACGAGGCCGCCGGAGAGGTCGGCCAGCGAACGGCCGGCGCGCACCACGAGGTCGGCCAGCGCGAGGCCGGTCAGGATCCCGTCGCCGGTGGTCGAGCGGGCGCGGAAGATGATGTGGCCCGACTGCTCGCCACCGAGGCTGAGGCCGTCGGCGTCGAGCGCGGCCAGCACGTGGCGGTCCCCCACGTCGGTCTCTCGCACCGCGATGCCGCGGGCCTCCATGGCCAGGCGGAAGCCGAGGTTGGTCATGACCGTGACTGCGACCGTGTTGCCGGCCAGGCGGCCGCGCTCGGCCAGGTCGAGTGCGAAGAGGGCGAGGAGGACGTCGCCGTCGACGATGGTGCCGGAGTGGTCCACCGCGATGACGCGGTCGGCGTCGCCGTCGAAGGCCAGTCCGAGGTCCGCCTGGTGCTCCACCACCGCCAGGGAGAGCTGGCTCGGGTCCGTCGACCCGCACTTCTCGTTGATGTTCTCCCCGTCGGGCGAGTCGTGCAGCGCCGTGACGCGGGCGCCGAGCTCGGCCAGCACCCACGGCGCGATGTCGCTGGCGGCGCCGTTGGCACAGTCGAGCACGACGCGCAGGCCGTCGAGGCGGCGGCCGTCAGTCGTGGCGACCAGGTGCTCCCGGTAGAGCCCGACCGCGCCGGGGTCGACGGTGATCCGCCCCACCCCGTAGCCGGTCGGACGGCGGGGCGGCCCGTCGGGGTTGGCGATGACGGCGTCGAGCTCGCGCTCGATCTCCCCCTCGACGTCGGTGGGCAGCTTCGTGCCCAGCAGGCTGAACAGCTTGATGCCGTTGTCGCCGAAGGGGTTGTGCGACGCCGAGATCACGGCCCCGGGCACCTTGCGGCGCTCCGCCACCGCCGCGACACCGGGGGTCGGCAGCACGCCGAGGTCGACGACGTCGGACCCCTCCGTGGCCAGCCCGGCCGAGAAGGCGGCCTGCAGGAGGGGGCCCGAGCGCCGGGTGTCGCGACCGACCACGAACGTGGGGGCCGGGAGGATGCGGGCGGTGGCGCGTCCGAGGGCCAGCGCCAACTCGGCGGTCAGCTCCTCGTTCGCGACCCCGCGCACGCCATCGGTGCCGAAGCGGGCCGGCGCCATTCGCGTCCTGCTTGCTACCGCTTGGAGTACTGCGGCGCCTTGCGTGCCTTCTTCAGGCCGTACTTCTTCGACTCCTTCTCACGGGCGTCCCGGGTGAGGAGGCCCGACCGCTTGAGCGGGGCGCGGTGCTCGGGGTCCATCTCGCACAGGCTGCGGGCGATGCCGAGGCGCATGGCGCCGGCCTGGCCCGAGATCCCACCGCCGTCGATGGTGGCGTCGATGTCGTAGGACTCTTCCGTGTTGGTGATGCGCAGCGGCTCGGTCACGAGCATGCGGTGGGTGGCCGAGGTGAAGTACTTCTCGAAGGGCAGCTTGTTGATCGTGATGGCGCCCTGGCCCGGGCGGAAGCGGACGCGCGCCACCGCCTGCTTGCGACGTCCGGTGGTCTGGCTCAGTGGTGCGGGCATTGCGTCTCTGATGTCCCTTCGATGAATGGGGCCGATGGCCCGGTCAACCGGCCCGGCGGGCGCCGGGCAGCTCGAGCGGCTCGGGCTTCTGGGCGGCGTGGGGATGGTCGGGGCCGGCGTAGACCTGCAGCTTGCCCAGCATCTGGCGGCCGAGCGTGTTCTTGGGCAGCATGCCGCGCACGGAGCGCCGGATGAGCTCGGCGGGCTTGTCCTCGAGCAGCTCGGCGTAGCTGGTGGCGCGCAGGCCACCCGGGTACCCGCTGTGGCGGTAGGCCATCTTGGCGTCGGCCTTGCCCGAGGTGAGGACCACCTTGTCCGCGTTCACCACGATCACGTGGTCGCCGGTGTCGACGTGGGGCGCGAAGTAGGGGCGGTGCTTGCCCCTCAGGATTGCCGCCACGGACGAGGCCAGGCGCCCGAGCACGAGACCGTCGGCGTCGACGACGTACCAGGACCGCTGGATCTCGGTGACCTTCGGTGAAAATGTGCGCACAAGACCGATCTTTCGCTTCCGCGTGGTGAGCGAGCCGTCACTCCGAAGGCTGCCCCGGGGAGCGGGCTCAGGGCTCCCGGGGGTCCCGAGAGCCGACGTACCAGGATAGGGCCTCCGGAGGGGCCCAGCAAGCCGCCACATCCAGGGGTTTCGGGCCGGTCACCGCCCCGTCTTGCCCCGGGCCGTCCCGGCGGGCCCCACCCCGTCCGCCGGGCCCGGCGGTGCCCCGTCACGGCGCCGGGCGGCTCGGCAGGATGACGCTGACGACCAGGCCCCCTCCCGGGGAGGCCTGGGCGCTCACCCGGGCGCCGTGCGCCTCGCCGACCGAATCGACGATGGAGAGCCCGAGACCGACCCCCGACGAGCCGATCCGGGCGTCGGCCCGGCGGAACGGCTCGAAGAGCCGTGGCAGCTCCTCGTCGCTGACCACGGGCCCGCTGTTGGCCACCTCGAGGTAGGCGTGCCCGTCGTTCGTGCCCGCCCGCACCCGGACCCAGCCGTCGTCGACGTTGTGGACGACCGCGTTCTCCACCAGGTTGCCCACCAGCCGCTCGAGCAGGACCCGGCTCCCGGTGACCTCCGCCCGCGCCAGCTCGGTGTCCACCCGCAGCCCGGACCGGCGGGCCTGCTCGGCCAGCACATCGAGGGCGTCCTCGGCCGCGGTGGCCAGATCGAGGGACTCGACCGCGCCGGTCCCCTGGTTGGAGACGGCGAGCGTGAGCAGCGCGTCGATGATGTGCTCGGCGCGGTCGATGGACCGGCGCACCTTCTCGGACGTCGCCTGCAATTGCTCGGTCGTGGGGTTCGGCTTGGCCAGCACGACGTCGATCGCCGTGCGCATGGTCGTGAGCGGGGTCCGCAGCTCGTGCGAGGCGTTGGCCACGAACTGCCGCTGGGCGCTGAACGCGAGGTCCAGGCGCTCGAGCATGTCGTCGAAGGTGTCGGCCAGCTCCTTGAGCTCGTCCTCGGGACCGCTGAGGTTGATGCGCTCGCCGAGGTGGCGCTCCGACGCCCGCCGCGCCGCCTCGGTGATGTCGCGCACGGGGCGCAGCACGCGGCCGGCCATCACCCACCCCAGCCCGGCCGACACCAGCGTCAGGCCGGCGAGCCCGACCAGCGACCACTCCAGGAGTTCGTTCAGGGTGCGCTGGCGCTGGGCCGATTGACCGGCGAGCGCGCCGGCGGCGAAGGCCTTGTCGCACGCCAAGCTCGACGCCGTGACCTTCCTGGCCGACGGCGTGCCCGCGGTGGCCGCATGCTGGCTCGTCGCCTGCTCCTTGCACTGCCGGATCAGCGCCTGGCTCGGAGCGGTCCGCACCGTGACGCCGGCGTTGAGGCTGTTCGACACCAGCCCGTAGGTGATGCCGAGCAACGCGGCGCCGGCGGCCACGAAGAGCACGGTGTAGAGGAGGGTGAGGCGAAGTCGGACGCCCCCGGGGAGCCAACGCCGGGCCGCCGGGCCGCTGCGCACCGACTGCATGGCGTCGTTCATCGCAGCCGGTAGCCCGAGCCGACCACGGTCTCGATGACGTCGGGCGGGCCCAGTTTGCCTCGCAGTCGTCCGATCGTGACCGTCACGGTGCGGCTGAACGGATCGGCGTGCTCGTCCCACACGCGCTCGAGCAGGTCCTCCGCGCTGACGACGGCGCCGTCCGCCGCCAGCAGCTCCTCGAGGAGCCCGAGCTCCTTGCGGGTCAGCGAGACCGGGCGGCCGGCACGGCTCACGCTGCGCCGGGCCCGGTCGACGACGAGGTCGCCGCGGCGTACGACCGGTGGCGCCGATGGAGCCCGGCGGGCCAGGGCGTGGACCCGGGCCACCAGCTCCTCGAACGCGAAGGGCTTCGTCAGGTAGTCGTCGGCGCCGAGGTTGAGCCCCTGCACGCGATCGTCGACCAGGGTCGCCGCGGTGAGCATGAGGATGCGCGCGTCCCGATGTGAGGCCACCAACGCGGCGCACACCGCGTCGCCGTGCACCTGGGGGAGGTCGCGGTCGAGGACGACCACGTCGTAGTCGTAGAGCAGTGCCTTCTCAATGGCGGAGGCCCCGTCGTAGGCGACGTCTGCGCCGAACCCGCGATCGCGCAGGCCCTCGCCGATGTCGTCGGCCAGTTCGACCTGGTCCTCCACGACGAGCACCCTCACCCGGACCATCCTGCCCCAGGACCGGTCACAGGGAGGTCACAGCGCGACCACGCGGGACGGGCCGTGAGCAGGGCTGGTCCCACCGAACCGGGCCCCGTCGGGGCCCGGTTCGTGACCGCCCTGTGATGCCCCGGGGCGTAGCACTGCGTTCCGGCAGGGTCCCTCGTCCTCACCCATGGAGGTCGCCAATGCAGAGACGATCGCGACACCGAGGACGGCCGCTGCCGGCCGTCGCCGCACTCGTGCTGATCATGACCTTGGGCGCGCTGGCCGCGGCCTGCTCGTCGAGCCCCCCCGGGCGCACGGTGGCGAGCCTGCCCGGAACCTCGTCATCTGCCGGCGCGGGCTCGCCATCGACATCGTCGAAGGGTTCGTACGACCAGGACATCGTCGACTACACCCACTGTCTGCGGGCGCACGGCGTCAACGAGCCCGACCCCTTCAACGAGACCCACAACGGGCACACCGGCCTCTCGTTCGTGATGCCGCCGCCGACCGCCGCCAACCAACCGGCGCTGACGGCGTGCAACCACTTCATCGCCAACCTGGTGGCGGCCAAGGAGGCCGGTGCGAGCCACGAGCTGGCGCGCTGGCTGCCGTCGCTCGTGCGGTACGCGTCGTGCATGCGCAGCCACGACGTCCCGATGCTCGATCCGGGACCGCAGGGCCAGCTCAACCTCGGCAACGTGCCGGGGATCACGAGCGACTTCGGCCGCTACTCGCCCCAGTTCCGATCGGCCGACTCGGCGTGCCGGCACCTCCTCCCGGCCGGCGTGCACGACGACGGGACGGGTCCGTGAACCGAGCCACGAAGGGAGTCGCTGCGCTGGCCGCGGCAGCCCTGTGCGGCGCCGCCGTCGCCATCGCGGTGCGCGGCACGCCCGCCCCGGCGGCCCCGAACCCACCCCCCGTCGGCACGGCGACGGTCGTCCGGACCGATCTGGCGTCGAGCGTCCTCACCGAGGGCACGCTCGGCTACACGACGAGCCCGCCCGTGGTGAACGAGCTGGGCGGGACGTACACGAGCGTGCTCGCCGCCGGCACGGTGGTGCAGCCCGGCCAGACGCTCTTCCGGGTCGACAATCAGGCGGTCGTGCTCATGAGCGGCAGCACGCCGGCGTGGCGCCCGTTCGCGCCGGGGATGACCGACGGCCCGGACGTCCAGGAGCTCGAGGCGACGCTGATCGCTCTCGGCGACGCGCACGGCCTGTTCTCCGTGGCCAGCCCGCACTACGGTGCCGCCGCGGTGGCCGCCGTGCAGCGCTGGCAAACGGCGCTCGGCAACCCCGCGACCGGATCTCTCGACCTGGGCGTCGTCGTGTTCACGCCCACCCCGGTGCGCATCGCCGCGCCCACGGTCGCCCCGGGGCAGCCGGCGGCCCCGGGTGACATGCCCTACCAGGTGACGACCACGTCGCGCTCGGTCGCCGTGCCGCTGACGCCCAACGACCCGACGGTGGCCGTCGGCCAGCACGTGTCGATTCAGCTCCCCTCGGGTGCCACCACACCCGGCGTGGTCACGGCCGTCGGCCCGCCACCCCCGACATCGGGCTCGTCCTCCTCGGGCTCGGGATCCTCGGGGACCTCGGGGTCCTCGGCTTCGACCGTACTGACGGTGACCCCGAGCGATCCCGCGGCCACCGGTTCGGATGGCGGGGAAGCGGTCCAGGTCGCGCTCACGGTCCAGAGCGTGCGCCACGTCCTGGCCGTGCCGGTCGCCGCCCTCGTCGCGCTCGCCGGAGGGGGCTACGGGCTCGAGGTCGTCGCAGCCTCCGGCCAACACCATCTCGTCGGCGTCCACACCGGCGTCTTCGCCGACGGCGAGGTGCAGGTGGTCGGCGGGGGCCTGACGGAGGGCACCCGGGTCGTCGTCGCCCAATGAACGCCCTGGAGCTCGAGGGCGTGACGAAGGAGCACGAAGGAGCCCCGACGGTGCAGGCGCTGCGCGAGGTCAGCCTGACGGTCGAGTCCGGGGAGTTCCTCGCCGTGACGGGCCCGTCGGGCTCGGGCAAGTCGACGCTGCTGGCGGTCGCCGGCACCCTGGAACGACCGACCGCTGGCACGGTGCGGGTGGCCGGGACCGCGGTGCAATCGATGTCGGACAACGAGCTCTCGGGAATCCGCTCGAGCGGTCTCGGCTTCGTCTTCCAGCAATTCCACCTCCTGCCGACCCGCTCGGTCCTGCACAACGTGGCCGACGGCTTGCTGTACCGGGGCATGCCCGTCGCCGAGCGGCTGGAACGGGCCGCCGAGGCCGTCGCCGCGGTCGGCCTGGACCACCGCCGGACGCATCGCCCCGGGGAGCTCTCGGGCGGCGAGTGCCAGCGCACCGCCATCGCCCGCGCCGTCGTGGGCGAGCCCGCTCTCCTCCTGGCGGACGAGCCGACCGGGAACCTCGACTCCGCCACCGGCAGCGAGATCTTCTCCCTCCTCGCCCGGCTCCACGAACGTGGGACCACCATCCTCGTGGTCACCCACAACGACGAGCTCGCCCGCCGGACGCCCCGGACGGTCGCGCTGCGCGACGGCCGCATTGAGCGGGACGAACGGCGGTGAGGGCCCGTTCCCGTTTGCGCGGCGCCGATGTGTGGCGACTGGCGGTGCTCGGACTGCGCGGCCGGCCGCTGCGGGCCGCCCTCTCGGCGACGGGCGTGGCCATCGGCGTGGCGACGCTGGTGGCGGTGCTCGGGATCTCGGCGTCCAGCAGGGCGCAACTGATCGCGCAGATCGATGCGCTCGGCACGAACTTGCTCACGGTGTCCCCGAACAACGCCTTCAGCGGGCAATCGGCGGCGCTGCCGGCACGGGCTCCGGCCATGATCGCGAGGATCGGGCCGGTCACCTCCGACGCCGCCACCTCCGACTTGAGCGATTCGGTCTACCGCAACGCGGACATTCCGAGTGCGAACAGCCAGGCCATCACGGTCAAGGCGGTGGACGTCGGCCTGCTGGGCACGGTCCAGGGCCACCTCTGGGCCGGGCGGTTCCTCAACCCGGCGACGGCACGGCTCCCCGCCGTCGTCCTCGGCCACGCCGCCGCGACAGCACTCGGCGTCGACCGGGCGGACGGAAGTGTCGCGGTGTGGCTGGCCGACCAGTCATTCGATGTCGTCGGCATCCTCGAGCCGGTCCCGCTGGCGCCCGAGCTCGACCGCGCCGCGTTGATCGGCTTCCCCGCCGCCCGCCAGCTTCTGCACCACCGGGCGTCACCGACGGAGATCTATGTGCGCACCGACCCCACGAGCGTGGGCGCCGTCCAAGCCGTCCTGGCCGCCACGGCCGACCCGGCGGCCCCACAGGACGCCGCGGTCGCCAACCCCTCCGACGTGCTGACGGCGCGCGCGGAGGCGGCGGCGGCCTTCCAGAGCCTCTTCTTGTCGCTGGGCGCCATCGCCCTCCTGGTCGGCGGCATCGGGATCGCCAACGTGATGGTGATCGGCGTCCTGGAGCGGCGGGGCGAGATCGGCCTGCGCCGCGCCATGGGGGCGCGACGCCTGCACGTCGGACTCCAGTTCCTCGGCGAGGCCGCGGCCCTCTCGGCCACCGGCGCCGTGGCGGGCGCGGTGCTCGGCGCGCTCACCGTGACGATCTATGCGGCGCTGCGCGGCTGGGGCACCTCGGTCCCGCCCGGCGTCCTGGCCGGTGCCGTGGGCATCGCATTGGCCGTGGGCGCGCTCGGCGGGCTCTATCCCGCCTGGCGGGCGGCCCGGCTCAGCCCGGCCGAGGCGCTGCGCTCGGCCTGACGCCGGCGCAGGGCTCAGCCGTCCGCGTCCTCCCCGTCATCCGTGGCGTCGGTCGGGCCGGCCGCGCCGGCGGGCGCGTCGTAGGCCACCGAGACCAGGCACAGGCCCCGGGCCGGGGCCGGGTCGGCCATCCGGTGGCGGCTGGCCGCCCGCAGGCGCTCCATCAGTCCGGCCGCGTTCTCCCTGCCCCGGCCCACCTCGACGAGGCTGGCCACCAGGGAGCGGACCATCTGGTGGCAGAAGGAGCCGGCGGCGACGTCGAAGCGCAGCAGCCTCCCCTCGCCGGTGCCGCGCCGGGCGTCGCCGGACTCGGGCCCCTCGTCGACGCTCCAGCGGGCCTGCGTCACCCGGCGCACGATCGGCTCGGCCACGTCGGTCCCCGGCCGGCGCCGGCAGAACGACCGGAAGTCATGGGTGCCGAGCAGCACGTCGGAGGCGGTGCGCATGGAACCGAGGTCCAGGGCGTCGCGCACGTGCCAGGCGATGGGGGCGAGCAGGGGGTCGGGCGCGGGGGCGTTCCAGATCAGGTAGCGGTAGGCCCGGCTGGTGGCGGAGCGGCGGGCGTCGAACTCGGGGCCGACCGGCTCGGCCGCGCGCACCACCACCGAGGGGGCGAGCTGGCGGTTGAGCGCCCGGGCCAGGCCGGGTCCGTCGTAGGGGAGCGCCGGCAGGTCGACGTGGACGACCTGCCCGCGGCGTGCACGCCGGCGTCGGTGCGCCCGGCACAGGTGATGGGCGGCGGCTCGCCCAGCCGGGCCGTGCGCTCGAGCGCCTGGCGCAGCGCGCCGGCGACGGTCGGGACCTCGGGTTGGACGGCGAAGCCCCGGAAGGCCGCACCGTCGTAGGCGATCAGGAGCCTCCAGCGCTGCGGGGCAGCGCCGGCGGGTTGCTCCACCCCTAGACGAACTCGATCCGCGCCATCGGCGCGTTGTCACCCGGGCGCGGGCCCAGCTTGAGGATGCGGGTGTAGCCCCCGGGGCGGTCCGCGTAGCGGGGCCCGATCTCCTCGAAGAGCTTGTGGGTCATGTCCTTGTCCCGGATCAGCGCGACGACGTGGCGGTGCTGGGCCACGCCACCCTTGCGCGCCGCGGTCACGCACTTCTCCGCCACCGGGCGCAGCGCCTTCGCCTTGGCCTCCGTGGTGACGATGGACTCGGCCGCGATCAGCGAGGCGACCAGGTTGCCCAACATCGCCTTCTGGTGCGCGGCGGAGCCACCCATCCGGCGGCCGCGTCTGGGGGTTGCCTGCATGCCGGTCAGTCCCTCGTGCGCAGCGACAGGCCGCGCTCGTCGAGGCGCTGGACGACCTCGTCGGCCGACTTCTGGCCGAAGTTGGTGATGGCGAGGAGGTCCTCCATGGTGCGCTCGACCAGCTCGCCGATCGTGTTGATCTGGGCCCGCTTGAGGCAGTTGCGGGGCCGCTCGGACAGGTCGAGCTCCTCGATGCGAAGGTCGAGGTCGGGCGAACCGCTGCTCGTCGTCCCGACGTCGCCCGGCTCGAGCCCCTGCGGCGCATCCTCGAGGTCGGCGACGAGCGAGACCAGGTTGCGCAGGGTGGCGCCGGCCGAGGCCAGCGCCTCGCGCGGGTAGATGGTCCCGTCGGTCTCGATGTCGAGGACCAGGCGGTCGTAGTTGGTCGACTGCTCCACCCGCACCGGCTCGATGTCGAAGGTCACCCGGTGCACCGGCGAGAAGATGGAGTCGATCGGGATGACGCCGATGGTCGTCGAGCGCTTGTTCTTGTCGGCCGAGGCGTAGCCCCGCCCGCGCTCCACCGTCACGTCGACGGCCAGGCGGCCCTTGGCGTTGATGGACGCGATGTGCAGGTCGGGGTTGAGCACCTCGACGTCGGGCGTCAGCTGCAGGTCCGCAGCGGTGGCGTCGGCCGGGCCGCGCACGTCGAGGCGCAGCGTCACCGGCTCGTCCGAGTTGACCCGGACCAGAAGGTCCTTGAGGTTGAGGATGATGTCGGTGACGTCCTCCTTGACGCCGGGCAGCGTCGTGAACTCGTGCAGCGCCTCGTCGAAGCGCAGCTGGGTGACCGCACCGCCCGGGATGGACGACAGCAGCGTGCGGCGCAGCGAGTTGCCGAGGGTCGTGCCGAAACCGGGGTCGAGCGGGCCGACGGCGAAGCGCTGGCGGTTGTTCTGCTCCTCGTCGAGGACTTCGACGGTCGGGCGTTGGAAGATCAGCATGGTGGGGCTCCTGTTGCTGGGGACGGGGCTACTTCGAGTAGAGCTCGACGATCAACTGCTCCTGCAGCGGCTCGTCGATGTGCTCTCGCAGCGGTGGGTTGAGGATGGCCACCGAGAAGCCGGCGTCGCCGGTCTCGAGCCAGGCCGGGGTCTGGCGCTCCAGGGTGTCCATGTTCCGGCGGACGAGGAAGTTCCCCCGGGTGGCCTCGCGCAGCACGACCTTGTCGCCCTTGCGGACCCGGTAGCTGGGGATCGTGACGCGCTTGCCGTTGACCTGGACGTGGCCGTGGCGCACGAACTGGCGGGCCTGGCGCCGGCTGGCGCCCCAGCCGGCCCGGAAGACCACGTTGTCGAGACGGAGCTCGAGGTTGCGCAGCAGGTTCTCACCAGTGATGCCGGGCTGCCGGTTGGCCTCCTCGTACATGTTGCGGAACTGCTTCTCCAAGATCCCGTAAATGCGGCGCGCCTTCTGCTTCTCGCGCAGCTGGGACAGGTACTCGGAGCCCTGGCGCATGCGGTCGCGACCGTGCTCGCCGGGCGGGTAGGCGCGGCTGTGACGGTCGGTGACCGCCTCGGAGACCGGGCACTTCAGCGAGTAGCAGCGCTCGCCCTTCAAGAACAGCTTGGTCCGCTCGCGCCGGCAGAGGCGGCAGACGGGACCGGTGTATCGAGCCATGGGGTGTGGTTCCTCTTCCTCTGTGTCTTCTCGTCCGTGGGGCCTAGACCCGGCGGCGCTTCTTGGGGCGGCAGCCGTTGTGCGGGATCGGGGTGACGTCCTTGATGCCGACGACCTCGATACCGACCGCGGCGAGCGAGCGGATGGCGGTCTCGCGGCCCGAGCCGGGCCCGCGTACGAGGACGTCGACCTTGCGGACGCCGTGCTCCATGGCGCGCTTGGCACAGGCCTCGGCGGCCAGCTGGGCGGCGAAGGGAGTCGACTTGCGCGAGCCCTTGAACCCGACGTTGCCGGCCGAGGCCCAGGCGAGCACGTTGCCCTCCGGGTCGGCGATGGAGACGATCGTGTTGTTGAACGAGCTCTTGATGTGCGCGACGCCGTAGGCGACGTTCTTGCGCTCCTTGCGGCGCGGGCGCCGGGCACCGGGCTTCGTGGGCTTGGCCACTACTTCTTCACCTTCTTCTTCCCGGCCACCGTCTTCTTGGGGCCCTTGCGGGTGCGGGCGTTGGTGTGGGTGCGCTGGCCGTGGACCGGCAGGCCCTTGCGGTGGCGCACGCCCTGGTAGCAGTTGATCTCCATCTTGCGCTTGATGTCCTGGGAGACGTCTCGGCGCAGATCACCCTCGACCCGGAAGTTGGCGTCGACGTAGGTGCGGAGCTTGGCCACCTCCTCGTCGGTGAGGTCGCGTACGCGCGTCGAGGGGTTCACGTCGACCGCCTCGCAGATCTGCGACGACAGCGTCGGGCCGATGCCGTAGATGTAGGTCAGCGAGATCTCGAGCCGCTTCTCGCGCGGGATGTCCACCCCTGAAATTCGGGCCATGTGCCGGTTCCTCTCCCTAGCCCTGCCGCTGCTTGTGGCGCGGGTTGTCACAGATCACCCGCACCACGCCGCGGCGCCGGATGACCTTGCACTTCTCACAGATCGGCTTCACGCTCGGCCGAACCTTCACTTGACTCCCCGTCCTACTTGTACCGATAGGTGATCCGACCCCGGTTGAGGTCGTACGGAGTGATCTCCACCTGCACCTTGTCCCCCGGCAGGATGCGGATGCGGTGCATCCGCATCTTCCCCGAGCTGTGCGCCAGCACCTTGTGTCCGTTCTCCAACTCGACGCGGAACATGGCATTGGGCAGTGGCTCGACCACCGTGCCTTCGAGCACGATGGCATCTTCCTTGGGCTTGGGCAGGTGACTCTCTCCTGGTTGCGTTCTGATGTGCTGCCCCGAGCGCACCGCTGGCGCGAGGCCGGAACGGGGCGGAATCGGGCGTGGCCGAGGGGAAGTCCGTCCCCGGGGGGACGGACGGGGGCCCAGAGCCAGCAGATAAGTCTACCGCATCCGCCGGCGAAATCCAGCCCGAGGCCGGGTTCTGGCTGGTGGGAGGGCCGGATCGGGGTCCCGGCCCCTCCCCCACCCCCCGGGGCCTGCCTCAGGGGACGGTGAACACCTCGGGTCCGTCGGGGGTCACGGCGATGGTGTGCTCGAAATGGGCCGAGAGGCTCCCGTCGGCCGTCACCACGCTCCACCCGTCGTCGAGGAGCACGGTCTCGGGCGAGCCCACGTTGACCATGGGCTCGATGGCGAAGACGTTGCCCGTCTTGATGGTCGGCCCCCGGGTGCCCGGCCAGTAGTTCGGCACCTGGGGCTGCTCGTGCATGGCGGTCCCGATGGCGTGGCCCACGTACTCCCGGACGACGCCGAACCCGGCCGCCTCGGCCACCTGCTGGACCGCCCGGCCCACCTCGTGGAGGGCGTTGCCCTTCACGAGCTGCTCGATCCCGGCCCACAGGCTGCGCTCGGTCACCTCGAGCAGCTTCCGGGCCTCCGGCGAGATCGTCCCGATGCCCATCGTGAAGGCGGCGTCGCCGTGGTAGCCCTCGATGATCGCCCCGCAGTCGATGGAGAGGATGTCGCCCTCCTCGAGCACGTAGCCGCCGGGGATCCCGTGCACGATCATCGAATTGGGCGAGGTGCAGATCACGGCCGGGAAGCCGTGGTAGCCGAGGAAGTTCGACGTCGCCCCGCGGCGATCGAGAACGTCGCGGGCGAGCTGGTCGAGCTCCAGGGTGGTCACGCCCGGCTTGGCGGCGGCCCGGGTCGCCTCGTGCATCTCGGCCACGACCTTGCCGGCGCGGCGCATCTTTTCCAGCTCTGCGTCGTTGCGCCTCATGGGGTGGTGCGGTCCTTCTGCTGCTGGCGCAGGCTGTCGATGGCGGCCACCACGCGCCGGGTGACGGCGTCGGGGGACCCGGTGCCGTTGATCTCGGCCAGCAGGCTCCGCTCCTTGTACCAGTGGAGCAGCGGGGCGGTCTCCTCCTCGTACAGGTTGAGCCTGCGCCCGATCGCCTCCTCGGTGTCGTCCTCGCGCTGGATGACCTCGCCGCCGCACACGTCGCAGGTCCAGTTCACCAGGGGCGGGGCGGCCGTGGAGTAGTTGGCGCCGCAGTCCACGCAGACACGCCGCGAGGCGAGCCGCTTCATGACCAGTGTCGTCGGCACCTGGAGGTCGATCACCAGGTCGAGGCCGAAAGGCTCGACGATCTTCTCGAGCGTCTCGGCCTGTCCCGTCGTGCGCGGGCAGCCGTCGAGCACGAAGCCGCGCCCGGTCGTGTCGCGCTCGGACAGCCGTCCACCGACCATCTCCATGACCAGCTCGTCGGGGATCAGCTCACCCTGCTCCATGAGGGATGCGGCCCGCTGCCCGATCCCCGAGCGCGACTTCACCTCGCTGCGCAGCATGTCCCCGGTGGAGACGTGCGGCACGACGTAGTGGTGCGAGAGGCGGACGCACTGCGTCCCCTTGCCGGCCCCCTGCTTGCCGAGGACCACGAGCCTGACCCCGGGGATCACAAGCGCCTACTTGAGGAAGCCCTCGTAGTTGCGCATCATGAGCTGGCTGTCGATCTGGCGCATGGTCTCGAGGGCGACACCGACCGAGATCAGGAGGGTGGTGCCGTAGAAGGGGAAGCGGTTGAGGTGCCAGAGCGCCATGAGGAGCGAGGGCACGACGGCGACCGAGCCCAGGAAGAAGGCGCCGACGACGGTGATCCGGCTGAGGATGTGGGCGAAGTAGCGCTCGGTGGGCGGCCCGGGCCGGATGCCCGGGACGAAACCGCCCTGCTTGCGGATCAGGTCGGCCTGCTGGTGCGGGTCGAAGGCGACGTACACGTAGAAGAACGTGAACATCACGATCAGCAGGAAGTACGCCGCGATGTAGAAGAAGCTCGTCGGCGTCAGGCTGTTCCGCACGAAATTCTGGAACCAATTCCACGGGATGACGTTGGACAGCAGAACCGGGATGTAGAGCACGGAGCTGGCGAAGATGATGGGGATCACGCCGGACTGGTTCACCTTCAAGGGGATGTAGGTGGAGCTGCCGCCGTACATCCGCCGCCCCACGACCCGGCGGGCGAACGTCACGGGGATACGGCGCTGGCCCTGGTCCATGAAGACGATGAACACGAGCAGGACCAACGAGACGAGGATGATGATCCCGAATTTCGTCTTGCCCCCCTCCTCGTAGATCGCCTTGAACCCGGTGGGGATGGCCGCCACCACGTTGGCGAAGATCAGGATGGACATCCCCTGGCCGATGCCGCGCTGGGTGATGAGCTCGGCCAGCCACATGACGAAGGCGGTGCCGGCGGTGAGGATCAGCACCATGAACAGGGCGAGGGGCCAGTTGAAGCTGGGGATCAGGTCGACGCTCGTCCCGAGCAGGGCGGAGTCGTGGCCGTGGAAGGCGTAGACCAGGCCCGAGGACTGCATGACGGCCAGCGCCACGGTGAGGTAGCGCGTGGTCTGGGTGATCTTTTTCTGGCCGACGGCGCCCTGGTCCCGCCACTCCTCGAGCTTGGGGATCACGGTCGAGAGCAGCTGAATGATGATGGAGCTGGTGATGTAGGGCATGACGCCCAGGCCGAAGACGGCGAGGCGCACCAGGGCGCCGCCGCTGAAGAGGTTCAGGAAGCCGAGCACGCCCGACGCGGAGGCCTGGCTCTCGAGACCCTGCAGGCGCGCCCAGTTGACCCCGGGCACGGGGACGTTGGCACCGATCTGGTACAGGGCGATCACGGCCAGCGTGAAGACGACCTTGTTGCGAAGGTCGGGGACCCTGAAGATGTTGGCGAGCCGGGAGAGCATGGCCCTTCCTCTCAGTGGAGTCCCGGTGTGGTCACTAGCGGTTCATCAGGGCGTTGCCCGATGCGGGCGGGCGCCCCTGGGCGTAGGGCAGCGGCACCCGCTCGACGCTACCCCCGGCGGCGGTGATCGCAGACTCGGCCGCCTTGGAGAATGCGTGCGCCGACACCCGGACGGGCCGGGTGAGCGAGCCCTGGCCGAGGATCTTGACGAGCGCCTTGGGCCGCACCAGACCGGCCTCCACCAGGCTCTGGACGGTGACCTCGTCCGCTCCCAGCGCGTCGAGCGCGGCCAGGTTGACCGGGGTGTACTCGACCCGGAATGGGTTGGTGAATCCCTTCAGCTTGGGGATGCGCTGCATGAGGGGGAGCTGGCCGCCCTCGAAGCCGGCCGGCATGGTGTTGCGGGCCTTCTGCCCCTTGGTCCCGCGGCCGGCCGTCTTGTGGCCCTTGCCACCGGTGCCGCGCCCGACCCGGCGCTTGGCCTTGGTCGCGCCCTTGGGAGGCGCCAGATCGTGCAGCTTCACTTCGAGACCTCCTCGACGCGGATCAGGTGCGGCACGCGGGCCAGCATGCCCCTGATTTCGGGGCGGTCCGGCAGCTCGTTGGACTGCCCGATGCCGCGCAGGCCGAGGGCCCGCAGCGTGCCGCGGTGCTTCGGCTTGGTGCCGATGGCCGAGCGCGTCTGGGTGACGAGCAGCACCGGATCCCCACCGGTCTTCTTGGTCGTGGCTCTGGGCGCCATCGTCAGCGCGCCTCCGCCGCGTACAGGTCCGTCTCGCGCTTGCGCTCACGGTAGGCCCGCAGGACGCCACCGGGCGTCACCTCGTCGGCCGCCTTGCCGCGCAGCGCGGCCACGTCGTCGGGACGCCGCAGTTGCTTGAGGCCGGCGATTGTGGCGTGGGCCACGTTGATCCCGTTCGACGAGCCCAGTGACTTGGCCAGGATGTCGCGGATGCCGGCCATCTCGAGGATGTGGCGGGCTGCGCCGCCGGCGATGACGCCGGTGCCCGGAGCGGCCGGCTTGAGCAGGACCCGGCCGGCGCCGCTCTCGCCGATCACGGGGTGGACGATGGTGCTGCCGGCCAGGGGCACCTCGAAGAGGTTCTTGCGCGCCTCTTCGATCCCCTTCTGGACCGCGAGCCCCGCTTCCTTGGCCTTGCCGTACCCGAGCCCCACCTTGCCGTTGCCGTCGCCGACCACCATGAGCGCGGCGAACGAGAACCGCCGGCCGCCCTTGACGACCTTGGCCACCCGGTTCACCTTGATGGTGCGCTCTTCGTACTGTGTGTCGACCATTCTCAGAACTCCAGTCCCTCGGCACGTGCCGCGTCAGCCAGGACGGCGACGCGCCCGTGATAGACGAAGCCCCCCCGGTCGAAGACCACCTTGGTGATGCCTGCTGCCTTGGCTCTCGAGCCCAGCAGGCGCCCGACCGACTCTGCGCCCGTCACGTTACCGCCACCGCCCTTGCCCAGGGACGCACGCAGATCCGGCTCCACCGAGGAGGCGGCGGCCAGCGTGCGGCCGGTGGTGTCGTCGATGAGCTGGGCCGAGATGTGGCGGTTCGACCGGTGGACGGCCAGCCGCGGGCACGCCGCGGTCCCGCTCACCTTGATGCGGACACGGTCGTGGCGCCGGAGGCGCAGACGGGTGCGGTCGCTGGTGCGGGCCATTACTTCGCCGCCTTTCCTGCTTTGCGCAGCACTCGTTCGTTGGCGTAGCGCACGCCCTTGCCCTTGTAGGGCTCGGGCTTGCGCAGCTTGCGGATGTCGGCGGCCACCTGGCCCACCTTCTCCTTGTCGATGCCCTTGACCACGATCCGCGTCGGCACCGGCACCTCGAAGGTGATGCCGTCCGGCGCGTCGACGAGTACCGGGTGCGAGAAGCCCAGGGCCAGCTCGAGCGCGCTCGGGCCCTTGGCGGTGGCGCGGTAGCCGACCCCGACGATCTCGAGCTCCTTGGAGAAGCCGTCGGTGACGCCCGAGACCATGTTGGCCACCAGCGAGCGCGACAGGCCGTGCAGGGCACGGTGCCGGCGCTCGTCGTCGGGCCGGCTGACCACGAGCGTATCGCCCTCCTGGGCGATGCTGATGCCCTCGGGCAGGTCGCGTTGGAGGACCCCCTGGGGCCCCTTCACGCTGACGGTGGCCCCGCTGAGGGTCACGGTGACATTGGACGGGACCGGGATCGGCGAGCGGCCGACGCGCGACATCAGGCCTCCCCTCCGGTCTCGGTAGTCATGGCGCTACCAGACATGGCACAACACCTCGCCGCCCAGGTGCTTGCGGCGCGCCTCGGCGTCGGTCAGGAGCCCCTGGCTGGTGGACACGACGGCCACGCCCATGCCGCCGAGCACGCGCGGCATGCCGTCGGCCCGGGCGTAGATGCGCAGGCCGGGCTTGGAGACGCGCTTGATCCCGGCGATCGTGCGCGTGCGGTCCCCCGAGTACTTCAGGGTGATCTCGAGGGTGGTCCCGGGCTTGCCGACGTTGGGCTCGACCTTGTAGCCCGCGATGAAGCCCTCGCGCTCGAGCACCGAGGCGAGTGACTCCTTCAGCTTCGAGCCGGGCATGCGCACGGTGTCGAACATGGCGGAGTTGGCGTTGCGGATCCGCGTCAGCATGTCCGCGATGGGGTCAGTCATCGTCATGGCGGCCTACCAACTTGCCTTCGTGACGCCGGGCACCTCGCCCGCATGCACCATGACGCGCAAGCAGATACGGCACAGCCCGAACTTGCGGTAGACGGCCTTCGGCCTCCCACAGCGCTGGCACCGGGTGTACCCCCGGACCTTGAACTTGGGTGTGCGTCGCTGCTTCTCGATCAAAGCCTTTTTCGCCATGGTGCTACCGGGTCTCCTGTCGGAACGGAAAGCCGAACGCTGCCAGGAACGCCCGTCCTTCCTCGTTGGTGCGTGCGGTCGTGACGATGGTGATGTCCATGCCGCGGGTCGTGTCGATCTTGTCGTAGTCGATCTCGGGGAAAATCAGCTGCTCGGTGACGCCGAACGTGTAGTTGCCGTGGCCGTCGAAGGCTCGGGGCGAGAGGCCCCGGAAGTCACGGATGCGCGGGATGGCCAGGCTGAGCAGGCGGTCGAAGAATTCCCAGGCCCGGTCGCCCCGCAGGGTGGCCTTGACCCCGATCGCCTGCCCCTCGCGCAGCTTGAAATTGGCGATCGACTTCTTGGCCCGCGTCACGATCGGCTTCTGCCCGGTGATGACCTCGAGGTCGCGCTGGGCGCCCTCAATGAGGGAGGCCTGCTGGGTGGCACGGCCGACCCCCATGTTGATGACGATCTTCTCCAGCCGGGGCACCTCCATCACGTTGCCCAGGCTGAGCTCGTCCTTGAGCCGGTCGCGCACCTCGGTGAGGTAGCGGTCCTTGAGCCGCGGGCGTGCCGGTGCGGTGGTCGTGGTGCTCACAGCACGGCCCCGCACTTCTTGCAGATGCGCACCTTCTCGCCGTCCGGTTCGATCCGGATGCCGGCGCGGGTGGGCTTGTCGCAGCCCTTGCACACCAGGGCGACCGTCGAGACGTGGACCGGCATGAACTTGTCGATCACACCGCCCTGCTGGGTGGCGCGGGTCGGCTTGGCGTGGCGCTTGGCCACGTTGACGCCCTCGAGGATGACGCGCTCGCGTGAGGGGATGGCGCGCACGACCTCGGCCTTCTTGCCCTTGTCCTTGCCGGACAGGACGACCACTTGATCTCCCTTGTGGATTCGCATCAGAGCACCTCCGGGGCCAGCGACACGATGCGCATGAAGCGCTTGTCGCGCAGCTCGCGGCCCACCGGGCCGAAGATGCGCGTGCCGCGCGGCTGCTGCTGGTCGTTGATGAGGACGGCCGCGTTCTCGTCGAAGCGGATATAGCTCCCGTCCGGGCGCCGCTTCTCCTTCTTCGTGCGCACGACGACGCACTTGACGACGTCGCCCTTCTTGACGGCGGCACCGGGGATGGCGTCCTTGACCGTGGCCACGAACACGTCGCCGATGCTGGCGTAGCGGCGCCGCGAGCCACCGAGCACGCGGATGCACAGCACCTCGCGCGCGCCGGAGTTGTCGGCCACCCGCAGCCGGGATTCCTGCTGGATCATCGGGCCCGCTCCACGACTTCGGTCAGGCGCCAGCGCTTCAGCTTCGACAGCGGGCGGGTCTCCTGCACCCGGACCCGGTCCCCGACCTTGGCGCTGTCCTCGGCGTCGTGCACGTAGAGCTTCTTGGTGCGCTGCACCGTCTTCCCGTACTTGGGGTGACGCACCCGCTCGACGACCGCCACCACGACGGTCGAGGTCATGGCGTCGGAGACGACGATCCCCTCGCGCACCTTGCGGCGGTTCGGGCGCGCGCCCTCCTCGGCCGGCGCCTCGGCGGGGGCCGCCGCCGGGGCGGCGGGCGGCACCGGCACGGCCGCCTCGATGTCGGTGGCGGGCAGCTCCATGGCGGCCTCGGCCGCGACGGCCTCGAGCGCCTGCTCGGCGTCCGCCGCGGCGGCCTTGGCCGTTTCGGTGGCCGCTTCGTTGTCTGGGGTCTCGTCGGCCATCAGGCCTCATCCTCTTCGTCGTCGTCCGGGTGGTCGTGGTCGTGCAGGTCGAGCGGTGTCGCCTCGGCCTCGGCGGCGGCCGCCTTGGCGGCCGCCTTCTCCTCGCGCTCGGCGTCCTCGGCGGCGAGCTTCGCCCGGGCCGCCTCGTGCTCCGCCGCGGTCGGGGCCACGTAGGCCCCCTCGGCCTCGAGGATCTCCCGGCCGCGCAGCACCGTCAGCATGCGGGCCACCTCCCGGCGCACCTGCCCGATGCGGGCGGGGTTGTCGAGCTGCCCCGTGGCGAGCTGGAAACGCAGGTTGAACAGCTCGCGCCGCGACTCCCCGAGCCGGGATGACAGTTCGTCGCCGTCGAGCATGGAGAGGTCGTGTGCGGTGGGCATCAGATCGCCACCTCGGCGTGGCCGTGGGTCCCGGGGCGCACCACGAAGCGCGCCTTGAAGGGAAGCTTCTGAATGGCGCGCTCCATGGCGGCTCGGGCCAGCTCCTCGTCGACGCCGGCCAGCTCGAACAGGACGCGCCCGGGGTGGACGACGGCGACCCACAACTCGGGGTTGCCCTTGCCCGATCCCATGCGCGTCTCGGCGGGCTTCTGGGTCACCGGCTTGTCGGGGAAGCACCGGATCCAGACCTTGCCGCCACGCTTGACGTGCCGGGTCATGGCGATACGGGCGGCCTCGATCTGGCGCGCCGTGAGCCATCCCGGCTCGAGCGCCTGAATTCCGAAGTCGCCGAAGGCCACCGACGTGCCGCCCCTGGCGGCGCCCGTCAGGCGCCCCCGCTGCGTCTTGCGGTGCTTGACCTTCTTGGGCATCAACATGTCAGTCCGACTCCTTGCGGAAGTGCGGCGCCTCGTGGTGCTGGTGACGGTTCTGGCGCTCCATCTCCTCGTCCTGGGTCAGCTGGCGCTCCAACTCGTCGGGCTCGGTCGGCGAGGGCAGCAGGTCGGCCACCGGCACCTCCGTCTCCTCGTCGGCCTCCACCTCTGCGGCCTCGGCCTCGGCCGGGGCGCCCTCGACGAGCAGCTCGTCGACCAGCTCCTCCTCCACCGCGCCGTTGGCGGCCGTGGGCTCCTGCTCCTCGTCGGTGGCGAAGGTCTCGGCGCGCTTGCGGCCACCTCCGGCGGTGATCAGGCGGCGGGGCCCGCTCTGGCCCGACGTCTCACCCACGGCCATGGCGGCCTCGCGGGTGATCTTGTCCTCGATGGAGACCTTGTAGGGGAGGATGTCGCCCTTGTAGATCCACACCTTGACCCCGACGCGGCCCGACGTCGTGCGCGCTTCGCGGAAGCCGTAGTCGATGTCGGCCCGGAGGGTATGCAGGGGCACACGGCCCTCCCGGTACTGCTCCTTGCGCGACATCTCGGACCCGCCGAGGCGGCCCGAACACTGCACCTTGATGCCCTGGGCGCCGGCCTTCTGGACGGTCTGGATGGCGCGCTTCATGGCGCGGCGGAAGGCGACCCGGCGCACGAGCTGATCGCAGATCCCCTGCGCGATGAGCGCCGCGTCCAGCTCGGGCTGCTTGATCTCCTGGATGTTGAGCTGGATCCGGTTCTGCAGGCCGGTGATCTCCTCGAGCTTCTTCTTCAGCCGGTCGGCCTCGGCGCCGCGGCGGCCGATGACGATGCCCGGCCGGGCCGTGTGGATGTCGACGCGCAGGCGGTCACGCGTGCGCTCGACCTCGATGCGGCTGACGGCGGCCGCCTCGAGCTGCGTCATCAGGTAGTCGCGGATCTTCCAGTCCTCGACCACGAATTCGCGGTAGTGACGCTCCTCGAACCAACGGGACTTCCAGTCCGTCGTGATCCCGAGCCGGAACCCGTAGGGGTTTACCTTCTGGCCCATCTACTCGTCCTCGCTCTTCTCGTCGTCGCCGGCGCCGGCATCGGCGTCTTCGTTCGCGCCGTCCCCGGCACTGTCCTCGACTTCTGCCTCTGCCTCTGCCTTCGCCTCGGTCGCCTTCTTGGCCCTCGTCGCCTTGGTGGCCTTCGCGGCCTTCGCCGCCTTGGGCGCCTCGTCCTCGGCCTCGGTCGTCTCGGCCTCCGCCTCGCCGGTCGTGGCCTCGTCGGTCAGGCCGTCCTCGACGACGGTCTCCTCGGTCGACGGTCTCGTCGGTCACGGTCTCGTCGGTCTCGGCCTCCTCCGCTGCCGCCTCCTCCGCTGCCGCCTTCTCGGCCGCGGCGGCGCGCCGGCGCGACAGGCGCCCCGAGAGGTCGGCCCGGCGCCGCGAGGCGTCGACCCGGCGGGACCGGTTGGCGCTGACCGCTTCCATGCGGCGGCGGCGCAGCTCGAGCTGATCGGCCGGGAGCCGGCTCACGATCACCGTGATGTGGCAGGTCCGCTTGCGGATCCGGGTGGCGCGGCCGCGGGCCCGCGGGCGCCAGCGCTTCATGGTCGCGCCCTCGTCGGCGAAGCAGGCCGAGACGTAGAGCTCCTCGGGGTTCTGCTGGTCGTTGTGGGCCGCATTGGCGACCGCCGAGGCGAGCACCTTGCCGATGACCTCGGCCGCCTCGCGCTCGACGCCGTTGAGGATCTCGGCGGCGCGCTGCACGTCCTCGCCCCGGATCAGATCGAGCACCTGCCGGGCCTTCGAGGCCGACATCCCGCAGTAGCGGTGGACCGCGCGCGTCCCGGGACGCTCGTTGGTCTTGGTGGCGGTCATCGCCGCGCTCCCCGCTCCTGCCCCGCGTGGTAGCGGAACGTGCGCGTCGGGGCGAACTCGCCCAGCTTGTGGCCGACCATCGACTCGGTCACGTAGACCGGGACGTGGCGGCGCCCGTCGTGCACCGCGATGGTGTGCCCGACCATGTCGGGGATGATCGTGGAGCGGCGGGACCAGGTCTTGATGACCTTCTTGTCCCCGCTCGAGTTCAGGACGTCCACCTTCTTGAGCAGGTGGTCGTCGACGAACGGACCCTTCTTCAGGCTACGCGGCATGGCTACCTCAACCCTCGCCTACCGCCGCGCGCCGCGGGTGCGGCGCCGGCGGACGATCATCGAATTGGACTTCTTGTTGCGGGCACGGGTGCGGCCTTCCGGCTTGCCCCAGGGGGAGACCGGGTGGCGGCCGCCGGAGGACTTGCCCTCGCCGCCGCCGAGCGGGTGGTCGACCGGGTTCATCGCCACGCCACGGGTCTGCGGCCGCTTGCCCTTCCAGCGGTTGCGGCCGGCCTTGCCCACCTTGATCAGCTCTGCCTCGGCGTTGCCGACCACGCCCAGCGTGCCCCGGCAGTCGATGGAGACGCGCCGCATCTCGGTGGAGGGGAGGCGCAGGGTGGCGAAGGCGCCCTCCTTGGCGACGAGCTGGACGCTCATGCCGGCGCCGCGGGCCATCTTGCCGCCGCCGCCCGGGCGCAGCTCGACGTTGTGGATGACCGAGCCCACCGGGATGTAGCGCAGCGGCAGCGCGTTGCCGGGCCGGATGTCCGCGCCCTGGCCGCTCTGGAGCTTGTCGCCGACCTTCACCCCGGCCGGGGCCAGGATGTAGCGCTTCTCGCCGTCCACGTAGTGCAGGAGGGCGATGCGCGCGTTGCGGTTGGGGTCGTACTCGATGGTCGCCACCTTGGCCGGGATGCCGTCCTTGTTCCGCCGGAAGTCGACGACCCGGTACTGCTGCTTGTGACCGCCGCCGCGGTGGCGCGACGTCTTGCGGCCGTGATTGTTGCGGCCCCCGCTCTGCGGGTTGGGGGCGAGCAGCGACTTCTCGGGGCGGTCCCGGGTGATCTCGGAGAAGTCCGAGACGGTCTGGAACCGGCGGCCGGGGCTGGTGGGCTTGCGTGAGCGAAGTGGCATGGCGTTCCGATCAGCGATCGAAGAGGTCGATGGAGTCGTCGGGGTGAAGCGTCACGATGGCGCGCTTGGTGTCGGGCCGCTTGCCCTTCACGTTGGTGCGCCGGTTGCGTGTCGCCTTCCCCTTGCGGTTGAGCGTGTTGACGTTGGTGACCCGCACGCCGAAGGCCTGCTCGACGGCGTGGCGCACCTCGATCTTGGTGGCGCGGGGATCCACGATGAAGACGTAGACGCTCTGGTCCATGAGCGCGTAGCTCTTCTCGGAGACGACCGGGCGGATCAGCACGGACATGGCGTCACGCATCGGCGTCGGCCTCCTCGTTCCCGTCCTCTGTCGCTCGGCGTCGGCGTCCGTGTCGGCGTCGGCGTCGGCCTGAGCCTCGGGCTCGGCCACGGCCTGGGCCCGCTTCGTCGCCCGTGCCCGGGGCTTGGCCGGCGTCGCGTCCTCGGCCTCGGGCGCTGCGGCGTCGTCTGCGGGCGGCTCGGTCGCCCCCGGCTCGCTCTCCTCGACCAGGTGGGTCCCCGAGAAGTCCGAGACGGCCGTGGGCAGGGTGCGGTCCGAGAAGAGCAGCCAGTCGGCCCGCAGCACGTCGTGGGCCGAGAGCTCGGCGAAGGTCGTGGTCTGCGCCTCGGGCAGGTTGGCGAAGGAGCGCTCGACGTCGAGCTCGTCCTGGGCCACGACGACCAGGACCGTGCCGTCGAGCTTGAGCTTGCGCAGGACCGTGACGGCGTCCTTGGTCTTGGGCGCCTGCATCTTCCAGTCGTCGATGAGGGCGATGCGGCCGATCTCGGCGCGGTCGCTCAGGGCCGAGAGGAGGGCCAGGCGCACCATCTTCTTGGGGGTGCGCTGGGCGTAGCTGCGCGGCTTGGGGCCGAGCGCCACGCCACCGCCGCTCATGGAGGGCGAGCGGCTGCTCCCCTGCCGGGCGCGGCCGGTGCCCTTCTGGCGGAACGGCTTGGCGCCGCCGCCGCGCACCTCGGCCCGGGTCTTGGTGGACTGGGTCCCGGCCCGGCTGGCGGCCAGCTGGGCGGTCACCACCTGGTGCAGGACGGCCCGGTTGGGCTCGAGGCCGAAGATGGTCGGTTCCAGCTCGACCGGGCCGAGGTCGTGGCCGGCCGCGTTGCGCCGGGTCACGCTCCGGGTGGCCAGGGCCGGGCGGTCCTTCACGATCGTGTGGCGCACCACGGCGCCGGTCCGCCCGCCGCCGGTCGCGGTCGCCGTCATCGCGACCTCCCGGCCTTGGACGGGGTCTTGACCGAGTTGCGCAGCACGACGACGCTGCCCCGGGCCCCCGGGACCGCGCCCCGGACGAGCACCAGCTCGCGCTCGGGGTCGGCGGAGACGACCTCGAGGTTGAGGGCCGTGACCTGGTTGCCGCCGAGCTGGCCCGCCATCTTGGTGCCCTTGAAGACCCGGGACGGCGTGGCGCAGGCGCCGATGGCGCCCGGCACGCGGTGGCTGCGGTGGTTGCCGTGCGAGGCCCCCTGGCCCTTGAAGTTGTGGCGCTTCATGCCGCCGGCGAAGCCCTTGCCCTTGGAGACCGCGATGGCGTCGACCCGCTCGCCGGCCTCCCAGAGGTCGGCCCCGAGCTCCTGGCCCACCGTGTAGTCGGCCACGTCGTCGAGACGGAGCTCCACCAGCGCCCGGCCCGGGTTGACGCCGGCCTTGGCGTAGTGCCCCAGCTGGGGCTTGTTCAGGGTCGAGTTGCGCCGGAAGCCCCAGGTCACCTGCAGGGCGGCGTAGCCGTCGGTCTCGGGCGTCTTGACCTGGACCACGCGCACGGGCGCGACCTTGAGGACCGTCACCGGTACGGCGCGGTTCTGGTCGTCCCAGACCTGGGTCATGCCGACTTTCTCGCCGACGATCGCCTTGCTTGCCACGTGTCCTCTCCCTGCGCGGGTTCCCCCTGCGCATGCCAACGCTCCGCCCGGGAATCCCGAGCGGAGCGCTCGAATGGTTCGGCGTGAGGTCCCGGCCGGAGCCGGCGATCACGCACGTCTGTTGTCGTCCGCAGCACCGGGGTGCCGCTGTTTCCCGCCCTGAGCAGCCGAATTCGGCGGCTCGCGAGGTTACACCATGGCCCGGCCCCCCTGCCAGGCGTCCGGCGGGGAGGCGGGGTGGCCGGCCGTCAGGCCGTCTGGATCTTGATCTCGATGTCCACGCCGGCGGGCAGGTCGAGGCGCTGCAGCGAGTCGACCGTCTTGGGCGTGTGCTCGACGATGTCGACCAGGCGCTTGTGGACCCGCATCTCGAAGTGCTCGCGGGAGTCCTTGTACTTGTGCGGCGACCGGATCACCGTGTAGCGGTGCTTGTCGGTCGGCAGCGGGACGGGCCCGAGCACCTTGGCCTGGGTCCGCAGCACGGTCTGGACGATCTTCTCCGTCGACTGGTCGAGGATCTCGTGGTCGTAGGCCTTGAGCCTGATGCGGATCTTCTGCTTCGGGCCGTCGGCCATGGTCTCGCTGCCTGCTCTCTCGCTGCGGTCGGACTACTTGAGGATCTTGGTGACCCGGCCCGAGGCGACGGTGCGGCCACCCTCGCGGATGGCGAAGCGCAGGCCCTCGTCCATGGCGATGGGCTTGCCCAGCTCGACCGTCATCTCGGTGTTGTCGCCGGGCATCACCATCTCGGTGCCCTCGGGCAGCTGGATGGTGCCGGTCACGTCCGTGGTGCGGAAGTAGAACTGCGGGCGGTAGTTGGTGAAGAACGGCTTGTGGCGGCCGCCCTCCTCCTTGTTCAGCACGTAGACGTTCGCCTCGAACTCGGTGTGCGGGGTGATGGAGCCGGGCTTGCACAGTACCTGGCCGCGCTCGACCTCCTCCTTCTTGGTGCCGCGCAGCAGGGCGCCGATGTTGTCGCCGGCCTGACCCTGGTCGAGGAGCTTGCGGAACATCTCGACGCCGGTCACCGTCGTCTTCTGGGTCGGGGCCAGGCCGACGATCTCGACCTCCTCGCCGACCTTGATGATCCCCTGCTCCACCTTGCCGGTCACGACCGTGCCCCGGCCGGTGATGGACATGACGTCCTCGACGGGCATGAGGAAGGGCCTGTCGACGTCGCGCTCGGGCTCGGGGATGTAGGAGTCCACGGCGTCCATGAGCTCGACGATCTTCTCGCTCCACTCGGCGTCGCCCTCCAGGGCCTTCAGGGCGCTGACCCGGATGATCGGGGTGTCGTCGCCCGGGAACTCGTACTGGTCCAGGAGCTCGCGCACCTCCAACTCGACCAGCTCGAGCAGCTCCTCGTCGTCGACCATGTCGGCCTTGTTGAGGGCCACCACGATGTAGGGCACGCCCACCTGGCGGGCCAGCAGCACGTGCTCACGGGTCTGGGGCATCGGGCCGTCGGCGGCCGAGACCACCAGGATGGCGCCGTCGATCTGCGCCGCGCCGGTGATCATGTTCTTGATGTAGTCGGCGTGGCCCGGCATGTCGACGTGCGCGTAGTGGCGCTTGTCGGTCTCGTACTCGACGTGGGCGATGGTGATCGTGATGCCGCGCTGCTTCTCCTCGGGCGCCTTGTCGATGTCGTCGAACTTGGTGAACGAGGTGGTGTTGGGGTTGCGCTCGGACAGCACCTTGGTGATCGCTGCTGTCAGCGTCGTCTTGCCGTGGTCGATGTGACCCATCGTCCCGACGTTCACATGGGGCTTGGTGCGCTCGAACTTCTGCTTGGCCATCGCCTCGCTACTCCCTGCTAGTGGACGGGGCCACCGTGGCCCCGACGCTGTCTGTCTCTCGTGCGATCCGTCTCGTGCTGCACGCTGGTGCGCGTGCCCCGGCGCCGGATCCGGCCGGGGTTATTCCCCGTGGGCCCGGGCGACGATCTCCTTGGAGATCGACTCCGGAACCTGGTTGTACGAATGGAACTGCATCGTGTACGTGGCGCGACCCTGGGTGCGCGAACGCAGGTCAGTAGAGTAGCCGAACATGTCGGCCAGCGGTACCAGCGCCTTGACCACGTGGCTGGTGCCCTGCTGCTCCATGCCCTCCATCCTCCCCCGTCGGGAGGACAGGTCGCCGGTGACCGCGCCCAAGAAGTCGTCCGGCGCCGTCACCGTCACCTCCATGACCGGCTCCAGGAGCACCGGGCTGGCCGCCCGCAGCGCCTTCTTGATGGCCATGGAGCCGGCGATCTTGAACGCCATCTCCGAGGAGTCCACGTCGTGGTACGAGCCGTACGTGAGGGTCACCCGGACGTCGACCGTCGGATAGCCGGCCAGCACCCCGGCGGTGAGCGCCTCCTGGATCCCGGCGTCGACCGAGGGGATGTACTCCTTGGGGATCACACCGCCGCTGATCTTGTCGATGAACTCGTAGCCGCCCCCCGGGCCGGTGGGCTCGGCGCTGATGACGACGTGGCCGTACTGGCCGCGGCCACCGGTCTGGCGGATGTAGCGCTCCTCCACCTTCTCGATCGGCTTGCGGATCGTCTCGCGGTAGGCCACCTGGGGCTTGCCCACGTTGGCGTCGACCGAGAACTCGCGCAGCATGCGGTCGACCAGCACCTCGAGGTGCAGCTCGCCCATGCCCGAGATCACGGTCTGGCCGGTCTCCTCGTCCGAGCGCACCCGGAAGGTCGGGTCCTCCTCGCTGAGGGCGTAGAGGGCGCGCGACAGCTTGTCCTGGTCGGCCTTCGTCTTGGGCTCGACGGCCACGTGGATCACGGGCTCGGGGAAGGTGAGCGCCTCGAGCACGATCGCCTGCCCCGGGGCGCACAGCGTGTCGCCCGTCGTCGTGTTCTTCATGCCGACCACCGCCATGATGTCGCCGGCGAAGATGGCGTCCTTGTCCTCGCGGTGGTTGGCGTGCATCTGCAGGATGCGGCCGACGCGCTCCTTCTTGTCCTTGGTGGAGTTGAGAACGGAGGAGCCCTTGGTGAGGGTGCCCGAATAGACCCGGATGTAGGTGAGCTTCCCCACGAAGGGGTCGGTCATGATCTTGAAGGCGAGCGCCGAGAAGGCGTCGCTGTCGTCGGCCTTGCGCTCCTCGACGTCCTCGAGGTGGTTCGGCCGGTGCCCCTGGGTGGGCGGCAGGTCGAGCGGGCTGGGCAGGAAGTCGACGACGGCGTCGAGCATGGGCTGGACACCCTTGTTCTTGAACGCAGACCCGCACAGCACGGGGACCACGGCCGCCTCGAGCGTGGCCGTGCGCAGGGCCCGGCGCAGGTCCTCGGCCGTGATCGGCTCCTCGGCCAGGTACTTCTCCATGATGGTGTCGTCGAAGTTCGACACGACGTCGACGAGCTGGTGGCGGGCGTCCTCGGCCTCGCTCGCCATGGCCTCGGGGATGTCGAGCGTCTCCCACTCCTCGCCCATGTCGGAGGACCAGACCAGGGCCTTCTCCTCGAGCAGGTCGACGACGCCCTTGAACTCGGACTCGGCGCCGATGGGGAGCTGGATCACGGCCGGCAGGGCGTCGAGGCGGTCGCGGATCATCTGCACCGTGCGCTCGAAATCGGCGCCGATGCGGTCCATTTTGTTCACGAAGCAGATGCGCGGGACGTTGTACTTGTTGGCTTGGCGCCACACCGTCTCGGTCTGGGGCTCGACGCCGGCGACGGCGTCGAAGACCGCCACCGCGCCGTCGAGGACGCGCAGCGAGCGCTCCACCTCCACCGTGAAGTCGACGTGGCCCGGGGTGTCGATGATGTTGATCCAGTTGTCGCGCCAGCTGCAGGTGGTGGCGGCCGAGGTGATGGTGATGCCGCGCTCCTGCTCCTGGACCATCCAGTCCATGGTGGCGGCACCCTCGTGCACCTCGCCGATCTTGTAGTTGCGACCGGTGTAGTAGAGGATGCGCTCGGTCGTCGTGGTCTTGCCGGCGTCGATGTGAGCCATGATCCCGATGTTGCGGGTCTTGGCCAGCGGGAAATCGCGGGTGGGGAGGGCGTCAGCCATGGCGCAGCGGTGTCCGGTCCACTACCAGCGGTAGTGGGCGAAGGCGCGGTTCGACTCCGCCATCTTGTGCATGTCCTCGCGGCGCTTCACCGATGCCCCGATGTTGTTCGAGGCGTCCAGGATCTCCCCCGCCAGGCGCTCGGCCATGGTCTTCTCCCGGCGCTGGCGCGAGTAGGTGGTGAGCCAGCGGATGGCCAGCGTGGTGGCGCGCCGGGGCCGCACCTCGACGGGCACCTGGTAGGTGGCGCCACCGACGCGGCGCGACTTGACCTCGACCTCGGGCCGGGTGTTCTCGACGGCGCGCTTGAGCGCGGCGACGGGGTCACCGCCCGACTTCTCCTGCACCTGGTCCAGGGCGGTGTAGACGATGCGCTCGGCCAGGGTGCGCTTGCCGCGCGACAGGATCTTGTTGACCACCTGGGTCACGAGGACCGAGCGGTAGACGGGGTCCGGGGCGAGCTCCCGGCGGGTGGCGGGGCCGTTACGGGGCATGGGCTATGACTCCTTCTTGGCGCCGTAGCGGCTGCGGGCCTGGCTGCGCTCGCGCACGCCCGAGGTGTCGAGCGCGCCGCGCACGACCTTGTAGCGCACGCCCGGCAGGTCCTTCACACGGCCACCGCGGACCAGGACGATGGAGTGCTCCTGGAGGTTGTGGCCCACGCCGGGGATGTAGGCGGTGATCTCGACGCCCGAGGACAGCCGCACGCGGGCGACCTTGCGCAGGGCCGAGTTCGGCTTCTTGGGCGTGGTCGTGTAGACGCGGGTGCAGACCCCCCGCCGCTGGGGCGCGCCCTTGAGGGCGGGGGTCTTGGTCTTGGTCACCTTGGCCTGCCGTCCCTTGCGGACGAGCTGGGCGATTGTGGGCACGCGCTACCTCTCGATACGGAAAATGTGACTCCCTGTGCGTGGCGCTCGCGCGCCGGCCGAAGCCGCACAAGGCAGGAAGTCAATGATAGCGGCTGCCTGGGGGTCCGACAATCGCGGCGCCCCACGTCGCTGCGGGGTTCTCGCCCCGGCTCCGGGGGTGGCCGCCGCCCCGGTTCAGGCCGCCCGGGTGCCGGCGAGGGTCCCGGGCCGCTCGTCGGCGGCCAGGGGCACGGCGGCGGAGCCCGGAGCGGTCAGCCCGCTCCACCAGCGGTTCGCCCGGGAGTAGACGAGCGGCAGCACGCCGTCGGAGTAGAAGGCCAGGACGATCGTGCCGGCGCCGATGAAGGCGTCCTGGGCGTTGGCGGGGAGGAACCCGAGGGCCAGGCCGCCGGCCAGGGCGCCGCTGCAGACGGAGGCGCCGCCGATGGCGACCACGGCGAGGATGAGCAGGCTCTCGAACATCTGGTAGCTGAGCCCTCCGGTCACGGACTCGGCCCCGCCGAGGAGCGCGCCGGCCACCCCCGCCATGGCGGCCGAGAGGGTGAAGACCAGCAATTTGGTGGTGGTCAGCGACAGCCCGAGGGTGGCGCAGGCCGCCTCGGAGTCCTTCATCCCGACCAGGACCCGGCCGAACGGACCACGGCGCAGGGCCAGGATGGCGATGGACAGCAACGCGAAGACCACGGCCAGGAAGACGGTGAAGGCCTTGTTCGAGTTCACGTTCAGCCCGAACAGCGCCGGATGGTGGATGGCCACCTCGCCGTTGAAGCCGAAGACGGCGGACCAGGGGAAGAACGCGTTGTCCATCAGGGTGGCGAAGGCCATGGTGGCCAGGGCCAGGTAGAGGCCGCGCAGGCGCAGGGCGGGCAGCGCCACCAGCGCGCCGACGACACCGGCCAGGCCGGCGGCCGCCACGAGGCCCACCAGCGAGCCCCCGTTGCCGAACTTGTACATGGCGTACGCCCCGAGACCGGCGAAGGTGAGCTGGCAGATCGACACGTAGCCGCCCCATCCCGTCAGCGGGACGAGCGACAGGCAGACGAGCCCGAAGCCCAGCCCGATGCCCAGCTTGACGATCTGTCCGGGGCCCATGAACGACACGGCGACCCAGACCGCGGCGACGAGGAGGGCCCCGCCCTGGAGGGAGCGCACGAACCCGGCCGGCGCCAGGGGCGCGTGGCGCTGGGGCGTGCCGCTGCGGATGCGGTGCATCGGCAGCACGAGGAGGACGATGAAGAGGATGATCGACGGCACCGACTGGGTCAGGCCCTGGATCGGCGTCGAGGACCAGATCCCGGTGTTGGGGATGTAGCCGAGGGCGTAGGACGAGGCGAGTCCCACGATGAGCGCCCCGACGAACGTCATGGGCAGGCTGCGCAGGCGCCCGATCATGGCGGCGGCGTAGGCGTCGATCACGAGCAGGGTCAGGATCAGCGGCTGCAGCTGGAGTCGCGGCGCCACCAGGATGCCGGCCACCGAGGCCAGCGAGGCCCCGATCGACCAGCTCAGGGTCGACAGCCGGGCCGGGCGGCCGCCGAAGGTCCCGATGAGGCTGCGGTTGTCGACCACCCCGCGCATGGCGATGCCGGTGCGCGTCCGGTACAGGAAGAGGCGCAGTCCCACGGCGATGGCGACGGCGGCGCCAACGGTGATGACCTCCTCCCAGTCGATGTGCACGCCGAGGAACGTGAACCCGCTGAAGCCGAAGAACTGGGGCACGACCCGCGCCGTCGGCTTCCAGAGGTAGTTGTTGACCAGGCCGAAGAAGAGCAGGGTCAGCCCCACCGTGACCGCCAGCGTCGTGGCCACGTTGTTGGGGTCCATCCACTGGATCACGCCCCGCTCGACCGCAGCCCCGAGCAGGGGGGCGAGCACGAAGACCGTCAGGACGAAGGCCAGCGCGGGGTTGAGGTGCCAGCCCACGGAGAGCTGCCAGTAGACGAAGGCCATGAACATGCCCATGGCCCCGTGGGCGATGTTGAAGATGCCCGAGGTGGCGTAGGTGACGACGAGGCCGCTGGCGGCCACGGCGTAGGCCGAGCCGAGGACGATGCCGATGATGGTGAACTCGAGGAACTCGTGCATCGTCGGCGCCCTAGTACTGGAAGTAGCCGCTGTTGCAGTCGTAGGTGTTGGGCGCGCTGGGGTAGACCCGCTGGAAGGCCCCGTTCTGGATCTTCATGTAGAAGAAGCACTTCGACGGGATCTTCGACCCGATGTCCGAGGGCGGGGTGACGCCGCCGCCGGTCCAGTTGTTGATGCCCTGGAGCTTGGAGATGAGTGCGGCACGGGTCAGGTCGGGACCGACCTGCTTGGCCGCCTGCTCGAAGGCCAGGCCGGCCGACCAGGCCAGCATGGCGAAGATGTCCTGGTGGTAGCCGGGGGCGACCCGGTTCATCCACTGCTCCATCAGCTGCAGGCCCGGGTTGGAGCTCGCCTCCTCGTAGGCGGCGGTGGCCGTCATCAGCACGAGGTCGCCGTTGGACTCCGGCGCCGTCTGCTGGGCGAACTGCGGCGAGTACTCCTCGGAGAACCAGTCGACCACCTGGGGCGCCCAGTTGGCCTGCTGCATGGCCTGGAGGAGCCGCTCGGCCGACGAGGCGTCGGAGTACTCGGTCACGTACTGCACGCCGGCGCTCTGCATCGCCTGCACGTTGGTGGAGTAGTTGGCGTTGGCCGGCGTGGTCGACGTGTTGTACACGTAGTGGAAGCCGTCGCTCGAGTACGCCGCCACCTCGTGCGCCGCCTGGGTCTGGGTGGCCGGCACGGCCAGGTAGATCATGCCGGCCTTGCCGACGGCGTTGGGGTAGGTCGACTTGAGGTAGTTGGCCGGCCCGAGCCCCCAGTAGTGGTCGTTGCCCGGGCTGGCGCCGAAGATGTCGGCGGTGCCCCCGGCGGCGGCGGTCGAGACCTCGGCCGACATGGTCGGGATGCCGCAGGCCCCGACGGCCTGCGCGCTCCCGTCGTCGAACCCCGAGGCGTTGCCCACCATGGCGAAGTCACTGGAGCAGGCCTGCTGGGCGTCGGCGTAGTTGGTGCCCGAGTCGTTGCCGTCGTCGAAGGGCTGCACCTTCACCTGGCGCCCGCAGATGCCGCCCGTGCTGTTCACGTAGGCGGCCCAGGCCTCGGTGGCCTGCTGGGCGCTCTGGGTGAGCCCGGGTGCGATCCCGCTGATGCTGGCGATGTTGCCGACCGTGATGGTCGTGGCGGTCACGCCGGTCGCGGTGGCGCCGCCGTTCCCGCCCGCGGGGGCCAGGTTCCCGTTGGCGCCGCACGCCCCCGCCGAGGTGGCGGCCGCGGTGGCGGGCCCGCCCGCCGCGGCCGGGGCGGCCGCGGCCGCGGCGGCGCCGGGGTGGCCCGCCGTGCCGGACGTGCCGCCGCCGGTGCTGGTCCCGCCCGAACCCCCGCCGCTCGAGGCGGTGGCCACCGTCGTCGTGGTGCCCGTGCCGGTGCCGGCGGCCTGGGACTGCGAGCCCCCTCCGCCCGAGGAGTGGCCGAACGCGCCCTGGGCCAGGGCGGCGTCGTGGCCGCTCAGCCGGGACCCGCAGGCCGAGGCCAGGAGCGCCAGGAGGCACACCGAGAGCGCGGCCGTCCGGCGCCGCCGGCCCGGTGCGGTGCCGGGCGCGGGTGCACCGGAGGTGGTGTGGGTGCGCGTCACAGGGAGTGCTCTTCCTGCTCGGCGCGCCGCGTCTCGTCGAGGCTGCGCAGGATGCGCTCGAGCCGGTCGACCGAACGGACGATGGCCAGCGCGTTGCGGCGGTCCTCCTCGACCTGGCGCATGCTCCAGGCGCAGCGGACGAGGACGCCGCCGCCGATCACCAGCGCCACGCCGAGCAGGCCGCCGGAGATGAGATAGGGGACCTCCTCGTAGAGATACGGGCTGTGCGACGCGCCGTACCAGCCGAGGAGGATGCAGACGAAGCCGAAGACCATGGCCGACATGCCGATCGTCTCGAGCCACTTGCGCACGTTGCGCCCGCCGCGGCCGCGGCGGGCCCGGTCGACGACGGCGGCCAGCCGCTGCAGGCGCGTCGGCACGGGCGTCGCCGGATCGCCGGGCGCGGGGGGCACCGACGGCGGCACGGCGGCAGTGGCGTACCCCGGCGTGACCGGCCGCACGTCGCCGGGATCGGGGTTGGATCTACCCAAGAGCTTCATCAGCGGACTCCTCCGAAGTCGGACAGGTCGTCGGCGGTGGCGGCGAAGCGCTCCATCAACGGGTCGCCGTCCGCGCACGAGGCGCCGAGGAGCTCGCTGGCGTCGTCGGCGCGTTTGTAGGCGTAGGCCAGGGCGCCGGCCGCCAGGAGCCCGAGCAGGACGAGGGCCGCGCCGATCCCCTTGAAGGCGGCGCCCGTCAACGCGGTCGCGGCCGCGGCGGACGCAGTCGGGGCGCCGGCGCCCGAGGCGGCCGCGGCGGACGAGCCGCTCGACCCGGTGGGCGTGAACGAGCTCCCGCCCCCGGTGCCGCTGCCGGCGAAGGACCCGCTGCCCGAGTTGCCCGTGACGGCGGGGCTGGCGGCCACCGCCGGCGCCGCCGACGCGGCCGGCGTGGCGCCCGCCCCGGTGTTGCCGCTGTTGCCGGCCACGAAGGCGGGCGAGGCGGTCGAGCCCACCTGGACGGTCGCCAGGTCCAGGGTCAGCTGCTGGTCGTTGGGCAGCGCCACGGGGAGCTGCGAGGTGAGCGATGCGGGCAGGAGCGAGGCGAACTTGTTGGCCGCGTCGTCGAGGGTCTTGAGGTCGATGGTGATCTTGAGGCCGTCGAGGGTCCGGCTGGCCGAGGGGCCGCTGACCTTGTCCGTGGCGTTGCTCACCGCGATGGAGATGCCGAGCTCGTTCAGCAGCTTGTTGATGGAGGCGATGGGCAGCGACAGCGGCGCGTTCTGCCCCGCGGCCGAGATCCCGTTGGCGTCGACCGTGACCTGCTGGCCGGCGATGTCCATGTTCTGCACCAGGGTGGAGCCGGTCACCTTGCCCGTGGTCCCGTCGGAGGTGGCGTTCGCCGTCGACGTGATGCTGCCGATCGTGATGAAGCCACCCAGGACGGAGATGCCGGCGACGGTGGCGCTGGCCACCGCGTTGGCGCTCGTGCTCGGGGCCTGTGACGACGAGGTGGCGGACAGCGCGCCCACGCCGATGATGGTGGAGGTGGAGGCCAGCGGGTTGCCCGGGCCCGAGGGCGCCGTCTGGGCCGGGCTCGCCCCGTTGGCGCCGGCGGTCGAGGCGCCGTTGCCCAGGGTGGCGCTGGCCGTGTTCCCGTTGGCGGTGCTCGCGGCGTCCATCGACACCCCGGGCTGGTCGTCCGTGCCGGTGTTCGGCGTCTGCGGGTACTCGCTGGTGGCCTGCACGGGCCAGGCCGGAGCCGGGGGGAGCGGCACGCCGGGCACCAGCAGCGCGAGGTCGGGACCGGCATTGGCCACGACCTGGCCCGGGTAGAGCGTCGACGCGATGGCCGTCCCGCTGGGGCCGAAGTTGTCCGTGGTGGCGGCGTAGCCCTCGTCGAACTCGAGCGAGGGCGTCGCCGGGATGGGGAAGTTCGGCTGCTCGTACTGCGCCGTCACCGCCTCCGCCAGCGAGGTCACGGTGAACCCGCCCAGCGTGCTGTCGGCTCCGGCCGGGCCGTCCGAGAACGCCGCCGCGAGGAGGCCCGCGCCGCCGGCGACGAGCAGGAGGGTCGCCGCGCCGAGCGCGGGAAGGCGGCGCAGCGGACCAGGACGCCGCCCCCGGAGCGGTCCGCTCATGCCGCCGCACCCCCGAGATAGGCGTCGGCCAGGTCGTCGGGCAGGTCGTCGGGCTTGCCCGCGGCCACGATGCGGCCCTGCACCATCACCGCGACGTCGGTGGCAACGCCCAGCGCGGTCGCGGCGAACTGCTCGGCGAGGATCACCGCCACGCCGTCGGCGGCGATCTGGGCCACCAGCTGGTAGAGCTCGGCGACGATCATCGGCGCCAGGCCCATGGAGATCTCGTCGAGCAGCAGCACGGCCGGTTCCACGCTGAGCGTGCGCGCCATGGCCAGCATCTGCTGCTCGCCGCCCGACAGGGTGCCCGCCACCTGGTGGCGCCGCTCGGCGAGGCGGGGGAAGCGGCCGAACGCCTGTTCCTCCACTTGGGCCCGGGACGGCCCGCCGTAGGTCATGAGGCGCAGGTTCTCGGTGACGGTCAGGTTGGGGAACACGCCGCGCCCTTCGGGCAGGGTGCACAGGCCGGCGCGGGCCAATGCGTCGGGGCGCATGCCGTTGGCGTGGCGGCCGAGCAGATGGAAGCAGCCCCGGGTCGGCTCCATCTGGCCGCTGGCCACGCGCAGCGTCGTGGACTTGCCGGCCCCGTTCGGGCCGAGCAGCGCCAGGACCGAGCCCGTCTGCACCGCGAGGTCGACGCCGTGCAGCACCTCGATCTGCCCGTAGGCGGCATGGACGCGCCGCAGCTCGAGCACCGGGGGCTCAGCCATGGGCCGCCACCGGGCCGGCCGCGGCCAGATCGCCCACACCGTCGCCCGGCTCCTCGGGGTCCTCGGCCGACCCCAGGTAGGCCGCCCGCACGCGCTCGTCGGCCCGCACCTCGGCGGGGTTGCCCACCCTGAGCACCGCGCCGAAGTCGAGCACGTTGATCGTGCTGCAGACCCGCATCACGAGTCCCATGTCGTGCTCCACCAGCAGCACGCCCATGCCGGCCTCGGCGAGCTGGCACAGCAGGTCGCCCAGCTCCTCGCTCTCCGTGTCGCTCAGCCCCGACGACGGCTCGTCGAGGAGGATCAGGCGGGGCCGGGTCGCGAGGGCGCGGGCCAGTTCGAGCAGGCGGGCCTGTCCCGTGGGCAGCGTGTCGGCCGGCCGGTCGCCCAGGCCCGTGAGGCCCACGAGGGCGAGCACGCCGTCGGCGTTGGCGGCGGCATCGGAGCGGTCGCGCGACCAGCGGCGCCGGATCTCGGCCGCGGCGAGGACGTTCTCGCGCACGGTGAGCGAGCCGAAGACCTCGAGCCGCTGGAAGGTGCGGGCGATGCCGAGGCGGGCCCGCTTGTGCGGCCGCAGCCCCGTCATGTCCGCGCCGTCGAAGGTGATCCGCCCGGCGGTGATCGACTGCAGGCCGCAGACGGCGTTGAACAGGGTGGTCTTGCCCGCACCGTTCGGTCCGATGAGGCCGGTCACGCTCCCGGCGTCGACGTCGAGGTCGACGCCGCGCAGCGCATGCACGCCTCCGAATCGCACCTCGGCTTCCGCTACCTGCAGAAGCGGCATCGTCTCCCCCCCATTGCGGTCGGGCCCTCTCCAGGGCTCGCACCCTTGCGGCACCCCGGTTTTTGTCCTGGTCAGACCAGGTTTCTTCCGTCGGGAAAGAGAACGACTCCCGCCCGGGAGTCTTACGGTCCCAATTTCGGGCCGTCCTCCGGAAGCGTTACCCTCAAACCCATGGAACACTCCATGGCCGAGCGCCTGGCCGACCTGGCGGAACGCAAGAACGAGGCCCTGCACGCGGGCAGCCCGAGGGCCGTCGAGCGCCACCACGCCAAGGGGAAGCTGACCGCCCGCGAGCGCATCGAGTACCTGCTCGACGAGGGGTCGTTCCAGGAGCTCGACATGCTGGCCCGGCACCGGGCCCACGGCATGGGCCTGGAGGACAACCGGCCCTACACCGACGGCGTCGTTACCGGGTTCGGCACCATCGACGGGCGGCGTGTCTGCATCTTCAGCCAGGACTTCACCGTCTTCGGCGGGGCGCTCGGCGAGGTCTTCGCCGAGAAGATCCACAAGGTGATGGACCTGGCCGCCTCCACCGGGGTCCCGATGATCGGGCTCAACGACGGCGCCGGGGCCCGGATCCAGGAGGGCGTGGTCTCGCTGCACTCCTACGGGGGGATCTTCCACCGCAACGTGACCTCGTCGGGCGTCATCCCCCAGATCAGCGTGATCCTGGGCCCCTGCGCCGGCGGCGCCGTCTACTCGCCGGCCATGACGGACTTCATCTTCATGGTGCAGGGCACGTCGCACATGTTCATCACCGGCCCCGACGTGGTGAAGACGGTCACGGGCGAGGACGTCACGCTCGAGGAGCTGGGCGGCGCCATGAGCCACGCCACCAAGTCGGGCGTCGCCACCTTCGTGGCGCCCGACGAGAAGGCCTGTCTCGACGAGGTGCGCCACCTGCTCTCGTTCCTGCCCTCCAACAACCTCGAGGAGCCGCCGATCGAGCCCTCCGGTGACGAGCCCGACCGGGCGGTGACCGAGCTGATCGACTTCCTCCCGACGTCGCCCAACCAGCCCTACGACATGAAGAAGATCATCATGGCGGTCGTCGACGACGGCGAGTACCTCGAGGTGCACCGCCACTGGGCCATGTCGATCACGTGCGGCTTCGCCCGCATGAACGGCCGTGTCGTCGGCATCGTGGGCAACCAGCCCGCCGTGCTGGCCGGCGTGCTCGACATCGACTCGTCGGAGAAGGCGTCGCGCTTCGTGCGCACGTGCGACGCCTTCAACATCCCGCTCCTCACCTTCGTCGACGTCCCGGGTTTCATGCCCGGCACCGACCAGGAGTACGGCGGCATCATCCGGCACGGGGCCAAGCTCCTCTACGCCTACTGCGAGTCGACGGTGCCCCGGATCCAGGTCATCACCCGCAAGGCGTACGGCGGTGCCTACGTCGTCATGAACTCCAAGTCGATCGGGGCCGACCTCGCCTTCGCCTGGCCGTCGGCCGAGCTGGCCGTCATGGGGCCCAACGGCGCCGTCGAGATCGTGTACCGGCGCGAGCTGGCCGAGGCGGACGACCCGGCCAAGCGGCGGGCCGAGCTGATCGACGAGTACACCGAGCGCTACGCCAACCCGTACATCGCGGCCGAGCGCGGCTACATCGACGACGTGATCTCACCGGCGGACACCCGCGCCGTGATCTGCCGCAGCCTCGACATCCTCGCCTCCAAGCGCGAGGAGCTGCCGCGGCGCAAGCACGGCAACGTCCCCCTGTGACACGGGCCGCACCCGGCGCGCCGGCGGCGCGGCCGGTCGACCCCGACCGGCTCACCCTGCGGCCGCGGCCCGAGCCCGACGCGGCCGTGCTGGCCGCCATCACCGCCGCCGTCCAGCTGTCCTGGCCCCGGACCGCCCCGGCCGACGAGCACGACCCGGCGCACGAGCCCTGGCGCTTCAGCGGGCGCTGGTGGCACGAGCCCGTCCCCCTGCGGCGCCGGCGCCCGAGGGCGCGCCGCTGACCGTCTACGTCGACGACTGGCGCCAGGCGGCGACGGTGCGCGAGCGCGCCGACCGCTGGTCCCACCTCCTGGCCGACGACCCCGCGGAGCTCCACGCCATGGCGGCCGCGCTCGGGATCCCGCCCCGGGGCTACCAGCGCCACCGCCGCTCCGAGGCCCTGAACCACTACGACGTGCCCGAGAGCCTCCGGCTGCGGGCCATCGAGCTCGGCGCCGTCCCGGTCACCTGGCGCGAGATGGCCCGCCTCACGCGGGAGTGGCGGCGCGCTGGCGCTCCGCCAACGCGACCAGGTCCTCCATGATGCGGTCGAACGAGTAGTCCTTGGGCGTGTAGACGGACGCCACGCCCTTGCCCAGCAGCAGCTCGGCGTCGTCGGGCGGGATGATGCCGCCCACCACGACCGCGGCCGTGCTCCCGGCGGCGCGCAGGCGGTCGAGCACGTCGGGCACCAGCTCGAGGTGGGAGCCCGACAGGATGGACAGGCCCACGATGTCCACGTCCTCGTCGCGGGCGGCCGCCACGATCTGGGCCGGGGTGAGCCGGATGCCCTGATAGATCACCTCGAAGCCGGCGTCGCGGGCGGCGACGGCGATCTGCTCGGCCCCGTTGGAGTGCCCGTCGAGCCCGGGCTTGGCCACCAGGAAACGCGGCGGGCCACCGGTCCGGTCGGCCAGCGCCTTGGTGCGGAGCCGGATGGGCGCCAGGTCGTCCCCGCGCCGCCCCACCCCGCCGCTGACGCCGGTGGGGGCGCGGAACTCACCGAACACCTCGCGCAGTGCGCCCGCCCACTCCCCCGTCGTGCCGCCGGCGTGGGCCAGGGCGATCGTCGCCTCCATGATGTTGCCCTCCGGCCCCTCGTCGGTGGCGGCCCGGCGCAACTCGTCGAGCGCGGCCCGCACGGCGGAGCCGTCGCGTGCGGCGCGCCAGCGCTCCACGTCGGCGATCTGCTCGGCCTCGACGCGGTGGTCGACGCGCAGGATGTTCTCGATCTCACCGTCGCCGAGCAGGGGGGAGGCCGCGGTCTCCGTGAAGCAGTTGACGCCCACCACCTTCTGCTCCCCCGTCTCGATGCGGCGCACCCGCTCGGCCTGGCTGCGCACGAGGCGACGCTTGAGCTCGTCGATGGCCCCGAAGGCGCCGCCGAGCGCCTCCACGTCGGCCAGCTCGGCCGAGGCCGCCTCGGCCAGCTCCGCCGTCTTGCCCTCGACCACCACGGAGCCCTCGAAGATGTCGCCGTACTCGAGCAGGTCGGACTCGAAGGCGAGGACCTGCTGCATGCGCAGCGACCACTGCTGGTCCCAGGGCCGGGGCAGCCCGAGGGCCTCGTTCCACGCCGGGAGCTGCATGGCACGGGCGCGGGCGTCCCTCGACAGCGTGACGCCCAGGGTCTCGAGGACGATCCGCTGCGCGTTGTTCTCCGGCTGCTGCTCGGTCAACCCGAGGGAGTTGACCTGCACGCCGTAGCGGAAGCGCCGGAGCTTGGGGTCCTCCACCCCGTAGCGCTCGCGGCAGATGCGGTCCCACAGCCCGGTGAAGGCCCGCATCTTGCAGGTCTCCTCCACGAAGCGGACGCTCGAGTTCACGAAGAAGCTGATGCGGCCGACGACCGCCGGCAGCTCGCTGTCGTCGATCTTGCCCGAGGCGCGCACACCGTCGAGTACGCCGATGGCCGTGGCGAGCGCGTACGCGATCTCCTGCACCGGGGTGGCCCCGGCCTCCTGCAGGTGGTAGCTGCACACGTTGATCGGGTTCCACCGGGGCGCGTGGCGCACGGTGTAGGCGATGGTGTCGACGGTGAGGCGCAGGCTCGGGCCCGGCGGGAAGATGTAGGTGCCGCGGCTGAGGTACTCCTTCACGATGTCGTTCTGCGTGGTGCCCGACAGCAGCGCCGGGTCGACGCCCTTGTCCTGCGCGTGAGCGACGTAGAGCCCCAGGAGCCAGGCCGCCGTGGCGTTGATCGTCATGGAGGTGTTCATGTCCTGCACGGGGATGCCGTGGAGGAGCTCCTTCATGTGGCCGAGGTGCGCCACCGGGACACCGACCTTGCCCACCTCCCCCGCCGCCTCCGGCGCGTCGGGGTCGTAGCCCGTCTGGGTGGGCAGGTCGAAGGCGATGGAGAGCCCCGTCTGCCCCTTGGCGAGATTGGTGCGGTACAGCTCGTTGGAGGCGCGCGCGGTGGAATGGCCCGAGTAGGTGCGCATCACCCACGGCGCGTCACGCTGCGGGTCGGTAGCCATTCCATTCACCTCCAGAGGTGGGGTGCACCACCATTCTGCCCGCCCGGGCCGCCGTCGACGCGCCGTCAGCGGGTGTAGTCGTAGAAACCCTTCTTGGTCTTGCGGCCGAGCTGGCCCGAGCTGACCAGGCGCCGCAGCAGCGGCACCGCGGCGTAGTTCGGGTCGCGGTACTCCTCGTAGAGCGCATCGAGGATGGCCAACGACGTGTCGAGGCCCACGAGGTCGAGCAGCGCGAAGGGGCCCATCGGGAAGCCGCACCCGCCCTTCATGGCGGCGTCGATCCCCTCCCTGGTGGCAACACCCTGCTCGTGCAGGCGCACCGCGTTGTTGAGGTAGGGGAACAGCAGCGCGTTCACGATGAAGCCGGCCTGGTCCTTCACCTCGACGGGGTCCTTGCCGCAGGAGTCGGCGAAGGAGACCGCGGCGGCAACCGTGGTGTCGCTGGCCGTAATCGGGCGGACGACCTCGACGAGCGCCATGGCCGGCGCCGGGTTGAAGAAGTGGATGCCGCAGACGAGGTCGGGCCGGCCGGTCGCCATCGCCATCTCGACGACCGGCAGGGTGGAGGTGTTGGTGGCGAGGATCGTCTCGGGCTTGCAGATGCTGTCGAGCTCGGCGAACAGGTCCTTCTTCACCGAGAGGTCCTCCACCACCGACTCGATCACCAGGTCGACGTCGACCAGCTCGCCGAGGTGCGTCGTGGCCCGCACGCGGCCGGAGATCTCGGCCGCCTCGGCCTCGGTGCGCTTGCCCCTCTCCACCTGCTTGGCGAGCGACTTGGCCAGCGCCGCCACCATGGCATCGGCGCTGGCCTGGCTGCGGCTGCGCAGCACGACCTCGTGACCGTTGGCTGCGGCCACCTCGGCGATGCCCGAGCCCATGATTCCCGAACCGACGATTCCCACCCGAGTGATCGACATGGGCGCGAAGCTTACCGGCGGGTAACCGCGGCGTCGAAGCCGGGGCGCCTCCCCAGGGCGTGCAAGAGTGGCGCATGGCGACGAACGGCACGCTGGCCCTGGTCGGGGGCGACGAATGGACCGACGGGTGCACCTTCGATGCCACCCTCCTGGCGGCGTCGGGAGGGCCGGACGTACTCGTCCTGCCGACCGCGGCGGCCTACCAGCACCCCGAGCGGGTGGTGCTCAGGGCGGCCGAGTGGTTCGGACCGATCGGGGGCCGGGTCGAGGGGCTGATGGTGGTGGACCGCGCCTCGGCCGACGACCCCGGCATGGCGGCCACCGTCGCCGGCGCCCGCTTCATCTACCTCGCCGGAGGCTCGCCCCTGCACCTGCGCGCCGCGCTGAAGAAGTCCGCCGTCTTCGAGGCGCTCCGCCGGGCCTTCGCCGCCGGGGCGGTCGTCGCCGGGGCGGGGGCGGGGGCCATGGTGCTCACCGACCCCATGGTCGACCCCCGGGGCGGCGCGCTGACGCTCGGCCTGGGCCTGGTCGACAACCTCACGGTCTTCCCCCACTTCGGCGACGAGCACGACGACGCGCACGGCCAGAAGCTCGAGCGCACCGTCGCCATGGCACCGGCCGCGCTCCCGGTCGTGGCGCTCCCGGCACGCACGGCGTTGATCAGGGACGGCGGCGGGGCGTGGCGCTCCGAGGGTGCGGGGACACCGGTCGTCTTCGTGGGGGGCGCGCAAACCGGGGGACTGGGCGCGCTCGAGGGCTGAGGCCCGGACGCCTCAGTCCTTCTCCTCGATGGTGACGCTCTCGATCATGACGCGCTCGCTCGGCGACCCCGAGCGGGTGCCGACGGCGTCGATGCGCTCGACGACGTCGAGCCCGCTCACGACCTGGCCGAAGTGCGAGTAGAGGGGCGGCAGGCGGACGCCGTCGGGGCCGCTGATCACGAAGAACTGGCTGCCGTTGGTGTTCGGCCCCGCGTTGGCCATCGCCAGCGAGCCGAGCTGGTAGCGGCCGGCGGCCGGCAGCTCGTCGTCGAAGCGGTAGCCCGGGCCGCCCGAGCCGGACCCGGTCGGGTCGCCCCCCTGGAGCACGAAGCCCGGGATGATGCGGTGGAACACGATGCCGTCGAAGTAGTGGTAGCGGGCCAGGAACACGAAGCTGTTGACCGTCCTGGGCGCGGCCAGGGGGTCGAGCGCGATGACCATCGTGCCGTGCGAGGTGACCATGGTCGCTTCGTACCGCTTGTTCGTGTCGATGATCATCGGCGGCTCTTCGTCGAACTTCCGCTGTTGCGGGCTCGAGCCGTCGGCGGCGGGTGCGATGGGGAGGGCCATGGGCGGAGCGTCCTTACGATTGGTGGATGGTGACGGAGAGGATGCGCTGCGTGACGTCGGGCGGGACGCCCGCGGCCGAGCCTTGCTTGTTGATGGTGTCGACGACGTTCATACCCGTGGTGACCGATCCGAACAGGGTGTAGGTGTTGGGCAGTGACTCGCCCTGGGTCCCGGCGACGACGAAGAACTGGCTGCCACCGGAGTGCGGTTGACCGGTGTTGGCCATGGCCACCGAGCCCAGGGGATACTGCGGGGTCCCGGTGGCGGCCTTGGGTGGGTACTCGTCGGGGATCGTGTAGCCGGGGCCACCGGTGCCGGTTCCCGTCGGGTCGCCGGTCTGGTCCATGAAGCCGGGGATGACCCGGTGGAAGATCACGCAGTGGTAGTAGCCCTTGTCGGCGAGGAACACGAAGCTGTTGACCGTGGCGGGCGCCGTCTTCGGGTCGAGCGTGATGTCGAAGGTGCCGGTCGTCGTGACGACCGTGGCCGTGTAGGTCTTGGTCGGGTCGATGGTGGTGGGTGGCGCCGCGGCGTAGGTCTGCGTGTTCGCACGGGTCTTGGTGCTCGCCGGACAGCCCGCCTTGACGGCGACGCTGTCGGCCTGCGCCTGCAGCTGGGCGTTGCTCCCCTTGGCCGTCGTGCTCGTGGACGTCTTGGCCTTGGGCGTGTTGTTGCCGCTCGAGACTGCGATGGCGATCCCCACGATGGCCCCGGCGACCACCACGACGAGGATCAGGTTGCGGATCTGCCGGCGGCGCTTCGTGCGCTTGGCCTCGGCGGCCAGCCGGGCCTCCCTCGCGGCGCGCTGGCGGGCTCTCTTGTCGCTGGGCACGGCCCGAGACCCTACCCAATCCGGGGACCGGCCTCGGATCGCCCCCCGGGGGCGCAGGCAGGACCCGGGGGCCGGGCGCCGGCGGTGCCCCGGGGCGGCGATCAGGCCCGTGCGCAGTCTGTAGCCTCGTCCGGATGCCGCTGGTCGTCCAGAAATTCGGGGGTACCTCGGTCGGCGACGCCGAGAGGATCCGTGCCGTGGCCGACCACATCGCGCGCACCCGCCGGCAGGGGTCCGACGTGGTCGCCGTCGTCAGCGCCATGGGCAAGACCACCGACGACCTGATCCACCTGGCCAATTCCGTCAGCACCACGCAGCCGCCGCGCGAGTACGACATGCTCGTCAGCACCGGGGAGCGCATCTCCATGTCGCTGCTCGTCATGGCCCTGGCCGACCTCGGGGTCGACGCCGCCTCCTTCACCGGGAGCCAGGTCGGCATCATCACCGACAGCGACCACACCCGGGCCAAGATCAAGGAGGTCAAGGGCGACCGCCTGCGCGAGGCGCTGGCCGCGGGGAAGGTGCCCGTCGTGGCCGGCTTCCAGGGCGTCTCGGCGGAGCGCGAGATCACGACCCTCGGCCGCGGCGGCTCCGACGCCACGGCCGTGGCGCTGGCGGCCATCCTCGACGCCGACGCCTGCGAGATCTACACCGACGTCACCGGTGTGTTCACCGCCGACCCCCGGATCGTGCCCGAGGCGCACCGCATCAGCCGGATCTCGTTCGACGAGATGCTCGAGATGGCGGCAACCGGGGGCCGGGTCCTGATGCTGCGGGCCGTCGAGTTCGCCCGCAACCACAACGTCCCGCTGCACGTGCGCAGCAGCTTCACCTGGGAGCCGGGCACCTGGGTGGTCGAGGAGGATGCAGACATGGAAGAAGCAGTCGTCACCGCAGTGACCCACGACACCTCGGAGGCCAAGGTCACCGTCAGCGGCGTGCCGGACCGGCCCGGGGTGGCGGCGCGGCTGTTCCGCGCCCTGGCCGATCAGTCGATCAACGTGGACATGATCGTGCAGAACACCTCCGCCCACGGCACCACCGACATCTCGTTCACCGTGCCCACCTCCGACCTGGCGGTGGCCGTCGAGACGTCGCAGACCCACGCCGACGAGCTGGGGGCATCCGGGGTCACGGCGGACGCCGAGGTGGCCCGGGTCTCGCTCGTCGGGGTCGGCATGAAGTCGCATCCGGGCATCGCGGCCACCATGTTCGAGACGCTGGCCGACGAGAAGATCAACATCGACATGATCTCCACCTCGACCATCCGGACCTCGTGCATCGTCGCCGAGAGCGACGTCGAGCGGGCCGTGCGCAGCCTGCACCAGGCGTTCGCCCTGGGGTGATGCCCGCCCACGCGAAGGCCTCGCGCACGCTGTGGCTGCTCCGGCACGCCAAGGCGGTGACCGACCCGCCCGCGGGCGGCTCGGACTTCGACCGCGTGCTGGCTCCCCGCGGCCGTCGCGACGCCACCGCACTGGGACGGCTCTTCGCCGGGCCCGGCGACCGCCTGGGGACCGCCCTGAAGGGTGTCCCCCTCCCGCAGGTGGCGCTCGTGTCGCCGGCCGCCCGCACGGCGCAGACCGCCGAGCTCGTCCTGGCAGCCATGGCGGACCCGCCCGAGGTCCGCCTCGTCGACGAGCTGTACGGCGCCGGCCCCGAGGAGGTGCTCGCCGTCGTGCGCGGCCTGCCCGACGACCTCGGCGCCGCCATGGCGGTCGGGCACAACCCCACCGCGCACGCGCTCTCGCAGAGCCTGTTGGCGCCCGGCGACAAGAAGGGTCACTCGCTGGCCGTGCGGCACGGCTTCCCCACGTGCGCGCTCGGCGTCTACACCTTCAAGGCCGACCGGTGGGCGGACGTGGCGACCGGTACGGCCAAGCTGGCCGCCATGGTGGCGCCGCCCTACGACGGGCGCTGAGCCCGGGCCGCCCGCAGGGGGCGGCCCGCCTCAGAGGGTGCGCAGGATGGCGGCGTCGCCCTGCCCGCCACCGCCGCAGAGCGCCACGGCGGCCGTGGAGGCGCCGCGGCGGCGCAGCTCGAGCAGCGCGGTCAGCGCGAGACGGGTGCCCGACATGCCGACGGGGTGGCCCAGTGCGATGGCGCCGCCGTTGACGTTGACCTTGTCCTCGTCGATGCCGAGGTCGTCCACCGACGCGAGGCCCACGGCGGCGAAGGCCTCGTTGAGCTCGAACAGGTCGATGGAGCCCACGTCGATACCCGCCTTCTGGGCCGCCTTCTGGATCGCCCGCGACGGCTGCGTCAGGAGCGAGTTGTCCGGGCCGGCCACCATGCCGTAGCTCACGACCTGCCCCAAGGGAGCGATGCCGAACTCCTTGGCCTTGGCGGCCGACATCACGACGACGGCGGCACCCCCGTCGGAGATCTGCGACGCGTTGCCCGCCGTGATGGTGCCGTCCTTGGTGAAGGCGGGCTTGAGCGCGCCCAGCGACTCGGCCGTCGTCCCGGGCCGCACGCCCTCGTCCGTGTCGACGAGGAGCGGGTCGCCCTTGCGCTGGGGCACCTGCACCGGCACGATCTCCTCGGCCAGGCGGCCGTCCTTGATGGCCGCCGCAGCCCTCTCGTGGCTGGCCGCCGCGAAGGCGTCCTGGCGCTGGCGCGAGATCCCGGTCTTCTCGTTGTGCTGCTCGGTGGACAGGCCCATCGCGATGTGGTCGAAGGCGTCGGTGAGGCCGTCGTACATCATGGAGTCGATCAGGGCGCCGTCGCCGATCCGGTACCCGGCGCGAGCGCCGGGCAGCAGGTAGGGGGCCTGGGTCATCGACTCCATGCCCCCGGCGACGACGATGTCGGCGTCGCCGGCACGGATCATCTGGTCGGCCAGGTAGATCGCGTTGAGACCGGAGAGGCAGACCTTGTTGATCGTGTTGGCCGGGACGGACATGGGGATGCCGGCCTTCACCGCCGCCTGGCGGGCCGTGATCTGGCCCTGGCCGGCCAGGATGACCTGGCCCATCAAGACGTAGTCGACCTGGTCGGGCGACAACCCGGCCCGCGTCAGTGCCTCCGCGATGGCGAAACCCCCGAGATCCATGGCCGTGAACCCGCCCAACGCGCCCGACAGCTTCCCGATCGGGGTACGAGCCCCTGCCACGATCACGGCCTCAGCCATTCCCTGCACCTCCGGTTGCCGCCGGTCTGGTTACCGGTCGGAAACCACATCTTAAAGGCCAACTATCGTGCGGTCACATGAGTGACATCCTGAGCGCCGCACTGGCCGGCGCCACCCCCGATGAGCTGGCCGGACTCGAGATGCCCGACGCCTACCGGGCCGCAGTGGTGAAGCGGGACGAGGTGGACATGTTCGAGGGCCTGGAATCCTCGGACAAGGACCCCCGGCGCTCCCTCCACGTCGAGGAGGTGCCGCTGCCCGAGCTCGCCCCCGACGAGGCCTACGTCGCGGTGATGGCCTCCTCCATCAACTTCAACACGGTCTGGACGTCCATCTTCGAGCCGTTGCCCACCTTCGGCTTCCTGGACCGCCTGGGCAAGGAGGGACCCTGGGCGGCGCGTCACGCGCTCGACTACCACGTCGTCGGCTCGGACGCCGCGGGCATCGTGCTGCGGACGGGTTCGGCGGTGCGCAACTGGAAGGTCGGAGACAAGGTCACCGTGCACTGCAACTACGTGGACGACCAGGACCCCTCGGCCCACGACGATTCCATGCTGGCGGCCAACCAACGCATCTGGGGCTTCGAGTCGAACTTCGGTGGCCTGGCCGACATCGCAGTGGTCAAGGCGAACCAGCTGATGCCCAAGCCGGCGCACCTCAGCTGGGAGGAGGCGGCCATCAACGCGCTGTGCAACTCCACCTCCTACCGCATGCTGGTCTCACCGAACGGGGCACGCATGACCCAGGGCGACAAGGTCCTCGTGTGGGGCGCCAGCGGAGGTCTCGGCAGCTACGCGGTGCAGCACGTGCTGAACGGGGGCGGCACGCCGATCGGGGTCGTCTCGTCACCCGAGAAGGTAAAGCTGCTGAACGACCTGGGCGTCGAGGCCGTCATCGACCGCAAGGCGGCCAACTACCGCTTCTGGTCGGACGAGCACACCCAGGACGAGTCCGAGTGGCGGCGCTTCGGCAAGGACATCCGGGGCCTGGTCGGTGGCGAGCCCGAGATCGTCTTCGAGCATCCCGGACGCCAGACGATGGGCGCGTCGGTGTTCGCCTGCAAACGGGCGGGGACCATCGTCACCTGTGCCGCCACGTCCGGCTACATGATCGAGTACGACAACCGCCACCTCTGGATGAAGCTCAAGACGATCAAGGGCTCGCACTTCGCCAACTACCGCGAGGCATGGGACGCCAACCAGCTCATCTGCGACGGCAAGGTGCTGCCGCCGCTCTCGGCCGTCTATCCGCTCGAGCAGGTCGGCGAGGCCGCCTACCAGGTCCACCACAACCTGCACGAGGGCAAGATCGGCGTGCTGTGCCTGGCCCCCACAGAGGGGCTCGGCATCGACGACCCCGAGCTGCGGGCCAAGGTCGGCGAGGACCGCATCACGCTGTTCCGGCGGCACGGCGCATGAGCGACCTCCTACTCACCGAGATCGACCACGTCGCCATCGCGGTCAACGACCTCGACGCCGCCGTCGCGTGGTACGGCGAGGTCTTCGGCGCCACGGTGGAGCACCGCGAGCGCGTCGAGTCCGACGGCGTCGAGGAGGCGCTGCTCAAGGTGGCCGACTCGTACGTGCAGCTGCTCACCCCCGTGCGGGACGACTCGCCGGTGGCCAAGTACCTGGCCAACAAGGGCGAGGGGCTCCACCACGTCGGTTACCGGGTCGACGACTGCGCGGTGGCCCTTCAGGCGGTCAAGGACGCCGGCGGCCGGGTGATCGACGAGTCGCCGCGGCCGGGCTCTCGGGGCACGACGGTGGCCTTCGTCCACCCCAAGACGTCGTTCGGCACGCTGATCGAGCTGGTCGAGGAGTAGGCGGGCGTCATCCGGCCGGTGCCGGGACGTCTCAAACCGCGTTGCTCGTCGATCGTGGGTCAGTCGGCGAACTGGTCCAGCCACGGAGCGGTTGCCGCCAGCAACTCGTCGGTGAGAGCAACGATGTGCTCGTACGGCAGTCGACCGGCCATCTGGTCGGTGAGCATGGCCTCGAGCACGAGCGTCCGGTCGCCCGTGAGGGCAGCTTCGACCGTCACCTCCTGCGAGTACACGATCCTTCGCAGACACTCTCCGAGGACGGATTCGACCTGGACACGATCACGCGGCGTGATGCCAGATGCATTCACCACACCCATGCACTCGAGCACGGGTCCGTGATCCAACCCGACCACCTGGCCGGTATTCGGGATGTTCACCGGGAGGTGTCGCTCATCGCCGGAGACGATCGCATGGAGAAGGGGGGCGACGAGCTCGCCCGAGCCCCATTGCGGAAGCTCTTGCGATGCAAGGAGTGCGGCCAGGTCGGCCTCGTCCGTCTCCTTGTCTGCCCGGTGCCCATCGATGCCGTAGTGGTGGACGCACCAGTCGTCACCGAAGCCACTGGCTTCGGTGACGAACCAGGGGAAGAACTCGGCGACGTGTGTGTCCGAGGATCCCGGGAGGACCCCGAACCGTCGCAAGAGCTCGAGCTTCAGCCGGTTGTTGGCCACGACGTCGCCCTTGGTCCATTTCTCCCCGGTCGATACCTTGCGCCAGTGGCTACCGGCAGGAGGATCCATCCAGATCGGGTCGTCGAGAGCCGTGACGGGCTGGTCCATCATCGACCGCAGCATCGTGAAGCCGTCGGAACCGCCGATGCGCAGGGCGGTCACCAGCGGGAGATGGTTGACGCCGCCGACCACAGGGTCGACCTCGTGCATCCCGACATCGAAGAGCAGGCTCATGGCCCAGGTCAGACCCACGAGCTCGTTGCACAACCCGACGGTCGACACCGTCGTCTCACGGGTCACCGCGCGGCACAGCGCGGTGAGGGGATTGCTGACGTTGACCAGCAGGGCGTCGGGGCAGCGGCGCTCCACGGCCCGGGCGATGCCGACGGTCACGGGCACGCTCCGCAAAGCGCGCGCGATGCCTCCCGGACCGACGCTGTCACCCACGGGTTGGGGCAGGCCGTAACGACCGGGTATCTCCAGGTCGTGGCGCATCGCGTCGAAACCACCCACAGAAAGGCCGGTGATCACGAATTGGGCGCCGTCGAGCGCAGCCTCGAGCTCGGTCGTGGCGGTCGTCCGCAGGCCGCCCGGCCCGAGCGCGGCGATGTGATCGGCCAGCTGTTGGACCGGCGGCAGGCTCTCGGGCGCGGTGTCCATCAGCACGACCTCGCTCTCGGCCAGCGATGGTGCGTTGACGAAGTCCAAGAGCAGGCGGGGCGTCCAGTGCGCGCTCCCGCCGCCGATGACGGCAATGCGCGGTGTCATGTCCCCTCCGGCCCCGTCGTCGCGCCGTCATCGAACGAAATCGAGTACCGCGTCATCACATGACTCCTCGTCCCGGCCAACGCTCTGGCACGAGAGCTATTGGGCCAACCGGATGATATCGACCGAGATCTCCACCGCCGGAGCTGTTCCCCTGTTCTCGAGCCAGTGGGTGGTGTTCCTGTCCTCGGCCCAGCCGACGCCGGGCCCGTAGTCTGTCGCTGCTCCATTCCGGTGGTCAGTGATCGTTCCCTGCAGTATGTAGACGATGCCTGGCCTGTCCTTGTGGTCGTGCACCGGGCCGAAGGTGGCTCCGGGCTCGAAGGTGAACCGACGCATTCGAAGTTGCCGCCCCGCCATGCCTTCGATCTCGGGGCCGAGGTCGACCGTTGCCAGTACCTCCGCCGTCACACCTTTCGTGTCCGGTGCGGCCTCCTCGTCGTTCATCGTGCTCACCTCTCTGCACTTCCGGGACCAGACGTCCCACCCCCCCACCCGGGAGCAGTCTTGTCCGTCCGCGGCGAGGGCGCCCGGAAACGCCCGCCCCTCACCCCGCCGAGACCGACAGCACCCACCCCGGGTTGGCGCCCGCCACCCACACCGAGTCACCGACCGCGAGCAGGGACCGGGGCGTCGTCCCGATCGTGAGCACCCTCGAACCCGGGGTGGGGAACACGGTGCGCAACGTCTGCGCGGTGCCGTCGCCGACGTAGACCCTGCCTCCGGCCACACCGACGCTGAGCGGGTCGCCACCAAGCCGCCACGTGTGCACGACCCGCAGGGAGCTCGGGTCCACCTGGGAGACGGTGCCGCCCTGCGCGTCGGCCACCCAGACCGAGCCGGCGCCCGCCGCGACCCCGATGGGACCGTTGCCGACGGTGATGCCCTCGAGCTTCGGCGTTCCGGCAGCGGCCGACGCGGGTACGAAGTGGGTCAGCACGTCGGCCGTGCCCGTGATCCAGAGGGCGCCGAAGCCCGCGGCCACGCGCACCGCCCCGCCGGCCACCTCCACCGGCGTCCCGGCGGCCCCGGTCCGCGTGTCGACGGGGGTGATCTCGTTGGCCACCACCGACGTGACCCACACGTCGGGACCGAGCACGGCCAGGCCCGACGGGCCCGCCGGGACGCCGACGCTGCGCACGATGTGCAGGGTGCGGGCGTCCACCTCGACGACCTGGTTGTCGACCATGTCGGCCACCCAGAGGTCGCGTCCCTCCAGCACCATCGCGGTCGGGCGGCCGGCCAGGTGCACCGAGCCCTCCACCCGTCCGCGGCCCGGGTCGAAGCGCAGCAGGAGGTCGCGGCGGTCGTCGGTCACGTAGGCCGCCCCGGCGCCCCGGGCCAGGGCCGAGGCGGCGGGGAGGCGCAGCAGCGTGTGGGGCGTCAGGACCGGGGCGGTCTCGCTCGGGCCCGACGACGTGAACAGGAGCGGGGCGGCTGCCGCCCCGGCCAGCACGACCGTCAGGCCGATAGCGGCCACCCAGGTGATCGTCCGGCGCCGGCGCTCCTGCTTGCTGCGCGGCCGCCGGCGGCCCCGTCCCGCCGCCGTCCGGGCGCGCCGGGCTCGGTCCGCCCTGCTCTGTGCCGCTCGCCGCTGCCGGCGGTCCCTCTGGGCCACGAACTAGCGGAGGAAGCCTTCCAGCAGCTCGAGCACCCGCGAGACCTGCTCGGGAAGCGTGCCCGAGCCGGGCCCGAGCACCAGGTCGGGGTCGGACGGCACCTCGTAGGCCGAGTCGATGCCGGTGAAGCCGGGCAGCTGTCCCGAGCGGGCCCGGGCGTAGAGGCCCTTGGGGTCCCGGCGCTCGCACTCCTCGAGCGAGGTGTCGACGAACACCTCCGCGTAGGAGAGCCCCACCTCGGTGTGCAGGGTTCGGATGAGGCGGCGGTCCTCATCGAAGGGGCAGATGAGCGCGATCAGGGCCAAGACGCCCGACTCGGCGAACATCCGGGCGACCTCTCCGGCGCGGCGCACGTTCTCGGTGCGGTCGCGGTCCGAGAACCCGAGGTCGCCGTTGAGCCCGTGACGCAGGTTGTCCCCGTCGAGCAGGAAGGCGGGACGGCCACTGTTGACGAAAGCCTCCTCGACGGCCGAGGCCAGGGTCGACTTGCCCGCCCCGGACAGGCCGGTGAAGAGGAGGGTGCCGCCCGGTGAGCCCAGTGCGGCGAAGCGGTCGGCCCGGGAGAGCCGCCCGCCGTGGCGCACCACGTTCGGGCTGGCGTGCGTGCTGGCGATCACGCGGATCACACCCGCTCCCACCGTGCCGTTGGTCGAGGGATCGATGACGATGAAGCTGCCGGTGGCCCGGTTCGCCGTGTAGTCGTCGACCAGCAGCGGCTCCGTGCAGCGGAACGTGACACGGCCGATCTCGTTGAGTCCGAGCGTCGCCGCCTCCTCGTCGCGGTGCAGCCCGTTGATGTCGAGCCGGTACTGCAGCGACTCGGCCGTGGCACGCACCGTGCGCGTGCCGTGCTTGACCAGGTAGGTGCGCCCCTCGGACAGCGGTGAGCGATCGTCCATCCAGCACACCGTCGCCTCGAGGTCCGTCGTCAGTGTCGGCCGGTTGTTGGGGCGGCACAGCATGTCGCCCCGGGACACGGCGATGTCGTCGGTCAGCGTGATCACCACCGCCATGGGGGGGAACGCCTCGGCCACCGGGCCGTCCGCCGTCACGATGGACGCGATGCGCGAGGTCGTCCCCGAGGGCAGGACCAGGAGCTCGTCGCCCGGGCGGAGCACGCCGCTGGCCACCGTCCCCGCGTAGCCGCGGAAGTCGGGGTTCTCGGGCGTCTGGCTCCGGATGACGTACTGCACCGGGAAGCGGGGATCGATGAAGTTCTCGTCGCTACCGATGTAGACGGACTCCAGGTGGTTCAGCAGCGGCGACCCGTCGTACCACCACATCTGCTCGGAACGCTGGACGACGTTGTCGCCCCGCAGGGCGGAGATGGGGATGAACGTGATGTCGTGCACGTTCAGCCTGGCCGCGAACTCCATGTAGTCCGACTTGATCCGCTCGTAGGTGTCCTGGTCCCAGTCGATCAGGTCCATCTTGTTCACGCACACCACCATGTGCGGGACGCCCAGCATGGAGGACAGGAACGCGTGCCGGCGCGTCTGTTCGATCACCCCCTTGCGGGCGTCGATCAGGATGAGCGACACGTGGGCGTTGGACGCCCCCGTGACCATGTTGCGCGTGTACTCGGTGTGGCCCGGGGTGTCGGCGATGATGAACTTCCGCTTGGGCGTGGCGAAGTAGCGGTAGGCCACGTCGATCGTGATGCCCTGCTCCCGCTCGGCGCGCAGCCCGTCGGTGAGGAGGGCGAGGTCCGTCTCCGGGTTGCCCCGCTGCTCGCTGGTGCGCCGGATCGCCTCGAGCTGGTCCTCGAAGATGCCCTTGGCATCGTAGAGGAGCCTTCCGATCAGGGTCGACTTGCCGTCGTCGACCGATCCGGCGGTGGCCAGGCGCAGGAGCTCGGTCACTAGAAGTACCCCTCGCGCTTGCGGTCCTCCATGCCGGCATCCGAGATGCGGTCGTCGGCCCGCGTGGCCCCCCGCTCGGTCAGGCGGGTCCCGGCCACCTCGGCGATCACCAGGTCGATCGTCTCCGCCATGGACTCGACGCAACCGGTGCAGTCGGCATCACCCACCGTCCGGAAGCGCACCATGGACTCGAATTCCGGCTCGTCGTCGGCCGGCCCGAGGTGATCGGTGACGGCCATGAGCATGCCGTCGCGCTGGAACACCCGGCGCCGGTGGGCGTAGTAGATCGGGGGCACGTCGATCGCCTCGTCGCGGATGTAGTTCCAGACGTCGAGCTCCGTCCAGTTGGAGAGCGGGAACACTCGGATGTGCTCGCCCTTGTTGTGCCGCCCGTTGTAGAGGCTCCACAGCTCGGGCCGCTGGCTCTTGGGGTCCCACTGGCCGAACTCGTCGCGGAAGCTGAAGATCCGCTCCTTGGCCCGGGCCTTCTCCTCGTCCCGGCGCGCCCCGCCGAAGACCGCGTCGTGCCGGCCCTCCGAGATGGCGCGCAACAGCGTCGGCGTCTGCAGCCGGTTGCGCGTCGCCCCCGGCGACGTGTCCTCGACCGTCCGGCCGGCATCGATGTCGTCCTGGACCTTGGCCACCACGACCCGGACCCCGAGGGCGGCCGCGTGGCGGTCCCGGAACTCGAGGACCTCCTCGAAGTTGCGCCCGGTGTCGACGTGCAGCACCGGGAACGGCACCGGGGCGGGCCAGAAGGCCTTGGCCGCCAGGTGCAGCATGACGATGGAGTCCTTGCCGCCCGAGAACATGAGGATGGGCCGCTCGAACTCGGCCGCCACCTCGCGGAAGATGTGGACGGCCTGCGCCTCGAGGGCACGCAGGTGCGTGAGTCGGTAGTTGCCCGACCCGGTGTGCGTCGACTCGTCCCGGCCCCCGGGATCAACCACGATGCGCGGTCTCGCCAACGATCGCTCCCTCTTCCTTCCGCCCGTGGACCGCGAGAAGTCTAGGCGCCCGCCTCCGCGGCGCCGGTGCCCGTCTCCTCGCTGGCGGTCCCGCCGTCGACGATCGGGTTCCCGTAGGCGTCCTCGGCCGTCGGGGTCGCCCCCAGCCAGCTGGCGTCGATGGAGGAGTCGAAGGGGTCTTCGCTGACCCCCTCACCCATGTCCCGCAGCCAGTTGGCGAGGTCCTCGGTGTCCGACTCTCCCGCGCCCACGGCCCAGAAGGGCATCGCCTCGGCGTCGGGCATCTCCAGGCGGATGTTCCGGTAGTGCTGCATGCCGGATCCGGCGGGGATGAGCTTGCCGATGATGATGTTCTCCTTGAGCCCGAAGAGCTGGTCGCTGCGGCCCTCGATGGCCGCCTCGGTGAGCACCCGGGTCGTCTCTTGGAAGGAGGCGGCGGACAGCCAGCTCTCGGTGGCGAGGGACGCCTTGGTGATGCCCATCAGCTCGGGCCGACCCTCGGCGGGCGTGTTGCCCTCCTCGACCAGGAGCCGGTTGACCTCGGCGTAGATCTGGTTGTCGACGCGCTCGCCGGGCAGGAACGGTGCGTCGCCCGGCTCGGCCACCAGCACCCGGCGCAGCATCTGGCGCACGATCAGCTCGATGTGCTTGTCGTGGATCGACACGCCCTGGTCGCGGTACACCTTCTGCACCTCTTCGACGAGGTACTGCTGCGTCTCGCGGATGCCCTTGACCTCGAGCAGCTCCTTGGGGTCCTTGGGGCCCTCGACCAGCGCGTCGCCCGCGCCGACCTCCTGGCCGTCGGTGACCTCGAGGTGGGCGCGCGACGCCACCAGCGTGGAGTCCTCGGTGCCGTCGTCGGCCACCACCGTGATGCGCCGGCCGGTCTCGTCGTCCTCGATGCGGACGACACCCGAGTGGTGCGCCAGCACGGCGGCGCCCTTCGGGGTGCGGGCCTCGAAGAGCTCGACCACGCGGGGCAGGCCGTGCGTGATGTCCTCACCGACGACACCGCCGGTGTGGAAGGTCCGCATGGTCAGCTGCGTGCCCGGCTCGCCGATCGACTGGGCGGCGATGACGCCGACGGCCTCGCCGAGCTCGATCATCGACCCCGTGGCCAGCGACTGCCCGTAGCAGGCCGCGCACACACCCTGGGGCGACTCGCAGGTGAGCACCGAGCGGGTCCGGATCCGATCGACGGCCTCGTCGTCGCGCATGGCGGCGATGTTCACGTCGTCGAGCAGGGTGCCCGCCGGGTAGACGGTGCCGTCCGACAGCTTGACGTCCTCGGTGAGCAGGCGGCCGAAGGCGCGCGTCTCGAGGTAGTTGCGGTGACCCGGCCCGTCGGGGGCCACGCCGTCGATCCAGATGCCCCTGGTCGAGCCGCAGTCGTCGATCCGGATGATCAGTTCCTGCGCCACGTCGACCAGGCGTCGCGTCAGGTAGCCCGAGTCGGCCGTGCGCAGGGCCGTGTCGGCCAGTCCCTTGCGGGCGCCGTGGGTCGAGATGAAGTACTCCAGGACCGACAGGCCCTCCCGGAAGGAGGACTTGATCGGGCGGGGGATCATCTCACCACGCGGGTTGGACACCAGGCCCTTCATGCCGGCGATCTGGCGGATCTGCTGCGAGTTCCCTCGGGCTCCCGAGTCCACCATCATGTCGAGCGGGTTGAAGGCGATCGTGGCCAGCTGGGACTCCATGGCCCGCCCGACCTCGGAGTTGGCCGAGGTCCAGATCTCGATCTCCTTCTGGCGCCGCTCGTCGTCGGTGATGATGCCGCGCTTGAACTGCGTCTCGGCCTTCTCGGCTTCCTTCTCGTAGCGGTCCAGGATCGCCTGCTTGTCCGGCGGGGTCTGGACGTCGTTGATGGAGATGGTCAGGCCGGACTGGGCGGCGAAGCGGAAGCCGAGCGCCTTGATCCGGTCGAGGCTCGAGGCCACCACGTGCTTGGGGTAGTTGGCCGACAGTTCCTCGACGATCGTGCCGATCGGGGTGTTGCGCTTGCCCACGACGTCGTTGACGAAGGCGAAGCCCTCGGGCAGCGCCTCGTTGAAGAAGACGCGGCCCGGCGTCGTCTCGAAGGTGAGCACGCCGTCCTCCCCGGGGGCGACCCCGGCGGCGGCCAGGCGCCCGTCCAGGATCGAGCCCGGTGACGGCCGCAGCGTGATCGGGACCTGCAGCCCGACGTCGCCGGCGTCGAACGCGGCCTCCAGCTCGTAGAGGTGGCGGAAGGTGCGTCCCGCCCCCGCGCCCTCCTCGACGCGCAGCGTGAGGTAGTAGGCGCCGAAGACCATGTCCTGGGTGGGCACGGTGATGGGGCGGCCGGTGGCCGGCGAGAGGATGTTGTTCGCCGAGAGCATCAGCACGCGGGCCTCGGCCTGGGCCTCGGCCGACAGCGGCAGGTGGACGGCCATCTGGTCGCCGTCGAAGTCGGCGTTGAAGGCGGTGCAGACGAGTGGGTGGACCTGAATGGCCTTGCCCTCGACGAGCACCGGCTCGAAGGCCTGGATTCCCAGGCGGTGCAGCGTCGGCGCGCGGTTCAGGAGCACCGGGTGCTCCCGGATGACGCCCTCGAGGACGTCCCACACCTGGGGCCGGCGCCGCTCGACCATGCGCTTGGCGGACTTGATGTTCTGGGCCAGCTCGGCGTCGACGAGCCGCTTCATCACGAAGGGCTTGAAGAGTTCGAGCGCCATGAGCTTGGGCAGCCCGCACTGGTGCAGCTTGAGGTTCGGGCCGATCACGATGACCGAGCGGCCCGAGTAGTCGACCCGCTTCCCGAGCAGGTTCTGGCGGAACCGGCCCTGCTTGCCCTTGAGCATGTCCGAGAGCGACTTGAGGGGCCGGTTGCCCGGGCCCGTCACCGGACGGCCGCGCCGCCCGTTGTCGAAGAGCGCGTCGACCGCCTCCTGGAGCATCCGCTTCTCGTTGTTGATGATGATCTCGGGCGCGCCGAGGTCGAGCAGTCGCTTCAGCCGGTTGTTGCGGTTGATGACGCGGCGGTAGAGGTCGTTGAGGTCCGAGGTGGCGAAGCGGCCACCGTCGAGCTGCACCATGGGGCGCAGGTCGGGCGGGATCACCGGCACGGCCTCGAGGATCATGGCCCGCGGGTCGTTGATGCGCCGGCCGTGGTCGTCACGCCGGTTGAAGGCGGTGACGATCTTCAGCCGCTTGATCGTCTTCTGGCGCCGCTGGGCCGACAGGGGGCGCCGGCCGTCCTTGGCATCGATCATGTCGCGCAGCTTGATCTCCTCGGCGTCGAGGTCGATGCGGTCGATCAGCTTGAGGATGTACTCCGCGCCCATGCCGCCCTCGAAGTACTCGTCGTAGCGGAGCCGCAGCTCGCGCCAGAGCATCTCGTCCTCGATGATCTTGCGGCCGTGCAGGTTGCGGAACTCGTCGAGGGAGCGCTGGGCGATCTCGACGTCCTCCTGGGCCCGCTCGCGGGCGGACTGGATCTCCTTCTCGACCGCGCGCTGGCGCGCCTTGATCTCGGCGTCGCGGGCACCCTCGCCCTCGAGCGCCTTGAGCTCCTCCTCGAGCGCCTTGAAGCGGCGGTCGATGTCGAGGTCGCGCTTCTTCTCGATGTCGGCGATCTCCTCGGCCATCTCGTTCTCGAGGCTGGGCAGGTCCTGGTGGCGCTTCTCCTCGTCGACCCAGGTGACCAGGTTGGCCGCGAAGTAGATGACCTTCTCGAGCTGCTTCGCCTTGAGCTCCTCGCGGGGCTCGGTGCCCATGAGGAGGTAGGCCAGCCACGAGCGGGTGCCACGCAGGTACCAGATGTGCACGACGGGCGCGGCCAGCTCGATGTGGCCCATGCGGTCGCGGCGGACCTTGGACCGGGTGACCTCGACACCGCAGCGCTCGCAGATGATGCCCTTGAAGCGCACCCGCTTGTACTTGCCGCAGTAGCACTCCCAGTCCTTGGTCGGGCCGAAGATCTTCTCGCAGAAGAGGCCGTCCTTCTCCGGGCGCAGGGTGCGGTAGTTGATCGTCTCGGGCTTCTTGACCTCGCCGTTGGACCAGCCCCGGATGGAGTCGCCCGTCGCCAGTCCGATGCGCAGCTGGTCGAATGTGTTGACGTCGAGAGCCATTAGGAGAAGCTCCTCTCTGCGGCGCGCCGCTCGTCTTCCTCGTCGGAGCCGCGCTCGTTGCGGCTGATGTCGATGCCCAGCTCCTCAGCGGTGCGGAACACGTCCTCGTCCAGCTCGTGCATCTCGATCTCGCGGCCGTCGACTGCGAGGACCTCGACGTCGAGGCACAGCGACTGCATCTCCTTGATGAGCACCTTGAAGCTCTCGGGGATGCCCGGCTCGGGGATGTTCTCGCCCTTGACGATGGCCTCGTAGACCTTGACCCGGCCCAGCACGTCGTCGGACTTGATGGTCAGCAGCTCCTGCAGCGCGTAGGCGGCGCCGAAGGCCTCGAGGGCCCACACCTCCATCTCGCCGAAGCGCTGGCCACCGAACTGCGCCTTCCCGCCCAACGGCTGCTGGGTGATCATGGAGTACGGGCCGGTGGAGCGGGCGTGGATCTTGTCGTCCACCAGGTGGGCCAGCTTCAAGATGTAGACGTAGCCGACCGAGATCGGGTTGTCGTAGGCCTCGCCGGTGCGGCCGTTGTAGAGGGTGGCCTTTCCGTCGGTGCCGATCTGCACGTCCCCGTTGGCCGAGTCGGCGTTCAGCTGCCCGAAGACCTGCTGGATCGTCGGGTGCGCCCCGGCGTCCTCGGCCTCGTCCCAGTGGGCGCCGTCGAAGACCGGCGTCGAGACCCAGGCGGCGGGCTCGGTGCGCGGCCGCGTCTTGCGCTCCGCGCCGTCGCCCTTGGCGCTCGTCCCCACCCCGTCGTTGACGTCCACGCCCTCCCAGCCGTGGCGGGCCGCGTAGCCCAGGTGTGACTCGAGTACCTGTCCCACGTTCATGCGGCTCGGCACGCCGAGCGGGTTCAAGATGATGTCGACCGGGGTGCCGTCGGCCAGGTATGGCATGTCCTCGACCGGGAGGATCTTGGAGATGACGCCCTTGTTGCCGTGGCGGCCGGCCAGCTTGTCGCCCTCGGAGATCTTGCGCTTCTGGGCCACGTAGACGCGCACCAGCTGGTTGACGCCCGGCGGCAGCTCGTGCGACTCCTCCCGCGAAAAGACGCGGACGTCGATGACCTTGCCGTACTCGCCGTGGGGCACCTTGAGCGAGGTGTCGCGCACCTCGCGGGCCTTCTCGCCGAAGATGGCCCGCAGCAGGCGCTCCTCTGGCGTCTGCTCGGTCTCACCCTTGGGGGTGACCTTGCCCACCAGGACGTCGCCCGGCTCCACCTCGGCGCCGACGCGGATGATGCCGCGGTCGTCGAGGTCGGCCAGGATCTCCTCCGACAGGTTCGGGATGTCGCGCGTGATCTCCTCGGCGCCCAGCTTGGTGTCGCGGGCGTCGACCTCGTGCTCCTCGATGTGGATGGAGGTCAGCACGTCGTCGCGCACGAGACGCTCGGAGAGGATGATGGCGTCCTCGTAGTTGTAGCCCTCCCAGGGCATGAAGGCGACGAGCAGGTTCTTGCCCAGCGCCAGCTCGCCGTTGTGGGTCGAGGGCCCGTCGGCGAGCAGGTCCCCGGCGGCCACGCTCTGCCCCTCGGTCACCAGCGTGCGGTGGTTGATGCACGTGTTCTGGTTGGAGCGGCGGAACTTGGAGAGCCGGTAGACCTTGCGTCCGAGCGCGGTGCCGAGGCGGTCCTTCTGGCCCGAGGCGTACTCGACCGTGATGGAGTCGCCGCTGATCTCGGTGACCGTCCCGTTGCCCTCGGCCACCAACACGTCGCCGGCGTCGCGGGCGGCACGGGCCTCGACCCCGGTGCCGATGTAGGGCGCCTCGGGGACGACGAGCGGCACGGCCTGCTTCTGCATGTTGGCACCCATGAGCGCCCGGTTGGCGTCGTCGTGCTCGACGAAGGGGATGAGCGCCGTGGAGACCGAGACGATCTGCTTCGGCGACACGTCCATGAGGTCGACCTCCGACGGCGGGACGAAGTCGATCTCCGACGTCGTCCCGTAGGAGCCGGCGACGGCCCCCATGCGCACGCCGGTACCCTGCGGGCCACGGCGCACCAGCACGCGCTCCTCGGTGAGGCGACCGTCGGCGTCGACCGAGGCGTTGGCCTGGGCGATGACGTGCTCCTCCTCCTCGTCGGCGGCCAGGTAGTTGACTTCGTTGGTGACCTTGCCGTCGACGACGGTGCGGTAGGGCGTCTCGATGAAGCCGTACTCGTTGACCCGGGCGTAGGTGGCCAGGGCCCCGATGAGGCCGATGTTCGGGCCCTCGGGCGTCTCGATCGGGCACATGCGGCCGTAGTGCGACGTGTGGACGTCACGGACCTCGAAGCCGGCGCGCTCACGCGACAGGCCGCCCGGGCCGAGCGCGGAGAGGCGGCGCTTGTGGGCCAGGCCCGACAGCGGGTTGTTCTGGTCCATGAACTGCGAGAGCTGCGAGGTGCCGAAGAACTCCTTGACCGCAGCCACGACCGGGCGGATGTTGATCAGCGTCTGCGGCGTGATGGCCTCGACGTCCTGGGTCGTCATGCGCTCGCGCACGACGCGCTCCATGCGGCTGAGCCCGACCCGCACCTGGTTCTGGATCAGCTCGCCGACCGAGCGGATGCGCCGGTTGGCGAAGTGGTCCTGGTCGTCGATGCGGTAGGTCGACTCGCCGTCGGCCATGTGCAGGGCCAGGTGCAGCATGTAGGTGGCCGAGGCCAGGATCTCGGACGGGCTCAGCACCGACTGGTTCGGCGCCGGCTTCTCGATGTCGATCCCGAACAGGTCGCTCAGACGGTCGATCTCCGGACCGAGCTTGCGGTTGAGCTTGTAGCGGCCGACGCGGGTGAGGTCGTAGCGCTTCGGGTTGAAGAAGGCGTTCTCGAAGTAGACGCGGGCGGCCTCGGCCGACAGCGGCTCGCCGGGGCGGGCGCGCTTGTAGATCTCGAGCAGGGCCTCCTCGCGCGACGGCGCCAGGTTGCGCTCCTTCTCCCACTGCCCCTCGAGGAAGTCGAAGTGGCGCACGAAGCGGTCCAGGAAGGCCTCGTCCCCGTAGCCCAGGGCGCGCAGGAGCACGAAGAGGGACAGGCGGCGCTTGCGGGCGACGCGGCACCCGGCGGTGACGTCCTTGCCCGGCTTGGCCTCGATGTCGAGCTCGATCCACTCCCCGCGGTAGGGGTGGATGGTCCCCGTGAAGACCGTCTTGGCGTCGCGGCCGGGCTGGAAGATGACGCCGGGCGAGCGGACCAGCTGGCTCACGACCACACGCTCGGTGCCGTTGACGATGAAGGTGCCGCGGTCGGTCATCATCGGGAAGTCCCCCATGAAGACCGTCTGCTCCTTGATCTCACCCGTGGTCGCGTTGAGGAAGCGGGCCCGCACGAAGACGGGCGCCGCGTACGTCATGTCCTTCTCCTTGCACTCCTCCACCGAGAACTTGGGTGGCGGGCGCAGGTCGGCGTCGGTCGGGTCGAACTCGAGCTCGAGGCTGAGCTGCCCGGTGAAGTCCTCGATCGGGCTGATGTCGTGGTACGCCTCGGCCAGGCCCTTGTCGAGGAACCACTGGAACGAATCGCGCTGGATCGCGATCAGGTCCGGAAGGGGCAGGGCTTCATTGATGTTGGCGAACGAGACGCGTTCGGGGCTGCGGGACCGTGAGGACAACGGTCAACTCCTCCCAAGAGAGATGCGGCGGGTGGGGGCGGGACTGCGGGTCAGGGGACGGACGAGGACGGGGACGGGACGGCGGGTCAGGGCTGCCAGGGCGCGCGCCGACACCGAGGAATTACGGAATCGAGCACACAGAGACGCACGGCAACCCTGCATCCTATCGTGGGGCGTGCCTGGATACAACCCCTCGGCCGCGCAGGCCTGGCGGGCAGCGCCCGGGGTCTTCGACAGGCTACGAAAGCCCCCTGCCCCAGTCAAGGATCCCGGTCTCGGGGCCGGGCGGGACGAGCCCACCCGACCCGGACCAGGGACTACTTGACCTCGACGGTGGCGCCTGCCCCTTCGAGGGCCGCCTTGGCCTTGTCGGCGTCCTCCTTGTTGGCCTTCTCGAGGACCGGCTTGGGGGCCGCCTCGACCAGGTCCTTGGCCTCCTTGAGGCCCAGGCTGGTGAGGGCGCGCACCTCCTTGATGACCTGGATCTTCTTGTCGCCGGCGTCGGTGAGGATGACGTCGAACTCCGACTTCTCCTCCTCGGCGCCACCGGCGTCGCCACCGGCGGCGGGTGCGGCGGCTGCGGCCACGGCGACGGGAGCCGCCGCGGTCACGCCGAAGCGCTCCTCGAAGTCCTTCAGGAGCTCGCTCAGCTGGATCACCGACAGCTCGGCGATCCCGTCGAGGATCTCTTCCTTGGTCAGGGTTGCCATCTGGGTGGCCTTCCTTTCTTTCCTACGGTCGTGTGGGTTCGGCGGTCGTGAAATCGTTCGGGTACTACTCGGATGCCTCTTCGGCGCTGGCCGCCGCCCCGGCATCGCCTTCCGCCTCTGCGGCGGCCTCCACCGGCTCCTCGGCGGCCGGGGCCTCCCCGGCGGCGGCGGCTTCGGGCTCGGCGGGCGCCTCTGCCGTGGCCTCGGGCTGGGCCGTGGCCTCCGCCTCTGCCGTGTCCTCGGGCTCGGCCGCCGCCTCGGTGGGCTCGGCCGCCGGCAGTGTCTCACCCGCGGCCTGGCGCTGCTCGATCAGCGCCGAGATCCCGTACGCCATGTTCCGGGGCATCGCCTGCAGGAGCCCGGCCATCTGCTGCAACGGGGCGGCGAGGGCGCCGGCCAGGCGCGCCAACAGGACCTCGCGCGGCGGCAGGTCCGCCAGTGCGGCCAGTTCGGCCGACGAGAGCAGGGAGCCGTCGGCGAGCCCGCCCTTGATCACGAGGTGGGGGTTGCCCCGGGCGAAGTCCCGCAGCGCCTTGGCCACGGCGCTGATGTCGCCCTGCACGAAGGTCAGCGCACTCGGACCGTTGAGGTACTCCGCCAGAGGCTGGTACTCGCCGCCGTCGATGGCCCGGCGCACGAGCGTGTTCTTGAAGATCTTGTAGTCGCCGCCCGCGGCGGCCAGGGCGTTGCGGAGGTCGGCCATCTCGGCCACGGTGAGGCCGCGGTACTCGCTCACGATGGAGGCGGATGCCGCCTCCATGCGCGTCTTGACCTCGGCGACGACCTCGACCTTGTGGGCCATCTGTGCGTTCTGCGTTGCCATCGTCTTCCTCCACCGGGTTCGACCGGCCGGATGGCCAGGATCTCCGGTGTGCGACGGCGCACGCCGGAAGGGCCGGCGTGCTCGGTGTCGCCTCGTCGGGCCGGCCCTGCGGGCCGCTTCGGCACCCGTGGGTGCACCGGAGGTCTCTGGCGTTCGGATTCAGTGCCCGCACGCCCGGGGGCGGCGAACTGTTCGTGAGAGCGTAGTACGTCCCGGGGACCGGCCTAGGCCGGTACGGCCAGCTCCTCCTCGGTGAAGCGGGCCTTGACCGGGTCGATGTGGACCCCGGGCCCCATCGTGGTCGACAGCGTGATCGACAGGAAGTACCGGCCCTTGGCCCCGGCCGGCTTGGCCCGCTGCACCTCGTCGAGGACGGCCCTGATGTTGGTCACCAGCTGGTCGTGGGTGAACGAGGCCTTGCCGACCCGGATGTGGATGTTGCCCACCTTGTCGGTGCGGTACTCGACCCGTCCACCCTTGAACTCGGTCACGGCCTTGGCCACGTCCGTCGTGACGGTGCCCGTCTTGGGGTTGGGCATAAGCCCACGTGGCCCGAGGACCCGTCCGAGCGTGCCCACCTGGCCCATGAGGTCGGGCGTGGCGATGGCGATGTCGAAGTCGAGGAAGCCGCCGTTGATCTTGGCCACCAGGTCGTCGGCACCCACCACGTCGGCGCCGGCGGTGCGAGCCTCGGTCGCCCCCTCGCCGGCGGCGAACACCGCCACGCGCACCGTGCGACCGGTGCCCGAGGGGAGCGAGATCGTGCCCCGCACGATCTGGTCGGCCTTGCGGGGGTCGACGCCGAGCCGGACGGCCAGCTCGACGGTCTCGTCGAATTTGGCGCTCGCCAGGGACTTCACGAGATCGACCGCTTCGGCGGCGCTGTACAGCGCCTCCCGGTCCACCTTGCTCAGACTCTCCTTGTACTTCTTCCCGTGTTGGGTCATTCGTCTCTCCTGTGCGCGTGCGTCCGGCCTAGCCGGCGACCGTGATCCCCATGGACCGTGCCGTGCCGGCGACCTGCTTCTTGGCCGCGTCGAGGTCGTTGGTGTTGAGGTCCTTGAGCTTGGTGGTGGCGATCTCGGCCAGCTGGGCGTCGGTGATCGTGCCCACCGTCTCGCGGCCCGTGGTGGCGGCGCCCTTGTCCAGCCCCGCCGCCTGGCGCAACAGCACCGGGGTGGGCGAGGTCTTCAGCACGAAGCTGAACGTGCGGTCCTCGTAGATCGTGATGTCGACCGGCACCACCGAGCCCCGCATGCTCTCGGTGGCGGCGTTGTACTGCTTGCAGAACTCCATGGTCTGGACCCCGTGCGGGCCCAGCGCCGTACCGACCGGGGGCGCAGGGGTGGCCGACCCGGCTTCGAGCTGGATCTTCACCACGGCGAGCACCTTCTTCTTCGGCGCCATCGTCTCTTGTTCTCCTTCTTCGTTCTTCGGTTGTTTCCCGGTCGCCTACAGCTTGGCGACCTGGCTGAACTCGAGCTCGACCGGCGTCTCCCGGCCGAAGATGTTGACGAGCACCTTGAGCTTGAGCTGGTCCTCGTTGATCTCTGCGATCTGGCCGGAGAAGTCCGCGAAGGGGCCTTCCTTGACGCGCACCGTCTCGTCCACCTCGTACTCGAGCCGGGGACGACTGCGCTTCGGGCTGGCCTCGGTGCCCTCGACCTTCACCTGCAGGATGTTCTCGACCTCGCGGCGCGACAGCGGTGTCGGCTTGGTACCGGGGCCCACGAAGCCGGTCACGCCCGGGGTGTTGCGGATGGCCCCCCAGGTGTCGTCGTCGAGGTCACAGCGGACGAGCAGGTAGCCCGGGAACACCTTCTTCTGGACGGTGACCTTCTTGCCGCCCTTGAACTCGACGACGTCCTCCATCGGGATGACGACTTCGAAGACGCGGTCCTCGATGCCGCGGGAGGCGACCACGTTGCCCATGTTCGAGCGCACCTTGTTCTCGTAGCCCGAGTAGGTGTGCACCACGTACCAGCGGCCGGGACGGTCGTACGGGCTCTCGACGGGGACGACCTCTTCCTCCTCGTCGTCCTCGCCCCACCCGCCGAGCTCGACCTCCCCCGCGGCATCCTGGCCGTCGGTGGCGTCGAGCACCAGAGCGGGCTCCCCCGTCTGGGCCGCGGTCTCCGCGGCGATCTCCTCCACGATCTCTGCGGCGATCTCCTCGACCACTGCCTCCTCGACCGCCTCGAGCACGGCTTCCTCGAGGATCTCTTCCACGATCTCTTCCACGATCTCCTCTGCGGCCTCCTCGGCCACGACTTCGGCGGCGGCCTCCTCGACCGCCTCGATCACCTCGTCGGCGGCGATGGCTTCGAGCTCGGCCTCGTTCTCGGCGGCGACCGCGTCCACCACGTCCTGGGTCGACGTCGTGCGCATGGCGGCCTCTTCCGGGGCGCCCTCCGACTCTTCCTGCTCGGACGCCAGTGCCTCCGCGACGTCTTCCTCGTCGCCGGTCACGAGTGCCTCCTCCGCTTCTGAATGTGTCATGTCGCTCATGTGCGCCTACTTCGTGAACATGAGCGTGATGAGCTTGCCGAAGGCGAGGTTCAACACGAAGATCAGGCTGATCATGATGACCAGCGTGGTCAGCACCACCGACGTGTAGTTGATGAGCTCGGAGCGGGACGGCCAGGCGACCTGACGCATCTCGTCACGGACTTCGCGCACGAACTGGACCGGCGAGGTCCGCTTGCGTCCCGAAGGCCCCTTCTGCGTCCGCGCCGCCTTGGTCTGCGTGCCTGCGGGCGCGCGCCGGGTGGCCGGAGACCCGTCGGCCTCCATCTGCCCCTGGCGCTGCATCATGCGCTTGGTCTCGCGGTTCACAGGTCTTGCCTCACATACATCGTTCTTCGGGTGGCCGGTTCTCCGGTCACCGGTCCGGGGCAGGGCAGGAGGGACTCGAACCCCCAACCGCCGGTTTTGGAGACCGGTGCTCTACCAGTTGAGCTACTGCCCTCGGTGGGGTGCTTCCGGGTTCCCCTCACGCAGGTGGTTCTTCCCCCTGACCTGGGGATCGGCCTGCCAGAGTAGCACCGGCCGGCTCCGGGTGGCTCAGCGGGTCTCTTTGTGCAGGGTGTGCTGGCGATCCCAGCGGCAGAACTTCTTCATCTCGATCCGCTCACGGTCGTTGAGCTTGTTCTTGGTCGTGATGTAGTTGCGCCGCTTGCACACCTCACAGGCCAGGGTGACCTGGACCCTCTTCTCGTTCTTCGGCATGTCCGATCCTTCCTGGTCGCTGCCCGGGTGTTCGTCCGGGCCTGGTAGCGGCGGCGGGACTCGAACCCGCGACAACACGATTATGAGCCGTGTGCTCTGACCAACTGAGCTACGCCGCCATGGGCGAGCCCCCTGTCGGAATCGAACCGACGACACCAGCCTTACCATGGCTGTGCTCTGCCGACTGAGCTAAGGGGGCGCCGCGGCTACGTTCCGCGAATCGTCAATGATAGCCAGGGCTCGGCACGGGCTGCCGCCGCTTCCCCGGTTTCGGCAGCTCAACAGTACCATCGACGGATGCGGATCCGACTGGCCGAGGTGGCCGACGCCGAGGCCATCCGCGCCATCTACAACGTCGAGGTCCTCGAGAGCACGAACACCTTCGACATGGTCCCCCGGACCCGGGCCGAGCAGGAGGCCTGGATCCTCGAGCACAGCGGGGTCCACCCGGCGCTGGTGGCGATCGAGGCCCCCGACTCCGGGGTGACGGGCCCGGCCGGGGCCAACGGCGAGATCGTCCTGGGATTCGGCTCCCTCTCCCCCTTCCGTGAGCGCTCGGGCTACTCGGCCACGGCCGAGAACTCGGTCTACGTCGACCGCGCCCAGCGGGGCAACGGGGTGGGGCAAGCCCTTCTCGCCGAGCTGCTGGTCCTGGCATCGGCGCACGGCTTCCACTCCGTGATCGCCCGCATCGCCGGGCACAACGAGACGTCCATCGGGCTGCACCAGGCGGCCGGCTTCGAGCTGGTCGGGGTGGAACGGGAAGTCGGGCGCAAGCACCGCCAGTGGCTCGACGTCGTCGAGCTCCAACGCCTGTTGTAACCCCGGCGGTTGGTGGCCCGGTCAGCCCCTCTCGGGCTCAGGACTCGAGGGCGGCGCCCTGGCCGTGGGGCGCCGTGAGCGCCGGGAGACGGGAGCGGTCGAGCCGCCACGACGTGGTCCAGTTGCCGAGCGGGAAGATCGCCACGGCCCACAGCACCATCACCGCGAGCACCATGCGGATCGGGTCGGTGTGGACGAGCTCGTTCAGCAGCTCGGTGCCTCCGGTCAGCCCGATGAAGGGCGCCACCGTCGAGAGGCCCAGCACGACGTAGAGCATGCGACCCGTGGCCACGGGCGCCACGATGATGATCCCCCATGTCAGGTACCAGGGCTGGACGACCGGGCCGAGGAGCACGAAGGCCATCATGGTGATGCCCAGCGCGCTGAGTAACCCGAGGCGCTCGCGGTTGACGAGGCAGTAGAGCGCGATGGCCGCCGCCGCCAGCAGACCGATGGCCCGGGTCAGCGTGAGCACGCCGCCGAGACCGACCCCGATGCCGAGGACATGGGCGGATCCGCTCATCAGGAGACCGAAACCGGTGGCGGGCGCCATCCACGAGCGCACGGTCCCCGGGGTGCCCAGGTTGGCGAGCCATCCCCACCCGAGCCCGGACACGAAGGAGAGGGCCCCCATGACCGCCAAAGTGATCAGGCCCGAGCGGAGGGCCATGCGGGTGCGGCGGCGCCAGTCCGCCCCGGTGCCGGCCCAGTCCCACGCCACGTAGACGATGCCGATCGCGGCGGGCACCTTGATGGACGCGGCGAGCGCGCACAGCACGACGCCCCAGACCGGGTGCCGGGACCGCGCCGCAGTGACGCCGGCGAGGAGAAGACCCACCATGATGGCGTCGTTGTGGGCCCCGCCCACGAGGGCCAGCAGGGTGAGCGGGTTGAGCACGGCCAGCACGAACGCCGGGCCGGCGTCCCGGCCGTACGAGCGGGCCAGCTTGGGGATGCAGTACGCGATCAGCGCGATGCCCGCCACCGACTGGAGCCGCAACAGGACGACCGTGACGAGCGCATGGTGCAGGCTCAAGGAGGCCGACCAGCCGGCCAGCATCAAGAAGAGCGGGCCATAGGGGGCGGCCGTGTTCGCCCAGAGGGGGTCGACCCCCGACGAGTACGGACCGGCGGAGCCGAGGATGCCCGGGCCGTAGTGGTAGGGGTTGATGGCGTGGCTCATCATCTCGCCCTGTGCCGCGTAGGAGAAGACGTCGCGACTGAAGAGGGGCGCCACCGCCAGGAGGGGCAGCAGCCAGAGGCCGAGCATGTAGGCCAGGCGCCGGATCGGCACGCCAGGTCGGGCGCGCAGCGTCTGGTACAGGCCGAACCAGACGCGCACGAAGAGGATCATCCCTCCGTAGACGGCCACGACTCCGGGCAGCATCAGCGCCGTCGTCGGCCAGTTGGCCTCGCCGAAGAACCACGTCCCACCCATCTCGAGCTTGAAGGGCGAGCTCGGCAGCGATGCACCGATGCAAATGGAGAGCACGGCGACGAACCCGAGCAGTGCGGGCCGGCGCAGGAAGGACCAGTCGTCGGGGTCCCCCGACTCCGCCTCGACCCGCTGGGTCAGCGCGGCGCGCGGTGTGAGCCGCAGTCGCACGGCATCGGCCCGCATGGAGACGCGGTTCAGGCGCGTGCGCACCCGGTCCAGGACCGGTGATGCGGGGGACATCGCGCTTTCGTCCACGGAGGTTGTCGGTCTCGCTTGTCGTTTCCGGGCCCGTCGGCCCGAGGGGGAGGAGGACCCACCCTAGGGAGCAGGGCCCGCAATCGATCTGAAACAGCATTGTAACGGCAGGCCCGGGGGTCGCAAGGGTCAAAGGACCCAACCGCCGTGCCTCCGGGAATGCGTGGGCCGGGAAGGATTCGAACCTCCGTAGGTGTTAACCGGCAGGTTTACAGCCTGCTTCCTTTGGCCACTCGGACACCGACCCGCAGCGGGGCGAGATTAGCCGCCGCGGGCACCCCTCAGCCGCAGGTGGCGCCGGTACGCTGAGGCCATGCCCACTTTTGACATTGTCTCGGAAGTCGACATGCAAGAGGTGCGCAACGCGGTCGATCAGGCCAACCGCGAGGCCGCCACCCGCTTCGACTTCAAGAACACGGATTCGGTCATTGAGCTGAGCGACTCCGAGCTGGTGCTGCGCTCCTCGACCGAGGACCGCCTGCGTGCCCTGCACCAGGTGCTCGACGAGAAGCTGGTCCGGCGCCAGGTGTCGCTCAAGGCCTTCGAGGACGCCAAGATCGAAGAGGCCCAGAAGGGCACGGCCCGGCAGAAGGTGACCATCAAGGCCGGCATCTCCTCGGACCACGCCAAGCGGTTGAACAAGTTCATCAAGGACCTCGGCCTCAAGGGTGTGTCCTCGCAGACCCAGGGGGATCAGCTGCGGGTCACCGGCAAGAAGCGGGACGACCTCCAAGAGGTGATTGCGAAGTGCAAGGCCGAAGACTTCGGGATCCCGCTGCAGTTCGACAACTTCCGCGACTAGCCAGCTGGCCGCAGCCGCGGCCCCGCCTCAGTGCGGCGTCGGCTGCTCCTCCTGCTCCTCCTGCTCCTCGTGCGTGAGGTGCTCGTCGAACTCCTCGAGCTCGATCTTGAACAACTTGTTGAACAGGAGCAGCTTGGCGACCCAGAAGATGGCGAACGACATCACGTTGGCCAAGAGCACGACCACCGTCGTCTCGAAGTGGTCCAGGTTGTACTTGATGGCAACGTGGCGGGCCAGCGCGGCGCCCACGATGGAGAAGGCGATGCCGATCCCCGCCAGGGTCCAGAACGGCACTACCTCCTTCAGGAGGTGCGACCGTCCGTGCTTGCCCCAGGCCCACTTGCGGTTGAGCCAGTACGAGGGGAACGTGGCGACCAGATTGCCGAAGATGGTGCTGGGTACCTCGCTCCAGAGGTGCAGCGCGCCGTAGACGATGGCGATGACGAAGAGGGACACGGCCGTCGAAATGACCGAGACCATGGAGTAGCGGAAGATCTTCCGGCCCTCGTGGGTGTGCAGCCAGTCGTAGAGCGCGTGAAGCCGGGAGAGCACTACGTCACCCTAGCGTGGCCGCCAATTGGGCCCCTGGCAGGGCCCTACCCACCGGCCGTCAACAGTCGGTTGGCGCGGGCGACCTCACCGAACCAGTGGGCGCTGGGCTTGGGCCGGCGCTCGAAGGTGCCGGGGGCGACCGCCACCAGCCCGAACTTCGGTCCGTACCCCAGGTGCCACTCGAAGTTGTCGAGCAGGCTCCACACGAAGTAACCCCGCAGGTCGATGCCCGCGGCCAGGCAACGGTGGGCGCTGCGGATGGCATCGGAGAGGAACGCGATGCGCTCCGTGTCGTCGGCCGTGGCGATCCCGTTCTCGGTGACGACCACCGGCCGCCCGCTCACCTCGGCGGCCCGCCGCACCGTGTGCTCGACCGCCTGGGGCCAGAGCTCGTCGCCCATCTGGGTCACGGGGACATCGGGGTCGTTGGGGGCCAGGCCGTCCGGGCCGAAGTGCATGCGGGTGTAGCACTGCACCCCGACGAAATCGTCGCCACCGGTCGCCCGGAGAAAGACGTTCTCGAGCATCTCCTCGGCCCCGTCGCGCAGCGCCTCGCCGCCCTCGTCGGCGGTGATCTCGGCCATGGAGAGGGTGAGCCCGACCGGGAAGTCCCCGGGTCCGGAGCGCAAGGCGTCCACGGCCAGGCGGTGTGCCCGCACCATCGCCTCGTTCACCGCGGCATAGCGGACGAAGTCCTCCTTGACCCCCGGCGGGTACTGACCCTGGAAGTAGCCCATGACCGCGACGACGTTCGGCTCGTTGATCGTGCAGGCCCATCCGACCAGATCCCCGAGGTGCGCCGCGGCCCGGGCCACGAAACGGGCGAAGCACTCGGGCGCGTCGGGCGCCTCCCAGCCCCCTCGGCGCGCCAGCCACAGCGGCGACGTGAAGTGGTGGAACGTGACCACCGGAATGATCCCGTGACCGTGGCACGCCGCACACACGCGCCGGTAGTGCTCCAGGGCGGCCGTCGAGAACTCGCCCTCGGCGGGCTCGATGCGGCTCCACTCGAGCGAGAAGCGATAGGCGCCGAGTCCCATGTCGGCCACGAGCTGGAGGTCCTCTCTCCAGCGGTGAAAGGAGTCACAGGCGTCCCCGCTCGGCTCGAGGGTGCCCGAGGTCGGGTCGTGCTCCCAGGCCCACCAGTCATTGTTGACGTTGCCGCCCTCGATCTGGTGCGCCGCGGTGGCGACGCCCCAGGTGAATCCGTCCGGGAACGTGAGTCGGCTCTCGTCGCCGGCCGGGGACGCGGGTGCCATGAGGCCGCAGGGTAGCGGGGTCGACGGCCACCCTGCTCGGACGCCGCACCGCTCCAGTCCCTGCGAACATGGGCGGATGAGCTCGTCCCTGGACTTCCTCGTCGACCTGCTGGACCTCGAACCCATTGAGGTCAACATCTTCCGCGGCATCCAGCCCAACGAGGAGCGCCAGCGGGTGTTCGGCGGCCAGGTGGCGGGGCAGGCGCTGATAGCGGCCGGTCGCACGGTCGAGCACGGCCGGGTGCACTCGCTGCACTCGTACTTCCTGCGGCCGGGTGACCCGAGCGTCCCCATCCTCTACGAGGTGGACCGCATCCGCGACGGGAAGTCGTTCACCACCCGGCGCGTCGTCGCCGTGCAACACGGCCGCGCCATCTTCAACCTCTCGGCCTCCTTCCACGACTCCGAGGAGGGGCTGGAGCACCAGTTCCCGATGCCGGAGGTGCCCCCGCCCGAGACCCTGCCGCCGCTCTCCGAGCGCCTCGCACCGTGGAAGGAGGAGCTGGCCGACTGGTTCGAACGGCCCCACCCCATCGACCAGCGCCACATCGGCGAGCTCCCCTGGCACCATTCGGGGCCCGGCGAACCCCGCCAGCGGCTGTGGATCCGGGCCGACGGCGACCTGCCCGAGGATCCGCTGCTGCATGCCTGCGTAGCCACCTACGCGTCCGACATGTCGCTCTTCGACACCATCCTGGCCCCCCATGACGTGCGCTGGGACGACCCTGACTTCATGGGAGCGAGCCTGGACCACTGCATGTGGTTCCACCGGCCGTTCCGCGCCGACGACTGGCTGCTCTACGACATGGACTCTCCGGTCGCTGCCGGTGGCCGCGGTTTCGCCCGGGGGTTCCTCTTCGATCGCGAGGGGCGGCTGTGCGTCTCGCTCGCCCAGGAGGGACTGGTCCGCATGCGCAGGCGGACCGGCGAGAACTAGCGCGACACGATGGGCACGTAGTCGCGCGGCTCGGGGCCGATGTAGAGCTGGCGCGGCCGTGCGATCTTGGAGTCCTGGTCGAGCATCTCCTGCCAATGGGCGAGCCAGCCGGCGGTGCGCGGGATCGCGAACAGGACGGGGAACATCTCGAGCGGGAACCCCATGGCCTGGTAGATGAGGCCGGAATAGAAGTCGACGTTGGGGTAGAGCCGCCGGGAAGTGAAGTACTCGTCGTTCAGTGCGATCTCCTCGAGCTTCAGCGCGATGTCGAGCAGCGGGTTCTTGCCGGTGACCTCGAAGACGTCGTCGGCAGTCTGCTTGATGATCTTCGCCCGTGGGTCGTAGCTCTTGTAGACGCGGTGCCCGAATCCCTGCAGGCGCTGGCCGCCGGTACCCGACTTCACCGTTGCAATGAAGTCAGGCACGTTGTCGATGCTTCCGATGTCGGTCAGCATCCGGATGACCGCCTCGTTCGCCCCGCCGTGGCGCGGTCCGTACAGAGCGGCAGCGGCAGCGGCGGTGGCGGAATAGGGGTCGGAGTGCGAGGAGCCGACCACGCGCATCGCGGTGGTCGAGCAGTTCTGCTCGTGGTCCGCGTGGAGGATGAAAAGGGTATCGAGGGCGCGGGCCAGGACGGGGTCGGCTTCGAACCGGGGCTCGGCGACCTTCCAGAGCATGGACAGGAAGTTCGGGGCGAAGTCGAGCGAATTGTCGGGGTAGACGAACGGCATGCCGACGCTGAAGCGGTGGGCGGCCGCCGCCAGCGTCGGCATCTTGGCGATCAGCCGGATGATCTGCTTGTTCCGGGACTCGGGATCGAAGATGTCCTTGGCGTCGAGGTAGAAGGTCGACAGCGCGGCAACGGCGGAGACGAGCATGCCCATTGGATGAGCGTCGTAGTGGAAGCCTTCGAGGAACCGCTTTCGCACGTTCTCGTGGATGAACGTGTGATACGTGACGTCGTGTCGCCAGGTCGCGAACTGCTCCTCGTTGGGGAGCTCGCCGTTGAGGAGGAGGTAGGCCACCTCGAGGTAGGTGGAGCTCTCGGCCAGCTGCTCGATGGGATAGCCGCGGTAGCGCAGGATCCCCGCGTCCCCGTCCAGATACGTGATGGCGCTCTCGCATGCGGCCGTCGACATGAAGGCGGGGTCGTAGAACCAGGTCCCGGGAAGGAGCTTGGCCCATTCCTCGGCCGCGACACCGCCGTTGACGATTGGAATCTCAATGGACTCGCCATTGCGATTGTCCGTGATCGTGATGCTCTCGGCCACGTGAAGAGCCCTCCGCTTTCTGATTTCGGTGCCTACCGATCCTATGACCCGCATGCGAGCGGGGTCGACACGTGCCGGACCGGCCACCCGCCTCTTCTGGCTCAGGTGGCCGGCGCCACCTGCAGTGCCTGCTGGAGCACCGTGCCGGCCGTCGCGGCCTGGCCCGTCGGCAGGACCACGGCGACCGTCAGCAGGTAGGCCGTCCCGGGCTTGACGCGGAAGGTCGCGGTCGGGAGCGTGACCGAGGCACCGAAGGCGAGGGGGGCCGATTCGACCTGGGTTGCCGTGGCCCCCGTGGCCTGGTTCGCCAGCGTGAAGCGGACGGCGGCGTGGGGCTCGTCGGCGGTGCCGTCGTTGCCGAGCACCGTGGTCACGCCGATGTGCGATGTGGGGCTGAGGGCCGACACGGTGGCCGGCGCGCCTTGCGGCGTCGGCAGCGCCGGTGGGTCCAGGCGGACCGTGCGCAGGAGGAGGTAGTGGCTCGCCGCCAGGGTCGGCGACGTGGCAATGAGGTCGATCTGGGTCGCGACCGTACCCGCCTGCCACAGCCCCGCGTCGGTCACCCACACCGACTTGGGGAGCCTGGCATGTCCGGCCGTCGCAGCGAACGTCCTTTGCACCGACCGGTAGAGGTCGTCCGAACGCGTCAGCAGCGCCCCCGCCGCGGCGACTTGGTTCGTCGCCTGGCTCGCGGTCAGCGCCGGCGCATGACTCGTGGTGGACGGGGCTGATGGTGACGTCGTCGCCGGGGCATCCGCGACGGCGATGGGTTGCATCCCGAGGAAACCGTCGATGGCGTTCCGCAGCTCGGCCACGGACCGGGCCCGGTCGGTGAAGACGGTCGCGAGCTCGGAACCCGGCGATCCGGGCGCGGAGGAGCCCGCAGCGAGGTCCATGCGCGCCGACTGGTTGGCTGTCTGCTGCACGGCGCTGTCGAGCCCCGTCCCGACCGATTGGCGGGTCTGTGCCTGCAGGTTGCCGACCAGTCTGCGCACCTGGGCCGCGGTCGCGTCGGACTGGCTGGCGACGACGGCCCCCTGGGCCGCGAGCGAACGGTTGGAATTGGCGTCGTAGTCCTGCGACTGCCGCGACACCTGGGTGAGCCCGCCCACGAGGAGCGCCAGGACGACCACCGCCGCAACGAGCATGATGGCCGGCCGGGCCGGTGATCGACGGCGCGCGCGGCGGCGTGGCCTGCGTGGCGGCATCGCCCCGGGAAACTACAGCCTGAAGTGCTGACCTACACCGCGAGGAACGATGAGTCGGGTGCTTCGCCCGTCGTGGTCAGCGTGCTGGCGCTCGACCGCCACTGCACGGTCGGGGCGATCGCGCGCACGTCGACCCGGTCCCTGTGGTGCTCCACCAGGTCGAGCATCCCCGCAACGACCTCGTCGGTCAGGAGATGCGGCTGGAGCCCGAGGTCCAGCAGCTTGGTGTTGGCGGCGTGGAAGTAATGCTCTTCGTGCTCGACCCGGGGGTTCGAAAGTCCCTCTGCGATGTCGACCCGGGTCGGGCAGACCCGCTTGACCATCTGCGCCATGTTCCGTACGGAGAAGGACTCGGTGAACTGGTTGAAGACCCGGAACTCCCCACGCTCGGCCGGGTTCCCGATCGCCAAGGCGACGCAGGCGAGGGTGTCGCGGATATTGAGCATGCCGCGGGTCTGGCCCCCCGCCCCGTACACGGTGAGCGGATGGCCGGTGACCGCCTGGACGCAGAACCGGTTCAGCACGGTGCCGAAGACGCCGTCGTAGTCGAAGCGGGTCGCGAGGACGGGATCGAGGTCCGTCTCCTCCGTCGACTGCCCGTACACGATCCCCTGGTTCAAGTCGGTGCACCGGAGACCCCAGACACGGCACGCGAACATGATGTTGTGGCTGTCGTGCACCTTGGACAGGTGGTAGAAGGAACCCGGCTGCTTGGGGTAGGGCAGGACGTCGGTCCGTCCCTTGTGGGTGATCTCGATGAAGCCTTCCTCGATGTCGATGTTGGGGTACCCGTATTCCCCCATCGTGCCCAGCTTGACGAGGTGGATCGAAGGGTCCGTCTCGGCAATGGCGTACATGAGGTTGAGCGTCCCCACCACGTTGTTCACCTGCGTGTAGACCGCGTGCTCACGGTCGATCATGGAGTACGGGGCCGAGCGTTGCTCGCCGAAGTGCACGATGGCATCGGGCTTGGTCTCGGCGACGACACCGTACGTGAACGCAGCGTCGGTCAGGTTGCCGATCCGGACGTTGACGGCATGTCCGGAGAGCTGCTCCCAGCGCGTCACGCGATCCTCGAGCGGAGCGATCGGCACCAGGCTGTCCACGCCCATCTCACGGTCATACTCCCGGCGCACCAAGTTGTCGACGACGGTGATCTCGTGTCCCCGGGCCGAAAGGTGGAGGGCGGTCGGCCATCCCAGGTAGCCGTCTCCTCCGAGAACCAGAATCTTCATCCTCACCCTTTTGTCTTCTCTCAGGCTCCGCGATTGTTACGGAGTCGTGTCGGATGCATCATGGGACAGCACCCTGAATGCAGCCTGTGTAAAGGCTGGAATAGGCCTGAGTCCAGGGGTTTCCCTGCGACGGCAGCCTAAATAGCGGAAATCGGCCGATTCGTCCCCGGGGGATGGTCGGCTCGTCAGAGCTTCCCCCCACAGCGCCTGCCGCAGTCCCGACGCCCGGGTGATCGGCCGTTCGATTGCCGTTCGAAGAAGCTCCTCGGTTCCGACAAGGATCAGTTTCGCTCCTGGCGCGGGTGGCGGCGGTGTAGAGCAGCTCACGGGTCAGAACCCGCGAGTCCGCGCTCGGCAACAGGAAGGCAACGACGTCGAACTGCGAGCCCTGGCTCTTGTGGACCGTCATCGCATAGACCGTGTCGACCGCAGCCAGCCGGGCGGGACTGACCTCGGCGACGGCGTCACCGCGCTCGAAGGCCGCCACCAGCCGCCCGTTGCGCGGAGACGACGACCCCGGTGTCACCGTTATAGAGCTGTAACCCATAGTCGTTCTCCGTCACGATGAGTGGCCGCCCGACGTACCAATCGGTGCCAGTGGCGAACCCCGCGACCTCAGCCCGCAGCCAGCTCTCGACGTGTCCCATCCACGTGGCCACGCCTTCGGGTCCCCGCCGGTGCGCGCACAGGAGTCGGAAGCGGCCGAGCGCCGCGATGGCCTCCCGGCGCCGCACCGGCACGCGCCGCCTCAATGACTTCACGGCCGCAATCGACCGCAAGGCTACGTACGGCGTCGACCACGCTCGCAGAAGGCCTCTCACCCGCGTCCTCGGGCATCCACTGCACGTCCGGGCCGCCCCGCCGGAGCACAGCCAGCGCGTCGCGTGGCATCACCGCGTTGGATCGCTTCGGCCAGCTCGGCGATCGCGCCTCCGAAGCGGTGCACGCGGCGGAGAACGACGATGCCATTCCCGATAATCGACGACGGGATGGCATCGGCATCGCCATCGGGAACCGGAATGGTGTGCCCGGTCACTTCGCCGAGCCGCCTCCGCGCCTCGGCGTCCATGCAAAGCCCGTCGGCGGCCGGGCCGACGATATCCCCCAACACCGCGCCGGCCTCGACCGAGGCCAGCTGTTCGGGATCTCCTACGAGAATCAGCCGGGCCGCAGGGCGAACGGCTTCGGCCACCCGCGCCATCATCGAGAGCGACACCATCGATGTCTCGTCGATCACCACGACGTCGTCGGGAAGATGGTTGCTGCGATTGTGCCGGAACCGGGTTCTGTTTCCCGGGTTGAAACCAAGGAGTCGGTGCAGCGTGGTGCCCTCGAGCGAGCCCAGGCGCGCACGGACCTCCTCTCCGATGTTCATCGCTAACGCCTCGCCCCGGACGGCATCTTCGAGTCGCGCCGCCGCCTTGCCGGTCGGCGCCGCCAACGCGATGCGCGGCGGCCGGGCACCGGCCGCCGCGTGCCTGTTCGTAGATCAGAGCCAGGACCCGGGCCACCGTCGTGGTCTTCCCGGTGCCCGGTCCACCGGCGATCACCGACACGTTCCGCAACACCGCTGTCGCCGCCGCCAGCCGCTGGAGGTCTGGGATCTCCTCGTCGTCGAACAGCCGGGCCAGACCGGACGACAACACCGCGTCGTCGACGCCGTCGACGGGCGTCGCGGCGCGTCGTCGCAGGTCGGTGGCCACAAACCTCTCGTCCGTCCACGAGCCGGTTCAGGTAGAGGTTCGTTCCCGCCGAGCTGGAGCGGTCGGTCGTGCCCCACGACGGCGGACTCGGACATCCGCCTCACCCAGTCGGCCGGCTCGGGCCAGGGCAGCGCGCTCGAGATCGACCGGCGAGTCGCTGTCCGTGCTTGCGGTGTCGCGGATGGTGTGCAGATCGACACACACGTGACCCAGGCGCGGACCACGCGCGGCGAACGCCACGCCGAGCCGCACGACATCGTCCACTGTGCCGCTCAGGCGGGCCAGGCGGAGGGCGACGTGGACGTCGGACGTTGCCAGGATCCCAGCCACGTTGAACGCGTGCAGCAGACCCGCCGGCGCTGTGGGCGAGGGCAGCGTCGAAGCGATCCGAACCCGTCGAGAGCCGTCACGTCGGGGCCCCACGATCGAAGAGGTCGCTGAGCGACTCGACCAGTTGCGCCGGGGGCCGCCAGGACCACACCCCACAGGGGCAGTCGTCCACGCGGGCCGGCTCGACTGCGCTCATGCCCCGCACGAACAGGTAGAGGACGCCACCGAGGTGCCGCTCCGGCTCGTAGCCGGCCAGCCGCCAGCGAAGGTACCGGTGCAGCGCCACCGTGTAGAGCAGCGCCTGCAAGGGGTAGTGCGCCGCCTCCATCTCGTCCTGCACAGCATCGGGACGGTAGTGCCACGCCGTGAGGGGTTCCTCGGACAAGCCGAGCCGGTTGGTCTTGTAGTCGCCGAGTATGAAGCGTCCCCCGGCGTCCCGGAACACGAGGTCCAGGCTGCCCGTGAGATAGCCCCGCATCAGTCCTTTGAGGGCAGGGTCGCGCAGCTGCGTCGCGTAGCGGCCAACCGGATCGTCCGCTGGAAGCTGTGTCTCGAGGAGGTCGGCCAGGGCCCGCACATGCAGCGTCCCCGTCGGGTCGTCGCCGCCGACGAGCGGGATCTCGAAACCCAATTCGTCGAGCCGGTCGCTGTCGCTCGACGTCGCGGAGCCTCCGTTCACTTACCAGAGGACCCAACGGGCTCTCGATGGCCGCGCACAACCCCGCGACTACGGCCTCACGACTGCCGAGATCGGCGTTGCGCCAGGCCACCTGGCGCTCGAACGCCGCAGCGACCTCGCCTTCGAGATCAGAGGTGGCGAAGTCGACCTGCTCCAAGATGGAGTGCACCACCGTGCCGATCAGCGCGCCGCCTGGCATGTCGGCCAATCCGAGCGTGACCGAGCGCAAGCGATCGAGTCCCGGGTCGGCCGGCACGTCGGGAGCGGTCGGCGCCCCAACCTCCTCGTCCGTGATGAAGGGCTGCTCCGGCTCGCTTCCGACCGTGGACATCCATGGACGGGACTGGTGATGCCCGAATAGGACACACGGCGCCATCCGACGTCGAGGACGCGGTCGAAGCGGGCCGCGTCGAGACGCGGGGTGGCGTCCGCTTCGTGGTGCCACTTGACGGCCTCCGGTTCAGCGACGCGCTCGACCGAGACCTGGTCGCCGAGCGCCTCGAAGGCGGCAACCATCTCTCCGTCGGTGTGCCGACCGGCGCCGTACGGCGGCAACGAGCCCGGAAGGGCCACGGTCGAACAGAAGCCGCGCCAGCGGCGAATGCTGGCTATCCTGGACGCCGGCCCACCACAGCACGGCCTGGTGCTGTGCCCGGGTCAGGGCCACGTAGAGGAGGCGGAGGTCCTCACCGCGGCTCTCGTCGAGCTCCATCTTCTGGTGGATGGCGAAGTCTCGTTCCCTCGTGGCCGACGTCGATCGTGCGCTCGTCCACGTTGGCGGGGTCGTGGAACAGCGGGACGTCGCTCGGGTTCGGCCGCCCGTCCCACATGAACGGGCAGAAGACGACGGGAAACTCGAGGCCCTTGCTGCGGTGGATGGTGATGACCTGGACCGCGTCGGCATCCGACTCGAGCCGGCGGGCGCGTTCCTCGTTCTCGGTGTCGCGTGTCGGCGTCGTGGATCCGCCGGCCCAGCCACGTCGCCATGGCGGTCGGGCCGAGCCCTTCGGACACGCCTGCCTCGTGGAGCAGCTGGGCGATGTGGCGCAGGTCGGTCATGAAGCGCTCTCCCGAAGCCTCGGCCGAGCACGCGCCCCGGCACGCCGTGGGTGCGGCTGACCGTCTCGAAGAGCGAGGCGACGCCCTGGTCGCGCAGGAGAGCGGCCCACCGGTGCAGTGACCAGTGCAGGTCCTCCCACTGGCACTCCTCGAGCCGTGGCCACCTCGTCGGCGGTCCAGCCGACGAAACGGTGAGCGCGGCCAGCGACGCCCGGTCACGGGCCGTCGGGCGCTCGAGGGCCTCGAGCAGCCGCAGCCACTCGCGCGCCGGCGCGGTTCGCGAACACCGAGCCCGCAGCCGCCGATCACGGCGGGCACGCCGACCGCGTGCAGCGCGTCGCGGACCAGCACGGCGTGGCTGTTGACCCGCACCAGCACGGCGACGTGGCCGGGATGCAGCGGCTCCGCCGACGCTCGCCTCCGTCGCGGCGGCGGGTGACGATGCGTCGGGCCGGCGCGACAGCAGCTTGACGACGTCGGCGGCCAGGTCGCGGGCGATGACGCCACGGGCGTCGCCGGCCTTGAGGCAGGCCCTTCGTCGGCGTGAGCGGACGAGCCCGTCGTCGGTGTGCAGCGATCCGCACGCGCAGCGGCGCTGGCTCCGGCGCGCCGACGCAGCCGGGGCGGCGGTTGGCGCGGCGCCGCGCTCGACGCTGCGGTAGGCGATGCCCGCGTAGCCCAGTTGGCTTCGGCGAAGAGTGCGTCGTAGGCCTCGAGCAGAGCCTTGGTCGCTGCGCCAGTTGACGTCGAGGGTCCACTCCGACTGCACGCCTCGCTGCGCCGGCAGGTAGGCGTGGACGTCGGCCCCCCGGAAGGCGTAGATGGCCTGCTTGGGGTCGCCGATCAGCACGAGGGTCGACTCCCCGCTGGCCGAAGGCCTCGCTGCATGATGTCCCACTGCACCGGGTCGGTGTCCTGGAACTCGTCGACCAGGACGACGTCGTAGCGCTCGCGCAGCCGGGCGCAGGCTGCTCGGTCCGCGCTCGGGGTCGGCCAGGGTGTCGCGCAGACGGATGCAGCACGTCGTCGTAGGTCAGGATCTTCCGGGCGCGCTTGCGTCGTCCATCTCCGCCGCGGACCGCGTCGGCGAAACGGCGGCGGATGGATGGCGTGTCCTGGGCGTCGGACCGCGGCGGCACGATCTCGGCGTCGGGGTGGTCGAGCACGTGCCTGGCGATCTCCATCGCCTCGGCGCGGGTGAAGTTCGAGCGGGTTCGGGCCGGCGGCGAACCGGCGCAGGTAGAGGTCGTCGACGACCTCTTCCATGAGGTCGCGCACGTCCTCGACGAACGTGACCTCGCGGTCCACGTCGCCGGCCGTGCCGAGGCCGTAGAGCACCTGGAGGCAGAACCCGTGCGTCGTCTCGATGGTGGCCGCGTCGAAGTCGGCGATGGCCTTGCCGAGGCGGTCGCGGCGGGCCTCGACCTCGTCGCCCGGCGCCTGCGCCAGGAGCTGCACGACCTCGTCGTCCTCGTGGCCGCCGGCGCCGTCGAGCACGTCGACGAGGCCGTCGTAGGCGCGGACCAGCCGGTCCCGCACCCGCTCGCGCAGCTCGCCGGTGGCCATGCGGGTGAAGGTGATGACGAGCAGCCGCTCGATCGGCAGGATGCCCTCGGCGACGTAGCGGGTGGCCAGGGCCGCGATGGTGAAGGTCTTGCCCGTCCCGGCGCTGGCCTGGAGCAGCGTCATGCCGCTCGGGAGGTCCCCGCAGACCTCGAACGGCTGAGGCTCCGGCGGTCCGCTCGTCCGCCCGTCACCGGTCGACGACCTGCTCGTGGGTCAGCAGCCCGTCCCAGAGCCGCGCGCGCGTAGCGACCGAACCGTGTGGTCTCCGACGCCGTCCCAGCCGTCGCCCGTCTCGTCGGCGCGGGCGCGTCCGGCCGAGTCGACCATGGCGTCGAAGGGCAGGGCGGAGCCGAGGACGAGCACGTGCTCGGGGTCCTTGTCCTCGTTGTCCCAGTCCGAAACCCGACGTCCAGGTCCTCGCGGCCAGCGGTCGCGCGGTCCTTCCCCGCGGCGACCGCCTCGGCCCAGGCGGCCGACGTCTTGCGGTACAGCGGCAGGGGCTCGCGCATGCCGCGGCGGAAGAGGTCCACCAGCGTGCCGAGGTGGCGCTCGGCTGTCGGCCCGCCGGCTGGCCGCGTCGGGCCCGAGGGGCCGATCGTGGCGGTCGAGATGGTGTGACCGATATCGCGGCCGCGTCCGATGGTGCGCGCCTCGAAGGGCCGGTCGGGCCAGGCCGCGGTGAGGGCCAGCAGCCGCAGCCAGGCCATGCAGGCGCGCCGCGGGCCCGAGCTTGGAGTAGGTCACCGTGTGGACGACGTCGCCCCGCACCCCGGTGACGGTGCCGACGAGGCTCGAGCGCAGCCGGGCAGGTCGACGTCGACGTCGAGCGAGACGGGTGCCGACGGCGCTACTGCGCCGGCGACCACCAGCTCGTCGAGCGGCCCGGAGATCCGGCGAGGACGGCGTCGGCCAGCATGCCCGGCGGCAGGGCGCCGCGGGCGCTCTCGGCGGCGAGGCACGTGCCTCGTCGGCGCCGGCCGAGCATGCGCGTGAGCACCCGGTCGGCGATCTGCCACCGCTCCAGCGCGTCGAGCTCGACGGGGATGGCGTCCTCGAAGTCGCGGGTCTTGTCGCGCAGCGAGATGCCGAGCCGCTCGCGCAGGAAGGCTCGCACGGGGTGGCGCAGGAACCGCTCGAGCTGGTCGAGCCCGACGAGCGTCGAGCCGGAGGGCGGGAGCGGGCCAGCGAGGAACGGCGGCGGGCTCGGGCGCGGGTCAGGGCAGCCTGGGCGCCGGCCAGGTGGAGCGCGTCGAAGCTCCACGGCCCGTCGGACCAGCGCGCCCGACATCGAAGTTGCGGGGGTCGAAGGGCTGGAGCGGGTGCGCCACCACGACGGCGTCGCGGGCGCTCGCCCGTGGCAGTGCGGACGGTGCGGTCGATGACGTCGAGCAGCTCGCCGACGGGCACGGCCGGCGGGCGCGGCGAGGTTGGTGCGCTCGTCGCGGCCCGAGTAGGTGATGACGAGGTGGTCGCTGGCGGCCAGGAGCGCGTCGAGCAGGAGCTGGCGGTCCTCGCTGCGGACGTCGCGGTCGCCCGACCCGCGGGTCGCGCGCCGTCAGGTCGTCGCCGTCCCGCTCGATGTGGCGGGGGAAGCTCCGTCGTCGAGCCCGAGCAGGCACACCACCCGGTGCGGGACCGACCGCATGGGCACGAGCGTGCAGACCGTGAGGTGGCCGGTGCAGAAGTTGGCCCGCGTCGGCCGGCCCCTGAGCCGGTCGGCGAGGAGCGACCGCACGTCGTCGCAGCTGAGCTCGACCGGGCTGACGCGCCTCGCTCGGTCGTCGCCTCGGCGACGAGCTCGTCGAGCAGCGCGGTCAGCTGCGCCCGCTGCCAGGCGTCGCGGGTCGACGTCGCGGTCAAGCGAGTCGGCGATGCGGCCAGGGCGTCGGCCCAGCGTCGACGGTGCGTGTGCCGGCGCAGGTGCGTCGAGCGCCGCTCGCAGGCGGTCGCACGAACTCGGCGAGGCGCCCGGCCAGGTCGATGTCGCCGCTGTCGACGTCGTCGAGCGGCAGCGCGCCGCCGAAGAGGCGCTGGCGCTCGTCGGCCATGGCCACGCCGAGCAGGATGCGGTCGAGCCCCGCCTGCCAGGTGTTGGCCTCGATGTCCGCCGAGCTGGAACGAGCCCCGGTGCGCGGCGTCGAAGCCCCACCGGACGCACGCCCCGTCGACCCACTCCTCGAGGCGGAAGAGGTCGTCGTCGCCGAAGCCGAACCGGCGGCGCACCGGCTCACGGCCGGCCAGGTCGAGCACCTCGGTCGCGGTGATCCTGGCGCTGGCGAGCTCGAGGACCTCGGCCACCACGCCCAGCACCGGGTTGGTCTGGCGGAGCGAGCGGTCGGCCAGTCGGATCTCGAGCGTGCGCGCGGGTCGTCCGCCGACCCGTCGCTGAGCGTCGTGGCTGCCGAACGTCGCCTGGATCAGCGGCGCGAAGTCTCGATGTCGGGGCACATGACGATGATGTCGCGGGGCTCGAGCGTGGGATCGTCCTCGAGCAGGTGCAGGACGGCGTCGCGCAGCACCTCGACCTGGCGGCCCCGGCCGTGGCAGGCGTGGACCCGGATGCTGTCGTCGTCGGGCTCGAGGAGGGCCGGGCGTCGTCGTGCGTCCGGCATCCCGCCCCCGGCGGTGCGCGGTCGGCCCGGACGTCGTCCTGGATCCGTGCAGCAGCGTCGTGGCCTCGGCGCGGCGACGGGTGCCGGTGCTCATCCGTCGCCGTGCGGCACGCGCCGCGCCGAGCACCAGCTGCATCTCGCGGGCGTCGCGGCCCCACGACGCGAGCAGCGGGTTGCGCGGCGACGCCGGCCGTCGGGTCGTCGCCCGGCAGCAGGCAGCGCGATGCCGGGCCGACGCTCGGCCGCGAGGCGGTCCCACAGGGCGGGCGACGGGTGCAGGAGGAAGAGGTGGACGTCGCGCCCGGCGGCGATGGCCTCGAGCACGTCGAGATAGCTGGCGGGCAGCCGGGTCAGCCCGAACAGCGACAGCCGGGGCGGGCAGGTCGAGCAGGTTCGGCTCGTCCGCGCAGGCGCTGCGCAGGCTTCGACGCAGCCGCTCGGCCGGGCTCGGCGTGCCCGATGCGCTCGCGCAGCAGCCGCCAGAGCTCGACCTGCCAGGCCGCCTCGTCCGCAGTCGCGGCGATCCGGCCGCCCAGCGCTGCAGCATGTCGGGGCGGTGCACGCGCGTAGCGGTCGAAGAGGTCGGCCATGTGGCGGATGCTCGAGAAGCGCCTGCGACTCCTCGACCGTGTCCGGAGTTGCGGATGTGCTGGGCCAGCGGCGCCAGCCAGGGCTCGTCGAAGTGCTCCTCGACCACCTCGATCAGCGGCCACACGGCCCGCTCGGGCGCCACGGGTCGGCCTCGGGATCGGCGTCCGCCGCGCAGCGCCGAGCGCGCCGCCGACCAGCGTGCCGGGGAACGGGAAGTCGATGTTGGCGCACACGCCGTCGTGCCCGCCCGCGCCGCGCCCGAGGTGCGCCGACAGCCGCTGCGTCAGCCAGCGCTCGATGCCCCGGGTCGGGACCGAGACCACCTCGGGGGCCATCGGGTCCGTCGAGCGGCATCGGCCACCAGGTCGCCCAGCATGCGCGACCAGGTGCGTCGGCCCGGTCGGAGCGGTGGACGTGCAGCACCCCGGCAGAGTACGTCGCCGGTGTTCGCCCGCCGGACTCACGACGGTGTCGGCCCGCCGGCGCTGGCTCAAGCCGGCGTCCCGGTGCTGGCGCCACCCTCCGGCAGGGACAGGATGGTCTGCTCATGCTCGGCGAACTCCTCCTCGGCGTCCATCTCCACGGCTTGGAGGTGGCGCGGCGCCGCCTCGATGGGCGCCAGCTCGCCGATCTCGGCCGCTTCCCCACTGATGACACCGAGGCTCGGGAACCGGCGCGCCGACACGAGGACGCGAGACTCGAGCGATCCCACGGCCTTGTTGTAGGCCTCCACGCTCGACGTCAGGCTGCGCTGGAGCGTCTGCATGTGCCCGGTCATCACTCGGAGACGGTCGTACAGCTCGGCGCCGAGCTGCTGGACTTCGCGCGCGCTCTCCGCGAGCGTCTCCTGCTGCCACCCGAACGCCACCGTCCGGAGCAGTGCGATGAGCATGGTGGGCGTGGTGAGGAGCACGCCGTTCGACATTGCGTACTCCTGGAGCGTGGGGTCGGACTCGTACGCCGCCGACAGGAGTTGGTCGCCAGGGATGAACGCCACGACCTGCTGCGGCGACTCGAATTGCTTCCAATATTCCTTCTTGGCGAGTTGGTCCACGTGGTTCCGCAGCTGCCGGGCGTGCTGGCTCTGGAAGATGGCGCGCGACTCGTCGTCGTCGGCGTCGATCAGCTTGAGAAAGGCGTCCAGCGGCACCTTGGCGTCGACCACCATGTCCCGGCCGCCGGGCATGTGGACGATCAGGTCGGGGCGCACGCGACCGTCCTCGGTGCTCGTGGTCACCTGCTCGTCGAAATCACAGTGCTCGAGCATGCCGGCCATCTCGACCACCCGGCGCAGCTGGATCTCGCCCCACCTCCCCCGAGTCTGCGGGGAGCGCAGGGCGGTGACCAGGTTCCGGGTCTCCTTCTGCAGCTGTTCGTGCCCGAGATGCAGCTGAGCCAACTTCTCGCTCAACACGTCGTAGGCGCCCTTGCGCTCGAGCTCCACCTGCCGGAGCCCGAGCTCGTAGCGCGCCAACGTCTCGCTGAGCGGGTCCAACAGTTGCGCGATCGCCTGCTGGCGCTGGGTCAGGTCCCCCTGCGCCGCGGCGCGGGCCTCGCTGAACTTCGTGTCGGCCAACGCCAGGAACTGTTCGTTGTTCCGGGCCAGCGCCTCGGCCGACAGCTCGGCGAAAGTGCCGGTCAGGCGGACCCGCTCCTCCTCGGCCCGTGCCGAGGCCTCGGCTGCGGTCTTCCGCATCAGCTCGAGCTCACGGCTCGTCACGGCGTAGTCCTTCTCGGCCGCGGCCGCCAGCTCGGTGGCGCTCCTCAATTCGGCCGCCTGCGCCGACGCGGCCGACTGCGCGTCCGCCAACCTGCTCTCGGCAATGCGCGCTGCGCCGGCCAGACGGGCGCTCCGCACCAGGTGCCATGCGATGCCGATCGCCAGACCGACAGCGAGTCCGAGGACCACTCCTATGACCATGAAGCCAATGTAACGAGGGGGTGTATCAAGCTCGGGGACCACTTCCCACCTGGTCCGCACCCCCATCGGACCCCCGACGACGGCGCGAACTGGGGGTCGTCACGCTGCGCCCGAGCCGGTAGCGTGATCGAGATGCCGTTCAAGCTCGGTGCCAGCACGAGGACCGCTGCCGACCACGAGCAGAGCGAGGACCATGTGGCGCAGATCGGCCCGCTCGTGATGGAGCAGCCGCTGTGGCCGCGCACGCTCCCCGAGCCGCACGAGGTCGACCGGCTCTTCGCCCAGGTCTTCGCGCTCGTCGGCGAAGGCATCGCCGGCGCCACGCACGCCCTGTTGGCCGGGGACCGCGACGCGGCAAAGGAGCTGGTCAAGCGCGACGAGGTCATCGACAAACTGATCGGTCAGATCTCGACGACGGTGCAGCAGCAACTGGTCCACGGCGAGACCTCGCCCGACGAGCGCCGGGAGTTCGTCGCCATCCTGCGCATGCTGCCCGACATGGAGCGCAACGGCGACCTGGCCGAGCACATCGCCCGCCGCGCCGCCCGGGGCCTCGGCGCCGAGATGTCGGCCCGCAGCCGCGGGCTCGTCGAGCGCATGGGCGAGGTGGCGACGATCATCTGGCGCGAGACGGCAGACGCCTTCGCCGAACGCTCGGCGGAGGCCGCCTCGTTCATCGACGACCTCGACGACGAGCTCGACGATCTCCACGTCACCCTGACGGCCGAGCTCGTGGCCGGGACGATGCCGCTCCCGGTGGCGATCGAGCTGGCCATGGTCGCCCGCTTCTACGAGCGCTTCGGTGACCATGCCGTCAACCTGGCCCGCCGCATGGCGACGCTGGTGGTCGGCGGTCCCGAGCCGGTGTCGGCCGGGCCCGACTGAACGGCGACGCGGTCAGCCGCGGAGCGCCACCAGCTCCTCGGCGATCTGCACCACGTTGAGGGCGGCGCCCTTGCGGAGGTTGTCGCCCGAGACGAAGAGCGCCAGTGCGTTGGGCGCACCCTGGGCCCGCCGGATGCGGCCGACATAGGAGACGTCGCGGCCGGCCGCCATGAGCGGCGTCGGGATCTCCGCCAGCTCGACGCCGGGCGCCGTGCGGAGGACCTCGGTGGCGCGCTCGGGGGTGAGGGGGTGCTCGAACTCGCAGACGATCGCGGCGGAGTGCCCGGTGAAGACCGGCACACGCACGCAGGTGGTGGTGACGGCCAGGTCCGGGATGCCCAGGATCTTGCGGGCCTCGTTGCGGTACTTCTGTTCCTCGTCCGTCTCGAAGGAGCCGTCGTCGACGATCTTGAACTGCAGGGGGATGACGTTGTGGGCGATCGGCACGGGGTAGACGCTGCGGGGCGGGTAGTCGACGGCCGAGCCGTCGAAGGTGAGGTCCGTGGCGCGGTCGGCCGTCTTGGACAGTTGCTCGGCCAGTTCGCGCACGGCGTCGACGCCGCCGCCGGAGACGGCCTGGTACGACGACACGATCAGCCGGGTGAGGCCCGCCTCGTCGTGCAGCGGCTTGAGGACCGGGATGGCGACCATCGTGGTGCAGTTCGGGTTGGCCACGATGCCCTTGGGGATGGATCGCAGCGCCTCGGCGTTGGCCTCGGGCACCACGAGCGGGACGTCGGGATCCATGCGCCACGCCGAGGAGTTGTCGATGACCACCGCACCCGCCGCCGCGAGCCGGGGCGAGAGTACCCGCGACACCGAGGCCGGCGCCGCGCACAGCGCCAGGTCGATGCCCGAGAGGTCGGCGGTCTCAGCGTCCTCGACGACGACGTCGGCGTCACCCCACGGCAGCGTGGAGCCGGCGGACCGGGCCGAGGCCAGGTAGCGCATGGAGTCCACCGGGAAGTCGCGCTCGGCCAGGATGGTGCGCAGGACGACACCAACCTGCCCTGTCGCGCCGACGATGGCGATTCGCATTCGTCAATTCTACGGGACGCCCGTGAGCGCGGGTTCCCGCCTGCTCAGACCTCGAGCGGGCGCCGACCCTCGAGGGCACGCCCGAGCGTCAGCTCGTCGGCGTATTCCAGGTCACCGCCGACGGGGAGCCCGCTAGCCAGCCGGGAGACCGTGACGCCCAGCGGGGTCAGCTCGCGCGCCACCAGCATGGCCGTCGCCTCGCCCTCGATCGTCGGATTCGTGCAGACGATCGCCTCGCGAATGACACCCTGCTTCACGCGATCGAGGAGCTCACCGAGGCGGAGCTGCTCCCGGCCGATGCCGTCCAGCGGGCTCAGCGCGCCGCCGAGCACGTGATAGCGGCCCTGGAAACCGGTGCGCTCGACGGCAACGATGTCGCGCGGGTCCTCGACGACGCAGATGACCTCGGAGTCGCGGCGGTCGTCGCTGCAGACGGCGCACAGTGCGCCGGACTCGGCCACGTTGAAGCAGATGGCGCAAAGCGTGGTGCGCTCCTTGACGGCGATGACGGCGTCGGCCAGCCGCCGGGCGTCGTCGCCGGGCACCTTCAAGATGTGAAACGCGATGCGCTGGGCAGACTTCGGCCCGATGCCCGGCAGGCGCCCGAGCTCGTCGATGAGGGAGCGGAGGGGTCCCGTGTACATCTAGCCGGTGACCTCACTGGCGCCGGGAAAGGCCTCGAGCAGGCGCGCCTGGGCGGCCGACGCCTGGTCGGCGTCCGCGTCGGGCGCATCGTGGAGCAGGTCGGCCGCGTCAGCGTGGTCGAGGTCGTCGTCGCCCGCTGCGGTGCCGCGGTCGCGGCCGGCCCCGGTCGCCGTCCGGCCCGGTGCCGCGCTCGCGGCCGGGGGTGCGGCGTCGTCCACATCGAGCACGAGGGTCACCGGAGTGCCGAAGTGCGCGGCAAGTGCCGCCTCGACCGCCGGGACCAGGTCGGCACAGCGCTCCCGGTGGGCTGCGTTGGGCAGTGCGAAATGTGCACCCTCCTCGTCGACGGTGACGAAGCGGCCGGCGCTGTAGAGCGCCTTGGCCCGGGCCGGAAGGGCGCGCAGGATGCCATCCCCCCAGGCCTCGGTCAGGCTGTCCCGATCGACGACGGGCGCGGCCGGCGCACCGGCCGGGGGCGTCGCCTCGACGGGCTGCAGGGTGGGGACATCGGGCGGCGGGACCGAACCCGCCTCGGGGGCGGCTGCCTCGGCCGGCTCTGCGGCGGGGGCCTGCTGGCTCCGCCGCAGCGCACCGATGGAGGGTCGCCGCCCCACGTCTCCGGGAGCGCTCCCGGCCGCGGCGCCCGCCTGCGGTGGGGAGGAAGCGGATCGGGGGCCCGCAGGCGCGCTGGCGGCGGTCGCCTGATGCTCGGGCGGCGCGCCAGGACGCGGGAATGCGGCGCCGCCCGAGAGCGTGCGCTCGAGCAGGCTCACCCGCTCCGACAGCGCCTCCATCCCCGAGTCGAGGTCGGGCCGGACGGCCCGCACGACGGCGATCTCGAGGACGACCTGGGCGTCGGGTGCTTCGCGCATGTCGACCAGGGCGTGGCCCAGGATCTCGATGCTGCGCACGACACGCGGCAATCCCATCGCCTCGGCCAGGGCGGTGAAGCGCTCCAGAGACGACCCCGAGGCGGCGCACAGCTCGGGTGCCAGCGCCGAGAGGAACACCTGACGCAGGTCGTCGATGAGCTCGGTTGCGAGCTGCTGAGGGCCCCAACCACCCGCCACCAGCGCACTCAGCGCAACCAGGACCTGGCTGACGTCGGCGTCGGCCAATGCCTCGAGGACCCGGGCCAGCTCGGGCCGGGCCGCGTCCGCAGACCCTGCCGCGGCGACCTGGTCCAGAGCCGACAGTGCGTCGCGGGCCGAGCCCCGCCCGCGGCGGACGGCGGCCTCGAGGGCGTCGTCGTCCAGACCGAGCGCCGCCTCCTCGTTGACGGACTCGACCAGTTTGTGCAGCGTCTCCGCTCCGAGGAGGCGGAACTCGAGGTGCTGGGTCCGGCTGCGGATCGTCGGGGGCACCTTCTGCGGGTCGGTGGTGGCGAGGACGAAGACGACGTGGCTCGGGGGCTCCTCGAGCGTCTTCAACAGTGCGTTCGCCGCCGCGGTCGAGAGCATGTGCACCTCGTCGACGATGTAGACCTTCCAGCGGCCCGGGGTGCCCAGGCTGGCGTGGGCCACCAGATCACGCATGGCGTCGACGCCGTTGTTCGAGGCCGCATCGAGCTCGTGCACGTTGAGCGAGCTCCCCTGCGTGATCTCGATGCACGAGGTGCAGACGCCGCATGGCTCACCGTCGACGGGCGCCTCGCAGTTGAGCGCCTTGGCCAGGATCCGCGCCGACGACGTCTTGCCCGTTCCCCTGGGGCCGCTGAAGAGATAGGCGTGTGACACCCGGTCGTCGCGCACGGCGCTGCGTAACGCCCGCACCACATGGTCCTGACCCCTGATCTCGTCGAATCGCCCGGGCCGGAAGCGGCGGTAGAGGGAGACGAAGGGGGTGTCGGCCATGATGGGCGAGCCTATCCACGGGCTCTGACGGTGGGATCCGGTAGGAACCGGATCCTCTGTCCGTCCGCCTCGCCCCGACGTTCGGTGCGGCGGCCAGGTTGGCTACGGCACCCGGCCATACCCGCTGAGAGCTGCTGCCTTCCGACCCTGACTCGATTCACGAGCGGCCGTTGCGCAGGACCCGGCCACCGCACCCAACATCGGGACGGCGAGACCGTCCAGGCTAGCGGGTCGGACCCGACCGGTTCCCTACACGACGGGGACGCGGGTGCCGTGATCCGGATCGGACCCGACCATGTCGAGGTCGGCATCCTCCCCGGCCGCCACCGGTGTGAGGGGGTCGACCGGGCCCGCCTCCAGGGGCGGTGTCTCCACGCGGACGAGCCCGCGCTCAGCCGTCCGGCACAACTCCGCCATGAGCCGAGCCGACCGGTCGCTCACGAGGAGGACGCGGCGGGCGCCGCGTCACACCTCCCTCTGGCCCCCACGATCCCTCGAAGCACCCCGCCCCCTTGCCGCAGCGTCGGTCCGCCCGTCACCTTGGTCCGAGCTACTTCGGCGCTCCGTCGGCGCCCCTTGATCCATGTTTGGCCAATTCGACAAAGGTTACAAACAGGTGAACAAAAGGTATCCCGAAGGCGGGCTCCCGCTGCATCTATGCCTGCGGTCGGCCCGCCGGCCTGCCGCTTGGGGCCCGCCGCGGCCGTTAGCCTGACCAGGCTGCAGTCTCGGAGGAGTGCGAGAGCGGCCGAATCGGCACGACTGGAAATCGTGTGTTGGGCAACCAACCGTGGGTTCAAATCCCACCTCCTCCGCTTCGGAAGAAGGCTCAATTCACCGGGGTTCCTGTCCGATAGGTCAACGTGGACTCAAATCCCGGCCCGGTGGCCGATCAACCCGTCGCGGGCTCCCTGCCGGACGCCGTGCTCATGCCCGGCGCTCCGATGTCGCCCGCCCCGGGGTCCACGGGCAGCGGTCGCGGCCAGGCCCGGTCACCACACCGACCCCACATCGGTCCTCACGGGAGGGTGAGCACCAGAGCATGAGCACCGACCTCTTCGACAACTCCGAGCTGGAGACAGACGACTCCGATTTCGCATGGGACGAGTTCCTGCCCGACCCCGACGAACCCGAGACGGAGGAGGGGGCGGTGGACGTCGACGATCTGGAGCTGGACGTCGACGAACTGGAGCTGGACGTCGACGACTCCGACTTCGACTGGGAAGCGGTGCTCGATGACGAATCCGACGGGGATTCGGAAGACCGGGCAGTGGCGGCGGCACGCGTCGAGGCTGCCTTCGATCGGATCATGGACACCGTCCGCCGGTCCTACGAGCCGGATACGGAGGCCGCGCCGGAGCAGGACCCGGAACGGGACGCTCAGCTGGACGCGGAGCTTGCGGCGGAAGCAGCTCTGGCGTCCGAGGTGGAACTCGAGCCCGAGGCCGAGGTGGGGCTCGAGCCCGAAGCGGAACAACCACGCGCAATCGGGACCGACGTCAGCGCTGTCACCGAGGGCCTCCCCGACGAGGAGCTCGAGGGCGAAGCCGAGGAAGAGCCCGAGGCGAAGCTCGAACCTGAGGCCGAGCACGAACCCGACGAAGAACGAGAGGACGGGACCGAGGCGGAGGCCCTAGCGATTCCCCTGGTCGGACGCGAGGCGGACGCCGAACTGGAAGCGGAACTCGAGGAGGAACTCGAGACCGAGGAGGAGCCCGGGCACCCGTCCGGCTTCGTGCCCTTGGCGGCGTTCGAGATCCTCGACGCACTCGAACGCGAGGACGAGGTCGAGGAGGAACTCGGGGAAGAAGCGGAGCCCGGGACCTCTGTGGCGTTCGAGCCCGGGGCGGAACACGAGGACGAGGAGGAGCCCGAGCCCCATCCCGAGTTCCTGCCCGTGGCGGAATACGAGGTCGAGGAGGAACTCGGGGAAGAAGCAGAGCCCGAGCCTGCTGTGGCGTTCGTGCCCGGGGCGGAATACGAGGTCGAGGAGGAGCCCGAGACCTCTGTGGCGTTCGTGCCCGGGGCGGAATACGAGGAAGGAGGAACTCGGGGAAGAAGCAGAGCCCAAGCCTGCTGTTGCGTTCGTGCCCGGGGTGGAATACGAGTTCGAGGACGAGGAGGAGTTCGAGCCCCACCCAGAGCGAGATGTCGCCCGGACGGGCCCCGTTCACGCCCGCTCGCGGAAGTCCGATGCCAAGCAACGCCGGAGTCCGGTGTTCCTCGCGACAGCGGTGATCGCATGTGTCTTCCTCCTGGTCGTGAGCGGTATCGCCATCGCGCACTCGTTCCATCACACGGCCACGCCAACCGGTGGCGCCCCGGCCGGTACTCCGCCTGCGGCGACGAACGCAGCGGTGGCGCGGATCCAGTCGGCCACCGATTCCGTCGACTCTGCCACCACGGCAGCGCGGGCCGGGTTGGCGTCTCTCCCAGGGTTCCCGACGCCCACCAACGTGGCCAACGTCATCAACCCCTTCATCTCTTCGCTGCAGCTCTACGAAGCGTTCATGTCCGGGACTTCGGTGCCGGTACCGGTGCAGTCCGCCGCCGCCACGGCGGAGTCGTTGGTGCGCCACGACGTCGCCTTCTTCGGCACGATCGACGGATTGCCCCCGATCCGCCTGGGCACCTACCTCAAGGGGTTCTCCTCCGACGTGACCCGGCTGCAGGCGGCGCTCAGCACGCTCGAACAGAGCCTGCGCACCCAGACCACGGGCTGATTCGACCCTCGGATCCGCAGGCGGACTTCCCTCTCTTTCCCGCGCCCCGCATACTGGGGCATCACCGACAGCCCGACATTCTTGAGCGACGAAGCCGCCATGGACCTCGCCCTCGGCGAGGCGCGCCGTGCGGTGCGTGAGGGCGAGGTGCCCGTGGGCGCCGTCTCGCTCGTCGATGGGCGACTGGTGGCGTCGCGCCACAACGAGCGCGAGCACACGGGCGATCCGACCGCACACGCGGAGATGCTGGTGCTTCGCGACACGGCGGCCGTCGTCGGAAACTGGCGACTGTCCGACGTCACCCTGGTCGTGACCCTCGAACCGTGCCCCATGTGTGCGGGTGCCCTCGTGGCCGCCAGGGTCGGCCGGCTCGTATTCGGCGCGAACGACCCGCGCGCTGGAGCGTGCGGCACGCTCTACAACCTCTGCGCCGACCCCCGCCTCAACCATGAGGTGACCGTGACCGTCGGCGTGCGAGCAGACGAATGTGGTGCGATCCTCAGCTCGTTCTTCGCGGCCAGGAGGGCCGAGCGACCGGCGGCGGGAGCGGTCGAGGCCGGCTGATCCCCGCCCACCCGGGCGCCAAGGTGTAGGGGGAAACGACGCCGCGGTGGACCCTCGCCCCACGGTCGGCAATGCGGGTGTGGTCGCCAGGGCGCCCGCCGCGCCCGTCCGTCGGGCGGACCGGCGTGCCGCGAGGGAACGCACCTTCCTGACCTCGTCCTTCGCGCCAGGGCGGGGCCCGCGGCGGCGGCGGCGAGCCTTCGGACCAGGTCAGAGCGACTAACATGCCGCCCGGAGGAGTGCGAGAGCGGCCGAATCGGACGGTCTCGAAAACCGTTGTGCCTCATGGGTACCGTGGGTTCAAATCCCACCTCCTCCGCTCGGGGCCCGAAGGCCCGTCGCATTTGGCGAGTGCGACAGAAACAACGGCAGGGCAGGCGTCTTGCCGGCAGCACCTGGTCGTCCCCGGCGGCCGGAAAGGAGTGAATCGTGGCACGCGCACGTTCGACATTTGGAAAACTGCAGCGCGACCAGGCCAAGAAGGACAGGGCCAAGGCGAAGATGGATGACCGCCTCTCGCGCCGTGAGGACAAGGCCGCTGCGAGCGAGCAGCCCGACAGTGCCCCGTCGGCCGACGACGTCGACCAGACGCAGCTGCTCGAGCAGTTTGCGGCCCTCCACGAGGACCTGGCCGAGGGCCGCATCTCCCTGGACGACTTCGAGATACGCCAAGAGGAACTGCGCGCCAAGCTGGTCGTCTGAGGTCCCTCTCTCAGGCCTCCTCTACGCGGGCGCCGGTGTGTCGCGACCCTCGAGCCAACGCCGGAACCCGGCAGCGTTCGAGTGGACGCCGTTCATGATGTCGAGCTTCTCCTTGTGGGCGGCGTCGATGTCGCCCAGCATCGGGTCGAAACGGGCCGACAGCGCCTCGGCGATGTCGGACCCCTCGCGGTAGGCCTTCTCCGCCGTCTCGGCCCACAACACCAGCGTCTCCTTCGCCTCGGCCAGGAGCTCCTCGGGTTGGTCGAGGAGCCCGTAGTGCGCCAGTGCGATCCCCGTCGGCCGGCGCGCCGCGAACTTTGCGAGCGAGGTGATGGCGAGATCGAGGTCGAAGTCGGGTGGCGGCGTCGCGGGGCGCAAGACCCCACCGTCGGGCAGCTTGACGCCGACGGCGTCCCCGGCGAAGAGCACCCCGCTCAGCGAGTCGTGCAGCCCGACGTGATGCTTGGCGTGGCCGGGCGAGTCGACCGCGACGAGAGTGCGCCCCGGGCCGACCGGAATCTCCTCCCCGTCGTCGAGCACATGGAGACGCTCAGCCGGCGTCGGGTCGAGGCGGCCGTAGAGGGAGTCGAGCAGCGGCCCGTAGACGCGGGCCGCTGAGTCGATGAGACGCGTCGGGTCGGCCAGGTGCCGCGCCCCCTTCTCGTGCACGTACACGGTGGCCGAAGGAAAGGCACGGGCCACGTCGCCGACTCCGCCGGCGTGGTCGAGGTGGATGTGCGTGACAGCGACGCCCGCCAGCTCGGCAGGGCCGACACCGAGCTGGCCCAGCGCGGCCAACAACACAGGCACCGAGGTCTGGCTTCCGGTCTCGACCAGCACTGGTGCGGATCCCTCAATGAGGTAGCCCGCCGTCACCCGTTCCCAACCGCCCAGCATCGTGTCGATCTCGAGCACTCCGGCGGCGATGCGACGTGGCGGCGGAACGGCGGGCAGCGCGTCACCGCTCTCGGGGTCGTGCACGTGGAGGCCGGACTCGGTGTGGCGGTGCGGGTGCCCGCCGTGCGAATGCGCTCCGCTCACGCCGGGTTCACCTCAATGACGACCTTGACGTCGTCGGGTTCACGTTGGAGCGCATCCGGCCAACTGTCAAGGGGGACCCTGCGCGTCACGAGGCGTTCGAGCCAGGTCCGATCTCCCGCGGCCAGTGCGTCCGCCGCCAACTCGTAGTGACGCCGGTTGGCGTTGACCGATCCGACGACGGCCACGTTGTCCAGCACCATGCTGCGGTTCAACTGCCCCTCGTCGACCTCCACGAAATGGCCGCCCGAGGAGACGCCCGTGAGACAGACCACGCCGGCCGCGCCCACATTGATCATGGCGTCCAACACGACGTCTGCGACGCCGGTGCACTCGATCACGATGTCCGGATCCGGGCACGCCTCGGCCAGCTGGCCGGTGTGGTAGCTCGCTCCGAGGCTGCGCACCAGATCGGGCTTCACACCCTCGGTCACCTGGTCGAGCACGTGGACCTGGAGCCCGCGCTGGACCCCGATCAGCGCCGCCAGCAACCCGATGGGGCCGGCGCCGGTCACGAGCACCGTCTCGGGCTCCCAGTGCAGCCGGCCGCCGACCAGATCCACCTGCTCCCACGCCTTGGCCACGACGCTCGTCGGCTCGAGGAGCACGCCGAGCAGACCCAGGTCGGGGTCGACCTTGACCGCGAAGTCGGGTGCGATCCGGTAACGCTCCGAGCAGTAGCCGTGGAGCTCCTTGATGCCTCGCTCCGTGTACTGGCCGTTGCGGCAGAAATCCCACTCGAGCACGTTGCAACTGGGGCATGGAACCGGGTCGGGGCGCCGCACGATGCCGACCACCAGGTCGCCCTCGGTCACCGGCGCGCCGGCCGGCGCCTCCAGGACCCGGCCGAGCGACTCGTGCCCGATCACCAGGCGCTCCTCGCCGGGGGGTGCCCACCCGTACTCGCCCGACACGATTTCGATGTCGGTGCCGCAGATGCCGACGGCCAGAGTCTCGACGAGCACGGGACCGTCGGACTCGGGTGGCTCGGGCATCTCCGAGAGTGCGGCGGTCCCCGCCTGCAGCGGGACGACGGTGAGTGCCTTCATGACTCCACCAGCCCTTCTCTTGTCCAGTCTCTTGTTGTCTGCGCTCGACATGAGCGCGTGTCCACGATCCTCAGCGTGACGCCGCGGCCCGCCGTCGCCCGCCGACACGTCCGAGCTTCTTGATCCGATCGAGGTTGGGTGGCGTGTGGTCTGCGACCGTGCGCGGGCCCTCGTCGACGAGGGCGAGGGGATCGGACCCGCTGAGCCGGAACGCCGAGTTGATGAGCGACACGTGAGAAAAGGCTTGCGGATAGTTGCCCACCAACCGACCGGCCAGGGGGTCGTACTCCTCGGAGAGCAGCCCGAGGTCGTTGCGCAGGGCGAGGAGGCGCTCGAAGAGCTCCTGAGCGTCCTCTTTGCGCCCGATCATGTGGAGGCAGTCGACCATCCAGAACGAGCAGGCGAGGAACGCACCCTCTCGTCCCGTCAACCCGTCGACGGCGCCGGAGTCGTCGGTGCGGTACCGCAGCACGAAACCGTGGTCCATGAGATCGCGCTCGATGGCTTCGACGGTACCCACCACTCTGGGATCAGTCGGTGGGAGGAACCCGACGAGCGGGATCATGAGGGCGCTGGCATCGAGCTGGTCCGACCCGTAGTACTGGGTGAACGCTCCCAACCCCTTGTTGTACCCCTTCTCGCAGACCTCGTCGAAGATCTCCGTGCGCAGGGCGCGCCACTTCTCGATCGGCCCCTTCAGGTCGGGCCACTCTTCGAGCGTGCGCACGGCGCGGTCGACGGCGACCCAGGCCATGACCTTGGAGTGGGTGAAGTGGCGCCGGGGGCCGCGCACCTCCCATATGCCGTCGTCGGGCTGACGCCACCCCTTCTCGAGGAACCCCAGCAACTGGACCTGGAGGGCCCAGGCGGCCCGGCTGTGCACCCCCTCGGACTTGGCTGACGCGTAGAGCGCCGACATGACCTCGCCGTACACGTCGAGCTGGAACTGCTCCGAGGCGGCGTTCCCGATCCGGACGGGGACCGAGCCCTCATAGCCCGGCAGCCAGGACGCCTCCCACTCCTCGAGCCGCCGCTCGCCAGCCAGCCCGTACATGATCTGGAGCTTCGTCACATCGCCGGCCACGGCACGCAACAGCCAGTCCCGCCACGCCATGGCCTCCGTGTAGTAGCCGCCCCGCATGAGCGACTCGAGCGTGAGGGTCGCATCGCGCAGCCAGCAGAAGCGGTAGTCCCAGTTGCGGTTGCCGCCCAACGCCTCGGGCAGTGAGGTGGTTGCTGCCGCCACGATGCCGCCCGTCGGCTCATAGGTCAACGCCTTGAGCGTGATGAGGGAACGCACGACCGCTTCCTTGTAGGGTCCCACGTAGCAACATTGCGTGGCCCACTGGGTCCAGAATGCCTCGGTGAGCTGCACCGCGTAGTGGCTGTCGAGCGGCGGCGGGGGCTCCTCGTGCGAGGGGTACCACACCAGGGTGAACGGGAAGCGCTGTTTCTCGGTCACGGTGAAGTCCGCCAGCGTGTGCAGGTCCTTGCCGGTCGTGTCGACCCTGTGCCACAGCGCGATCGAGTCGGGACCAGCGGTGAGCCGGGTCAGGCCCTCGTTGGAGGTGACCCAAGGGACGATCTCGCCGTAGTCGAAGCGAACGACGAGATCCATGTGCATGTCCACGGTGCCGCTCACGCCCTCGACCGAGCGCACGAGATGTGGATGGGTGTCGCGCACCGGCATGCAGTCGGTGACCCGCACCGTACCCGTCGCGGTGTCGAATTCGGTCTCCAGCACGAGGGAGTCGGCCCGGTACCAACGCCGGGTGGCCAGGATCGCGTCCGCTCCTCCCGCGGGCGCAATCTTCCACAGGCCGTGGGAGTCGTGGCCGAGGAGCTGGGAGAAGCACGACGGCGAGTCGAAGTGCGGCATGCACATCCAGTCGACCGTTCCGTCCATTCCTATAAGGGCTGCAGTATGGAGATCTCCGATGACGGCGTAGTCCTCGATCGGCTGGCTCATGACCTCATTCTTGCCTCAGCCGCTGATGCACGGCCCCGTGCCCACCGCGGAGTGGCGTTGGCGGGCGGCCTCCACGCGGGCCAGCACCCCCGGCGAGGCCAGGGCATAGCCGACGTCGGGGTAGACGGTGGATCGGGAGAAGACGACCCCGATGACCTGGCCACCGGGCCCGAGCAGCGGTCCCCCCGAGTTGCCCGGCTGGACGTTGGCCTGCAGCGCATAGACGGTCCTGCTGACCGACCCGCGGTTGTAGATGTCCTTGCCGATCGCCGTGATCTCCTGGGTCACGCCGGCGGGGTCGACGTGGAGACCCCCGTTCTCGGGATACCCGAGCAGTGCCGCCGGCGTCCCGCGGGGCGCCAGGTTCGGATCGATTGCAAGAGCGGGGCCGAGCGGTGCGTCGGTGCGCAACACAGCGAGGTCGAAGGAGGGGTCGAACAAGACGGGAGTCGCGTCGTAAGCGGTGTTCCCGATGAACACCTGGGTGTTGCCGCTCGATTCCCCCGCCACTACGTGGGCGTTGGTCGCCACCAGTCCCGGCCCGACGACGAAGCCCGAACCCTCCTGCTCGTTGTCACAGGCCGTGCCGAGGATCTTGACCGTGGAGAAGATGGCCGGGTCGGCCAGGGCCCGGGTCTGGGCGTTGCCCGGCGTCGAGACCGATGGCGTCGACGGCGGCGTGAGGGTGGTGAAGACCTGTGGGAACCCCTGGTTGTTCAGGAACGTCTGCAGGTCGTTGAAGATGGAGGGAGGCTGGGGCAGGACCCGATCGATGGAGTGGAGGATGTCGGAGCGGGCCACCGCCGCGTCGAGGGAGGTGAAGCGACTGTTCGGGGAGGTGAAGACAGCCGCCACCAACCAGGCCGAGAAGAGGACGGCGAGGACGGCGACGCCGACGCCCAGGACTGCGTCGACATGGCCCAGGTGGTGCCGGCGCACGGTGACGTTGCTCCAGGTACCGAGGACACGACCCGCGTAGCCGAGCGCACAGGCCGTCAGCATCACCAAGGAGACGACGAGGAGCGAACGGGTCAAGTCCTCGTGGCCGGTGCTGAGCAGGGGTACCCACACGAGGGTTCCGAGGACGAAACCGAGGAAGAACCCCCCGAACGTGAGCAGCTGAACGAGCGCGCCCAGCCGCAGGCCATGGACGGCAGCGAGGAGCATCAGCCCGATGATCAGCACGTCCACCCAATCCACCGGTGCGAGGGTAGCCAACGGTGCACCAGAATTTGCGCCCCCCGCCGCTATCCTCGTCTTGCCGTGCTTCCACGTTCCGTGCCTCGACACTGGCGCGCCCGGCGACGCGGTGGCCCGTTCCTCCTTCTCGGCGTGCTGGCGACCATCGGTTCGGGCTGTTCCCTGATCGGGCATTCGGCCCCGAGCACCCGGAGCCCCCACGTCCTCGGTGAGCCCAAGGGCACACCGCTCGTCGTCGGGCAACCGGCGCCGGGCGGCACGGGTGAGCTGGGATCCGTGTCGTGCGCGACCGCGAGGCGTTGCTGGGCGGTCGGGGTCGCCGGGCCGAATCCGCCGGCCACGGGGGCGACCGTCATCGTCGCCACGACCAACGGTGGGAAGTCGTGGAAGGCCCAACACGTGGCCGGAGGGGGCACGCCCCAATTGAGCGGCGTCTCGTGCCCGACGGCGACCCAATGCATGGCGGTCGGATCCACCGGGGCCTCGCTGCCCGGGAGCGCCGTCGTCGTGACGACCCGCGATGCCGGCCAGACGTGGTCACCGGCAACGGCGCCCATGGACGCGCTCGCGGTCACCAGCGTCAGATGTGCGGATCCCTCCGATTGCACGGCCATCGTGAGCGACGGCACGCTGACGTGGTCCGCCCACAGCGCCGACTTCGGGCAGACCTGGCTACGAGCAGGGAACCTGCCCTCCCTGTTCCTCGGTGGCCGCGAACTGTCGTGCACCGCGGGCGGCTCGTGTCTCGTCGCCGGCTACGTGCCGATCAGCAACGGGCACGGCCAGGGCGCCGTGTCGGTCAGCAGCGACGGCGGCCAGACCTGGACGCTGGCGACGGTGCCCGCTGGGCTGGGTGTGCTCCAGAGTGCCGCCTGCCTGAATGCGACGGACTGCGTCGCCGCGGGAACCACCACGACGACGGTCAGCGACATCGTCCCGGCCAAGGGCGAGTTGCTGCGCAGCGCCGACGGCGGTCACAGCTGGATCCTGTCGTCGTCCGCCCTGCCGGTGGACGACGTCTACAGCGTCGCCTGCCCGTCGGCCCGGAAATGCGCCATCGCAGGGACCAGGTGGGTCGGCGTGCCCGCCATCGGTACCGGAGCGGTGGCCCAGAGCCTCGACGGCGGGCTCACCTTCCGTGCCTCCTCCTCGGCCTACGTGCCGATCACCCTGACGGCGCTCTCGTGCCCCGACCCGGCGTCGTGCGTCGCCGTCGGAGGGGACACGGTGGCCCGCATCACCCTGATTGCACCGAAGAGCACCCCCCCGGTCCCCTCCGGCACGCACGGCATGGGCCGGCGATAGCCCAGCGCACCCCCGGAGCAGGCAGCGAGGCGTAACCGAACCCGAGGCCGGACGTCAGAAGCAAGGATCCCTCGTCAAAGGGGGCACACCCCCGTAGAATCGGGGAGTCGGACCGAAGCAGCACCGAAGCGCGCGGGGGTACGCGGTCTCCCGCTCGCCCGAACGATGGAGGACCGTCATGCCGCAGACCTGTCCACAGTGTCAGACCGAGGCCGCCGACGACGCCACCGCCTGCCCGAGCTGCGGCGCAACGTTGGGCTCGAGCTCGACGGCGACCCAGGCGGCGCCGGCGGTGAGCGCCCCCGCACCGGCGGGCAGCTGCACCTGCGGCAGCTGCACCCGCCGACGCTGCACCCAGTGCGTCGTCGATCCCGGCCTTCAAGTTCGACGCGGCCCGCTGGTCGCTTGCAGACAGGATCGCCGGCATCGCGTCCGTCGTGCTGTTCATCTCGCTCTTCCTGTCCTGGTTCGGCATCACGGTCATCGGCATCACGGTGACGGCCAGTGGACTTTCCGCTCATGGCTACCTCTACATCGTGATGATCCTGTGCATCCTGATCGTGGCCTATCTCGTGCTCCACGCCGGGTGGGACGAGTTGCCCATATCGGCGAACGTCCCCCATCTGACGGTGATGATGGCGGCGACCATCGTGAACCTCGTGCTCGTCTTCATCGGCTTCATCTTCAAGCCGGGTGGATCGGGTGTGGGGTGGGAGTTCGGCGCCTTCATCGGCCTCATCGCTGCCGTCGTGGCGGCGGCGCCCTACGCAATCCCGCAGCTGCGCGCCAAGACGATGGGCTGAAACTCCTTCGGTCGGCTGCTACTGCCGCATGGCGGCGAGCAGCAGCCCGGGGATCCGGGCGGCCGACGGCTCGGCCTCGAAGGCAACGAACCGGCGCATGACGTCATAGGCCTCGGGCGCCGTGGCGAACCAGGGTGGCTTCGGTCGCGAGCGGAACGGGCCACGCACCACTGACTTCTGCGGGCGGTCGAACATGGCCGCATTGCCGACCACGCCGGTCCCTGACTGGATGTCGGTACGCGGGTGCCCCGGGTATGCACCCCAGGTCGTGCAGCCCATCGCGAAGGACAGCCCGTGCCAGATGTTGACGCCGATGGAGCCGTAGCGCAGGTCCGCCACGGCGCGATCGACCGCTTCCGCCACGGCATGGTCCTTCTGGGAGGCGGGGCTCACGATGAGCGTGGCCCCGAGCGTGCCCCACACCACGTCGTTGCAGAAGCTCGTGGCGGCGTCGACGAAGGCTTCCACGGAGGGGGCGGTCAGCGCCGTCTCGGCCACCTGCCCGCAGAAGGACTCCACGTTGAAACAGATGTCATCGGTGTGGCCCGGCGGCACGCCGCGGATGAAGGTCCACGGCAGTGCGTCGTCCGCGGCGGTGCCGTATTCCTCGGCCTCGGGATGAGCGGCCACGAACGCAGCGCGACGTTCCCCCGCCCCCGGGTAGTAGGCGCGCCGCGGTGTGATCTGCGCCAGGGCCTGGGTCAACGCACCGAGGAACGCGTCGCGCTGGGGCCACGCGGCGTGGGTGACGACGACCCGTGCCGAGATGCAGTTGAACCCCGCGTTGTTGACGAGCATGGTGGCCACGTGCTCCGCCTGGTAGCGCAGCTCGGCGATCGACCACCGGCCCGGCACGATGATCACCGGTGAGACGTTGCCCAGCTCGGCCGTCACCGGCTTGACCAGGGCCGGGTCGTCGGCCGCCTTGCGGCGGGCTCCCTCGGGACCGGTGCCGAACACGACCGCGTCGTAGGTCTTGTCCGACCCGGTGATGTGCACTTCGTCGATGCGCGGGTGCCCCGTCAGGAACTGGCCCACCGCGGCACCGCCCTCGACGATGGCCAGCACGCCGGACTCGACCAGGGGCGCCAAGGCACGGTTCCAATGCGGGACCAGGTAGTCGTTGACGGGATTGGCCTTCATGACGACGGTCTTGCCCTCGACGAAGAGCTCGGAGAGGACATCGCGGGGCCCGAGCGACGCCACGTTGCCGGCAGCCAGCACGAGGGCCGTGCCTGCGTGCGCACGAGGGTCGGCGTACGCGGGTGCCTGGCCGCTGACGAGCGACGCCCTGGTGACGCCCGGCTGCATCCAGACTTCCGCCGTCGTCTGGGGGAACGTGATGCGGTCGAAGGCGCCGTCGGGGAAGACCTGGACCCGGAGGCGCCCGTCGGGCGCCTCGCGCACCGGCCCGGCGAACGAGGGCTTGCCGTTCTTGGCGATGTCGTGCAGCGCATCGCGGAGCAGGCGCGCCATGCGCACGAACGTCCCGACGCCGGCGAACAGCTCCTCCCCCGCCTCCGTGGAGCCCCGCTCGAGGCCCTTGGCCTCGCAGGCGGCGGCCAGCCAGTCGTCCTGGGCCGCCATCGTGGAGGTGATGACGCGCTGCAGGAGCTCGGCGCGTGTGCCGGCGTCGGTCAGCGCCCACGCGGCGGCTTGATCGGCGACGCCGTTGACGACCGCATCGAGCGCCGACACGTCGGCTGCGACCGGTGCGGCCGCCGCCCCGGCCCGCACGCTCCCGCCCTGGTCGCCTGTCGGCGCCACCGCCCCCCGGCTCGTGATGGTCATGTTCCTTCCTCCCTGTCGCCTCTCTCCAACTCCGCTCGCAGACCCGCCTACGAGACCCGGGGCAACACTTCGGCGGCCAACAGCTCCAGGTGCCCGAGGTCGTCGAGGTCGAGCACCTGGAGGTAGATCGTCTCCGCCCCGATGCCGGCGAACGCCTGCAGCCGGGCCACCACCTCGTCGGGGCTGCCCGCCGCACCGTGAGCCCGCAGCTCGTCGGGCTTGCGACCGATGTTGGCGGCACGGCGCTCAACCTCTGCCTCGTCGGCGCCGCAGCACACCACCTGGGCGGCCGACAGGCGCAGGGTCCCGGGGTCGCGCCCCCGGTCTGCGCACGCGGCGCGCACCCGGCCGAACTGGGCCTCGGTGTCGGCGAGCGACGAGAAGGGCAGGTTGAACTCGTCGGCGTAGGCGGCGGCGAGACGCGGCGTCCGTTTCGGCCCGCCGCCCCCGACGATCAGCGGTGGGTGGGGGTGCTGGACCGGTTTGGGCAGCGCGGGGCTGTCCTTCAATTGGTAGTGACGTCCCTCGTAACTGAACGTCTCGCCGACGGGAGTGCCCCAGAGCCCGGTCACGATCGCGTACTGCTCTTCGAGGCGCTCGAAGCGCTCTCGCAATGGAGGGAAGGGAACGCCGTAGGCGGCGTGCTCGGCGTCGTACCAGCCGGAGCCGAGGCCGAGTTCGACCCGTCCCCCGCTCATGGCATCCACCTGCGCCACCTGCACGGCGAGCAGTCCCGGGAGCCGGAACGTGGCAGACGTCACGAGCGTGCCGAGCCGGATGCGCCGCGTCTCGCGTGCGATCGCGCCGAGCGTGACCCAGGAGTCGGTGGGGCCGGGCAGGCCTTCGCCTCCCATCGTGAGGAAGTGGTCGGAGCGGAAGAAGGCGTCGAAGCCCGCCGCCTCTGCGGCCTGTGCCATGCGCAATTGCTGGTCGTAGGTGGCACCCATCTGGGGCTCCACGAAGATGCGGACTTTCACGGCGCCCACGCTAACCGGGCCGGTCCGATTCCGGGCCGGGCGCGCACGGCGGCCCGGGAGCAGGGCAGACTGCGCCCATGGACATTGGCGTGATCTTTCCGCAGACCGAGGTCGGAGGAGACCGGGGCGCCGTGCGCGCCCTGGGGCAGGCTGCCTCGGACCTCGGCTACACCCACCTTGCCGCGTACGACCACGTGCTGGGCGCCGACACGACGGTGCACGGCGACCTCGGCGGCCCGTACACGATTGACGACACGTTCCGCGAGCCGTTGACCATGTTCGCCTACCTGGCCGGTTGCACCGACCTGGCGTTCGCCACGTCCATTCTGATCGGGCCGCAACGCCAGACCGCGTTGCTGGCCAAGCAGTCGGCCGAGGTCGATCTCCTCTGCGGCGGGCGCTTCCGCCTCGGGTTGGGGATCGGGTGGAACAAGGTGGAGTACGACGCGCTCGGAGTGCCGTTCGAGAAGCGGGGCGCCATCCTCGAGGAGCAGATCGCGGTGCTGCGCGCGCTGTGGACCGAGAGGAGCGTGACGGTGCACGGGCGCTTCCACGACATCGAGTCCGCGGGGCTGGCCCCGTTGCCGGTGCAGCGACCCATCCCGATCTGGATCGGCGCCTATGCCCCCGCCGCGCTGCGCCGGGTCGGCCGGGTCGCCGACGGCTGGTTCCCGCAGGCCCGTCCGGGCGGCGGCCTCGAGAAGTCTCTCGAGACCATCCGCGAGGGGGCGGCGGAGGCGGGGCGCGACATGTCCCAGTTCCAATTCGAGGGCCGGATCGAGTACGGCACCCGCGACCACGACACCATGGCGGAGCACGCGCGGCGCTGGCGCGAGGCGGGAGCGAGCCATCTGTCGATCAACACGATGCACGCGGGGCTCGAGGGCGTCGACGCCCACATCGCCGCGCTCGCCGAGATGGTGCCGGTGCTGCTGCCCCACTGATCGGCGTCCACCGGCGTGCCAACATGAGGCATGCCGGACGAGCCGGACGAGCCCACGCCGGACGCCCGTCCCGACGTCGCGCTCGGGACGATCGCCAAGGAGTGGGGTCGCATCGGCTGCACGGGCTTCGGCGGGCCACCGACGCACATCGCGATGCTGCGTCGCGTGGCGGTCGAGCGCGAGGGATGGATCGGCGAGAGCGAATTCGAAGATGCCATCGCGGCGACGAACCTCTTGCCCGGTCCGGCGTCGACGCAGCTCGCAATCTTCTGCGCCTGGCGGCTGCGCGGTCTGCCTGGCGCGCTGGTCGGTGGCGCCTGCTTCATCTGCCCGGGACTGGCGATCATCATCGGGCTGGCCGCGCTGTTCCTCGCCTCCAACCCACCCACCTGGGTCAAGGGCGCTGCCCTCGGTGCCGGCGCGGCGGTGGCGCCCGTCGCCGTCAATGCGGCCCTGGGGCTGGTCCCCGCCAGCTGGCGCCGGGTCGGCCCGGCACGGGCCCGCCGCGTGCGCTGGGTGGCCTACGCCCTGGCCGGGGGCGTCGCGGCGGCGGCAGTCGGCACCTTCCTCGTCCTCGTGCTGCTCGCCTGCGGGCTGGTGGAGGTCGCCGTTACCGGTGGTGTACGGCCACCGAAGAACGCCAATGGCCTCCTGGTGGCGCCGATCGGCGTCGTGGTGACCGGCGGGCTGGGCGCGCTGACCTGGGTCGCCCTCAAGGTGGGCGCGCTGTCGTTCGGGGGCGGCTTCGTCATCATCCCGCTCATGCAGGCCGACGCCGTGCACCGCTACCACTGGATGACCAATGCCCAGTTCCTCAACGCGGTGGCGCTCGGGCAGATCACTCCGGGACCCGTGGTCCAGACCGTCGCCGTCGTCGGCTACGCCGCAGCGGGCGTCGGCGGCGCGCTGTTGGCGGCGCTCGTCGCGTTCACGCCGTCCTTCGTGTTCATTCTGCTGGGCGCCCGGCACTTCGGCGCGCTGCGAACCAACCGGGTCGCGCAGTCGTTCCTCGGCGGCGCCGGTCCCGCGGCCATCGGCGCCATCGCCGGCGCCTCCATCCCGCTCGCACTCGGCATCTCGCACGTCTGGCAGGTGGCGATCCTCGCCGGCTCGCTGGCGGTGATCGTGGGCCTGCGGCGCTTCGTGGTGCTCACGCTGGTGGCGGCCGGCGTCATCGGCGCGGTCGGCGCGGCGCTGGGGCTGCCGGTCGGAGGCTGAGCCGCTAGGACGCCCGCAGCGCAGCCGGCAGCCCCTCGTGCCAGTCGGGGTGACGCGGTGCCCAGCCGAGCTCGGCCCGCGCCCGCTGGTTGGAGACGGCCGGCTGGTCGCACATGAGGTAGGCCGGGAACCGGCCCGCCCCGACCCTGGCCACGGCCTCGGGCACCCGACGCGACGGCTTGGCGCCGAGCAGGTCGGCCACGAAGGGCATCCATTCCGAGGCGCGGGCCGGCACGTCGTCGACGACGTTGTAGGTCCCCGTCGGACCCTCGAGGGCGGCCACCGTGGCCGAGACGGCGTCGTCGATCTGCACGAGCCCGAACAGGCCGCCGCCGTCGCCGGGGATGGGCAGCCGGCGCTTGGCGATCATGGAGGTGTAGAGCCCGTCCCGGGCGAAGTAGGTGCCGGCCCCGTAGAAGGCGCCGTAGCGCAGGACGACACCATCGACGTCGCCGTTCTCGAGCGTGGCCGACTCCAGGGCGGCGAGGGATCCCGTGAGCTGGCCGATCTGCCCCGGTGCGTCGGTCCACAGCGGGTCGGCCTCGGTGCGCACGCCGGGCCCCGGGCGGTAGGCGAACGAGATGCTCTGGGCGACGACGCGGCGCGCTCCCGCGCTGCGGGCCGCGTCGACGAGCCTGCCCGAGACCTCGCGCCGGAGCCGGCTGGTCGTGTCGAACCCGCGCCTGACCGCCAGCGGTTTGGCGGACCGGGCGAGGTTGGTCAACTGGTTCACGACCACCTCGGGCTGCGCCGCCTCCACGGCGCGGCGGAGGGAGTCGGCATCGAAGGCATCGCCGACCGCCGGGACGGCGGTGGGGACACCCAGTGCGGCCACCCGCCCCTCACTGCGGGAGAACACCGTGATCTCGTGGCCCGCCGCGGCCAGCGCTCGCACCAGGGGGCGCCCGATGGCGCCGGTGCCGCCCGCCACGAAGATGCGCACGTGGCGAGATTACGCGGGGACACTCGCGTGTGCGGAGCGTCCCGGCGCCTTTGGCAGGATGTGGGGGTGAGCGAGCACAGCGGCTACCCCGGCGCACCCCCGGGGTGGTACCCGGACCCCGCCGGCGGTCCGGGACAGCGCTGGTGGGACGGCTATGCCTGGACGGAGGCCACCGTGCTCCCCGCCAGCCCACCGCCTCCACCCTGGGCCGGCGCCCCCCCGCCACAGGGGCCCGCGGTGCAGGTGGCGCCGTGGGCGGTGGCCTCGGAGCGGCTGAACACCGTCACCACGAGCGGCCTCGTCGACACCGAGGTGCGGATGACCCCCGTGGCGCGCCTCGCCGTCGCCATGCCGGGCGTGTACTACCTCGTCAACCTGATGGTGCAGCGGGTCAACGCCGACCAGCTGCGCGCGTTCGGCCACCAGATGAGGATCGTCTGGGACTACTCCCAACGCGGCCAGACGGCGCCGCCCTATCACGGACCGAGCGGGTTCAGCCCCGTCAGTCTCCTCGTCGGACTCGTCACGCTGGGTGCGGTCGTCGTGGCGTGCATCTGGCAGCACCGCGCCGCCTCGGCCGCCCGGGCGCTCGGCCTTCCGTCCCGCCGTTCCCCGGCCTGGGGCGTCGGCGCGTGGTTCGTGCCCGTCGTCAACCTGTGGGTGCCCTACTCCGCCATCCGCGACTGCCTGCCGCCGGACGACCCGCACAAGGGACGGGTACTCCGGTGGTGGATCGCCTGGCTGGTGGCGGCCTTCGGCAGCGGGGCGGCCGGCATCTGCGCGCTCTTCTCCACCGGGGCTGCGCTCGTGGTGTCCGTCCCCGCGGCACTGGCGTGCCTGGCCGTCATCGCCTGGGCCCCGGGCATCGTCAGCGCCATCGCCGCCGCCCACCGGGAGCTCGCGGCCCGCCAGGCCCTCGGGACGGGGGCGATCCGGAGCTGACCCGGGGCCGCGATCGACACCGCGCCAGCCGTGATTCCAATCCTTAGCGAAGTGTTCACTCGGAGATTGCGCTCCTGTTGCCCGACGTTCATTTGCCCTGGCTACGTTCCAGGTAGTGGCAGACGGTGAATCGACGGAGATACGTAGCGTTCCTGTTACGACCGACGCGCAGAGCGGTATCGACGAGGCCCTCAAGTCTCTCGATCCGGATGCCTCACGCCCTGAGTGCGTCATGCAGTCGGTCGACCTGAAGCTGGGCTTCTCGGACCGCGTCGTCCTCTCCGACCTGAACGTGCAACTCAAGCGGGGATCGATCACGGCGCTGATCGGACCGACCGGTTCGGGCAAGTCCACGTTCCTGCGCACGCTCAACCGCATGAACGACCGGGTGCCGGGGTTCACGCGCTCGGGCGACGTGCTCTTCGACGCCCAGAGCCTGTGGGGGCAGAACGTCGACCTCCTCACGCTGCGCCGCCGGGTCGGGATGCTGTTCCAGAGGCCCAACCCGTTCCCGATGTCGATCAGGGACAACGTGGTTGCCGGTGTCAAGGCCCACCGCATCGCCCGGGGCAAGCAGCTCGACGTCGTCTGCGAACGCCGGCTCACCGAGGTCGGCTTGTGGGACGCCGTGAAGGACCGCCTGAACGACTCGCCGTTCCGGCTCTCCGGTGGACAGCAGCAACTGCTCTGCCTCGCCCGCGCGCTGGCGGTCGGTCCGGAGGTCCTCCTGCTCGACGAGCCCACCTCGTCGCTCGACCCCGTCACGACAGAGTCGATCGAGGCGCTGCTCCGCACGCTGGCGCCCGCGCTGACCCTGATCGTCGTGACGCACAACCTGGGCCAGGCCGTGCGGGTCTCGCACAACACGATGTTCTTCTATCAAGGGCAGCTCGTCGAGCACGGCCCGACCGACGAGCTGTTCAACCGGCCCCAGCACGAGGACACCGAGCGCTACGTCACGGGACGGATGGGCTAGAGGTTTCGTCCCCGGTCGAGCGCCGATCCACCCGTTGGCACTGGTCCCACAAGGTCACCGAAGAGCACCACCGAAGCACACACCAACCACCTCACAAGGAGAGAACCTGTGAAGACATTGATGCGCGCGGCCCGATTCAAGCGGGGCGCAATCGTCGCCGCCGCGGCGGGGCTCGCTCTGAGCTCGGTCGTCATCAGCTCGGCGGCATCGGCCAGCACCAAACTGCCCAAGAGCGGCGTGGAGACGCCTTCGGGCGGCACGGTGACCGAGACGGGGAGCACCCTGCTCTACCCGCTCTTCAACCTCTGGGCCGGCGGGTACAACACCAAGTACTCCAGTGTGACCATCCAGACGGCGGGGACGGGTTCGGGCACCGGGATCTCGGAGGCCGAGAACGGCACGATCGACATCGGCGCCTCAGACGCCTACCTCTCGCCCAGCGTCGTGTCGGCCAACCCGGACCTGAAGAACATCCCGCTGGCGATCTCGGCTCAGGTGGCGGCCTACAACGTCCCGGGCATCACCGCGCACCTGAAGCTGAGCGGCAAGGTGCTCTCGGAGATCTACCAGGGCCAGATCTCCAAGTGGAACGATTCGGCCATCGCCAGCGCCAACCCGGGCGTCACGCTGCCCGCCACGCCGATCGTCACCCTGCACCGCTCGGACAGTTCGGGGGACACGTTCCTCTGGACCAGCTACCTGTCCAAGGCCGACCCCTCGGGCTGGGGCACGAAGATCGGTTTCAACACCACCGTCCCGTGGCCGGCTGCGCCGGGTGCGCTGGGTGAAAACGGGAACTCGGGCATGGTCTCGGGCTGCAAGGCCACACCGGGCTGCATCGCCTACGTCGGCATCAGCTACCTGACCCAGGTCCTCCAGGGTGGCATGACCTACGCCGCGCTGGGCAACGGGAAGGGCCAGTACGTCGTGCCGACGACCGCCACCATCGCCGCCGAGGCCGCAGGCTTCGTGAAGAAGACGCCGGCCAACGGCACCATCTCGCTGATCTACGGCAACATCAAGGACGGCTACCCGATCGTCAACTACGAGTACGCCATCGTGTCGACCCACCAGTCGAGCAGCTCGACGGCGAAGAACATCCGCTCCGTATTGGAGTGGTCGGTCAACAAGAACTTCGGGAACAACTCGTCGTACCTGTCCCAGGTCAACTTCCAGCCCCTGCCCTCCAAGGTCGTGGCGCAGTCGCTGAAGCAGATCCTGAGCATTCAGTAGTGGCATCCGTCGGCGGCGTGGCGGGGAGCATCCCCGCCACGCCGCACACGGAGTCGACAGGCGGGAAGCCCCCGCTGCCCAAGCGGATGGCGGGATTCGCCCGCCGCAACGAGGAGCACGCCTGGCGGGGCACGGCCTGGGTCGCAGTGGTGCTCCCGCTGGCGGCCCTCGTGTTCGCCGTCACCGTCCTGGCGGTCAAGGCGTGGCCGGCGGTGCGGGTCAACGGCTGGTACTTCCTCTACGGGCGGAACTGGACCTACGGCAACGGCTACGGCGCCGTGGTGCACACCGACGGGGTGGCTCACCCCATGGGGGCCCAGTTCGGCGCCTGGGCCATCCTCTGGGGCACGCTGGCCTCGTCGCTCATCGCGATCGTCATCGCACTCCCGCTCTCCATCGGTGCGGCCTTCGCGCTGACCGAGCGCCTCCCGGGCTGGATCTCGCGGCCGCTCGGGTTCGCCGTCGAGATCCTGGCCGGCATCCCGAGCGTCGTGATCGGCCTGTGGGGCATCCTCACCTTCGGCCCCTGGCTGGCCCGCAACGTCTACCCCATCATCGCCGACCACGCGCCCGACGTCCCCATTCTCCGCTACTTCCGCAACCCCGTCGGCTCGGGCGAGGGTCTCCTCTCGGCCGGCATCGTGCTGGCGCTCATGATCGTGCCCATCATCACGTCGACCACCCGGGACCTCTTCATGCAGGTGCCGCCACTCCCGAAGGAGGGAGCCTCCGCCCTCGGCATGACGGACTGGGAGGTGGCGAACAAGGTCACCCTGCCCTGGGTGCGGTCGGGGATCATCGGCGCCACCGTCCTCGGACTCGGCCGCGCCCTCGGGGAGACGATCGCCATCGCCATGATCGGCGGGGCCGTGCTGCACATCCCGATCAACATCTACCAGCCGTTCACCACGGTGGCAGCCACCATCCTCTCCCAGCTCGACGGCGCGCTGACCGACGGCACCGGCTTCGCCGTGGCCACGCTGGCCGAGCTCGCACTCGTCCTGGCCGTGATCTCGGTCGCGGTCAACCTCGTGGCCCGGCTCATCATCAACCGCACCGGCCGCATCGGCGCGCCGGTCGGGGGCGCCTGATGGCGTCGACGTCACTCTCCGGCGGATCCTCGACGACGCGTCGCCGCGTCTCGACCATCACGTGGCGGGCGCTGACCTACCTGGCGCTCTTCCTCATCATGGCGCCGGCGGCCTGGCTCCTCCTCGGCGTGCTGGCCCGCGCACTGCCGCACTGGCGGTGGAGCGTCCTGTGGACGACGCTCACGCCCACGGGGGGCGGGTTGCGGGACCAGATCCTCGGCACCCTGATCCTCATGCTCGGCGTGTTCATCATCGCCGGGACGATCGGCGTGTTCGCCGGCATCCACCTCGCCGAGCTGGCACGCCCGCGCAAGCGGAGCGGGAAGGCCTCCGGCGGCTTCCTGCGGACGTCGTCCGACATCCTCTCGGGCTTCCCGTCGATCGTGCTGGGCTACGTCGGCTACACCGCGCTCGTCGTGGGCCTGCACTGGGGCTTCTCGCTCCTCTCGGCCCTGATCATCCTGTCCATCATGGTCATCCCCTACATCGCCAAGACCACGGAGAACTCGCTGCGCCAGGTCCCCACGGGCTACCGCGAAGGGGCCGAGGCACTCGGGATGTCGATGGGTTACGGCCTGCGCAAGGTGATCCTCAAGAGCGCGCTGCCCGGCATCGTCACGGGGCTGCTGCTGGCTCTGGCCATCGCGTGCGGCGAGACCGCGCCGCTGATCTACACCGCCGGGTTCGCCCCCACACTGCCGCACTCGCTGACGCACGCCCAGTTCCCCTACCTGACCTACGTCGTCTACCAGTACTACAACGCCCCCGAGGCGCAGTACCACTACCTGGCGTTCGACGCGGCCCTGATCCTGGTGGTCATCGTCCTGCTGCTGCTCGTCTCGAGCCGCATCATCGTGGCCCGCACCCAGCGGCACGCCGAGGGTGCCCGGCGCACCGAGCGCATGCGGCGCTGGCGGCGCCAGCCCTTCGACCTGACCGACCTGCCCCGCTGACGCGAGGCGACCGCACGCGCAGAGCTCCACCGGCGGCCACGCCTATGGTGGGCCGGGCGCAGACGGCGACCCGACGCAAGGAGGAACAGTGAGCGCAGGACCTGAATGGGGGCCACTGGCCCGCCTGGCGGGCGTGTGGGAGGGCGAGCGGGGCGAGGACGTCGCCTACGCCAACGAGAAGGGGGAGGTCGGCCTGACCCCTTACCGCGAGCACATCGACTTCAAGCCCTTCGGGCCCGTCGAGAACGGCAGGCAGGTGCTCTACGGCCTCGACTACCGCATGGCCGCCTGGCGCGGCGCCGAGGAGAGCCCCTTCCACACCGAGGTGGGGTACTGGATGTGGGACGCCCGCGACAGCGAGGTGGTCCGCTGCTTCCTCATCCCCCGCGGCTCGGCCATCGTGGCCGGCGCCACCGTGGCTCCCGACGCCACCACGTTCACCCTGGAGGCGAACGTCGGCAGCCAGACCTACGGCATCCTCTCGAACAACTGGCTGGACAAGAACGCCCAAGCCGTCCGCTACGAGGTGACGATCGACACCAGCGTGGACGGTGAATTCACCTACTCGGAGACGACGGTGATCCACCACGCCCGGATGCCCGAACAGGTCGTCCACACGGACAAGAACACGCTCAAGCTGATCGCCGAGGCCTGAGGAGGCCCTGTAGGGTCGGGCCGGCGGGGGCCCGCCGAGGCCGCAGGGAGGCACGTCATGTTCGAGTGGTCAGAGGAGCAGCTGGCGATCCGCGACGCGGTGCGGCGCTTCGTGGAAGAAGAGGTCAAGCCGAGGATCGAGGAGCTCGAGCACGGCGACACACCGCCCTACGAGGTGATCCGCAAGCTGTACCGGACCTTCGGGCTCGACGTCATGGCGCGGGAGTCGGCCAAGAAGGCGATCGAACGGAAGACGAACGGCGGGGCAGCCCCGGAGAGGGCCGAGGGCGGCGGGGGCGGGGCGGCCATGACCATGATCCCGATCATCGAGCTGTGCCACTACTGCCCCGGGATCGTGACCGCACTGGGGGTCAGCACCGGCCTGGCGGGGGGCACCATCATGAAGAGCGGCACCCCCGCCCAGATGGAGCGCTGGGGCCTCGACCTGATGACGATGGACAAGGTCGGCGCCTGGGCCATCACCGAGTCCGACTCGGGCTCGGACGCGCTGGGGGGCATGAAGTCGACCGCCGTGCGCGACGGCGACGAGTACGTGATCAACGGCAGCAAGACGTTCATCACGAACGGCCCCCACGCGGACACGATCGTCTACTACGCCAAGCTCGACGACGGGAGCGACACCCCGCTGCGGCAGCGCCCGGTCCTGACCTTCATCCTCGATCGCGGCATGCCGGGGCTCGAGCAGACCAAGCCACTGCGCAAGATGGGCCTGCACTCCTCGCCGACGGGCGAGCTGTTCCTCACCGACGTGCGGGCGGCCAAGGACAGGCTGCTGGGCGAGAGCGAGGGCACACCGGGCGGCAAGGAGGGCCGGGAGAGCGCCAAGGGCAACTTCGTCACGGAGCGGGCCGGGGTGACCGCAATGTCGCTCGGCCTCATTGAGGAGTGCCTCAAGCTGTCGGTCCAGTACGCCAAGGACCGCCTGCTGTGGGAGCGGCCGATCTCGGAGTTCCAGCTGATCCAGCTGAAGTTGGCGAGGATGGAGATCGCCCGGCTGAACGTGGAGAACCTCGTGTTCCGCCACATCGAGATGTCGGCGGCGGGCAAGAGCCTGACGCTGGCCGAGGCCTCCGCCATGAAGCTCTATTCGGCCCAGGCCGCCTCCGAGGTCGCCATGGAGGCCGTCCAGCTCTTCGGGGGCAACGGGTACATGTCGGAGTTCCGGGTCGAGCAGCTGGCGCGCGACGCCAAGGTCTTCCAGATCTACGCGGGCACGGACGAGATCCAGGTGACGCACATCGCCCGCGACCTCCTCGGCCGCTGACGTGAGCGACCTGCTCGGCGTGGCGCCGGGCGACGCCGTCTACGACGAGATGGTGGACCTGCGGCGCGAGGTCCACCGCCGGCCCGAGCTGGCCTTCGCCGAGCACCACACGACCGGGATCATCCGCGACCACATGGGCGCGCTCGGGATCGCCGAGGCGACCCGGATCACCGAGACCGGCGGGATCTTCGTCATGGACGGCGGGCGGCCGGGCCGCAGCGTGGTGCTGCGGGCCGACATCGACGCGCTGCCGGTGCAGGAGGACGAGGCCCGGGCCGGCCACTCCGAGGTCGAGGGCGTCATGCACGCCTGCGGCCACGACGTCCACGTCGCCGCCCTCCTGGGTGCAGCCACGGTGCTGAGCTCGCGGTGCGAGGAGCTGCCCGGGCGCTTCGTCTTCGTCTTCCAACCCGGGGAGGAGGCGCTCTGCGGAGCCAAGGCGATGGTCGAGGGCGGCGCCCTCGACCACATGGCGGGCTCCCGCCTGGTCGGGTTCCACGTGACCTCCCAGATCCCCACCGGCCTGCTGGCGTTGCGGGCGGGCGTGACCATGTCCGAGGCCCATTCGCTGCACATCACGCTGACGGGTCCGGGCGGGCACGGCGCCCTGCCGACAGGTCGGGGCGACGTGATCGTCGCCACCGCCGAACTGGTGGACCGCCTGGCCGAGGTGGCCGACGGGCTGACCTTCGAGGGCGCCAATTGCGTGTGCAGCGCCGGCACGCTCACCGCAGGCACCGCCGTCAACGTCGTCCCCACCACGGCGCGGATCACGGGGACCCTGCGCACCTTCACGGCCGCCCAGCGCGACGAGACGGTCAGCCGGCTGACCGCGCTCTGCCGGACGGTCGGCGACGCGTTGGGCGTGCAGATCGCGGTGGAGATGCCCGAGCACACCCCCGCGGTGGTCAACGACCCCGCGGTGGCCGACCTCGTGGAGGCCGAAGCGGGATCGGTCCTGGGCCCGGACAAGGTCTTCCGCATGCCCCCCACGTCGACGAGCGACGACGTGAGCGAGTTCCTCAACCACCTGCCCGGGTGCTACTTCTTCGTGGGGGGTGCCGCCGCCGACGGGTCGAGCGGCATGCACCACAGCCCGACGTTCGCGGTGGAGGACGGCGCCCTGCGCGTCGGCGCCAGCGTCATGGTGCGGAGCGCCCTCGCGCTGGCCGCGCCCTGACACCGCGGCGGCCGCTGCCCGCGCCGGGCCCGACGCGGCCCTGGGTGCACCGGGCCGTCGCCCTCTGGTGCGCGCTCGGCCTCGGCGCCGTCCTCGCCGGCTGTGGCGGCGCGCCGGGCCCGGCGGAGCGCCACGCCGCGCCGCCGGGCGGGGCCGGCACGACGACCGCGGTCCGCCCGCCGACCACCACGTCGACGGCCGCGCCGGCGACGACCACCTCGCAGGCCCCCTCCGGGCCCCGGCCGCTCCCGGCCCCGGCAGCCCTCGCCCCGTTCACGACCGCCGCGCCGGCGGGCCAGGGCACCTGGGCCCCGGCCGGACGGCCGGTCGGGGGCGTCCCGGCCGTGTACGAGACCGCACTCGTGCCCCCGGGTGGCACCCAGCCGGCCGGCATCGCCTGGATGGACACGCGTCTCCTCGCGGCCCTGCTCTACTCGGGTTCCAAGAGCCCCGGCGGTGGGCCGTACCAGTACACCGCACCGATCGAGCCCGCCCAGGCCACGACGCTGGTCGCCGCCTTCAACGGCGGCTTCCTGATGAACTCGGCCGGGGGTGGCTACTACACCGAGGGGCGCACCGTCGTCCCCCTGGTCGCCGGGGCCGCCTCCCTCGTCATCGACGCCGACGGATCGGTCACGGTCGGGGCGTGGGGAAGCGACGTGACCATGACGCCCGGCGTGGTCGCCGTCCGCCAGAACCTGGTCCCCCTCGTCGCCGGGGGCCAGCCCACCGCCCAGGCGACGGGGCCCGACTGGGGGGCGTGGGGGGCGACCTGCGGCGCGACGTCGTGCGCGTCGAGCGTCCCGGGGATAGAGAACCAGTGGCGCTCCGGTGCCGGCGTCACGGCGGACGGCGCCCTGGTGTACGTGGCGGGCCCGGACCTCACCCCCTCCGAGCTGGCCGCGCTCGAGGTGCGGGCGGGGATCGTCCGGGGGATGCAGCTCGACATCAACCCCAACTGGCCCGTCTTCGCCACCTACGACCCGTCGCCGGCGGACGGCCCCGCCGCGCCGTCCAACGGGAGCACCCTGCAGCCGAGCAGCGTGCAGGGGCCGGCGACCTTCTTCAACCCGTCCTGGGCGCGGGACTTCGTGACCATGTCGGCGCGGTCTCCCGGCTGAGCCGGCTCGCCGCCGATGGGCCACAATGTGCCCATGACCGCCTCGGACCTCTTCTCCATCGCCGGCAAGACGGCCCTCGTCACCGGGGGCAGCCGGGGCATCGGCCGCATGATCGCCGAGGGGTTCGTCGACGCCGGGGCCACCGTGTACATCTCGTCACGCAAGGCGGACGTCTGCGAGCAGGTGGCCGCCGAGCTGTCGCAGAAGGGGACCTGCATCGCCGTCCCCGCCGACCTGTCCAAGGAGGAGGAGTGCCGCCGACTGGCCGACGAGATGGCGGCGCGGGTGGACACGCTCGACATCCTCGTGAACAACGCGGGCGCGACCTGGGGCACGCCCCTGGCCGACTTCGACGAAGCGGCCTTCGAGCGCGTCCTCGCCCTCAACGTGAAGGGCGTCTTCCACCTGACCAAGTTCCTGGTGCCTCTCCTCGAGAAGGCGGGCACCCAGGAGGAGCCGGCGCGCGTGATCAACATCGGGTCGATCGACGGGATCGGCGTGCCGGCCCTCGAGACCTACTCGTACTCGGCCTCCAAGGCGGCGGTGCACCAGATGACGCGCCACCTGGCCAAGCGGCTGGCGCCGACCATCACCGTGAACGCCATCGCGCCGGGCCCCTTCGAGTCCAAGATGATGGCCGCCACCCTCGAGGCCTTCCGGGAGCAGATCGAGGCGGGCGCGCCGCTGAAGCGGATCGGTCGTCCCGACGACATGGCCGGCGCCGCCATCTTCCTGGCGTCGCGGGCCGGCGCCTACCTGACCGGGGCCATCATCCCGGTGGACGGCGGCATCGCCACCACCCGATAGATCGGCCAGAGAGGACACACCGTGCTGCTGCTCCATGAAGTGCACCGCGTCGCCGGGGCGCAAGAAGAGAAGTTCGAGGCCGCCTACCGGGACGAGCTGCTCCCCGCGTTGGCCGAGTCGGACGGCAGCAGGTTGCTGTGGTACCTCCACCTGGCCCACGGCAGCGGCCAGGCCTACACCGTGGTCAGCATCACCGGCTGCCGGGACGCCGCGGCGTGGGCGGAGCTGGCCGAGCGCGTCCGCAGCGGCGACCTGGCGGATTGGTCGGCCCGGGTCGACGGCATGCGGCACGCGTGCGAGGCCAAGATCGTCCAGCCGGTGTCGTGGTCGCCGCTGCAGGAGATCGACCTCGGCACCGTGCCGGTCGACGGCGAAACCCACAAGAACTCACTGTTCATGGAGGACACCGCCTGGCCCTTCGCCGGCGGCCTCCGGGCGTACCTCCAGAAGGCGGGCACGCTCTACGACCGGACGCTCAGCAGCCAGAAAGAGGAGGGGACGGGCATGATCGAGCTCGAGGCCGCCTTCCAGCCCGTCTACGGGACCCACATGACCACGGAGGTGATCCTCTGGCAGCGCGTGGTGAACGCGAAGGCCGTCATGTGGATGCTCGGCCACGACCTCCCGCCGGAAGCGTCGGCGCCGGGGACGTGGCTGCACGACGCCCTCGAGGTGCGCGATCGCTGGGAGAGCCGGCTGCTGCGCAGCGCGTCATGGTCGCCGCTGCACTGAGCCCGGGAGCCGGAGCCGGCCGATGAGTGTCGAGGAGCCCGGCGCCCCCGACGGCTTCGACCTGGCGCGCACCTTCGTGCATCTGGGCCGGGGTTCGACCGCGACCCCGCTGCCCGACTTCGAATGGTCGGCGGAGCACGTCGAGGCCTACCGCAGGAGGTTCGCCGCCGACGGGAGGGAGGGGCGGCTCGTCTGCGTCGTCGCCCAGGACAGCACCTGGGACGGCTGGGAACGGCACCCGGCCGGAGACGAGATCGTCGTCCTGCTCTCGGGTCGCGTCGACGTCGTGCAGGACCTCGACGGCGCGGAGCACGTCGTCGAGCTGCGGCCCGGGGACGCCATGGTCAATCCCGTGAACGTCTGGCACACCGCCCGGGTGCACGAAGCGGGACAGGCCCTCTTCATCACACCGGGCGCCGGCACCGAGCACCGCCCGCTCGCCTGAAGGCCCGGATCAGCGCACCGGGGCCAGGTCGTGCGGGCCCTGCGGCGGGTAGCCCCCGGCGTCGCGCAGGGCCGTGCCCCAGGGGTCCAACAACCCGATCAGCTCGTCGAAGCATTCGCCGAGCGCGTCGACCATGACCTCGCACTGGGCGTCGGTGGTCACCTCGACCGACTCCCGCAGGGCGCGGCCGTCCGCGGTGAGCCCGCCGCCGGTCACGAGGCCACGAGCCGCCAGTCGGCCCTCGGCCTCGTCGAGCTGCGTGTCCGACCAGGCACGCGTGCGGATGTAGCTGCGCATGGGCAGACCCCAGTAGAGCTCGGTGAGCAGACCGACCTCCGTGGCGTCGAGGCCGGCCGACGTCCATGCCGCGGTGTGCGCGTCGCCGCGGTACTCGCGCAGCAGGTCGGCCAGGCGCCACAGATCCCCCATGGGCCGGCCCGGCAGCCCGAGGCTCAGGAGCCCCGCGAACAGCGGCTTGCCCTCGGGACGCAGCGGCGCCACCGCCAGTGCGAGCAGCTCGGCGGCGCGACCGAGCCCCGGGGGCTCGGCGCCGAGGACGCGTGCGAGCTGGGCCACGGCGCCGGCGGTCCGGGCGGCGCAGATGGTGGGCGCGTCGACCCGGGCCCAGCCGAACTCGACGGACGGCACCACGACGTCGGGGTTGAACACGGCGAAGGCGGCCGCCACCACCTCCCCGGGCACCTGCCCGAGCAGCGAGCCCCGGCTCGTGAAGTAGGCGGGTCCGTCCGGCAGCTGCACGCCGCCGCCGAGCGTCCCCGGGCTGGGTGAGAACCCGAGCTCGGCGTAGGCGGCATGGCATTCGGGCGAGAAGTAGACCTGCCCCGCCACGGGCTCGAGGGCCATGGCGAGCCGCCTCGTCTCCGGTCCACGCAACGCGGGCACAATTGCACCCTACGCCGGCGACGCGGCCCATAACGTCTTGCCCATGACACTGCCGGGCGAGCAGACCTGGCTGCGCCCCTCGCCTGGGTTGTGGCGGATGCGACGGGCAGAGCTGGTGACGGTCACCGTCGTGCTGGCGGCCTTCTTCGGGTTGGTGTTCCTCGCCGCCCTCGGCCCGCTGGCGGGCGGCATCAGCCTCGCCGTCGTCTTCGTCCTCGGGGCCGCATCCTCGTGGTTCGTACGCCGCCGGTACGGGGCGTGGCGCTACCAGGAACGCCACGAGGACCTGCTGGTGGCCCGCGGCGTCATGGTGCGACGCCTCTCCGTGGTCCCCTACGGGAGGATGCAGTTCGTCGAGGTCACCGCCGGGCCCGTCGAGCGGCTCTTCCATCTCTCCACGGTGAAGCTGCACACCGCCGCTGCGGCCAGCGACGCCCGCATTCCCGGCCTCGAGACGCCCGAGGCCGCCCGGCTCCGGGACCGGCTCACCGAACTCGGCGAGTCGATGGCGGCGGGCATGTGACGGTCGACCGGCCCGTTCCCCCTGTCCCCCACGACGGGTGGCGCCGCCTGCATCCCTTCTCACCGGTGGCCCGGATCGGGCGCCTCGTGCCGGCCCTGGTGTTCCTGTTCCTCGTCTCCACGGTGCACTCGAAGGCGGAGAACGGCAGGGTCGAGACCGACTACCTCGTCGTCATCACGCTCCTCTCCGCCGTCTACGGCTACGTGCACTGGATGGTCACCCGCTGGCGCTTCGAGGGGGACACGTTGCGGATCGAGACGGGACTGATCAGGAAGGACTCGCGGCGCCTGCCGCTGGCCCGCATCCAGGCCGTCGACATCGTCCGCCCGCTGCTCGCCCGCATGCTCGGCGTGTCCGAGCTGCGCATCCGCCTGGCCGGGTCGGGATCCACCGACGGCAAGCTGGCCTACCTCGCCGAGGCCGAGGCGGCCGAGCTCCGGGTCGTCCTCCTCGCCGGGCACCACGACACCGAGACGGCCGTGTCGAGCAACACCGGGCTGCCCATGGCGAGCGTGAGCACGGGCCGCCTGCTCGGTTCGGTCCTGCTCTCATTGGTCACCATCGTCCTGGTCGGGACGGTGGCCACGCTGGCTGTGCTCGACCAGTTCGAGCCGCGGACGGCGGCGGCGGCGGCCGGCTTCCTCGCCGTCTACATGCTGAGCTTCGCGGGGATCGTGTGGCGGCGGCTCTCGGGCCAGTACGGGTTCATCGCCGTGGAGGCGCCCGAGGGCGTGCGCATCCGCCGCGGGCTGCTGCAGACGATCTCCGAGACCGTCCCCTACGGGCGGATCCAGGCCGTGCGGCAGGTCGAGCCCCTGCTGTGGCGCCCGTTCGGGTGGTGCCGCCTGGAGGTCGACATCGCGGGGCGACGGCGCGCAACCAGCGGGGCGAGGGCACCAGCGTCGTGCGCAAGGCACTCCTGCCGGTCGGCTCGCAACAGGATGCCTGGCACCTCCTGGCGCGCCTGCTCGGCGGGCCCGACCCGGTGCGCACGCCGCCGCCGTGGCGGGCCCGCTTCAAGGCGCCGTTGAGCTTCCACTTCCTCTCGGCCGGCCATGACGGTGCGCACGCAGTGTGCGTGACGGGGAGGCTCAACCGGGCGACGACCTGGGTGCCCCTCGAGAAGTCACAGAGCATCCGACGTGTCCAGGGCCCGGCGCAGCGGCCCCTGGGGCTGGCCACCGTCCACGTCGACGTGGCGGGCAAGCGGGCCAGGGCCGAGTTCAGGGACCGGGAGGTGGAGGAGGCCGACCGCCTGGTCGAGGAGCTCTCCGAGCTCAGCCGGCTGGCCCGGCTGCAGCACCGCCCGCCGCCGGCAGCCTCCAACGGCCACGGCGACGTCCCTCCGTCGGGCTGGTATCCGGACCCGTCGGGCCGGCACGAGCAGCGCTACTGGCACGAGGGCCAGTGGACCGAGCACGTCGCCAACGGGGGGCGGCGCAGCTCGGAGGTGGTGACGACTACGTCGTGAAGCGCAGCGGGAAGTGTTCGATGGAGCGGATGCCGGCCGTGTAGACGAGGGTGTGGTCGGGCTCCACCTCGTAGTCGGGGATCCGCTTGTGCCACTCCCGCAGCGCGACGCGGAGCTCGAGCCGGGCCAGGTTCGACCCGAGGCAGCGGTGGATGCCGCCGCCGAAGGCGATGTGGCGGTTGACCTCACGGTCGAAGCGGACGACGTCGGCGTCGGGGAATTCCGCCTCGTCGGTGTTGGCCGACCCGATCATGATCATCACCTGGTCCCCCTTGTGAATGGGACATCCGGCGAGCTCGGTCTCCTCCACCGCCACCCGGGCCACGCCCATGACCGGCGTCTCCCAGCGCAGGAGCTCCTCGATCGCGTTGGGGATCAGGCCGGGGTCCTCGACGAGCTGGCGCCGCTGCTCGGGGTGCCGGGCCAGGAAGGCGAACATGCAGTCGAGGGTGGCGGTGACCGTGTCGAGGCCGGCGATGAGGAAGAGGAAGCAGATGTCGAGGATGTCCTCCCGGGTGAGCCGGTCGCCTTCGACCTCGGCATCGAGGAAGTGCGACAGCAGGTCGCTGCGCCGCTCCACCGTGCGCTCGTCGAGGATCTCGTTGAAGTAGTCGTAGACCGAGTCGGCGATCTCCTGCTGGTAGTCGCTGGCCTCCTGGGAGCCGTACAGCTTGCCGATCACGTGGTCGGGGCGGATGATGCCGTCCTTCATGGTGAGGAAGCGGTCCAGCTCGTCGAGCGGCAGGCCGAGCAGGGTGAGGAACACCTGCGAGGGGAAGGGGATGGAGAACTCCTTGGCGAAGTCCACCTGGCCCCGGTCGACGAAGCCGTCGATGAGGTCGTTCACGAGGGCGGACACCTCGTCGTCGAGGAGCGCCATCTTGCGCGGGGAGAACAAGGGGTCGAGCAGCTTGCGGTACTTCTTGTGCTCCGGTGGGTCGATCTGCAGCGGGATCATGGGCCGCTTGTTCTTGAGGTCGACCGCGTCCATGTTGGACGAGAAGATCTCGGGATGGCGCAGGGCCTGGTCGATCTCCTCCTTGCGCGACAGCAGGACGCCACGGCCCGCGGTCAGGTCGATGGGCATGACGGGGACCTCGCGCATCGCTTGGAAGATGGGCTGCGGATTGGCCGCCATCTCGGGGTCCATCGCGGCGAACGGGCTGCCGTCGTCGGCGGGGGTGTCGATCTCGGTCTGGGTGTCCATGGCGTTCAGTCTCCAGGGTGTGGGGCGGTTGCGGTGTGCAGCATGCAGTTGACGGAATGGACGAGCGAGGCGTCATCCGACTCGGGGATGATCCAGCTCGCGGCGAAGAGGCGCACGATGACGTCGACCAGCTGCTCGCGTCCGAGCGCGCCGGCCGCCACGGCGGGCACGGTGTCGAGCGCGTCACCGAGCCGCAGCACGAGCTCCGCCCGCAGCGACGGCAGGTGGTCGAGGAGGTAGCTCATGACGAATCCCGACTCGGACTCGAAGAGCGGCCGGCACGGGTGGGAGCGGATGAAGTCGAACGCGTAGGCCATGAAGGCGCCGATCTGCTCCTCCGGCGCGGCCACCGCCGCCAGCACCTCGTCGAGCCCGACGCTGAAGCGGCGCTCGTCGAAGTCGGCCGCGGCCGTCAGGACGTGGTCCTTGCTCGGGAAGTAGCGGTACAGGGTGCCGCGGGAGACGCCGGCCGCCTCGGCGATCTCCTGCATGGCGAGCCGCCGGACGCCGCGCCGGCCGATCAGACCGAGGGCGGCGGTGAGGATCCGTTCCTCAGTGGGGCTGAAATCGCGCAGGGGTGAGCCTTCCGGCCCCGCGTCGGCGGCGTCGTGCAGCAGGGTCGCCGTCACTCCGGTACATATTAGACAGATTCTGTGTTTTCTGTCTCATCCGAACGCCGGATGGAGCGGTGACCAGCACCGACGCACCCGTCAGGCGGTACGCCTGCGGTTCCGGCGCCGGACCGCCGGCACCACGGACATCACGACCAGGGCGATGAGCCCGGCCAGGGTGGCCAGTTGGCCGAGGTCGTCGGCCGCCGACCGCCCGTAGGAGAGCGTCACGTCGTGGCTGGTCGGCACGACGACCATCAGGTTGGGGGTGACGCGCCAGGGCCCGTCGGCGCCGCTGGCGTGCCAGTTCGGGAAGTAGGAGACCTTGACGAGCACGGGCGTGCCGAGGCGCGAGACGTGGAAGCTGATGGAGGTGTCGGTCTGGGACACGGCGGTCACGCGGGTGGTCCCGGCGTGCTTGACGGTCGGCCGGATGTCGTCGACCGACGTCCGGGGCCACGACGCCGGGCCACCCTGGGCGAGCTCCACGTTCCAGCGGCCCGGATGGGTGTACCACGCCAGCGACGGACCCTCGTCGGTGGAGCTCCCGAGCCAGCTCGACGGCGACGGTTTGACTCCGGAGACCACGACGGGATCGTTGCTGAGCGGCGTCACCAGTGCGGCGTCGCGCACCACGTACATGTGCCACGTGGTGGTCGTCACCACCCCGTTGTAGGTGTTCGGCCACGGGCCCGAGGTGGCGACGAGCTTCAGCGAGGGATCGGCGTCGGCCATCTTCTCCACCGTCGGTGTCTCCGCCATGAAGTACTTGACCCCGAGCAGCTGCAGGTGCCGGACACCGAGCGTCACGTCGGTGGGGCCGTAGGGCAGGCCGACCTCGGGCTCGGAGGGCCCGGCCGAGAGCTCGGCCTGGTTGATGAAGTGGTAGGGCGTCGTCGTCGAGGACTCGAACAGGAGGCCCTCCATGGAGCCGATGCAGCCGCTGGTCCAGTAGGGAAGCAGCATGAGCGCCTCCGGCGTGCCGAAGCGCTGCTCGGTGTCGCTGTACTCCCACATGGCGCGGCCGCACCCGTAGCGCTTGCTGACCGCCTCCATGGTCTGAATCACGGAGCGGTACTCGGGGTAGGCGGGCTGGGCCTCGTAGCCCGCGTAGTTGAGGACGGACCAGTTCGTGACCTCGTTCGGGCCGACGTGCACGAGCGACGACGGTTGGACCACGAAGGGCGGGGTGACGACCGCCATCACGGCGAGGAGGCCGAGCACGGCGCCGCTCACGGCGGCCGGGGCCCAGCGCGGGGCCGGAGGTTGTCGCGGGGTGAGGGCGGCCCCGACCTCCGGGGCGGCGGCGGGGCGCGTCGGCGGCTCGTCGGGCAGCCCCTCGGCCGACGCGGTCTCGGCCCACAGCGCCGCCTGTACCTGCTCCTCCCACTGCCGCGCCCGCACCTTCCGCCAGCGTTCCGCGACCGCGATGCAGCCGGTCCCGAAGACCCAGGCCGCCATGAGGTACACGGAGATGAACCAGAGCGGCAGGAGCCGGACGTTGTAGAGGCTGCCCTGCGGGTCGAGTGCGGTGGCGAACGCCGACGCGATCCCCAGCACGGTGAGGGTGATGCCGAAGCGGCTGCGCACCACGAACGCGGTGACGGCGCCGAGCCCGGCCAGGACGAGTGCCCAGGTGTCGGCCTCGCGGAAGTACTGGGCCCATCCCTCCACGTTCGTGTAGCCCATGGAGGTGGTGTAGGCGTGCTCGAGGCCGAAGGGGACCAGCCACCAGGCCGCGAGCAGCAGCCCGATGCCGACGGTCGAGCCGGCCCACCACAGGGTGCGCGCCCGTGGGACGGGGTCGGCCGCGTCGTCGTTGCGCCACAGCTTGAGACGGGAGTCCGCGATCCCCCACCGCGCCGGGAGCAGCTCGATCACGGTCAGGATCACGGCGCCCCCGAGCGCGTACATGCCGGGGATGATGTGCGAGAGCACGCAGCCGGCGAGCACCACCGCAGCCCAGCCGCGGTACCTCCCCTCCCGTACGGCGCAGGCGAAGAGGCCCAGGAACAGCACGGCCAACGACAGGCTGAAGGAGAACGAGTACTCCCCCGCCAGCGTCGAGAACAGATTGCCGCCGTAGATCGTGAAGGTGTAGTCGAAGAGGAAGGGCAGGGTGGCGGCCGCCAGGATCGTCGGGATGGGGGGGCGGAGGCGGAAGAAGCGGCCGCACGCCCAGGCGCACACCGGGAGCAGCACCGATCCGAGCACGGTGACCAGCTTGAAGGCGACGTCGTAGGGGATGATCCAGCCCGCGATCGCGATGAAGGCGTCGGGCAGCGTGAAGTAGAAGGTGTAGAGCGGCATGCCGTCGTACCAGCCCGGGTACCAGCCGGTGAGATGGCCGTGGCTCAGCAGCGTCTCGAGGTACTTGGGCATCGCGATGTGCGCGCCCGTGTCGCCGCCCGTCGTCGTCGTGTCCGTGAACAGCATGCCGGGGTGCAGCTGCGAGATGGTCACGACGATGACGCTGACGATGGTGACGACCGTGATGGCGCCCGGCACCCACCACCAGCGGGAGCGGGCGGTCGTCGCCTCGGGTGCGTCAGGACCCGTCAGCGGCGGATCCTGCACGCTCACGCCGCCCGGCCCGGGGAGTTCAGACACGACCAACCGAGAGCGAGGCAGGACGGTTCGGGGGGTCCCCGCCTCCGGGGTCGGTCGGCCGCATCCGGTTTACGTTACCGTCGGGACCTCCGAGCGAGGGCTCGGGTCATGCCGGCCGGCGGGCCCGACGTACGCCGGAATTGGCGGCCCACCAGGGGTCGGGCGCGGTCGGACCGCGTCGCCCCGTTATCGGGCGGCCTGCACGGGTCCCGGTGCCGCGGCGTCGGGCTCCAGCGCCTGGAGGCCGCGCCAGACCGGGGAGAAGACCGGCGGCGGGTCCCCGACTTCGGACGTCAACACCGAGTCGACGGTGCGGGCGGTCTGCTGCAGCCAGTGCCGGAGCTGCGTGCGTCGCGCCGCACCGTTCTCGGTGTCGAAGTAATAGGCCATTCCGAAGCCGAGGGCGGAGACCAGGATCCTCCCGCTGGTTCTCCGTGCCCGCCGCGCCCGCCTGCTCGCCGAACTGAAGAGTTCCTGCCGTGTCGTGTGCATGTACCCAGCCCTCCCGAACAACTGCAGTACCCGGAGTTTCCTTCGCGAAACACCCGACATTGCGGCGACCATACTGGGGTGGGTGCGGAATTCGCGCAATGGAGTTGCGGCGTTCGGCACCTGGGCGCAACGGAACGGTCGCCGCCACGCGTGCGACCGACCGGCCGCCGGCCCGGCAGCGAACGGACCCCGGGCGCGGCGGCGGCACCCCGAAGGGTGCCGCTCCGCACGCACGCATCGGCCGGGAAGGCCCGGGCCGAACCGCGTCAGGACATCTCGGCCAGGATCTTCGCCTTCTGGTCGTTGAACTCCTGCTCCGTCAGGATGCCCTGGTCCTTCAGGTTGGCGAGCTCCTTCAACTTGTTGATCAGCTCGTCGGAGTCAGGCGCCGCCGGGGCGGCCGCCGGGGCCGCCATTTCCTGGGGAGGTGCCGCGGCCGCGTCCTGCTGGGCGTACTTGTTCTGCTGGTGGCGGGACACGCCACCGGCCACCGCGGTCGCCGTCCCGGCGATCACGGCGGTCCTCCCGACCGTCCGCATGACCGGACGACGTCGCATCATCGGCATGGTTGTGCTCCTCTCCTCTTCGATCTCTCGGTTCTCAGCTCTTCAGCGCCTGCGCCAGCTCCTCGAACGCCGCCTCGACGAGGGGCGCCGGGATCCGGGCGCTGTCGATCAGCACCCCGCCCGACCCGAGCAGCGCCTCGGCCAGCGGCTTGGCCCAGAGGTCCTCCCACACGATGACCAGCGCGGAGTTGCCCTCCGGCAGGTTGGCGGCCACGTGGTCGAGGTCCTCGGCGTTCACCAGCCCGCCCACCTCGCCCTCGATGTCGCCGAACGCCGCCAGCTCGTCCATCTGGTCGATCTCGAGGCTGACGGTGTCACCCTTCTCGTCCTTCAAGACGAACACCAGGTCGAGGATCCTGACCACGTCGTTCGCCACGAGCTTCTCGATCTCCGGGATGATGTGCCCGTTGAACTTGTTGCCCGGGAAGGCGATCACCGTGTAGCTCACAGGTCCCAGGGTCATGGCTGCTCCTCTGTTGTGTCGGTCGTCTGCGGTTGCGGTTCTGGCGTCTGGTGCAATCGTAAGCCCGGAACCGGCTCAGCTGGCCAGGATCTTGGCCTTTTGGGCGTCGAACTCGGCATCCGTGATCACGCCCTGCGACTTGAGGTCGGCCAGCTTGGAGAGCTGGTCGGCGCTGGAGCCCGCCGTGCCCGCCGCCTGCTTCACGTACTGGTCGAACGCCTTCTGCTGCTCTGCTGCGTCCCTGGCCTGCCGCTCGTGCATCTTGCCGCCCCGGGCGATCAGGTACACGAAGACCCCGAGGAAGGGCAGGATGATCACGAAGATCACCCACAGCGCCTTGGCGAAGCCGCCCATGTCGTGGCTGCGGAAGATGTCCATGAAGACCATGATCAGCAACCAGATCCAGATGATGAAGAGGAAGAAGTACAGCATCGTCAGGAAGAAATCGAGGATCGGGTACTGGTAGCTGGCGGCAAGCATTCGGACTCCTTATGTCGTTGTCGTTGGCAATGGTCCCCCGGCGCGGCCAGGTGGCGTACGGCCCGTCACCCTGGCATCCCGCATCACCATGGCAACAGGGTCGAAAGTCACAATCATGGTCGCCCCCTTCGAGACGTTCTGGAGGCATCCTCGCGCGTTTTCGGCCGTGACGCATCGGCCCGCCACAGGTTTCGTGCATGGACGCAGCAGGGCAGGCCGCCGCCCCGTCCCGGGCCGGGATCCGCGCCGCGGGCCACCACGATCCGGGATCAGATCCCCACTTCGGCCCGGAGGCGGCCGCTCCGGCACGCCGTGGCGAACGCCTCGTAGTCCCGTTCGTTCTGATCGGCGTACGCCTCGGCGAACCGGGCCAGCGCCTTCTCGAACGTGGTGCCGTTGCCGAGGTACGAGGCGATGGCGATGCGGTCGCCCGAGCGGGCGTGGGCCCGGGCCAGCGTGTGGGCGCACAGGTCGCCGTAGAGCCGCAGGCCCTGCGCCAGGGCATTGTCGGGGTCGACCGATCCCTTCCAGTCCTGGAGTTGGCGGATGTAGAAGTCCCGGCTGACGCCGTCGACGCCCGCGGCCCGCTGCCAGCCGAGGAAGATGTCGCTGCTCGCCTGCATCAGCCGCTGGCCGGCCACCACCCGCGCCCCGTGGTTGGCGTAGCTGCTCTTCCTGGTGAAGCGCTCCAGGACGGAGGCCTCGGCCTCCTTCGCCTGCAGGAACAGGACGTCCTCGTGGCGGGGACCGTGCAGCAGGATGATCCAGACCCTGGTGCCGACGCTCCCCACCCCCACCACCTTGCGCGCCATCTGGCTGAATTGGTACTGCTCGAGCAGGTGCCGCCGGTCGGTGGGCAGGCTCTGGCGGTACTGGCGGATCACCCCGTGGAACATCTCCACCATCGCCTCGCCCTCGACCTCTGGGAACAGGTCCTCGACCGGCACGACGAGGGGCGGGTCGCTGATGATCCGCCGGGTCCCGTCCACGACGTGCGTCAGCCTGTCGAGCGCCTTCATGGAGTCCTTGGTGTGCGCCTTCTCGGTCAGCTTGGTGGCGGTGGCCGCGATGTGCGCCTCGACCTTGGAACCGGTGGCGGCGGCCCGTTGCTGCAGGAGGGCGACCAGGCTCTCCACCTCCACCCGGCTGTACCAGACCTCGAGGTTGCTCATGGCCGCCATCTGCCGCATGGCTTGCCGGTAGACACGTCCGAGCCCGACCACCGCCTCGGTGCGGGTGCCCTTCGAGAACCCGCGCTCACGGCCGGCGACGACGATGCTGGCCGCCAGCCGCTTGACGTCCCACTCCCAGGGCCCCGGGAGCGTCTCGTCGAAATCATTGCAGTCGAAGACGAGCTGGCGCTCCGGCGATCCGAAGACGCCGAAATTGGAGAGGTGGGCGTCGCCGCAGATCTGGGTCACCAGTCCCGAGCGGGGTGTCGGCGACAGGTCGGACGCCATGATCAGCGCCGCCCCCCGGAAGAAGGTGAAGGGGGAGACGAGCATGCGACCGTAGCGGATCGGGACGAGCTCGGGCACCCTGGTCGTGGCCTGCTCCTCGAGGAGCGAGACGGGGTCGGGGCGGCCGGGCGCCGGCGCGTAGTCGGAGTGACTGTCCCGGGGCGCCTTGGTCCTGGCCGCCTTCCCCTTCGCCTTGCTCTCGGTCTCACTCAGGTGGGGGAGCGCCGGGGGCAGCGGTTTGTCCGCCAGCCGGATCCCCTCGTCTGTCGCCATGGTCGGCACCTCCCCTCGATGCACTGTCGTCGTACCGGGCGCGAGGCTATGCAGGTTCGGCGTGGCCGGCCGCCCGGATGACCTTCGACCCTTACCCGGGGCGGGTGCCGGGCCGACAATGATGGGGCCCCATGCCCGGCGACGGTGAGGAACGATCAGTGACGGTGGACGACGAGGATCCGGGCGCCACCGGCGGCGATCGGCCGGCGCCGGACGGATCCGAACCGGCGGCCGCCACACCCACCAGGCGCCGGGAGCGGGTCGGGGCGGCGATCGGCAAACTGGTCGAGGCCATCAACCGCAGCGACGACGCTGCCGTCGAACAGGCCGTGCTCCAGCTCAGCAAGCGCAGCCGCTGGCTCGCCCCCCTGGCCCTCATCGTGGGCGCCTTCCTCATGCTGTTCCAGGGCCTGAAGCTCCTTGTCACCAACTGGCGCCTCACCCTGGTGCAGATCGTGCCCGCCATGTGGATCTGGGCCGCCATGCTCGACATCAAGGTCCACATGCTCCACGGCAAGCAGTTCCACGTGCTGCGCGGTCCCATTCTCATTCCGTGCGTCCTGGCGGTCATGGCCATCACGGCGGCCAGCTTCTACCTCAACGGCGTCTTCGCCTTCGCCATCTCCAAGCCGGGCTCGCCCGAGATCCGTCCTGCCTTCGGACAGGCGAACCGCCACCTCCGGGTCATCCTGCTCTGGGGCTGTCTCATCGGCTTCGCCCTCGCCTTCTCCTCCCTCGTCACGACCCGCTGGGGCCGCTGGCCCTTCGCCATCAGCCAGAGCATTGTCGTCGGCCTCATGATGGTCCTCTACGTGGCGGTGCCGGCGCGCATGGTCGGGGTCGAGAAGGCCAAGAACAGCCGGGACAAGCTCGCCGCCACCGCGGTCGGCGGCGCCGTCGGGGCGGTCGTGTGCTCGCCGCCCTACATGCTCGGGCGGCTCGGCATCCTCATGTTGGGCTGGCACTACCTCTTCTGGCTCGGGATCATCCTGATCGTCATCGGCGCCACGCTGCAGACGGCAGCGACCAGCGCGGTCAAGGCGGTCAAGTTCTCGGCGAAGCTGGTCGGCTCGCCGGGCCAGATCCCCGAGCCCTCGGCCTGATCAGCGGCTGGCCTCCGCCTCGACCAACCGACCGGGGTCGCCGGCCGCGGCGGCATCGCACGCCCGCCACGTCTCGTAGCCGCCGTCGAGGTTCCGGGCCGGGAGCCCCAGCTCGTGCAGCAGCATCGTCGCCGTGTGGCCACGCTGGCCGACCTGGCAATAGACCACGAACGGACCGCCGCCCAACGAACTGAGGTTCTGGCGCACCGAGTCGAGCGGCACGTTGAGGCTGCCCGGAATGGCGCCACGCGCGTGCTCGTCCTCCGTCCGCACGTCGAGCAGCCTCCACCCCGTCGCCATGAGGCCACCGAGCTCGTCGGCCTCGACCACGTCGCATTCGCCCGACATCAGGTTCTCGGCCATGTAGCCCAACATGTTGACGGGATCCTTCGCCGAGGAGAACGGTGGCGCGTAGGCGAGCTCGAGGTCGGCGAGTGCGTCAGCGCGGAGCCCCGCCCCCATGGCCGTCGCCAGCACGTCGATCCGCTTGTCGACCCCCGATCCGCCCACCGCCTGGGCACCGAGGATGACTCCATCGTCGGGATCGAAGAGCAGCTTGAGCGACATCGGCTCGGCCCCCGGGTAGTACCCGGCGTGGCTCATCGGATGGGAATGGATGACGCGGTAGCGTCGCCCCGCCGCGCGCAGCCGGGTCTCGTTCCAGCCGGTCAGTCCGGCCGTCACACCGAACACCTTCACGATGGCGGTTCCCTGCGACCGAGCGGGATGCACGGCCCGGCCGCAGATGACGTCGGCCACACGGCGCCCCTGCCGGTTGGCGATGTTGGCCAGGGCGATGAGCGAGGAGCCGCCACCGACCGAGTCCGCCTTCTCGACGGCATCGCCCACGGCGTAGACGTCCGCCGCGCTGGTGCGACCGTCCGCATCGACTGCGATGCCGCCCTGGGGCCCGAGCGTCAGCCCGGCCATCTCCGCCAGGCGCACGTCGGGCCGCACACCGATGGCGGCGACAACCAGGTCGCCGGGGATGGCCCTCCCGTCCGCCAGCACGACGCCGACGTCGTTCACCGCCGCGACGCCGACGCCGGTCTCAATCGCCACGCCCTGCGCCATCAGCTCGGCGGCTACGAGCACGGCGAGCTCGGGGTCGAGCGGAGTGAGCACCTGCCCGGCCGCCTCGACCACCGTCGTCTCGATGCCGAGGTGGGCGAGGTTCTCGGCCGTCTCGAGGCCGACGAACCCGGCCCCGATCACGACCGCGGAGCGCGGCTTTCCCTGGGCCTGGCCGGCCAGGAGCTCGGCATCCTCGACGGTGCGCAGGACGCGGACCCGGTCGAACCCCGGCAGGGGCGGCCGGATTGGCGCCGCGCCGGGGCTGAGGATCAACGAGTCGTAGGGGAGCTCCGAGGCTGCACCGTCCGCCGTGGCTCGAATCGTGACGGCATGCCGGTCGGGGTCGATGTCGACGACCTCCGCGCCCACCCGCACGTCGAGGCGGAACCGTTCGAACAGGCGCTCCGGGGTCTGCAGCAAGAGGTCGTCCTCGTCCTCGATCACACCGCCGACGAAGTACGGGAGGCCGCAGTTGGCATAGGACACGTGGCCCGAACGCTCGAGTACGACGATGGACGCGTCCTCGTCGAGCCGGCGGAGCCGGGTGGCAGCCGACATCCCCCCGGCCACGCCGCCGACGATCACGATCCGGCGTGGGCCCACGCTCAGGCCAGCTTCATGAACATGCGCTGGACCTCTTCGAGCGGGTAGCCGTCGCCCTCGGCTTCCTCCGGATTGGCGAGGCAGTAGGTGAGCCCGGCGGCGACGAGGCGGAAGCCCGCCTGCTCGAGTGCCTTGGTCGCCGCCGAGATCTGCGTCACGACGTCACGGCACTCCCGGCCCGAGTCGAGCATGCGCTCGATCCCCTCGAGCTGTCCCACCACCCGGTGGAGTCGCTTCCGCACGTCGTCGGTGACTTCGTCGGGCAGCTTCATGTCGCTCCTTGCTCGATCGGTTTCGTCTCTCATCATATACCCCTACCGGTATATTCCAATCGGTGCTAATATACCCCTAGGGGTATTTGAGGAGGGTGACGATGGCATCGACACTGGAGCAGCACACGGGGACGCCGGCAGCCGCAGCACCGGGTCGCCCTCCTGAGGCGGGCTCCGGCCCTGCCGGTCCCCTGGCCCGCCTGGGCCGTTGGACGGCGACGCACCTCCGTGCGGTCCTGCTGATCTGGCTCGTGATCATCGGGACGTTCGGCGTGTTCGCCGTGCGGGCCGAGCACGCCCTCGCCGGGGCGGGATGGCAGGACTCGACGAGTCAGTCCGTCCGGGCCCGCGACATCGTGCAGCGCCACTTCGCGGGCCTCGGCTCGACGGCACTGCAGGTGGTCATCGTGGACCACCACGGCACGCTGACCGCCGATCCCGCCGCGCAGAAGGTCGTCGCGCAAGTCACCCGGACGCTGCAGTCGAACGCGAGCGTGTCCGCCGTGGTCCCCCCGCAAGCCGGGCTGTCGCTCTCACGGGACGGCCACACCGGCATCGTCACCGCGGGCGCGGCCGCGGACCCCAACGCCATGGTGAAGGCGGCCGGCGCCCTCGCGGTTCCGCTACAGCAACTCTCGCGGCCCGGCATCTCGGTCACCCTGACCGGCGACAGCGCGCTGTGGGCCAACTTCAACGACGCCAACCGGTCGGCCATGCTCCGCTCCGAGATGCTGTCGTGGCCCGTCACGATCGCCATCCTCATCATCGTCTTCGGGAGCCTCGTCGCCGCCGGCCTCCCGCTCCTGCTCACCATGGTCGGGCTCCTGGTCGCCGCCGGCGCGCTCGTGCTCGCGACCGAGGTGACGCCCGTCTCCATCTGGGCGTTGAACTTCGCCCTGATGTTCGCCTTGGCGCTGGGCATCGACTATGCACTGTTCCTCGTCGTCCGCTTCCGCGCCGCCCTCGCACGCAGGGATGCGCAGCCCGGTGACCGGGAGGTCGTCGTGGCCGCGGTCGCCGAGACCCTCGATACGGCGGGCAAGGCGGTGGCCTTCAGCGCCCTGACGGTGCTGGGCGCGCTCGCAGCCATCCTCATCGTCCCCAGCCCCGCCTTCCGCAGTATGGCGCTCGGCATCATGCTCGCCGTCGTGGCCGTCCTCGCCGCCACTCTGACCCTGCTTCCGGCCGTGCTCGGCCGGCTCGGCACGCGGGTCAACGCGGGCCGGGTCCACCTGCACCGCCACACTGCGCCGAAGACGGAGGGCGGGAGCCGGTTCGACCGCACGATGCACCGTTGGGGCCGGTTCCTCTGGCGCCACCCCGTCTGGAGCGGCACGGCGGCGCTCGTGATCCTTTTGCTCGCTGCGCTGCCCGTGATCGGGCTGCGCACCAACATGCCGTCCATCACCATCGTGCCCGCGTCGGCGAACGCGCGGGTCGGCTATGACCAGGTGGTCGGGTCGTTCGGGCCGGGCGCTCCCGGCACCTTGCAGGTCCTCGTCCCCGCGGCGAGTCAGCACGCCGCCGCGCACGGCGCTCGCCGGCGACCCGGGCGTCGCGGCGGTGGTCGCGGGCCGGTCGAGCGGGGGCTGGACGCTGGACCAGGTGGTGCCCACCACCGGGCCGTCTACCGCCGCGACGGGGGCCACCATCGACCGCCTGCGCCAGGAGCTCCCGTCCGGCTCGCTCGTCGGCGGGGCCGCCGCGGAGAACCACGATCTGCAGCAGTCCCTCACCCACTCGGCCCCCATCGTGGTCGCGATCCTCCTCGCCATGGGTTTCCTGCTCCTCCTCATCGCGCTCGGTGCACCGTTGGTCGCCGCCGCCGGCGTCGCCATCACCGCGTTGTCGGTCGCCGGCGCGTTCGGCATCGCCCGCCTCATCTTCCAGAACGGCGTCCTCGCCGGGCCGCTCCACTTCCACCCCCAGGGATTCGTCGACGCCTGGGGCCCCATCTTCTTCGGAGCCATGGTGTTCGGGGTGGCGATGGACTACACGTTGTTCCTGCTGTCCGCGGCGAAGGAGCGCTACGAGACGCACACCGACCCCGAGCACGCCATGGTCGGGTCGGTCCGCACGTCCGGGCGTGTCGTCGTCTCCGCTGCGGCGGTCATGATCGCCGTCTTTCTCACCTTCGCACTGTCGGGGCCCCTCGCGCCCAAGGAGATGGGCGTGATCCTGGCTGTCGCCGTCGCACTCGACGCCTTCTTGGTCCGGCTCGTGCTGCTCCCGGTCCTCTTGCGTCTGGGTGGGCACCGCATCTGGCACCGGCCCCGCGCCCTCGACCACGTCCTGCCCAGGGTGCGCTTCTCGCACTGAGGGCCTCAGCACCGACGACGACAGGCGGGAACCCCATGACGTCAGTTCCTTCTTGTGGGACCTTTGCCCCTATATATGGGGGCCCCCGACCCCCATAATGGGCGGGTGGTCGGAGCCACCGTCACCAAACGCGTCCTGCAGGCGCTGGCCGACGCGCACCCCGAGGGCGGCGACTTCGCCGTGACCAGGGTCGACATCCACCGGGGCTGGGGTGGCGTCGTGAACGTCACGATCTTCGGGCTGGGCCCGGCCAACCCCTGCGACGGGCGTGAGTTACGAGAAGCCGTCGAGGCGAGCCTCGGGCCCGAACGCTTCCGCGTCCGGCTGGAGGCGTCCGCCTGAGGGGAGGTGGGGCCCGACGCGCCTAGCCGGCGACGAGCGCGTCGGTCAGCGCGTGGACACCCTCGAGCGGGGCCACCAGCTCGGCTCCGAGGCCGTAGCGTGCCGCCAGGACGGCCGGGTCGGTGTAGCTGACCTGCGTGACTCCGTCCCCGCCCGACCACACCAGGACCTTGAGGGGCAGGTCGAGCGCCGCCAGCGGCGCGGCGTCCATGACTCCCGTCCCGACCGCGGGGTTGCCGAAGACGACCAGCGCCGTTTCCCGCAGGTCGAGGCCGACCTCCCGCGCCTCGGCGCGCTGGTCGATCACGACGAAGACCTTCTGACCCTTTGCCGCGAGCAGATCGAGCAGCCGGGCGACCGTGTCACCCACCGTGCGCGGGCTCGTCTTCGTCACCGCGCCGGTGCCCGGGTGTCCGGCTTCCTCCGCTCCAGGCGTCACGGCCGCGGGCGCCGCACACCCATGGTGGTCGGCCCTAGGAGGCCGCAGCCCGAACCGGACGGGCGGCGTGGTTGTCCCGCAGCCGCTCGGCGGTCTCCCGGTCCTGCAGGGGCATCCCGATCCCGATCGGGAGCGCAGCGGTCGGGTCGTTGCGGCACTGGGCGCACTCGACGACCCAGGTCCGGTCGGGACGTTGGGCAACGCTCGGATGGTGGTTCTGCATCTCCGACTCCTGCAAGATTCCCCTCGGGATGGCGCAACCATACTGATGCGTTGGCCGGCGCGACAACGTGCATTCTCGCGCCGCCACCCAACGATCGTTGGTCCTCGTCACGGCCGGATACGGCGGCGGTAGCCTCTCCAGCGGTGCCCCCGCTCACCGCCGTCGAGGCTTACCTGGACCGGATCGGGCTCGCCGGGCGGGCCGACGCCGGCCTGGCCGAGGTGCACCGCGCGCACGCCACGAGCATCACGTTCGAGAACTTCGACTCCTTCTCGGGCACGCCGGTCTCGCTGCGACTCCCCGACCTCGAGGACAAGATCGTGACCAGGCACCGCGGCGGCTACTGCTTCGAGCACAACCTGCTCCTCGCCTCTGCGCTCGACTCGCTGGGCGGGCGGCAGATCGAGCCCATGCTGGCCCGCGTCCGGCTGAACTCCGACGGCGCGCGCAGCCCGCTGGGCCACCTCCTGCTGCGGGTGACGGATCGCGACGGCAGCACCTGGCTGGCCGACGTCGGATTCGGCGGGGGCGGCCTCCTCGAGCCGCTGCCGTTCGAGACGGGGACCGAGACCGAGCAGTCGGGTTGGCGCTACCGCCTGGTGAACGACGGTCCCGAGCTCGTCGTGCAGGTGTTCCAGGACGGCGGGTGGAACGACATGTACGGCTTCGTCCCCGAGCCGGCGCCCCCCATCGACATCGAGGTGAACAACTGGTACACGGCGACGCACCCGGAGTCGCCGTTCGTGACCGGCATCATGGCGGGACTCCGAAGTCCTGAGCGCTGCCTGACGCTCTTCGTCTACGAACAGGCCGTCCTCATCGAACGACCCGTCGGCGGTGCGTCCAGCACGACCGAGGTCGAATTGGCGGACGTGCCTGCGCTGCTGGCCGAGCGCTTCGGACTGCACGGCGTCGTCCTGGGCGACGACGGCCGGCTCGCAGTGGTGGAGCACGGCCGCTGAGCGTCAGGGCGGCACCACCACATCTTCATCCGTGGTGCCGCCGTCCGACGTCGGTTCAGGTCGTGAGCATCGCGTCCGCCGGCCGGGCGATGATGTAGATCAAGGCGCCGATGAACGGGATGCACAGGATCAGGATCGTCCACCCCGCCTTGGCCCACCCGTGATGGTCGCGCCGACGGAAATTGTCGACGAAGCACCAGATGACGAAGAAGATCAGCAGGAACACTCCTGCGAACATCAGGAACGTCCAGAACAGGCTCAGCAGCGGCCATGAGTAGGCGAACATCGGAACTCCTTGTGTCGTGATCGATTCGCTCTCAGCGTGGCTCCCGGGACGTTGCCCGCCTAGAGCCGAAGGTCCCGAGACAACCGGCCGTGGTCGTCAGGGGCTCGCGAACGTGCCTAGCCGGCGCTCACCAAGCCGTAGATGCTCTTGGCCATGAGATACAGCCCCAGCCCCAAGGACAGGAACACGATGGCCTGGTCCGTGTGCGTGTTGATCCACTGGAGCATCGCGTCGAGCCTCGTCTTGACTCTCTCCGGACGCAGCACGGCGTAGATCTCGAGCGCGAAGTAGCTGGCGGTGCACCAGAGGCAGAAGGCGAAGACGCCGAAATACTCCCAACCCGACGAGAGCTTGGCCTGGGTGATGGTGGACACCCCCGCCGCGACCAGTACCCACGGCTGCAGGAGGAAGCCCAGCCCGGCGGCGGCCACGGGGCTGATGCGGTCGATGCCGGTCATCCATCTGGGCTGCTTCTTGGGCTCGCTCGATGCCGGCTTGCGCCGGCGCCGGTAGCCGATGAAGACGAGTACCACACCGATGGCCAGCTTCACGACCAGGCTCGCCGTCGAGGGCGCGCTCTGTGGGATCAGCGGCTTGCCGCCGGTGACCAGGACGGTGAGGGCGACGATCCCGACCAGTGTCAGGAGCCATCCGAGCGTGAACCCCAGACCCTTCATGACGCCGCGCTCCGCGGCCAGCAGGAGGATCATCGCCGAGAGCGGGATCGGCTCCAGGGTGACCACGAGCCCGATCAGGAACAGATCAAGAAGCATTCGGCCCTCCCCTGATTCGCCAGTCGCCGAACGTACTCGTTGGCGTGGGGATCCTGCTCCCAATCTTCGACGATCACACCCCTTGGCGGATGGTCAGCGGCGTCCACCCGGGGTCGATGAGCCCCGACATGTGGCCCGGGTGGCGAACATGGCGACCCGTCGTGATGAAGTGGACGAGCGGCCGCCGGGGGAAGTCGTCCCCTCTCCCTCGACGAAACGGCGCTTCCCGGTGAGGGATCGTGTCGCATCTGTTGAAGGCGAACTGCAGTGCCGGCAACCGTCGTCCATACCTCGATCATGTCGGCGGCGGCGGTCGGCTGCTAGGGCCAATGGTCCCCCACGGCTGGCGGCGGCCGGACGACCCGACTACCCCGACCCCAATCGGGCCCGCACCTCGCTGCCCAAGTCCAACGCGGTCACGGCGGCCAGCGGCAGCTGCTCCGGCAAGGTCACCGTGAGCGCACCGTGGTCGACGGAGAACTCGAGCTGCTCGTCGGCGCCGACCAGTCGCACGCGCCGCACCCGGGAGCCGTCGACCGCCGGCATGGTGATCTGCCTCGAACCCGGCATTCCCATCACGAGCACGTAGACACCCTCGCCGCTCTTGGTGAAGCGGAGCGGTGTGCCGCCCGTCGTCACCGAATCGGTGATCACCCAGGGCCGGCTCCCGTAGATCGCCTCGCCGTTCGAGGCCAACCACTTCCCGAGCCCGCGTAGCGGCGCCTGCTGGACCTCCGGGATCGTCCCGTCCGGGCGAGGGCCCACCCCGATGAGCAGGTTCCCGTTCTTCGACACGACGTCGCAGAACATCTTGATCAACTCGGTGTCGGAGATGATGTCCTCGGGCGCTTCGTGGCGGTTGGCTCCGAAGGAGTGCCCGACGCCGCGGGCCAGCTCCCATTTGCGCTCCGACACGGTGTGCAGGACGTCGTACTCGGGCGTCCGGAAGTCACAATGCCTGGGACTCGAGAACGTCAAGCGCTTGCGGCGTTCGGGGATGAAGCGCCACAGCATCTGCAGCACTGCCCCCGCGCCCCGCACCAGTCCGTCCGCGAGCGCGTTGCGGGGCAGATTCGGCTCGACCCAACGATCGTTGACGACCCCTTCCTCGACCCTGTTGTAGTAATAGGCGAACAGCTCGGCGAGGTTGCCCCCACTGGGCCACGAGATGTCGTTCCACAGGATCGACGGCTGGTAGCGGTCGATCAGCTCGCGCCAGTGCGCGGTCACGTAGTCGACGTAGCGCCGCCCGTAGGGGACTGCGAGCACCGCGTCGGCCGGCTTGGAAAGAACTGCGTCATTGAAGGGCCAGTCGTAGCCTCCCGAGTAGTAGAGGCCCATGCGCATCCGGCGGGAGCGCACGGCGGCGCTCAGGTCCCCGACGAGGTCACGGCCGGCGTGATACTCGCCCTTCACCGGGTGCGGCACGGCCGAGGGCCACAGCGCGAAACCCTCGTGGTGCTTGGTCGTGAGCACGACGTAGCGCGCCCCGGCCTCCTGGCAAAGCTCCGCGATGCCGTCGAGACTTGCGGCGCCGGAGGCGTCCCTGAACGTCTTGGCGAAGTTGTCGTAGGGGTAGTCGATGCCGTAGATCTCGGCATGGTGCCGTTGGGTCGGGCTGCCCTTGATCTGCATCGAGTTGAGGTACCACTCGGCGTAGGGGTTCTCCCGCAGCATCCGTTTGGGGCCGCTCTTGACGAGCAACTCCTGAATGTCGGGCACGCGGGGCGCCCATCCGGGCACCGAGTAGAGCCCCCAATGGAGGAAGACTCCCAACTTGGCGTCGTCGTACCAGACCGGCACCCGGTGGGTGCCGACGGATTCCCACGTCCCCTCATACATGGTGGCTGCTTTCACCCAAGTCTCTGCCCGCCCACACGACGTCGGGTGCCATGTAAGCACGCGTCGCAACGCGCTCGACAATGCGGCCCTGCGCCGTGGGATGCCGGTGTCGGGCCACTCGGCCTGATCGTCTGCCCGTCGGGCCGGGAGGGCACCGCCACCCGGGCGCGCCGGCGACCGAACCGCAGGCCAGGCTCGAGAACGGCCGTCCGGCCGGGCGGCGGCGTGCCTGGCTCGACCCGATAGGGCCTTCGGCCCTACAGCGCTCGAACGGCGACCGCCATTGTGGCCTGATGGGCCTGGTGGCGCTCAAGGAGGTCACGAAGCGATTCGGCGACGTGGAGGCGGTACGCGACGTCACGCTCGAGATCGAGGACCGTGAGTTCCTCGTCCTGCTCGGACCGTCCGGTTGCGGGAAGTCGACGGTGCTGCGGCTCATCGCAGGGCTCGAGCATCCGACCGAGGGGACCATCGAGATCGGTGACCGGGTCGTCAACGACGTCGAGCCCAATGAGCGCGACGTGGCGATGGTCTTCCAGAGCTACGCGCTGTACCCGCAGATGACGGCCCGCCGCAACATCGAGTTCCCGCTCAAGAACCAGGGGATGCCGAAGGACGAGCGGGCCCGGAAGGTCCAGGAGGTGGCCGAGGCTCTCGAGCTGACCGAGGTGCTCGATCGCCGGCCGGCCCAGATGTCGGGTGGCCAGCGCCAGCGGGTCGCACTGGCGCGGGCCATCGTCCGGCAGCCCGAGGCGTTCCTCATGGACGAGCCGCTCTCGAATCTCGATGCCAAGCTCCGCACCCAGACGCGTACCGAGCTCATCGAGCTCCAGCGACGCCTCGCCACGACCGTCGTCTACGTGACCCACGACCAGGTCGAGGGGATGACGATGGGTCATCGGGTGGCCGTGATGGACAAGGGCGTGATCCAGCAGGTCGCACCGCCCAGCGAGATCTACGACCACCCGGCCAACCTGTTCGTGGCGGGCTTCATCGGGAACCCGCCCATGAACACCGTGACCGGGTCGCCCTGCACCCGGGACGGCGCTCTGGTCATAGAGACGCCCGGCGGGGACATCCCGCTCACGCCGCTCCAGCAGCACGCCGTGCGCCGCAGCGGCGCCAGTCAGGTCGTCGCCGGGCTGCGGCCCGAGCACGTGCTGCTCGCCCCGGATGGTCCGCTGCGGGCGTCGGTGGCGGTGATCGAGGCCCTCGGCTACGAGAACCACGTCGTCTGCCGCCTCGAGGACGGCCAGCAGGTGATCGTCCGACTCGCCGCCGAGAAGACCGTGCCCCGCGAGGGGGAGAACGTCCACCTGAGGGCCGACCCGGACCGCCTCCACCTGTTCGATGCCGCCACCGGGCTCGGAATCAGCTGATGAGCGTGACCGCGCCGCTCGAGCAGCTCGGGCCCACCCCACCCGCCGATGTGCCGCCCGGGGCCACCCGCCGCCCGCCGCGGTCACGCCGTCACCACCAGCGGATGGAGGTGCTGCTGGCGCTCGGCCTGCTGCTGCCATCTCTCGTGATCTTCGCTGTCTTCGTCTTCTACCCGCTCGTGCGACAGATCTACCTGTCCTTCTTCCTCACGCCCCCCTTCCCGGGAGAGCCCAGGCACTACGTCGGCCTCTCACAGATCGGGCAGGTCCTCGGCTCGCACGACTTCTTGAACAGCCTGTGGGTGACCGCCCTGTTCGTCCTCTACACGGTGCCCATCGGCCTGATCCTCGGCCTGCTGCTCGCCGTGTTGGCCCACCAGCAGCTGGCGGGCATCCGGTTCTTCCGGACCGTGTTCTCCTCCACGGTCGCCACGTCCGTCGCCGTGGCCTCGGTGATCTTCTTCACGCTGCTCAACCCCCAGATCGGTCTGTTGAGCTACTGGTTCGGCCGCACCGGCCAGTTGTCGGTGCTCGACGACCCGCGATGGGCCCTGCTCGCCGTCTCCGCCGTCACGATCTGGCAGAACCTCGGCCTCTCGTTCATCGTGATGTCCGCCGGCCTGCAGGCCGTACCCGACGACCTCCTCGAGGCCTCGCGGGTCGACGGTGCGGGGGCGTGGACGCGCATGCGCCACGTGATCCTCCCGATGCTCTCCCCCACGCTGTTCTTTGCCATCGTCGTCGGCACCATCCTGTCCCTCGAGGCCTTCGGGCAGATCGACATCCTGACGGCAGGCGGACCGGTGCAGCACACGAACGTGCTCGTCTATGCGATCTACGACCAGGTGTTCAACCAGAACGACCAAGGCCGCGCCGCGGTCATGACCGTGGCACTGTTCGTGATCACGCTGGTCTTCACCCTCGTGCAGATACGGCTGCTCGAGCGGAGGGTCACCTATGAGCGCTGAGCCCGGCGCCGTCGCGATGCTGGGGACGTTGGCCCCGGGCTTCCGCACCTTCGTGCTGGTCGCCTCGGGAGTGGTGCTTGCCGGCGTCGGCCTGCTCATCGCCAGCCGGCACGCCGGCCCGACCCGGCAGCGACGCGCCGCCATGGTCGGCCGCTACCTCCTGCTGATCGTGCTCGCCGTGATCGTCCTCTTCCCGATCTACATCACAGTCGTCGACTCGCTGCTGAAGCCGGACCAGGTGGTGGCCAAACCGCCGGTTCTCTTCCCGGTCCACCCCCAGTGGTCGAGCTACTCGACGGCCTGGACGCAGGGCCATCTCGGCCGCTACCTGCTGAACAGCTTCATCGTGACGACGGTGATCGTGGCGGCCGAGCTGGTCACGTCCATTGCCGCCGCCTATGCCTTCGCCTTCCTCCACTTCCCGTTCAAGCGGACGCTGTTCGTCGTCTTCCTGGCCACCATGATGGTGCCGCTGGAGGTCACGTTCCTGACCAACCTCAACACCGTGGTGAGCCTCGGTTGGTACAACACCTACCTCGGGCTGACGGTGCCCTTCCTGGCGACAGGCTTCGGCGTCTTCCTCCTCCGCCAGGCCTTCCTGGGACTGCCCGACGACCTACGCGACGCGTCCAAGCTCGACGGGGCCGGGCACTGGCAGTTCCTCCGCGCCGTCGTGCTGCCTGTCGCGCGGCCCGCCGTCGCGGCGCTGGGCATCTTCAGCTTCTTCGGGGCCTTCGGGCAGTACCTGTGGCCGCTCATCGTGACCAAGGACGACCGGCTGCGCACCGTGCAGATCGGCCTCAAATTCCTCGCCAACAGCCAGTTGAACAATTTCAACGTCATCTTCGCGGGCACGGTGCTCGCAGCCCTTCCGCTGTTCGTGCTGCTGATCCTCTTCGAGAAGCAGCTGGTCCGCGGGTTGACCGCCGGTGCGGTGAAGGGATGAACAGAGCAAGGAGCACGACAATGAGGAAGCACTCGATCACGGCAGCGCTCAGCGTCACGTTCGCCCTGGCCGCCCTGGGCACAGGCGTGCCCGGGACCGCTGGTGCCGACTCCGCGCCACCAGCGACCAAGGTGGTGCCGTCGGCCTGCGGTCTGTCCGCACTGGCCAAGGCACGCGGACCGGTGCAGATCACGATGTGGCACACCATGACCCAGACCAACAACACCTGGCTCGTCAATGCGGTGGCGCAGTTCAACGGCGCACAGCGCAAGGTCCACGTCTCGCTGGTGCAGCAACCCGACTACCCGTCCGAGTTCGTCAAGTACAAGGCCGGGCTGGCGAGCGGCGATCTGCCCGACCTGGGCCAATTCGAGGACACCACGGTCCAGCAGCTCGTCGACAGTAAGTCGACCGTTCCCGTCCAGGATTGCATTGCAGCGTCGCACTACCCACTCAGCGACTACCTCACGCGGGCACTGGCCTTCTATCGCTATCACGGCGTCCAGCAGTCGATGCCGTGGGCGGTGTCGAACGTGATCATGTACTACAACCCGGTGGCCTTCCAGAAGGCCGGCTTGAACCCCAACGCACCGCCACAGACCTTCGCGCAGGTCACCGCCGCGTCGAAGAAGATCGTCGCCGCCCACGCGGCGACCCATGGCGTCGCGCTGCCGGCGAAGCCCTACGTCTTCGAATTCCTGTTGGCGAAGAGCGGGGGCCAGTACGTCAACAACGGCAACGGGCGGTCAGCCCGTGCCACGGCGGCCGGGCTGACCAGCCCGACGTCGTTGAAAGTGTGGCGGTGGTGGAACCAGATGCTCACGTCGCACCTGGGCCTGGCGACCGGATCCGATCCCAACAACATCGACCACCTGATCGCGATCGCCACCGGGAACGCCGCGATGACGTTCGAAGCCTCCGGCATCATCGGGCCCGCCGAGGCGGTGCTCGCTTCGGGCCAGTACCCGGGCGTGCAGATCAAGACCGCGCCGCTCCCCGCGCTCACCACCGGCGGGGGGGTGCCGGTGGGCGACGGCTCCTTGTGGATCTCGGCGCACGCCACGCCGGCCAAGCGGGCCGCGGCCTGGCAGTTCATTCAGTACCTCGACTCCCCGGCGGAGCAGGCATCGCTGGCGGCAGAGAGCGGGTACGTGCCCGTCCGGGTGTCGGCCACGAAGTTCCCGGCTCTGGCGACCAAGTGGGCCAACGACCCCAACTACAAGGTCGGCTACACCCAGTTGACCTCGGGCACCTTGAACTACTCCAACATCGGCTCCCTCATCGGCAACTACCAGGGCGTGCGCAATGCCGTGGCGGACGGGCTCTCACAGATGGTGACCAGCGGGGTGTCGGCGCAGGCCGCGGCCACCTTCGCCCAGAACGAGGCGAACACCGCGATCCAGAGCTACAACAGCCGCATCGGCGCCGGCTGACCCCACCTCACCGGTTCCGGAGCACCGAGGTGGCCGTGTCCGCATCGGCCACCAGCTCGTGGTGCGCCGCCGCCAGGGTGGTCGGCACGGCGTGGACCAGCAGATCGGGGGAGATCGGGGGGTGACCCTGCCGCGCTGCGTCATCGCTCGCCCGGCCGGCGGCGACCACCTCGTCGAGGCGAGCCCGCGCCTCGGGTCCGAGAAGGTCCAGGTCGTCCGAGACCATGACCAGCCCACCCGAGAGGGCGACGCACTGCGCCCACGTCGCGGCCGCCACCGGGTCGAGGTCGGTGGCGGTCGTGCGCAACATGATGCAGTCCGGATCGTTCATCCAGAGCTGGCGGTGCATGAAGGACCGGGCCACGGTCGCGGCAAAGGCGGAACGGGTGGCCGGCTGGACGTCCAGGTAGCCGGGGACGATCTCGGCCCCCCGATCGAGCGCCCACAACGGCGCCACGTCCGCGCCGATGCGGTTGGCGTCGACGACTCCAACCACGTTGGCCAGCGGCACGCCACAGCCGAGGACGAATGTGTCGTCGCCTGCGCCGCGGCGGATGGCGTCGAACCCGGCGCGGACACGCTGGGCCGGCGTCAGCGTCGGGTCGTACCACACCCCCTCGACGCTCGGGGCGAAGGTGAAGTCCAGTTTGAGGTAGGCGAATCCGGCCTCGACGAGCGCGTGCGCCAGCCGCTCGAGATGCTCCAGCACCTCTGGCCGTGAGGTGTCGAGGCCGTACATGAACCCGTCCTCGCCGCCGCCCCAGGCCGGGTTCCACCAGCTGCGGAGGGGCTCGTCGCCGGCGCTGCCGGCGTGGCGGGCGACCCACTCCGGGTGCCGGCGCACGAGCTCGGAATCAGGTGCCGCCAGGAAGGGGGCCAGCCAGATGCCCGGTCGCCGGCCGTGGGCGGCGATGTCAGCCGCCAGCGTCTCCAGCCGGGACGGGAACTTCGCGTTGGTGTCGAGCCAGTCACCGATGGACGCCTGGTACCCGTCATCGAGCTGGAAGACGTCGAAGGGCCACCGGTCGGCCGCGGCGAGGTTGCGGCGGAGGTCGGACTCGGTGACCTGGTCGAAGTAGTGGTACCAGCTGCACCATCCGACCTGGAAGGGTGCGGCCACGCGTGCGCCCGCGGCCCGGCCGACGCCGCTCGCCCAACGGCCCAGCAGCTCGGACGCCGCTCCTTCCTCCCCCCGGGCCCACGAGACCCCGTGCAGTGCGCGACCCTGGCCCGGGCCGAGCTCGGCGCCGCCCATGAAGGCCTCGATCCACAGCTCGGCTCCCCGCTCTGGCGCCTCACGCAGGCGGAACGTGCCGTCATGCCGGTCACCGCCGTCGAACCCGAGCACGAGCTGCCGGTCGGAGCCGCCTGCGCCGGCGTCGGCCAGGACCGTGCACCACTCCGAGCGCAGCTCGCCGTCACGGGCGCGCCGGGCGTCGGCGTGGTACACGCCTTGAATGAAGGGGAAGTCGGCGCGCCGCGACGGGTCGTCGTCCACGCCGAGGACGGCGACGCCCGACGGCGACCACGATTGGTAGCCATGGCGGAACATGCGCAGTGGCTCGATGGCGCCCTGCACGCGCCCGACGACGCTCAGCGCACGGAGCCGGCAGGGCCCGTTCCCCTTGTTCCCGACTGACCAGTCGAACCCGTCGGGGCGTCCCGACAACTGCACTTCGAGTGGACCGACCGCTGCCACCGACACGCCCGACAGGCCGCTGATCGGGGTGACGTACTCCGAGACGCCTGCAGGGCCGTCGACGCTGGCCGAAACCGCCCGGAACTCGAGCTCCATCACTCCCTCCCGGCCTTCTCGGTGAAGGAGAGGGCGGACGAGGCCGACTAGCTGGCCAGGATCTTGGCCTTCTGTGATTCGAACTCGGCATCGTTGATGACGCCCTGCGACTTGAGGTCGGCGAGCTTCGACAGCTGCGACGCCGTGTCGACGCCCGCTGTTCCTGCCGTCTGGCGCACGTACTCGTCGAACGCCTTCTGCTGCTGCGCCGCCTGCTGCGCCGCCCGCTCGTGCATCTTTCCGCCGCGGGCGATGAGGTACACGAAGACCCCGAGGAAGGGCAGGATGATGATGAAGATCACCCACAGTGCCTTGGCCATGCCACCCAGGTCGTGGCTGCGGAAGACGTCCATGAAGACCATGATCAGAAGCCAGATCCAGATGATGAAGAGGAAGAAGTACAGCATCGTCAGGAAGGCATCGAGCACCGGGTATGTCGTGGCAAGCATCTACAACGCTCCTTCTGGTCCGTGATCGGCGAGTCTCCCGCCCGCACCTGCAATGTTTAGCCCGCATCCCGGACGAGCGCCGGGATCAGCCCGCGAGGCTCCGGCGGTCACCCGCACCCACCCGTCGTGAGGGGGCGGGCGGTCCGGCATCCCCTTGGTGACTTTTGGCCCTGATCCGACGCGGGACCGCCGTCGACAATGGCAGCGGACCCATGGACCACGACTTCAACCTCACCGCCCTCGCCGTGGTCTCGGCCTGCGTGATCATCTGGGGCCTCGTGTCGGCGCGCCTCGAGCGCTGGGACATCTCCGCCCCCATGGCGTTCGTCGTGCTCGGCGTGATCGTCACCCACGGTCCCACGGACATCGTCCATTTCGACCTGCACTCCTCCACCATCCGGTCGCTGGCCGAGGTGACGCTGGCCCTCGTGCTCTTCGCCGATGCCTCCCGGGTGAACGTACGGGCCCTGCGGGCGGACGCCGCGCTCCCGGCGCGCCTCCTCGGGATCGGCCTCCCCCTCACCATCGGCGCCGGTGCCGGCGCCGCCGCGCTCCTCTTCGGCGGGAGCGGGCTCTGGGTCGCCGCGGCCATCGGTGCCATCGTGGCCCCGACCGACGCTGCGCTCGGCGCGTCCATCATGGCGGACGAGCGGGTGCCATCGGGCGTCCGGCGGCTCATCAACGTGGAGAGCGGGCTCAACGACGGCATCGCCACCCCCTTCGTCAACCTCTTCATCGCCGGGGCCGTCACGACCGAGGCGCTGAGCGGCACCCACCTCACCACGGCGGTGGGCGAGCTCGTGGGCGGGGCCGGGCTCGGGATCGCCGTCGGCGTCGTCGGGGCCGTTCTCCTGGGCCTCACCCGCCGTCTCGGGTGGAGCTCGCCGAGCGTCCGCCCGCTCGCCGTCCTGGGCCTGGCGCTCTTCGCCTACTCGAGCTCCGTCCTGGCGGGCACGAACGGCTTCATCGCCGCCTTCGTCGCGGGCATGGCCTTCGGCACCCTGGACCACCACAACGACGAGGCCCAGTTGCGGTTCACCGAAGAGGCAGGCACGCTCCTGTCGCTCCTGGTCTGGTTCATCTTCGGGGCCATCATGCTGATCCCGGGGCTCGAGGGCGTCGGTTGGCGCACCGCCGTCTTCGCCCTGCTGGCCCTCACCGTGCTCCGTATGGCGCCGGTGGCCATCGCCCTCGCCGGCACCGGACTGGACCGCGCCACCGTGGCCTTCGTGGGCTGGTTCGGCCCCCGCGGCCTCGCCTCGATCGTCTTCGGCCTCATCGCCGTCGACTCCCTGGCACCGCCCGAGTCGAAGGTGGTCCTGAGCGCGGTGACGCTGACCATCGCCCTCAGCGTCCTGCTCCACGGCGTCAGCGCGTCCCCGCTGGCCGCCCGCTACGGCGCCTACGCGGCGCGGCTCGGCCCGGCGGGCCCGGAGCACACGGCGGCTGGGCCCATCTCGACCCGTTCCATGCATCCCAACCGGCCGCCCCCGGGAGGTCGGGATCCCGCCCCCTGACCCTCGCTAGTGTCCCGGTCCCGATGTTCGGTCGTCACGAGCCCTGGGAGGACACGATGAAGATCGCGGTGGTGGTGGGGAACCCCAAGGCCGGTTCGCGCACGCTCACCGTCGCCCGCGCCGTTGCGCAGCGGCTGGGGGGCAGCTCGTCGGACCTCCTGGTCGTCGACCTGGCCGACCACGCCCCCGAGCTCTTCGTCGCTGACTCCCCTGCACTGGAGGCGCTCTTGCACTCGGTGGCGGACAGTGACGTGGTGGTGGTGGCGTCGCCGACCTACAAGGCGACCTATACCGGCCTCTTGAAGGCGTTCCTCGACCGCTACCCCAACGAGGGACTGGCCCGGACGGTCTGCATACCCGTCATGACGGGCGCGGCGCCGATCCACGCTCTCGCGCCCGAGGTCCACCTCCGGCCGCTCCTGGTCGAACTCGGCGCGTCCGTGCCCACGCGCGGGCTGTTCGTCACGGAGCAGCAGTTCGACGAGCTCGACACCGTCATCGGCGCCTGGGCCGCGACCGCCGCACCACGGCTGGACGCTGCGCTCCGGCGCCCGAGCTGACCCTCAGGCCGGCGCCGAACCGGCGCCGAGCGCCAGCGGTGACGTGCTGTGGAGCAGCCTTTCGATCTCCGACGCGGCGGCGGGACGGGAGAAGATGAATCCCTGGCCCTGGTCGCACTGCTCGACCCTGAGCCCGTCCAGCTGATTCTGCTCCTCGATGCCCTCTGCCAACGTGACCAGCCCGAGCGTCCGACCGAGCTCGACGAGCGCATGGATCAGGGCCGCGGCATCGGGGGACCGGCTCATCTCGGAGACGAACGACCGATCGATCTTCAACACGTCGACGGGGAATTGCCGCAGATAGGCGAGCGAGGAGTACCCGGTGCCGAAGTCGTCGATGGCGACCATCACGCCCAGCTGCTTCAACCGATTGAGACGGGCGACGGTGGCTTCCGCATCCTTCATCAAGACGGACTCGGTGACCTCGAGGACCAACAGGCTCGGGTCGAAGTCCCCGATGCGGAGCGCCTCGCGCACATCGTCAACCAGCCGATCCGACTCGAGGTGCCGCATGGAGACGTTGACCGAGACACTGGTCCGGTGTCCTTGCTTGTGCCACGCGCCGGCCTGCCGGCAAGCCTCGTTGAGCACCCACCGGCCGACTTCGACGATCAGGCCGCTCTCCTCGAGCACCGGGATGAAGACGTCGGGCATGATGGTCCCCTTCGTGGGGTGCTCCCACCGAAGGAGCGCCTCCACGCCCTGGACCTGCACCCGGTCGAGATCGAAGATCGGGTGGTACAGCAGGAAGAACTCGCTCCGCTCGAGAGCGTTCTCCAAGTCGGACTTCATCGCGAGGCGCTCCCGTGCGGCCGACTGCATGGCCCGCTCGAACAGGACGGACTGGTCCCGACCCGCCCCCTTGGCGCGGTAGAGGGCGATGTCGGCGTCCCGCAGCAGCTCCTCGCCCGTCGGGCGGTCTCCCGCCGCGATGCCGATGCTCGCCGAGATGCAGATGGACATCCCCTCGATCCCCGGAATGTGGAAGGGCGGCTTCAGCACCTGGTGGACACGCTCGGCGATCGCCTCCGGTCCGCCGGCCAGCGACACCCCGTCCGCCAGGATCACGAATTCGTCCCCACCGAGGCGTCCCACCGTGTCGCTGGCCCGCAGGATGCCGATCAACCGACCGGCGACCATCTGCAGCAGCTGGTCGCCGGCGCCGTGCCCGAGCGAGTCGTTGGAGTCCTTGAAGTTGTCCAGGTCGATGAAGAGCGCGGCCAGCGGTGCGCCGGTGCGCCGGGCCCGCACGAGCATCTGTTCGGCGCGATCGAGGATCAGCTGGCGGTTGGCCAGGCCGGTCAGCGGGTCGTGGAGGGCGCGATGGGCGAGAAGGGCCTCGAATTTCTTGCGCTCGGTGATGTCCCGGATGTTGGACACGTACCCGGCGACCGACGGGCGATCCGTCTGGTTGCACACGACCGCCTCCACGTCGCGCGTGGTCCCGTCCCTCCGCACCATGCGGAACTCGAGCGTCGCAGTCCCCGGCCCGGCCTGGAAGTCGGGGCCCAGCGTCCTCTGGACCATCTCGAGATCGACCGGGTGGACGTAGTCGGTGGCGCGATGACCCACCAGTTCGTCCGGGTCGTACTGCAGGAGATCTCTGATGGCGGGGGACACGTAGCGGAAGTCGCCGGCCTCGTCGAGGATCATCGTGACGTCCGACGAGTTCTGAATCAGGGAGCGGAAGCGGTCCTCGCTCATCCGGAGCGTCGCCTCCGCCTCCTCTTTCTGCTCCATCAGCCGTTCCTTCTGCTCCATGATCGCCCCGGCCATGCGGATGACGAAGAGGAGCATGAAGGCGCCCAGCACGGTCATCGTCGTCGATTGGGCGTGCGTCAGCTCTGAAGGGAGCCAACCTCGCGTGAGGCTGAATTGTCCGACGACCATACCGACGAGGCTCCACAGGGCGGTCGTGCGCCAGACCCGGGATCCGCCCCGTGCGACGTTCTCCAACGCGATGAAGGCGTAGGCCCCCCAGAGCACGGGTCCCCAACCCGTGAGGTAGATCACGGCGGTCACGGCTGCGACCTGGCTCATGACCCGCAGGTTGAGTGTGACGGTGTTCGGCCGTTCCTCGTAGAAGTGATCGGCGATCAGGTTCAGGACGAAGATGGCGGCGAAGACACCGAGCCAGGTCCAGGCCGACTCCCGCGCCGTGTAGCCGACACGCATGAGCAGCAAGATGACGAGGAACGCCACCGGACCGATGAGATAGGCCAACTTCCTCGGGTTCAGTCGCCGGGGGCCCGGCACGTCCACGCGGGCAGGTAACCCCCGCCGGCCGGCACGGCCGGAATCAATTGGGTCACCCTGAGGCGCCATCGCCCATGTCTCTCACCCGTCGTCCGAAGCTCTGACCTCCTGTCATCGACAGGTCAGGGGGTGAACTTGATACCGGAGCACTGAGCGAGCGGGCGCCCGACGTCGGCACACGGCCCCGCCCACCCGGGCTTTCCTCCCCGAAGGGCCCCTGCCGGGCCCGGGCCCAGGGGCCCCGGGCGGTGACTCAGCCGACCTCGAGCACGATCTTGCCCACGGCGTGCCCGTCGGCGACGTAGCGCAGCGCCGCCGCCGCATCCTCGAGGGGGAAGGAGGCGCCGATGTGGGGCGCCGCCCGTCCGGAGTCGAGCAGCACCATGAGCTCGGCCTCGTTGCGCTGGAGCTCGTCCCGCTGATGGGTGCCGAAATCGCGCAGCTGGAAGCCGGTGACCGAGATCCCCTTGAGCAGCACCAGGTTGAGTGGGATGCGGGGGATCTCGCCGGCCGCGAAGCCGACGGTCACGAACCTGCCGCCGTAGTGCAGCGACCGCAGTGCCGCCTCCGACAGGCGGCCGCCCACCGGGTCGATGACGGCATCGGCGCCGTCGGGCAGGAGGCCCTTGAGCGCCGCCCGCAGGTCGCCCGCCGTGTGGTCCACCAGCCTGGTGGCGCCGTTGGCCTCGGCGACGTCGAGCTTCGCCGCCGACGACGCGACGGCGGTGACGGTCGCACCCAGCACGACACCGAGCTGCACGGCCGCCAGGCCGACTCCCCCGCCGGCGCCGAGCACGATCAGCTCGTCACCGGGTCGGACGCGGGCGAACGAGCGGAGCGCGTGATAGGCGGTCCGGTGCGCCACGCCGAACGCAGCGGCGTGACGCGCCTCGACCCCCTCGGGGATCGGGGTCAACGACGTCGCCGCGACCACGATTTCCTCCGCGAAGGCCCCTACCAACGTGGCCCCGAAGACGCGGTCGCCCACCACCACGTTGCGCACGTCGTCGGCCACCTCGAGGACCTCGCCGGCGAACTCGCTCCCGGGTATGAACGGCACGGGGACGGAGAGCTGGTACTCGTCGGCGATCAAGAGGACGTCGGGAAAGTTGACGGCCGCGGCCGCCACCCGGACCCGTGCGGTGTGCGCCCCGGTGGTCGGAGACGGCACGTCCCGGATCTCCACGACCTCCGGTGGGCCGTAGGCGGGGCAGACGGCGGCGCGCACCCTCAGATCACCGGCCGTCGTCCGCCGTCCCGGCGGGCTCGAGCCCGACGGCGAGCGTCACAGGTTCCCCACCTCGAGTTCGAAATGCTCGGCGAACTTCGCTTTGGCGGCTTCCAATCTCCCCGGGATCCACTGGGTCGGCCACATGCCGTCCGTGCGGTCGTAGTCGCGCAGCACCTGGCGGGCCACCGTGGCCTTGTGCACCTCGGTGGGGCCGTCGGCCAGCCCCATCACCCCGGCGCCGTGGATCATCATGAAGAACGGCACCTCGTTGGTCGTGCCGAGTGCGCCGTGGACCTGCATGGCCCGCCAGGCAACGTCATGCAGGACGCCCGGCATGATCACCTTGGCGGTGGAGATGTCCTTGCGGACGCGTTTGTAGTCGTTGTACTTGTCGATCTCCCATGCCGTGTACAGCACGAAGAGCCGGAACTGCACCAGCTGGGCGTAGGAGTCCGCGATGTAGCCCTGCACGAACTGCTTCTCGGCCAGGACGCCGTCCGTCGTCTGCCGGCTGAGCGCCCTCTCACACATCATGTCGAGCGCCTTCTGAGCCATCCCGATCGTCCGCATGGCGTGGTGGATCCGTCCCCCGCCGAGGCGTGTCTGTGCGACGGCGAAGGCCTGACCCTCACCGCCGAGCAACGCCTCCTCGGGTACCCGGGCATCCTCGTAGTGGATCAACGCATGGAAGCCCTCGTTGAGCGGCTCACCGTAGAGGCCGACGTTGCGCACGATGTTGACCCCGGGTGTGTCGGTGGGCACCAGGAACATCGACATCCCCTGGTACGGGCTCAACTCCGGGTTCGACACCGCCATGACGATCAGGAACGACGACGTTTTCGCATTCGAGGAGAAGTACTTCCACCCGTTGATGACCCACTCGTCGCCGTCCTTGACGGCCCGGGTCGTGAACAGCGTCGGATCCGCGCCCGCGTGGGGCTCGGTCATGGAGAAGCTCGAGAACATCTCTCCGTCGAGCAACGGCTGGAGATAGAGCGCCTTCTGCTCCGGCGTGCCGTAATGGGCGATGATCTCGGCGTTGCCGGTGTCGGGTGCCTGGGTGCCGAAGACCGTCGACGCCCACGGCGAGCGGCCGAGGATCTCGTTCAGCAGCGCCAGCTTCAGCTGCCCGAAGCCCTGCCCTCCCAGATCGGGCCCGAGGTGCGTCGCCCACAACCCCTGCCGGCGCACCTGCTCCTTGAGGGGGTCGATGATGGCGCGCCGGGTCCCGTCCAGCGGCACGAACTGCTCATGCGGGAACAGGTAGTCGAGCGGCTCGACCTCCTCGCGCACGAACTCGTCCGCCCAGTCCAGTTTCTCCTGGTACTCGGGGTCGGTCTCGAAGTCCCATCCCATGCAGGCCCCTTCCTCGTCCCGGTAAGAATAGTATTCTTGCTTACTGGAATTCAATTCCTGACGTCGGGGGCGTCGTCCCGGCCACGGCGGCCCGCGACCGGATCACGAGGTCAGCCGGCGGCCTCGGGCCGCCACGTCGGCCCGTCGGGCCGCCACGTCGCTCGTCCCCGGCTGCCAGCTCTCGGCCATGAAGCCCTCGATGAGATGCGCCTCGTCGAGCGTCGCTGCGTTGGCGATCTGGCGATAGTGCTCGAGCAGCCGGCGGACGCTGACCTCGTCGTTGCTCACGATGTCTGAGGCCAACCGGCGGGTGAAGGGCAGCAACTGCTCGTGCGGCACGACGTGGTTGACGAGCCCGACCCGCAACGCCTCCTCGGCGGTGAGGAAGTTCCCCGTGAGCGAGAGTTCGATGGCGCGGCGGAGCCCCATCGTCTGGGCCATGAGGACAGTCATGCCGCCCCCCGGCATGACGCCCAACCGGGCGTGGGTGTCGGCGAACTTCGCCCTCTCCGAAGCCACGAGAAACGTGCACTGCAGCGCGACCTCGAGTCCACCCGTCACCGCGACGCCGTTGACGGCGCCGATGATCGGCTTGTCGATCAGGGGAAGGAAGCGGTACAGGCCGTTGGCGCTGCGCTCCGGTCCCTCGCCGGGACCCCGGGGCGCTGCGCTGGGCGGTGCCTCTCCGGTGACCTCCTTGAGGTCGACGCCCGCGCAGAAGGCCGGATCGGCCCCGGTCAGGATCACGACGGCGACGGCGGGGTCCTCCCCCGCGGCTGCGACCGCGTCCCACAGGGCGAAGGTCACGGCGCGGCTCAGCGCGTTCCGCGCCTCGGGCCGCTGCAGCGTGATCGTCGCGATGCGCTCTTCCACGTCGACGAGGACAAGGGGTTCGGCGTCACTCATGGCATCGCCGCCTTGATGCAGAACCCAGTGATGTGGTCGGCCTCGGTCCGCGACGGCCGCGTGCGGGCCCAGAGGTAGTCCGCCACCTTGCCGAGGGTGGCATGGGCGACGAGCGAAGCGTCCATCGCCGGGTCGGCGCTGCCGAGTGCGGAGAACGGCTCGTGCAGGAGCGCAGCCAGCGGGACGCTCGCGTTGTGGCGGCCGGCGGTCACCCCGGTGCCGATGCTGCTCCCGTTCCAGAGCACGGCCAGCGTCGTGGAAGCGGCCTCCTCGCGTGTCTGCGAGAGCACCCCGTCGACCCACCGGCGCACTTTTCGCTCGGGTGTCGTTTCCTTGCTCATCTGGTGCGCGATGTAGCCGGCCAGCCGTTCGGTGCCGTCCTCGAGGAGGGCGACCACCAAGGCGTCCTTCGACGAGAAGTGCCGGTAGAAGGTGTCGTTGGAGACGCCGGCGGCGGCGACGATGTCGGCCACGCGCGCACGCGCAGTGGTGCCGTGCGCGGCCATGATGGCGAGGGCGGCATCGAGGAGGCGGCGGACCTCGTCGGTGTAGTCGGGGCCGCGCTTGGCCAGCGTGTCGGCGGCGATGCGCGCCGCCACATCCTTGGCGGGTGGAACAGTGTTCTCCGTCACCAGAACCGTATTCTGCCACGGATCCCGGGGGGGGAGGGGGCGCGAGCTCGCCCGGCGCATCCGGGGCACGACCATCACCGTCTACCCACGTGAGGGGCACTTCATCGCGCTGACCCGGCGCCGCGACGTCCTCGAGAGCCTGTCGTGACCCGGAGCCGACGGTCGCTGCGTCGGCCTACGGCGGCGTCGAGCCCGGTCCGGGAGGAGCGTCCCCGCCGTCCCCGTGATCCTCCAACGCCTTCAACAGCAGGCGCCGGAACTCGGCCCTCTCTGACGAGCTGAGCCCGCCGAGGATCTCGTCCTCGATGCTCCCCTGCGCGATCTCGGCCTGCTCGAGCGCCTGGAGTCCGGCCTCCGTGATGTCCACCAGGTGCCGCCGCCGGTCGGCCGGATCCCTCCTGCGCTCCGCGTACTCCAGGTCCTCGAGGTCGTTCAGCACGAGCACACCGGTGTTCGAGTCCATCGACAGGTGCTCGGTCATCGCCTGCTGCGAGACGCCGGGGTGGTCCCGGAGGTAAGCGAGCACGACCATGTTCCGCAGGTTCATCCCGACCAGGTCGACCGAGCTCCGCAGGAATACCACGCGGGCCAGCCGGGTGAGGAGGACGATCGTCCCCGCGGCCTGCCCCTGACCCGCACCTGCTTCGGGACGGGCTCGCTCCGGAGCGCCATCGCTCACGACCACGACCCCGGAGGTGCCGGCACGACCGCATCCATCATTCCCCTATGATAGTCCCGAAATCATGACTATCCCGAAATCCCCGACCATCTCGGACCTCGGCGCCGGGGCCGGCACGACCGCCGCCGAAGGCGACCGCCGGCGTTGGATCGCCCTGGTCGTGGTCTGCCTGGCCATGTTCATGAACGCACTCGACGGCTCGATCGTCAATGTCGCGCTCCCCGACATCCAGCGCAGCTTGCACTTCACCCAGTCCGGCCTGACCTGGGTCGTCGACGCCTACCTGATCAGCTTCGGGAGCTTCCTCCTCATGGCGGGACGCCTGGGCGACCTCATCGGCCGCAAGAAGGTGTTCCTCGCGGGCGTGGCGCTGTTCACGCTGGCGTCCATCGCCTGTGGCTCGGCCGACAGTCAGGCCATGTTGGTGGCGGCGCGCTTCGTGCAGGGGATCGGCGGTGCGCTGTCCTCCTCGGTGATCGTCGCCATCATCGTCACCGAGTTCCCCAGCAAGGTCGAGCGGGCGAAGGCAATGAGCGCCTACGTGTTCGTCGCCGTCGGCGGCGGCTCCATCGGGCTCCTCGCCGGCGGGGTGCTGACGCAGGCACTGAGCTGGCACTGGATCTTCTTCGTGAACGTGCCTATCGGCATCGCCACGTTGATCCTGGGCCGCCTCCTGGTGGTGGAGAACGTCGGCCTGGGGATCAAACAGGGCGTCGACGTGGTCGGGTCCGTGCTGGTGACCCTGTCCTTGATGGTCGGCATCTACGGCATCGTGACCGCGTCGAGCGACGGGTGGGGGTCAGCGCACACGCTCGTCTTCCTCGGCGTCGCTGTCCTCCTGTTCATCTCCTTCATCCTGCTGGAGTCGAGACTGGCCAACCCGATCATGCCGCTCCGGATCCTGAAGCTGCGCACGTTGACGGGGTCGAGCGCGATCCGGGGCCTGCTGGCCACGGGCATGTTTTCGACCTTCTTCATCGGCGCGCTCTACCTCGAGCACGTCCTCGGGTACAGCCCCATCAAGACCGGCCTGGCCTTCATGCCGGCGACGGCGGGCATGGCGACCATGTCGGCGGGCCTGACGGCTCGTCTCGTCAACCGGTTCGGCCACAAGGTGATGTATCCGGCCATGCTGCTCGCCGCGGGCGGACTGCTCCTGCTCGCCTCAGCGGGTCAGGACGCGGCCTACTTCCCGAAGATCTTCTTCGCCTTCCTGATGCTGGGCGTGGGCGCCGGCGCCTCGTTCATGCCGCTGCTGCAGATCGGCATGTCCGAGATCCCGACCGCCGACGCCGGTCTGGGTTCGGGCATCGTGAACGTCTCCCAGCAGATGGCGGCCGCGGTGGGGCTGGCCGTACTGAGCACGGTCGCCACCAACCACACCCGGTCGCTGCTCGCGCAGGGCCACGACCTCATCGGTGCCCTGACCGAGGGCTACCAGTTGGCGCTCCTCATCGCGGCGGCGTGCGTCCTGGCCGGCCTGGCCCTGGCGCCGTTCCTGCTGCGCACCGACGAGTCACCCGAAGAGGAGGCGGCGCGGATCGCCGAGAACATGCGGAATCCGGAGACCGCCGAGCACCTCGTGCTCTAGTCCGAGCAGCCGGCGGCGCGCCCTCTTTCGTGGCGGCCGCATTGGTAAGGTGCGCCGCAGTCAGGGCCGGGTGCTGTGCACACGCCGCCACCGGCCCCGCAGACTGGGGGTATGGCCATGAGGACGTTCACCGGCAGGCGAGCGCTCGGGTTGGGGTTGGTGCTGGCGATGCTTTCGACCGCGGCGGTGCTCGTCGCCCCGGCGACGTCGGGCGCATCGTCGTCGGGCTCCCCCGCGACGTTCGGCACGCTGCCCTCGCCCTGCGGCAAGGGTGCTGCGACCGGCGCGACCGACCAGGGGGTCACCAACAGCACCATCAACATCGCCTACGGCGACGACCGCGGCTTCTCGGGCAGCCCCGGCCTCGACCAGGAGATGGGCGACGCCGTCAAGGCCATGGTCGCCTGGTGCAACGCCCAGGGCGGCATCAACGGGCGCCACATCGTCGGCGACTTCTACGACTCTGCGGTGACCAACGTGGGCAGCGTGATGACGCAGGCCTGCAAGACCGACTTCATGCTGGTGGGCCAGGGCTTCGCGCTCGACGGCCTGGCCGAGCAGACGCGCCTCGGCTGCAACCTGGCCGCCGTCCCCGGCTTCACCGTGTCCCCCGTCGTGGCCAACGCCTACGAGATGTACCAGGCGTCGCCGAACCCGGCGAACCACAGTCCGGTGGCGATCGCCTACGAGGCCGAAAAGCTGTTCGGCGCCAAGACCCAGCACGTCGGCCAGTACGACTCCACCCTCTCCACCCAGCAGGCGTCCATGGCCAAGGACGTGCAGGGCTACACGGAGGCCGGCTGGAAGTTCCTCAACTGCCCCTTCCTCGTCAACTACAACGGCGAAGCCAACTACACGCCGTTCATGCAGAAGCTCCAGAGCTGCGGGGCCCAGATCGTCTTCGACAATGCGACGCCGGGGCCGACCCTCTACGGCGCCCTCCAAGCGGAGAACCAGATCGGCTACAACCCGATCTGGGTCATGGACGCCGCCGAATACACGGAGGGCTTCGCCAAGTGGAACACCTCCGGTCTGGGCAACAACGTCTATGTGCGCATCGGCTACGAGCCGCTCGAGGCGGCCAAGGTCGTGCCGGCCGTCGCCGAGTACCTCTCCATCCTCAAGAAGTACGGCGGCCTGACCTCGGCACTGGGCGAGCAGTCCACCTCCTCGTTCCTCCTCTGGGCCACCGCGGCCAAAGCCTGCGGGTCGACCCTCACCCGCCAGTGCATGATCAACCATCTCGCCAAGGTGACGAACTGGACGGGAGGCGGCCTGAACGCGCCGTCCGACCCGGCCAAGAACCTGCCGCCTGCGTGCGGGCTCATGATGCGCCTCCACAACACGACGTGGGTACAGGCCTACCCGAAGAAGCTCGGGTCGTTCGACTGTTCGCCGAAGTACGTCGTCCCGAACACGGGCTCAGTGATCGGCACCCCGCTCAATGCGCAGGGCTACGCGACCCAGTACGCGACCTCGACGGTGATCAAGCCCCAAGGCTGACCAACCGCTCTGTCCCGAGAGCCGAGGCCAGCTGATCCCGGCTCGCTGAGTTCGCACTCACCGATCACTCATCGGGGAGTGCGGCGAACTCGCGCTTCGTCCTCCGATACCATCCCATTCCCGATATCGGGTTCTTCCATCGTCCCTTCATCTCCTTGAGGGCACCCTGGTGGGCTTCGTCACCGGCCGCGACCACATCCTTCAGATGACGGTCTTGCAGCTTGATGACCTCATCAGCGGTGTTGCCTTGAAGCGCCAAGTCGCACGGCCCACCCAATTGCTTGCACGTCATCGTCTTCATGATCCTCACTTCCCTTCTCGATGTCGCACGTCACTCCGAGCGGAGTGCCGCGTCGTCGCTGTCTTCTTCTTCTCGTGTGTCATTCGCCCTTGCTCGTCGTTCCGTTGCCCTCGTCCGTGGACACTCCTCGGCTGAGCGTCATGACATCGAGTTGCGCGATCCGATCCGAATCTGCGGTGACGGAGATGGCGGCGATCCTGTCGCCGACAACCGTGAACTCGATGACGCTTCGGACGTGGCCACCAGGCGCCCAGGCCAAGGCGGCCAGACCGTTGGCGAGGACGAGACGCGCGCCTCGAGCGCCCCCACTGAGAGCTGAGGCGACCTCCCCGGCTCCCCGGGTCGGCGGCCGCGATCCCATGGCCAGCGCCGCCTGGTCAGGTTCGAAGACGACATCGGGATGCAGAAGACGCACCAGGCCTTCGAAGTCTCCCTCCCTCGCCGCTCGAAGAAAGGCCTCGACGAGAGCCCGATGGTGCACCAGGTCGACGTTCCCGAAGGCCGGTGTTCCTTGCACCCGACGCCGCCCCCGGCTGGCCAGTTGCCTGGCGGCCTGGGGGGAACGCCCGACGACTTCGCCGATCGTTTCGAACGGCACGGCGAACACGTCGTGCAGGACGAACGCCACCCGCTCGTCGGGCGCCAGAGAATTCAGCACCACCAGCAGCGCCGCACCCACGGACTCCGCCAGGAGGGCCGACTCTGCGGGGTCGCTTCTCATTGCGGAGTCCTCGGCGTCCGGAACATCGATTCCCGCGGCGTCTTCCCGACGGGAGCGACGGGACCTCAGGCGATCGAGACAGACCCTTCCGGTCACGGTGGTGAGCCACCCGGACATGTTCTCGATCGCGTCCCGATCGGCGCGCATGACCTTTAGCCACGTCTCCTGGACGGCGTCCTCGGCCTCGGCCCGGGACCCGAGCATCCGGTAGGCCATGCCCTCCAGACGCGAGCGGTTGGCCTGGAACTGCCCGACAATCCACTCAGACTCGTCCATCGCCCAACCTCCGCTCGCCGGACCTGTCCGGAGCTGCTCGTCGATCGGACCCGTCATGGCGTGTGCATGATGCCGATCATGTTGCCATCGGCATCCTTGACAGAAGCGACCAGTTTGCCCTGCCCGACGTCCCTGGGTTCTTGGACACCCTCCGCTCCGGCTTCGATCAGCCGGTCGTACGTCGCCTTGATGTCCGCCACCTCGGCGAAGGGGACGGGCCCGGTCATGCCGTGGCTGTGGCCGTTCGGATCGAGTCCGACCTCGAAACCGTTGCTCTGGAAGCCGACGTAGTAGGGCGCATCGACATACGGTTCGGTTCCCAGGGCCAGGGTCAGCAGGGACTTGGTCTGCTCGACGTTGCGGACTGGGTAGATCAGGGTTCGGATCTCTCCGCTCATTGGTACTCCTTCTGGCGTGCCGGACCTTCGCCGGCTATCTGCATGACGGTTCGGCGGCTCGAGATGTGACCGGCAACAAGCGGGCCGCCCCAGAGGCGCCAGCAGGTGGGCCGACCGCAACCCGATGGCAACCGTGCGGGGCCACCAACCAGCCGACATTGAATCTGAATAGGGAGAGGGGAGCCTCACACGGTGGCTGAGCGGGGTCGGCGCAGGGTAGTCGGGGTCGTGGAACCCCTCGCGCTGTCGCCGCGACGGCGTACGAGGCAGCGGCCGCACCAGGCACATTGGTCGTCTCCCGACGAGCGCGGCGCCATGGCCGACGCCTTCGAGAACCTGCCCGACGCCATCGTCATCGTCGACGGGACCGGGAACATCGTGTGGGGGAACCACTCGGCCGAGCGGCTGTTCGAGCGCACATTGGACGACTGGAGAGGCCAGTCCGGCTTGGACCTCGTCCACCCCGACGACCACGAATTGGCGTTGCGATCGCTTTCCACCGTTGGGGACAAGGAGGTGGGAGCGCCCATCGAGATCCGGGTCAGCGCGGCCTCAGGTTGGCAACTCATCGAAATGGTCGGCACCGCAACACGGTGGATGGGCGACGACGTGGTTCTGCTGTGTTTGCGCGACTTGACCGAGCGCCGACGGTTCGAGTTGGCCGGCGGGCATGATGCCCGACTCCGATCGGTCGTACACAACGCCAGCTCCGTCATCATGCAAGTGTCCCCAGACGGCGTCATCGAATCGGTTTCGGGCGCCATGACCCGGATCCTGGGCCATGACCCCGAGACGCTGGAGGGACGACCCTTGTCCAGCATCGTGGCCGCACGTGACCGCCCGAAGTTGGTCGCTCGCCTGGCCTCGGCATGTCGCGGGGCGACATCGGCCCGTCCGGTCACCACCAGAATCGGCCTTCTCCGTCACGACGGCGTCGGCGCCGTGCCCTTTGACCTCAGCATCGTGAACCTGTTGGACGACCCGACGGTCGAAGGACTCGTCATCTCGGGCCACGACGCTTCGGCGCAGATGGCTGCCGAACGCGAACTGAGCGAGACGCTCTCGCGCCTGACCGCCACGTTGGACTCGACCGCGGACGGGATCCTGGTGGTCGACACCGACGGCAAGATCACCGATTTCAACGGGCGATTCGCCGAAATCTGGGGTCTCCCTCACGACGCCGTGGTCCGGCAGGACGACCTGGCCACACTCGCCTATGCCCTCGACCGGTTACGTGACCCCGATGCCTTCAAGGCCGGACTGGAGGACCTCGACCTCCAGCCAGACGGCGAGAGCTTCGACCTCATCGAATTCAAGGATGGCCGCGTGGCGGAGCGGTACTCGAGGCCTCAATACGTCGACGGGGAGGTCGTCGGACGTGTCTACAGCTTTCGAGACGTCACCGACCGCAAACTGTTGGAAGACGAGCTCTCCTACTGGGCCTTCCATGACTCCCTGACCAGGCTCGCCAACAAGACGCTCTTTCAGGACCGGCTCGATCACGCCCTGACTCGCAGCGCGCGTGCCGGGACCCACCTGGCCGTGCTCTTCATCGACCTCGATGACTTCAAGACCGTGAACGACACTCTCGGTCACGGTGAGGGGGACCAACTTTTGAGGAGAGTTGCCAAGACCATCCTCGACATGCTGCGGACGTCGGACACGGCCGCTCGAATGGGCGGGGACGAGTTCGCGGTCCTCGTCGAAGACGTGCGCTCACCAGAGGCCGTCGCGGATCTGGCGCTGCGGATGCTCGATGCATTGCGGCCGCCCGTGCTCTTGGGGGCCAAATCGGTCAGCGCGGCGAGCAGCATCGGCATCGCCTTCGACGAGGAGGGCATAACCAGTGAACAGCTGCTCCGCAACGCTGATATTGCGATGTACCAGGCGAAGAAACTCGGCAAGGACAGGTTCGAGGTCTACCGCGACGAGATGCACGCCCTGGTGTTGGCCCGTGTCGAACTGGAGGAGGAGTTGAAGGCGGCGATCCGAAACGGGGACCTCATCGCGCACTACCAGCCCATGATGAACCTGGAGACATATCGGATAGCCGGGTTCGAAGTCCTGGTGCGGTGGCCGCACCCGGACCGGGGACTCGTCAATCCGGGGGATTTCGTGCCTTTCGCCCAGGAAATGGGCCTCATCGGCGAGATCGACTCGTTCGTCCTGCGTACGGCATGCCGGCAGGTCCGACACTGGCAGGAGGCAGGTTTGTGCGGCCCCGACCTGGACATCGGTGTCAACCTCTCGGCGGGCCAGCTCGCCGATCCGGGACTGTCGCACCGGATCGCCGCGCAGATCGAGGAGTGCAGGTTCGACCCGAAGTCGCTCGTCATCGAGATCACCGAGAGTGAGGTGATCACCGACAACGAAACCACGTTGCACAACCTGGCTGCGCTGCGTGACCTTGGCGTGCGCATCGCACTTGATGACTTCGGTACCGGCTACTCGACCTTCTCGCATCTCGACCGCCTCCCGATCGACATCGTCAAGATCGACCGGTCCTTCGTCCAGACGCTGGGGTCAGGGGACGACTCGCGCAGTATGGCCGCCGCCTTGGTGCAGCTGGCCCGGACCCTGGGCTATGGGACGATCGCCGAGGGCGTGGAGACGGCGGCTCAGGAGGACGGCCTACGTGCTTTGGGCTGCGTCCTGGCCCAGGGGTACCACCTGTGTCGGCCCCTCGACGCCGAGGCGGCGCGGTGGTTTCTGGCCGCACACGGCATGCCCGAGCCGGCGATCGGCTGAGTCCCGCCGACCCGACCGGCGGCGCCGGCTACGACTGCTGATCCCACGGGCCCGTGCACCGGCGCCGCAGGAAGGAAGTTGCTGTGGTCGGTTGGCCAGACGCGATCGCTTGATCAGCGGTCCGCCAAAGCTGCAGTGCCGATGGCCTCCCCCAGTTCTTCAAGTGCAGCGTGGAGTGCATCGACGATCAACCAGGGGTCGGGAACACTGACCGGGGAGCCGAGCAGCGAGACACCCAGCGCCTGCTCGTAGCTCCAGGCAGTGATGTTGAGGCCGATCCCTTCGAGAATGGGGCCCACCGAATAGAGAGCTTCGAGCTCAATGGGACCGAAGAAGATCCGCTCCCGCGGTCCGGCGACGTTGGACAGCACCACGTTGAGGGGTGGGTGGACTCGGTCCGCAACATGAGACCGGGTCCAGAGCCGGACGGCCGAATGATAGATCTGGGGCGGCACAAAATCGGCGCGCTGCGCAAAGAGATCGTGGCCGAGCACGGCGCGAACTTCCTTGGAGGCCGCCGTCATGCTACGGATGTGCTCAAGGCGTCGCACTGGGTCGGCGATGTCGGTTCCGATGCCCACATAGAGGTTGTCGACTCGGTTGCCCGACATGCGGGCCACATTCGGGTCGGTCGAGACCGGGACACTGGCGACCAGGGGGCGGGCAGGTAGTTCACCGCGGTCCAACAGATAGCGTCGCAGTGCCCCCCCGCACACACACAGATAGACATCGTTGAGTGTGGTTCCGGCGGTGCGGCGGATGGACTTGAGATCCTCGAGCGGGAGTTTGGTCATTGCAAACGTGCGCTCTGAGGTGAGCGACACGTTGAACGACGTCTTGGGTATGTGGTGAAGCGGAAGCGGCGGCCTGACCGCGAAACTGCGACGACGGGCTTCCGACGCTCGGCCCCGTCGCACCGATTGCACCACAAACCGCGGCAGGCCCTTCCACCGGATGACATGGTCGTGTGCCGCCATCCTCAGCAGCTCGCGACGCGTTGGTAGCAGCTCTGGGCGCCACGTATCGACATCAGGCTTTCCTGACGGCTCGACGCCCACCGCTTGGACCACGTTCTGGAGCAGGGCCACCACGGCGGACCCGTCGGCCACTGCATGGTGGATCTTCGCCACGACCGCGAGACGGCCGCCGTCGAGGCCTTCCACGACCAACAACATCCACAGGGGTCGATCGCGCGCCAGGGGGATGCCTGCGAACTCTGCCACCACCGCGGCGAGGTCGCGATCGCCCGCGGGCCCGACGAGTGTCCGGCGGCTGATGTGACGCGTCAGGTCGAACAGTGGGTCCTCCACCCACACGGGGTGACCGAGTCCCCACGGGACCGGTACGACCCGACGGCGGAACGGCGGGAGCCGGCACAGTTGGTCCGCGAGGATCCCGGTCAGGGCGTCAAAGGAGAATCCGCCCTTCAGGGCAGAAACGTCGGCCACCACGACCTTCACCGTGTGCATGTGGGCGGTCGGTGTCTCCGAATAGAGGAATTTGGCGTCCAGCCCGGTCATCGTCTCCATGCGTCAGCCTCCCAACGCGGGGGAACGGCCGGTCGAGACGTGACGCAGCGCGCCGATGAGAAAGTCCGCCACCTGTTTCGACCACAGGTAGCCCACGTGGCCCCCCGAATACCACGAGATGCGGGGTCGCTCCCAGTGCTCCCAGAGACGTTGGGCCTGATCCGGAAGGGCGAGCCGGTCGCCGTAGCCCGCGAAGATGAACCGGCCCTGCCGGGGCACCTTGGCCTCGAAGGAGAGGGGCGACACCACGCGGTAGACGCTCTCCGCGGGACCACCCATGATCTTGTGCTCGATCGATCGGGCGCGGATGTCGTGGGGACTGTGTCGGTGGAACAACCCTGGGAAATCCGACACTGGGATGCCCGCCACGACGCCGTCGACGCCCTGTTCCAGACCGGCGAGGAGGGACACGGCGTACGCGCCCAGTGAGACGCCGTACAGGCTGATGGAGGTGCCTCCCTGCTGACGGATGAACGTGATGAGGCGCCGGATGTCCCACACGGCCTGCGTCAGGCCGTGCACGGCGTTCATGAGCTCGAAGGAGAGGAACGGCTCCCCACTCACCAGAGTGACGCGGCGGGGCCCATGGAGGGGCAACGCCGGGAGTGCCACGTTCATCCCCAGCTCGTGGTGGAGCCGGTTCATCTGGAGCCCTTGAAAGTCCATGAACGGGAACCCCATGCAGAAGCCGTGCACGGCGATCACCCAGGGGCGGGGTCCGTCCGGGTGGCGCACGACGACGGCCGAAGCCGTCCGGTTGGGCTCGAACGCCATCCAGCGGTCGGCCCCCGGCTCGCCCGGATGGGGGGTGAACCCGCTGTCCCAGTCCCACCGGTCGTAGTGCATCCCGGTGGCCCATCCCCGGCTCGTCGTCACCCGGGATTCGTCCAGCGGCGGCGGGGTGCGGTGATAGGAGCCGGGCTCCGCGATCCAACCCTCTCTTGCGTACAGGGATTCGGCCTCGGCGAGCTCGTTCGACACCCTCGCATAGTCCCTGGCCAGCGGAAACCTGCGGGGCGTCATGGCCATAGCCAGGAGCACCTCGTCCATCGCCACCTGCGCCGCGAGGCCGAGCGAGAGGTGCGGGGCCGGCAGCGAGTCGCTCACCTCTCCGGTCAGCAAGGCCGAACCCATGTAGTGCAGCGTGCGAGGCAGGGCGCGGGTCGCCCGGACGAGCGCGCGCCGGTTCAAGAAGCTGGAAGCCGCTCGGAAGAGTCCCGTGAGCCGATCGATCCCCGGCACCGGGATACCCGGCCTCACGTTCGCGGTCACGCCCTCGGTCGGGTTGACTCCGCTCGAGGGGTCGATCCGTTCGCCGACGGGATCGTGCGCAACCTCCCCCATCCGGCCTCCTTGCGTACCGTCGCGTCGCGGCCCCGAAGAGGGACCACGCCACCGATTGTGATACTACGTCTGGCATCCTCATCGATGGCAGAGGCTGATGTCCCAAATCTGGACCGGGAGCGCCGTGGAATTCAACCTTGCCGATCTTTTCGAGAGCGTGGTCGACCGGGTCGGGGATCAGACGGCGATGGTGTCGGGCTCCCGACGGCTCAGCTACACCGAGCTGGATCGGCGGGCCAATCAGCTGGCCCACCACCTCGAGAGCGCCGGCGTCGGGTCCGGCGACACGGTGGGGCTGCAGCTGGTCAACGGCACCGAGTACATCGAGAGCATGCTGGCGTGTTTCAAGATTCGTGCCGTGCCGGTCAACGTCAACTACCGGTACCTGGGGAGCGAATTGGAGTACCTGTACGGGGATGCCGCGCTCGTGGGCCTCATCGCTCATGACCGTTTTGCTCCAGCCGTCGAAGGGGCTCTGCACGCCATGCCCGAGACCCGGGCCGTGCTGCAGGTGCGGGAACCGACGGGTCACGGTCCGAACGTGGGTGCGGACTACGAGCGAGCCCTCGCATCGGCGCCCGACAGCCGCGGGTTCCATCCGCGCCGCAGCGATGACCTCTACTGCGTCTACACCGGCGGCACGACCGGCATGCCCAAGGGTGTGCTCTGGCGACACGACGACATCTTCTTCGCCGCCATGGGTGGCGGTGACCCATTTTCGTCGGGAAATTGCATCGCCACCCCTGACGAGCTCGTCACGCGGCTCTTGCATCCGGGCATCACTGCGCTGGCCATACCTCCGTTCATGCACGCAGCCGGACATTGGTTGGCATTCTCGACGCTGTTCGGTGGCGGGACGGTCGTGACGACCGATGGAGGCGGCTTCGACGCAACGGAGGTCTGGCGTCTGGTGGAGACGGAGCGGGTGAACGCGATCGCCGTGGTGGGCGACGCCATGGTCCGGCCGCTGCTCGACGTGCTGGCAGCGCAACCCGATCGGTACGACCTCTCGTCGTTGATGGCCGTGGGATCCGGAGGAGCGGTGCTTTCACCGTCCACAAAGGCACAGCTGGCCGAGCTCCTCCCCGGCCGGATCGTCGCCGACAGGTTCGGCTCGTCCGAGACTGGACAGGTCGGTGGTGAGATACCTCCCGACGACCCGTTCGGACCCCCGCGACTGCGAGTTGACGACCGTACCGACGTGCTCGACGACGACCTGCGGCCAGTCGCTCCCGGATCCGGGGTGATCGGGCATCTCGCCAGGGGGGGTCATGTCCCGATCGGCTACCTGGGCGATCCGCCCAAGTCCGCCACCACCTTCGTGGAGGCACGGGGCCTGCGCTGGGCGCTGCCCGGTGACCTGGCGACGGTGGACGCCGACGGGAGCATCGTTGTCCTCGGGCGAGGTTCGCTCTGCATCAATACAGGCGGGGAGAAGGTCTTCCCCGACGAGGTCGAGGCCGCCCTGAAGGACGACCCCGCCGTCCGCGACGCAGTCGTCGTCGGCGCACCCGATCCTCGCTTCGGAGAGCGTGTCGTCGCCCTGGTACTGGCCCGGGCCGGGCACGATATCGATCCGGAGGCTGTCCGCCATCGCGTCCATGCCAGGCTGAGCGGCTTCAAGGTGCCCCGAGACATACTCGTCGTCGATCACATCGTTCGTTCACCCAGCGGAAAGCCGGACTATCCCTGGGCCCAAGCGGTCGCCGAAGCGGCGCTACGAGACCGGGACGAGGAGTGAAGAGGCCGCCTAACCGAGAATCGGAAAGCGGCGTTCGGCTGCCAATCGATCGAGCGTCGTCTGCATCGTCTCGGTGAGCTCCTGGTAGCAGTCTCGAACGATCATCTCGTCGTCAGCCGCGTCCGGCGCGTACCGCGTCGACCAGTCCATCGGAGGACCCAGTTCCACGGTGATCTTCGCGGGAAGCGGGAACGTGGGAATACCACCTGGCACCACGCCAAAAGGGGGGCCCAGCACCAGGGGCATCACTTTGATGCGGAACATGCGATCGAGCCTGAGCCACTTTGCGACGCGCTCACCTCGGGCGAGGACGACGAGTGCCTCATGGGCGCCGACGGAGACAGCGGGAATCACGGGGACCCCTGTTCGCAATGCGAGACGAACCACGCCGAGGCGACCGCCGAACTCGATGCGGTTTCGCTCCCACCACGGCCGGAAGACCTCTGAGTCGCCGCCCGGGTAGTCGATCAGGATCCCTCCGCTGCGAAGAACCGCTTCCGCCGCGGCAGGTCCGGCTTCGACGGCACCGGCACGCTTCATGACAGGGCCCACTCCCGGAAGAGACAAGAAGAAGGAGTGGAAGAGCGCATAGACAGGCTCGTCTTCACCTCGCTCACGCCACCACGCCGTCAACAGGACGGGTAGATCTGGCGGTGTCTGGCCACCAGAATGGTTCCCGACCACCAGGAAGGGTCCGTGTCGGGGCAAATGCTCAAAGCCCCGCACCTCTGGCCGGAAGTAGGACGCGTAGCGTTCCAGGACGGGTCGAACGGTACGGAGGAACGAGGGATCACGGGCTGACCCGACGAGGGGCGACGTGACGCTGTGGTCGTCCACCATCCCCCAACTATGCACGTGATGCGGGTCGAAGTCGGATCGCAGCCGGCAACTGCCTCGATTGCGTGTGGCGGGATGGCCCCGCATGCCTGCGGTCGGCCGTTGGGCCAACGGGGTCAAACGGCACTCGGCGCGCTCGGAGGGATTCGAACCCCCAACCTTCTGATCCGTAGATCGGGCTGAGACGAATGACGCGACATGCGAGAAGCGGCCACGAGTTGCCGATTCTGCCCTGTGAACAGGATGTTCGGTGGTTCGCCGATGGCCATCGATTGCCAGCAAGCGACACGGGTTTCCACGGTTCCATCGGCCTTGGTTCTCACGGCCGTTCTCACACAGCGGGATCGCACAGACTTCGCTCGCCCGTGGCCGCACGTCTCTCTGCCGCCGAGTGCGCCTCACCTGCGACTACCCGTTAGTTGTCTTGGAGTGTTGCCAAGGATTCGCAATCGCTAGGCCAACATGGTGAGGACCGCATCCGTTCCAGCTATCGCCCAGTCGCTACCGAGCATGATTGGCCATGTCCAGTGCGACCCGCGTGTGGCTTCTCCGAATTGGAGGGACCACTCAGGAGCCGAATCAGTTCGTGCTGTTTGCTTTCTCCTTCGCCATACGAGCGACGAGTTGGCGCGAGTTTCCCCACATTTGGGCAAGTTTCCCCAGGCTGAGTCCTTCGGAGACGCCGAGCGCGATGATTTCACGCCGGGCCTCATGGCGCGCGTGTTCCAGGGCGTTCAATCTGTCCGTCAGTTCTTGGCGGACTCTTGGGATCTCCAGCCCGGAAAGGCATCGGCGACCGATGACCCCTGCTCTATATGCCGCCGAAAATGACGCTACGTCGTCTCCGTTCGACGAAGCGTTCGCTGGTCCCTCACCCCTGTCCAACAGAATTGGCCAGGCCGATTGTGATCGGAGGACCTCCGGCGTTCGCCCCGACTTACGGCAGTTTCGGTAGATCCGTAACCCGGCCGGCCCCCACTCCTCCCGGAGTGGCTGCGGGCTCAAGTCAACAGGGTCGCGCGTGGAAGGATCGAGCGATGAGCCGAGTCCCATCGCCATGAGTGCCACGGACAGTCCCGTCACGGTCTACTGGCGGCCGGGTTGCCCCTATTGCTTCCTACTCCGCTTCAAGCTCCGGCGATCCGGGATCTCGGTACGCGAGGTCAACATCTGGGAGGACCCCAGCGGCGCAGCCGCTGTCCGGACAATCGCTAACGGGAACGAAACGGTTCCGACGGTCACCGTCGGGAACGTTGCCATGGTCAATCCGTCAGCGCACCGGGTGATCGACGAGCTCGTCCGTGTGGCACCCGAACTCGCTGGCGAGTCTTCCAGGGCGAGATCGGGCCGGGCGAGATTCCGGTGGAACACTCGGCGTTCTAGGTAGGCGAACCCAGCCCGTCAGAACGTGGCGGCTTCAGCATTCTTCTGTCCGGGCAGGTCACGAGGTCGGACGCGCGGGCTGGAAATGGACGACGTCCATCACAAGATCGCCGAACAGGCTGCCGTGTCAGCGTGATGCCAGGCCGAAACCGCCGACCCGCTACCGGGGATTGGTGGCGATCCCGGCGCTGAACCAGCTCCAGGGCTTCGGTCCTTTGGCGTAACGCTCCTCGACGTGATCGATGGTGAAACCCGACTCGCGTAACAGCACCACCGGTTCGCGCGTCAGATGACAGCCGTCGGCGATCCGCCGTTGCCATGGCTCAAGTCGCCGTTGCCACGCGGCAATACCCGGGTCCGGAGCGAGACCGTGCTCGAGGAAGTGAACCCGGGCGCCCGGGCGCATCACCCGGCGTAGCTCGGCCAGTGCCTGGGGAGCGTCGGGAATGGTGCACAAGGTGAAGGTTGACAGCGCGCTGTCGCAGCTGTCGTCCTCGAGGGGGATGGACTGCCCGTCGAGACCGATGTGCTCGACCGCCACCCCGGACTGCGCGACCCGTTTGTCGGCCAGCTTCCGGGCAACGGCCGCAGGCTCGACGGCCAAGACCAGTTCGACATTCGGCGGGTAGAAGTCGACGTTCAAGCCGGAGCCGAAGCCGATCTCGACGACCCGTCCCACCAGACCCTCGGTCACCGTGGCGCGCCAGCGATGCAAGCCGCTGGAACCGCAGGCCCGGTCGACCAGGCGGGGCAGGACCTGCTCACGGTAGAAACCCACGTCGCGCAGCGTAATCGCCTATCGATTCAGGGGCGCTGGCTGGCTTGGTAAAGGGTCGTGGTTTGGAAGGCTCCAGCCGGAGCTCAGTAGGAGAAGCGGGTCCTCGCATGCCTCGGTGGAGCTTCCTTGGTCTCTTGGCCGGGTACAAGGCGATGTGCCGAGTGGTGCGATCCTGCGGGGTTTCCGCGTATCCCGCGCAATCGACAAGTCCCAGATAGGCGACCGATTCACTGCAGCGGTCTCCCCTCAAGCCGACGTGGCTCAGAACGATAATGCCGAGCGGACGAGCGTGTAGGTGGCGACGGCAACGAGCAGCACGGCGAACCAGCGCAGCAGGGTCGGTGCGCGCGCTCGGCTCGCCAGGTGGTTGCCGGCGACCGCGCCCACCAGCCCGGCGGCGGTGAACGGCAGTACGACCCGCCAGTCGACGCCGGTGGTCGCCAGTCTCGAGGTCAGCGAAACGCCGCAGTTGACGGCAATGACCAGGAGCGACGTGCCGACGGCGATCGGCATTTCGAAGCCCAAGGCGAGTACGAGGGCCGGGACGATGATGAACCCGCCGCCGACGCCGAAGAACCCGGTCATGAATCCGACCACCGTTCCAGCCGCCACCACCTTGGTCACCGTCGATATCCGAAGGCCAACCCCGGGTGGGAGACCCGGGGTGATGGTCGGGTGGTCGTCGACCGCAGTGGTGTCCGAATGGCTCGCGGGGCCCGGATCCCGGCTGGTCTGGTCGGCTTGGGTGGTCGGGCCGGAGGACCAACTCATCGCAGCCGCCGCTGCTGCGAAGCGGTCCTGCGATCGCGCTGTCACCCACATACGCCATGCGGCGATCATCATGACCACGGCAAACGCGGTGAGCAGGACATCGGGGTTGACCGACCGGTTCAGGCGTGAGCCAAGCAGAGATCCGGCCACACCAGCCAGGCTGAACCACAGGCCGGCGGCCACCCGAACGCGTCCCGCGCGCCAGTGACCGACCATGCCCCCGAGGGCGGCGACGCCAACGATGACGAGCGACGTCGTGATCGCTTCTTTGGCCCCGAGACCAACGACATAGACGAGAGCGGGCACGGCCAGGATCGAACCTCCCCCGCCGAGGGCGCCGAGCGCGAGCCCGACGAGCAGCCCCAGGGGCAGAGTGAGGAGGAGCCTCACACCACCGTGCCCGGCCGCGCGTCGCCGGTCTCTACGGGCAGTCCGGCTGAGGACCAGGCCTGCATCCCACCACGGAGATTCACGGCATCCAAGCCCGAGCGGACGAGGAGGGACGTCGCCGTGGCCGAGCGGTTCCCCGACCGGCAGATGACCACCACTCGTCGGTCCCGGGGGAGCGCTGCGAGCCTGCCCTCGAGCTCTCCTAGGGGGACATGGAAGGCACCAGCGACGTGACCGGCCTGCCACTCGGCCGGTTCACGGACATCGAGGAGCGCCGCACCTCCACGCACGAGAGCGTCGGCCTCCCGCGGGCCGACGTCGCCCCGGTCCCCGTCCCCATGCTTCCCTTGCAGCCAGCCCACGCGACCTCCCGACGTCCAAGCATCCCTTCGGATGCCCGGGAATTGTCCGTCTGCGGAATATACCCCCTTGGGTATTTTGTTTATACTGAGTGACCGACGAAGTGTGGCCGGTCCCGAGCCACGGAGGATCGAAGCGATGTACCGAGACGCCGAACCGGCCGAGTTGGCCGCCCGACTGGGCACGTCAGACGAGCCCTTCGTGGTGGATGTGCGCGAGCCGGTCGAGTTTGCCGCCTGGGCAATCCCATCCGCCGTCAACATCCCTCTGGGCGAGCTCGCCGGGCGCGTCTCGGAGGTTCCGGCCGATCGTGACGTGGTCACCGTGTGCGCCACGGGGAGTCGTTCGTCGTCAGCGGCCGAGATACTGAGCCGCACCGGGAGGAAGGTGGCAAACCTCGCCGGCGGCATGGCCGGGTGGGCCACGACCTACGACGCGGTGACCCTCGAGCTCGACGACGTGCGGGTCGTCCAGGTGCGTCGGCGCGGCAAAGGGTGCTTGTCCTATCTGGTCGGGGCCGGGGACCAGGCGTTCGTCGTCGACCCGTCCGTCGACGCGGAGGTGTACTCCCGACTGGCCGACGAGCACGGGTGGCGGATCACCCGCGTGTTCGACACCCACCTCCATGCTGATCACCTGAGTGGCGCCCGCCAACTGGCCGAGGCCGCGGATGCGTACTTGCATCTGAACCCGGCCGATCCGTTCGAGTTCGCCTACGAGCCGCTCGGCGAAGAGGACCGCTTCGAGCTCCCCGGCGGTGTCACGTTCCAAGTGGCGGCCATCCACACCCCGGGCCACACCCGTGGTTCGTCGATCTACGTCGTCGCCGACCGTTTCGTGCTGTCGGGTGACACCCTGTTCGTCGACAGTGTCGGTCGGCCGGACCTCGCCGAACGCGCCGAGGAGTTTGCCCACAACCTGTACCGCTCGCTCCACGAGAAGGTCCTGGCCCTGGCCGACGACGTTCTGGTCCTCCCCGGCCACTACGGCGACCACGTCGTCGTCCGGCCGGACCAGCCGGTTGGCGCGACCCTGGGCGAGCTGCGGCAGGCACTTGCGCCTCTCTCATACGACGAGGAGAAGTTCGTCTCCTGGGCAACAGCCCGATCCGCGCCGCGTCCACCGAACTACGAGGAGATTATCCGGGCGAATATGGGCCAGTCGGTGGTGCCGCTCACTGCCTTGCGTCAACTCGAGCTCGGCCCCAACCGTTGCTCGGTCTCGGCATAATCACCAGCAAAAGAAGAGGAGAGGACATGGAGCTTCCCGAGGACGTCGTTGAGGACGTACGCAAGCGCCTGCATCGCGTGGTTGGGCAGGTCCAAGGCGTCGAGCGCATGCTCGACGAGGGTCGGGAATGCCGCGACGTGGTGACCCAAATCTCGGCTGCCACCAAGGCGCTGGAGCAGGCCGGGTTCCGGCTGGTCGCGGCTGGTCTCACCTACTGCATCCAGAACCCGGACGAGGCCGAGGCCGACGGCTATCCGATCGACACCGTCCAGAAGATGTTTATGAAGCTGGCCTGAGGCGAGGACCGACGATGCGTCGCTGGGCGACAATGCCCCACGCAGCGGCGTGATCGGCGCTTCAGCTGGCGAGGCCGTGCGCCCGCAGGAAAGCTCGCTGTTCGTCGTGCGTCTCGTCGGGGAGCTGCCGAAACCAGTCGAGGCGACCCTGCACGGTTGTCAGCGTTTCGTCTGGAAGTAGGTGGGTGCGGAACGCCAGACCCACGGGCGAGTCGATGCCCTGTCGGGTGTGGCTCGGGTACTCGATGTAGCCCTGGAGTTCGTCGATGACGACATCGGCGTTGATCTCGTCGAGCGCGACCCGGTGGACAGCAGCGACCAATGGCTCCGCGAACCGGACCGTTCCCCCTGGGAGACTCCACAGGCCATCGCACGGGCCACCGGCCCGGCGGGCCAAGAGCACGCCGAGCTCCGAGCAGATGACGACCTCCACGGTGAGGCGGGGAACCTTCTGGAAGATCGCCCGGTACTCGGCCTCTGGAAGTGGACCCGTCAGGTCGCCCGCTCTCACCGGGCCTACTTCCATCGCATCACCACGGGGGCGACTCCGAGTATTGCAGGCCCAAGAGGCGCATCAAGTCGTGCAATGCCTCGCCGTGCGCCTCTCTGGCGACGGCCAGGGCCCGTGGGAGGTCCAGGTTCTCGAACATGGCTCGCTGCACTTCCTCGAACGCGGCGGAGGATCCTCCCGGCTTTGTCTCGAGGACCCGAAGTTCCTCGAGCTCGTGCTCGGCCCGGTCGAGTTCGGACTCGCCGAACTCCCAGGACACGTGCCATGGCCGCGACAGGATGATGAATCGGATGGCGGCCGCAGACCAGCGTTCGAGAAGGTCATGGACGAACACCAGGTTGCCGGTGGACTTTGCCATCTTCTGGCCACCCGCCATCACGGATCCGACATGCATCCAGGATCGGGCGAAGGGCCGCACCCCCGTGAATACCTCTGCCTGAGCGGCTTCATAGGCGTGGTGCGGGAAGACCAGGTCGGCGCCCCCGGCGTGCAGGTCTACCGTGGCGCCAAACGTCGTGAGCGCCATGGCCGTGCACTCCGCGTGCCAACCCGGCCGCCCCGGACCCCACGGGCTCGGCCAGGCCGGCTCGTCACCGATCGAGCGCACCCATAACGCGGCATCGAGCGAATCGTCCTTGTTCGGATCGTCGGGGTGGCCGCCGCGCTCGGCCGCCAGCGACATTGCCTCTTCGCGGCTAAGTCCCACGGTCTCGTGGACCGCACCGCCGCGGAAGTAGACAGATCCATTGCGCTCGTAGGCGACCCCGCGGGCCAGGAGCTCGATGGCCAGGGCGATGACGCCGTCGACGTGGTCATGGCTGCGGGGCTCGAACGCCGGTCGAGAGATGCCCAAGAGATCCATGTCGCGCTCGAAGCGGTAGGACTGTTGGGTCGCCAACGACTTCCATGGCACGCCCCGCTCTTTGGCCTGGACGAGTAGATGGTCGTCGACGTCGGTGATGTTGCGGCACACCTCGACCGGGTGCCCGGTCAGGCGGAGGACCCGGGCGGCCATATCGGCCCACACGAAGGTGGCGGCATGACCCAGGTGTGTGGTGTCGTACGGGGTAATGCCGCAGATGTAGATCCGTCCCGTGCCCATGAGGGGCAACCGGACGCCGCCGATCTGCACGACGCCCGGCGCCTCCTTGTCTTCCCATTCCATGGTGTTCACAGAGCCTTTCTCCATGGGCGTCAAACTATCTTGATCATCCCAAGCAACTGTTCGGGTGTCAGGCTTGGTAATCAGCAGCTGATCGTTGCGCGGCAGATGCCACTGGGGACGCAAACTTCTCGAAGGCGGCCCAGGCCCAGGGGCTCCAACGGCTATGGGTCCGACGCTGGCACGGTTCTGGCAGATACCCCCGTGGTGCTGAAAGGCATCGATGTCGCACGAGGAAATCGTGTCTCTCCGAACGCCGACAGGAATGGATCCCCCTCGAACATCTGGGCTTGATACCTAGGGGGGTATCATGTTAAGGTCACAGATACCCCCCTAGGTATCTGTGCATCGCTCCTCCTTCCGGGTGCGGGTGCCGGTCTGATCAAAGGATGCGTCCCATGACAGCGACCCGAGGAACCGATCTCGACTCACCGCACGTGTCGGCGGGAACCGAGGTGGCGGACCTGCCGGCCGAGATCCGGGACAGCGTTCGTGGAGACGACAACCCAGTCAGCTCGGGCCGTCCCGGCCCGTTCGCCCGACTTGGCGCGTGGGCCGCCACCCATTTCCGGAGGGTGCTCATCGCGTGGCTTCTCGTGCTCCTCGTGTTCGGGATCTTTGCCGTCCATGTGGAGAACGCGCTGGCGGGTGCGGGGTGGCAGGCATCCAACAGCCAGTCCGTGGCGGCCCGGGCTGTCATCGAGAAGGACTTCTCCGGGCTCGGGGCCACCGCCCTGCAGGTCGTCATCGTCGACCACAACGGCGCGATCGCGTCGGACCCTCAGGCTCAGGCCGTGGTGGTGAGGGCGACCAATGTGCTCCGCAGCGATCCCCGGGTATCCACCGTCGTCCCGCCTCAAGCCGGGGTCTCGTTGTCGCGGGACGGCCGGACCGCCATCATCACCGCCGGATCGGCTGCCAACTCCAACAAGATGGTGCAGGCGGCCGACTCGGTGGAGCCGAAGCTGGCGGCTCTGTCCTCGTCCGGCGTCACCGTGACCCTGACCGGCGACAGCGCCCTGTGGGCCGACTTCAACACCGCCAACCGCTCGGCCATGCTGCGCTCCGAGATGCTGTCGTGGCCGGTGACAATCATCATCCTGATCATCGCCTTCGGGAGCCTGGTGGCCGCCGGACTGCCGCTGCTCTTGACCATGGCCGGTCTGCTGGTGGCTGCCGGCGCCCTGGTCATCACCACCAAGTTCATGCCCGTTTCCATTTGGGCGCTCAACTTCGCGTTGATGTTCGCCCTCGCCCTGGGCATCGACTACGCCCTCTTCCTTGTCATGCGCTTCCGCGCCGCCCTCAAACGCCGTGAAGCCGAACCGGACGACCACGAGGCAATCGTTGCGTCCGTAGCCGAGACGGTGGACACCGCCGGCAAGGCGGTTGCGTTCAGCGCGCTGACCGTGCTCGCATCACTGGCTGCCATCATGGTCGTGCCGAGCCCGGCCTTCCGGTCGATGGCCTTCGGCATCATGCTGTCCGTCGTCGCCGTGCTGGCTGCCACCCTCACGCTCCTGCCCGCCGTGCTCGGCAAGCTCGGGACCAACATCAACAAGGGCAAGATCCGGCTGCGTCGAGGCCCGCGGCCCGAGGGTGAGGGCCCGCTCGACCGAATCCTGCACCGCTGGGGCAACTTCCTATGGCGTCATCCGTTCCCGGCGGGTGCGGCAGCTCTGGTCTTGCTGCTCCTGGCCGCCGCGCCGATCATCGGGATGCGGACCAACATGCCCTCGATCACCATCGTGCCGGCCGGCGCCAACGCCCGAGTCGGCTACTACCAGGTGACGAGCGCCTTCGGCCCGGGCGCTCCCGGCACCCTGCAGGTGGTGGTCCCCGAGGCCAAACAAGGCCGCGCCCTTTCCACCCTCGCCCACACAACGGGAGTGGCTGGCGTTGTCCCGGGGCCGACCAACGCCGGGTGGACCCTCGACCAGGTGGTCCCGACGACCGGTCCTTCGACGACCACCACCGGTGCGACGATCGACCACCTCCGCCAGGTGCTGCCGGCCGGGACGCTGATCGGCGGGGCGGCGGCGGAGAACCACGACCTCCAGCAGTCGCTGGCGTCGTACACGCCACTCGTCCTCGCCATCCTGGGCATCCTCGGGTTCTTGTTGCTGTTGATCGCCCTCGGTGCCCCGATGATCGCCGCCCTCGGTGTGCTGATCACGGCCCTGTCGGTGGCCGGCGCCTTCGGCATCGGCCGTCTCATCTTCCAGAACGGCCACCTGTCCGGCCTGCTCGGGTTCCAGCCCCAGGGCTTCATCGACGCCTGGGCCCCGCTGTTCTTCGGGGCCATGGTGTTCGGTGTGGCCATGGACTACACGCTGTTCATGCTGTCGGCGGCCAAGGAGCGCTACGAGACGCACCCCGATCCCGAGCACGCCATGGTCGGGTCGATGCGCACGTCGGGACGGGTCGTGCTCTCGGCGGCCGCGGTCATGATCGCCGTGTTCTTGACCTTCGCCCTGTCGGGACCCCTGGCCCCCAAGGAGATGGGTGTGATTCTGGCCATCGCCGTGGCGCTCGACGCCCTGGTGGTGCGCCTGGTCGTGCTGCCGGTCGTGCTGCGGTTGGGTGGGCACGGGGCCTGGCACCAGCCAAGGTGGCTCGGGCGGATCCTGCCCAAGGTGAAGTTCTCCCACTGACGTGGGGGTCCCGCGAGATGACGAGGTCACCGACAACGACGACAAAGGAGGAGTGACCATGCAACTACCCGACGAGGTGGTCGATGATCTTCGCCTGCGGCTCAAGCGTGCGGGGGGACAGGTGCAGGCGGTTGAGACGATGCTCGCCGAAGGCCGTGAGTGTCGCGACATCGTGACGCAGCTGAGTGCGGCAACCAAGGCACTCGAGCAGGTCGGCTTTCGACTGATCGCCGGCGGGCTGACCTACTGCCTCCAGCATCCCGAGGAGGCCGCGGAGTCCGGCTATCCCCTCGACGAGGTCCAACGGATGTTCACGAAGCTGGCGTGAGAGCAGCGAATCGCAAACCCAGACGAAGTAATCAAGAGAAGGAGCAGTGATCATGGGATTCTCCAAGTTCATGGCATCAAAGGCAGGCCGGGCCGTCAGAGTCATCGCCGGTGTGGCGCTGATCGTCGTCGGTGGGATCCTTGGTGGAGGTTGGTGGGCCCTCGCCGTGGTCGGCCTGGTCCCACTCGCCGCCGGCGCACTCGACATCTGCCTGTTCAACGTCCTCTTCCGGCAGCCACTCAGCGGCAAGGCTGTTCGGGCGGCCTGACCTGACCAGCAAAGGGCGCGACGGGGCAAGATCCCTGGACGCGCCGTCGCTCACTGATTCGAGAGGCGGCAGGATGAACACAACGCCGGGTCCGACCATCGAGGTCTTCGCGGACATCTGGTGTCCCTTCACCCACGTCGGACTGCGGACGATCGAAGAGCAGCGGGCCCGGACCGGTCGGACCGACGTGGCGATCTGGGTCCGAGCGTGGCCGCTCGAATTGGTGAACGGCGCGCCGCTCGACCCGACGGTCACCTGGGAACACGCCGACGACCTGCGATCGCAGGTCGCCCCGAACCTGTTCCGGCACCTCGACGTCGACCGGTTCCCGAGCTCCACCCTCGATGCCCTCGCACTGGCCAACCGGGCCTACCGGACCGACCTCCAGGTTGGCGAGCGGGTCAGCTTCGCGCTCAGGGACGCCCTCTTCGAACAAGGCCGGGACATCTCGGACCGTGTCACGCTCGAATCCCTGGCGCGCGATCTGGGCGTCGTCATGCCCGACGAGTCCGATCGCGCCGGCGTGCTGGCGGACTGGCGCGAAGGAGGGCGGCGCGGTGTCCTCGGCTCGCCACACTTCTTCTGTGGTGACACCGACGTGTTCTGCCCTTCACTCGACATCACGAAGGACCCCATGGAGGGCGTATCGATCGTCAGGGACGCGTCGCGTCTGACGGAGTTCCTGGCGCACTGCTTGGCCCAGCCCGGACCGGCATGAGACGTGGCCCGACGTTGCAGATCGGCGTCGCTTGATACCCCGGGGGGTATCTGCTAACCTGGGGTCAGAGAGACAGATGGAGGTCTGACATGGCACGAGTCGTCGTCCTGGGCGGAGGCATCGCCGGCCATACGGCGGCACTCCATCTCACCCGGATGCTCACGCGCTCCGACGAGGTCGTGGTGGTCACCCCGAACTCCAACTGGAACTGGATTCCGTCGAACATCTGGGTCGGGGTGGGCAAGATGAAGACGCGACCAGGTGACCTTCAAGCTCGGACCGATCTACAAGCGCAACGGGATCGAGTTCCATCAGGCTCTGGCGACGGCGATCCACCCGGGCGGCGGACCGGGGCGGCCAAGGCCGTACGTCGACGTCACCTATACCGACCCGGCCCGACCCGACGAACACGGCGAGCTGGACTACGACTACCTGGTCAACGCCACCGGCCCGAAGCTCAACTTCGGTGCCACTCCCGGACTCGGACCCGACGGCCACTCCTACTCGGTGTGCACCGCGGGCCATGCAGTCGACGCGTCGGCGGCCCTCCAGGGATCGATCCAGAGGATGAAGGATGGTGAACGCCAGGTCCTCGTCGTCGGAATGGGGCACGGGACCTGCACCTGCGAGGGAGCGGCCTTCGAGTACGCGTTCAACGTGGAGCACGAGGTGCGCCAGGCCGGTGTCCGCGACCGGGCCGACATCGTCTACCTGACCAACGAGTACGAGCTCGGGGACTTCGGCGTCGGCGGGCTGACCTTCACCCAACGGGGATTCCAGACGACGTCCAAGCTGTGGACCGAGTCGCTCTTCCGAGAACGCGGGATCCGGGCGATCACCGGAGCTCACGTCACGAGCGTCGAGAAGGGCGTTGTCCACTATGAGCAAGTGGATGGTTCGGCGAACTCGCTGTTCTTCGACTTCGCCATGCTGCTGCCGCCGTTCCGCGGCGTTGATCTCCACGGCTACGACGCCGACGGAGCGGACATCACCGACGAGCTCTTCGCCCCCAATGGGTTCATGAAGGTCGACGCGGACTACTCGGGAAAACCGTTCGAGGAATGGCGGGCCGAGGACTGGCCGAGTACCTACCAGGTACCCCGCTACCCGAACATCTTCGCCGTCGGCATCGCCTTCGCCCCGCCCCACCAGATCTCACGACCGAGGAAGTCACCCAGCGGCACCGTCATCGCCCCGTCACCCCCTCGGACCGGAATGCCGTCGGGGATCATGGGCAAGCTGGCCGCCACGAACATCGCCCAGATGATCCAACACGGGGACTCGGCGCAGATCCGCACCGCGTCGATGGCGGACATGGGGGCAGCATGCGTCGCCTCGGCAGGTTCCGGGCTGCGCCAGGGCAGCGCGGCGTCCATGACCATGTACCCCGTCGTGCCGGACCTGGTGAAGTACCCGAACACGGGCCGGAGTCTGAAGGACACGTTCGGCGAGATCGGCCTGAGCGGTCACTGGATCAAGCTGCTGCTCCACTACATGTTCATCTACAAGGCCAAGGCCCGCCCGGGCTGGCACCTGATCCCCGAGTAGGTGAGGAGATCTCGATGGACGACACCGAAGCCAACATCGCGAGTGCACCGCTCCCCACGGACAAGACTTTGCGAGCACGCAAGAACCTGTTCATCCAATTCGGACGGTTCCTGGCCATCAACACCAAGATGTTCAAGATCATCCGCAGAGAACATCGCTGAGCGGGTCGTCGCTCAGCCTCAAGGAGGAACGACGTATGTGCGTTGAAACAACATGCAAGCAATGCGGCCGCCCGTCCTGGAAGGGGTGCGGCAAGCACGTGGATCAGGTGCTGGGCTACGTTGCTCGAGAAGACCGGTGCCAGTGCCCTGCTCGCACGCCGACGAAGCGCCGACGTTGGTTCGGACGACCACTACCCGCGTGAAGGAGCGGTCGGAGTCAATGCTGACCGCTCGTACGGATGGGGCCTCGGCGACGCCACCTTGCGCACCGTTGTTCCCTTCAGCGGTCCTCCGTCTCAGTAGGACGTAGCCGTGAGCAGCCAGCAGTGGGACGAGCGCTACAGCGGGGACGAGCTGGTGTGGACGAGCAAGCCCAACCAATTCCTCGTCGCTGGGGTCGACGGCCTCCCCGCCGGGCGGGCGGTGGACCTCGCCTGTGGCGAGGGTCGCAACTCCATCTGGCTCGCCGAACGCGGTTGGCAGGTGACCGGCGTGGACTTCTCGCCGGTCGGGCTGGCCAAAGCTAAGCAGTTCGCTAACCTCCAGGGCGTCGAGGTCACCTGGGTCGAGTCCGCCGTAGAGAACTGGACACCACCCCCTGACGGATTCGACCTCGTCGCCGTGCTCTATCTCCAGCTTCCTCAGCCCGCTCGCGCCGCGGCCCTCGCGGTGGCCGCGTCGGCGGTGGCCCCAGGCGGCACGCTGCTCGTCATCGCTCACGATCTGGACAACCTGACCCGGGGGTACGGGGGTCCGCCGGTCCCCGACGTGCTCTATCGGGTCAGTGACGTGACGGAGGCGGCGGTCATCGCCGGCCTGACCGTGGAGCACGCGGAGCAGGCCGTCCGAGTGGTCGACACCGAAGATGGCCCGAGAGCGGCGATCGACGCATTCGTCCGCGCCAAGCGACCTGTGTAGCGCCCCCTGTGTTCTGACAATTGAGCCGGAAAATGATTGCAACTAGACGTCGGCCAGATCCGGTCCACTGCGGAGGCCTACACCGAGCATCGGGATGGGGATCGCCCACCCGCGGTGCCAATTCCGCCCCGTCATCAGGCTGTTTGATGATTCACCGATGGCCAGTGATGGACATCGAATGACACCGGTTTCCGCGGTTACATCGGCTTTGGTTCTCACGGCGATTCTCACCCCACCCACAATGGATGTGGCCGCCCGTCCGGGCCGGCCTGATGCGCCTTGTCCTCTTCCACGGCCGGATATGAACCAGAGCCGCCGCCCAGGACAGGGCCGGCGAAACGGCGTGGTTGGCCTCCCCCACCGTGGTGGAACTGTGTCTCCATTTGCGGACACTGTCTGGCAGGACATGGGCGCTTCCGATTGGCCGCTCGCGCACACGGACAAAGGGCTGGCCTTGTGAGACGATGGATTCTCGTTCAGGGCAGGGAGGGAGTGAATGGGGGCGATCCGTCGAATGGTGTCGCTGGGCGCGGTTACCTTTAGCCTTCTGCTCTCCGCCATGGCACTCCCATTGGTCGGCGCCCCGACTGTTGCCGCTGCGGCCGGATCGACTTTGGTGGCAACCACGACAATGACCTTCGTCGACGCCTCTCGCTCGACGCCGCCGTGGGACGGGATGCCGGGCAAGCCCTCCCGGACACTCGTGACGACCATCTGGTATCCGGCGCGGGCATCCGGCTCGGTCGCCGCATCTGGCGACGGTCCATACCCACTCATCGTCTTCGCCCACGGCCTGGGAGGCTCACCTCAGGACTACCAGCAGCTGCTGACCGCCTGGGCGGCCGCGGGGTATGTGGTGGCCGCGCCCTTGTTCCCGCTGTCAAGCAGTCAGACGCCTGGTGGTCCTGATGGTGGGGACATCGGCAACCAGCCTGGTGACATGAGCTTCGTCCTCGACCAGGTGCTCAGTGCATCGGCCGCCCCGAATGGACCGCTGTCGGGCCTGGTCGCCCCGAACGAGATTGGGGCCGCCGGCCACTCCAACGGTGCCATCACGACCCTGGGCCTCGTCGCCAACAGCTGCTGCCGTGACACCCGGGTCAAAGCAGCGGTTGTCATGGCAGGCACCACCGAGGGTCTCGGTCGCGGCTCATACGAGTTGGCCAAGGCTCCACCGCTCCTCGTCGTATCGGACGTTCACGACGGGCTCGTCCCCTATGCCGATGCTGTTGCGGTCTTCAATCAGGCACGGGGACCAAAGGCGCTGCTTGCGCTCGATTGGGACAGTTCCTCTGACAGCACAGGTTCGACCGCTCACATGGCCGCGTCTGGGGTCGTCGGTCCGACGTCAGTTCCGGTCATCAAGTCAACGACGGCCTTCTTCAATGCCTTCCTCAAGCACGAACCCGGGGCGCTCCAGGCCGTCTCGGCCGACGGTCGCTCCTCACTGTCGGCGGTGCACACCGCCTGGACTTCGGGCTCCCAGGCAACCTTGCCTGTACCCAAGCAAGCGGCGGTCCACTTGCACGCCACCGTCACTCCAAACACAGGCTTGAATGACGGCCAGGCCGTCACCGTTCGGTGGAGTGGCTACACGCCTGGCAAGGTCGTCAATATCCTCGAATGTTCCCAAGTAGACATCACCACGGCCAGCTCGGCCGGCTGCAGCTTCTCTCATGCAGCGATCCTGCACGCTGACCCAACGGGATCGGGCTCGGTGGTTCTCCACGTTGGCACCGGTACCATCGGCAACGGAGTCTGCGACGTAGTGCACAGCTGCTACGTCATAGTGAACAACGCCAGCTCGACCAACCCGGCCGACACCAAAGCGCTCCCCATCCGCTTCGCCTCCTGACCCGTGCGAATGCCAAGAGGCCGATTCGTCTACGTCGGTCTGAACCGTTGGGGTGTGTTCGTAGATCACCGATGGGTCTGACAAGCAGCCGCTCCGTTCCACGCCAGGGTATGGGCCTGTGCAGCTCAATGACCGGCGCTCAGCCAGCGGCTCATAACCTGCAAGTCCAGTGCCGCGTGATCCTTTGGTTCTCACGGCGTTCCCGGCAACTATCGGTGAGAATGAAAAGGGCTTTCTGACCTGGCGAAATGGCGCGCTCGGAGGGATTCGAACCCCCAACCTTCTGATCCGTAGTCAGATGCTCTAGTCCGTTGAGCTACGAGCGCCGGGTGAAGAGCCAGTGTACCGGACCAGGTGCGAAGCCCGGGAGGCGGGAAGGCCCCGGTCGGACCGGATCAGACCGAGATCGGCAGCTTCGTGTAGCCCCGCACCGTGCTGGTGTACAGCGGCACCGCTCCATCCATGTCGACCGACCACTCCGGGAAACGCTTGAAGGTCTCCTCGAGGGCGATCCGCCCCTCCGTCCGGGCCAGCGCCGCCCCCAGGCAGAAGTGGATGCCGTAGCCGAAGGACAGGTGGTGGTCGAACTTGCGGTGGATGTCGAAGCGGTCCGCGTCCGGGTAGGCCCGCTCGTCCCGTCCCGCCGATCCGGTGATCATGACGACCTTCGAGCGCGCCGGGATCTTGCCCCCGTGCACCTCGACGTCGGCCGTGCACCAACGGCTCTGCACCGGTGACGGCGCCTCGTAACGGAGGAGCTCTTCAACGCAGTTCGGAATCAGGCCGGGTTCAGCCGCCAGCTCGGCCCGCTGCTCCGGATTGTGGTCGAGGGTGAGCGCGGCCCAACCGAGCATGCGGGCGACGGTCTCCGTTCCGGCGCTGCCGATGAGCGCGGCGAAGTTGACCGCCTGCTCGAGGGTGAGGCGGCGTGGTTCGCCGTCCTCTTCCACGATCTCGCCGTTCACCAGGTCGGTGAACATGTCGTCGCGCGGGTTCTTCTGGCGGTCGGTCAACGTCGCGCCGAGGTACTCCAAGAAGTTGAACATTGCCGCCGTCGACACGTCGTTCTGCATCCCGGTTTCCGAGTCGAGGTGGAACGATTCGTCGATCCAACCCCGGACCCTGTCCCGGTCCTCGGGCGGTACGCCGAGAAGCGCGGCGATCACGTAGGCCGGCACCCGGGCCCCGAAGTCCTGCACATAGTCGAACGAGCTCCGACCGACCAGATCGTCGAGCAGTCCGGTGCACAACGTCCGGATGTCCTCCTCCAGCAGCTTCATCCGCCGCGGTGTGAACGTCTTGGACACCAACCGTCGGTAGCGGGTGTGCTCAGGCGGGTCCATGAAGATCATCATCTCCATTTCGACCGGATCCGCCGTGATCATCTCCATCACCGTGCCGTGGGAGGAGCAGAAGGTCTTCGGGTCGCGGCTGAAGGCATCGACGTCGGCGAAGCGGCTCACGGCATAGAAGTCGTGCTGCTCGTTGTAATAGAGCGGCGCCTCGTCGCGTAGGCGCTTCCAGATGGCGTGCGGGTCCGCCTTGTACGCCTCGTTCAATGGGTCCCAGGCCAGTGGCTGGGTGCCGGTCGGCGGTCATGTGCGTTCCCTCCCTGGGATCGACGTCGTGAGGGTCAGACGGCGATGTGTTGGTCTTCCCACAGCTTGATCCCGCCGAGGATGCCTGCCGAGTTGTCCACCACCGTGATGCGCTCGAGCACGGCACCGAGGTCGCGGCGGTTGATGCGCTGCGCGTTGCCGCCGCCGATGAAGAGGTGGTCGAAGAACGTCAGGGCATCGAAGTAGGCGATGGCCCTCTGGACCCGCCTGTTCCAACGCTTGTCCCCGATCTTCTTGCGCACGGGCTCGCCCAGCTGCTCGTTGAACGTGTTGCCCTTGCGGAACTCCAGATGGGCGAATTCCAGGTGCGGCAGCATCCGCCCGTCCATGAAGAAGGCGGTGCCGACGCCCGTGCCCAGGGTGATGACGACCTCGAAGCCAGTGCCCTGGACCACCGCGGCGCCCTGGACGTCGGCGTCGTTGGCCACCCGGCACGGCTTGCCGATCGACGTGGCCAGGGCGGAGGCGAGGTCGAAGCCCGACCAGGACTTGACGAGCTCGGGAACGATCTCGGTGCCGGGCCCGTTCTTGGTCACGAAGTGCGGCGCGCTCAGGACATGTCCGTTGCGCACCATGCCGGGGAAGCCGCACGAGGTGCGGTCGGCGGCCGGGAGCTTCTGGGCCAGGCCGGTCAGCTTCTCGACCATGAGGTCCGGGGGCATCGGGTAGGTCGTCGGGATCTTCACCCGGTCGGCGACGACCGTTCCACGCGCGACCGAGCACGTTGGCCTTGAGCCCCGTGCCCCCGACGTCGATGGCCAGCGTGAAGGGATGCTCGTGGGCGGTGCCGGCGGTGGAGCCCTCCATGGAGGGGACTGTAGCCAACGAGGGTTGGGCCGGGTCCGGCGGAACCGATCCCGTCATCCTCGGAGGACGTCGCGGATGATGTCGCGGAGCATCCCGCCCAATTCCTCGTCGGAGGCTCCGGCGAACGCGTCGCCCGAGAGGAACAGCCCCGAGAAGACGATGCCCGCCGAGGCGGCGATCTTCACCCGGTCCCGCAGCGGCACCCGTGGATCGGCCAGGACCCGGCGGAACTGGTTCTGGATGTCCTCGTGCTCGGCGTCGTGGTCCTTGCGGTGCAGTTTCTCGAGGGCCGCCTGGTTGCGCTCGTGCATGAGGAAGAGCTTGCGCTGGGCCAGCATCTGGTCGACGACCTGTTCGAGCAGGGCGCCCCACTGCCCGAGGGTGACGGGCTCCTCCCCCATCTGCATCAGCGCGTCCCGGCCGGCCTCGTGCAGTCGCATGTGCAGCGCCAGCAGGATGTCGTCCTTGGAGGTGAAGTGGTAGTAGAGCGCCGCCTTGGTCACGCCCAGCTGCTCGGCGATCTGCCGCAGGCTGGTGCCGTCGAAACCCTGCTCGGTGAAGAGGTCGAGGGCCACATCGAGGATGCGCTCGCGGGTGGTGGGCGTGATGGCGGCGTCGACGCCGGGGCCGCGCTCGGTGACGGCCTCCATCAGGCTCTGTTCCGTCGGGTCGATCGGAGTGGTCTGCGTCATGTTCGGGACCTCGGTCTACTTGACGACAGGTAAGTTACTCCCTTAGTCTGCCTCTGGGCAAGAGTTCTACTTAACGACCGGTAAGGGGCCAGCCATGGCTGACGAGGTGATGATCCGGGCCGAGGGACTCGAGAAGCGCTACGGATCCACCCACGCCCTGGCCGGCGTCGACTTCTCGGTCCCGGCCGGCACCATTCTCGGGCTGCTCGGTCCCAACGGGGCCGGCAAGACGACGGCGGTGCGGATCCTGACCACGCTCGCCCTCCCCGACGCCGGGCGGGGGACGGTCGCCGGCTTCGACGTGGTGAAGCAGCCCGGCGAGGTGCGGCGCCATATCGGCGTGGCCGCGCAGGACGCCACCCTCGACCCGCTGCTGACCGGGCGGCAGAACCTCGTGCTGGTCGGCGAGCTGTCCGACATGGGACGCGCCGCATCGCGGGACCGCGCCGGCGAGCTCCTCGACCAGTTCGAACTGGCCGACGCCGCCGACCGGGTGCTCAAGGGGTACTCGGGCGGCATGCGCCGGCGCCTGGACCTGGCGGCCTCCTTGATGACGCGCCCGCCCGTGCTGTTCCTCGACGAGCCGACGACGGGTCTGGACCCCACGAGCCGCCAACGCGTCTGGGAGGCCATCCGGGAGCTGCTGGGAGAGGGCGTCACGGTGCTGCTGACGACGCAGTACCTCGAGGAGGCCGACGCACTGGCCCACCGCATCGTCGTCGTCGACCACGGGCGGGTCATCGCCGACGGCACCCCCATGGAGCTGAAGGAGGCGAGCCGGAGCGCCCACCTCGAGGTGACGCTCACCGAGCCCCACCCCGACGCCGTCGGCGCCATCGCCCCGCTGGTGGCCGGGCAGGTGCACGTCCTGCATGACGGCCGCCGGCTGAGCGCGGCGGTGGACGCCGCGCCCGGGTTGGCCACCTCGGTCGTCCGTGCGCTCGATGCGGCCGGCGTGCTGGTCGACAACATCGAGGTGCGCCAGCCGTCGCTCGACGACGTCTTCTTCTCCCTGACCGGGGGGCACATCGAGGTGGACGACGTGGACGAGGTGGTCGACGTGGACGAAGGGGACGAGGGGGACGGCGGGGACGGGGACGGACACCGGGACGGTGACACGGGAGCCGGTGAGGGCGACGGCCACCCACGGCTGGAGGGAGCACGCGCATGACGATCACGACACTGACACCGACGGCGCGCGCGACCGGCCGACCCCAATCCTCGGGCCGCCTGTTCGGACCCGTCGCCGACACCTGGGCCATGACCCGGCGCAACCTGGTCCACATCTCGCGCGAGCCGATGCAGCTCTCCGACGTGACGATCCAGCCGCTGCTGTTCACCGTCCTCTTCGTCTTCATCTTCGGCGGCGCCATCCCGATCCCGGGCGGGGGCAGCTACGTGGACTACCTCCTGGCGGGCATCCTGGCGCTGAACCTGGTCACCTCGACCATGGGCACGGCGGTCGGGCTCAGCACCGATCTGCACGAGGGCATGATCGACCGCTTCCGCACCTTGCCCATGTGGCGCTCCGCCGTGCTGGTCGGGCGCTCCATGGCCGACCTGCTGACGTCGTTGCTGTGCGCCCTCATCGTGGGCGTGACAGGTCTGGCCGTCGGGTGGCGCCCCGGGGCCAACTACGTGTCCATCGTCGGCGGCTTCGCGCTCGTCCTGTTCTTCGCATACGCGGTGTCGTGGGTGGCCGCCTGCGTGGGGATGAACTCGAAGAGCCCGGAGTCCGCCGCCTCGTTCGGCTTCATCGTGCTCTTCCCCATGACCTTCGTGTCCAACGCCATGGTGCCCACCCAGCACATGCCGGGATGGCTCCAGGCCATCGCCACCTGGAACCCCGTCAGCGCGGTCGTCGCCGGCACCCGTGTCCTGTGGGGCAACCCGAACCCGTCCGGCACGATTCAGGCCTGGCCCATGCAGCACCCGATCGAGGCGGCGCTGATCTGGTCGGTGCTGATCCTGGCCGTGGCCGGCCCCCTGGCGGCGCACTTCTTCAAGCGGCGCACGACCGAGTAGGCCGGCGAGGCGGGAGGTCGGGGAGCCCGGTAGGTTCCCCGTCCATGACGGCAGAACCATGGCTGGGAGACGCGTGCTCGCTGGTTGACGCATTCCGGGCGGGGACGATCTCCCCGACCGAGGCGCTCGAGGGATCGCTCGCCGCGATCGAGGCGTCGGCACTGAACGCCGTCTGCTTCGTCGACGAGGGGGGGCGCGGGCGGCCGCCGCGTCGGCCGACGTGTCGCTGCCCTTCGGCGGTGTGCCGATGGGCGTCAAGGAGCTCGACCCCGTGCAGGGCTGGCCCCTGACCGAGGCGTCGCTCGTCTTCAAGGACCGCATCTCGACCTACGACGGGACGATGACGGCACGACTGCGGCAGGCCGGTGCGGTGCTCGTCGGGCAGACGACGGCCTCCGAGTTCGGCGGCATCAACTGCACCTACACGCGCCTGCACGGCGCGACGTCGAATCCCTACGACCTCGAGCGCACGCCGGGAGGTTCGTCCGGAGGCTCGGCGGCGTCGGTGGCGGGCGGCATCTTCCCCATCTGCACCGGCGGCGACGGCGGCGGCTCCATCCGGATCCCGGCCGGGTTCACGGGGACCTTCGGGCTGAAGGCCACCTTCGGCCGCATCCCCAAGGGCCCCCACACCGAGATCGAGCCGCTCACCGCGGTGGTCGGCTGCCTGTCCCGTTCGGTACGAGACACCGCCCGCTGGTACGACGCCTGCAACGGGTACGACGAGCACGATCCGTTCTCCCTGCCCCGCGTCGAGGGCTGGGAGGCGGGGCTGGGGCGCCAGGACGTCCGGGGCCGGCGGGTGGCGGTGTCGCCTGACCTCGGTGCCGCCGTCATCGCGTCCGCCGTGCGGGAGAAGGTCGAGGAGGCGGCGGACCTCCTGATCATGGACGCCGGCCTCGAGCGCGTCGACGTGCCGATCGGGCTGCCCCGTGGAGGCCTGGAATGGGCGCTGGCCGGCGCGGCCAGCCTGCTCGTCGGCCTGGGGGACCTCTACCCCGGATGCGAGTCGGAGCTCACGCCCGAGATCATGCTGGCGGCCAACATCGCCACGAACCACTTCAACGTCGACACGGCGAAGAACATCGAGGCCTTCCGGCGCTCCATCATCGTGCAGATGGCCCAGATCTTCGAGCAGGTGGACTTCGTGGTGTGCGCCACCAACCCCGACGTCGCCTTCGGCGCGCAGGGCCCGATGCCGACCACCGTCGACGGGGTCGATCTCGTGGCCGCGCACGGCTTCGAGGCCGCGGTGGGCAACAACGGCGCGCTGACCATCCCGGCCAACACGACGGGGCATCCGGCCGCCGCCATCCCCGTCGGCCTCGTCGACGGGTTGCCCGTCTCCATGCAGATCATCGGCCGGCGCCACGCCGAGCAGCTGCTGTTGGACCTCGCCCGCATCGTCGAGCTCGAGCGGCCCTGGCCCCTGGTGGTGCCGGACGCGCCGGTCTGAACGGCGGCGGCGGTCGGCCGACCGCAAGGGCACTCACCACTCGCTCGTTCCCTCGTCGGCGGACCACCTCACCGTCCGGCGCCGCGCGCCGGATCGGCCCCCGGACAACCCATCGCCCGATGGGCACGCACATGGGGTGAGATGACAACAAGCGGCCAATATCCCCAGACCTGACCGGGAGTTTTGTGATTCCGTTGATGTTTTCTGTGACTTTTGGTTCCTGTGTCTCAACGACCGTTTGACCTATCTTGAACCGACAGATGGCGGACGAAATGCTCTTCACGGTGGCTGGCTCCGTAGCCATGCCGGCCCAGATGATCTCGCTCGAGGAAGCGGGCCTCGAGGAGCGCGCCGATCTTCAGGAGTGGGTGCTCTCCAACCCGGCCATCCTCGGCTCGGCCGTCAAGATCATCACCTTCGAGTTCGAAGGCCTTTCGACGGTCGCCGGCGCCGGCCGGGACCGCATCTCGGTGCTCGGTCTGGGCGCGGACGGCCGCCTCGTCGTGGCGGAGCTCAAGAGCGGCCGGACCCCCGACACCGAGGTCTCGGCGATCAAGTACGCCGCCATGGCCAGCCGGATCCTCCCCGAGTCGCTGGCCGACCACTTCGCCCGCTCCCAGTCGAGGCGCCAGTCCCCGATGACGGCCGACGAGGCGCTCGCCGAGCTGCAGGCCCACGCGCCCGACCTCTCGCAAGAGACGCTGCGCCGCCCGCGCATCGTGTTGCTGGCCAGGGACTTCTCACCCCTGGTCACGGCCAGCGTCGTCTGGCTGAGCGAGATGGGCCTGGACATCTCCCTGGTGCAGATCAGTGCCTTCCGGTCCTACGTCTACGGACAGGCGGGCAGCGGCAACGTGCCGATGATCTCGGTCAGCCCGATGTACCCGCTGCGCGAGGTCGAGGAGTTCACCATCAGCCCGGAGCGCCAGCTGGCCAAGGAGATGGCCGACTCCAAGCGCCGGGTCCAGGACGCCAGCACGGTGCGGCGCCTGGTCACCTCGGAGTCGGTGGCCGACGGGACCCTCTTCACCTTCTCCCCCCGCAACGACATCAGCTTCGAGCTGCGGACCCAGCTCGAGGATTGGTTGCACGTCGACCCGGCCCGGCGCACCGCCCACTGGCAGAACAGCCAGAGCGCGCCGCTGGTGTGGGACGCCGACAAGTCGTCGTACACACCGGCGAGCCTGGTGCGCCACATCGTCGAGCTGGCGACCGGTCTCAGCCGCGACTACGCCGGCTCACAGTGGTGGCGCGATCCGGCCGGGTGGACGATGGCGGAGCTGGCGGGCCCGCTCAGCGGCGGCCGGGGCGCCCTCTACCGCGAGTACTGGTCACGCTGGCTCGACAAGGTCCGAGTCGACCACGGACACTGGACCCAGATGTCGACGCTGCCCGCGCAGAACTTCATCACCCTGCCGGCGCCCATCAAGGGCACGCACTACGGGCTCGCCTTCGCTGCCGGGGGGCGGCTGCGCTCGGAGCTCTCGATCGACCTCGGCTCCCCCGAAGCGAGCACGGCGCAGTTCGAGATGCTCCAGTCGCAGCAGAACATGATGGAGTCCTTGTACGGCGCGCCCCTGTCGTGGGAGCGACTCCCCGACCGCGGCGCCTACCGGATCGCCGACTACAGCGAGGGCGAGGTCACGACCGTCGAAGACCATGCCTTCTACATCGACTGGATGATCGACGCTCAGGAGCGGCTGCGTCAGGCCGTCGACGGCGCGCTGCGCAACGGCCCCGCGTGGCCCGAGGACTTCGACCGGCGCTGACGCTTCCCGGCGGCGCGGACGCCGTCGGCCCACCGGTCACGACCGCGTGAGCTTCCAGACGGCCAGGGGCGCGAACAGCGCGATCGGGCCAGCCGACCACAGCAGCGAGGGCACCCCCAGGGTCATGGCTCCTGCGGGGTGACGGAACTGCGGTCCGGGCGCGAGACTGCAGACGCCAGGAGGTGCAGAGGTGACCGAGGAGCAACCGGGACGAGACGACCTGCGCGCCTGGTGGGAGGCGCGACCGACCAACTACTTCGACGCGACGCCGAACCTCGCCCGGGTGCTGGACCGCTGGGCCGGCGCGGCTGCCCGCGAGAAGATGGAGCCGGCCCTGCGCGAGTTCGGCGCCACCGTCGCCACCGTGGTCGAACCGGCGGTTGTGACCCTCGAGCGGCACCGCGAGTTCCCGGTCCACGCCCCCTACGACGGCATCGGCAGGCACCTCGAGGCGATCGAGTTCCACCCGGCCTACCAGGTGGCCGGCCGTGCCATCTGGGAGTCGGGGATGCTGGCCGGCGGCCGGGAGGGCCCGCGCCCCTTCGAACTGGCCGCGCTCTTCTACCTGTTGACCCATGCCGGCGAGGGTGGGCACGCGTGTCCGGTCGTGTGCACGGCCGGCGCCATCCGGGCCCTCGAGCACCGAGGCAGCCGGGAACTGCGCGACCGCTTCCTGCCCGGTCTCCACGAGCGCGACTACAGGGCGTGCCTGCGGGCGTCGCAGTTCCTGACCGAGGTGCAGGGAGGCTCGGACGTGGGCGCGAACGTCACCCGCGCCACTCCCGACCCGGAGGTCGCGGACGGGTGGCGTCTCAGCGGGGAGAAGTGGTTCTGCTCCGTCGCCGACGCAGACCTGTTCGTCGTGACCGCCCGGCCGGACGACGCGCCCGACGGCACCCGTGGCCTCGGCTGCTTCCTGATCCCGCGCAGCGTCGACGGCGCGACACCGAACGGATTCCGGATCCGACGCCTGAAGGACAAGCTGGGCACGCGTGTGATGGCTTCCGCCGAGATCGACTTCGACGGCGCGCTGGGCTGGCCGATCGGCCCGGTCGGGAACGGGTTCCACGTCGCGGTGGAGGAGCTGCTCAACACGTCGCGGTGGCTCAACGCGGTCGGCTCCACCGGCATCATGCGGCGGGCATTTCTGGAAGCGGCGTCCTTCGCCCGGCACCGCCGGGCCTTCGGCGGGGTCGTGGCGTCCTTCCCCCTCGTGCGCGAGCAGCTGGCGCTCATGAAGGCGGAGGAGCACGCCGCACTGGCGTCGACGATGGCCCTGACGGGGATGCTCACGCGGCTCGACGAGGGCCAGGCGGACGAGACGGTGGCCGGTGCCTACCGGTTCCTGGTGAACGCCAACAAGTACGTCACGTCTCTCGGCGCCACCGATACGGCACGACGCGGCATCGAGGTGCTGGGCGGCAACGGCACCATCGAGGACTTCTCCCCACTCCCCCGCCTCTACCGCGACGCCATGGTCTTCGAGAGCTGGGAGGGAACGCACAACGTCCTGTGCGCCCAGGTGCTGCGTGACTGCGAGCGCCTGGGGATCCTCCATCACCTGCTGTCCTGGCTGCACACCGAGGGGGCGGACGCCGGCGCGGCCGGAGCGGACGGCCAGGTCGTCGCGTCCGCACTGGAGGCGCTCGAGCCCCGATTACAGCGATCGATTGCCGACGCCGGTCACGGGGCCGCGCACTTCCGGCGCCAGCTCGACCTCCTCATGCGCGCCGTGCAGGCGACGTGCCTCCTCACCGAGGCCGCCGCCGAAGGTGCCGACTCCGCCAAGGCCGCCACCGCCTCGCTGTTCGTGCGGTATCACCTGGTCCCCGGCCACCGGCCCGACGAGGATCCCGGGTGGTCGCGTCTGGTCGACCAGACCCTGGCCGGGGACGCCGGCTGAATTCGGTGGCTCCCACGGTCCTGCACGTCGCACCCCACCCCGATGACGAGGCCGTCGGCTGCCCCGGGGCGCTCCTCCACCTGCGGGACCGGGGCTGGAGGGTCGTCAGCGTCATCGCCAGCCTGGGCTTCGAGGAGCAATGGGGCCGGCGGCGGGCCGAGGCGGAGGAGGCATCGCGGCGCGCGGGCTTCGACCCCGTCTTCCTCGATCCGCCCCTGAACCTCGATCTCGACGGGGACCTCGCCGGAGCCGTGCGCCGGGTCGCCGCCGAGCTGCCGGCGATCGTGCAGGGGCACGGCGCATCCATCGTCGTCTCCCCCTCGCCCCACGACGTGCACCACGGCCACGAGGCGGTCGGCCGCGGCGTCCAGCGCGCCCTGGCGGTCCTGCCCCCGACCATGCGCTGGTGGATGTGGGGCGTGTGGGGCGACCTGCCGGCGCCCAACGTCTTCTACGCATTCGACCAGAACGTCATGGACCGGGCGCTGCACATCCTCGACGCCTACGCGGGTGAGCTCGAGCGCAACGACTACCGCCCCTCGCTCACCGGCCGGGCCGCCGCCAACGCGGTGCTGGGTTCCGAGCGCGTCTTCGGCTTCGGATCGCCGAGGACCACCACGCACCCCTACGCCGATCTGCTCACCGAGGTGCGGCTCATGGACGGGCGCTTCAGGGCCTCCGAACCCCACCACCTCGACGAGGGTCCGGAGCCGACCGACGCCTACGAGCTGGACCTCACTGCGTGGCTCGACTCGCCCAGCGTGCACGAGCTCGTGGGCTACATCCGGGAGGTGCACGACCCGTGACGGCGCCGGCCATGGTCACTCCGGGGCTGGTCGACGAGTTCCGGCGAGACGGCTTCGTGGTCGTGCCCGATCTCCTGACCGCCGAGGAGCTCGCCCGTTTCGGGGCGGCCGTCGACGAGGCGGTGGCGCGGCGCAGCCAGCACGACACCCGCCCGCTGGCGGACAAGTCGCGCTACGAGCAGAGCTTCACGCAGTGCCAGAACCTCTGGGAGGACAGCCCGGGCGTGCGCCCGTTGACGTTCCACCCGCGGGTCGCCGGGGCGGCGGCGCGCCTGCTCGGGGTGGACGCTGTCCGGATCTGGCACGACCAGGCGCTCTACAAGGAAGCGGGCGGGCGCGACACGGACCCGCATCAGGACCAGCCCTACTGGCCCATCGTCGAAACGAACACCGTCACGGCGTGGATACCCTTCGACGGCTCGACGATGGCCAACGGCGCCATGGGCTACCTCCCGGGGAGCCACCGGCTCGGTCTGCGCGAGTTCGTCGACATCTTCACCGGGTCGGGCGAGGACCCGTTGGCGCGGCGCGAGCTCGAAGGGGTGGCGCCGCTCTGGGTCGAGGTCCCGGCCGGCGCCGTCGCGTTCCACCACGGCCTGACGTTCCACTTGGCCAAGCCGAACACGACGGGTACGGTCCGTCGCGTGCACACGGCCATCTACTTCGCCGACGGGTCGACCCGGGGCGAGGGCCACTATCCCCACCCCTCGGTGGAGCGGGCGGGGATCGGCATGGGGGCCCCGATCGCGAGCGACGTCACGCCGATCGCCTGGCCGCTCCCCGGTGGTGCGCTGCCCGAGGCGCCGGCCGCACCGATCGGATGAGCGGCGTGCTGACGGCGGAACAGCGCGCTTCGTGGGACCGCCGCGGCTACGTCCGCATCGCCGGCTTCACCGAGCCCGGCCTGTGCGAGGCCATGCTGGAGCGGGTCACGCAGATCGTGCGCCGCCCGGAGCTGGCGCAGGCGCTGGGGGTGAAACTCGTCCCCGAGAGCAACAATGCGGGCATGGCGGTCGCGAACCCCGAGGACGCGATGTCCAAGATCTTCAAGCTCCACCGCGACGGCGTCTTCGCCGACTTCGCCCACTGCGCCGCGGTGGTCGACACGGTGTCGGAGCTGATCGCGCCCGACGTCGACGTCTTCCTGTCCCAGTTCATCTTCAAGACGCCGGGTGCGTGGGGGCAGCCGTGGCACCAGGACTCCTTCTACTTCCCCTTCGACCCGGCGCGACCCGTCGTCGGCGTCTGGCTCGCCGTCACCGAGGCCACCCTGGCCAACGGCTGCCTGCACGTGCTGCCCGGGTCCCAGTCCGAGCCCGTGCACACCCACGTGCCGGACCGGCGGCCCGGCGCGAACTACGGCTACTTCGAGATCGTCGACCACGACATGGCGGCGTCGGAACCGGTGCTGATGCATCCGGGCGACCTGCTGGTCTTCGACAGCCACCTCATGCACTGCTCGACGGACAACGAGTCCGCCGGCCTCCGGGCCGCCATGGTGTACCACTACGCGATGGCGGGCACCGTCGACCACACCGAGGAGTACTTCCCCACCGTCAACGACTGGGTGCCGGCGCGGCGGGACGGGATGCCGACGGCGCCGCGGGTGGCATGACATGGCGCTGAAGTTCGACGCCATGCTCCCGGCGCAGCCGTTGCGCCAGGCGGGCGACCTCGCACAGCGAGCCGCCGCCGCCGGGCTCTCGGGCCTCGTCGTCACCGAGGCGGGCCGCACCGCCTATCTGACCTGTGGTGCGTTGGCGGTGGCCGCCAACATCGACGTCCTCACCGGGATCGCAGTCGCCTTCCCGCGCAGTCCCATGGTCACGGCGTCCGTGGCGTGGGAGCTGGCTCAGGCCAGCCAGGGCCGCTTCCGCCTCGGCCTCGGCGCCCAGGTGCGCGCCCACATCACGCGGCGCTACGGGTCCGACTTCGACCCGCCCGGCCCACGCCTGCGCGAGTACGTCCTGGCCGTGAAGCAGATCTTCGAGTCTTTCCGCACGGGAACGCCGCTGGCGGTGGAGGGCGAGTTCTACGCCCTCTCCCTGCTCCCGCCGATGTGGGCGCCGGGGCCGATCGACGTCCCGGATCCGCCCATCGACGTCGCCGCGGTCAACCCCTGGATGCTCCGCATGGCCGGGCAGGTGGCCGACGGCGTCCATGTGCACCCGTTGAACCACACGACGTACCTACGCGAGACGGTGCTGCCCGAACTGGAGGCGGGCGCCGCCCGCTCGGGACGCAGCGTGGACGACCTCGAGGTGATCGTGCCCGCCTTCCTCTGCGTGGGCGACACCGAGGAGGAGCAGCACACCTGGCGGGAGATGGCCCGGGTCCAGATCGCCTTCTACGGGTCGACGCCCAATTACGCCTTCATCTTCGAGCAGCTGGACCGCGAGGGCACGACCGAGCGGATACGGGACCGCCAGCGGGCCGGCGACGTGGCCGGCATGGCGGCGGTGATCGACGACGACCTGCTCGAGCAATTCACGACGACGGGCAACTGGGACGACGTTGCGGACGCGATCGTGGCCAAGTACGGCGGCATGGCCACGCGGGTCGTCAGCTACTTCACCGGGTCCGACGTGGTGCGCAGCCCCGCGAGGTTCGAGCGCTGGGGCGAGCTCGCCCGCGCGGTCACGGCCTTCGACTGACGCCGGGTCCTAGGCGCGGCGTCGGAACAACCCGCGCCGGGGCTTTTCGGGTTCCCCGGTCTCCTCGGGCTCCTCGGACGCCAGGGCGGCATTGAGCTCCGCGAACTCCTCGTCGTCACCGCCGTCGCCGGAAGGGTCGGCGAACTGCGGATGGATCGGGGGCGCCTCCACCTCGTCCTCGGACTCGATCGCGCCCTCGGCTGCTTCGGCGTCGGCGTCGCGGAAGGCGTCGTCGTCACCGAAGGCGTCGTCGTCACCGAAGGCGTCGTCGGGCGAGTCCTGCCGCACCTCCCCCGCGGGCGGGCGCGGCGCGGTCCTCGGCGGCGCGCCGTCGGTGCGCTCGAAGAGGGTGGAGAGCCGGTCCTCCACCTCGTCGATGCCGGCGGTGGCGTCCGCCAGGGCCCGCTGGAGCTCGGGGACGTGGTCGGGCAGGCGCATCGAGCGGGACCGGCCGGCCGGGCGCACCCGGTCGGTCCAGGCGGATCCGCTCCAGTAGCGCTCCTGGGCCGCGCCCTCGGGGTCGGGGAGCCACCCCGGGCCGTTGTCCATAGGTCCTCCTCCGATCCACGCGGGATCCCCCGGGGTCAGTTTCGCGTGAAACGTGCTCCCGGTGTGCGGCGGACCCCGGTACGGCGGTAGAAAGGGCCGTCCGCCGGTGTCGTGAGGGGCAGAACAGGGCGGCCGATATCCTGAAATGCCTCCATCGGGGGCGCGAGAGCGAGGAAACTGCGGTGGCGATGCAATTGAAGGCAGGGACGAGGCTGCGCAGCGCAACCGACGCCTGCGAGGTCGTCGTGGTCAAGGCACCGGCGGAGCCGGTCGACCTCCGCTGCGGGGGGCACGCCTTCCTGGCGGTCGACGCCGAGGTCACGGCCGAGAGCATCGAGGCGGGCTTCGACCAGGGGACCCAGCTGGGCAAGCGTTACAGCGACGACGAGCTCGGCCTCGAGGTCCTGTGCACCAAGGCCGGCGAAGGATCGATCTCGGTCGGCGAGACCGTCCTCGACGTCAAGGGCGCCAAGCCGCTCCCCGCGTCGGACTGACGGGGCGGGTCCCTCGTGCACATCGCCATGCTGCTCGAGATGGCGGCGGAGGGAGACCCCGAGCGCGTCGTCCTCGGCTCCCATGACGGCGGCACCACCGCCGCCGATCTCCTCGAGAGCGCCCGGCGGGCCGCCGTCTACTTCGAGAAGAGCGGGGCCGAGGTCGTCGGCTACTTCGGGGTGAACTCCGACGTGCTGCCGGTGGCGCTGTTCGGGGCGGCGCTGGCGGGGGTGCCGTTCGCGCCCCTCAACTATCGAGCGCCCGACGAACAGCTGACCGGGATCCTCGGGCGCGTGGCGGGCGGCCTGATGATCGCGGACGACGAGGAGGTGGACCGCCTCCGGGCCTGCGGTGCGGGCAGCGTCGTGACCAAGGGCGCGCTCGCGTCGGCCATCGCCGAGCCGGTGACCGGGGAGCATCCCTTCGTCGACCCCGAAGAGGTCGCCGTGCTGCTGTTCACGAGCGGGACCACGTCGGAGCCGAAGGCGGCGGTGCTGCGCCACCGGCATCTCGTCTCCTACATCATCTCGAGCGTCGAGTTCCTGGGCTGCGCGCCCGGTGAGGCCCAGCTGATCTGCGTGCCGCCGTACCACATCGCCGGGATCGCGGCGGTGTTGAGCTCCCTGTACGCGGGGCGGCGCATCATGTACCTGCCGTCCTTCGACGCGGCGTCGTGGGTGCGCCTGGCCACGCAGGAACGGATCACCCACGCCATGGTCGTGCCGACCATGCTCGGGCGCATCCTCGCCGCGGTGGAGGACGCCGGCGCAGAGCCGCCGGCGCTGCGCCATCTGTCCTACGGGGGCGGGCGGATGCCCCTCGAACTGGTGGAGCGCACCCTGCGCGACCTGCCCCACGTCGACCTCGTCAACGCCTACGGGCTGACCGAGACCAGCTCGACGATCGCCATGCTGACCCCCGACGACCACCGCGAGGCCTTCGCCAGCGATGACCCCTCGGTGCGGGCGCGGCTGGGGTCGGTCGGGCGGCCGCTGCCCTCGCTCGAGGTGGAGGTGCGCGGCGGCGACGACGCCGTGCTGCCCGCCGGCGAGAAGGGCGAGATCTGGGTGCGCGGCGAGCAGGTGGCGGGCGAGTACGTCGGCAACAGCGTGCTGACCGAGGACGGGTGGTTCCGCACCCGCGACGCCGGCTGGTTCGACGACGCGGGCTACCTGTACATCGACGGGCGGCTGGACGACGTGATCGTGCGGGGGGCGGAGAACATCTCGCCCGGCGAGGTCGAGGAGGTGCTGATGGCGCACGGGGCCGTCGCCGAGGCGGCGGTCATCGGCATCCCCGACGCCGAGTGGGGCGAGGCGGTGGCGGCGGTGGTGGTGCTGCATCCCGGTGCCGCGGCGACGGAGGCCGAACTGCAGGACTGGGTGCGTCAGCGGCTGCGCTCGACCAAGATGCCCTGCGTGGTGGAGTTCCGTGACGAGCTGCCCTACTCGCCGACCGGGAAGCTGCTGCGGCGGGTGCTGCGCGACGAGGTGGCGGAGGCGGCGGGCGGAACCCCCTAGCCGGCGGACCAGCCGATCAGCGACGTCACGTCGAGATAGACGAGCTGGGCGAAGTCGGCGTCCCGGTACTGCCCGTACTTCTGGCGCAGGGCCCGCTCCCCCTCCTCGCGCAGGGCGACACTGACGTCTTCCCCCGACCGGCGCTCGAGGCGGGCGCGCACCCACCACAGTTGCGACCAGTCGACAGGGTCCCAATGCTCGCAGAGCAGGGTCGCCCCGGCGTCACGCTCGAGGTTCTGCAGTCGCCGCAGCGCGGTCGTCTGCTTCGGCTTGACGGTGTCGATCGGCGTGACGACCGACGAGGACACCAGCGCGAAGCACACCGGCACGGCGTCGATCGCTTGCCGCGCACCTGCGGTGCACAGGACGCCGTGGTCCGCCGACCGCAGGCGGCTCCAGCAGTCGTCGACCACGAGGCGCACGACTACTCCTCCGCCGCGAACCGCTCCCAGGCCGACTGCCGCGTGATGCCGAGGGCGTCGCCGACCTGGGCCCACGTCGCTCCGAGCGCCCGGGCACGGCGTACCCACCCGAGCAGGCTCTCCTCGACCTGCGCCTGGGCCCGGGCCACGTTGGGCAGGTTGGCCAATGCCGCATCGACCGAGTCGGTCGCCTCCCAGGGGAGGAGCCGGGGCGAGCGATCAGGGGCGTCGCCGATGACCTGGGTGCACAGGTCGATGCAGCCGTCACAGATGAACACGGCGGGGCCCGCCACGAGGCGGTGCACCTCGGTGTTCGGCTTCAGGCAGAACGAGCAGCAGGCGATGACGGCGTCGAGCGGGTGCTCGGTGGTGGGCATCGGCCGGCCTCCCGGTGGCGGACTGGGTGTCAGGGTCAACCTTACAACGTCAGGGTTACCCTGACAACCAGGTGGCGACCGGGCGACGCGGTCAGTCGCGCAGCTCCTTTCCCGTCAGGCTCAAGAAGACGTCTTCGAGGTTGGGGGACCGCACCTCGACACCGGTGAGGCCGACACCGTGCCGGGCCGCGACGGTGACCACCGCGGAGAGGACGGCCGGGCCGCGGTCGGTCGTCAGCTCGAGGGTGCCCTCCACCTCTCGCACGTCGTGGATCGCCTCGAGTGCACGGCAGGCCGCGGCCAACTCCTCCAGGTCGGCCCCGGCGCACGCCAGGTGGACCTTGTCCCTTCCCCCATGGGCGCCGATCAGGCCGGCCGCCGTTCCCTCCGCCACGAGGTGGCCGTCGTCGATGATCCCGATGCGGTCGCACAACTTGGCGGCCTCCTCCATGTAGTGCGTCGTATAGAGGACCGCGATTCCGAGCCGGCCGACAGTCTCGAGGATGGCGTTGCGGCTCTGGGGGTCGACGCCGACGGTCGGCTCGTCGAGGACGAGCAGCTTGGGCCGGTGCAACAGGCCGGCCGCCATGTTGGCCCGCCGCTTCATGCCGCCGGAGTAGGTGCCGATGCGGTCTTTCCCCCGCTCGGCCAGCCCGACCAGCTCGAGCGTCTCGACGATGCGGGCCTGGAGCTCCCGGCCCGACAACCCATAGAGCTGCCCGAAGAAGGTGAGGTTCTCCACCGCCGAGAGATCCGGGTACAGGGCGAGGTCCTGGGGGACGTAGCCGATGGCTGCCTTGGCCTCCAGCGTGCCGCCTGCGGCGCCGTCCACGGTGATCTCGCCCTCGTCGGGGACGGTGAGCCCGCACAACATGGAGATGGTCGTGGTCTTCCCGGCGCCGTTGGGGCCGAGCAGTCCGTAGCACTCGCGCGCCGCGATGGAGAAGGACACGCCGTCGACGGCGAGGCGGTCGCCGTAGCGCTTGCGCAGGCCGGCACAACGGAGCACCGGTACTACCCCCCGACGACGACCAACGGATAGGAGGCCGCCGCCACCCCGAGGATCTCCTCGCGGTCCTCGGCGAGGAGAAAGCCGGCCGCGATCGTGGCGTCGAGCGACGCGGTGAACCGTTCCAGGTACTCGGCCATGCCGCCGGGGTAGAGCGCAGATAGCGCCGCGTCGTCGAACGGCTCGGTGCGCCCGAACAGCAGGGCGAACACCTCCCCCGTCTGGCCGAGGCCGGAGAGGACCGCGGTCGGCACCTCGACCCACGGCGTACGGACGCCTCCGAGCGCGTTGCCGTTGGGGTCGAGGTGGTAACCGGTCCGCTCCTCGTTCAACTCGAGCCGGGGCGCTCGAGGCGGCGTCGTCCCATCGGCGGCCCACCGGATCAGCACGGCCAGTGCGGCCTGGCCGACGTAGTGCTGCTGAGGGCCGGCATTGATCGGCGAACCGGTTTTGCCGATCAACAGGTCTGACGTGGGGCGAAGGAGCTCCGCCAGCCGAGCGGCGCTGAGCGACCCGTCGTCGTGACGACCGGCACTGACGACGTAGGTGTCAGCGTGGGCCGCGCCGGCGAGCTCCCATACGCGCACCCGATCGGTATCGCGTTGGTCGGCCTTGCCGCCGCCGAGCAGGATGACGTCGGTCTCGCTCTGAAAGACAAGGACCGGCACGCGGACGTCGCTGCGTATCTGTTCGCCGCCGCCCGAGATCGCACGGGTCACCTCCGACATCTCCAGGTTCCGGGCCGAGGGCGTGAACACGCCGTCGATCGAGACGCCGACGCCCGGCCGACCGTGAACGAAGAAGGCGTCGAAGAGTCTCACGTGAGGGTCGATGGCGTTGATATAGGTCACCAGGCAGGCGGCTGACTGCGATTCGCCCGCTGCGATCAATTGCTGAGGCACGAGGCCGCCGAGCGGGTTCTCGTCACCCGGCGCCTGCAGCAACGCAGCAACCTGGCCGAAGATGTCGAAGGACCACGCGTCACCCGGGTGGTCGAGCTCGCCGTACCGCTCGGGCGCCAGGAACTTGAGGTGGACGCTTTCGACGAATCCCCCGCCGTCGATGCCCACCTTCTGCGCCGAAACACCTACCCACGCATGACCGCGAGCGGCGAAATGACGGTGGAGGAAACCCCAGTCGGGGGCCGCGTCGACGCCCCCCGACACGTTGTGCCACTCCACCACGACCGTGCCACTGAACCGATCCGGATCCGCCGGCCTCCGCACGACAAAGCGGGTCCGGAACGGTGCTACGGGTCCAGGCGCGACGTCCCAACGTCCGTCGGCACCGCGCTCACCCTGCAGCTCGTACGAGACGGCCGTCCCCTCGACGCTGAATTCGGTCTCCGTGTAGCCGAGCGTCGCAAGGTCGTAGTCCCGCATGACGTCCGGCGCCCTCCCCGGGATCTCCCGAATCACTGCGTCCCGTGTCGTCATCATCACGCCTCCCCGTCGGGGCATTGGGGCCCGACTCGACTCGAACGACGCTACTTTTTTGACTACCGGCCCCTTGGGCCTGCACACTTGCATACCGCACACGCACACCGCCCACGTAATCGGGATAGAGGTACGACGTGACCGAAGCTTGGATCATCGACGGATGCCGGACCCCGCGGGGGATCGGGAAGGTCGGAAAGGGGGCGCTCGCCGAGTTGCACCCACAGGTGCTCGGCGCCACGGTGCTCCGGGCGCTGGCCGAGCGCAACGGACTCGACACCTCCGACGTCGACGACATCGTCTGGGGCACCTCCATGCAGGTCGGCTCCCAGGGTGGCGACCTCGGCCGCATGGCCGCCCTCGATGCGGGCTACGCCATTACCGCCAGCGGCGTCACCCTCGACCGGTTCTGCGGATCCGGAATCTCGTCGGTCAATTTCGCCGCCGCCTCCATCCTCTCGGGCATGGAGGACGTCGTCATCGCCGGCGGAACGGAGATGATGTCGTCCTACGCGGCCAACGTGGGCCGGTCGCGGTCGCCGTTCCTCGACAGCGGGAACGACCACCTGCGAGCCATCCATCCGCAGACGAACCAGGGCGTCGCCGCCGACGCCATCGCCACGCTGGAGAAGATCGACCGCCGCGCCGTCGACGAGCTGGCAGCGGAGTCGCAGCGCCGGGCCGAGATCGCCATCAAGGAGGGGCGTTTCGACAGGTCCCTGGTCCCGGTGCACAACCTCGACGGGTCGATCGCGCTCGACCGGGAGGAGTATCCCCGCCCCGGGACCACTGCGGACTCGCTCGCCTCCCTCCCCTCCTCGTTCGAGGCACTGGCCGACATACCCCTCGACGACCAGGGAACGACGTACCGCTCCCTGGTCCTGCAGAAGTTCCCGGGCCTCGAGATCGACCACGTCCACCACGCAGGCAACTCGTCCGGCGTGGTGGACGGTGCGGCGGCGCTGCTCATGACGAGCCCCGAGTACGCCACCGCCCACGGGCTGCGGCCCCGGGCCCGGATCGTCGCCACGGCGAACATCGGCGACGACCCGACGCTGATGCTGAACGCCCCGGTCCCGGCGACCAGGAAGGTCCTCGCCAAGGCGGGTATGTCACTCGACGACATCGACCTGTTTGAGGTCAACGAGGCCTTCGCCGTCGTGCCCGAGAAGTTCATCCGCGACCTCGACATCGACCGCGAGAAGATCAACGTCAACGGGGGGGCCATCGCCCTCGGCCACCCCATCGGCGCCACCGGCTCGCTCCTGGTGGGCACGGCGCTGGACGAGCTCGAGCGGCGTGACGACCAGGTCGCCCTGATCACCATGTGCGCCGGCGGCGGCATGGCCCCCGCAGTGATCATCGAGCGGGTCTGACCCGGACCTCGCTAGCGGTACCGGGTGTCCTTCTTGTCCCGCGGTGCGGGCGGGGCGGCCGGGAAGTTGCCGATCTGCGTGTAGGACAGCCCGTTGTGGAGAGCGGTGGAGCGGGGCATCTCCATTGATTCCCAGATGGCGCGCACCGTCCCCTGAATCGCCTTGGGGTTCCGCTGGGCGATCGAAACAGCGATCTCCCGCGCCCGCTCCCGTAGCGCAGCACGGGGCACGACCTCGGTCACCAGTCCGAGGCGCATGGCCGTCTCGGCCGTGATGCGCTCCTCGTTCCCCATCAGCGCCCAGCGCAGCACGTCGCCCAGCGGCACACCTCGCTGCAGCATGCCCATCGGTTCGAGTGACGACACGATCCCGACGTTGGCATGCGGGTCGAAGAAGACCGCGTCATCGGAGCAGATGATGATGTCGGACTCGTTCAGGAAGTACTGCGCGCCGCCGGCGCACATCCCGTGCACGGCGGCCACGACCGGCTTCCACACCCGGTGGTGGGTCTTTGGTGCGAGAGTCAGACCCGGGTCGTAGCTGTTCCAGGTGTTGTCCTTCACGAACCAGGGGTCGCCGGCGGCCTTCATGTCGAGGCCCGTGCAGAAGGCACGCTCGCCGTTGGCCTGGAGCACCACGCAGCAGATGTCGTCGGTGTCGCGCACCGTCTCCCAGGCCCACGTCATGTCAACCGCCATCGCGTCGTTGAAAGAGTTCAACTGGTCGGGCCGGTTGAGCGTGATGGTCGCCACGTTGTCGGCGACGTCGAACAGGATGGCTTCGCGATCCAATGGTCCTCCCAGCGGGCCGGGGTGCGGCTCGGCGAAATTAGTACACTCTTTGTTCCCCACCTCCCGGCGCCCTTCAGAGGGCGCGGGCGGACCGTCTGGCAGAAGGGTCCGGGTACGGGCCAGAGTAACGAGAGAACTGGACCAGAGACAGAGAGGATCACGCCGTGGAGATCAAGGGGAAGAAGGCCGTCATCGTCGGGGGCGCGTCCGGCATGGCCAAGGCCTCGGCCGAGCTGCTGCGCCAGAAGGGGGCCGACATCGCCATCCTCGACCTGCCGGCGTCGGCCGGTGCCGAGGTGGCCAAGGAGCTAGACGGCACGTTCCACGAGGTCGACATCCTCGACGAGAACCAGACGGAAGCGGCCCTGGCCGACGCCGTGACCGCACTGGGCGGGCTGCACATCGCGGTCAACACCGCCGGGGGCGGCGCGGCGCGACGAACGCTCTCGAAGGACGGCCCCCACCCGCTCGAGGACTTCCGCCGCACCATTGAGCTCAACCTGATCGGCACGTTCAACCTCAACCGCCTTCAGGCATTCCACATGTCGACCAACGAGCCCGAGGACGGGGAGCGCGGCGTCATGATCGACACCGCGTCCATCGCTGCCTTCGAGGGCCAGATCGGCCAGGTGGCCTACACAGCGGCCAAGGCCGGGATTGCCGGAATGACCCTCACCATGGCCCGCGACCTGGGCAGCCTGGGCATTCGCATCGTCGCCATCGCACCGAGCCTGTTCAGCACGGGTATCACCAAGGGCATCCCGGACGAGTTCGCCGACGTGCTCACGAAGGACGCCGCCTTTCCCAAGCGGATGGGCCGACCGGAGGAGTACGCCAAGCTGGCCGTGGCCATCGTCGAGAACCCGATGCTCAACGGAAGCTGCATCCGACTCGACGCCGGCCAGCGCTTCGCTCCGAAGTAGCAGGCGCCGGCCAGATGGACCTCGATCTCGCCGAGGACCTGCCGTCCCTGCTGACCCTCGAGCGGCTCGACCGCGATCTCTTCCGCGGCCGGAACGCCAACTACGGGCCGCGCCAGACCCTGTACGGCGGGCAAGTGGCGGCCCAATGCCTGCTCGCCGCCGCGGCCACGGTCGAGCCGGAGCGTCTCCCGCACTCGCTGCACGGCTACTTCCTGCGCGCGGGACGCAGCGACCTCCCCGTCGTCCTCGAGGTCGATCGGGATCGCGACGGTCGCTCGTTCTCGGCCCGCCACGTCGTCGCCTTGCAGGAGGGCGACGTGATTTTCTCCATGATCACGTCGTTCCATGCCGAGAGCGAGGGCGGCGTCTTCGACGACGCACCCCGGCGCGCCGCGCCCGAGCCCGAGCAGACGGTCCGCAGCGGGTGGAACGACCTGCTCGAGGTGCGAGAGGTCACACCGACCGACTTCCTCAAGGGCGTGTTCACCGATTGCGTGTGGGTGCGCTCGACGGCCCCGCTCGGCGACGACCCCCTCATCCAGCGGGCGGGCCTCACCTACCTCTCCGACCTCGGGACGGGATTCGGCCAGCAGGACGCCTCGCTCGTCGGCCGGGGCGGGCCGAGCATCGACCACTCCATGTGGTTCCAGGAGAACATCAGAGCCGACGACTGGGTGCTCGTCGACCTGCGGCCGGTGAAGGCGCGCAGCGCCCGCGGGTCCTACCACGGCTCCATGCGGGACCGCCATGGCACGCTCGGGGCCACCATCTACCAGGAGCACCTCCTGCTGCCGGGGTCGACGACCCAACTGGTGGAGGAGGTCCTGCAGCTCGAAGCGGAGGCGGCGGCGCGTGAAGGGCGCGCGCCGCGCGACCTCGAGGCGATCCGAGCCGCCCGCGCGCAGCACCCGACCGAGCATGACGCCTCGCCGAGACCGCAACGAAAGGTATGAACTAGCCATGTCGATCGCGATCACCGAGGACCACCGCGCCCTGGGCCAGACAGCGTCGGACTTCCTCGCCAAGCACGATTCCCGGGGAGCCGCTCGCGAGCTCTTGGAGGCCGAGAGGGAGCTGCCGCCCCCGTTCTGGTCCGACCTGGCCTCGCTGGGCTGGCTCGGTCTCCACCTGCCCGAGGACGTCGGTGGCTCCGGTTTCGGGTTGCCCGAGCTCGTCGTCGTGGTCGAGGAGCTCGGGAGGGCCATCACCCCGGGCCCGTTCGTCCCGACCGTGATCGCCAGCGCATGCATCGACGCGGCGGGGCCGGACGAGCTCAGAAGTCGCTTCCTCCCGGGCCTCGCCGACGGCACCGTCCTCGGCGGTGTCGCACTCACCTCGGACATCACGGTCGCGGAGGGCAAGGCCGCCGGGACGGCGCCGGCGGTCCTGGGCGGTGGCCTCGCCCAGGTCCTCGTCCTCCCCGCCGGTGAGGACGTCATCGTCGTCGATATCGCCGCGCCCGGGGTCACGGTGACGGTGCCGGAGAACCTCGACCCGACGCGGCGCAGCGCGCGCATCGAGTTGGAAGGCGCGGCGGCGGAGGTGATCCCGGGGGGCCGGCGCGTCCTGGTCGACCTGGCCCGCCTCATCACCGCCGCGGAGTCGACCGGCGTCGCCGCCCAGTGCACCGAGGAGGCCGCCGCCTACGCCAAGGTGCGGGTGCAGTTCGGTCGCCCGATCGCGACGTTCCAGGCGGTCAAGCACCACTGCGCCAACATGCTGGTGGCGAGCGAGCTCGCCACGGCGGTGGTGTGGGACGCGGCCCGCGCCGCCGAGGACGGGGGTGACCAGTTCTCCCTGGCCGCGGCCATGGCGGCCGTGCTCGCACTGGCGGCCGCGGACGAGTGCGCGCAACTGAACATCCAGGTGCACGGCGGCATCGGTTTCACGTGGGAGCACGACGCCCATCTCTACCTGCGCCGGGCGACCGCCCTGGAGGCGCTGGTCGACGCCGAGGCGGCCGCGCTCGACGTGACCGACCTGGTGCGCGGGGGGACCCGTCGGGAGCGCACCATCGACCTGCCCCCCGAGGCCGAGCCGATGCGGGACGAGGTACGGGCCTTCGCCGGCCGGATCAAGGGTCTCGATGCGTCCGCGCAGCGCGAGGCGATGATCGAGACGGGCTACGTCATGCCGCACTGGCCCCGGCCGTGGGGTCGTGAGGCGGGGGCGGTGGAGCAGCTCGTGATCGAGCAGGAGTTCCGGGCGGAGGGGGTGTCACGCCCGCAGTACAGCATCACCGGATGGGTGATCCTGACGCTGATTCAGCACGCGAGCGAGGACCAGGTGGCCCGTTGGGTGCTCCCCGCCCTGCGCCAGGACCTCATCTGGTGCCAGCTCTTCAGCGAACCCGACGCCGGGAGCGACGCCGCCGGGGTCAAGACCAGGGCCACCCGGGTCGAGGGTGGCTGGCTGGTCAACGGCCAGAAGGTGTGGACGAGCGGCGCGCATCTCGCCGCCTTCGGCCTGGCCACCATCCGTACCGATCCCGATGTGCCGAAGCACCAGGGCATCACGACGATGGTCATCGACATGCACGCCGAGGGCGTCGAGGTCCGCCCGCTCAAGATGGTCACCGGGCACTCGGAGTTCAACGAGGTCTTCTTCAACGACGTCTTCGTTCCCGACGACGACGTCGTCGGCCCCGTCAACGGCGGCTGGACAGTGGCCCGCGCCACACTCGGCAACGAGAGCGTCTCCATCGGCGGCGGACAGGGCGGCGGATCCATGCCCGTCGACATGGCGATCGCCCCCTTCGACGCCCATCCCGGGCGGCTGGCCGGCGGCGCGGGACGGATCGGCCGTGCCATCGCCCACAGCGAGGCGATGGCCGGGCTCAACATGCGCAGCGCCCACCGGGCCGTGGCCGGTGGTGGGCCCGGGCCCGAGGGCAACGTGACCAAGCTCGTGCTCTCGGAGATCGGGCACGAGGCGGCGGCGATCATGGCGGCGCTCGGGGGTCCCGACACCGCCTACGCGGAGGGGGCCGGGGCGATCACCACGATGATGGTGCTGATGCATCGAGGCATGTCGATCGCCGGCGGGACGTCGGAGATCAAGCGCAACCAGATCGGAGAACGCATCCTCGGGTTGCCCCGGGATCCCCTCATCAACTGACTCCGGATTACTCCGACTTCGTCGGCCGGTAGACCGACCCGGGTGCGTGCCAGTCCACCGAGACGAAACGGTGGGCGATGAGCCAGCGGTCTCCCACGGGCACCAGCCGGTCGCGGTAGCGGCCCATGTGGTCGGGCCCCACCTCGGTCAAGACGGTGAAGTAGCTCACCACGGTGGCCTCGGACGGGGACACGGATTCGAACCTGATGTTGGTCACGTTGTGGCGGACGACCTGCCTCGTGGTCCCGGGGGCCTGTGTCCTGGCGGCCTGGCGCGCCTGCAGGGCGGCGGTGCCGCCGCCGAAACGATCCATGATCGCCTGCCGTCCCTCCACAGGGGCGGCGCCGCGGATCTCGAGTACACCGTCCTCGCAGAAGGCCGCGGCGAACTCCTCGAGCAGGTAGCGATCCCCCGCATGGGAGTACTGCGCCAACGTGTCCCGGCACGACTCCCGGGCGACGAGTTCCCACAGCTCCATCCCCTCAGACTGCCACGGGCGGCCCTCCACTTGTGCCGGCCGACCCGCTCGTAGAGTGCCCTTTCATGGCAGAGCGGCACCCGGGCAGAGCCACTGCCGTCTGGCAGGTGCTCGTCGGGCCCCCGCGAACGGCCCGGGGCTCCGGGAAGGAGCGGATCACCCCGGTCGAGGGTCTCTCCGCGCTGTCGCTCGACGCCCTGACGTCAGTGGCCTACGGGCCCGAGGCCATCATCCTGGTGCTGGCGGTGGCGGGCGCCGGCGCCCTGCACCTGGTGCTTCCCATCACGATCGCCATCGTCGGCCTGCTGGCCATCCTGGTCTTCTCCTACCGCCAGGTGATCGATGCGTACCCCATGGGCGGTGGCGCCTACGCCGTCTCCCGGGCGAACTTCGGTGCCCACACCAGTCTCGTCGCCGCCGCCTCACTCGTCGTCGACTACACACTCACCGTTGCCGTCTCCATCGCGGCCGGTGTCGCCGGGCTCCAGTCCGCCTTCCCGGGGCTCGACGGGGCCACCGTGCCGCTGTGCCTGGGGATCCTCCTCTTCATCATGGTGCTCAACCTGCGGGGCCTCGGCGAGACGGCACGCGCCTTCCTGTTGCCGACGATGATCTTCATTGTCGGGCTCCTGGCCATCATCGCCATCGGCCTCATCCATCCCCTCGGGCTCGACCAGCCGTTGCCGGGGACGTCACAGCTGCCGACGACCGGGCTGAAGGCGGTCACCTTCCTGCTGATCCTCAAGGCGTTCTCCGCCGGCTGCAGCGCGCTGACCGGCGTCGAGGCGATCGCCAACGGGGTGCCTCTCTTCCGGGAGCCCCGGGCGGTCCGGGCCAAGCGCACCGAGATGCTGCTCGGCCTCATTCTGGGAGCCATGCTGCTCGGCCTGGCCGTCCTGGCCAAGCGCTGGCACATCGGGCCCCGGTCGGGCCAGACGGTGCTGAGCCAGATCATGGCCATGGCGGTCGGGCGGGGCTGGGCCTACTACATCGTGTCCATCACGATCACCATCGTGCTCGCACTGGCGGCCAACACCTCCTTCGGCGGGCTCCCCGTCCTGGCCAGCCTCGTGGCGCGGGACAACTACCTGCCCCACCTGTTCACCATCAGGGGGGACCGGCAGACCTTCGCCAACGGCATCGTGGTGCTCACCGTCATGGCGGGCGCGCTGCTCGTCGCCGTCGGCGGCAACACGAATACGCTGATTCCTCTCTTCGCCATCGGGGTCTTCATCGGCTTCACGCTGTCACAGGCCGGGCTCGTGGTGCACTGGCGAAAGTTGCGTCCGCCCCACTGGCGCCGGCGGGCGACGATCAACGGCATCGGCGCCTGCATCACCGCGATCGCCACCATCGTCTTTCTCATCTCGAAGTTCACTGAGGGTGCGTGGGTGGTGGTCATCGCCGTGCCGGCCTTCGTGTTCCTCTTCCTCCGCATCCATGCCTACTACGAGCGGGCTCGGAAGGAACTCCGGATCGACGAGACGCCGAAGCGACCGGCCCCCAAGTACACGATCGTCATCGTCCCCGTGAATCGCATCTCGCGCCTCACCGAGCACGCGCTGTGCGAGGCCGAGTCACTCGGGCAGGAGGTCATGGCCGTCACGGTCGTCCTGCGCGGAGGGGACGAGGGGACCCACGACGCCGACACGCTGCGCCGCCAGTGGCGCACCTGGGACCCCGGGGTGCCCTTGGTCGTGCTCTACAACGAGTACGCCTCCGTCGTGCAGCCGATCGTCGAGTACATCGACGAGGTGCGGGCGGAGCATCCCGCTGATCAGATCGTCGTCCTCATCCCGGTCATCCGGCCGGACAAGCGGCGCTACCGGATCCTGCACAACCAGATCGACCTGGTCCTCTCCTCTGCCCTCCGTGGCCGAGAGGACGTCGTCGTGGCTCGGGTCTCCGTGCCGTTGGAGTCGCCCGACACCGAGCACCCTCATTAGGCGACCGGTCGGGGCCTCGCACGTCCCGCACGGTCAGGTTCCGCAGTTCGTGCTTCATCCTGCGGGGTGGGGCGACGGCAAGAGGCGGGCACGACGCGAAAGAGCCGGGTGCCCGAGACCCCCGAGGAGGTCCCGGACACCCGGCCGAGACGCTTGACTACGTGCTCGCCCCGCCGACGATGTTGGTGACGTGCACGCCGGAACCGGGCACCGAGCCGAGGTACATGGAGTCACCGAACGAGAACACACCGCCGTCCGCGGCAAACAGCCAGTAGCCCTGTCCGAGCGGGCCGGCCGCCATGCCGTTGATCGGCTGGTTCAGCGTAAGGGCGCCGGTGGAGCCGTAGAAGGCGGCATCGCCGTAGCTGAAGATGCCGCCGTCGGTGGCTACCAGCCAGTAGCCCTTGCCGTCGGCCGTGGACGCCATGCCGACGATCGGCTTGTTGAGGTGGATGCTGCCGGCGGAGCCGAAGAACCCGGCGTCGCCGTAGTTGAAGACGCCACCGTCGGAGGCCACCAGCCAGTAGCCCTTGCCGTCAGGCGTGGACGCCATGCCCACGATCGGCTTGTTGAGGTGGATGCTGCCGGCGGAGCCGAAGAACCCGGCATCGCCGTAGTTGAAGACGCCGCCGTCGGATGCGACGAGCCAGTACCCACCCGCGTCAGCGGTGGCGGCCATGCCCACGACCGGCTTGTTCAGGTGAACGCCCCCGGCGGAGCCGTGGAAGTTCGCGTTCCCGAAACTGAAGACGCCGCCGTCGGACGCGGCCTCCCAGTAGCCGGCACCGACATCACCGGTTCCGGCGATGGCGACGATCGGGGCGTTGAGGTGCTTGCCACCCATGGAGCCCTCGAACTGCGCGTCGCCGTAGTTGAAGACGCCGCCGTCGTTCCCGACCATCCAGTAGCCCTGGTGGACGTACTCGAAGGCGCCGATGTCACAGGTCCCGGCCTGCGGCCGCGCCACGCCTCGGGCGTCGGTCGAGGTGCACCCGGTATTGGAGCCGGCGTCGATGGCCGGGCTGGTCTTGGCCAGCGCACCGGTGAGGACCTGGCCGCCGTTGTTGGCGAGCGGCTGCACCTGGGGGTTGGCGTTCTGGAGGTCACCCGGAGCGGTCATGCCGCACGTGGCGCTGTTCTCGAGGTTGTGCCCCAGAGAGTTGATGGCCGCGTTGGCCCCGAAGCCGCAGCCGGACGAGGTGGAGACGATGGTGTTGAGGAGTGCCAGCGAGTCGCCAGCGTCGACGAAGAGGCCGAACGTGCTGCCGCTCGGGCCGGACAGGTTGTCGTTGGCAATCGTCGAGTTGGTGAGTGCGTTCGACGTCGAGGTGTCGATCTCGACGCCGTAGTTGAAGCCCGTTCCGGACCCCACGGTGGCGTTCACGTCGTCGGCCGTCAGGTTGACCGCGTTCAGGTTGTCGTCGCTGTAGATGATCGACCCGTTTGCCTCGGGATTCGCCTCCACGGGGCTTCCCGGCACGTTCACCGTGGCGGAGCCGAACGTCACGTTGGTGCCGTTGAACTGGTCGTAGTTCACGAACAGTCCGCCCTCGACATAGTTGTCCGCGGTGACAGTCGCCCCGGTCGCGTTCAGGTTGGGGCGTTGACGATGTCGGAGTTGTAGAAGACGCCACCTTCGACCGACCCGTTACCGCCCGATGCGGTCGTCGTCGTGTTCGTGATGTTCATGGACTGAATATTCGCTGTCTCGGCGTCGTAGAACGCCCCGCCGTCGACCGAGGACTGTGTCGTCGACGGCGTGGACGCCGTCGCCAGGTCGGCGTTGGCGGTGGTGCCGCTGATGGCGACGTTGGTGAAGGAGGAGTCCTCCTCGTTGTAGATCGCACCACCGTTCACCGACCCGCCGGTCGTTGCACTCCCGTGCGCCGTCGTGGAGCTCACGGTCGCATTGTCGATGGTGAGGTACTGGGCGTAGATGGCGCCACCGTCGACCGTGGCGCCCGTGGCGCTCGTGCCGTTGACGGTGAGGCCGTTGAACCGCGCCTGGTCGGGGGAGCTGTAGATGGCGCCACCGTCGACCGTGCCCGTTCCGGCGTTCGCATTGCTGCCGTTGACGGTCACGTTCGTGTAGCTGGCGCCGTCGCCGGCTTCGTACAGACCGCACCCGTCGATGTTCCCACCGGAGCAGGTGTTGTTGTCGATGTGAGAGTTGGTGAGGTTGAGGTTGTACTGGTTCTCGACGCCGGCACCGTTGCCGCCGTTGGCGAAGGAGTTGTTGTCGAAGGTGTCGTTGGTGCCGAGCGTCAGCTCGTCGGCGTACATGCCCCCGCCGTGCCCGGCAGCGGTAGTCGGGCCCGCGTTGTTCGCGGTGAAGGTGCTGTCGTTGACGGTCACCGCGCCGTCGTAGTTGTCGAAACCTCCGCCGTAGGGCGCGCCGTTGCCCTGGAACAGCGTGTTCTCGATCAGAGCGGATGAGCTGGAGTCGAAGAAGATACCGCCGCCGCTGCTGTCAGACGACGTGCCCGTCCCGGTGTTGCCCACAAATGCCGAGCTGGAGATCCACAGCTGGGCGTCGGAGTAGAGGGCGCCGCCCTCGCCTGCGGTGTTCGAGGCCAGCGTGACCCCGTTGAGCATGAGCGCACCGGCACTTTGCTCGAATGCACCACCGGCACTGGCGCTGCCGCCGGTCAGCGTGCCACCGGTGATCTGGACGGTGATGGTCGTGGTGTTCTCGTCGAAGATCTGCTGTCCTCCGCCGTTCACGGTGGCGCCGGTGGCGCTCAGAAGTACCGAGTTCGTGAAGTCGATCACCCCGTTGGTCAGGTTGACGGTGTTGCCCGAAGGGATGACGATGCCGTCGAGGTTCCCCGTGTCCGCGTTGGCCGCCGCCACCGCGTCGCGCAGGCTGCAGTTTGCGCCGGGGCAGTTGCTCGGCGTGGCGGCGTCATCACCGAAGTTGGTGACGGTGAAGGTCGTGTGCACCGTCGTGAACGGGATGGCCGCCCGCGGCTGCAGCAAGTCCGACGCGGACCGCTGCACGTGGGGACCGGACGCCGCGCCTGCCGGCGCAGCCAACGACGTGAAGGCGAAGCCGGCGACCAACGCCAGTCCGCTGGCCAAGCTGACCCCGATGGGGGCCAGCCGACCTCTGCCCGATCGCGCGGACGTGAAACGACGACGAAAACTCATTTCCCGATTTCCTCCCGGTTGGTGATCACGCTTCACCTCGGCGGGAGCCCCAACCGCTCCCGAAAGTGAATCGATGGTGCGGCGTATGTGTAGCACCTCGATGCGACGCGTTACAAGGATCGTCGGCGACTCCGGCGCGGAATCTTTCACGAACGGGCGTCGGCGACGCGAATTCGGTCGTCAGCTGAAATTCAGCTGAGCGCCTGAGTTCGGGGTCACAGTCGCGTGGACATGAAGTGCGGAAGCAATTGTGGGAGCGATGTGCGAAGGATGGTCGAGTCAACAGTCGCGAGCATGTGCGCTCGCCATGCGGCGCGGCCGTGAACCGGACCTCCTGCCATCGGATCCCGATACTCAGCTGAGTATCAGGATCAGCGCCCTTTCCACACCGGATCGCGCTTCTCGATGAACGCGGTTGCGCCTTCCTTGGCGTCCTCGCTGCCGAACACCTTGGGCTGCCACTCCGCGGCCAGGGAGCGTGCCTTCTCGAGGTCCGTCGAGGCCGTGCGTACGAGCTCCTTGGTGGCTTGCAGGGCCAGCGGACCGTTGCGGGCAATGCGCTCGGCCAACGCCACGGCAGCGTCGAGCACGTCGGCCGCAGGGACCACCTGGTTGACCAGTCCGAGCGACAGGGCACGCGCCGCATCGATCGGGTCGCCCGTCAGCGTGAGCTCCAGGGCAACGGCCAGGGGGATGCGGGTGCTCAGGAACACGCCGCCACCGGCGGCGAACAGGCCGCGCTTGACCTCGGGCAGCCCGAAGGACGCCGCCTCGGACGCCACCACCACATCACAGCCGAGGAGCAGCTCGAAGCCACCGGCCACCGCCGTGGCGTTCGCCGCACCGACGATGGGCACCCCGATGTCACCCTGCGTGAAGCGCGCGAAGCCCCTCATCCCCTCGGGGCTGCCGCCCACGCTGCCTCCCTCGGCGAACGCACGCAGGTCCATGCCGGCACAGAATGCCTTCTCCCCCGTTCCCGTCAGGACCACCGCCCGGACGGCGGGATCGCTCTCGGCCTCCGCCATGCCGAGCCCGATCGCCGTCAACAGCTCGGGGTTCAACGAGTTACGGGCCTCGGGCCGATTGAGCCGCAGCACCAGCACGGGCCCCCTCCGCTCTGACACCAGCACCGGCTCGGACGTCTGCTGCGTGTCACTCATCGGGCCACGACCTTCCTCTCTCCCTACGCCGCGGCCGCTGCGGGTCCTGTCGCCGACTCGGGCGGAGCGGTGTCGGTGCGCCCCCCGGCCACGGCGGCTCGAGCGCGCTGCCGCTCGGCAGAAGGTAATGCATGGCCCTCGGCCTCACACGTTGACCGGGAGGCTCGTCACCGCACGTGACGCCCGCCGCTGCCTGACCGGCGCCGCTGGTGGCGCAGGAGAGCGGGGGTTCCGGAGACGTCCCCTCGAAGGCCGGGGAGGCCGGCCTCCCAGGCGGCCGGCTACCGACCGGAAGGCGGGGCCGGCGGGTGTCCCTGGACGGAGCCCTGAACGCCCGAGTGCAGCGCGCCGGAGGCGGACGCCAGCGCCCCGCTCCAGAGCCCGACCGTGGCGGCGATCGAACAGAGGATCCCGACGGCAATCGATCGACCGGGGTGTTCCCTCATGGGGAAACTATCGACCCCGAATGTGTGAGAAGTGAGTGGGAAACCTAAGAACCGCAGAAGAGTTGCGGGCGCGCCCGGGTGTTTCAACCGGGGAGATCGGTGCCAGATCGTTCCCGGGACACCGGTGACGTTCCGGACACATGCCTGACAACCCTGAGCAGCGCCACCCTGGCTCCTGAGCAAGGAGACCGGGGTGGCTCTGGGCGCGATGACAACGGCCGATCTTGTTCCGCGCCGACACGCTTGTGACCAGCACTTTTGCCGATAGAGTGCGCTGGATGGCGACCGAAGACGACGTGATCTTGGAAACGGGAGGGTCGGCCGCGGCCGCGCTGCCCGCGCCGCCCTCAGATCCCGTCGTCGCACCCCCAGCGAGAAGGCCGGGCTCCATCCGGCGTACCTCGACGATGCTGATGTTCTGGCCCGATGGGCTCGGCACCGACCTCCATCTGAAGGGCAGGGCGCGGGACCTGCTCACGCCGGCCCACGGTGCGCCCGTCGTGGTCCGCAGTTCGGACCTCTGCGCCGTGACCGGCCCGGCGCGTGACATCGTCCGCATCGACGCCGACCCGGCGAGCCCGGGATTGCAGCGGCTCGTCGGCTGCCGGGCCGGAGCAAACCTTCGTGCGGCGATTGCGCAGGAGCTCCCGGACGAGATGGCCGACGGCACTCCGCTCTACCTGCTCCTCGACGACCTGGCGGGCTCGACGCTCATTTCCGGCTTCGCCTACCTGCGCTGGGCCGACCACATCCCCATGATCAGGAACCGGGTCGCCAACGCCCCCCGCCGCATCATGCGTGACATCTGCTCGGGCTTCCGCGACGGCGCCAGCTCGTTGCTGAGCGATGGCTCCATCTCCCCACTCCGCCAGAACACCGCCCTCCCGGGGCCGCTGGCCGACCCGGCCGATCCCCTCGGCTGGCACCAGCTCGACGACCATCCCGAGATCGCAATGCGCCGGGCGCGCCGGATCGATGTGTGGGACGAGGGTGGGGAGCTCGGGATCGACGCCATGTTCCGCGACAGCTGCTGGGACCCCGGCGGCGCCGAGGTCGTCGTGCACGAGTACCAGATGGTCGCTCGTGCCGACCGCGCCACCGGGGAGCTGCTTTCCGTCGCGGCCACACCGCGGGTCCTGCCCTATGCCGAGTGCCCGGGGGCGGCGCCCAATGCTTCGTGGATGGCCGGTACCGACCTGCGCTCGATGCGTACCGAGGTCCTGCAGCGGCTGCGCGCCACTGATTGCTGCACCCATCTGAACGACGGCCTGCGCTCGCTGGCGGAAGTGCCCGTGCTGGCCCGGTCGCTCGCCGTCTGAACCACGGGGTCAGCCGGCCCGGTCGGCCAACGACCACAGGGCAGGCTCGCCGTCCTCGACCCGGACGGCGCCGTCTATTTCGAGCACCCGCAGGTGCGACACCGTTTCGCCGACCGCAGCACGGCGCATGAAGCCGGCGATGTCGTCCCACGGCCGCGACCACTTCATGTGGGATGCGATGTACCAGGCGGTCTGCGGCCCCTGACGCAGGATCTCGATCACCTCGGCGAAACGATCGCGGTGGTGCTGGCGCAGCTCCTCGAGCCGCGTGCGGAGGTCGTCGAAGCGGTACTCGTGGGCCGGCAGTACCTCGTTGACCCGGTAGGGCTCGAGTTTGTCGAGCGACCGCAGGAAATCCCCCAGCGGGTTGGCCCCCGCCTGGGGATGGAAGGGGATGTTGGGGGTGATGCGCGGGAGGACGTGGTCACCCGAGAGCATCAGCTCGTTACGGGACTCGTAGAAGCAGAGGTGGCCCGGCGAGTGCCCCGGCGTCCAGATCGCCTGCAGCTCCCACCCTGGCACCTCGGGCCGCGCTCCGTCTTCGAGCAGCACATCGGGGACCACCGGATCGACCAGTGATCGCACCGGCATGGCGGCGTTGCGCAACGGCTCGAGCTCCTCCGCCGGCGCCCCCATCTTGCGCAACGCCGTCGCCACGCGGTCGAGCAGGTCGTCGGGCTCGTCGTAGCGGTCGTGGATGAGTTCGGCGTCCGCAGGGTGCAACGAGATCCAGGCGCCCGAAGCCTCGCGGATCCGGCCGGCGAGGCCGTAGTGATCGGGATGGATGTGGGTGACCATCACGCCTTGGACATCACCGATGTCACAGCCCGCCTCCTGCATCCCGCTCTGCAGCGCACCGAAGGCGTCGTCGGTGTTCCACCCGGCATCCATGAGGTAGGGACCACGGTCGGTCTCGAACAGGTACACCAGGACATAGCGCAGCGAGTTGTTGGGCAGCGGCACCGGGATGCTCCACAGCCCGGGCCGGACCTTCTCGACGCCGGGGAAGGGATCGTTGGCTGCGGCGGCGCCTCTGGCGCGCTGCGCGTGCGGCGGCTGCGGGTGGGCATGGCGTGACGTGGAGGTCATGACCTGACCCGTTGCTCTCGGGTGAGCCCACGGCCACAACTGGCGATGAGGGTGCGCATCATCTGGTTCGATCCTCCTGCAGTGTTCACACCCGAGCGTACGGGACGCCGTAGCGCCAGCGCCCGTTCACCGGCGCGGATCGCCCGGCGCGCGCACATCCCTTCCTACGGCTCGAGCCGGTCCACCAGACCCCAGGAGAGGGCTGTCTCCGCATCGATGGTGGAACCCGAGAAAGCGAGCCAGGCGGTGCGCAGGCGGCCGATGCGCCGGGTCAGGCTGACTGTCCCACCTGCGCCGGGGACCAGGCCGAGGCGGATCTCCGGCAATGCCACCATGGTGTCACCCGAAGCGACAACCGTGTCACAGAAGGCGGCGAGCTCGATTCCCGATCCAATGCAGGCGCCGTGGACATGGGCCACCGTCGCCTTGTCCAGGCGGGAGAGGGAGCGACCGACGCTCCGCTGCAACCGGATCAGATGGGCCGTGGCCGGATCCGCTCGCGAGCCGAACTCGTCGAGATCGCCGCCGGCGCTGAACGCATCGCCCTCGCCCCGAAGCTCGACCCGGGCGATGCCCGGATCGGCTGCCGCCAACGTCAGTGCCTCCACCAGCTCGTCGCGCATCTGGGCGTCGAGTGCGTTCAACCGCTGGGGTCGGGTCAGCGTGATGTGCAATGTGTCGGTATCACGCTCGACACGAACCCGCGGCCCGTGGTCGTGCTGGGCGCGCCGCGGGTGCGCGGCACGCCAGTCCATGAACTCGGGTCCCGACTGCAGGACCGAGTAGGCACTGGACTCTGCGACGAGGGCCTGGTCGACCGGCAGTTGGGGTTGCCCGCGCAGCAGCAGGGCCAACGTGGCGGCGGTGATCGGGTGCTCGGAGACGTTCTCGTCGATCCGCGCCAGCGCAGGGTCACCGTCTTCGACCATCACGTCGCAGAGTTGCATCCACGCGCTGTCGGCCTCGCCGGATGTCACTCCGACGACGACGAAGGGCAAGCTGGCGAGGCGGTCGCCGGGGATGTCGCTGGGTGCACGGTCCTCGAGCAGGACCTTCACCGCACCTCTGCGCTCAGGCGCAATGTTGCTGCGCAGCTCGTCGAGGAGTGCTCCCGTGCTGAGGAGTTCAAGGATGGCGAGACGTTACCCTGCGCCTGTGGACGACTCCCCGGTGGATCGATGGGCGGCCAGCGGTGCCATGGCGCTGACCGGTCTCCCCGACCTGCCGCTCGGCCCGCCCAGCGGTCTCGTCCAGGGCATCGACCGGCTCGCGGGTCCGTTCCCCGGACTCGACGCGTTGGCCTTGCTGGGCGAGCGCGCCGCGCTCATGGGTCTGTGGCGCCGCGGCACCACCAGCTGCGGCGCCAGCTGCCGCCTGCTCCCCGCGGCATCCGGCTGGGTGGCGGTGTCACTGCCCCGTGCGGCAGACATGGAGGCGGTGCCGGCCTGGCTCGAGACGGAAGTCGTCCCGCGGACGGGGCCCGAGACGTGGTCGGCCGTGGCCGACACCGTGGTGCGGCGCGACCCGGACGAGCTGGTGGCGCGCGCCGCGCTCCTGGGTCTGCCCGTGGCGCGGGTCGGCGAGGCGACCGGGTCACCGGCCGTCGCCCCCCTCAGCCTCGGACCGGGACCGGCACGGCACCTGGCGGGTTGCCTGGTCGTCGACCTCTCCGCGCTGTGGGCGGGCCCCCTCTGCGGCGACCTGTTGGCGGGCGCCGGGGCGACCGTGATCAAGGTGGAGTCGACCGGACGCCCTGACGGTGCCAGGCGCGGCCCACGCCCGTTCTTCGACCTGCTGAACGGGCGGAAGCAGTCGGTCGCACTCGACTTCGGGAGCCCGGAAGGCATCCGGACGCTCCGCACCTTGCTGGAGCGGGCCGACATCGTGATAGAGGCGAGCCGACCCCGCGCGCTCGAACAGCTGGGGATCGGCGCGGCCGACTTCGTGCGCGCCGGCGGGCCACAGGTGTGGATCGCCATCACCGGGTACGGGCGCGGCGATGACGCCGCCAACCGGGTTGCGTTCGGCGACGACGCTGCCGGGGCGGGTGGGCTCGTGGCCTGGCACGAGGCCACGCCGATGTTCTGCGCCGATGCCATCGCGGATCCGCTCACAGGGCTGACCGCGGCGGGGGCGTGCATCGAGGCCATGAACGCCGGCGGTCGTTGGCTGCTCCACGTCTCGATGGCGGGTGTGTGCGCAGGCTTGGCGGGGCCGACCCTGGCGGTGCCGCCAGGCCTGGCCGCGGCAGCCCCGCGGGCGCGTCCACCGGTCCGGTCCGCTCCGGAGTTCGGTGCCGACACCGAGGAGGTCCTGGCCGGACTCGGCCTCACCGGCTGAGATCGCGCCCACGCATCGCCGTCCACCCGACCTGTCTGCTTGAATCACTCTCCCGGGTCACGTCACGTCAGACGGCGTGTCCACGAAGGAAGGGATCCACGTTGGCAGACATCATGGAAGGTGTCCGTATCCTCGAGGTGGCCGAGCACACCTTCGTCCCCGCCGCGTCGGCCATCCTGGCGGACTGGGGCGCCGAGGTCATCAAAGTGGAACACCCGGAGCGCGGCGACGCCATGCGGGGACTCGCCTCCAGCGGTGTCATGCCGTCGATGGGCGCGGTCCACGTGCTGCTGGAGCACTCCAACCGGGGGAAGAAGAGCATCGGTATCGATGTCAGCACCGAGAAGGGCCTCGACCTCGTCTACCGGCTCGCCGCCACGTGCGACGTCTTCCTGACCAACAAATTGCCAGCCGTCAGGAAGAAGCTGCGGATCGAGCTCGAGGACATCAGGGCGCACAATCCCAACATCATTTACGTGGCCGGCACCGGCGCCGGCGAGCGCGGGCCCGAGGCCGACCGCGGCGGCTACGACTTCTTGAGCTACTGGTGCCGCGCCGGGAGCGCCATGGGGACGACGCCGACGGACGTCGAGTACCTGGCCGGCCAGCCCGGACCGGGCTATGGGGATTCCATCGGGGGCATGACGATCGCCGGCGGGATCCTCGGGGCGCTGTTCCACCGCGAACGGACCGGCGAGGCCCTGCCCGTCGACGTCTCGCTGCTGGGCGTGGGCATGTGGGCGATGAGCCCCGCCATCGCCCTGTCGCTCCAGCTGGACATGCCCTGGCGTCCCGGCCCGAGCAAGGGCGGCGGGGCGGGCCCGGCGAACCCGCTCGTGGGCACCTACCGGACCCAGGACGGCAAGTTCCTGGCCTTCTCCTGCCTCCAGGGCTTCCGCTACTGGCCGAGCGCCTGCCGGGCCCTCGGCCGGGACGATCTCATCGACGACGAGCGGTTCTCCTCGCACGAGCAGCTCGCCGCCAACGCCCGGGAGGCCCGCGCCATCCTGACGGAGATCTTCGCATCGGCGCCGTTGGGCGAATGGAGAGCCCGACTGGAGTCCTTCGACGGCCAGTGGTCGGTGGCGCAGGACACGCTGGAGGTGGTGGCCGATCCCCAGGTCGAGGCGAACGGCCTCCTGGGCGAGACCACGACCAGTGACGGCGTGCCGTTCCAGCTGGTGACGACGCCGGTGCAGTTCGCGGGTGCGCCGGCCGCCCCCAAACGCGGGCCCGAGTTCAACGAGCACTGCGAAGAGATCCTGGCGGGCATCGACTGCAGCGAGGAGGAGATGATGGCGCTCAAGCTGGAGGGGGTCGTGGCTTGAAGGCACCGCGCCCGGCTCGGTGCCGAGGTCCGCCGGTGAGCGGTCCGGACACCACGGCCCTGCTGTTCGTCGAGTGCCAGCGCGGCGTGATCGGTGACCTCTCCGTGCTGCCCGCTCTGGCCGAGTCGGCCCGCCCCGCCCTGGCCACGATGGGGCGCCTGGCCGCCGGGGCCCGCGCGGCCGGGGTCCTGGTCGCCCACCTGACCTACGTGCCGTTGGCCGGCGGGCGCTCGACCGGCCGCCGCGCACCCCTCATGCAGGCGACGGCGGCGACCGCCGCCTGGAGCGACTCCGACCCCGCCACCGACGTCGTCACCGAGATCGGCGTCGGAGCCGACGACCTCGTGCTGCCCCGACACCAGGGGATCTCGCCGGTGCACCGCACCGAGGTGCTGGCCGTGCTGCGCAACATGGGGATCACCGACGTCGTGGTCGCCGGCGTGTCGACGAATCTCGCCATCCCGCTGGTGGCGGTGGGCGCCGCCGACGAGGACTTCGCCGTGACGGTGCCGACGGATGCCTGCGTCGGCACCCCACGCCAGCACCACGACTCGATGCTCCGCCACAGCCTCGCGTTCGTCGCCCGCCTGGCCACGACGGACGAGCTCCTGGCCGAGTGGTCCTCGTGACCCCGGGCCGCGTCGGGCCCGGCGCCGAGCGCGGGTGGGTCAGGTCTGGGGCCAGGCGATCGACTTGGTCTCGAGGTACTGCTCGAGACCTTCGATCCCGCACTGGCGTCCGATCCCGCTGTCCTTGTAGCCGCCGTAGGGCGAGTCTGCGCCGTACCACAGGCCACCGTTGACACTCAGGGATCCGGTCCGGAGACGGCGGGCGATCGCGTTGGCCCGCTCCTCGGAGCCCGAGAAGATGCCGCCCGAGAGCCCGTAGTTGCTTTCGTTGGCGATCCGGACCGCATCGTCGTCGTCGTCGTAGGGGATGACCGCGAGCACCGGTCCGAAGATCTCCTCCTGGGCGATCGTCATGGAGTTGTCGACGTCGGCGAAGAGCGTGGGCTCCACGAACCAGCCCTTGGGCTGGTCGGCGGGGCGCCCGCCGCCGGTGACGAGCGTGGCGCCCTCCTCCTTGCCACGCTCGATGTACCCGAGGACCCTGTCGCGCTGGCGCGCGCTGACCAGCGGGCCCATCATCACGGCGTCGCTGCTCGGGTCACCGTAGGGAAACGCGGCCATGGCGGCGCTGACCAGCTCGACACCCTCGTCGTAGCGGGCGCGTGGCAGCAGCATCCGTGTCTGCATGGCGCAGCCCTGGCCGCCATGGATGCAGACCATGGACCCGCCCGGCACGACCGAGGCGAAGTCGGCGTCGTCGCACACGATCATGGCCGACTTGCCGCCGAGCTCCAGGAAGACCCTCTTCAGCGTCGGGGCGCCCTTCTCCATGATCCGCCTGCCGACTGCGGTGGAACCCGTGAAGGAGATCATGTCGACCAGGGGTGAGACCGTGAGCTCCTCTCCGATCAGGTGCTCGGAGGACGTGACCACGTTGAGGACGCCCGGCGGGATGTCGGTCTTCTCCGCCACCAGCCGGCCCAGCCGCGTGGCGTTCCAGGGCGTGTCGGGAGCCGGCTTGAGGACCGTGGTGTTGCCCGTGGCGAGGATGGGGCCGAGCTTGTTCAGCGTCACCTCGAGCGGGTAGTTCCACGGGACGATGGCACCGATGACTCCGAACGGCTCCTTCCATACGGCTCGCCGGCTCAACATGCCCATCATGTTCCCGTCGGGCAGATCCCGCTCCCAGGCGAACTCGTCGATCATCTTCGCCGGCCAGCGGAGCGCTTCTTCGAGGGGCCAGTCCAGCTGGGCGGCAAAGGTCATCATGCGGGGCGTCCCCACCTCCGCGATCAGCTCCTCGCGATACTCCTCCCGCTCCGACTCGAGCGCCTCTTGCAGCTGCTCGAGGCAGCGCTTGCGCAGGGCGCGGTTGGTCGACCAGTCGGACTCGTCGAAGGCTCGCCGGGCCGCGGTGATCGCCCGCTGCATGTCCTCGGTCGACGCATCGGCCACCTCGCCGAGCACCTCTTCCGTCGCCGGGTTGATGTTCTCGAACCGCTTGCCCGAAGCTGCTTCGACGAGCTCACCGTCAATGAGCATGCGCACCTCACCGGGCTTTGCCTGGGTGGTCATTGCCTGCGCCCCTTCCCTCTCTGCCCTTCTTCGATATCGAAGTCGAGACTACGAAGCCCCGGCTCGACCGGTCAAGGCCGCCACCTGGGTCTCCGTGGCGCCAGGGCACCCCGAGGGCCGGGGCCCGGCGTGGAATCGCAAAGAATTCCGGCCCCGATGTCGATTCTGCCCGGGCCCGTTCGACGCTCTGCCAGAGTGAGGCGAGAGGCGCCCCACAGAAAAGAGGAAGAGGAGCACGAGATGCGATTCCTGGGATACACCCTTGCCAACGAGTCGGAGCAGCCGACCGAGCCCCCGTCCCCCGAAATGTTCGAGACGATGGGCGCGTTCGTCGAGGAGGCCACCAAGGCCGGCGTCATCGTCGCCACCGGTGGCGTCGCCCCCACCTCGGAGGGCGCCAAGCTCTCGCTGAAGGACGGCGAGTTCACGGTCGTCGACGGCCCCTTCGCCGAGGCGAAGGAGATCGTGGGCGGCTGGGCCATCATGGAGTGCCGCGACCTCGACGAGGCGATCGAGTGGTCCAAGCGCTTCCTCAGCGTCCTGGGCGAGGGTGAGGTCCGCGTCCGGCCCGTCATGTGAGCGGCCCCATGGCCGAGGCGGTGGTTGAATCGGTGGCGTGCCGGCCACCGATTCGACCGCCGCGATCGAGACGGTGTTCCGGATGGAATTCCCTCGTGTCGTCGCCGCGCTGGCGGCGTTCGTCGGCGACATCGGGCTGGCCGAGGAGCTGGCCCAGGACGCACTCGTCGACGCACTCCGCCAATGGCCCCACGACGGCACGCCGCACAATCCCGGTGCGTGGCTCACCACCGTGGGCAAGCGCAAGGCCGTGGATCTCTTCCGCCGCAACCGCTCCCTCGAAGCGAAGTACGCCCAGCTGAGCCGCGAGCTGCAGGCGGCGGTGCCGGGGAACGACGACGGGGTCGCCATCGACCCGGACTCGTCGGACGACATTCCCGATGACCGCCTGCGGCTGATCTTCGTCGCCTGCCACCCGGTCCTGCCCGTCGCTGCCCGGGTGGCGTTGACGTTGCGCTTGGTGGGCGGCCTCACGGTTCCCGAGATCGCCCGGTCCTACGTCGTGCCCGAACCCACCATCGCCCAGCGCATCGTGCGCGCCAAGAAGACGATCGCCAACGCCGGCGTCCCCTACGAGGTGCCCGCCGGCGCTGATCTGACGGCGCGCCTCGGCACCGTGCTCGAGGTGATCTACCTCATCTTCAACGAGGGCTACTCCGCCACCGCCGGTGAGGACTGGCTCCGTCCCGAGCTCTGCGCCGAGGCGCTGCGGCTCGGACGCGTCCTGGCCGTTCTCGTGCCCGACGAGGCGGAGGTCCACGGGCTGGTGGCGCTGATGGAGATCCAGTCGTCCCGCCTGCGCTCCCGGACCGGGCCGTCGGGGACCCCCGTCCTCCTGTTGGATCAGGACCGCCGCACCTGGGACCGCCTCCACATCAACCGGGGCGTGGACGCACTGGCCCGGGCGGATGCGCTCGGCGAGCCGCGCGGCCCCTACGCGCTCCAGGCGGCCATCGCCGCCTGCCACGCCCGGGCCTTCCGTCCCGAGGAGACGGACTGGGAGGAGCTGGTCAGCCTGTACGACGAGCTGGCGCGCACGGCACCGTCGCCGATCGTCGAGCTCAACCGGGCGGTGGCCATCTCCATGGCCGGCGATCCGGGCGCCGCGCTGACGCTGGTCGACGCGCTGGTCGAGACGAAGACGCTCGAGCGCTACCACCTGCTCTTCAGCGTGCGGGGGGATCTCCTCGACCGGCTCGGCCGGAAGGCCGAGGCCGCAGCGGAGTTCGATCGCGCCGCCGAGCTGGCGACCAACAGCCGGGAGCGGCAGCTCCTGCACGAGCGCGCCGGGGCCGCCCGCGCCGGAGCTGCCGGCGGACCCGCGGCCGCGTCAGCCGTCCGCCGTGCCGCGCCGGCCTGAGCCCCGGCGCCTCCCCTGCACCCACCAGGGCCGCAACTCGAGCCGGGCCGGGGGCAGGGTGCCGTAGACGAGGACCGCCCGGCCCCGCGGCAGGCAGCGCAGCTCCTCGGGAGGCAGCAGGCGGCGTGACGTCGTCGTCAACGTGGTCGAGCGCCGGCCGGCCGGGTCGCGGGTGACCGAAGGGTGGGAGACCTCCTCGTCCCCGATCAGCCGGCTGGCGTACTCGAGCGTGTCCGGGTCGGCGATCCCGGGCAGGAACAGCTTGGCGCGATGGTTGTTGAGGACGGTGGCCGCCCGCGCGCCGTAGCGGCCACGCACCTGGGCCAGGTCCTGCCACACCGTCACGATCTGAATCCCGTGCGACGCGCAGGTCGCCGCCAAGCCGTCGAGCTCGGGCAGCGGTGCGATGTGTGCCGCCTCGTCGAGCACGACCAGCAGCGGCGGGTCCAGCGGGCGGCCCGACCTCGTGGCGGACGCGAAGGCGTGGGAGAGCACCTGCTGCGTGAGCGCGGAGAAGTAGCCCCGCAGCCGGCGCTGGTCGTGGGCCGGTGCGCACAGGTACAACGTGTGCGCACCGCCGAGCAGAAGGCGCGGCTCGAACGGCACCCCCGACGACAGCCCGGGCGGCGCATGCGCGAACGGCGCCAGCACGGTCTCCGCCGTTGTGTACACGGAGCTACGCGTCCGCTCGTCGCGGCACCAGGTTGCCCGCGCCGCGTCGAGTGCTTCCGGAGCCACCGCGGCCTCGAGGATGCCGGCGACCTCACCCACCTCCTGCGTATCGACCCAGCACACGACGTCGGCCATGCTGCGACGGTCCAGTGCCGCCGCCAGCAAGAGCGGGGCGAGCAGCTTGGCTGCCGTGGCGTACCAGAACTCGCCCTCGGCCGTCGTCCCGTCCGCCTTGGCGGCGTCGCACAGGTCCGCCGCCATTCGGCACGCCTCCCGCCACTGCCCACAGCCGCTGAGCGGCGACCAGCCGTCGCCGGGCGCGCCGCTCGACGCGGTGGGGTCGATGCACCACACCCGCCCCAACCGGGCGCGCGTCCCCCTCGTGTGGCGGAGCAGGTCGCCCTTCACGCTGGCCGCGACCACGGGCCCGCGCCACCCGAGGATGGCCGGCACCGCCAGGCTCGTCGTCTTGCCGCTCTGCGTCGGTCCGACCACCACGACGGACTGGGCCGTCTCGGCCGCGACGCCCCCGCGCCGCGCCGCGCCGGGGAGGCCGCCGAGGAGGAGGCGCCCCGCCGGGGGGAGGTCGGCCGCCACCACCAGCGGGCGGAGGTCGCGCCGTGTGGCCCAGCGCGCCCCCCGGCGATGGCTGCGACGTCGGGGCAGCTGGGGCCGCGTCCCGGCCCGGGAGGAGATCCCGGCCAGCAGCGCACCACCGAGGGCCAGCGGCAGGACGACCGAGGCGATGCCGGCCACCGGCTAGCGGGCGGTCATGGCCGCGTCGGTGTCGACGATGCGCCCTTCCGTGGCGCTGAGGCGGTGCTGGACCAGGAAGGACCGCTGACCCACCTTCCACAGGGCGACGCCCCGGCGCAATTGCGGGAGCAGGTCCGCCTCGGTGCCCGACAGCGACAGGAGCTCGGCGGCCGCCTCGATCTCCCCGGGGGACTGGGCGTACACGACCCGTGTTTCCGAGTCGGCCAGGAGGCCCTGGGCCAGCGCCACCTGCTCGGAGTCCGACGCGCCGACCGAGCGCAGGTCCGACACCCGGTGCAGCACCGCCACGTTGGAGACGCCGAAGGCGCGCGAGAGCTTCCACGACGACTGCAGCCAGCGCGCCACGCCGAGGTTGGACAGGATCGCCCACGCCTCGTCGACCACGAGGAAGAACCGGGCCCTGCCGGACGGCGCGGTCCCGCCTCCCGCGGCGGCGGTCCGTGCCAGCGCGGCCTGCAGCCACGCGGTGGCGCACGCCATCAGGACGCCCAGCGCGGCGGACGAGTACAGCGCGGACAGGTCGAGGACGACGAGCGGCGCCGAGAGGTCGAGACCGGGCGTCGTCGGGCCGTCGAACATGCCGCACAGGTCGCCGTGCACGAGGCGGCGCAGCTCCAACGCGACGTCGCGGCCGTCCTCGAGAAGGTCGCGCCGCTCGGTGCGGAGGGAGCGGGCCGCGTCCGCGCTCGGGGACAACAGGGACTCGACCACCATCGGCACCGTCGGAGCGATCCCTGAGCCTGTGGACTCTGCGAGAGCGGCGCCGAGAGCGGCACGCTCGCGGGGCGCCAGGCCCCGGCCGAGGCAGGCGCTCGCCAGCGAGGAGAGGAGCTCCATACGCCGGCGGCCGGTCGGGTCGGAGCCGAGCGGCCCGGCGCCGCCGTCGTCGGGCCCCGGGTCGAGCGGGTTCAGCCGGATCGCACCGCCGGGCCGGAGCGCCACGGGACGCACGCCCCACGCATCGGCGAGGTCGGCGTACTCGCCCTTGGGGTCGACGACCCAGGCCCGGCGCCCGAAGACCGCCTGCCGCCACAGGAAGGACTTGACGAACGCGCTCTTGCCCCGGCCGATCTGGCCGAAGACGACCATGTTCGGATTGGACACGACGCCGGCCGCGTAGAGCTCGAAGGGATCGAACACGAACGAGCCGCCGAGCAGGTCGTCGCCGATCACCACGCCCCGCCGGCCGAGGCCCGCCTCTGCGATGAACGGGTAGGCGGCGCCGAGGTTCCGGGTGGTCACCTGATGGGCGGGAACCCGTGGCATCCGCTCCCTCACGACGGGGAACGGTCGGCCAACCGGCCCACTCCCTCCGTTACGTTGGCGGAGGCCGGGACCGCCGCCGGGTCGCGGGGAAGGTGGAGCGAACATGAGCGAACCCGATCATCCGCCGCAGCCCCTGGTCGTGACCCTGGCCGCGCTCACCGTCGTGAGCGGCTTCCTCGATGCCGTCAGCTTCCTCGGCCTCGGGCACGTGTTCATCGCCAACATGACCGGCAACGTGGTCCTGGTCGGGTTCGCCGCCGCCGGCGCACCGGGGTTCTCGGTGGCGGCCAGCCTCTGCGCGCTCGGCTTCTTCCTGGGCGGCGCGGTCGTGGGGGGCCGCATCGCCCGGCGGGTGTCGCCCCAGCGCTCGCTGCTGCTCGTCGTCATGGTGATGGAGGCCACCGGCACGGCGGCGGCGGCGGTCGTGGCCGTCACCGTGCCGGCCATCGCGTCCGGGTGGCCCCGCTTCACGGTCATCGCAGTGCTGGCCTTCGGCGTGGGGACACGCAACGCGGCGGTGCGGGGGCTCGGGGTCCGCGACATGTCGACGACCGTCCTCACCACGACGCTGACCGGGCTGGCGTCGGAGTCCTGGCTGGCCGGCGGGGCCAACCCGTGGGCGCGCTACCGCCTGACGTCGGTCGTCTGCCAGTTCGGAGGCGCACTGGTCGGCGCCGTCCTCGTGCTCCACGCCGGCGCCGCCTGGGCGCTCGCCGTCGCCGCCGGCATCATCGTCGGCGCGGCGGCCTTCTTCTACCGGGAGGCTCCGGTCGAGCTCGGCCTGGCCTGAGCCTCGGCGCACACGCCGGCCCGGGCGGCCCGGCTCACACCCTTCGACCGTCCTCGAGGTAGACGCAGGCGTCCGGCGCCGCCAGCGCCGCACCGACCCGGCGCCGGATCGGCCCGCTCAACAGCTCGAGCGCCGTGACGGTGTCCACCATCCGGTACTCGGAGAGCTCTTCCTCCTGCAGGGCGATCGCGGCCAGCGCGGCCGCGGGGAGGACACCGCAGTCGAAGAGGAACCGCATCCCGCCCGGCTTCCCGTGCTTCGGCCGCAGGAAGTCGACCGCGGCGAGACGGCCCCGCTCGACGTGCAGCCCGACCTCCTCGAGTACCTCGCGCCGGCAGGCCTCCCAAGGCGTCTCGCCGTCCGCCTCCATGATCCCGCCCGGGATCGACCAGTGCGCCTTGTACGTGGGGTTGACGATGAGGAGCCGGCCGTCCCCGTCGAAGACCAACGCGCCGGCCGACGCGGGGATCCGCGGCAGGACGAAGGGGGTCGCGTCGTCCGTCATGCGTCGACCGCCTGCACTCCCGCCATGGTAGAGGCGCCTGCGGTCCGGCCCTGTCAGCGCAGCCCGCGGCAGAGGGGCAGCGTGCACGTGTAGGCGGATGCCTGGTCGCCGTAGAGGCGCCGGAGCGCGAGCCGACTCTGCCCCGCTGCGTGCTGCACGGCGTCGCACGCAGCGACCAGGTCCTCCTCTCCCGGGGCCGAGACGGTGAGGTAACCCGAGTAACGGAAGGACGCGTGGCCATCCGCCAGTTCCGCCTCCCGCCGCGCCAGGACCTCCGACTCGCGCCGATGGCGCGCCGTCGAGACGAAGCCGCCCCGTCGCCGCAACTCGGCGTCGGCCAGGTCGGCCGTCCGGGAGGCCTCGACCTTCCGTACGGCCGCGTCGGGCCCGAGGGGCTCCATCACGACCGAGAGGGTGGAGCGGGCCGAACCCAGGAGCAGCGGCGCCAGGAAGTCGCTGCGCACCTCCGTCCGCGGCCATTCCGCCACCCAGAACGTGGCGTGGACCATGCCGTCGACCCGCACCGCCGACCAGCTCTCCTCCATCGCCATCGGCCACGGGTCCCCCAGGCCCGACGCCGCCCCGCCCGCCGCACCCTGCGGCTCGTAGGTCCGCAGCAGCTGCCGGGCCAGGTCGTCGGCGCTGAGCACCGACTGGACCTCCACCTCGGCGTCCGCGAGCAGGCGCACGAGCGACCCCACCTCGCGGGCCAGGGCGGCGCAGCCGACCTCGACCGACTTCGTCAGCCGCACCTGGACGGCGAGGACCACGTCGTGGGCGCAGGTGTGCGAGTCCATGTCGGTCAGCAGCGCCTCGTAGGAGGCGGTGCACGCCGATGCCGCAGCGGCGTCGGCCTCGGCGGCGAGATACGACCGCACGCCCCGGCCGTCGTCGGGGAAGGAGGCGGCGATCCACTGCACCCGGTGCAGCGGCGAGCCCTCGCGGGCCAACGAGGACAGGACCGACGCCCAGGCACCGACCCGGCGGTCCTGCTCGTCGGCCCCCAGCAGTGCGAAGCTGCCCCCGCGCAGGGCGAGTGCCGCCGTGAGCGTGCGCGTGGCGCGGTCGTGCACCACGCCCATGTCGTGCCAGCCGGCACGCAGCAGGCGCAGGCCGCGCAGCGCGGCCAGGCCCGAACCGCGGCGCGCGCCGGCCCGGCGTGCCGCCCAGCACACGGTCACCGGGAGCCACTCGTCGCCCGTGCGCCCCGCCACGGGCACCGTCGCCAGCGCGCCGTAGAGGACGAGGGTGCCGATGGCCGCGGCCACGCCCGCCGCGTTGGGCTCCCACCGCAGGACCAGCACGCCGAACAGCAGCCCCACCGCCACGGTGACGATCTGGCCCGCCCGCCACCCGGCCAGCGCGCCGCCCCGCTCGCGCGGCCCGAACCGATAGCGCGACCCGCTCCCGCCGCTCACCCGTCGTGGCCCTGGTACCCGGGCGGCCAGGCGGGCGGCAGCCACGTGATCACCGGGCCGTGGCCGTCGTCGCCCATGTAGTAGCGCATCTTGCCCGGCTCCACCTTGCCGATCAGGCCCCGCCCGGGCGGCACGCCCACCCACTTCCATGCGTCCTCGGGGGTGGCAGGACCGGTTGGTGCCGGCCCCCAGTCGACCGGGCCCGGGGCCCGCACGGTGGAGCCGGCTCCCTTTGCCGCGCCCGAACCGGTGTCGTCGCTTGCGGCGCTGTCGCTCCCATCGGGCGGGCGCGCCCCGCCGGGCCCGCGGTCGTCGATGATTGGCTTGGGTCCCTTCTGAGTCCGGTCTACCCCCGCGGCACCGGCCACGCCCGCCTCGAAGAGGCGCTGGGACTCGGGGTCACCGTCGGCGAGCCCGACGGGACCCTCCCCGCTCCGACCCGGCGACCCCGGATCGGCCGCCGCCGTCGCCGAAGACGCCACGCCACGGCCGGCGAGACCCGCCGGGCCCCCGCCGCCGGGCCCGCCCGCGGTCTGGGTCATGAGGCGGGCGTCACCGAGCGCCTCGAGCCCGCCGTGCAACGCGAAGCTCGCCGCCGATCGGGCCGGCCGCGTGACGGCGGCGGTCCCGCGGGCGCGCAGCCCGTCGAGATGCCCGACGGCGCCCGCCTCGACGGCCGGGATCATGCGCAGGATGGCGAAGGGGACGAAGGTGGCCATGACGAGGAGCGCGCCACCGGCCAGGACGGCGGAGAAGCCGGCGCCGTGCGCGCCGCTGCCCGCGGTGCCCGACGAGACCGCGCCGGCCGCCAGGCTCAGCGTGGCCACGATCACGAACTTGGACACGATGAGGGCGGCCAGGGTCTCGACCAGGCGCCGGCACCAGTGCGAGACCGCGGGCCAGACCAGCGTGGCCAGCGCCAGCGGCAGGAAGAGGACGGCGACGTAGACCGCGGCAGCCCGGATGAGGAGCTCGATCCACAGCACGAACGCGGCGACGGCGATGAGCAGCGCAATGAGGAGCAGGACGAAGCTGGCGATCGTCGGGTCGGCGGCCGCGGCCGCGAGCCCGGTGGTCACGCCCGACAGCAGGGAGGTCACGTCGGCCCCGGTGCCGCCCGCGACGGCGTCGCTCATGGCGTCCGTGGCGGACAGGCTCAGGATCACGACCTGGATCGCGACCACGCCGAGCAACAGGGCCAGCGGCAGCTGCACGAGGAAGGTGCGGACGAGCTGGCCCGGGTTCTGGCGCAGCACCGCCTGGATCGTCGAGATCAGGAGCAGCGGCAGGACGACGACGCCCGCCAGCGCGGTCATCTGGCCGTAGTGGGTGCGGAACCACGTCGCCCCGACGTCGACGGTCGTGGTGGCGACGAGCACGTCGCCGATCTGGCCCAGGAGCCATTCGGCCCCGCTCGCCACCCACTGGCTGATGCCGCTGAGCACGGACTCGAACCCCGAGGCCGCGATGGAGCCTCCGAGGCTGCCGACCTGGCAGATCGGGTTGAGCGCGTCGAGGCCGGTGCAGCCGGTGGCCAGCATGGCAGGGGGCCGGCCGCGCGCTCAGTGCAGGTTGGTGCCGGTGTGGAAGAAGAAATTGACGATCGGGGGCGCCGCACCGATGAGCAGGGCCGCCAGCCCCGACACCAGGACGGCGCGTCGCCCGACCAGGGACTGCTGGAAGTTCTGCGAGTGCACGCCCAGCGCCCACGCCGCCGCACCGAAGAGCAACCCGGCCAGGGCGGCGATCAACGCCCAGGCGCCCAGCCCGTTGGTCAGTTCCTGCAGGGTTCCACCACCGGGCAGCGCGTTGACACTCGGGTTCAGCGAGACATCGGCCAGGTGCCAGACGACCATGGGTGCCCTCCGTGGTGACCGGCGGCGCCGGGACCTCCGGGCCGCCTTCGGCCGGAGAACGGTTCACCGCCCCGGCTCGGTGTGCCCCACTTCCAGTCCCCCGAGGGGAGGCCGGTGGCGCCGGCCTGCCCGGGGGCACCCCGGGGTGCAGCTGTTCGCCCCGCGCCGTCCAGCCCTGTCATATTGGGGACGTGCTTCTGAGCGGGCCGGGGGAGATCCACCTGAGCCAGACCCAGCAGATCGTGTTCGTCGCCGGCGCGGTCGTCGTCTGCGTGCTGGTCGGCTTCATCGCGGCCCACTTCGGGCGGCGTTCGGGGCGTCGCGCCATCTCGCAGCGCCTGGCCGCGCTCGGCACCCGGCTGGGACTCGATCCGCCCGAGGACGAGTACAACATCGAGACCTCGCTCGCCTACCTCGAGCAGGTGACCGGCGGGGCCGCGCAGGCCGTGACCGAGTCCAGCTCCGACGCCATCCGCCTGCGGCGCTCGCTCGACACCCTCACCCAGGGGGTGGTCCTGTGCGACGAGAACGGCACTGTGATCTACCGCAACGGGCGCGCCAACGCCCTGATGGTGAGCCGCCACGGCGACGCCCTGGCCGCGCAGGCCGTGACCGAGGTCCTGGAGGACGCCTGGCACGAGGGGTCGGCCGAGCGCACGCTCGACCTCTACGGGCCGCCCCGGCGCACGCTGCAGGTACGGGCCCGCCAGATCGACGACGGCCGCCGGCCCCTCGGGGTGATCGCGCTGATTGAGGACATCTCGGAGCGCCGCCGGCTCGAGGAGATCCGCCGTGACTTCGTGGCCAACGTCAGCCACGAGCTCAAGACGCCGATGGGCGCGCTGGGGCTCCTGGCCGAGACCCTCGTGTCGGAGCCGGACCCCGACGTGGCCCAGCGCCTGGCCGGCCGCATCCACAACGAGGCGTTCCGGGTCAGCCGGATCATCGACGACCTCCTCGACCTCTCCCGCATCGAGTCCGAGGAGGCCCCGCCGCGCGAGCCGGTGCTGGTGAACCTCGTCATGGCCGACGCCATCGAGCGGGTGCGCGCCACCGCGGACCAGCGCGGCATCGAGATCGTTCTGCACGAGCCCTCTCCCCCCGTCGCCGTCATGGGTGACCGCCGCCAACTCGTCTCGGCCATGCACGCCCTCCTCGAGAACGCCATCACCTACTCCTACGACAACTCCAAGGTCGTCGTCACTGGCACCGTGCAGCGCACCCATCCCAACCTCGAACACCCGGCCGTCGTGGGACCGCTCGCCGAGCCGGCGCCCGAGCACGACACCGGCGAGCTCCCCGCCGTGGACGCCGATGGAGCAGAATCGGGGCCCGCAACCCCCGATTCCCACGAGGAGGACCCGGTGGAGCCGGTCTTCACCCCCGAGATCCTGGAGCAGGTCACGACGTTCGGCGGGCCGGCGGGCGACGCCACGCCGGATGACGACGCCACCACGGCAGCGGCCACGGCCACGAGCACCACCGGGCCGGCGCCGCAGGGCGGCGCGCCGGGCGACGCCGCCGGAACCGTCCCGGCGGAGCCCAGCACGGCCGCCCTCCCGAATTGGCGCATCGAGGAGCGCGACAACGTGCGGCTCTCGGTCCAGGACCACGGCATCGGCATCCCGGCCCGCGACCTCGACCGCATCTTCGAGCGCTTCTACCGCGTCGACCACGGGCGCAGCCGCGACACCGGCGGCACCGGCCTCGGGCTCTCCATCGTGCGCCACGTCGCCAACAACCACCAGGGCTGGGTCGACGTCGAGTCCCGTGAGGGCGAGGGGTCCACGTTCACGCTCGTGCTGCCGATCCAGGCCGAGCGCGTCGCGTGACGAAGGCGACCGCCAAGCCGGCGGGAAAGAAGAGCACGCGGCCGGCGGCCGGCGAGGGCCCGATCAAGGTCCTGCTGGCCGAGGACGAGGAGTCCTTCATTGAGGCGCTCGTCATCGGCCTGACCAACGAGGGGTTCCGGGTGACCGTCGCCCGCGACGGCAACGAGGCCCTGCAGCTCTTCGACGAGACGGCACCCGACATCCTGCTGCTCGACCTGATGCTGCCCAAGCTGTCCGGCATCGACGTGTGCCGCAACATCAGGACCCGCTCGCACGTCCCCATCATCATGGTGACGGCCAAGGGCACCGAGATCGACACCGTGGTCGCACTCGAGGTGGGGGCGGACGACTACGTCACCAAGCCCTACCGACTGCGCGAGCTCGTCGCCCGCATGCGCGCCGTCCTCCGGCGGGCGCCCGGCGGCACGGAGGCCTCGGACATGTCGGGGTCCGTCGAATTCGGCAGCGACGGCATCTGGGAGTCCAACGGGATCAAGGTGGACTTCGACCAGCGGCGCGTGTTCGTGCGCGGCGACGAGGTCCACCTGCGGCGCAAGGAGTTCGAGCTGCTGCGCCTGCTGGTCGAGAACTCCGGGCGGGTGCTGACGCGTGACGTGCTCATCGACCGCGTCTGGGGGACCGACTACATCGGGGACACCAAGACGCTCGACGTGCACATCAAGCGGCTCCGCTCCCGGATAGAAGCCGACCCCTCGACACCGGTGCTCATCACGACGGTGCGCGGCGTCGGCTACCGCTTCGCCGCCCCCGGGGGTTAGTCACCCCGTCCCGTCGGGCGTCCGACCTCGTTAGCCTTTCGCTCGTGGCAGACGTCCCCGAGATCCGCTACGCCACAACGACCGATGGCCTCAATATCGGGTATCTGGTCGAGGGGAGCGGGCCCATCACGCTCATCGAACTGACCAACGGCACGAACTTCTCTGTCGACGCTTCGGGCGAGCAGCCACGCTGGCAGGCCTATGTGGACCGGCTCGCCTCCTTCTCCCGGCTCATCCGCTTCGACCTGCGGGGCATCGGCCTGTCGGACCCGTTGGGGTCGTCCGATCCGCCGACGGTCGAGCAGTGGGCCGGAGACGCACTGGCCGTCCTCGACGACCTCGGGATCGAACAGACCGCGGTCCTCGGGGTCCACTTCGGCGGACTGGCCGCCCTCCTGTTGGCCGCCACGCATCCGGAGCGGGTGCAGGCGCTCGTGGTGGTGAACGGCTACGCCTGCCTCACCCGGAGCGACGACTATCCCTACGGGGTGCCCGCTCACGTGTTGGAGAGGTTCAGGGAAACGCTCATCGATCCGGGTCCGACCGGCGGGGACGACCTCCCCCTCATGGCCCCGAGCATGGTCTCCGACGCCAGCTTCGCCGCGTGGTGGCGCCGTGCCGGCCACCGGGGCGCCAGCCCGGCGGCGGCGCGGGCGGTGTGGCGGGCGTCGGAGACCGACGTGCGGCCCATTCTCGGCGGCCTGCGCGTACCGACACTCGTGCTCCACGCCCGTGACAACCGGTTCTGCCGGGTGGGCAACGGGCGCTATCTCGCCGAGCACATCGACGGTGCCCACTACGTGGAGCTCGACTCGGCCGACCACGTCCCCTGGACCGGAAGCGCCGACGTCGCCGGGGAGATCGAGGAATTCCTCACCGGGACGCGGCGGATGGAACCCAGCGACCGCCTTCTGGCCACGGTCCTGTTTTCCGACATCGTCGGCTCGACCGAGCAAGCCACCGCCCTCGGCGACCGGACCTGGACGGCCCGCCTGGAACAACACGACCGGGCCATCGACCGGCAGCTGGCCCGCTTCGGCGGGCACCTGGTCAAACGGACGGGCGACGGGGTACTCGCGACCTTCGACGGCCCCGCCCGCGCCGTGCAGTGCGCGGTCGCGATGCGCGAAGCCCTCCGCCAACTCGGCATCGACGTCCGCGTCGGCGTGCACACGGGCGAGATCGAGCGGCGCGGAGACGACGTGGCGGGCGTCGCGGTGCATCTCGCGCAACGGGTGCAGGCCAAGGCGAGCGCCGGTGAGGTCCTGGTCTCGCGGACCGTGGTGGATCTCGTCGTGGGTTCCGATCTCCACTTCGTGGACCGCGGCGAGCACGAGCTCAAGGGCCTGCCGGGCCGGTGGCGACTGTTCGCGGTCGGATCGTGACGCAGGCGCCGGGCGGGCGGGCGGCCGACGGGGCACGCGTGACGCCGGCGATGTCCGCCTCGCGGCTCGAGACGTTCAGCGACGGCGTCTTCGCCATCGCCGCCACCCTCCTCATCCTCGACGTCCGGGCCGGCCCCGGCAACCTGGGCAGCCGGCTCTTGCACATCTGGCCCAGCTACGCCGCCTACGCCGTCAGTTTCCTGACCATCGGCATCATCTGGATCAACCATCACCGGGTCTTCACGCAGGTCCGGCACGTCGACCGGCTCTTCCTCCTCATCAACGTCTGCTTCTTGATGATGGTGGCCTTCATCCCGTTCCCGACCAGCCTGATCGCCTCCCAGCTCCGCGGCGGCGACCTCGAGCCCGCCGCCCTCGCCTACGGCGCCACGCTGACGATCACGGCGGCCTTCTTCAACGTGCTGTGGTTCTACGCCGCGTCGGGCCATCGGCTGCTCCGCACCGATGCCGATCCCCGGGTCGTGAGCGGTATCTCGCGGAGCTACCTGCCCGGACCCTTCATCTATCTCGTGGCGACACTCACCGCGCTGAAGAGCCCGACGGCCAGCGTGGTCCTCTTCGGCGTCATCACGGTCTTCTACATCGTCGAGAGCTCCGTCTTCGGCCGGTCGCCGGGTTGAAACGGGCCCGGTGCTACGGTGCCGCGCCATGGCGCTACGAGCGGTCGGAGCGGGATTGGGGCGGACCGGTTCGCACTCCCTCAAGATCGCCCTCGAGACGCTGCTGGGCGGGACCTGCTACCACGTGCTCGAGCTCCTCCCCCGGCCCGAGCACGTGCCACTGTGGCACGGGGCCATCCTGGGCAGCCCGCCGGAATGGGACTCCATGTTCGAAGGGTTCACCGCCGCCGTCGACTGGCCGGCCGCCGCCGTGTGGAAGGAGCTCAGCGACGCGTACCCCGAGGCCCTCGTCATCCTGTCGGTGCGCTCGAGCAGCGAGGCGTGGTGGAACAGCTTCTCCCAGACCATCCTGCCGGTGATGCAGCGAGGACCCGACCCCGAGATGGCGGCCTGGTACGCCATGGCGTCGGACATGCTCGAGCGGCTGACCCCGGACTACGCGGACAAGGACGCCTGCATCGCGGCCTACGAGGCGCACAACGAGGCCGCCCGCCGTGCCGTGCCGCCGGAGCGCTTCCTCGAATGGACGCCGTCGGACGGTTGGAACCCGATCTGCGCCGGCCTGGGACTCGCCGTCCCGGACGAGCCGTTCCCGCACGTCAACACGACCGAGGAATTCCGCGCCATGACCGGGCTCGACCAGCCTGACGGCTCCGCAGCGACCCCCTCGTAGGGACGCTCCCGGCTCAGACGGTCAGCGCCTCGAAGTCGTCCGGGATCGTGACGCCCGTCAGGGACCCGGTGTCCACCTGCTCGCCGAGGTGCGTCAGCACGAGGTGGACGTCGGGGTGGGCCGCCTGCAGTGCCGCGATGGACTCCTCGTCCATATGGGCGGGTGGCGCGCCCGGCGGCAGGTGCCGCCCGTTGCACTCGACCACCAGCACGTCGGACTCCCGGGCCAGTTCGCTCAGCCCATCGCACGGTGTGGTGTCACCCGAGTAGGCCACCACCTGGCCCGGCCGCTCGAAGAGGTACCCGAAGCAGCGCAGATAGGGGACATGCACCACCTCGATGGCGCGGAAGTGCAACGGGCCCACCTGCTGCCACGACCCGTCCACCTCCGTGAAACGCAGGTCGAGCTGCTGGCGTGCCGTGGTCAGCACCCCACCCACCGCGCCGGCGTCCATGATCGTCGCCAGCTGCTCCTCGAGCCCCCGCGGGCCGACCACGTGCAGCGTGCGCCCGCCCCCGATCTCCGATGCCGCCTGTAGGAGGAAGGGCCAGCCGAAGCAGTGGTCGGCGTGGAAGTGCGAGATCACCACGACCTCGATGTCGCCGACGGCGAACCCGCAGCGGCGCAGGTGCGGCAGCGCGGTGGGACTGGGCTCGACAAGCACGGTGCCGTCCATCACGAAGCTGTTCCAGTAGCGGCCCGGCGGGGCCAGGAAGTTGCCCGTCCCGAGGAACGTCAGCTCGCTCACGAGGTGTCGGCCAGGGACAGGAGCGCCGCCACCAGCATCGGGTCCCCCTCCACCGCGGCGTCGGGGACCGGGAGGCGCCGGTACAGCATCAGGACCAGATCGGACGCGGTCGCCCGCAGCTCCGAGACCCGGCCCGACCGGTCCGCTGCCGCGCCGGCGACCTGCCAGCTGGCGCCGGTGTCGGTCGCGGTCAGCGTGACGGTCCCGGGCAGCGCGGCGGCGTCGGCGCCGATCATGATCTCGACGAACTCGGGGACGCCGTCGGCCGCCACGATGGCGGGCAGCGGCCTCGATGCGTCACCCACCCCCTCGGCGTCCCACCGGTGCACCGCCGCCTCCTGGGCCTGGTGCCGGCCCACGGCACCCGACGTGTGCGGAGAGGGCCACCAGGCCCAGCACGGCGCGTCGGGCCCTGCCTCGCGGAGCGCGCCCAGCAGGGAGTAGCCGCACCAGCCGAGCCAGGCCAGCAGGTCGGCGTCCTCGGGCAGCGGGGTCAGCTCGGCGCCGGCGCGCTGGTCCGCGTTCTTGGCCTTCACGTTCTCGCCCCAGTACCACTGCACCTCGCCGAGGTGGTGGGCCAGGTCGCGCACGGACCACTCGGGGCACGACGGGACGCGCGCCTCGAGGTCGGACGCTGCGACCACCGCGGCCAGGCGCGCGCTCTCGGCGGCGATGGTGTCGATCATGTGCGCGAACCCGTCTCTGCCGGCGTCCGCGCTCACGGCGCCTTCAGCAGGAGCTCCCCGCCGAGATACGGCGCCAGGGCCTCGGGCAGCATCACCGTCCCGTCCTCCTGGCGCCCGTTCTCCACGAGGGCGGCCCAGATCCGCGGCCAGGCCAGGGCCGAGCCGTTCACCGTGTGCACCAGCTGCAGCGGGCCGCCCCCGGCGGGGCGGTAGCGCACGTTGGCTCGCCGCGCCTGGTAGTCGCGGAACCAGCTCACCGAGCTGACCTCGAGCCAGCGGTCGACGCCGGGCGCGTAGGCCTCGAGGTCGAACGTGCGCGCCGAGGAGCCGCCGAGGTCGCCGGTGCACAGGTCGAGCACGCGGTAGGGCAGCTCGAGGTCCTGCAGCATCGACTCGGCGCGCGCCAGGATGTCGCCCTGCGCGTCGAGCGCGCCCTCCGGCGTGCAGTAGGCGAAGAGCTCGACCTTGTCGAACTCGTGCACCCGCAGCAGCCCGCGGGTGTCGCGCCCTGCCGAGCCCGCCTCGCGCCGGTAGCAGGCCGTCGAGGCGGTGAAGCGCAGCGGCAACTGCGACTCCTCGAGGATCTCGCCCCGGTGCATGGAGGTCAGGGGCACCTCGGCCGTCGGGATGAGCCAGAGGTCGTCGCGCTCGATGTGGTAGGCGTCGTCGGCGAACTTGGGCAGGTGCCCGGTCGACGTCATGGTGTCGGTCAGCACGACCGTGGGCGGCCGGATCTCCTCGTAGGACGGCGCGTGGCGGTCGATGGCGAACGCCGTCAGCGCGCGCAGCAGCCGCGCGCCCGGCCCGCGGTAGAGCGGGAACATGGAGCCGGCGAGGCGCGCCCCACGCTCCATGTCGAGGATCTGCAGCGCCTCGCCGATCTCCCAGTGCGGCACCTGTTGGTGGTCGAGCCGTTCGGGCTCCGGCCGGCCGAGGTCCTGGCCCGGCCACCACCGGCGGACCTCGACGTTGTCCTCTTCGCCCACCCCGTCCGGCGCGTCCTCAGCCGGGATGTTGGGGAGGTAGAGCAACCCGGTGCGCACGCGCTCCCCCAGCGCGTCGGCCTCGGCGGCCGCGGCGCGCTCGTCCTCACCGAGCTGGCGGCTCCGCGCGCTGAGCTCGGCCGCCTTGGGCTCGTCGCCCGCCTTCTTGGCCTGCCCCACCTGGCTCGAGAGCTCCTTGACCTCCCGCCGCATGTCCTCGGCCCGCCTCTGGGCGGCCCGCCACGCCGTATCGGCCTCTATGACGGCATCCACCTCGGCCGCCTCGACGCCGCGGCGGGCCAGCGCGGCCTTGACGACGGCGGGATCGTCACGCAGGGCCCGGATATCGATCACTCCACGTCAAAGTAGCCTGCGACGCCGTGCCAGCCGTCCAGGTCACCGGCCTCACCGTGCGCTACGGCCCGGCCGGCACACCGCCTGCGGTCGACGATCTGCACCTGAGCGCCGAGGCCGGCGAGGTGCTCGTCGTCCTCGGCCCCAACGGCGCGGGCAAGACCTCCACGGTGGAGACCCTCGAGGGCTACCGGCGTCCCGTCGCCGGTGACGTCCGCGTCCTCGGGCTGCAGCCGATCGCCGACCACGCTGCCCTCATGAGCCGGATCGGCGTCATGCTCCAGCGGGGCGGCGTCTACCCGATGCTCGGCCCCCGGCGCGTTCTCGATCTCTTCGCCGCCTACTACCCCGATCCGCTGCCGACGGACGGGCTGCTCGACCTCGTGTCCCTGCGCGCCGTCGCCGCCACGCCGTGGCGCCACCTCTCGGGCGGCGAGCAGCAACGCCTCTCGCTCGCCCTGGCCCTGATCGGGCGGCCCGAGGTCGCGTTCCTCGACGAACCGACGGCGGGGGTCGACCCCGAGGGGCGCATCGCGGTGCGCGCCGTCGTGGCCGGCCTGAAGGACGAGGGCGTCTGCGTCGTGCTGACCACACACGAGTTGGGCGAGGCCGAGAAGATGGCCGACCGCATCGTGATCCTGTCCTCCGGCCGCATCGTGCTCGAAGGGACGCCCCGCGCGCTCACCGCGGCGGGCGGCGGCGGCGCAGCGGTCATCACGTTCGGCGCGCCCGGCGGTCTCGACACCGCCGCGCTGGCGGCCGCCATCGGCCCCGGGACCGCGGTCAGCGAGCCGTCGCCGGGCCGCTACCGGGTCGAGGGCGCCGCCGCGGCGGGACCGGGGGGCACCGCCGCCGTCGCCACCTGGCTGGCCGGGCGCGGCGCCGCGCTCACCGACCTCACCGCGGGGAGCACCCTCGAGGACGTCTACTTCGAGGCCGTCGGTGCGGCGGCGGACGCGGCGGCACACCCACCACCGGAGGACCCCGCGGCCACGGCGCCGCGCCGCGGCCGCCGTCCGGGGCGGCGAGCGTGACGACGACGACCGCCACCGGCGCGCTGCGCCCCCTCACCGCCCAGACCGGGGCCGAGATCTACATGACCCTGCGCCGCGGGGAGACGCTGCTGCTGACCCTCGGCATCCCCGTCGTCTTCCTTCTCTTCTTCTCCAAGGTGTCCGTCGTCTCGACGCCCACGACCACGCCGGCGCAGTTCTTCGTGCCCGGCATCCTGTCGTTGGCCGTCATGTCGACCGCCATGGTCTCCCTCGGGATCGCCACCGGCTTCGAGCGCGGCTACGGCGTGCTCAAGCGCCTCGGCGCGACGCCGCTCGGCCGACCCCGCCTGCTCGGCGCCAAGATCGTCACCATTATCGCCGTCGAACTGCTGCAGGCCGCCGTCCTGCTCCCCGTGGGCCTCGCCCTCGGCTGGGACCCCGGAGGCGGCGCCGGTGCCGCCGTCCCCGCCGCCGTCGGCGCCATCCTGCTGGGCTCGGCCGCCTTCGCCGGCATCGGGCTCCTGATGGCGGGCACCCTGCGGGCCGAGGTCAACCTGGCGGCGGCGAACGGGCTCTACCTGATCCTGTTGCTGTTGGGGGGCATGATCGTCCCCATCACGAAGTTGCCGAGCGGCCTGGCCACTTTCGCCAAGCTGCTGCCCGCCGAGGCGCTCTCGGCGGCACTCCACGCCACCCTCGGCCGCGGTGCCGCGGTGCCGGCGGAGTCGTGGGCCGTGCTGGCGATCTGGGCCGTCGCCGCCCCGCTCGCGGCCGCGCTCACGTTCCGCTGGGAATGAGGGCCCGCTCGTCCGCAGTGAACGTCGATACGTCGAGCTGGGCGCCGATCACGATCCTGCTGATCGTCCCGTCACCCTTCACGAACACCGTGTAGGGGTCACCCTTGAAGTAGAACAATCCGCTCGTGATGTCGGCTTGCTGGTCCGACGCCACCGGAAATCGAACGCCCTCGGTCGCCATGAAGGACTTGGCCACCGAGGCCGAGTCGAAGCTGTCGACGCCGATCACACGGATCCGCGCCAGCGGGCCTCCGGCCTGGTTCTGCCGCCGGATCGTCGCGGTGAGGGGCGGCAGCTCCTGTCGGCAACTGGTGCACCAGGCGCCGAAGAACATCAGCACGGCGGGCGTGCCGTTGCCCCCGCCGTCGCCGGGCACCGACACCCGGGACGAGCCGACGGGGCCGATGTTGGATGCCGTGAACGATGGCACCGGGCCGCCCTCGTGCGGAGCGCCCGACGAACTCGGGCTCGTGCCGAGGCCGGTGAACAGGAAGACGCCGAGGACCACGGCCAGGACGATGCCGATCAGCAGGAACACCTTGCGCGGCTTGCGGAGCCCGGGCTCGGATCCCGGCGCAGGCGCAGGCGCAGCCGACTGCTCGGAGGGTGGTGCATCGGTCATCGCGCGGGGACGTTAGTGAATGTGGTTGCTGATGAGTACGTCGCCCGCCATGGCCACGAAGAGAACCGTCAGGTAGGTGATGGAGAACCCGAAGACCTTCATTGCGTCACGGCCGGTCACCTGGCCGTTCTGCGCCAGACCCCACAGGCGGGTCACGAAATAGAGGAATCCGGCACCGAGCACCGACGCGGTGATCATGTAGATCCAGCCCATGTGGGCCACCGGTCCGAAGAGGAGCGTCACGGCCACCAGCGCGACCGTGTAGTACACGATCTCGGTCGTGGTGCGCTTCATGGAGGCGACCACCGGCAGCATCGGCACGTCCGCCGCCGCGTAGTCCTCCTTGTAGCGCACCGCCAACGACCAGAAGTGCGGCGGCGTCCAGATGAAGATGATGGCGAAGAGCACCACCGGCGCCCACGACAGGCTGTCGGTCACGGCCGCCCACCCGACGAGGACGGGCACCGCCCCGGCGGCGCCCCCGATCACGATGTTCTGCGTCGAGCGGCGCTTGAGCCACAGGGTGTACACGAACACGTAGAAGAGGGTCGCCGAGATGGCGAGCACGGCCGAGAGCAGGTTGACCGCCAGCCACAGCTCCACGAACGCTGCTACTTCGAGGGACAGTGCGAACACCAGCGCCGCCGTCGGCGTCATGGCCCCCGTGACCAAGGGCCGGTTCTTGGTCCGCTTCATCAGCCGGTCGATGTCGCGGTCGACCACCATGTTGATGGCGTTCGCCCCGCCGGCCGCCAGGGCGCCGCCGGCCAGGGTGGCCGCCATCAGCCAGAGGGGGGGCAGCCCGCGCTGCGCCACGATCATGGTGGGGAGCGTCGTGACCAGCAGGAGCTCGATGATCCGTGGCTTGGTCAGGGCGACATAGGCCCCGATCGTCTGCCACGACCACCGCGCTCGCTGGCCTTGGAGGGCGGGCACCTCGATGGACATGCGGCCTCAGCCTAGGACCCGGACTCGCCCGGGACCAGGCCAACGCCACCGGTACGCTGGGCCGGCAATGTCGCGGCGCCGAATGCCCACCGTCTCGCCCTCGCTGAGCCACCGGCTGAACGTCCTGGCCCTGGTCCTGACCGCGCTCATCGTGGTCACCGGCGGGGCCGTCCGCCTGACCGGGTCGGGGCTGGGCTGCGCCGACTGGCCCTCGTGCTCGGCCGGGCACCTGACCCCCGCCGTCCAGTTCCACGGCCTGGTCGAGTTCGGCAACCGCCTGGTCACGGTCGTCCTCGTCGTCGCCGTGGCGGCCGCCTTCCTCGGCGCCATCTTCCGGGCGCCCCGGCGCCGCGACCTGGTCTGGCTCAGCGGCGGCCTCGTCGCCGGAGTGCTGGCCCAGGCCGTCCTGGGCGGGATCGTCGTGTACACGAAGCTCAACCCTTACGTCGTCATGGTGCACTTCGTGGCCACCATGCTGCTGCTGGCCGACGCCGTGGTCCTGGTCCACCGCTCGACCCGCGACTACTCGCCCGGGTCGGCCCACCTGCTCGTGCCGCGGCCGCTGATCCGGCTCTACTACGGGCTGCTGGCGCTGCTGGCGCTCGTGATCGCCGCGGGCACCGCCGTCACCGGGGCCGGGCCCCACGCGGGCGACAGCTCGGGGCAGCAGATCGCCAAGCGGATCCCGGTGGCGCTGCGCGACATGGCCGAGCTGCACTCGAGCCTCGCCCTGCTCCTGATCGGCGTCACCGTCGGCCTGGTGGTGGCGTTGCACCTCGGCGACGTGCCCGAGCGGGTCCGCCGCTCGGGCCGCATCCTGATGGCGGTCATGGCCGCCCAGGCCGCCGTCGGGTACACGCAGTACTTCACCCATCTCCCCGCGCTGCTGGTCGAGGTCCATCTGCTCGGCGCCACCGTGCTGGTGATCGGCGCCGTGCAGACCTTCCTCGCCTGCACGTACCACGCACCGGAGGCACTGCCCGCCCCGCTCGTCCACGACACGTCTGCGCCGGGCGTGCCGATCGGCGCCCATTAGGCTTGACCTCCCCGTGCCCACGCACGGGTCCCGCCCCCATCGTCTAGCGGCCTAGGACACCGCCCTTTCACGGCGGCAGCACCGGTTCGAATCCGGTTGGGGGTGCTGACAGGCCCATCCCCCATTGGACGGACTCGCGGGATCTCCCGCCCTGTGACTGCCCGACGTCAGGAGCTGCTCACGCTCACGTTGAACGAGCCGGTTCCGACGTGCGCGTGGCAAAGGATGTTCTGTGGCGACCCTCCGTAGGGCGTGCCGGCGCAGACGTAGCCCTTGGGCGACTTGGAGAAGTTCCCGGAGGAGTCCACCTTCATGCGGGTCAGGACCGCCCCCGCCTTCGCCGCGTAGCCGCACTTCGTCGGGGAGGTGGCGGTGACGATCCACGTACTGCCGTTCTTGTGTCCGACCTTCCAGTGTCCGGCGTGCAGGGTGCTGCAGATTGCGATCGTCGGCCTCTCGCTGGCGTGAGCGCTGGTCGGCGCCGCGACGACGGCGAAAGCGAAACCGGAGGCGAGAAGCGCGCCGCCGAGACCGGTTCGAACGAGGGCCGTGACCCGGTGGGCGAACATTGGTCTCCCTTTGACTGGTGGATGCATCCCTTTGACTGGTGGATGCATCGCAGCGATGACGGCCTGGCCTTCCCACGGTTACACGCTGTCGCATACTCCGTGGTCTGCGAGCCGAAACGATCGCGCCGCCTCGCGGAGGACGCGCTGTTACCGTACCGGCGGTGAGCGACGATCCCGGTCGAGACCCCCACCTGCCCTGGACGCGACGGCTCTCCCGCCGGACGCTGCTCGCCGGCGCGGTGGCGTCGGGGTTGGGAGCGGCCGTCGGCAGCGAGACCTACGCCGCCGCGGCACGGGCCGCCGGTCTGGCCGGGACCCGTCCGCTGCGCCAGCCCGGATCGCTCCCCTCACCGCACCTCCCGGCGGGAACCGACACCCTGCCGCAGATCGAGCACATCGTGGTGGTGATGATGGAGAACCACTCGTTCGACGACCACCTGGGCACGCTGGGTCGCGGGGACGGGCTGACGCCCGGAGCGGACCGGAAGCCGGTCAACTTCAACCCGGATCCGGCCGGTGGCTACGTGCGCTCGTTCCACATGCCCAACACCTGCGGCGAGACCCACTCGGGGGTCACCCAGAGCTGGAACGCCTCGCACACCTCCTGGGACAACGGCACCAACATGGGCTTCGTCAAGGCGAGCGGCGGCGCGGCCATGGGCTACTGGGACGAGGGGGACCTTCCCTTCTACCACTCCATGGCCCGGCAGTTCCCCATCGGCGACCGCTACTTCGCGTCCGTGATGGCCCAGACCTACCCGAATCGCCGCTTCCTCATCGCGGGCACCGCGTTGGGCAACCTCCGCACCGACGTGTCGGGCATCTCCAAGGCCGACGCCCCCAACGGCACGATCTTCGACCGCCTCAACGACCACGGCATCTCCTGGAAGGACTACTACCCCGACCTGCCGAGCTGTGCCCTCTTCGAGCCCGTGTTCTTGAACAATCCGACCAAAGCCGTGCACATGACCGAGTTCTTCGCCGACGCGGCCTCGGGCAACCTGCCGGCGTTCAGCCTCGTCGATCCCTACACCAACTTCTCAGAGGAGGACGGCGACATCTCGGTGGGTGAGGGCTACGCCGCGCTCTTCATCGATGCAGTGATGCGTGGACCGGCGTGGCACAAGACGGCGCTGTTCTGGGTCTACGACGAGCACGGTGGCTGGTACGACCACGTCCCGCCGCAGCCCGCCGTGAAACCGGACAACGTGGCACCCGTGCTCGAGCCGGGCGACGTTCCCGGCTCGTACGACCACACCGGCTTCCGGGTTCCGTGTTGCGTCGTGTCCGCGTGGTCGAAGAAGGACTACGTGTCGCATCACACCTGCGACCACACGTCGATCCTCAAGTTCGTCGAGACCAAGTGGAACCTCCCGGCCCTCACCTTCCGCGACGCCAACGCGCACAACATGTTGGACTTCTTCGACTTCGGCGCCAAGAGGCCGCCGTTCGCCGAACCGCCGGTCCTGCGGGCGCCCCAGAACCCGTTTCCCGATCCGGCCGCGCTGCCGGCACGCTCGATCACGACCGCGGACCAGGCACAATTCCACACGGTCTGCACGGCTCTGCCCGCCGGGACGCTGCCGCCGGTTCAGGCCAAACTCGCCGCCGTCCCACCACACGCCCAGGCGCTCATCGCGTCCCAGCAGAAGCGGATCCAAGAGGAGATCCGGGCCCAGGCCTAGACCGCGGCGTCGACGGAGCGGACCGCCGGCGCTTCCTCGAGCGGAACACCCAGCAGTGGGATACGGTCGCCGCCACGAGCGTCGTGCGACGGCGTGGAACCGAAAGGGCTGGTGCGTCATGGCATTGGGGATCTACTTCGTCCATCAGGGATTCACACCGGAGAAGTACGAGAGCGCCATCAAGCAGCTCGAGGCCGCCGGGGCCGGCGCGCCCAAGGGTCGGACCTACCACGTCGCTCTCGAGTCCGAAGGTGCCATTCAGGTCTTCGACATCTGGGAGTCCCAGGCGGACTTCGAGGCGTTCGGCCAGACCCTCATCCCGATCCTGACCGAGCTCGGCGTCGAGCTGAAGGACCCGATGGTGGCCAACGTGCACAATGTGATCACGGGCTGAACACCCGCACCGCACCGTCGGGCCCAGAGGAGGGAGCCGCATGCGCTTCAACCACATGGAGCTGACGTTCCCCGTGGGTACCCTCACCGGTCAGTTCCGAGAGGAGATCGACGCCTTCTACTCGTCCGTCTTCGGATGGGGGGCGCTCGACACCGAGGTCGTTGGGCAGTCCTGCCATCTGCTCATGCCCGATCCGGAACAGTTCATCCTTCTCGCCGAGAGCGAGCGGCCCATGTCCTCGTCCGGGTACGACCATCTGGGGCTGCTGCAGGACACCCGTCAGGAGGTCGACGACCTGCTCCATGCGTGCGAGCGCTACGCCGACAAAGACGACCGGGTCACCATCCGCCGTTACGACGATCTCGTCTATCCACAGCTGACGGTCCACGCCTTCTACGTCAAGTACCTGCTGCCGATCTACTTCGACGTGCAGTGCATGGAGCGCCCGGCGCCGGCGGGCTGAACGGGACCGCGCCGTACCCGGACGGTCCGGGGCTGTGGCGCGGTCAGGACGGGCAGCCGCCCGCCGTCACCGAGACGTAGACCTGCAGCGGGCGCCCGGTCGTCCGGACGGTGAGGTGCGTCGCGCCCGGGTCCGAGGTGATCCGTCCGCCCTTGACGGCCGCGCACCAGCCGGTCGGGTAGTGCTGTGACGCCGCGATGTCGATGACCGTCGCCCCATGGGAGGCGAGGCTGGGCGCGTACGTCATGTTGAACGCGCCGGTGAAGGGATTGAACAGGACCGAGTTGGCGATGCCGGCCACCGCCTCGGGGTACGTCCGCGACAGGACCGTCACGATGGGTGAGTAATTCCCGTCCGGCAGGACGAGGCCCTCGGCCGACGAGCCGGTCGGGTCGTCGTAGTACTTCCAGGCCCAGTAGGCCCAGCCCACCTGGTCCAGCCCGGCCCACTCGGTGTCGAACCCCGCCAGGGCCACGCTGGTGGTCGCGCCGAATTCGCTCATGAAGATGGCCGGCCCGCTGGACTGGTACGGCGAGCTCATGGAGAGGCGGGTGATGTCCTGTTCAGACGCCGCCGTCTCCTCGGATTGGAGGCAGTGCAGGAGATTGCTGGGGTTGCCCGTGATGGGGCTCCGGTCCCCGCAGTAGACGTGGAAGTTGAAGACAATGCGCTGGAACGGCATGGGTCCGAGCTGGGAGGGGACGTTGCCGCCCGTGACCCAGTAGATATCCGGCTCCACGAAGACGAGGTGGCGGTGGTCCACCGCCTCAATTGAGGGGATGACACCGTTGGTCGGCACGTCGGCCGGGCACTCGAGGGGCGAAGCCCCGTTGGCCAGGAACCCCGTGTGGGCGGTCCCGGTGTAGAAGCACTCGAGGTTGCCGGTGAAGGTGGACTCGGCCGCCGTCTGGGTCTCGGTGGAGAAGGGCTCGTTGTAGGGGTCGTACCCGACCACCCACGGGTTGTTCTTGAAATTGCTCGCCACCGTGGCCCAGACGAGGTCGAACTGGCCCTGAAGGTTGCCCACGACGTCGTTGGTCCAGAAGTGGTGCACCGCGGTATCGAGCTGCGGGTTCGAGTAGTTGTTCGACCAGCGCCCGCTCGTCGGCACGATAGGGACGCCGTCGGTGCACACGGCCCAATCCGGCGCCCCCTCGCCGCGGAAGTTGGCGTTGTAGACGTCCTGATGCATGTCGAGAAGCGTGTAGATGCCGTAGCGACTGAGCAGCTTCACCGCCGCCGCCACGTGCCGCAGGTAGGTCTCCGCCACGGCGCGGTTGAACTCGTGGGGGTCCCCCGGCGTCCCCGGCGTGCAGATCTTGGGTTGGTTCGGCCCCCCCGAACCCGGTTCGAGGCCCTGCCATTCGAGCCCGAGCCGGACGACGTTGAAGCCGAGGCTCTGCATCCTCGCCGCGTCCGCGGCGCTGAGGTCCCAGGGCTTGCCCCGGTCCGGATAGGCGATGTAGGGCGGGTGCTTGTAGACGACGTTGACGCCGTGGAGCAGCACGACGCGGTTGTTGGCGTCGTAGAGGTAGGGACCACCCGGCGACGTCAGGAAGCTGGGAACGCCGGACGGTGGCTTCTGCGACGCCGGGGCGGAGCTGAACTGGTACTGCACGCCGCTCCCGCTCAGCGCGTCGATGTGGGGCGACAACGCGTTGAGATTCGGCTGGTTGACGACGTGCTGGGGCAGCGTGGTGGTGGTCGGTGCGCCCGGAGTGGTCGGCCCGGACGGGGTCGTCGCGGTGGTGGTCGTCACGGCCGACGTCGTCGTGGTCGTCGGCAGGGACGTCGGAGGCGCCGATGTCGATGACGATGTCGATGACGCGGCGGCGGCCGTGCCCGCCGGGCCGATCAGCGTGCAGAGGGTCGCGGCGACGGCAACGGCGACGTTCCTGGAGCGGCTCGCGGGAGCGTCAGCCTCGTCAGCTCTCTCACCGCACCACCCGACCCGCATCGCCACCGCACCCCTCTCTCCTCAGCGATCGCCCCTCGCCGAGCCGGCCGCTCACTGTATCCACGATGGGGCCACGTCCAGTGGTACGCCGTCGGCCCGCACGCCCGGCCGGACCTAAATGAGGATGCCCTTGCGCCTGCGCCGGACGAAGAGGTCGGCCGACGCGAGCAAATCGGCCTGCATCTGGCTCTGGTTCTCGAGCAGCTCGTCCGCCCACAGCATCTGCAGGGTCGCCTGCACCCGGTCGACGCGGTGTTGTGCGCGGACGTCGTCGAACGCGCTCCGCAGCACGCGGTGGAGGACCTCGCCGTGGGGGGTCGGCACGTCCAGTGACACGCGCCGGTCGTCGAGCATGTCGGCGAACTCCTGGTACCAGCGGTGACTGGACGCGTACGAGTCGCGCAGGACGGCCTCCGCCACCGCCACGGACTCCACCTCGGGCCGGCCGGCGGTGGGAGGGCGCACCGGGAGGGTCGCCAGCGTGTAGGCGGCCAGGCGGAGGCGGTTCGACCCGGTAAAGAGACGGGAGATCGCCTCGACCGAGACGACCTTGGCGCCGCGCTCCGCGAAGAACTGGCGGAAGGCGTCGTCGAGCAGCAGGTAGGCGAGCTGCGACGCCTCCTGGCCCGGGCCGGTGTCCACGAGCCGCGACGTCATGGTGAGCCGGTCCACGGCGTCGGCGAGGTAGCCCGAGCTGGCGACGAAGGCCTGGGACAGCGCGCGGCCGAGCGCGGCCGTCGCTCCGCGCGGCCAGAACAGGAGGCCGACCACGATGCTGACGCCACAGCCGATCGCCACGTCCTCTATCCGGGTCAGACCGACCCTCCAGCCGACGGGCTCGATGATGTTGAAGAGGATGACCACCACCACGGTGAAGGCAGCCTGCCCGGCGACGAACGAGATCATGGAGGGGGCGATCCCCGAGACCAGGACTGCCAGCGGGAGCAGCACCCAGAGCAGCGCGGAATGGTCGGCGACCCCGATGGTGATGAGCGCCCCCACGACGAACCCGAGTGCCGTACCCCCGACGGCCCGTAGGGCGGTGGCGCCGGTGCCCAGCGCATTGGAGCGGAGCACCGACAGGGTGCCGAGGACAACCCAGAACCCGTGCTGGACGTTGGTGACCTCGACGACCGCGACTGCAAGCGCCAAGCCGACCCCGCCCCGCAGGGCGTTGCGGAACCACACCGAGCGGAAGGAGAGATGGGAGAGCAGCCGGTGGGCGAAGCGGTGCGGCGTTGACGCGCCGCCCATCGCCGAAAACCGATCGACCACGGCCTCTGCCCCCGCCGCCTCGAGGGCCGCATCGGCCACCATCTCGGTGGCGATCCCCAGTGCCCGCACATGGAACCCGGGGTCGAGCGCGGCGGCGATGCTCCCGTCCTCGCCCGCCGGCGCACCGGGGTCGGGGTCGGGGTCACGGTCCGGCGGATGGGAGTCGGTCTCGGTGAGGGCGGCGACGTCGGCGGCCAGGTCGGCCTCGATCAGCTCGTCGAGCGTGCGCGTCGAGTCCTGGACCACCTTGATCCGCGCCGGGTCGTCGACCGGGTGGGCGTCGCCGTCGCAGATGAGGGACGCAGCCTGGTGGAGCGTCTCGGCCACCTTCTCGGTGATGGCCTGGGTGGCCGGCCGTTCGGACGACCAGTGCTCGCCACCGACCATGGCCGTGTTCCCTGCGACCCACTCGACCCGCCCCACGAGCTTGGAGAGCGCGACGGCGCCGGCGGCGGCGCCGGTCGGGGGGTAGGGCGTGCCCGAGAACTGCCGGCGCAAGAGCACCAGCTGCGCCGTGACGTCGGCGTGCGCGCCGGGGTCGGGCGTGCCCCGGGCGCGGGCGTCGGCCAGGTGCGCCACGGCCGAGACGGCGGACGCGAGGCGGCGCCGGAGGTTGTCGTGCCAGGGCGGCGGCCAGACGAGGAGGCAGGCGGTGATGCAGCCGGCGGCCGCCAGCGCCCACCCCAGGAGGCGGGGGCCGATCTCCGAGGTCGGTTGCGCCACCGCGACCGGGAGCACGAAGGTCAACAGGGCGGCCGTCGAGGCCGTGGCCGCCGGTGGCGCCGAGATGCCGGCGAAGAGCACGCCGAAGCCGACCAGGGCCATCGTCACGACCGCGGCGGCCTTGTGCGTGGAGGCCGCCGTCCCGAGCACGATGAAGCAGTTCCCGGCGAGGAAGAGGCCGAGATAGGAGACGAGGCGGGTGCGCACCGGACCGGTGAATTCGACCAGGAGGAGCAGGGCGAACGATCCGAACGCGGCGAACAGGCTCACCTGGGGGTCGGAAAAGCAGACGTGGGTGATGGCGAAGACCGAGGGCATCACGATGGCGGCCCGCACCGAGCGCTTGATCACGAGCAGGTCGGGATCCTTGGTCTTCACCCACCGGGCGGCTGGACGGGGGCGGTGCGGTGCGGATACCGGCGGCGCGGTGGCGTCGGTCATAAGCCTGCGCCCATCATCTCGGAGCCGGGTGGGGTCCGCAACCGCACGCAGACGCGGCGGGCCCCGAACGCGACCACGTGATTTCCGGCGATAGTGTCCCCCGCGATGGACGCCGAGGCGAGCCCAGCCGCGAGCGGAGCAGGGGGATAGGCCCGTGCCGGGCATGGGCCGTTCGCTGCAGACGGGGAATTCACTCATCGTCTCGCAGTTCCACTCTGCGCTCCTGCACCAGCTCCTCGTTGTCCTCCTCGTCGTCGTCGTCTGCGCGGTGGCGTTCAACGCGGTCCGCACGGTTCAGTACCGTCGCTTGCGGGCGGACGGGCTGAGCGCCTTCCCCACCTCGGCCCCCCCCGTGCCCGAGGCACTGGCCCGGAAGGTGCTCCGCTACGGCTTCGGTGGCCTGTGGATCCTCGACGGCCTGCTGCAGATCCAAGCATCCATGCCGCTCGGTCTGCCCTCGGGGGTGATCGAACCGGCTGCCGGCAGCTCGCCGGCGTGGGTCCAGCATCTGGTGAACAGCGGCGTGACCATCTGGTCCGATCACCCCGTCCAGGCGGCGGCCGCCACTGTCTGGATCCAGGTCGGGCTGGGCCTCTGGCTTCTGGTGGCTCCGCGCGGCCGGTGGTCCCGCCTCGGGGGCGCGGCGACCGCCGGCTGGGGACTCGTCGTCTGGATGTTCGGCGAGTCCTTCGGGGGGATCTTCGCTCCCGGGCTGACATGGCTCTTCGGTGCGCCCGGTGCCGTGCTCTTCTACTGCGCCGCGGGCGTCCTCATCGCGTTGCCCGAGCGCGCCTTCGCGACCTCGCGTCTGGGGCGGATCGTGCTCGCGGGCGGAGGCGTGTTCCTCATCGGCATGGCGCTGCTCCAGGCCTGGCCCGGTCGCGGCACCTGGCGGGGACCGCACGGGACCCTCAGCACCATGGTCCACGCGATGTCGCGGACATCGCAGCCGGGATTCCTCTCCTCGTGGCTCAGCTCGTTCGCCTCCTTCGACACAGCCCACGGTTGGGGCGTGAACCTCTTCGTCGTCGTCAGCCTGGCCGCAATCGGCGTCCTGCTCCTCACAGGCCGCCGGAGGCTCGTCCTGGGCGCCATCACGGCCTTCGTCGTGCTCTGCCTGACCGACTGGGTACTCGTGCAGGACGTCGGCTTCCTGGGCGGTCTCGGCACCGACCCCAACTCAATGGTGCCGATGGCGCTCCTCTTCGTGGCCGGCTACCTGGCCGTGGTCCGGCTGCCGGCCGCCGACGAGGTGCCGGCTGCCGTGGCACCGGCCGCCATGGCACCGGCCGCCGACGAGGCCGGCCCGTGGTGGCGACGGGCGACCCTGCCCTACCTGGCGCGCTCGGCGGCCGCCGTCGCCGCTCTGGCCGTCGTCGTGATCGGGTCCGCACCCATGGCCATGGCCGCAATGAACCGCAACGCCGACCCCATCGTGAGCGAGGCGCTCGACGGGACGCCCAACGCCCTCGACTCACCCGCGCCGCCCTTCTCCTTGACCGACCAGACAGGCCACCAGGTGAGCCTGGCCAGCCTCCGGGGGCACGTCGTCGCGCTCACGTTTCTGGACCCGGTCTGCACGACGGACTGCCCTCTCATCGCCCAGGAGTTCCGCAACGCCGACCAGCGGCTCGCGGCGCACAACACGCAGGTCGAGTTCGTGGCCATCGTGGCCAACCCGATCTATCGGTCCTTGTCTTTCACGAGGGCCTTCGATAGCCAGGAGGGCCTGACGCAGATCGGCAACTGGCACTATCTCACCGGCTCGTTGACCACGCTCGAGCGGGTGTGGAACGCCTACGGGGTGCCAGTGCAGACGATCCCCAACGGATCGATGGTCGCGCACGCCGATCTGGCCTACCTGATCGATGCTCGTGGTCGTGAGCGGGCCGCACTCGTCGACGACCCCGGACCGACGCAGGCGACCGCATCGTCCTTCTCGTCGTTGCTCGTCAGCCGGATCGAGCAAGTCCTCGCTTCGTGATCCACCGCGTGCCCGAGTCGTCCCGGCCGTCTGCGGTGGCACGCGGCCGGCGGGTCACCCTCGTCGTAGCTGCTGTCGTTCTGTCCATGTGCGCCCAGGCGCTCCCGGCCGGCGCGTCGCAGGCGCGTCCCCCCTCGAGAGCGCGACCTCGTCGGCAACGGGTTCGTGGGTGATCCTGCCGATGGGCCACCTCTCCGACCGGGCGAACACCTTCTGGCAGGTCCTGCACGCCACGGCGTCATCGCCGCGCTGGTCCGTGGTGACGCCACCCGGGGTGGCCGACAACGGCGGCTTGGCCATGGGCGTTTCGCCTGGCTCCTCCCTCGTCGGCTTCCTGCCCAGTGACCGTCTGCGGTTCTCGCCGCTCTCGCTGAGCAGCGACGCCGGGACCACCTGGAGCCCTGCGTTCCTTCCCGGGGCGCTGGCCCCGGTGCCCGACGCCTTGGCTCTCGCCGCCGGGAGCCCACCGACCGCGCTCGCCGTCTCCGGCGGGCAGGTGCTCTCCGCCGGACGCGGGCTGTCGTCGTGGACGTCGCTGGTCTCGATCCGGGCGCTGCGGCGGGTCGCACCGCACTGCGGCGCCAGCGGGCCCGAGGCCGCGGCCTACTCCGCTTCGGGATCGCCCCTGGTGGCGACGGGCTGCGTTCGCGGCGGCATCGTCGGCATCTTCTCCCGCTCCGGTGGCGACTGGCGAGCGGAGGGGCCCCTACTCGGTGGGGCACTCGTCGGGACGAGCACGGCCGTGCTCCGGCTCGAGACCGCCGGCACGAGCACGAGCGCCCTGGTCGAGGCGGACCGGCAGGGACGCCGGTGGCTGGTCGCGCTGTGGCGCGCCGGCTCCCGATGGTCGGCCTCGCCACCGTTGGCGCTCCGCCCGCGGGGAGCCGTGCTCGCCACGGCCCTGGGGTCGAACGGGTCGCTCGCGGTCCTTACCCGGACCACGAAGGCTCAGGCAGTCGAGACGGTTGCGCCCGGGCAGCCGTGGAGCATGTCGGCGACACCGCCCGCCAACGTCGTGGCGCTCGCCTGGGCCGCCCCCGCCTCGCCCACCTTCGGCGCATCGACCGCCGACGCCTTCGCCGTCAACGGGACGGTGCTCACGGTCTTCGCCCTCACTTCCTCGAGCACGCGCTGGGCGAAGGTCCAGACGGCCCAGGTCCCGCTCGCCTACGGGTCGTCGGGCTGAGGCCGGCGCGGGCTACCGTGACGGGCATCGCCGCAGCGGACGGAGGGACCGCGTGAGCTACCTGGCCGACCATTGGAGCTTCGACCCATTCCTCATTACGGCCGCGGTGGTCGTCGCCCTGCACGAGGCGGGCCTGGCCAATCTGCGCCGGCGCTCCGTGCCCTCCCACACCCGGACACGGCGATTGCGATCCCTGTTCTTCTACGGCGGGGTCGCACTGCTCGTGCTCACGGTCATGTCCCCCATCGACTACTGGTCGGACGACTACTTCTTCGTGCACATGGTCGAGCACCTCCTGATCGCGTTCTACGCTCCGATCCTCATCGTGGCCGGTGCGCCCTGGCTGCCGCTCCTCCACGGCCTTCCGGTCCGGTTCAGGCGGCGCCTCGTCAAGGCTCTCCTGCTCGGGCGCTTCTCGGCCGCGTTGCGGTCCGCCGGACGCTTGGTGACCAACCCCTGGACTGCGTTGATCTCCTTCAACGCCGTCATGGTGCTCTGGCACGTCCCGACGCTCTTCGATTCCGCCCAGGAGAACCAGGCGGTCCATGTCTGGCTGATGCACGCCAGCCTCTTTGCGACCGGGGTCCTGTTCTGGTTACAGATCATCCCGTCCTACCCGTTCCGGGTGAAGGCCTCCCCGCTGTGGCAGATCGGGGCGATCATCTCCACCAACGTGGTCATGTTCGTCCTCGCCATGAGCCTCTCTTTGTTCACCGACAGCGGCTGGTACGCCGTCTACGCCAACGTGCCGGGGGTCACCCTCTCGCCCTTCGCCGACCAGCAGATCGGCGCGGCCATCTTGTGGGTCTGCGGGGACTTCTGGGCGATCCCCGCCCTGGTGGTGACGATCCGCAACGCCATGGACCAGCCCGGGGGCTTCTCCGCCAGCGTCGACCGGCTCCTCCACCGGGCACCGGACCCGACCATCGAGGCGTTGCGCGCCACCTCGACCTTCTCCAACCGTGCCGGCGGCTGACCTCCCCGGGGTTGCGTGAGGCTGGGCCCGTGGGCCTGGCCGGGCACGCCGACGCCTGACTGCGACCCGTCTCCGCAGAAAGTTGACCCGTTGGTCGGCAAATAGTTGACGGAAGGGTTGCGGAACCTTAACCTCCGGTCATGCCGGAGCTTCGGGGTGGCTCCAGGGGGTTCAGTAGGGTCGTCGATCGGTCCGGAAACGGAGGTCGAGCATGAGCATGGCCTGGAAGGTGACGGTGACGGTCGTCCTGTTCGCCGTCGCGGCTGTCGCCGCGGTCGTGCTCATCGTGGCCCTGCTGGGCACCCCGCCGACCGTCAACTTCACGTCGCAGAGCCCCGGAGCGCCGATCAACCTCTCCCTCCAGACGGTGGGGAGCCTCGGCACCGGCAGCCACCCAACCTGGGTGTCCTACCTCGTCGAGTCCCCGCAGGGACAGTGGGTCCACACCACGGTCTTCCAGGTGCCCCAGCACACGCGGGTCAACGTCACCATCTACCAGTACGACTCGGGCAGTCCGCTGCGTAACCAGCAGTTGGGCCAGGTCACGGGCACCGCCGGCAACGTGGCCAGCCTCAACGGCAAACTCTTCCGCGTCATCGACTCCAATGCCGGCAACGGTGTCGGACATACGTTCACCATTCCCTCGCTCGGCATCAACGTGCCGCTCTACGCCCTCAACGGAAACAACCCCAACCTCTGCGGCGTCGCCCCGTGCACCACGAGCTCGCCGCACAACGTGATCCGCTTCTCCTTCACGACCCCGGGACCCGGGGACTACCGCTGGCAGTGCTTCGTGCCCTGCGGCGCCGGATGGCTCTTCGGCAATGGAGGTGGCATGTCGAAGCTCGGCTACATGGGCGGTTTCATGAAGGTGGTGGCATGAGCGACGCCACCACGCCGGCGGGCGGAGCGTCCGCCGGCGAAAATCCCCCCGAGGTGCCGCAGGACCAGACACATCATTGGTGGCGCCTCATCGCGATCTGGGTGGTCCTCAGCGCCATCTTGGACCCCCTCTACGTGTTCCTGGCCGCAGCGCACATCCCGCCCGGCACCATGACGAACGTCGCTCAGGGTGCCCAGTTCGACTTCAACGTCCTCTTCGTCATCGCCCTCCCGGTCATACTCGGCGTCTGGATCTACCTGGTCTACGCGTTGGTGACGTGGCGTGCCTCGCGCGGTGGTCCCGAGCCGGTGGCCGGCCCCTTCTCGCGCGGACACCTGGGGATCCAGGTGGGCTGGATCCTCATCACGTCCGTCGTGGTGCTGTTCCTGGCCGGCTTCGGCACCTACGAGCTCGTGCAGCCCGGCGGGGCCGGGGGCGGAGAGGGTTCGAGCCCCATCTGGACGCCGACGTCGAAGACCATCCTGCCCATTCAGGTCATAGGTCAGCAGTGGAAGTTCACCTACCGGTACCCGACCTTCGGGGGCTTCGAAACCGACCAGCTCGTCCTACCCAACGACACCACCGTCGAGTTCAACGTCACCTCGCTCGACGTCATCCACAGCTTCTGGGCCTATCAATTGGGCGTGAAGGCCGACGCCAACCCGGACTACAACAACGTGGCCTATGCGACGACCCAGCAGCTCGGCTCCTTCACCGTCCGCTGCGGCGAGCTCTGCGGCCTCTGGCACGGAGCCATGTACAACAACGGCGTCGTCCTGACCAAACAGCAATTCGTGGCCTGGGCCCATCTCACTGCGTTCAGGTTGCGCAAGAACACCCAGCTCCTGCCGCCCTACGCCCTGACCTACACGCCCGATGCCAACGGCGCGGACGGCGGGTTCTACCCCAGTGTCGACCCGTACTCCCACGTGGAGCAGTACGGCGCCGCGCAGCCGAAGGGCGGTGGGTGACGTGAGTAGGAATGCGCTTCGGCGACGCAACCACCCACACCGCGAGACGAGGGAACGACGCCATGGCCATTGACACCTCCGTCAGCGAGTTCGAGTACCCGGGCGAGGAAGAGGTCGGCACGCCGTCGCAGCCTCCACCGTCGTGGCGGCGGTCGGCCTGGCTGCAGCCCAACGTGCTCTGGGCGATCGCCGGCGGCGTCGTCGGCTACCTGATCGGCCACTGGCTGGGCAACGTCATCGCCAGCGGCTACGACAACGTCCAGGCCATGGGCCAGAACGACGTGGCCATCGTCCTCGGGTTGTCGTTCGGCGTCGCCGGGTGGATGGCCGGCATCGGCGCCCTGACCTACCCGCTGGCCAAGATCCTGGGGTACGAGATGTCCCCCGCCCCACCCCGGCGCAGCTGGGTGCGCTACTTCCGCATGACCGAGGACCACAAGGTGGTCGGGTGGCAGTACTCCGTCGGCGTCCTCCTCTTCCTCTTCACCGGTGGGCTCCTGGCCATGCTCATCCGGACCGAATTGCTGAGCCCGTCGAACCACGTGTTCGGCCCGGGCACCTACATCGCCCTGGTCGGCGAGCACGGCACGGTCATGATGATGATGGCCAGCTCGGCCGTGATCGGCCCGCTCGGGAACTGGCTGGTCCCCCTCATGATCGGCTCGCGCCGCATGGCCTACCCGCGTGTCGAGGCCTTCTCGTTCTGGATCTTCATGGCCGGCTACCTGGTCATCCTCAGCGCCCTCCTCTTCGGCGGGTTCCCGACCGGATGGACCGGGTATGCCCCGCTGCAGACGCAGGCGTACGGCGGGATGGACGCCTACCTGGTGGGCTTCGCCGTGATCGGCATCGGCATGATCACGGCGGGGTTCAATTTGGCTGCCACCATCATCAATTACCGGGCGCCCGGCATGACCTGGACCCGAGTGCCGATCTTCGTCTGGGGCGTCCTCGCAACGGCGGCGCTGCTGACGCTGGCCACGCCGACCCTGGTCGTCGCCGGCCTGTTCGGGATCCTCGACCGGACGGCGCAGACCGCTTTCTTCGTCAACGAGCACGGCGGGAGCAACTTCTTGTGGCAGAACCTCTTCTGGTTCTTCGGCCACCCCGAGGTGTACATCATGGCGTTGCCCGGGTTCGGGATCGTGATGGAGATCATGCCGGTCTTCACGCGCAAACCCCTCTTCGCCTACAAGGTGGCGGCGGCCGGCATGCTCGGTGTGGCCCTACTGTCCTTCTTCGTCTGGCAGCACCACATCTTCCAGAGCGGCATCAACCCCGACATGCGACCGCTGTTCATGCTGACCACGGAACTCATCTCCATCCCGACCGGCTTCTTGTTCCTGGTCACGCTGGGCACCCTGTGGAAAGCGAAGATCCGCTTCGAGACGCCGATGCTGTTCTGTCTCGCGATGCTGTTCAACTTCCTGATCGGTGGGGTGACGGGTGTGTTCCTCTCCGACGTCCCCGTCAATGTGACCGTGCACGGCAGCTTCTTCGTGATGGCGCACTTCCACTACACCATCATGGGTGGCCTGATCTTCGCCCTGTTCGCCGGGTTCTACTACTGGTTCCCGAAGATCACCGGAAAGACGTTGAACCGGAAGTTGTCCAAGTGGCACTTCTGGACGTTCTTCATCTTCTTCAACTGCACGTTCTTCCCGCTGTTCCTGGTGGGCATCCTCGGGATGCCCCGACGGGTCTTCGAGTACGCCTCGAACCTGCAGACGCTGAACGACATCTCGAGCATCAGCGCCTACTTCCTGGGCGCGTCGTTCTTCTTCTTCATCATCAACTTCGTTTGGTCGATCTACCTCAACCCGCACCCGGCACCGCCGAATCCGTGGGATTCGCTGGGCCTCGAGTGGCAGACACCGACGCCGGTGCCCTGGTACAACTTCGAGCACATCCCGGTCGTGCTCAACGACCCGTATCACTACGGCGAGGCCGGCGCTCCGCCGGTGGCCGACCTGGGCCTGGTGCTGAGCTCCGTCGCACCGGCCGGCTCCATTCACCCCGACGAGCTCGGGACCGGTGTCGAAGGTGACGGCGACCCACGACCCCCGATCCTGTGAGGCGGTAAGCGGCAATGGCACAGCAACCCGTCGACAACCAGCAGTTCGAAAGCTTCGCCGGCCAGCTCCAGGAGACCCCCGAGGAGATCGCCTACGAGCTACGCGCCCAGGAAGGGGCGCTCTGGACCGGAGGCCGGCTCCTCATCGGGATCTGGGCCTTTGCCTTCGCTGCGCTGGCCTTCGCCTACTTCTACCTGCGCTCGGCCAACAACCAGGACCTGTGGCGACCGAGGGGCATCACCGCACCGACTGCGGCCGGTGCGGCCATCTTCACCCTGACCGTTGCCGCCGCGCTGCTCATCCAGTTCGGCGAGCGCCGCTTTCGCAACAACGAGACCCTGGACTGGCAGGTCGCAGGGTGGACGGCCGTCCTGGGCGGGCTCATCGTCATCGGCCTGCAGATCTGGCAGCTGACCGACCTCCCGTTCTTCCCCGGCTCGAGCGGGTACGCCTCCTGCTTCATCGGCTGGGCCGTCATGAACATCGCCGTGGTGCTCAGCGGCACCTACTGGATCGAGACCATCCTCGCCCGGGAGATCCGCTTGCGGCGAGCCATGGTGCAGGACGGCGGTGCACCGAATTCGACGCTTCCCGTTGCCCGGCTGTTCCGGGCCAACCTCAACGGTTGCAACTATTTCTGGGGTTTCATCGCAGTGGTCGCCACCTTCTTCTGGTTGCTGTTCTACGTGATCTGAGACTTGGAGGACGAGACCGTGATCCTTGCATCGGATGCAGCAGCCACCCAGGCACTGACGTTGGCCATTCCCCTCGGGACGCTATTCGTCGTGCTCCTGTGGGGATTCTTCCAGCGCCGACCGATGCGGTGAATGATCGGGGGGCCGCGGGGCGGCCCCCCGATCGTGCCGACTCCTGGCGCCCCTGGTGCCTCGCTTCCGCCGGGCTCGTCGCGCTCGTCGCGCTCGTCCCGCCGCTCTTCACGGCGGCCCGCGATTCTGACTACGCCGCCGCCCTGCAGTTCGCGCTTCTCGCCATCGTCGTCCCTGCCCTGGTCACCGTCGGCGCCCCCTGGCGGAGCCTCCACCTCTCGGTCGGCACCACCCTCACCTCCACCGGCACCCCTGGGCGGTTCCTGGACGGGGTCGCCGAGCGGAGACGTCGCCATCGTGAACTGCCCCGCTCGCTGGGCTTCATCGCCCTCGACCTCGCCGTCGTCGTGGCGTGGCACTCGCCCGGTGCGGTCGGGGTGGTGGCGCGGCACGGTTGGCCCGTCCTGCTCGAGGCGGTCACGCTCCTCGTCTTCGGCGTGGGCCTCTGGCTCGAGCTCGTGCGGTCGCCACCGTTGGCGCCTCGGTCCGGTCACCTCCGGCGCGCCCTCCTCGCCGCCATCGCCATGTGGGTGTTCTGGATCCTCGCCTACATCGTCGGCTTGTCCAACCACGCCTTCTATCCGAATTTTACCCACGTCCCGGGGGGGTTGAGCGCGGCCGGGGACCAGGAGATCGCAGCCGCGGTGTCGTGGTTCGTGGCGGCCGTGGCGTTCGTCCCGGTCGTCTTCTGGAACGCGCTCATGTGGCTAAAGACGGAGGACGACCCCGACACCGAGCTGATGGCGCTGATCCGGGCGGAGCGTCGTCGTGGCACTCCGCTCAGCGGAGCCGGCGAGGACGCACCGTCGGCATGACGCCGGTCGGGCGCCCGCTCAGCCGGTGCCGGTCGACGTGGCCACGACCGGGAGGTCGACCGGCTGGAGCTGCGTCTTGAGGGAACGCTCGGCGCCGTGTTCCTGCGTCTGGGCGGTGCGCCGGTCCGCTGCGAGCGATGCCTCCTCCTTGGCGAGATCGTGCAGCAACACGGTGCTCTTCGGATGGTTCATCAGACCCTGCACGTCCTCGATGGCCCGCAGGGCGTCCGAGGTGGTCCACAGCAAGGTCGTGGCCACCATGTCACCGAGGTGCTTCCCGGCCGGGGTTCCCGGGACCTGGATGCCGGACAGGTCGTAGACGCCGTCGTTCGTCAAGGAGCAGGCCACCTGGTCGTCGCTCAGCAAGCCCGGGGTGGGGGCCCGGTCGGCCGGGGTGAGCTGGTGGGCAGCCTGGAGGTTCCAGATCCCGACCGCCTGGTGGACGGCCAGCGCACAGGGCCCCAGGTCGGTGTTCACCTCGCTCATCACGCTGCGCTCGGCCGCGACGTCGCTCGCCCGCGAGGTGGGCACCGGCAAGTCGGTGAGCACCGTGACGAGCACGACCGCCACGATCACCAGGGCAATGACCATCGTGCGGCGGCGCTGCCAGAGCGGGGGCCGGGAGCTCCCGGGGGAGGCGGGAGCCACGGGTGCGGTCATCGGCTCCGTCACGGCCCGACGAGCCGTTCCGTGTAGGTGGCCATGCCGCGGCCCCAACGGGTGATCGCGGCAGGCGAGAGGCTGAACGTTCCGGTGGCGCTCTCGTCGGCGAAGGGTGTCGCCCGGAAGCGCAGGTCGCCCTTGGCGTCGATGAAGTCCATGACGTCGTTGTGCACCTCAAGGCCCGTCTTCTTGTCCGCCGAGATGGAGACACCGTAGGCCTTCCAGACGGCGTCGAGCGAGGCCAGCGGTCCGGTGAGCATGCGCCAGTTGGACAGGGCACCCAGGCCGGTACGCTGGAGCACGGGCGCGTCGGACGACTGGGCCAGGGCGGTCGGATCCGTGTTCACGGTCAGGAACTCGACCCGGGCAGCCAGCGGCCCGAGGTCCGCGTCCGCCTGCTCGATCTCCGACGCGAGGACGGGACAGATGTCGTTGCAGGGAGCATCGAAGAAGGTGAGGACCACCACCCGCGGAGGTTCAGCGGGCACGGACCAGGGCAGACCCGCCTGATCGGTCAGCGTGAAGGGCGGCGCCGCCCGGGGGCTGGGCGCACTCACGCCCATGAAGGCCGCCAAGGGGGCGCTCAGCGAGTGGTCCGTCGCGGGGACGGGGGCGCCGGGGGGCGCCGCTGGTGCGGCCTGGGCCGCCGTCGTCGGCGTGCTCGTCGGGGTCGGGTTGAGCCCGGCGAAAGAGAACACGTGCTCGCCGACGAGGCCACCGACGCTCAGCACGAGGATCACGCCGAGCACCCAGAACACGAAGTTCGGCGGGATCGCCGGCGACCCCTGGGCGAGCGCCGAGGCGCGGTCGGCCGGGGTGAGGGGCTCCTGCGCCGCATCCCCGCCACCGGTCCGGGCGTGGGGAGGCCGGCTCTCCCCTTCGGTCATCCCGAGAGGGCTGCTCACCCGTGCCTCTCCAGACGGGCGACCCATCGCTGCAAGGAGGTCGTGGTCTGTGTCCCGAAGGCGACGCCCACCACCCGGCCCCGCGCGTCGAGGAAGTAGGTGACCGGGAGGGCGCTCACGAGATACCGGGTCGCCACCTTGGCCTCGGCGTCGACGGCCACCGGGTATGTGGCGTGGACAGCGGTGAGGAGCCGTGCCGCGGCGGCGTCGGAGCTCTCGTTGGAGTCCACCCCGATGACCGCCACCCGGCCGCCGGCGCTCCGGGCCACCGAGGCCACGGCTGCGAGCTCCGCCCGGCAATCGGGGCACCAGGAAGCAAAGAAATTCACGATGACGGGGGTTCCCCGGTAGGCGGCCAGCGTCACCGGGTGTCCGCCGCTGAGCGGGGGGAGCGAGAACCCGGGGGCGGTCTTCCCCGCCTCGAGCGACGAGGGCGCGGCGGCCTTCAGGGCGGCGGTGCCGCCGCTGGTGGGGTGCGAGGGACCCCGCACGACCACGAACACGACGAAACCGACCAGGCAGGCACCGGCGATGGCGGCGACCCACTTGAAGACCCGGTCCCCACCGCTGGCCGTGCCCCGGTCGTCGACGACCTCCGACACGGTCATGGCCACGGCCCTCCCGCCGAATCGACTCGAACCCTCCGAATCCATCGCGGTCAGGCTAGCCAGCAGGTCTCCGCCACCCGGTCGCGCCACCGTTGCGCCCCGACGATCGGTGCCCGTTCCGGCCCGCCCCCGGTGGCAGCCGGGCGTCCCGGGGCTCACCATTCGGCCTGCCGTCGGGCCGGGTCGACCGCCTCACGCACGCGCCTGCGGGCCGCCCGCGCCTCGGGATCTTCGTGGATCAGGTGCCACCACGCCGCGACGGCGATCCCCGCGAAGACCGGCCACTCGAAGGTGTAGAACCAGCTGAGCCCGTTCCCGCCCAGCGCCCGGCTCGCCTGCCACCAGGTGGCCGCCGCGCAGGCAGCCACCACGACGAGCAGCTCCACGTGGAGCAGCAGTGCCCGCGGCGAGAGCCACCGCTTCCTCACGAGGGCATGGTGGACCCGCGAGCCGGTCGGACCGGGGCAACCGACCGGTGGTCCGCCTCACCGCTTGGCCGGCAGCGACCGGGCGAAGGTGGTGCCGAGCGTCACCCATTTCGCCAGTTGCGGTCGCGTCCGCACGTCGGCGGACGCGACCCGCAGCCAGCCGGACATCGGTCTGCCGCGCATGACGGCGACCGACGCCTTCGTCGTCGCGACGAGCTGGTCGGACTGGTCCGGGTCGACACGGACGAGGATGCCGCCCTGGCCGCTGGCGGCGACGGCCATGTGGCCGCCGACGAGGAACGCCTGGCCGCCGAACATCTTCCTCTCGCTCGCCCGCGCTCCTAGGCGACCAGGACCCTGATCCGGTCGGTCAGGTCCTCGTCGCAGGCCATGGGCCCAAGCGTAGACACCGGTGACCCGCGGGCCTGGCCCGGTCGGCGCAGTGCCGCTGCCTCAGGACTCGTACGCGGCCTTCGCCGGCGCGAGGTCGAAGTACTCCCGCCAGGCCCGAATCCGGCCCCCCTCCACTTCGAAGACGGCGCAGATCGGCAGCGTGACCGGTTTCCCGTTGAGGGTGATGGAGTCGGACCGCTCATTCATCACCATGTCACCCGACGCCACCTGGTGGCGCACCTCGAGTCGCCCGGGCGGCACGGCCTCGAACTTCTCGACCCAGGCCGCGAGCGCGCCCTTCCCCACGATCGGCGCCAGCGGCATGGCGTGGTACACGGCGTCCTCGGTCAGGCAGTCGAGGATGAAGGCGGTGTCACGGCGCTCCCAGGCGGCCATGAAGTCGCGCACCAATGCGTCGTTCGCCTCGGCCCTTCCGTCGGCGGTCACCGGTCGGCGACTCTATCGAGTCGCCCGGCCGGTCACTCGAGCTCGGACAGCAGCTGGCGGCAGCGCTCGGCGTCGCCGACGAGCCTGGCCCGGAAGCCGTCCATGCGGACGAGCTTGGCGCTGATCTGCTGGGCCAGGGATTCGTTGAGCACGAGCGCCTCCTGCAGCGTCGCCTTCTGCTCCGCCCGCGCCTTCTTGCTCGTGGCGCCCTTGGTGGCCCGGTAGGTGGCCCGCAGCTCGTCGAGTCTCGTCTCGAGGGACAGGAACTCGCGGATCTCGTCCAGGTTCATGCCGAGGACCTCGCGCAGCTCGAGGATGCGCTGCAGGTGGGCCAGGTCGTCGGCGGTGTAGCGGCGTTCACCCCCGGCGGTGTAGAGGGACGGCGTGATCAGGCCGAGCTCCTCGTAGTAGCGCAGCGTCCGTGCCGACACGCCGGCCCGGGTGGCGGCGTCGCTGATGCGGATGCCCGCCTCGGCGACCTCGTCACCGGCGGGCGCTGCGGACGCCTGACGCGGGGTGGACACGGCCATCTCAGTCCACCAGCAACGGCTCGGTCTCGGCCACCGCCACCTGGGCCGGCACCCACTCGTCGCCCGCGTCCGCCGTCACCCCGACCACTTCGTCCCCGTGGTGGTACTTGCCACCGCGCAGGAGGGATGCGACGGCGCCCAGCAGGCAGACGGCGGCGGCGAACGAGAACGCCTCGGTCAGTCCCTTGGAGAAGGCCGACGAGATGAGGTGGGGGAAGAACTGCCGGCTGGTCAGGTAGGCGGCCGTGGCGGGGGGCAGGTGCGCCAGCTCCGCGTGGCCCAGGAGCACCTGCATCGGGTTGTACCCGAGGAAGGCGGCGAAGAGGCTGCCGACCGGTGGCAGGTGCGACACCCTCGTCGCCACGGCCGGGCTGACCCCCTGCGCGGTGAGGCCGTGGTACAGCGCGCCCGGCAGCGTCGCGGCCAGCCCGAGGATCATCAGGGTGAAGAAGATGCCGATGGAGAGCACCTGGGCCGAGGCGTTGAAGGTCCCCGCCATGCCGGCGCCCGCACCGCGCTGGTCGGCCGGGAGGCTGTTCATGATGCCGGTCTGGTTCGGCGCGATGAACATGCCCATGCCGACCGAGTTCAAGAAGATGAGCGCGGCGAAGCCGCCGTAGGAGAAGTTGACCGGCAGCATGACCAGGGCGACGAAGGTCAGCGCCACGAGCACCAGCCCCCCCGTGGCGAAGGGCCGGGCGCCGTAGCGGTCGGCCAGCACGCCGCTGACCGGGCCGGCGGCGAGGAAGCCGACGGTCAGCGGGATCATGTAGATGCCGGCCCACAGCGGCGTCTGGGCGAAGCTGTAGCCGTGCAGCGGGAGCCAGATCCCCTGCAGCCAGATGATGAGCATGAACATGAGCCCGCCCCGGCTCAGCGACGCCAGGAAGCTGGCGACGTTGCCCGCTGTGAAGGCGCGGATCTTGAACAGCGACAGGTGGAACATCGGCTGGGGCACCCTGGTCTCGATGAACCCGAAGGCCACCAGCATCGCCAGGCCGCCGAAGATCTCGGCCATCACGACGGGGCTCGTCCACCCCATGGTGTGCCCCCCGTACGGCAGCAGGCCGTAGGTGATGCCGACCAGGATGAGGATCAGGCCGACGGCGAAGGTGATGTTGCCCACCCAGTCGATCTTCGCCGGCGTCCGCACCCCGAGATCCTCGAGCTTCACGTAGGCGAAGGCCGTGCCGAGGACGCCGAAGGGCACCGAGATGAGGAAGACGAGGTGCCACTCGACGGGGGCGAGCAGGCCGCCGAGGACGAGCCCGACGAAGGAGCCGGCGATCGCGGCGACGTTGTTGATGCCGAGGCCGAGGCCGCGCTGGTCGGCCGGGAAGGCGTCGGTGATGATGGCCGAGGAATTGGCGAAGAGCATCGCACCGCCGACGCCCTGGCCCACCCGCATGACGATCAGCCAGATGGCGCCGGCGGTCCCGGTGAGCCAGGTCACCGCCAGCAGCACCGAGAAGGCGGTGAACACGGCGAAGCCGAGGTTGAAGATCTTGACCCGGCCGAACATGTCGCCCACCCGGCCGAGCGTGACGACCAGGACGGCCAGGACGACCATGAAGCCCATCAGCATCCAGAGCATGTAGCCGGTGTTGCCCGGCGTGAGCGGGTCGAGGTCGATGCCGCGGAAGATGTCGGGCAGCGAGATGAGCACGATGGACTGGTTGATGAAGACCATCAGCGTGCCCAGCGTCACCGTCGCCAGGGCCACCCACCGGTAGCCCGACGGCCCCGGCGCGGGCAGGATCGGCCCGCGGCCGTTCCCGTTCGGCAGCGTGGTGGTCCGCATGCCCAGAAGTTTAACGTTAACGTCAGGGTCATGAATCGGCCCGGGTCGGTCCGGTCCCGACCTCGGGCGACGGGTCCGGCGGGGCGACGAGGCGGGTCAGCCGGAGGCTGACGCCCCGGGGGTGCCGGCGGGAGCGGTCAACGCGGCCTCGAAGACGGCGGCGACGTCCTGCGCGTAGGCCACGGCGGCCTCGTTCCCCAGCTGGGTCACCGACATGAGCACGGACAGCATGAGGGCGACGATGCCGTTGGCGACGGCGGCCGGGTCGATGTCGGGGCGCACCGTCCCCTCCGCCTGACCCGTGCGCAGCAGCTCGGTGCACGCCTTGCGCAGCTCGGTGAGGGCGGGGATGTCCAGCACCCGGACGGTGACCTCGGGCTCGAGGCCGGCCAGGAGCCGGCGGGCCAACGGGTGGCGGCCCACCGCTCCGACCAGGGTGAAGATGAGCGAGTCGTGCCAGCGCCGGATGTCGGGCACCTCGAGCACGGAGGCCAGCCCCTCCTGGATCACCCCGGCGGCGTCCTCGTCCACGGCGGCGAGGAACAGCGCCTCCTTGTTGGGGAAGTAGGCGTAGGCGACCGTGCCGCCGACCGAGGCGTCCCGGGCGATGTCGGCCACCGAGGTGGCGCGGAACCCGTCCCGGCCGAAGCGGTCGATGGCGGCCTCGAGGATGGCCCGGCGGGTCTGCGCCCCCTTGGTCTCCAGTGCCTGCTCGGCTTCCGGCTCCACGCTCCACCACCCCACGGAATAGAGGATTTGAGTATTTCTCTCAGATATTCTACCATGGCTCCCGTCAGCCGAGCGGGAGGCGAACAGACATGACCCAGGCGTCCACGGTCACCCAGACCAGCGACCCCGAACGGAAGGTGCCGACACGGCGGATGACCTTCGAGGAGTCGATGCGCGGCCTGCCGCGCCACTTCGCCGGGGACGGCGACCTGATCGCGGGCCACATCATCGCGGCCCTGTCCTCGGTGTTCCCCGACGGTGAGGACTACTTCGTGCGCTCGGTCCGCCACTTCCGGGACCGGGTCACCGACCCGGCCCTCAAGCGCCAGGTCGCCGGGTTCATCGGGCAGGAGGCGGTCCACGGCCGCGAGCACCGGGTCCTCAACGACCGGCTGGCGGAGCTGGGCTACCCCACCAAGAACTACGAGAAGCTGACCCGCGTCGGGCTGCGGGTGCGCGAACGGATCGCGCCGGCCAAGGCCAACCTGGCCGCCACGGCGGCGCTCGAGCACTTCACCGCCACGCTCGCCGAGCTGGTCCTGACCAACGAGGACATCCGCACCCTCATGGGCGCCGACGCGGTCCGCGACCTCTTCGTCTGGCACGCGCTGGAGGAGTCCGAGCACAAGGCGGTGGCCTTCGACGTCTACCGGGCGGTCGGCGGCGGAGAGCGCCTGCGGGTGTGGACGATGAACTTCTTCCGCTACGGGTTCGTGGTGGGCATGGGGCTGGCGGTCCTCGTCTCGCTCCTCGGCGACCGGGCCACCTACCGCCGGGGCAACCTGCGCCGCAGCTGGCAGCGGGTCAGGCACTCGCCCATCGCGGACCCCGCCGTGTGGGCACAGCTCAAGGACTACAACCGGCCCGACTTCCACCCCGACGACAGCGACACGACCGAATTGGTGGAAACCTGGAGGGAGGAGCTGTTCGGGGAGCACGGCGCCCTGAACGACAAGCTGATCGGAGCTGCAGCCTGATGACACGCACAGCCGCACCCACAACCACGCCCGCACGTCGACGTGCTGGTGGTGGGTGCCGGCCTCTCGGGCATCGGGGCGGGCCACTACCTCCAGACCGAGTGCCCCTGGGCGAGCTACGCCATCTTCGAGGCCCGCGACACCATCGGTGGCACCTGGGACCTCTTCCGGTACCCGGGCATCCGCTCCGACTCCGACATGCACACGCTCGGCTACTCGTTCCGGCCCTGGGACGGCGAGAAGTCGATCGCGGACGGTGACTCCATCCTGCAGTACATCAAGGACACCGCCGCCGAGACCGGGGTCGACGCCCACATCCGCTTCGGCCACCGCATCACCGCGGCCGACTGGTCGACGCCCGAATCGCGCTGGCACGTCACCGCGGAGCGGGCCGACACTGGCGAGACGGTCCACCTCACCGCCGGGTTCCTCTTCTCCTGCAGCGGCTACTACCGCTACGACCACGGCTACCGGCCCGCCTTCGAGGGCATGGCGGACTATGCGGGCACCATCGTCCACCCGCAGGCGTGGCCCGACGACATCGACGTGGCGGGGAAGCGGATCGTGGTCATCGGCAGCGGGGCCACCGCCGTCACCCTCGTGCCCGCGCTGGCCCGCTCGGCCGCCCACGTGACCATGCTGCAGCGGTCGCCGACCTACATCGCCTCGCTGCCCGAGAAGAGCCCCGTGGTCGCCCTGCTGCGCAAGCTCCTGCCGGCGAAGCAGGCCGGTGTGGCCGCCAAGTGGTTCCACGCCCTCACGACGCAGGCCTTCTACCAGGTCAGCCGCCGGTACCCGCAGCTCGTCAAGCGCCTGCTGCTGAAGGGCCTGGAGCGCCAGCTTCCCCCCGGCTACGACATCGGCACCCACTTCACGCCGCAGTACAACCCGTGGGACCAGCGCTTCTGCGCGGTGCCCAACGGGGACCTCTTCAAGTCCATCTGCGCGGGGACGTCCTCGGTGGTCACCGACCACATCGAACGCTTCACCGAGACGGGGCTCCTGCTGACCTCGGGCGATCACCTCGAGGCGGACATCATCGTCACGGCCACCGGCCTCGAGTTGCTGTTCCTCGGCGGCATCGCGCTCAGCGTGGACGGGGAGACGGTCGACCCGGCCTCCCGACTCACCTACAAGGGGATGATGCTCGAGGGCGTCCCCAACCTGGCGGTGGCGCTCGGCTACACCAACGCCTCGTGGACGCTCAAGTGCGATCTCACCTGCGACTACGTGTGCCGCCTCCTGAACCACATGCACGCGCGGGGCCAGACCGCCTGCGTGGCGCGCAACCGCGACGCGTCCATCGCATCGGGGCCGGTCCTGGGGCTCACGTCGGGGTACATCCAGCGTTCGGCCCATCTGCTGCCGAAGCAGGGCTCGCGACCGCCATGGAAGGTCCACCAGAGCTACCTGCGCGACTACCGGGCGCTCAAGATGAGCGACGTCGAGGACGCGTGCATGGAGTTCTCCGGGCCCGTCTCCGAGCCCGTCGCCGCACTGGCGTCCTGAGGCGCACGACATGCGCGACTTCGACGACCGCGTGGCGGCGATCACCGGAGCGGGCTCGGGCATCGGGCGCGCCCTCGCCGTCGAGCTGGCGCGCCGTGGCGCGCACGTCGCCCTGTCCGACATCGACGATGCCGGGCTTGGCGGAGTCGGTGGCGCAGTGCGGGCGCTACGGGAACAGGATCACCTCCCAGCACCTCGACGTGGCCGATCGGGACGCCGTCTATGCCTGGGCCGAGCAGGTGGTGGCCGACCACGGCACGGTCAACCTCATCATCAACAACGCCGGGGTCGCCCTGGGCGCGACGGTCGAGTCCATGGACTACGAGGACTTCGAATGGCTCATGAACATCAACTTCTGGGGCGTGGTCTACGGGACCAAGGCGTTCCTGCCCCACCTCAAGGCCTCCGGTGAGGGCCACATCGTCAACCTCTCCAGCGTGTTCGGCCTGATCAGCGTCCCGTCGCAGTCGGCCTACAACGCAGCCAAGTTCGCCGTGCGCGGCTTCAGCGACACGCTGCGGATGGAGCTCGAGATCGAGGGGGCCCCGGTGTCGGTGACGACCATCCATCCGGGCGGGATCAAGACCAACATCGCGCGCAACGCCCGGATGGATCCCAGCGTGGCGGCGATCACCGGCGACGCGGATTCGGCCGTGGCGGACTTCGAGCGCGCCTTCATCACGAGCCCCGAGAAGGCGGCACGCCAGATCCTCACGGCGGTCCAGCGGGACCGGCGGCGGGCCCTGATCGGCCCCGACGCCAAGCTCATCGATCTCGTGTCCCGGCTGCCGGCCGGCCTCTACCAGACGGTGCTCACGCGGGGCGCCTCCAGGCTCCGGCGTTAGGAACCCCGGCGTCGGCGCGGCGGCGTCTGCGGGCGGGCGGCGGCGGTCAGGCGCGCTGGGCCCCGAACCCGTTGAAAAGGGTGCCGACGGCGAGGCGCCAGCGCCGCTCCACCGACTCGGTGGAGGTCCCGAGCCGGCCCGCACTCTCGGCGAACGCCATCCCCTGGACCAGCGCGACGAACACGTGCGCGACATCGGTCTCGTCGCCGCGGAGGCGCCCCGCCTCGATGCACCGACGCACCCGGCCGACGATGAGGATCCGCACCGAGCCGGTGGCCCCGAGCTCCTCCTCCCCGGGCGAGAAGTCGGTGAACGGCCGGGAGAACATCACCTCGGCCAACTCCCGGTTGGCACGGAGGAAGCGCCGGTACGCGGTCGCGAGCGCCCACAGGTCCGCCATCGGGTCCTCCGTCTCGGCCAGTGCCGACAGCTCGGAGAACAGGCGCCGGAAGCCCTCGAAGTACAGCTCCCGCACGATGCCGGACTTGTCGCCGAAGAGCTCGTAGAGCGCCGGCGCCGACGTGTCGGCCCGGGCGGCGAGCGAACGCGCCGTCAGGCCGGCTGCTCCCTCTTCGGCCAGCAGGTCCACGGCGACGGCCAGGACCTTGTCGCGGAGTTCGGGGGTGCGCTGCTTGGTGCGGGGCACTCAGCTGGCCCGACGCAGCGGTGGACGGCAGGCTTGACGGGGGAGCCCGATGTTTGAAACAGTGTTTCGAAACATCGTTCTATCATAACCACCGCCGGACCCGACACGGAGGGACGCCATGACCGAGCTCGTCACCTACGACCGCACCGACCTCGTCAGCACCCTGACCATGGACGACGGCAAGGTCAACGTCTTCTCCATCCCGATGCTGCGAGAGCTCCACGAGCGTTTCGACCAGGCCGAACGTGACGGGACGGTGGTCCTGCTCAGAGGCCGGCCCCGCTACTTCTCGGCCGGTTTCGACCTCGGGGTCTTCAACAGCGGCGTGCAGGAGGACGCCCTCCTCATGCTGACGCTCGGGGCCACCCTGGCCGAGCGCATCCTCACGTTCCCGGCTCCGGTCACGGTCGCCTGCTCCGGGCACGCGTTCCCCGCCGGCGCCTTCCTCCTCATGGCGGCCGACACGCGGATCGGAGCCGACGGGCCCTTCAAGCTGGGGCTGAACGAGGTCCGGATCGGACTGACGCTGCCGTGGTTCGCCATCGTTCTCGCCCGGCACCGCCTCACGCCGTCCCACTTCGACCACGCGACGGTGACCGGCTCCATGTTCGATCCCTCCGGAGCGCGGGAGGCCGGTCTCCTCGACGCCGTGGTGGCTCCCGACGAGCTCGATGCGGTCGCGCTGTCAGCCGCCGCAGAGCTCGCGGGGGTGGACCGCGCCGCGCATGCCGCCACCAAGCTCCGGGTGCGCCAGCGCGTCCTCGAGGAACTGCGATCGGCGATCGAGGGCGAGCTCAGGCCCACCTGATGACGTGGGGAAGGACTGCGTGTACTGGACACTCGACGCCATTCGGCCCATGATCAGGACGTGGACAATCCGTCGCTGTTCGAGACCGTGGTCGACCTCCCGGAGACGTTGCTCCGCCTGCCGGCCTCGACGTTGCGGGCGCTCGATGCCGTCAGCGACCTGTCGGAGAAGTTGGACCGGCTCATGCCGCTGCTCGAACGGATCGACGGCGGGGTCAACCGGGCGGGCAGCGGCATCGACCTCGCCGCGCTCGGGATCTCCACTGCCGTCTCGGGGCTCGAGACCACGGTGGCCACTTTGGACGCATCGCTCCCCTCGCTGTCGGAGTCCGCGTCCGTCCTCCGCAGCCTGGCCGAAGGTCTGAGCATGGTGGCCACGGAGCTGGCGAACGAGCTCCCCAAGGCCACCCGCTCCCTCCAGGAGCTGAGTCCCGAGCTCGGTGCGATCGTGGGCCTGCTCGACGATCGCTTCGCGCACCTCGACGGCGTCGTGACCGACATGGGCCGCCTGATGGAGGCCGCCGTCGGCACGATCCCGGGAATACGGCGTGTGCTGCGCGTGACCACCACGAGCAGCACCCCCCTCTGATCCGGACATTACAAGGAGGCCCCATGACCACCGACAACACGGCCGCGCTTGCCGTCGTGAAGGCAACCTACGACCCGATTCATGACATCGGCACCGCCATCTACCTGAGCCCCGACGTCATGGGGTGGGCGGCCGAGTGGGGATGGTCGAACCCCTTCTCCTTCTACTTCGCCGGACGGGGCGGCATGCTCGGTGACGTCGGCGCCGACGTCGTGACTTCCGCCCTCGGCTGGTTCCAGCCGGACGCGGTGACGGCGATGTACAACGAGGGCATCGGCGTAGCGCCACCCAAGGAGGCGGCGGCCCGGATGGCCGAGGCCCACTCGAAATGGGGTCGCAAGCACTACGCCGGCGTGGAGGGTCTCGACGGCATCGTCGCGGTCACCGAGGAGATGGTCGATGGGCTCGAAGGCTCCGCCATCCCTCTCTTCGTAGGGTGGCGGGACGCGGCCCGTTGCGAGACCTCAGCCGGACGGGCGGCACAGCTGATGCAGATACTGCGCGAATGGCGTGGGGGACTCCATCTGGTCGCCACCACCGCCGTCGGGCTCTCCCCGCTCGAGGCGATCCTGACGAACGAGGGTCAGGGCCAAGCCAAATTCTTCGGCTGGGCCGAGCCCTTCCCTGACTGCACCGCCATCAAGACGAAGCATGACGAGGCCGAAGAAATGACCAACCAGCTGTGCGCGTCGGGGCTGGCCGCGGCGCTCGATCCGTCCAAGCTGGCGACCTTCGAGGCGGGGGTCCAGACCCTGCGCGCCGCCACTCCGTAGCCCGCCGGGCCTCCTGGCCCGGGGTGGGGCGAAACCCCAGAACGGCTACAGTGAAGGGCTGCTCAACGGGAGGCTTACCCCCGCCCGGGGAGCACGCGGAATCGCCACCACGGACCTGTGGTGCAGCTCGGAGTGCACGCCGCCCTGTCAAGGCGGAGGTCGCGGGTTCAAATCCCGTCAGGTCCGCCACCAAGCACCGACCCGCCTGTGCCGGTCAAGCTTGGGTACCCGGTCGGGTAGCTCAGTTGGTAGAGCGCGCGCCTGAAAAGCGTGAGGTCACCGGATCGACGCCGGTCCCGACCACTGGGAAGCACCAGCTCAGAGGCTGTTTCGACTGGCAGTCGGGTTTGAGGCCCAGATTTCGTGCCCTCCGCGTGCCCTCCAGGAATCAGAACGAGTTCCAAATTCGCTGCTCGAGCCCACTCTTGGACTGCGAGGTTGGTCAAGGGGAAGCCGAAGGCTTAGCGAGGACACGGAGCAACGCGGAGTCCCGCAGCGACCCTTGACCAACCGGGAGAACGGGGACGTCCCCAGTAGTGGTGTAAATCGGTAAGGGTCCACCACTTATAGGGGCCACCGGCGTGATCCTCGACGTGTTCCGGCAAGAACACCGAGAGGAGAACACCGATGGCCCTTACCGAGTCTGACCTGTCCGAGCTGCTTGGCGCGCTCAAAGCGGGTGAATTCGACGAGCGGATCCGCACCAGCCTCGAATGGATCCTCCAGCAGTTGATCGAGGCCGAGGCGAGCGCCGTGATCGGCGCCGGGCGCTACGAGCGCTCTGAGGACCGGCTCGCGCAGCGCAACGGGCACCGGCCTCGCCTGCTGACCACGCCCGCGGGCGACGTCGAGCTGGCCATCCCCAAGCTCCGCGAGGGCACCTTCTTCCCGAGCCTCCTCGAGCGGCGGCGGCGCATCGATCGGGCTCTCTATGCCGTGGTCATGGAGGCCTATGTGCACGGGGTCTCGACGAGGAAGGTCGACGACCTGGTCAAGGCCCTGGGTGCTGCGTCTGGGATCTCCAAGTCCGAGGTGAGCCGCATCTGTGCCGGCCTCGACAAGGAGCTGGCCGAGTTCCGCTCCCGACCTCTCGGCCACGTCGCCTTCCCCTACGTCTTCGCCGACGCCACCTACGTGAAGGGCCGCGTCCGCGGCCGGGTGGTCTCTCGAGCGGTCGTCGTCGCCACCGGGGTCACCGCCCATGGGGACCGCGAGGTGCTCGGCATCGAGGTGGGTGACAGCGAGGACGGGGCCTTTTGGACCGCCTTCTTCAAGGGACTCCGGGCCCGGGGACTCAGCGGTGTCGAGCTCGTGATCTCCGATCACCACCTCGGGCTCAAGTCCGCCATCGAGGCCGTCTTCATCGGGGCGGCCTGGCAGCGCTGCCGGGTCCACTTCATGCGCAACGTCTTGGCCAAGGTGCCGAGAGCCTCCGCCGAAATGGTGGCGGCCGCCATCCGCACGATCTTCGCCCAGCCCGACGCCGCCCACGTGCGGGCCCAGCTCGACGAGATCACCACCATGCTCGCCGGCCAGTTCCCCGACGTCGCCACCATGCTCGCCGACGCCGCCGAGGACCTCTTGGCCTTCAGCGCCTTCCCCCAGGCCCACTGGCGCAAGCTGTGGTCCACCAACCCCCTCGAGCGCGTCAACGGCGAGATCAAACGGCGCTCCAACGTGGTGGGTATCTTCCCCAACGACGCCTCCGTCGCCCGCCTGGTCACCGCCGTGGTCGTCGAGACCCACGACGAATGGGCCGTCGCCGAGCGGCGCTACCTCTCAGAAGAATCGATGGCCCAGATCCGCCATCCCGACGTCTCGATACTCGCTGTCGAAGCGCCCAAGGCGCGTCGGCGCACTGCCTGACAGACTGAGGTCGCGCCGAGGATCACGGCGACGCCGAACTACACCACTCCGCGGGACTCGAT
>CAWELJ010000001.1:5000-99640 GCA_963809825.1 uncultured Acidimicrobiaceae bacterium | reverse complement strand
CAGCGCCGCCACTGCGTCGGCCAGCTCGGCCCCCCGGTCCTCCTGGACGAAGTGACCCGCGCCCCGCACCGTGACGTGGGCGCGCCCGCCGGCGCCGGGCGCGTGCTCCTGCAGTACCTCGGCCCAGCCGCCGGTGCCCGGGTCGCCGTCGGAGAACGCGGTGAGGAACGGTCCCTCGAAGGCCCGCAGCGCCTCCAGCGTGTGCCGGTTCAGTCGGGCGCAGGCGCTCCCGGGCGTGAGCCCCATCAACAGCGGCAACTGGCGCGGGCCGGCGCAGTAGGCCTCGTCGGGGAACGGTGCGTCGTACGCCGCCAGGACGCGCTCCATCACCTCCGACTCGGTGGCCCCCTGCACGAAGAGGCTGGGCCGGAACGGAGTCAGCTCCTGGGTGAGGCGCTGGTAGTCGAGGAGGATCTGCGCCACGGTGACGGTGCCGTCCGCGCCCTCGTGACACGGCCAGGCCAGCCGCCCCGCCAGGTCGCGCTGCGCGGTGTGCAGCGCCGTGTTGGCGGCGACCACCCGGCGGACGAGGCCCGGGCGCGCCGCCAGGAGCGACAGCCCGAAGGGGCCACCCCAGTCCTGGACCACGAGCGTCAGGTCGGCGAGGCCGACGGCGTCGGTGAACTGTGCCACCCAGTCGGCGTGCGAGTGCACGGTGTGCGCCGTCCTGGCCAAGGGCTTGTCGGAGCGTCCGAAGCCCACGAGGTCGGGGGCGACGGCGCGCAGGCCGTGCTCGACGAGCCGCGCCACGACGGTGCGGTAGAGGTAGGACCAGGTCGGCTGCCCGTGCAGCAGCAGCACGGTCTCGGCGCCCCGTGGACCCTCGTCGACGAAGTGCATGCGCAGGCCGTCGGGCAGCGTCGCGTACCGCGGCTCGAAGGGGAACCCCGGCAGGTCGGTGAACCGCTCGTCGGGCGTCCGCACGATGTGCACGGCGCCCATAGTGCCGCAGCACTGGCACAGCGGGCAGGGGACTGGTGGACTCGGTGGCCGTGAACGCCGAACGCTGCGACGTGGCCGTCGTCGGCGCCGGCCTAGTGGGCCTGTCGCTCGCCTACGAGCTGGCGTGCCTCGGCGTGAGCGTCTCCGTCGTCGACGCGGCGCACCCGGGGCGGGCCACCGATGCCGGGGCGGGGATCCTCTCGCCCGCCACGAGCACGGAGACAGATTTCGCGCTGTGGCCCTTCCTGCGCCATGCCGGTGCGCACTACCCGTCCTTCCTGGCGCGGCTCGCGGCGGACGGAGCGGACGTGGAGCCGGCCGCCTACGGCACCTGCGGGATCCTCTCCATCGGCCTGCGCCCCCACGAGGATGGCTGGTTCGGGCCCTTCGCCGAGCTGGTGCTCCGCCGCTCGCCGGGCGAGGTGTCCGAGATTTCGGCGGCCGCCGCCGCGGCACTCTTCCCGCCCCTGGGTCCGGTGCACCGCGTCCTGCACACTCCGGGCGCCGCCCGCGTCGACGGTCGAGGCATGGCCGCCGCGCTGCGGCAGGCCGCCGCGGCCCGGGGTGTCGCGTTCGTCCGGGGTGCCGTGCACGGCGTCGTCAACGGGGTGTCCGGGGCACGCCAGGTCCGGTCGGTCCGGGTGGACGGAGGACGCACGGTCGACTGCGGGGCGCTGGTGGTCGCGGGCGGGGCCTGGACGGCGGCCGCCGGTGAATGGCTCGGCTGCGGCCTCCCGGTCGGGCCGACCAAGGGGCAGATCGTCCACCTCGGCGTCGAGGCGGAGACGGGCGCCTGGCCCATCGTGCAGCCGCTCCTGACCCACTATCTCGTCCCCTGGCCCGGCGGCCGGGTCGCCTGCGGTGGCACCTTCGAGGCCGGGGCGGGGTTCTCGGTGAGCGTCACCGCCGCGGGACTGCACGAGTTGCTCCGTGAGTGCCTGCTCGTGGCGCCGGGGCTCGCGGCGGCGTCCTACGTGGAGACGCGGGTCGGGCTGCGGCCCACCTCGGCCGACGACCGTGCGCTGGTGGGCCGGGTGCCGGGATGGGCCAACGCGTGGGTGGCCACCGGGCACGGGGCCAACGGCCTGTTGCAGGGGCCGTACTCGGCCCGGGTCCTGGCGCACGCCATGGCGGGGGTCGCGCCGCCTGCCGGCGAGCCGCCGCTCCCCGACGAGTTCGACCCTGCCCGCTTCGGGTGACCCGCGCCGGGGTTCCGCCCATCCCACCGCGACGGCAGCCCCGACGTGAGACTGGGGGGGTGCTGAAGGGGACCCTGCACCGCGAGGACCACGACGAGCCGGCGACGCCGGAGGACGTGACCTCGGCACTGGCCGGGACCGAGTTCTTCTGGCTCGACCTCGACGACGAGGCCGCCGACGGCACGGTCAGCGAGCTGCTGAGCGTCCACTTCGGGTTCCACCCGCTCGCCGTGCAGGCGGCCGAGCGCTTCTCGCAGCGGCCACGCCTCGACGACTACGACACCTTCATGTACATGGTCGCCCGCGGCGCCGACCCCGACAAGTACCGGGCGGGCCGAGGTCCACATCTTCTGGACGGATCGCTACGTCGTCACGGTGCACCGGGGCGACTGCCCAGTCATCGCCGAGGTGCACGACCGCCTGGGGCGCCACCACGCCACCGGGGCGGCCTCCCCGCAGATCGTCATCGTCTACCTGACGGTGAGCGCGCTGGTCGACGGCTTCTTCCCGTACCTCTCGGATTTCGACGACCGGATCGACGCGCTGGAGGACGACATCCTGAAGACCCCGACCGAGGCGCAGCTCGGCCAGCTCTTCGACATGAAGCGCACGTTGATGGACATGCGCAAGGTCATCGCGCCGCAACGCGACATGATGGCCAGCATCAACGCCGGCGTCGCCGACGTGCCGGGCATGACCGACGAGGCGACCCGCTACTTCCGGGACCTCTACGACCACCTCATCCGCCTGGCGGACATGGTCGACAGCTACCGGGACCTATTGAGCAGCGTCATGGACACGCACCTCTCGACCGTCTCGAACCGGCTGAACGTCGTCATGAAGCAGCTCACCATCATCGCCACCATCTTCTTGCCGCTCAGCTTCCTCACCGGGTTCTTCGGGCAGAACTTCTCCTACCTGGTCCGGGTGTGGCTGACGCCGACCTGGAGCTTCTTCGTGCTCGGGATCGCGCTCGAGCTCGCCACCGTCGTCTTCCTCGTCGTCTTGTTCCGCCGCCGCGGCTGGCTGGGCGGACCGAGCGTCTGACTTCCGGGGCGGGTGCCCGGGGCCGGGTCAGGCCGACTCGGGGGAGGGGCTCGGGGGCAGGAGATCCGGACGAGGCGCCGTGTGCACCTCGTACCCGCTCCACCAGGACTCGCAGCCGTCGGGGACCGGGAAGCCGAGCTGCTTGCGCCGGTCGACCAGCGCGCGCACCTTCTGCTTCTGCTCCCGCACCAGCGCCAGCGTCCCGGCGCCGTCCCCCTCCCTCGCGTCGGCGGGCCAGAGCGACTCCTCGAGGCGCCAGGCCTCGCGACGGGCCTCGGCGATGGCGTGGGTGCCTTCGGCGACGTCGGCCAGGATGCCGGCGTCGCCCTCGGCCAGCACGTCGGCGGCCCGGAGCCACCCGTAGTCGCGGTTGATGCGCAGCAGCCCGGGCTCCACCTCGAAGAGGCCCACCACGTCGACCACCGGGTCGATCGTCGTCAGCGCCGTGCCCTCGGGCAGGCGCACGGCGAGGTTGGACAGTTGCCGTTCGGCCACGCCGATCATGCCCATGGAGCGCAGCCCGATGTAGCCGGCCGGCGCCGCCGCGTAGTCGCGGTCGTCGCGGGCGAGTGTCAGGGGCACGGCGACGGCGGCGAAGATCCGAGTCGCCCCGAGCGCCGCCGCGGCTCCGACGGGGATGATGTCGATCACGCCGCCGTCGACGTAGTCGTCGTCCGCCATCGGGCGGGGCGGGAAGACCATGGGCACGCTGGCCGAGGCGATCGCCCCGTCGATCAGGTCGACGGGTCCGGCGGCGGTTCCCGGCGCGGGTGTGCGGGCGTCCGACTCGACGATGGTCCCGTCCTCGGTCACGAAGCGCAGGACGCCGGCACGCAGAGCGGTCACGGCCAGGCGGAGCTGCAGGCCCGGGCGGCGGACCAGTGCCGGGTCGACCGGTCGCACACCGGCGCCCGTGCCGTGGCGCAGGGCGTCGGCCAGCGGCTCGAGGTTCAGGACGGAGCTGCCGCTCGTGCGCAGCTGGCGCCGCACCCGGGGCAGCCGGAAGCCTGCACCGGCGACGAGCCGCAGGAGGTGGCGCTGGCGCCGCCGTCGGGCGCGCCGGGCCCGGCGGCGGTCGTGGCGAGCGGCGCCGTCGGCCGGGGGGACCGCCTCGTTGCCGGCCAGGACGCCGGCGGGGCCGAGCGGGAAGGGCGGCCGGGTGCCCTCGGTGATCTCGCGGTGGATCTCGAGGCCGAGCGCGGTCCCGTCCAGGGCGCCCAGCCAGGCCTGGCGCCCGAAGACGTGCTCGGTCTGGGTCCAGGCCAGCACGTCGCCCTCGATCTCGTCGACCCGTTGTGCGAACTCGTCGAGGGTGCGCGCCTGGGCCAGCACGGTGGCCGCGATGGCCCCGGCGGATGTGGCGGTGACGATGTCGGGTGCGATCCCCTCCACCCCGACGAGGTACTGCAGCACGCCGACCTCGAACGATCCCTTCGTCCCGCCGCCGGCGAGCACGAACGCGGTGGGACCGGGACGGGGAGGAGCGGGCACCGGGAGATTCTGGCACCACCCGCCGGCGCCTCACAACGGTCAGCCGCCGGCGGCGGCGCCCACCACCTCGACCAGGGACCCGGCCCGGACGGCCGTCCTGGTCCACTCCGAGCGCGGGACGACACAGCGGTCGACGGCGACGGCCACGCCGCGCGGATCCTCTTGGTCCGTCAGGGTCGCCACGACGTCGGCGATCGTGGCCCCGAGTGGCACCTGGAGGGGCACGCCGTTCACGCTGAGGGTGACCGTCGTCACGCGGGCGCCAGAGCCTCGACGAGGGGCGTCACCGGGCGGCAGTCGAGCAGGTCGGTGACCGCGGTGGCGGTGAGGGGAGCGAGGAGGATCCCGTTGCGGAAGTGGCCGGCGGCCACGATGACCCCGTCCGCGCCGGTCCAGCCGATGCGCGGGGTGTTGTCGGGCGTGGCCGGCCGCAACCCCGCGGCGGCCTCCACCAGCTCGAGCTCGTCGAGTCCGGGGACGACGGCCCGGGCGTCACAGAGCAGTTCGTGGACGGCGCCGGCCAGCACCGTCGTGCCGTCGCCCCGCTCCTCGACCGTGGCGCCCACGACGACGGATCCGTCCCGACGCGGCACGACATAGACGGAGTGCCCGCGCACCAAGCCGCGCACGGTCCGCTCGAGCAGGGGGGCGGCGCCGGCGCGCCGGCCCGGCGGAGGGCGGAGGCGGAGGATATGACCCTTGACGGGGCGCACCTCGGGGAGCCCGGCCCCCTCGAGCCCGGTGATGGCGGGCAGGCCGGTCCCGGCCGCCAGCACGGCGTGGTCCGGGCGGAGGCGGCGACCGTCCGCCAGGACGAGCTCGGGCCCGGCCTCGACGGCGCGCACCGTGCCCTCGACGAATGTCACGCCCGCCTGCCGGCAGGCTGCGACCAGTGCGGCGAGCAGGGCCCGGTTGTCGACCTGATGGTCGCCCGGCACCTCGATCCCGCCCCGCAGCGTGGGACTGAGCGCCGGGACGAGGGCGCGGCACTCGCTGGCGCTGCGGCGCCGAGCGACGAGACCGAGCGAGTGCTGGTACGCGAGCAGGTCGTCGAGGCTGGCGCGGTCGGATGCATCGAGCGCGACCGTCACCGTGCCGGCGGTGTCGTAGCCGATGGGCTCCCCGGCGGCATCCTCGAGCGCGGCGGCGAAGCCCGGCCACTGGCGCGCGCCCTCGAGCAAGAGCGCGGTGAGGGCGGACTCGCCGAACTGCGCCTCGGTGACAGGGGCGAGCATGCCGGCCGCCACCCAGGATGCGCCGTCACGTCCCGGCGCCGGCGCGACCACCGTCACTTCATGACCGTTGCGTGACGATTCCCACGCGCAGGCCAGCCCGATGACCCCACCCCCGACGATGTGCACGCGCGACGGCACGGTGCCCAGCCTACGAGGGCCGTCGTGTATCCTGTTTCCTCCACCTTCGGGCCAACGTCGTCCCGGTACCCGCTTCACTTCTCCCATATCGGAAGGACGCCGATGGCCACTGGCCTCTACGACCCGGCATACGAACACGACGCCTGTGGTGTCGGCATGGTGGCCGATCTGCACGGCCGGCCCGACCACGACATCGTGGACCGCGGCCTCACCGTGCTCGAGCGCCTGGCCCACCGCGGCGCGTCGGGGGCCGAGGTCGAGACGGGTGACGGCGCCGGCATCCTGGTCCAGGTCCCGCACGGGTTCCTGACCGCGGCGGCCGAGGAGGCGGGGTTCTCGCTGCCCGCGGCGGGTGCCTATGCCGTGGGTCTCGCCTTCCTGCCCACCGACCCCGACGATGCGCTGAAGGCGCGCACCGTCGTGGAGCAGACGGCCGCCGGGGAAGGCCTGTCGGTCCTGGGGTGGCGTACCGTGCCGACCGAGCCCGACGGCCTGGGCAAGACCGCGCTCGGCGCCATGCCGCGGATCGAGCAGGTCTTCGTCGCCCCGGCGGCGGCTGGCCTGGACACCATGGCCCTGGAGCGCCGCGCCTTCGTTCTTCGCAAGCGGGCGGAGCACGCGGTCGACGGCCTCTACTTCCCCTCGCTGTCGGCCCGCACGATCGTCTACAAGGGCATGCTGACCTCCGAGCAGCTGCGCCAGTTCTTCCCCGACCTGCGCGACCCCCGCTTCGAATCCGGGCTCGCCCTCGTGCACTCGCGCTTCTCGACCAACACCTTCCCGAGCTGGCCGCTGGCCCACCCCTACCGCTACATGGCCCACAACGGCGAGATCAACACACTGGCCGGCAACCGCAACTGGATGCGGGCCCGCGAGGCGCTGCTCGAGACATCGCTCATTCAGGGCGACCTGTCGCGCGTCTACCCGATCTGCACGCCCGGGGCGAGCGACTCCGCCAGTTTCGACGAGGTCCTCGAGCTGCTCCACCTCGGTGGCCGGTCACTGCCGCACTCGGTGCTGATGATGATCCCCGAGGCGTGGGAGAACCACACCACCATGGACCGCGACCGGCGCGCCTTCTACCGCTACCACGCGTCGCTGATGGAGCCCTGGGACGGCCCCGCCGCCGTCTGCTTCACCGACGGCACCCTCGTCGGCGCCGTGCTCGACCGCAACGGGCTGCGGCCGGCCCGCTACTGGGTCACCGACGACGGGCTGGTCGTGCTGGCCAGTGAGGTGGGCGTGCTCGACATCGCCCCCGAGCGCGTCGTGCGCAAGGGCCGCCTCCAGCCGGGCCGCATGTTCCTCGTCGACACCGCCAAGGGCCGGTTGGTCGAGGACGAGGAGATCAAGGCCGAGCTGGCGGCCGAGCACCCCTACGCCGAATGGCTGGCCGCCGACCAGATCCGGCTCGAGGAGCTGCCGGCCCGGACCATGCTCACGCCCCAGCACGGCAGTGTCGTCACCCAGGAGCGGCTCTTCGGCTACACCAACGAGGAGCTGCGCGTGATCCTCGCCCCCATGGCCCGTACGGGCACCGAGCCGATCGGCTCCATGGGTTCGGACACGTCGATCGCGGTCCTCTCCGACCGCTCCCGGCTTCTCTACGACTACTTCACCCAGCTCTTCGCCCAGGTGACCAACCCGCCGCTCGACGCCATCCGCGAGGAGCTGGTCACGTCGCTCTCGGCCACGATCGGACCCGAGGCCAACCTGCTCGAGGCCCGCCAAGGCTCCTGCCGCCAGATCATGCTGCCCCTGCCCGTCATCGACCGCGACGACCTGGCCAAGCTCATGTACGTCAACGAGCACGGGGAGACGCCCGGCTTCAAGGCCTTCGCCATCGACGGGCTCTTCGACATCCGGGAGGCGGGTGGGGCCGGCGCGGCCACCGCCGCCGGGGGGACGCGCTGCGGCGCGCCATCGACGAGGTGCGGCGCCGCGTGTCGGAGGCCATCGCGGAGGGCGCCAACATCATCGTCCTCTCGGACCGCAACTCGACGGTCGACTGGGCGCCCATCCCGTCGCTGCTGCTCACCGCAGCCGTGCACCACCACCTGGTGCGCGAGAAGGCGCGGACCAAGGTCGGGCTGGTCGTCGAGACGGGCGACGCCCGCGAGGTGCACCACATGGCACTGCTCATCGGCTACGGAGCGGCGGCGGTCAACCCGTATCTCGCGCTCGACACGATCGACGACATGATCTCCGAGGGGCTGCTCGAGGGTGTCTCCCCACGCCAGGCGCGCCGCAACTACATGAAGGCAGCGTGCAAGGGCGTGCTGAAGGTGATGTCGAAGATGGGCATCTCGACCGTGGCCTCCTACACCGGCGCCCAGGTCTTCGAGGCGATCGGACTCGATGGCGCCGTGATCGACGAGTACTTCACCGGCACGGCGAGCCGCATCGGGGGCGTCGGGCTCTCCGTGCTGGCCGCCGAGGTGGCGACGCGGCACCGCCACGCCCACGAGCCGCGGCCGACCGAGCGCGCCCATCGCGAGCTCGAGGTGGGGGGGAATACCAGTGGCGCCGCGAGGGCGAGTTCCACCTCTTCAACCCGAAAACGGTCTTCAAGCTCCAGCACGCGACGCGCTCGAAGCGCTACGAGATCTTCAAGGAGTACACGGCCGCCGTCGACGACCAGTCGGAGAAGCTCGGCACCCTGCGCGGCCTGCTGCGCCTGAAGCCGGCCCTGGGCGGCCCCGTCCCGATCGAGGAGGTCGAGCCGATCTCCTCCATCATGGCCCGCTTCTCCACCGGCGCCATGTCCTACGGCTCCATCTCGGCCGAGGCCCACGAGACGCTGGCCATCGCCATGAACCGGATCGGCGGCCGCTCCAACACCGGCGAGGGCGGCGAGGACGCCGACCGCTTCACGCCCGACGACAACGGGGACCTGCGGCGCAGCGCGATCAAGCAGGTTGCGTCCGGGCGCTTCGGCGTGACGAGCGAGTACCTGGTCAACGCGGACGACCTGCAGATCAAGATCTCCCAGGGCGCCAAGCCGGGGGAAGGCGGTCAGCTGCCCGGCAACAAGATCTACCCGTGGATCGCGCGCACCCGGAAGTCGACGCCAGGCGTGGGGCTGATCTCGCCGCCACCGCACCACGACATCTACTCCATTGAGGACATCGCCCAGCTGATCCACGACCTCAAGTCGTCCAACGCGCAGGCCCGGGTGCACGTGAAGCTGGTGGCCGAGGTGGGGGTGGGCACGGTGGCCGCCGGGGTGGCCAAGGCCCACTCCGACGTCGTGCTGATCTCGGGCCACGACGGCGGCACGGGAGCAGCACCCATGACCTCCCTCAAGCACGCCGGCATCCCCTGGGAGATCGGGCTGGCCGAGACCCAGCAGACACTGCTTGTCAACGGGTTGCGGGACCGGATCGTGGTGCAGGTCGACGGGCAGTTGAAGACGGGGCGCGACGTGGTGATCGGCGCGCTGCTCGGCGCCGAGGAGTACGGGTTCGCCACCGCACCGCTCGTGGTGTCGGGCTGCATCATGATGCGCGTGTGCCATCTCGACACCTGCCCGGTCGGGATCGCCACCCAGAACCCTGTGCTGCGGGCCAAGTACAGCGGCAAGCCCGAATTCGTGGAGACCTACTTCGAGTACATCGCAGAAGAGGTGCGCGAGCACCTCGCTGCGCTCGGGCTGCGCTCGCTGGACGAAGCGATCGGCCGGTCCGACCTGCTCGACACCGAGTCGGCGGTGACCCACTGGAAGGCCGCCGGTCTCGACCTCTCCAGCGTCCTGGCCCAACCCGACGTCCCCGAGGCCGTGGGGCGCCGCCAGACCCGCCTGCAGGACCACGGGCTCGAGAAGGCGCTCGACCATGCGTTCCTCGACGAGTGCGCGCCCGCCCTGGCGGACGCCACGCCGGTGTCGGTCGACCTCCCCATCACGAACGTCGACCGCACGGTCGGCACGCTGCTCGGCTCGGAGATCAGCCGGCGCTACGGCGCGGCCGGGCTGCCCGCCGACACGATCTCGCTGACCTTCACCGGTTCGGCCGGCCAGAGTTTCGGCGCCTTCGTGCCCAGCGGCGTGACGATGCGCCTCTACGGCGACGCCAACGACTACTTCGGCAAGGGCCTGTCGGGCGGGCGGCTCGTCGTGCGGCCACCGGAAGGGTCGCCCTTCGTCGCCGAGGACCAGATCATCGCCGGCAACGTCATCCTCTACGGCGCCACCGCCGGCGAGGTGTTCATCCGCGGGCAGGTGGGGGAGCGCTTCTGCGTGCGCAACTCGGGCGCCACGGCGGTGGTCGAGGGTGTCGGCGACCACGGCTGCGAGTACATGACGGGGGGCGTGGTCCTGGTGCTCGGGCGGACCGGGCGCAACTTCGCGGCGGGCATGTCGGGCGGCATCGCCTACGTGTACGACCCGGGCCGCACCTTCGGGCAGCGGGTGAACCTCGAGCTGGTCGAGGTCGAGCCGCTCGATCCGTCGGACAGTTTCCTCGTACGCTCGCTCGTCGAGCGCCACCTGGTGGAGACGGAGTCGGCCGTGGCGGCCCGCCTGCTCGAGAACTGGGACACCGAGGTCCTCGAGTTCGTCAAGGTGATGCCGAGCGACTACCGGAGAATCCTCGAGGCGACCCGGCAGGCCGAGGCGGAGGGGCGCTCGGTGGACGAGGCCGTCATGGAGGCCGCCCATGGGTAAGCCGACCGGCTTCATGGAGCACGGACGCCGGTTGCCGCGGCGCCGCCCCGTCTCGGTGCGCCTGCGCGACTGGAAGGAGGTCTACGAGCCCTTCGACGAGGAGGCCACCAAGGAGCAGGGCGCGCGCTGCATGGACTGCGGCATCCCCTTCTGCCACGACGGCTGCCCGCTCGGCAACCTCATCCCCGAGTGGAACGACCTCGTCTACCGCGACGACTGGCCCGATGCGATGGAGCGCCTGCACGCCACGAACAATTTCCCCGAGTTCACCGGCCGGCTCTGCCCCGCCCCGTGCGAGGCGGCCTGTGTGCTCGGGATCAACGACGACCCGGTCACGATCGAGCGGATCGAGTACGAGATCGTCGAGCGCGCCTGGGACGAGGGATGGGTCACGCCGCAGTTGTCGACGGCGCGCACGGGCAAGTCGGTGGCGGTCGTGGGCTCGGGTCCCGCCGGCCTGGCCGCCGCCCAGCAGCTGGCGCGGGCCGGGCACGCCGTGAGCGTGTTCGAGCGGGCCGAGAGGCCGGGCGGGCTGCTCCGCTACGGCATCCCCGAGTTCAAGATGGAGAAGTCGGTGCTCGACCGCCGCCTGGCCCAGCTGGAGGCCGAGGGGGTGAGGTTCGTCTGCTCGACGTCGGTCGGGGGGACAGCCGGGGCCGACGGGCCGGCCGAGCCCGGCGAGGAGCGCGGGGTGGGGACGGCGTGCGCCGCCGACGTGCGGGTCCGCCCTGCGGCCGAGGTCCGGGCCGAATTCGACGCCGTGGTGCTCGCCGGCGGGGCGACCCTGCCCCGGGAACTGCCGGTGCCGGGGCGCGACCTGGCGGGCGTCCACCTGGCGCTCGAGTACCTCAAGCCCTCCAACCTCGTGCAGGAGGGCGTGCTGGCCTCCGCGCCCGTCAGCGCCAAGGGCAAGCGGGTGGTGATCATCGGCGGCGGTGACACCGGCGCCGACTGCCTGGGGACGGCGCACCGCCAGGGCGCGGCGTCCGTCCACCAGCTCGAGATCATGGCGGAGCCTCCGAGCGACCGCCTGGCCGAGAACCCCTGGCCGCTGTGGCCGTTGATCCTGCGCACCTCCGCGGCGCACGAGGAGGGCGGCGCGCGGCTCTTCTCGGTGACCACCACCGAGTTCGTCGACGACGGGAGCGGCGCCGTGCGGGCCCTGCGCGGCCACACGGTCGAGATGCGCACCGAAGGCGGCCGGACCGTCTTCGAGGAGGTGCCGGGCACGGCGTTCGAGCTCGAGTGCGAGCTGGTGCTCCTGGCCATGGGCTTCGTGGGCACGGAGCGCCGCAACGCCGTGGAGGAGCTGGGCGTCGAGGTCGGGCCCCGCGGCACCGTCGTCGCCGACGCGGAGTGGGCGACCAACGCCGACGGCGTCTTCGTGTGCGGGGACCAGACGCGGGGGCAGAGCCTGATCGTCTGGGCCATCGCCGAGGGACGGTCGTGCGCCGCGGCCGTCGACCGCTTCCTCATGGGCACCACCGCGCTGCCGGCGCCGTTGGTGCCCGGCCAGCTCGCCCTGCGCTGAGCCACACCGGCGGCGTGTGGCGGCGCCGACCCGTAGATTGCCGGGCATGGACGCGACGCGGACACCGGAATGGCAGGCCCTCGGGGCGCACTACGAGCGTATGGCGGGGCGCCACCTGCGCGAGCTCTTCGCCGACGACCCCGAACGGGCGGCCCGGTTCACGGCACAGGGGGCCGACCTCGTCCTCGACTACTCGAAGCACCGTGTCACCGACGAGACGCTCCGTCTCCTCATGGACGTCGCCCGCGCCGCGGGGGTCGAGGAGCATCGTGATGCGATGTTCTCCGGCGCACCCATCAACGCGACGGAGGACCGAGCCGTCCTGCACACGGCCCTGCGCCTGCCGCCCGGCAGCGAGCTCGTCGTCGACGGGCAGGACGTCGCCGGGGACGTGCACGCGGTGCTGGCGAAGATGGGGGAGCTCTCGGAGCGCATCCGTAACGGATCGTGGACCGGCGCCACCGGCCGGCGCATCGACGCCGTGGTCAACATCGGCATCGGTGGGTCGGACCTCGGGCCGGCCATGGCGACCCTCGCGCTGGCCGACTACGCGCAGCCGGGGCTGGTGAGCCGCTTCGTCTCCAACGTCGACCCGGTCGACCTCTACGCCGCCACGCACGACCTGAATCCGGCCTCGACGCTGTTCGTGGTGAGCTCGAAGACCTTCACGACGCTGGAGACGCTGACCAACGCCGCCGCGGCCCGGGACTGGCTGCTGCGGGGGCTGGGATCAGCGGCGGGGGACGACGCGGTGGCCAAGCACTTCGTCGCCGTCTCCACCAACGCCGCGGCCGTGGCCGAGTTCGGGATCGACCCGGCCAACATGCTCGAGTTCTGGGACTGGGTCGGTGGCCGCTACTCCTACGACTCGGCCATCGGGTTCTCACTCATGGTCGCAATCGGCCGCCAGGCCTTCGGCGAGATGCTCTTCGGTTTCTACTCGGTGGACGAGCACTTCCGGACGGCGCCGCTGGCCGAGAACCTCCCGGTCATCCAGGGCATGCTCAACGTCTGGTACGACAACTTCTTCGGCGCCCAGACCCATGCCGTGCTGCCCTACAGCCATCGGCTGGCCCGGTTCCCGGCCTACCTGCAGCAGTTGACGATGGAGTCGAACGGCAAGTCGGTGCGGCTCGACGGCACCGCCGTGGTGGGGCAGACGGGGGAGATCTTCTGGGGCGAGCCGGGCACCAACGGGCAGCACGCGTTCTACCAGCTGCTGCACCAGGGCACGAAGCTGGTCCCCGCCGACTTCATCGCGTTCGCCGAGAGCACCCACGAGACGGGGGAGCAGCACGACCTCCTCGTGGCGAACTGCCTGGCGCAGACCAAGGCGCTCGCCTTCGGCAAGACGGCGGAGGAGATCGCGGCCGAGGGCACGCCCTCCGGGCTGGTGCCGCACAAGGTCATGCCGGGCAACCGGCCCAGTTCCACCATCCTGGCCCCGAAGCTGACGCCGTCGGTGCTGGGGCAGCTCGTGGCCCTCTACGAGCACACCGTGTTCGTGGAGGGCACGGTGTGGGGCATCGATTCCTTCGACCAGTGGGGGGTCGAGCTCGGCAAGGTGATGGCGAAGGAGCTGGCGCCGCTCCTGACCGCGCCGTCGGCCCCCGACCTCTCTGCTCAGGATTCGTCGACGGCGGGCTTGGTGCGCCGCTACCGCACGATGCGCGGGAGAGCCACGTAGCGCCACCGCCTCACACGCGGCCGTCGAGGCCGTGCAGGGGCTGGCGCGGCATGAGGCCCCGCCACGCGCTCGGGGAGCCTCAGAGCGAGCCGCTCCAGCTCCTCGAGATGCTGTGCCGACAGCGCCTCGAGCCGCTTCGTGCCGGCGACCGTGAGCTGCAGGCGGACGATCCGGTGGTCCTCCGGGTCGCGCACCCGCTTCACCAGCCCCGCCGCGTCGGCCCGGTCGACCAGGCCGACGGCGCTGTGGTGGCGCAGGAGCAGGTAGTCGGCAACCTCTCCCATGGTGGGGCCGCGGTGGTCGCTGTGCCCTCGGATGGCGAGCAACAGCTGGTGCTGCGCCGGCGTCAGTCCTGCCGCCTCGGCCTGCTGCTCGCTCCAGCGGAGGAGGCGCCGCAGCCCGGTGCGCAACGTCAACAGGTCCTCGTAGTCGGCATCCCGTAAACGCATCGTATTACGATAGCATCGTGACACGATAGCTCACGCCATGCACGAGCACGGCGCGGCGCCGGTCACGACATGACAGAGCCCCGGCACGCCCTCAGGGCCTGGTCGCCCCGACGAACTGCATCCCGCCGAACGGCGCACCCACGGTGGCGGGGAAGGCCTCGGCGCGGACGTCGGCCCCCGTGTGCGGCGCGTCGACCATGACGGCTGCACCACCGACGACGCCGGCGTAGAGGCCGACGTGGTCGATGGCGCCCGGCCCGGCGCCGAAGAAGACGAGGTCGCCCGGCGCCAGCGGCTGGCCGGCCGCCAGCTTCGGCGTGCCGTCGTACTGGTCCTGGGCCACCCGGGGCAGTGCGACGCCCGCCACCCGGTAGGCGGCCTGGACCAGCCCGGAGCAGTCGAAACCCACGCCCGGGCTCTCGCCGCCCCAGACGTAGGGCGTGCCGATCTGCGAGAGCGCCCAGGCCAGTGCCACCGCGCCGGCGCCGGTGACCGGCGTCCCGGCCGCGGCGGCCGGGCCCGCATCCGCACCCGCCAGCGACTGCGCCAGCGCGAGGACCTGGGCCACGTAGGACGCCGAGTGGTTGTAGGCGTACACGGCCGCCGCGATGTCGGCCCCGCCGGAGGCGCCGTCGGCGCACAGGAGGCGGGCCGCCGCGTAGACGGCATCGGTGGGGTCGTAGGGGCTGGGCGGGTCGGCGCCGCCGGGGGGCACCGGCTCGTCGTAGGCGGCGAAGGTGGCCGGCTCGAACTGCATCGGGCCCTCCGCGCCCGCCGGGTTGGCCCCGTCGTGCACCCCGGCCAGGGTCGACTGCCCGTTGTCCGACTCGAGGGTGCCGATCGCCGCCAGCACGGTCCAGGGCAGGCCGGGACAGGTCGCCGCGGCGTCCTGGTAGAGGACCAGCATGGCCGGTGGGATCGGGCCGCCCGGGCCGGCAGGCACCGTCGGCGCGGTGCCCCCACCCACCCCCAGCAGCGAGAGGGCCGAGGCCGCCACGGCCGTGCCCACGAGCGCCGCCGCCAGGGCGACGGCCAGCCCGGCCCCGACGAGGCCCCTCATCGCCGGCCACCGAGGACGGGGGGTACGGGTCCCGGCGCCGGTTCCATGGGACGGAACGGTCGGGCCGCTGCGCCGCTGGGCAGAGCAAGGGCGCGCTCGCCATACTTGGGCCATGAAAAGCACCATGCAGGACGCCCCCCTGCTGATCAGCGACATCCTCCGTCACGGGCAGCAGGTGCACGGCGACAGCACCGTCATCACCGTCGAGGAGGGCGGGCACCGGGCGGCCACCTTCGCGGAGGTGGCGACCAGGGCGGAGAAGCTGGCCGCCGCCCTGACCCGGCTGGGGGTCCAGCCGGGGGACCGGGTCGGCACCTTCGCCTGGAACAACCAGGGCCACCTCGAGGCCTACCTCGCCATCCCCTCCATGGGCGCGGTCCTGCACACGCTCAACATCCGGCTCCCCGCCGACCAGCTGACCTACGTCATCAACCACGCCGAGGACCGCTTCATCATCGTGGACGCCTCGTTGATCCCCCTGCTCGCCGCCGTCAAGGACGAATTGAAGACCGTCGAGACCATCATCGTGGCCGGCGAGGGCGACACCGCACCCCTCGGTGAGACGTTGTCCTACGAGCGGCTGCTGGCCGCCGAGGAGCCCGGTTTCGAGTGGCCCGTCCTCGACGAGCGCTCCGCCGCGGCCATGTGCTACACGAGCGGCACCACCGGCAACCCGAAGGGCGTCGTGTACTCGCACCGCTCGACCTGGCTGCACACCATGGCGGAGCAGGCCGCCTCCTCCGTCGGGATGATGGAGTCGGACCGCATCCTGATCATCGTCCCGATGTTCCACGCCATGGCCTGGGGCACCCCGTACGGCGCTTGGATGGCCGGCACCGACATGATCATGCCGCAGATGTTCCTCATGGGGAACCACCTGGCGGCGGTCATCAACGAGCACCACCCGACGCTCATGTGCGGCGTGCCGACCATCTGGAACGGCCTACTGGCGCTCGACACGCCCATCGACTTCTCGAGCGTCCGGGCCATCACGGCCGGCGGGGCCGCCGTCCCGCAGTCGCTGATCGAGGCGTTCGAGGAACGCTTCGGTGCCACCATCATCCAGGGCTGGGGCATGACCGAGACCAGCCCGCTGGCCGCCTTCGGGCTGCCGCCCGCCCGCAAGCACGATGGGCTCGACGACATGTACTACAAGGTCAAGGCGGGCCGGGTCGTCGGCGGCGTCGAGGTCCGCGTCGTGGCCGAGGACAGGACGGTGCTGCCCAACGACGGCATGTCGGTCGGCGAGTTCGAGATACGCGGCCCGTGGATCACCGGCTCGTACTACAAGGACGAGGACCCGGCGCGGTTCCACGACGGCTGGCTGTGCACCGGCGACGTCGGCACGCTCGACAGCCAGGGCTACATGACGATCTCGGACCGCACCAAGGACGTCATCAAGTCCGGTGGGGAATGGATCTCCTCGGTCGAGCTCGAGAACGCCGTGATGGCCCACCCGGACGTCTTCGAGGCGGCCGTCATCGCAGTGCCCGATGCGAAGTGGTCCGAGCGCCCGCTCGTGGCCGTCGTGCCGAAACCTGGCCGCTCGCCGGCACCCGAAGACCTGGTCGCGTTCCTGACCGACCGCGTGCCCCGCTGGTGGCTGCCCGAGCAGTGGGCGTTCATCACCGAGGTGCCCAAGACGAGCGTGGGCAAGTTCGACAAGAAGGTCATGCGGGCCGCCCATGCGGACGGCGCCTACGAGGTACAGAGCACGCCGCTGCCCAAGTGAGCGGCCCGAGCGAGGCCATGGAGGACCTGGCCGAGCGCCTCGAGTCGATGGTCGAGGAGCTGACCGACATGGCGATCGACGCCTTGCGGCGCGCCACCTCGGGTGACCCGGACTCGGCGGAGACCGGGGAGGCCCTCGCCATGGAGCGGCGCATCGTGAAGGCCCGCCGGGCCCTGGAGAGATCCATTGTCGCGCTGCACGAGGGCACCGCCGCGGGACGCGAGCCCCTCGACGACGGCGCCGCCTGAGCCGGCGTCGCGGTGCGCGCCTTCGTGGCCGCCTGGCCGGACGACGCGACCCGGGCGCGCCTGGCCGGCCTGGAGCTGGGACGGTCGAAGAACCTCCGCCTCGTCGGGCCGGCCCGCTGGCACGTCACGCTGCGCTTCCTCGGTGACGTGGCCGACGACCTGCTCGCACCCCTGGGCCGGGCGCTGACGGCGGCGACCGCTGCTCTTCCGGGCCCGCTCGAATGCCGGCTGGGGCCGGCGACGGGGTGGTTCACCGGGGTCCGCGTGCTCCAGCTCCCGGCCGGCGGCCTCGACGGCCTGGCCGAGGCGGTGCGGGCCGCCACGATCGCCCTGGTGCCCGAGCCGGAGCAGGGCGAGCCGTCCTTCAACGGCCACCTCACGCTGGCCCGGGCCAAGGGTCGCCTGGGCACCGCGGCTCAGGCGGAGCTGGCCGGCATCCCCTTCGCCTCGTCCTTCGCGGTGGACGCCGTCGACCTGGTGGCCTCGGAACCCTCGCCGGCGGGCCACGTGTACTCGACCCTGGCCCGGGCGCCCCTCGGCCGTCCCGGGTGATTCAGTCCGGGCGGCCCGTCACGAACTCGGTCACGGCCCGGGCCATGGCGGCCGCCGCGGCCTGCTGGAAGGCCGGCGTCACGAGCAGCGCGGCATCGGTGGCATTGCGCATGTTGCCGCACTCGATGAGCACCTTGGGCACCGTCGTCAGGTTGAGGCCGGCGAGGTCGTTCCGGGGCTGCAGGCCGTCCACGCCGTCGTAGGTGCTCACCGGCATGGCGGTCCCGGCCACGAAGGCGTCGCGCAGAATGGATGCGAACGCGGCCGACGTGCCGGCCACGCCGTCGTTGGGACCATCGGCCACGGGCTCGAGCACGGAGAAGCCGCGCCCGCCCGGTGGCCCCCCGTCGGCGTGGATGTCGACGGCCACGTCGGCGTGCGACGCATTGATGATGGCGGCGCGGGTGGTGACGCAGGGCCCCACGCCGCCGTTGTCGGGCCGGGTCAGCACGACGGTCGCCCCCTCCGCCTCGAGATCCGCCTCGAGCAGGGACGCCACGTCGAAATTGAACTGCGCCTCGGTGTACCCGCTGTCGGTGGCGGTGCCGGTCGTGTCGCACGACTCGGGCCCCGTGCCGTTGAAGACGCTCTGGTTCACGACGCCGGGCGCGCCGTAGTTCAGCCCGTTGTGACCCGGGTCGATGCCGACGACCGTGCCCGCCAGCGGCGCCGATCCCAAGGCGATCCAGTAGCCCCCGCCGTCACGGGTCGCCGCCATCCCGACGGCGGGTGCGCCGAGCGCCGTCCCCCCGAGGGAGCCGTGGTAGGGCGCGTCGCCGTACCCGAAGATCCCCCCGTCCCGGGCCACGAGCCAGTAGCCCGCGCCTCCGGGGCCGGCCGCCATGCCCACGATCGGTGCCGCGAGCGACAGCGAGCCGGCGGAACCGGAGAAGCCGGCGTCGCCGTACCCGAAGACGCCGCCGTCCCGGGCCACCAGCCAGTAGCCGCCGCCGTCGGGGGTCGCCGCCATGCCGACCACCGGCGCGTTCAGCGCCATGCCGCCGCTGGAGCCGGAGAAACGGGCGTCCCCGTAGCCGAAGATGCCGCCGTCGGAGGCGACGAGCCAGTAGCCCCCGCCGTCGGGGGTGGCCGCCAGGCCCACGACGGGCGCGTTCAGGGGTAGCGAGCCCGCGGACCCGAAGAAGCCCGCGTCCCCGTAGCTGAAGATGCCGCCGTCACGGGCCACCAGCCAGTAGCCGCCGCCGTCGGGGGTGGCCGCCAGGCCCACGATCGGCGCGTTGAGCCGGAGCGATCCCGCGGACCCGAAGAAGCCCGCGTCCCCGTAGCCGAAGATGCCACCGTCGGACGCGACGAGCCAGTAGCCGCCGCCGTCCGGCGTCGCCGCCATGCCGACCACCGGCGCGTTGGGGTCCGGTGCGGCGTTCGCACCCACGCCGGTGCTGCCGAAGGCGACGACCGAGTCGGGCGGGGGAGTGGTGGCCGGCGCGGCGGGCGCCGGCACCCCGAGCGAGGCGAACGCCAGCAGCGGGAGCACCGCCGCCGGCCATCGCCCTGCCCGCGTCACCCCGTGCACTCGTTGACGGCGTCAATGAGCTGGCGCAGCCGGGCGTAGTGCCAGCGGTCGAAGCGCAGCGCCAACCGGGGGAGCTCGGGATGGTCGTCGCGCTCGGGGGGGAAGGGTCCGGCGGTCCGGATGCTGCCCCGGAGGAGGATGTCGGCGAAGCGCGTGTTCAGGTCGGCGAGCTCCGCCTTGCTCGGCTGCACCTGCACCCGCAGCACCAGCAGGTCGCCCACCCAGCGGCACGAGTGGTAGTTGCGGTAGAAGCCGAGGATCTCGTCGCTCGCCTCCTCCATCGTGTTGGTCACCTTGAAGAGGGCGCGGTCCTCGGGCGAGACCCAGCCCGCCGTGATGGCCTCGTCCTGGACGAAACGGAGCCAGGCGTGCCAGTAGGTGCCGCCCGGCGTCTCGATCATCACCACCGGCGCGGGCTCGGCCTTGCCGGTCTGCAGCAGTGTCAGGAGCTCGAACGCCTCGTCCTGGGTGCCGAAGCCGCCCGGGAGGATGGCATAGGCGTGGGACTCCTTGATCAGCATCAGCTTGCGCGTGAAGAAGTAGCGCATCTCGACCAGCTTGGGGTCCTGTGCGATGAAGGCATTGGCCTCCTCCTCGTGCGGGAGGCGGATGTTGACCCCGAAGGCGTGGTCCCGCCCCGCCCCCTCGAGCCCGGCGGCCATGATGCCGGGGCCGGCGCCGGTGACGACCATCCAGTCGGCCGCCGCCAGCCGGGCGGCCAGGTTGCGGGCGAGCACGTACACCGGATCCTCCGGCCGCGTGCGCGCCGAGCCGAACATGGTGACCTTGCGGATGTGGCGGTAGGGGCGGAAGACGCGGAACGCCTCGGCCATCTCGCCCAGCGCCGCATTGGCGATCTTGAGGTCGCCGACGGCGGCGCCCTCGCGCGCCATGTCGCCCAGCGAACCGATCATGGCGTCGAGCTCCCTGGCCTGGGCCGGCGAGAGCGAGTGGTTCTCGAAGAGCGCGTCGAACGCGCTCTGGCGCGCCGCTTCCTCGATGCCGCCGCTCACGCGCCCGACGCGGCGCCGGCCCCGGCCAGCGCGTACAGCGTGGAGCGCTGCACCAGCGGGCGTCCCAGGGGGGCCACGATGGCCGCGAGGTCCTCGACCCCCATGCGCTGCCCGTGCTGTGCCCCGGCGGCCCGTGAGATGTTCTCGTCCATCAGCGTGCCGCCCAGGTCGTTGGCGCCCGCCCGCAGCAGCTGGCGCGCCCCTTCGGTGCCCATCTTCACCCAGCTGACCTGGATGTTGTCGATGTCCCCTGCGTAGGCGATGCGCGCCACGGCGTGCATGAGCAGCGCCTCGCGGAAGGTCGGTCCCCGGCGGGCCTTGCGCTGCAGGTAGATCGGCGTCGCCATGTGCACGAACGGCAACGGGACGAATTCGGTGAAGCCACCCGTCTCGCGCTGCAGGTCCCGGGTGCGCACGATGTGGCGGGCCCAGCTGACCGGCTGCTCCACGGAGCCGAACATGATGGTGATGTTCGAGCGCAGGCCCACCGCGTGGGCCGTGCGGTGGGCCTCGAGCCACTCCTCGCTGTTGATCTTGTCGGGGCAGATCAGCGCGCGCACGTCGTCGTCGAGGATCTCGGCCGCCGTGCCGGGGAGCGTCTTGAGCCCGGCCTCCTTGAGGCGCGTCAGGTACTCGGCCAGGGGCACCCCGGAGCGCCGTGCCCCCTCCGTCACCTCCAGGGCGGTGAAGCCGTGGATGTGGATCCGCTCCGATCCTGCCCGCACCGCCTCGAGCACGTGGAGGTAGTAGTCCCCGTCGAAGTCGGGGTGGATGCCGCCCTGCAGGCACACCTCGGTGGCGCCCTCGGCCTCTGCCTCGGCGACGCGCCGCGTGACCTCGTCCAGCTCGAGGAGGTACGGGGCGCCGCGCAGGTTCAGCGACAGGGGGCCCTTGGAGAAGGCGCAGAAACGACACTTGAAGGTGCACACGTTCGTGTAGTTGATGTTGCGGTTGCGCACGTAGGTGACGGCGTCACCCACCGTCGCCCGGCGCAGCTCGTCGGCGACCGCGGCCACCATCTGCACCTCGGGGCCCCGGGCGCCGAAGAGGGTCACGATCTCGGCCGGACCCACCTCCTGGCCGAGGGCGACCCCGGTGAGGACCTCGGCGACCGCACCACCCCGCCCCGCCCCGGGCGGGAGCCTGCGGTCGAGCAGCGCCGGCGGTGACGCCTCGCCTCCCGAGCACCAGGAGGCGTCGCGGGCCAGGCCCTCGGCGTCGGCGGCGTCGAGCACGGCGAAGCGCAGCGCGGGGTCGAGCCAGCGTCCGGGATGGTGCGCGAAGGAGGGGTACACGGTGAGCCGGGGCGCCAAGGTGTGGCCCGCCGCCTCGGTGGCCTCCCGGAGCACGTCGAGTGCGGGCCAGGCCCGCTCGGGGTTCACGTGGTCGGCCGTGAGCGGCGACACGCCGCCCCAGTCGTCGATCCCGGCGTCGAGGAGCGGGCGCAGCTCGTCGGAGAGGTTGGGGGGCGCCTGCACGTGGATCTCGGGCGGGAGGACCAGGCGGGCGGCGGCAATGGCCCATTCGAGGTCCTCGGCGGGGCAGGGCTCGGCGCGGGCCATGGCCGTCCCCGGCTTGGGCAGGAAGTTCTGGACGATGACCTCCTGCACGTGGCCGTGCCGGCCGTGCGAGGCGGCGACGGCCCGGAGGGCGGCCAGCTGGCCGGCCCGGTCGTCGCCGATGCCGACGAGGATCCCCGTCGTGAAGGGGATGGCGAGCTCGCCGGCCGCCTCGAGCGTGGCCAGCCGTCGCGCCGGCTCCTTGTCGGGTGCCCCCCGATGCGCCGCCAGGCCCTCGGCCAGCGACTCGAGCATCATCCCCTGGCTGGCCGACACCTCGCGCAAGCGGGCCAGCTCCCCGGGGAACAGCGCGCCGGCGTTGGCGTGCGGGAGCAGGCCGGTCTCCTCGACGACGAGGCGGCACATCTCGGCCAGGTAGTCGACCGTGGAGGCGTGGCCCTGCGCCGCCAGCCAGTCGCGTGCCACCGGGTAGCGCAGCTCGGGCCGCTCGCCCAGGGTGAACAGTGCCTCGTGGCATCCCGCGTCGCGCCCGGCGCGGGCCACGGCGAGCACCTCGTCGGGCGTCAGGTACGGGGCGGCGAGGCGGGCGGGCGCCTTGGCGAAGGTGCAGTAGCCGCAGCGGTCGCGGCACAGCATGGTGAGAGGGATGAACACCTTGGGCGAGAAGGTGACCCGGCGCCCGTGCGCACCGTCGCGCACGACCCGGGCGAGTGCGGTCAGGTCGGCCAGCGGCAGGCGGAGGAGGTCGGCGTCGGAGAGCATCGGGGCCAATCTAGGGGGCGGCGGCGCGCGCCGGGCCGTCCACCAGCCAGATCGTGCGCCCGGCGTGCACCCGCGCCGCCGGCAGGTCCTCGCCGCGCACCAGGGCCGCCACCGCGTCCGCCTTGGATGCGCCCGCCACCGTGAAGACGGCGAGGCGGGCCGAGTTGATGGCCGGCAGCGTCAGGGTCAGGCGGGGGTGCGGGTTGCGCCCGTTGGGGTCGCTGGGTCGCCAGCACCAGCCGGCCCGGGCCGGCGTCGAGGCTCGGGTCGCCCGGGAACAGCGAGGCCGTGTGCCCGTCGGGGCCCATGCCGAGGTGGATGAGGTCGATGCCCGGGCCGGTCACCACGTCCGAGACGACGCGCTGGTAGGCCGCGACGCATTCCTCGACCGGTCGTTCGGTGGGCATGGGCGAGAAGGAGCCCACCGGGCCGACGCGGTCCAGCAGGGCCTCCCTGATGAGGCGCGCGTTGGAGTCCTCGTCGTCGGGCGGCACGAGCCGCTCGTCGCCGACGTAGACGTCGACGACGGCCCAGTCGATGCCCGCGGCGGCGGCCAGGACCTCGTAGCAGGCGCGTGCGGTCGGCCCTCCCGAGAGGACGAGCGCGAAGCGCGGCCCGGGCCGGGCCGCAAAGGCCTCCACCACCACGTCACGGAAGGCATGCGGAACGTCGTCGACGGGTGTCAGCACGTGGTCAGGGAGTCGGGGTCTCCGTCTCCATGCCCTGCTCGCCGGACTCGAGCACCACGGCATGGCCGCCGAACTGGTTGCGCAGGGCGGCGAGCAGCTTGAGCTGGAGGGAGTCCTCGTGCTGGGAGGCGAAGCGGGTGAAGAGCGAGGTCGAGATCACCGGCGCCGACACGCCGCGGTCGATCGCCTCCTGGGCCGTCCAGCGACCCTCGCCCGAGTCGACGACCACCCCCCGGATCCCCTCGAAGCCCGCATCGGGCCGCAGGGCCCGCTCGGCCAGGTCGAGCAGCCAGCTGCGCACCACCGACCCGTAGCGCCAGATGGAGGCGATCTCGTGCAGGTCGAGGTCGAACTCCTCCGCCGCGCCCATGATCTCGAAGCCCTCGGCGTAGGCCTGCATGAGCCCGTACTCGATCCCGTTGTGCACCATCTTGACGAAGTGCCCCGCCCCGACCGGCCCCACGTGCGCGTAGCCGCCCTCGGGTGCCAGCGTCAGCAGCGCGGGCTCGACGACACCCACGGCGTCCTTGGGCCCCCCGACCATGAGGCAGTAGCCCTCGGTGAGGCCCCACACGCCACCCGACGTGCCGGCGTCGACGAAACCGATGCCCGAGCCCGAGAGCCGGTCCACCAGGTCCTTCCACTCCTTGTAGTTCGAGTTGCCGCCGTCCACGATGACGTCGCCCGCCCCGAAGAGCGCGGTCAGCTCCTCGACGGTCGAGTCCGTCGCCTTGCCGGCGGGGACCATGACCCAGGCCGCCCGCGGCGGCGTGAGCTTGCCGGCCAGCTCGGCCAGCGTGGTCGCGGTCTCGGCACCCTTCTGGGCGGCGGCTTCGAGCGCCGCCGCGCTCAGGTCGTAGGCCACCACCTCGTGGCCGCCCTTGAGCAGGCGCTCGGTCATGTTGGCGCCCATCTTCCCCAGGCCGATCATGCCGATCCTCATGCGCGCTCCTCTCGGGTCGGGGTGCCGGTCAGAACGTAGCTGCTTTGTCGGTCAGCAACTGCAGCACCTCGTCGAACGACTTGGCGAACGAGTGCACCCCCTCGTCCTCGAGCGTCTGCTCGACGTCCGCCATGTCGATCCCGGCCTCGCGCAGGCGCTCGAGCGCGGCGAGCGCGGCGTCGGGGTCCGCGTCGACGGTCCGGTGCAACGTGCCGTGGTCCTCGAAGGCCCGCAGGGTGCTCTCGGGCATGGTGTTGACCGTCGCCGGCCCGATCAGGCTGTCCACGTAGAGCAGGTCGGGGTAGCTCGGGTTCTTGGTCGAGGTGGAGGCCCACAGCGGGCGCTGCACCCGGGCGCCCCGGGCGCGCAGTGCATCCCAGCGCTCGCCGGTGAAGGTGCGGTGGAAGTGTTGGTAGGCCGTCTGGGCCTGGGCCACCGCGGCGGTTCCCCGCAGGCCCAGCACGGCGGGGTCGCCTCCGTCACCCCCGGCCAGGCCCTCCAGGCGACGGTCCACCTCGGTGTCGACCCGGCTGACGAAGAAGGAGGCCACGCTGGCCACGTTGGGCAGCTCGTCGGCGCGGCCCGCGGCCACGAGCGCCTCCAGGCCGCGCAGGTAGGCCTCCATGACCTCGTCGTAGCGGTCCAGCCCGAAGATCAGGGTGACGTTGATGCTCCTGCCCTCGCCGATCATGGTCTCTATGGCCGGGACGCCCTCGCGGGTGGCCGGCACCTTCACGAACAGGTTCGGCAGGGCGATGGTCTCGTGGAAGCGGCGGGCGTCGCGCACGGTGCGGTCGGTGTCGTGGGCCAGGGCGGGGGACACCTCGAGGGAGACGTAGCCGTCCTCGCCGTCGCTCTCGTCGTAGAGCGGGCGCAGCAGGCCGAGGGCGTTGCGGATGTCCGTCATCGCCATCTCCCAGTAGGCGGCCTCCACCGTGTGGTCCTTCATGAGGGAGCGGAACTGGTCCTCGTATGTCGCCTGCTCGCTCATGGCCTTGGCGAAGATGGTCGGGTTCGACGTGATGCCGCGCACCCCGAGGTCGAGCAACTCGGCCAGCTGGCCGCCCTCGATCCAGTCCCGGCGCAGGTTGTCGAGCCACGGGCTCTGCCCGCCGATCGCATAGAGGTCCTGCAGTCGGGTCATGGGGAGACCCCCTTTCGTCGTCGTTCGTCAGGCGGTGCGGCGGGCCAGGAGGGCCCGTGCCCGCTCGACCACGTGGTCAGCGGTGAAGCCGAGCTTCTCCATCGCGACCGCCCCCGGGGCGGACGACCCGAAGTGGTCCAGGCCGATGGAGTCGTCGGCGTAGCGCCCCCAGCCGAAGGTCGAGCCGGCCTCGATGCTCAGGACGGGCACCCCGGGCGGGAAGACTCCGGCGCGGTACTCCTCGGCCTGCTCCTCGAAGCGGTCCCACGAGGGGAACGACACCACCCGGACCCGCACGCCCGATCCGCCCAGGGTGGTCGCCGCGGCGAGGCAGTGTTGGACCTCGCTCCCGGTGCCGACGAGGACGATCTCGGGCGTCCCGTCGCTGTCGACCAGGACGTAGGCGCCCCGCGGCACGCCCTCGGCCGCCCGGCCGGCGGTCTCCGCCAGCACGGGGACGTTCTGGCGGGTGAGCACCAGACCGACCGGCCCGTCCGCCTCGACGGCTATACGCCAGGCCTGCGCCGTCTCGTTGGCGTCGGCCGGCCGCACGACGCTGAGGCCCGGCATGGCCCGCAGGGAGGCCAGGTGCTCCACCGGCTGATGCGTCGGCCCGTCCTGACCCAGCCCGATGGAGTCGTGCGTCCACGAATAGATCACGTGCAACCCGCTCAGCGCGGCGAGCCGCACGGACGGGCGCATGTAGTCGGAGAAGACGAAGAAGGTGCCCCCCAGCGGCAGCACACCGCCGTGTGCGGCCATGCCGTTCATCACCGAGCCCATGCCGTGCTCGCGGATCCCGTAGTGGACCTGCGTCCCGCCCGGCGACCGGCGGGCCTGTATCTCGGCACCCTCGACCTTCACGCCGTTGTTGCCCGTCAGGTCCGCCGAGCCAGCCAGCAGGCCGGGCAGGCGCGCCGCAGTGGCGTCGATGCACCGGTTGATGGCGTGCCGGGTGGCCAGCTGGGTGCCGGCCTCGAAGGCGGGCAGGTCGTCGGCCCACCCCGGGCTGCCGTGGCCGGCCTGCGCGGCGTCCCAGCCCGCCCTGTCCCCCTTCCAGGCGGCGAAGCGCTCGGCCCAGGCGGCGCGCTCCAGCGCCCCCCGCCCCACGGCGCTGCCGTAGAAGTCGCGGACCTCGTCGGGGACCCAGAACGTCTCGTCCGGCGGGAGCCCCAGGATCTCCTTCGTCTCCCGGATCTCCTCCTCCCCGAAGGGGTCCCCGTGCGCCTTCGCGGTGTCGGTGAGGTGGGGCGATGGCCAGCCGATGTGGCTGCGCAGGACGAGGAGGGTGGGCTGGGCGTCGGGCCCGTCGGCGGGCTGCTCGAGGGCCTCGCGGACGGCGGCCTCGAGACCGTCGACGTCGTTGGCCATCTCGCCGAGGTTGTGCACCCGCCAGCCGTAGGCCTCGAACCGCTCGGGCACGTTGTCGTCGTAGGCCAGCTCGGTCGGTCCGTCGATGGTGATGTGGTTGTCGTCGTAGAAGGCGAGCAGCCGCCCCAGTCCGAGATGTCCGGCCAGGGAGGCCGCCTCGTGCGAGATCCCCTCCATGAAGCAACCGTCGCCCGCGATGACGAAGGTGCGGTGGTCGCAGACCTCGGCGCCGAAGGTGGTCCGCAGCCAGCGTTCGGTGATCGCCATGCCCACCGCGTTGGCGAAGCCCTGGCCGAGGGGCCCGGTGGTGACCTCGATGCCGGCCGTGTCGCGGTACTCGGGGTGACCCGGCGTGCGGCTGCCCCACTGGCGGAACTGGCGCAGGTCCTCCAGGGACAGGTCGTACCCGGTCAGGTGGAGCATGGCGTACTGCAGGATGCAGGCGTGCCCGTTGGAGAGCACGAAGCGGTCGCGGTCGGGCCATTCCGGGTGACGCGGGTCGTACCGCATGATCCGCGTCCAGAGGACGTGGGCCAGGGGAGCGAGGGCCATGGCCGTGCCCGAGTGCCCCGACTTGGCCGCCTCCGGCGCGTCCATGGCGAGGCCCCGGATGACGTTGATGCCCAACTCCACCAGCTTGGGGTCCTGTACGACGGGAGGGGACGCGTGCAACGTCATGGTCAAACCCTAACGCTCCGTTCCCGCCCACCGGGAGGGCCGTCACCTACTCTTCACGCTCATGGCCTCTCGCATGCAGGTGCCGCCGAACAGCGACCTGACCCTCGGCATGACCTGCGTCGACAAGGCCAGTCCGGGCCGGTGCACCTGGCACATGACAGCCGACGAGCGCTTCGCCAACCCGGCCGGGATCATGCAAGGGGGCTTCCTGGCCGCCTTCGCCGACTCGTCGATGGGGGCGGCCGCCGTGACCTTCGTGGAGGGCCGGCGGGTCTTGGCCTCGAACGCGGAGCTGAAGATCAGCTTCTTGGCCGCAGTCCCGCCCGGCATGGACCTCAGCTGCACGGCCGAGGTCGTCTCGGGAGGCCGGCGCCTCGCCTTCGTAGAGGCCAGCATCGTGGCCCGGGATCCCGGATCCGGCGCCGAGCGCCTCGTGGCCAGGGCATCGTCCACCTACGTGTTCAAGGACCGCGACTGACGCTGCGGGTGCCGGTGTTTGCGCACGGACGCCTCACCGACCAGGATTGTGCGCCACATGCCACCACGGTCAGACAACGGCACCCACGGGCTGCGCCATGCCGGGGACGATGCGTTCCAGCTCACGGTCGACTACCTCAAGCAGGAGACGATCGATCCGCTCAAGGGACTCGGTCGCTTCCTCTCCATGGGGATCGCCGGCTCGTTCTTCCTCGCCGGGGGCATCCTGCTGATCCTCATCGGGGTGCTGCGGTTGCTGCAGACCGAGACGGGAACGGCCCTGACCGGTGACTGGTCATGGGTGCCCTACGCCGTGGTGGTCATCCTCGGGATCGCCGTGATCGGCGTGGCCGCCTGGCGCATCACTGCCGGGCCGGGACAGCAGAAGTTGCCCGCAGTCGTGGCCCGGCGGGACGCGCGGGAGACTGGACTACAGGAGGGAGCGAGCTGATGGCTGGCACGACGACGAGAGCAGGCAGCAACGGCCGGCTCATCACGCGTGAGGACCTGCAGGCTGCCTACGCGCAGGTGATGGGCGAGGGCGAGGCAGAGGCCCGCGCCGCCGCGCCACGGGCGCTGGCCGTGGCCGGCGCCATCGGCATCCTCGTGATCGCGCTGGCCTTTCTCGCCGGCAAGCGACGCGGCCGCGCCAAGTCGGCGATCGTGGAGATCCGGCGGCTCTGACATGGACGTGCTCCTGCGGCGCTTCCTACGCGCCGGCGTGCGCCGGGGGATCGCCGGGAACTGGTACTGGTTCCTCCTGGCCGGCGCCACCTTCATCCTGCGCCGGGTCCTGAACGACCGGACCAGCGTCGTGTCGACCCTCAGCGTCTCGCCGGGCGAGCAGGTGCTCATCACCGTGCGCGACCGCCACGCGCCACCCGCCGTCGAATCCTGAAGCCCGTGCCCGGCCCGCTGGCGGCGGGGGAGCGGGTGCTCCTCATCGACCCGAAGGAGCGTCGCTACCTGTTGACCCTCGTGGCCGGCGCCACGTTCCACACCCATGCCGGCGTCCTGTCCCACGACGACCTCATCGGCGCCACCGAGGGCTGCACGGTCACGGGCTCGACCGGGCGCAACTTCCTGGCGCTGCGCCCCACGCTGGCCGACATCGTGCTCAAGATGCCCCGCGGGGCGCAGGTCATCTACCCCAAGGACCTGGGGGCCATCCTGATCGCGGCGGACATCGCGCCCGGGCAGCGGGTGCTCGAGGCCGGTGTGGGCTCGGGCGCGCTGTCCATGACGGTCTTGCGTGCCGGCGCGTCCGTGGTCGGCTACGAGCTGCGCGACGACTTCGCGGACCGCGCCCGGGCCAACGTCGCCGCGACCCTCGGGCCCGACGCGCCCTACCGGGTCGAGATCAGGGACGTCACCGAGGGCATCGACGAGACCGGCCTCGACCGGATCCTCCTCGACATGCCCGAGCCGCACAAGGTGGTCGCGGCCGCGGCGGCCGCCCTCCGGCCGGGCGGCATCCTGCTGGCCTACCTGCCGACCATCAACCAGACGGCGCTCCTGCGGCAGACCCTCGACGACGACGCGCCCTTCGGCCTCGCCGAGACCCAGGAGATCATGCGGCGCACCTGGCACGTCGAGGCGCGTTCGGTCCGCCCCGATCACCGCATGGTCGGCCACACCGGCTTCCTGACCACGGCGCGGCGCCTCGGGTCGTGACACTGGACGCCGGCGTTCGGGCCTACATCGACGCGATCGGACCGGAGCAGCGCCCCCTCTTCGACCGGCTGCACGGGATCGTCCTGGGCCTGCACCCCGAGGCCGAGGTGGCGCTGTCCTACGGCATGCCGGCGTACCGGGTCGGTGGGCGCCGGCTCAACATCGGCGCGTGGCGCCACGGGGTGTCCGTCTACGGCTGGCGCGCGGACCGTGACGGCGGCTTCGTGGCGCGCCACCCCGCGCTGTCCAGTGGCAAGGGGACGATCAGGATCCGTCCGGCGGACGCCGAGGTGATCTCCGACGGTGAACTGCGGGCGCTCCTGGGCGGCGCGCTCGAGCCGTGACGAAGACGGTCAGTCCCGCTCAATGAAGATGCACTCGCCGGGGCACTCCTCGGACGCCTCGACCACCGCATCCTCGAGCTCGGTGGGGACTGCGGCCATCCCGGCGGAGCCGCCCGGCTCGTTCTTGACGTCGCCTTCTTCCTTCACGTAGGCCAGGCCGTCGTCGAGAAGGGTGAAGACGGCCGGCGCGATCTCTTCGCAGAGCCCGTCCCCCGTGCAGAGATCCTGGTCGATCCAGACCTTCATGTACCTGCTCTTCTCCCTTGTCGAAACCGCCCGACGGGCCAGCTGAGGACCGTAGTGAGGCGTCCCGCGAGCCGTCAATCCGGCATCGTCGGCCCACCCATGGTAACCCCGTTGGGCTGCCGTTCCCGCGCATGGAGGGTGCATTCAAGTTGCTGGCAAAACCCGCCGAAGCGAGGGCTAGGGTGACATGCAGTGACCGCGACTCCCGACGAAACCGCTGCCCAGGCCGAGGCGCTGCGGGCCGAGCTGGCAGACGCCGAGGATGAGATCCACGCGCTCCGGCGCCGGTTGCAGGAGAGCCCGGGCCGGGTACAGGCGCTCGAGGAGCGGCTCCTCGAGTCCAAGGGCCAGCTGGCGCAGGCGACCTCGCAGAACGAGAAACTGACCTTCACCCTCCAGCAGGCCAAGGAGCAGCTCGCCGCGCTGCGCGAGGAGGTCGAGAAGCTCACCCAGCCGCCGGCGGCCTACGGGACGTTCCTCGGCGTCAACGACGACGGAACGGTCGACGTCTTCTCCAGCGGGCGCAAAATGCGGGTGAGCCTGCATCCCGACATCGACCCGGGCCAGATCCGCAAGGGGAACGAGGTCGTCCTGAACGAGAGCCTCAACGTCGTGCTCGTCCGCGACGGCGAGTTCTCCGGCGAGGTCGTCACGCTGAAGGAGCAGCTCGAGGACAGGCGCCGCTGCATCGTCTACGCCCGGGCCGACGAGGAGCGGGTGGCGGAGCTCTCCGAGGACATGATGGGCACGCGGTTGCGGGCCGGTGACTCGCTCCTGATGGACGTGCGTACGCAACTCCTCATCGAGAAGCTGCCCAAGCTCGAGAGCGAAGAGCTCGTCCTCGAGGAGGTGCCCGACATCACCTACGCGGACGTCGGCGGGCTCGACGTGCAGATCGAGGCCATCACCGACGCCGTCGAGCTGCCCTACATGCACCGCGAGCTGTTCGCCGAGTACTCGCTGCCCGCCCCCAAGGGCATCCTCCTCTATGGCCCCCCGGGGTGCGGCAAGACGCTGATCGCCAAGGCGGTGGCCAACTCCCTGGCCAAGAAGGTCGCCGAGAAGACGGGCAACGACAACGTCCGCAGCTTCTTCCTCAACATCAAGGGTCCCGAGCTCCTGAACAAGTACGTGGGCGAGACGGAGCGCCAGATCCGGCAGGTCTTCCAGCGGGCCCGTGAGAAGGCCGACGAGGGAATGCCGGTCATCGTGTTCTTCGACGAGATGGAGTCCCTCTTCCGCACGCGTGGCACCGGCATCAGTTCCGACATGGAATCGACCATCGTGCCCCAGCTCCTCGCCGAGATCGATGGCGTCGAGTCCCTGCGCGACGTCATCGTGATCGGCGCCTCGAACCGGGAGGACCTCATCGACCCGGCGATCCTGCGGCCCGGCCGGCTCGACGTGAAGATCAAGATCGAGCGGCCCAACGAGGAGGCCGCGGGGCAGATTTTCAGCCGGTACCTCACTGCGGCCCTGCCGCTCGACACCGACGAGGTCCGTCGCCTCGGGGGCGGCGATGCCCACAAGGCGGTGCAGGCGATGATCGAGCAGACGGTCACCGAGATGTACCGCGAGGACGACGAGAACCGCTTCCTCGAGGTGACCTACCAGAACGGCGACAAGGAGATCCTCTACTACCGCGACTTCGCGTCGGGGGCGATGATCGAGAACATCGTGCGCCGGGCCAAGAAGCTGGCCATCAAGCGGGTCATCGCCGGCGAGTCGGGGGGCATCCGGACCTCGGACATGTTCGAGTCGATCCGCCAGGAGTACAAGGAGAACGAGGACCTGCCCAACACGACCAACCCCGACGACTGGGCGCGGATCTCGGGCAAGAAGGGTGAGCGCATCGTGTACGTCCGTACGCTGCTCACCGAGGACCGCGAGGTCCATGGTGGCCGATCGATCGAGCGGGTCGGTACCGGCCAGTACCTCTAGAAGTTAGGGTCGCGCCGTGGCCACCATCAAGGTCTGCGGCATCGAGACCGAGTACGGCATCCAGACGCCGGGACCGGAGCAGAACCCGATCGCCGCGTCCTCGGTCCTGGTCAATGCGTACGCGGCCGACGCGGAGCAGCAGATCGGCTGGGACTTCGAGGACGAGACGCCCGGCAACGACGCGCGCGGCTTCGCCCGTGAGGGCTCCCTGGCGCCGATGGTCGAGACCCATCTGGCCAACACGGTGCTCACCAACGGCGCCCGCTTCTACGTCGACCACGCCCATCCCGAGTACTCGAGTCCCGAGTGCCTGACCCCGCTGGAGTGTCTGGTCTACGACAAGGCCGGTGAGGAGGTGCTGCGCCGCGCCATGGTGGCGGCGGGGCTGCGCATGCCCGAGCAGCCGGCGCCCTTCGTCTACAAGAACAACTCCGACGGGAAGGGCAATTCCTACGGTTGCCACGAGAACTACATGATGGACCGTGCGGTCCCCTTCGCCCGGGTGATCGACGGCGTCGTGCCGCACTTCGTGTCCCGGACGCTCTTCACGGGGTCGGGCAAGGTGGGGACCGAGACGGGGGCGCTGGACGCCGAGACCGTCGAGTACCAGATTTCGCAGCGGGCCGAGTTCTTCGAGGAGATCGTCGGCCTCGAGACCACGCTGAAGCGCCCGATCGTCAACACGCGCGACGAGCCGCACGCCGACCCCAAGCGGTTCCGGCGCCTGCATGTCATCGTCGGCGACGCCAACCTCTCGGACATCGCCACGTTCTTGAAGGTGGGGACCACGGCGATCGTGCTCGCCATGGTCGAGGACGAGGCCGGACCCACCCGCGACCTTTCCCTGTCGGACCCCGTGCGCGCGCTGCACCAGGTCTCGGCCGACCTCTCGCTCACCCGGCCGCTCGCGCTCAGCGACGGCTCGACGGCGACCGCCCTGGAGTTGCAGTGGGAGCTGTTCGGGGCCGCCCGCAAGTACGCCGAAGAGTTCGGGTTGGCCGCCCTCGGCGACGACGGCGCCGTCGGGGCCCTGGTCATGGAGCACTGGGAGGCCGTCCTCGGCGGGCTCGAGTCGGACCCGGCCTCCCTCGCCGACACGCTGGACTGGGTGGCCAAGCGGGAGTTGCTGCTCGCCTACCAGGACCGGCACTCGTGCGGGTGGAAGGACCCCCGGGTCGCGGCACTGGCATTGCAGTACCACGACCTGCGCCCCGACAAGTCGGTCTTCCAGCGCCTCGGGATGCGCTCGCTGGTGGAGCCGGCACAGGTGACCACCGCCGTGACCGAGCCCCCCTCGGGCACGAGAGCCTGGTTCCGGGGCAAGTGCCTGGCCCGCTGGCCCGACGCCGTGGTCACCGCCAACTGGGATTCCCTCGTGTTCGACATTGGAGCCGACCCGTTGCGGCGCGTCCCTATGATGGACCCCCTGAAGGGAACAGCCGAGCACACGGGCGCACTCCTGGCGCAGAGCACAGGACCGGCGGACCTGCTCAACCGGCTCAATTCCTAGGCGAAGACGCGAGAACAGGACGGGGACACGGACGATGGCAGAGCAAGAGCAGAAGCGGAAGGGCTCGGGGACACGGACGACCGAGACGGAGGCCGAGGTCGACGAGGCCACCCCGGTGACCTCGGAGCGCGGCGAGAAGATCAAGGCCGAGCTCGACGACCTCCTCGACGAGATCGACGAGGTGCTCGAGGACAACGCGGAGGAGTTCGTCCGGAACTACGTCCAAAAGGGTGGGCAGTAGCACCCGGTGGCGCTCCCTCTCTTCCCCCCGGAACGTGATCCGGGCCCGGACTTCGTCGGCTTGTTGCGCATGACCGCTGGGCGGGCCGACCCGCCGCCGCGCCTCGAAGCCGGTGCGTCGGTCCAGGTGCCCCACGGCACCACGGTGGTCGCCCTCCGCTACGCCGACGGGATCGTCATGGCGGGCGACCGGCGTGCCACGGCGGGCAACCTCATCGCCCACCACGCGATGGAGAAGGTCTTCCCGGCCGACCGGCACTCGGCGGTGGCCATCGCCGGGACGGCGGGGATGGCGGTCGAGATGGTCCGTCTCTTCCAGGTCCAGCTGGAGCACTACGAGAAGGTCGAGGGTTCCGTCCTGTCCCTGGAGGGCAAGGCCAACCAGCTCGCCCAGATGGTCCGCCAGCACCTCCCCTTGGCCATGCAGGGTCTGGCCGTGGTCCCGCTCTTCGCCGGGTACGACACGGCTCGCGGCGTGGGGCGCATCTTCAACTACGACGTCACGGGCGGCCACTACGAGGACACCGACTTCCAGGCCACCGGCTCAGGCGGGCGCGACGCGCGCAACACCATCAAGCTCGGGTGGCGCGAGGGGCTGAGCCGGGACGAGGCGGTCGATCTGGCCATCCAATCCCTCTACGAGGCGGCCGACGAGGACTCCGCCACGGGCGGTCCGGACCCGGTCCGCGGCATCTACCCGCTCATCGCCGTGGTGGACGCGCAGGGGTACCAGCAGGTGCCCGAGCCCGAGGTCGCCGACCGCTTCGGAGCCCTCATCGCCGACAGGCAGGCGGAGCGTGCCCGATGAGCATGCCCTACTACGTCGCGCCGGAACAGGTCATGAAGGACCGCGCCGAGTACGCCCAGAAGGGCATCGCCCGCGGCCGGTCGCTGGTGGCGACGACGTACGACACCGGCATCGCCATCGTGGCCGAGAATCCGTCGCGGTCGCTGCACAAGATCAGCGAGATCTACGACCGCATCGCGTTCGGCGGGGTCGGCAAGTACAACGAGTACGACCAGCTCCGTGTGGCCGGCGTCCGGCACGCCGACACCAAGGGATACGCCTACAGCCGAGAGGATGTCGACGCCCGGTCGCTGGCCAACCTCTACGCCCAGTACCTGGGCAACGTGTTCACCCACGAAATGAAGCCGCTCGAGGTGGAGATCCTGGTGGCCGAATTGGGGGACGGCGAGAACCCGAACCAGCTGTACCACATCGCCTACGAGGGCACGATCACCGACGAGGACCGCTTTGCCGTGCTCGGAGGCGACGCGGAGACCATCACGGAGCGGGTGGCGGCGGCCTGGCGGGGCGATTGGGACATGGGGGCGGCGCTCAAGGCGGCAACCCAGGCGCTGGCCGGGCCGGATCGGACGCTGGCTGCGGGTGACCTCGAGGTTGCCACCCTGAGCCGGGGAAACGGCCGCCGTACCTTCGAGCGGATAGAGGAACCGGAGCTGGCACAACTCCTGGCATAGGCGGCGGTACGGTTGGCCTGGTGGAACGGCGCATCTTCGGGATCGAGAACGAATACGGGGTGACCTTCACCCTGCGCGGACAGCGCCGCCTCAGCCCCGACGAGGTGGCGCGCTACCTGTTCCGCCGGGTGGTCTCGTGGGGCCGCTCGTCCAACGTTTTCCTCGAGAACGGTGCCCGCCTGTACCTCGACGTCGGCAGCCATCCCGAGTACGCCACACCGGAATGCGACCGCATCGGGGACGTCGTGGTGCACGACAAGGCGGGGGAGTGGATCCTGGCCCAGCTCGTCACCGGCGCGCAGGCCCGTCTGCGGGAAGAGGGGATCCGCGGCGAGGTCTACCTCTTCAAGAACAACACCGACTCCGTCGGCAACTCCTACGGCTGCCACGAGAACTACCTGACCGAGCGCAACGACGAGTTCAACCGTTACACCGAGGTGCTGATCCCGTTCCTGGTGTCTCGCCAGATCTACGCCGGGGCGGGCAAAGTCCTGCAGACGGCCCGGGGCGCCGTGTTCTGCCTGAGCCAGCGTGCGGAGCACATCTGGGAAGGCGTGTCCTCGGCCACCACCCGCAGCCGCCCCATCATCAACACCCGGGACGAGCCCCACGCGGACGCCGAGCGGTTCCGTCGCCTCCACGTGATCGTCGGCGACTCCAACATGAGCGAGTACGCCACCTTCTTGAAGGTCGGCACGACGTCGATCCTGCTCGCCATGCTCGAGGACTCCTCGACCGTGCTGCGCGACCTCACGCTCGAGAACCCGATCCGCGCCATCCGCGAGATCAGTCACGACATCACCTGCCAGAGGCGGGTGCGGCTGGCCAACGGGCGCGAGATGCGCGCCTTGGACATTCAGGTCGAGTACCTCGAGCGGGCGCTGAAGTTCCGTGATCGGCGAGGCCTCTCTCCCGAGGAGGACCGGGCGCTGGACATGTGGGAGTACTGCCTCAAGGGGCTCGAGGCCGACCCGACCTCGCTCTGGCGCGAGTGTGACTGGGTGGCCAAGCATCGGCTGGTCGAGCACATGCGGGCGCGCCACGACGTCTCCCTCTCGCATCCCAAGGTGGCGATGATCGACCTCATGTATCACGACGTCGACCGCAGTCGCGGCCTCTTCTACAAGCTCCAGCAGCGCGACGAGATGGAGCGAACCTGCACCGACGACGCCATCACCGAGGCCATGACGAAGCCGCCCGAGACGACCCGGGCCCGGCTCCGCGGTGCCTTCGTGAAGCGGGCCAAGGAGCGGCGGCGGGACTTCACCGTCGACTGGGTGCACCTCAAGCTGAACGACCAGGCCCAGCGCACCGTGCTGCTGAAGGACCCCTTCAAGTCGCACGATGAGCGGGTGGAGCGGCTCATCCAGTCGCTGTAGCGGCACCGTAGAGTGAAGGCACATGTTCAACCTCGACCCCGGCAAACTGCTGGTGATCGCCGTGATCGCCATCATCCTCCTGGGACCTGACCGTCTCCCCCAGGTCGCTCGCCAGCTCGGTGGCGCCTGGCGTTCCTTCAACGAATTCCGCCACCGCATGGAGACCGAGGTACGCAGCACCATGCCCGATCTGCCGTCGACGTCGGAGATCGCCCGGCTGGCGCGCTCACCCTCCGCCTTGCTCAACCACCTCTCGACGATGTCCCCCGATCCCGAGACTCCGGCGGAAGCGCCCGACGGCAGCTTCCAGCCGCCCGTGCCCGCGGACGCCGCCGGCAACGGCTCGGTGGCCGCTGACGCCCCTCCGGTGCCACAGGCCGACACGACGCAGCCGATGGCGGCGGATCAACGGGTGTCGGCCGCGGGACCGACCGAGGTCATCGTCCCCGGCGACCCGACGCTGAACTGAACGGCGCACGCGTGGTGACCCTTCCCTTCACGGCCAAGCGCAAGAACCGGCCGTCCCCCGACAACATGACGCTGGGGGAGCACCTGGGCGAGCTGCGGCGGCGGGTGATCATCTGCGTGATCGCCTTCGCCGCTGCCGCCACCGTCGCGGTCGTCGCCTACGAGCCGATCCTGCACTTCCTCCTCCGCCCGCTGTGCACCGTCGACGCCTCGACCGTGCACCACAACACCGGGGGCGGCTCTCTGATCATCGCCTCGAACGGCACGTGCAACCTCTTCGTCACGTCCCCCCTCGACGGCTTGTCGCTGCGCATAAAGATCGCCCTCTTCGGGGGTCTCGTCCTGGCCTCCCCGGTCATCCTGTTCCAGGTATGGCGCTTCGTGACCCCCGGGCTCAAGGCGTCGGAGCGGCGCTATGCCATCCCGTTCGTGCTCAGCGCCTTCGTGCTCTTCCTGCTGGGTGCGGCGACCGCGTACATCACCCTGCCGCATGCGCTGGGCTGGCTGAAGTCGGTGGGAGGGCCGAATCTCCAGGCGATCTACGACCCCATCCCGTACCTGGGATTGATCCTCTTGATGATGACGATCTTCGGCCTCACCTTCGAGTTCCCCGTCGTCCTGATCTCCCTCGAGCTCGCCCGCGTCGTCACGCCGGCGCGGCTGCTGCGCGCCTGGCGCTGGGCCGTCATCATCATCGTCGTGGTGGCCGCGGTGTTCACCCCGAGCTCCGACCCGTTCTCCATGTTCGCGCTGGCCATCCCGCTCACCGCCTTCTACTTCATCTCCATCGGCATCGGGAAGCTGCTCGGCCGTTGACGCCGTTCTCATGGCCGGTCCAGGAGACGGCCGGAGCGGCGGCGTTCGAAGCCGACCTGCCCTTCGCTCTCGACGAGTTCCAGCACGACGCGTTCCGGGCCCTCGACGCGGGCCATTCCGTCCTCGTCTCCGCGCCGACCGGGTCGGGCAAGACGCTCGTCGCGGCCTACGCCGTGCATCGTGCGCTGTGCGCCCGTGGCAAGGCCTTCTACACGACGCCCCTCAAGGCTCTTTCCAACCAGAAGTACGGCGAGCTCGTCGCAACCTACGGCGAGGAGCACGTGGGGCTCCTGACCGGTGACACCACGCTGCGGCCCCGGGCGCCCGTGGTCGTGATGACCACCGAAGTCCTGCGGAACATGCTCCTGGCCGGCTCCGACCTCCTCGAGGGTCTGCACACGGTGATCCTCGACGAGGTCCACTTCATTCAGGACCGCTACCGGGGCGGCGTGTGGGAGGAGGTCCTCGTCCTGTCGCCGGCCGAGATCCGCTTCGTGTGCCTCTCCGCCACGGTCAACAACGCGGACGAGCTCGGTGCCTGGTTGCGGTCGGTGCGGGGCGACACGACCGTGATCGTCGAGCGGCAGCGGCCCATCGTGCTGCGTCACCACTTCGCGGTGCACCGCCGTGACGACGAGCAGACGCCCCTGCTCCCTCTCCTCCAGGACAACGGCCGGCCCGGTGCCGAGGGCCTGCGCATCGACCAGGCCGTGCGGCGAGCCCTGCAGGGACGCTCGGTGCACTGGCAGCCGAGGGGCCGGGGCCCGCGCCTGCCCTACCGGGCACCGCTGCGGACCGAGATCGTCGACGAGCTCGCTGAACTGGAGCTGCTGCCTGCCATCGTCTTCATCTTCAGTCGCGCCGCGTGCGACGACGCCGTGCGGCAGGTCCTGCGCGACGGCGTCCGGTTGACCGACGCCGCGGAGCGCGCCGCGATCCGCCGGGTCGTCGAGCGCCGCGTCGAGCCGCTCGACGACGACGACCTGGGCGTCCTCGGGTACGACGAGTGGCTCGAAGGGCTCGAACGCGGCGTCGCCGCCCACCACGCCGGGTTGGTGCCGGTCTTCCGGGAGACGGTGGAGGAGTGCTTCGCCGCCGGGCTCCTCAAGGTCGTCTTCGCCACCGAGACACTGTCGCTCGGCATCAACATGCCGGCCCGGTCGGTGGTGATCGAGCGCTTCACCAAGTACGGCGGGGCGGGGCGCGCCACCCTCACGTCGGGGGAGTACCTCCAGCTGACCGGCCGCGCCGGGCGCCGGGGGCTCGACGAGGAGGGCCATGCGATCGTCGAGTGGTCGACCGAGATCACCTTCGCGGAGGCGGCCCGCGTCGCGGCGGCCCCGCCGCCGGACCTCCGTTCCGCGTTCCGGCCGACGTACAACCTCGCCGTCAACCTCGTGTCGCGCTTCGATCGCAGCACCGCCAACGCTGTCCTGCACCGGTCGTTTGCCCAGTGGCAGGCCCACCAGCCGGACCTGCTCTCGCACCAGCTGGGTCACCGGGTCGCCGTCCTCGAGCAGATGGGCTACGTCGACGGGTGGGCGCTGACGGCCTCGGGCCGTCAGCTGTCCCGTATCTACCACGAGGCGGACCTGCTGATCGCGGAGGCGCTCGGCAGCGACGTGCTGGCGGGGGCCGAACCCGCGGTGCTGGCCGGCGTGCTGTCGTCCGTCGTGTTCGAGCCACGCCGGGCCCGGCGCATGCCGGGCCATGAAGCCCATCGCCGGGGGAAACGGCGCGGGCAGATCCAGGACCGGTTGGGGGACAAGCGCACCGCCGAGCTGGCCTGGCGCTGCGCTGCCGTCAATGCGACGGCGGATCGGATCCGGGCCGTCGAGGAGGCGCACCACGTCCCGCGGACCCGCCAGCCTGCGCCGGGCCTGGCCACGGCGGTGGCCTCGTGGGTCAGAGGGGCGTCCTTCTCGACGGCGCTCGAGGTGGCGGGCCGCGACGTCGGCGAGCTGGCCCCCGGGGATTTCGTGCGCACGATGAAGTCCGTGGCCGACCTGGCCCAGCAGGTCTCGCACACGGCCGTCGATACGGCCGTGGCGGGCGCGGCCCGGGACGCAGTCGATCTGCTGCTCAGGGGGGTCGTGGCGGGCGGCCTGCCGGGGACCTGAGGCCATCCGCCACCGTCGCGTCACCCTCGTTCTATCGTGGGCCGGGCATGTTCCCCTACTCAGAAGAGCGCTTCACCGCGGACGAGCAGGCCATTCTCCGCCGGTACGTCACCAACCTGGACCAGCCGGTGTTCGCCCTGGTCAACCTGCCTGAAGTCGTCAAAGGCGCCCTCTTCGCACGGTACTCCCGCTCACCCAAGAGCCTGCGGCGGCTCTTCCTCGAGGAGTTCGTCGGGGACCTCGACGTCTCCGGTGACGCAACGGTCGACGCGACGGTCGGCCTGGAGCGCGCCGAGCAGCTCTATGAGCGGGTCTTCGTCGAGTACGGCGACGACTCCGTGGCGCAACTCGGCGGCGTCCACCTCGCCTGCGAGCAGTCCTCCAACGTGCTGTCGAAGATCCTCGAGTGGGGACGCCTCATGTCCTACCTCGAGCAGTCGACGCGCTACATCGCCTACAACCAGCGGCTCGACAACGGGCAGTACCGCTACTTCCGGCCGCCCGAACTGCTCGACTCCCAGCACGGCGCCCGGTTCGTGGGTGAGATGGACCGGGTCTTCGACACCTACGGCGCGCTCCTCCCTCGCATGCAGGCCTGGGTGGCCGAGCAGTTCCCACAGCAGGCCGGTGACAGCGACTTCGTGTACCGCCAGGCGACACGCGCCAAGTCACTCGACGCGCTGCGCGGCATGCTGCCCGCAGCGTCCCTCTCCAACATCGGCCTGTACGGCACGGGCCAGTCCTACGAGCAGCTGTTGCTGCGCATGCGCGCGCACCCGTTGCCCGAAGCGCGCCAGTACGCCGACATGATGCTCGTCGAACTACGCAAGGTGATCCCCTCGTTCTTGCAGCGCGTCGACGTGAAGGAGCGCGGCGGCGAGTGGTCGGCCTACCTGGCGGCGACCCGCGATCAAACGGCGCACGTGGTGGCCCGACTCTGGCCCGACCCGAGCCCCGGGGCGTCCACGATTGGCGCCGAGGACGGGGAGCCCGAAGTCGCGCTGCTCGACTTCGACCCCGACGGGGAGGAGAAGGTCCTGGTCGCGGCCTGTTTCTCCCACTTGCGCTGCTCCGAGCGCGAAGCAGCCCGCCGCGTCCGGCTCCTCGGTCACGACGATCGCGTCGCGCTGTTGCGGGCCTACGTCGGAGACCGGCGTAACCGCCGTCACCGTCCCGGTCGCGCCTTCGAGCGGACCGACTACCGCTTCGAGCTCGTCACCGACTACGGCGCCTTCCGCGACTTGCAACGCCATCGCATGCTCACCATCGAATGGCAGCGCCTCGGCATCGCACTCGGGTACGACATGCCGGGGCTCGTGGCCGATGCCGGACTGGGGGAGCGCTACGACGAAGCCATCGGTCGCGCCGAGGACCTGTACCGCTCGTTGCTGCCCGACTTCCCCGAGCAGGCCTCGTACGCAGTGGCACTGGCGCACCGCATTCGCTACGTGATGCAGCTCAACGCGCGAGAGGCGATGCACCTCGTCGAGCTGCGCTCGGGGACGCAGGGGCATCCGGCCTACCGCAGAGTGGCCCAGCAGATGCACCGCGCCATCGCCGAGGGTGCGGGCCACCGGGCGCTGGCCGAGGCGATGTCCTTCGTCGACCACGGGGCCACGGACCTCGAACGGCTCGAATCCGAGCGCCGGGCCGAACGCCGGCGCTCGGAAAAATCTGCAACCCATTGACCAGGAACTACCGTCGTTCTCCCTGGTGGCAGCCGTTTCGAACTTCTTGACGACCCCACCCCGGAATTGCCTAATGTACGGCGCAGTCCCCGACGCCCCTAAGGATGCTGCAGATGAGGAAAGTGCTGAAGCAGTAAGGGGGGGATGTGCTGTGAGAGGCGGTGGTAGGCCCTGGGGGTCGAGTAGAGAACGTGTTGCCGGCCTGGCTTCCAGGTCCGGCAATATGGCGCCAAAGACCCCAGGGCCCGCCCGCCGTAGCCCGCCGACCCCCCTCTCGCAAGCCTGACCGGGCCCCCGTTCACAGCGATTGAACGGTCTCGCGAACCGTCTATGCTCCCGCGGCACAATGGCGACCAAGAAGAAGGCCAAAGCCGAAGATCTGGAGGTTGAGACTCCCGTAGCCGACGAAGAAGCGGCGATCGAGGAGGACGACCTCGAAGTCGACATCGACGAGGATGCGATCGAGGACATCGACGTGGACGCCCTCGAGGACGACGCCGATGTCGACGATGTCGACGTCCTCGACGAGGACGAGGAGGAGGCGGACGTCGACGAGATCCTGACGCCGTCACCCGCCGCCGTCGTCGAGAAGTCCGGCGAGGGCGACGAGGAGGAAGAGGAAGAGGAGCCCGACGACGAGGACGTCGAAGCGAGCCTCGACGTGATCCTCAAGGAGCGCTTGGTCGTCGAGGACGAGCCTGAGGACGAGGAGGCCACCGACCAGGAGGACAAGACCGAGGGCAACGAGCGGGTGCTGCCCAAGCAGCCCGACGAGTTCGTCTGCCGCTCGTGCTTCTTGGTCAAGCACCCGAGCCAGCTGGCTGACAAGAAGAACATGCTCTGCCGGGATTGTGTCTGAGGCACCGCTTCCCGAGGGTGAGCCGGCATCGAGGAGCCCCCTGCGCCGGACCCTCGATCTCTGCGTGTTCGCCCCCGTCGGCGTCGCGGTCACCGTCGTCGAGGACCTCCCGGAGCTGATCGCCAAGGGCCGGCGGCGCGTCGAGCTCGAATTGGGCAACGCCCGCGTGGTCGGGCGCTTCGTCGTCCACAAGGGCCAGCGGGAGGTGTCGGGCCGGCTCGACGACTTCCTCGCCAACGGCAACGACGAGGCATGCGCCGGTGACAGCGGGGCGCAGGCGCCCGCGCCCCCGCCCGCCCGACCGGCGCCGGACCCAGCCGCCGAGGCGATCGTCGGCGGTGCGCTGGCCGATTACGACACCCTCAGCGCCTCCCAGGTCGTCCGCCGGTTGGAGAGCCTCGGCCCCGACGAGCTGCGTGCCGTCCAGCGCTACGAGGCGTCCACCCGGAATCGGCGCACGATCCTGAACCGGGCCGACCAGCTCCTCGACGAGCGGCCGGCGCCGCCACCGTTCTAGCCGTCGTGGAGCTCGCCCGGCCGGCCGGTGCCGCTGACCGACAGCCCTGCACGCGCCTCCTCTCTCAGGCGCTCGTCAGCGCCGCCTCCATGCGCGGCGGGGTCGCCCTGGTGGGGGACGCCACCCCGGTGACCCTGCTCGAGCGCTGGACCCGGCCGGGCGGTGCCGCCCACCTCCTGGTGGGGGAGTTCGAGAGCGCCGTGGTGGGGCTCCTGGCGGTCACGGTCGCCACACCGGCAGCCGACCGCCGCAGCGGACTCATCGAGTGCTGTTACGTCGAGACCGGCGCCCGTGGCGTCGGGGTGGGGACGGCCCTCATGGTGGCCGCCGTCGAATGGTGCACCGCATGGGGCTGCACGGAGGTCGATGCCCTGGCGCTCCCGGGCGACCGCGCGACCAAGCAGCGACTCGAGGCGGCAGGCTTCACCGCCCGGCTGCTGACCCTCAGCCGCCGGTTGGGCTGAAGCGGCGCTCGGTGTTGACCCGCCGGGGCGGCGGGGGCGGGATGCGCAGGCCGAGCAGCTTGGCGAGGGCCGGGACCGAGCCGGCGGCATGGCGCGCCGCCTGGCGGGCCACCTCGTCGTCGGGGATGCCGGCGGGCTTGACCGTGCGGCGCACGGGCGACGCCACCACCGCATCGAGGAGCCGCATCCATTCCTCCGGGGCCAGGTCGGCCGTCATGGCCTCCCCGGCGTCGGTGGCGAGCCGGACCGCCAGCTCGGCGGGGCAGCGGGTCCCGGGCTCGGGCGGGCGGATGGAGGCCTCGACGGCCTGGAAGACACGGCCGTCGTTGAGCGCGTTCGTGATCCGGGCCAGCCATTCCTCGCGCAAGGCGGTGGTGCGCTGGTCGAGGGACTCCTGGAGCGCCTTGGCCATCGCGCGCCCCTCCTCGTCGAGGTTGACCGTGCGCGACGCCGCCACGACGGCCCGGAGCTCACGCAGCCGGTAGTCCTTCCCGGCGGTCTGCGCCACCGAGGCTCGGTCCTTCCAGTCGGCGAGTCGCACCGTCGGCAGGAGCTCGTCGGCCATCGCCAGCAGGGCGTCGGCGGCGGCCGGGGGCTTTCCGCTGGCCTTGGCGGCGGTGTTCTGGGTGTCGATGGCCTGGCGCACGGCCTGCAGGCCGCCGCGCAACAGCTGCTCGGCCACGGGGATCTGCTCGGGACGCAGTGTCGCCAACATCGCGTTGCGGTGCACGGTGGACGTCGGTGCCGCGGGACGCTCACCGCGGGCCGGGCGGCCGTCGCCGTCGCCGGGCCGGCGTCCGCCAGGCCGGCGTGGACCCCCGCCCCGTGGCCCATCGGCCCGGTCGCCGCGGTCGCCCCGGTCGCCGCGTGGAGCTCCTTCGCTGTCGGGCCGGGTGCCGCGACGGCCACCGCGGCGCTCGCCGCGCTCGCCGTCGTCGTCCCGCCGCCGCTTCCCCGAGCCGGGGGCGAGGATCACCGACACGTCGGGAGCCCGCTTCGGGGTGCCCTTCACCTCGATCCTGCCTTCGGCCTTCTCCGGGGAGCGGGCGGGCTTCGCCGAGGTGAGCGCCAGGATCTCGATGCCCTCGAGCCCGACCTCGACGTCCGCCCGCAGCACGGCACCGACCTTCTCGCCCGAGGGCACGAGGGCAGCCTCGACGGTCCCCTTGGGCTGGCGCGCGCCGGCGGCGCGCCAGGTCCACGACCCGTCGCCCGTCTGGCTCGTCAGCTCGATGTCGATCCGGCGTGACATGCGGCGGACACGCTACCTCGCCGGGCACCGTCTCCCGATGCCGGGCCCGGATCGGCATCCCGTAACATGGACCGGACGTCCGCCGGAGTGCGGGAACCGCGGGAACGGGTCGCCACCCACCGTGATGCGGCGTGACGAACCCATGTCCCTTCAGGAGGATCCAGATGAGTGAGGACACGGAGCAGCCAGGACCGGAGCCGGCTGCCGGCATCCCCGGGTCGACCACTCAGGCCGCTCCGTCGTCCGAGGCGCCCGGCCAGAGCCCGCCCGCGCCAGGATCCGGTCCCGAGACCGCACCGCTCGGGGAGCCCGTAACCGCCTCCTACCCGCCGCCACCGTCACCTTCGTCCTACCCACCACCGGCGTGGGCGCCTCCGGCCGGCCCCGCCACCGAGCCCACGCCGCCGGCGGCGGCGGCGGCGACCGCGCTCCCGTTCTCCTACCCGCCCACGTCCGACCCGGCCGGTTCGGGTGGCTCCGCAGACCGTCCGGGTCGCCGGGCGCCCGGGCGGTGGCGGGCCTGGCTCCCGGTGGCGATCGTGGCGGCGCTCATCGGCGGGGCGATCGGCGCCGGCGTGACGGCCATCGCCAACAACGACCACTCCGGCGGCAACGGTGCCTTGACCATCCACGAGAGCAACGCTGCACCCGGTGCCGCCGTGCTCAGCGGCAGCGTGACCATCCCCCAACTCGTCAACCGGGTCATCCCCGCCGTCGTCTCGATCGACGTGAAGTCCGGAGGGAACGAGGACGAGGGCACCGGCATGATCATCACGTCCGGCGGCGAGGTCATCACGAACAACCACGTGATCGAGCTCTACAGCCAGGGAGGCAACACCGGCTCCATCACGGTCACCGAGTACGGGCAGACCAAGGCCCTGCCCGCCACGCTCATCGGCTACGACCAGTCCAAGGACGTGGCCCTGCTCAAGATCAACAGTGCGTCGGGGCTGCCCACCGTGACCTTCGGCAACTCCTCCAAGGCGGTCGTCGGCGACGCGGTGGTGGCGATCGGCAACGCCCTCGGGCTGTCGGCCGGCACCCCCACGGTCACCCAGGGCATCGTGTCGGCCCTGGGCCGGTCGGTGACGGCGGGCGGCGTGGGCACGCAGACCGAGACCCTGCAGAACCTCATCCAGACCGACGCCGCCATCAACGCCGGCAACTCCGGCGGACCTCTCATCGACACCGCGGGCCAGGTCATCGCCATGAACACAGCCGTGGCGGGGACGTCGAGCGACGGCACGTCGTCGCAGAACATCGGCTTCGCCATCCCGATCGTCCAGGTCGAGTCGCTCCTGCCCGGGCTGCAGAAGGGCGGCCAGGCGGGCAGTGGCGGTGGCTACCTCGGCGTCGACATCACCACCCTCACGCCGGCCCTGCGCCAGCAGTACGGCTTCACCCCGACCACCGGCGCCGTGATCCTCACGGTCGTCTCGGGGTCACCGGCCGCCAAGGCGGGCCTCGTCCAGGGCGACGTCATCGTCAACATCGCCGGCAAGCCCATCACGTCGGCCGAGGACCTCCAGAAGGTGATCCAGGACTCGAAGCCCGGGGAAACGGTGACCATCACCTACTACGTCGGCGACAGCAAGCGGACGACCAACGCCACGCTCGGGAACCAGCAGCAGGCGCAGCAGCAGCAGTCGTCGTCGGGGTCGTCGGGCAACACCTCGAACCCCTTCGGCGGGGGAGGGTTCCCCGGCTTCGGCAACTCCGGGAATACCGGGTGAGCCTCTAGCCGGCCTTCGCGCCGGGCGGGATGTCGAAATTCCGGTCCGGGTGAGCCGGGGGGAAGTTCATGGAGCCGCCGCGGGGCTGCCATCCGCTCGCCTCGATGTCCTCGAGGACGTGGGCCATGTTGTAGGTGTCCTCCTCGTAGGAGAACTTCCCGTTGCCGGCGTAGATGAGACGGGAATAGCCGGACTGGCGGTACGGCGTCCCGTCGGGCTTCAGGCGGGGCATGATCTGGGTCCATTTGACCACGACGTCGTCGCCCTCGATCGCGGTGAACTCAATGGGGAACTTCCAGTCCTCCATGCCCAGCATGGAGTCGACGAGCCAGTGGGCGATCCTGGCGCCCCCTTCGAGGCGCCCCCAGGCACCGTCGATGTAGACCGCGTCCTCGGTGTAGAAGTCGGCCAGCGCGCCGAAGGCGTCGGCTTCGAGGCCATCGTCGATCCTGCGGCGCAGCTCGTGGTAGCGGTCCACGGTGGCCTGGACCTCTTCTCGTGGAAACGGCATGCGTGTGTCTCCCTCCCTCAGTGTTCCCCTGCGTGCTTGCGGTGGGCCTCCAGACACGTCTCCAGCTCCGCCAGGGCGCGGCCGCGGTCGGCGAACCCCTCGACTTCGGTCGACTTCTCCGGCTCGAGGTCCTTGTAGATGCTGAAGAAGTGTGCGATCTCGTTGCGGAGGTGCTCGGGGATGTCGGTGATGTCGTGCGCGCCGTCCCACTGCGGGTCGTGCTCGAGGACACAGATGAGCTTGGCGTCGACACCCTTCTCGTCGCGCATCGAGAACATCCCCAGGATCCGCACCCGGACCACGCAACCGGGGAAGGTGGGGTCGGCAACCAGTACCAGCGCGTCCAGCGGGTCACCGTCGCCGGCCAGGGTGTCGGGCACGAAGCCGTAGTCCGCCGGGTAGGTGGTGGCGGTGAAGAGGCGGCGGTCCAGCCGGATGACGTGCTGCTCGTGGTCGTACTCGTACTTGTTGCGGCTGCCGGTGGGGATCTCGATCACCACGTCGATCGCCTCGCCGGGAAGTGCGCTCACTGCGGTCGCGGTGGTTCGCTGCGGCGGGCGGCGTCCACCGGGCTCATGATGCCGACCCCGTTCCCGTCGGGGTCGCTCACGACGGCGTAGCGGGCGCCCCAGAACGCGTCGAACGGCTCCTGCTGCACCGGCACCCCGTCGGCGGCCAGTTCCGTCACGAGGTCGTCGACCTCCCGGCGGCTGGCCACCTTGAACCCGAGCACGAGGCCGGTACCGCCGGGCCAGCCCTGGTTCCACTTGGCGGCGAAAGCCTGGCTGTCGAGGTCCACGTCGATCGGTGCGCCGTCGCCGTGCGTAGCCGAGACGTGGTGGTCCGACCAGACGGGGTCCCGCTCCTCGCCGAAATCGAGCCCGAGGCGGCTGTAGAAGGCCCGGCTGGCTCGCACGTCGCCCACCACGAGGTTCATCTGATCGAGGCGGGTTCGCGTCACCGGCCCACCGTAGTGCTCAGGGGCGGAAGTACGCGTTGTGGACATCGTGGCGGGCGGCCAGGGCGTCGGCCGCCGACGGGTGCCTGGCGCGGCCGGCCCGGAGCGCCGCCAGCGTGGCGGCTCTGTTTCCCTCCTCGCCTCCTGCGCCGTCGAACCTGCGAGCGGACGCCCGGGAAGTGGGTCGTCGCCCCGGGGCGCACGGTACCAGCGGACCCGGCCACGGTGGCCCCGTGCGACAGGTTCGTCCTCAGCCGCCCCCGACCGCGCCGCCGCCGGCAGTGCGCTGGATCCTGAAGGCGCCACCGCCGCCGAACGCCCCGCCGCCCCCGAAGCCGCCGCCTCCGCCGAAGCCCCCAAAGCCCCCGAAGGTGCTCGTATTGGACGACGGCACGGGCTCGGCGTAATCGGCCAGGACGACGCTCTGGCCGGACGTGAGGCCCGAGAGGACCTGGGTGTAGACGTCACCGACCATGCCGACGGTGATCACCTTGCGGGTCAACGTTCCGTTCGTGAGCGTCTCCACGAAGGAGCGCGACCCCAGGGTCTGCACGGCCGACGTAGGCACGGCCACGACGTTGGCCACCGCGCCGGTGGCGATGACGACGTTCGCGGTGGAGCCAGTGAACAGCCCGGTGGCCGAGGGCGGCAGCGCGACCACCACCGGGTACGTGTAGCCCGACGTGCCCGACTGGACCGGACCCACCTGGGAGACATTGCCGTCGAGCGTCCCGTCGACGCCGTCGATCTGGACCCTTGCCGAGTTGCCGACCTTGACCGAGGGCACCTGGGAACTCGAGAGGGTGCCGGCCACCTGGAACGACTGCGTCCCGATGATCTCGATCGCTTCGGTGCTCGAGTTGGCGCTCACGTTCTCGCCCACGTTGATCCCCACCGAGACGACGGTCCCGTTGATGGGACTGGTGAGGTTCGCCTCCGCCAGTGATTGCTCGGCGACCGTCAGCTGTGCCTGGGCCGTGTCGATCGCGGCCTGGTCCGCAGCGATCTGCTGGGGCGTGTTCGAGGAAACCGAGGAGCCGGTGCCGCCGGCGGTGCCGCCGGAACCGGCGCCCGCACCCGATCCGCTGGAGCTCCCGGTGGAGCCGCTCGGCCCGCTGGAGCTCCCAGCAGAGACGCTCGAGGTCGGCGAGAGCGCGTTGGCCGTCTGGGTGGGGGAGCCGGAGGTGCTGGATGACCCCTGGTTCAGGGCCTGTGACAGGGCCGCCTCGTCCCTGCCCACGACCGCCTGGTCGGCGGACACCTGCTGCTGGTCCCTCGAGACCTGGGCGAGGGCGGCCTCGCAGTTGGCGGGGTTCGTGGTGGTCGTGGTCGACGACGTCGTCGTGGTGGTCCCCGTACCACACGCCTGCTGTGCCTGGGCCAGGTCGGCCGCCTCCTTCTGTTGGTCCGAAGCGGTCTTGGCCTCATCGTGGGTAAGTGTGTTCTGATCCTGGGTGATCGTGCTGGTGCCGGACCCGCCGTGGGTCGGCGTTGTCGTGGTTGTCGTGGTCGGCGTCGACGACGCCGACGGCGTGCTGGACGCGGAGGCGGACTGGCTGCTCTCGTCTTGTGCCAACTTCGCCTCGTCGGAGTTGAGGGTCGACTGCGCGGAGGAGACCGACTCGCTGAGTGAGGTCGTGGTGAGCGTTCCCAGCGACTGTCCCGCGGTGACCTGCTGGCCCACCGTCGCGGTGACCGTCGCCACCTGGCCGGCCACCTGGAAGGACGCTGAGGCATCGTTGACCGGCTCGACCGTGCCGACGACGGTCATGCTCTGGCTGATATCGGCTCGGGTGACGGTGGCCACCCGATAGCCGGAACTCCCGCTGCCCGCGGCCGCCCACGCGGCAGCCCCGCCGCCGAGCACGACGATCAGAGCGATGCCACCGACGATGACGGCGCGGCGGTGCCCGGAACGGCCCCAACCCGGGTGGGCAGAACTAGGCACTGCCCCCGCCCGGAGCCCCCCCGCCGCCGCGGAAGAACCCGCCGCCGCCGAAGCCACTCGTGCACGAGGCGCCACCGGTCGAGGTCACATGGACGGTGGTCGCCGTCACCGCGCCATTCGCGGCGGCCGGCCCGACGGCGGTCACACAATCACCGACGGCCAGGTCGGTGGCGGCTGCCGGCTGCGTCGAGGTCAGCGTCGTCGATCCGGATGTCGTGATCTTGAGGTTCTCGGTCTTCGGCGCAACGGGTTTGGACGTCTTCGAGCTCTTGGAGCTGCTGGACTTGGCACGGAAGCTCCCCGGGGAAATGTCGACACCCGACACCGAGACCGACGAACCGCTGACACCGGTGACCTTGCCCGATGCCATCGCGAGAGAGCTCAGGCCACCGGCGAACCGACGGGCCGAACCAGCGGGAAAGCTGGGCCGCGTGCCGGTGGGAGGGCCGGTGCCGCTCCTACGGAAGAAGCCACCGGGACCGGCGAAAGGCCCCTCGGACGTCGCGCTCCCGGCCCCGACGGAGCAGGATCCCGTCGACGATGGGCTGCGGACCGAGATGCTGCGGGCGGCGATCGTGGTCTTGGAGGACTTCGACGGGGTACCGGTCACGGTGACGCATTCTCCGGCCGCCAGTGAGCCGATCGTCTGGGAGACCGTCTTCGAGAATTGCGTCGAGGTGGTCCAGCTCACGGTGGTCTGGCCTGTGCTGGGGTTCTGCACCTCCATGCTCGACGCCTGGAGTGCCGCCACGCTGCCGTTGGCAAAGCCGGGAGCATTCGTGGAGGTCGTTGCGGCTCCGGCGACCGTACCGATCGTCGTCGCGGCCACCAGCGCGGTCGCGCCGGTGCCCAGGAATCGCGCCCAGCGCCGGCGACTCGTGGTACGGCTGGTCAGTGTCTGCATGTGGAATATCCCTCTCTCTTCTCTGCTGCTATTCGTTTCGTAGAGCGTCGATGGGCGCCAGGTGCGCGGCACGGCTGGCCGGGTACACGCCGAAGGCGATGCCGATGGCGAGCGCAACGACCAGCGCGCCGACCATGGCCGTCGGGCTGATGGTGATGGGATCGCCCACGACACCGGGCAGGAAGGTCGCCCCGATTATCCCGAGGAGCGCACCGAGTGCGCCGCCGATCAGGCCCAACACGGAGGCCTCGACGAGGAACTGGCGCCGGATCACCCCTGGCGTCGCACCCAGCGCCTTGCGGAGCCCAATTTCACGGATGCGTTCGGTGACCGAGACCAGCATGATGTTCATGACGCCGATCCCACCCACGAGCAGCGAGATGCCGGCCACGCCGGCAAGCAGGATCGTGAGCGTTCGATCGACCGACGTCGCGGTCGAGATCAGCGATTGCTCCGAGGTGATCGTGAAGTCGGCGTTGGTCGGAGTCGTGATCCCGTGGAGCTGCAGGAGGACGTGGTCCGCCTCCTGGTAGGCGGCCGTCAGGGCGTCCGCAGAGCGGGCCTGCACGGCGATGGAACTCACCGAGTTGCGTGTCGTCCCCCCGAAGATGCGCTCGGCGCCCGTCGTGATTGGGATGACCGCCAGGTCATCCGGGTTCGTCGTGGTCGATGACGACGACGATCCGGTGGAGGTGAGGACTCCCACCACCGTCAGCGGAACCCCGTTGACATCCACCGTCTGGCCCACCGGATCGATACCCCGGAAGAGCTCCGATGCCGTCGTCGCGCCCAGGACGGTGACGGCAGTGTGGTCAGCCACGTCCTGGTTGTCGATGAAGCGGCCCTGGGCCAGGGTGCGGCCTCTCACGTTGAGCCACGAGGGGATAGATCCCTGCACCGAGGTGGTCCACGTGCTCGAACCCGCCGTCAGCGTCTCCGACGACGAGGTGATGGGGGCAACTGCCTTGATGTCTGGAGCGACGGTCTGATTTGAGAGCGACGCGACGTCGGACATCGTGAGAGTCGACGCAGTACCCAATGCCTGGCGGATGCCCGTGCTCGAGGTCGAGCTGCCGGGTGAAATCGTCAACACGTTGGAGCCGAGCGCAGTGATCTCGGAGGTCACCTGACTCTGAGCGCCCTCACCCAAGCCCACGGTGAGAATGACGGCAGCGATGCCGATCAGGATGCCCAGTACCGTCAGGGCCGACCGCAGGCGGTGACTGCGAACACCGTTGATGCCGGTCCGGAGTGTCTCGATCCAGCTCACCGGATGCTCTCCATGTAGCGGTCATCGTTCTCCGTGAGGAGCCCGTCGCGGATGCCGAGCACGCGGCCCGACGCGGACGCCACCTCGGCGTCGTGGGTGATGAGCACCAACGTGCGGCCGGCCTCGTGGAGCTCGTCCATGAGGCGCAACACGTCCGCAGCCGAAACCGAGTCAAGGTTGCCCGTGGGTTCGTCAGCCAGAATCAAATCCGGCTCGGTGACCAGTGCCCGTGCCACGGCGACTCGCTGCTGCTGTCCTCCGGACAACTCACCGGGGCGGTGGTTCACCCGGCCGGCCAATCCGACGCGCGCCAGTGCGCCCATGGCCCTCTCCTTGCGCTCGGCCCGCTGTACCCCTGCGTACACGAGAGGCAGCTCCACGTTCTGCCAGGCCGACATGGAGGCGAGCAGGTTGAACTGCTGGAACACGAAGCCGATGCGCCGGTTGCGCACCTCCGCCAGGGCGGCCTCGCTCATATTGCTGACGTTGTCTCCGGCGAGGTGGTAGACGCCCGACGTGGGCGTGTCGAGGCAGCCCAGAATGTGCATGAGGGTCGACTTGCCAGAGCCCGAGGGCCCGATCACGGCCACGTACTCGCCCTGGGCAATGGTCAGGCTGATCCCGCGCAGCGCGGCGACGGCGATGGAACCGGTCCGATAGACCTTCGTCACCCGCTCCACCTCAATGACCACGTCGGCCGACGTCCCCGGCGGGGGAGTGCCACCCATCAGTGCGGTCATCCGCCGCCCCCACCGGTGAAGGGGGCCGCGCCGCCGCCGGCGCCGCTGAACCCGCCGGCCGGGAAGCCGCCGCCGCCGAAGCGGCCGGCGCCACCGAGGCCGCCGAAGCGGCCACCAGTGCCACCGAAGAGACCACCGCTCGTGCCGCCCGTGCCGGCCTTGAAGGAGACAACCTGCTCGAGCACCTTGTCTCCCGCCGTGACACCGCTTGTGATCTGCGTCTCCCCGCTCTGGGCCGCGCCCACCGTGACCGACTTCACGACATGGGCGCCGTTGACGACCTGGGTGACTGTCGCCTGGCCGCTCGAGCTGTACGAAATCGCTGCTGTCGGGATCTCGGTCACGTTGTTGAGCTGCTTGACGATGATGCTCACGGCCGCCGTCGAACCCGCGTATAGGCCAGGCGGGTTACCCGTGACGTTGATCACCACCGGGAAGGTGGTGACGTTGGAGCTCTGGCTGCCGATCAGGCTGATGGAGGCGACCGTGCCGTAGTCGGTCGTCGTCGATCCGGTCGGCACGATGTCGGCCTGGTCGCCGTCGACGATCTGACCGATCTGGGTGTCGTCCACCGTCGTGTTGACGATGTAGGAGTCGGTGCCGATAACGACGACCTGGGCGCTCGACGACCCGGTGCCGGTGCTGTTGCCGCCGCTGCCGGCTGCACTGCTGCCCGAACCCGTGTTGCCCGAACCCGTGCCGGTGACCTGCTGACCGACCGTGAGGCTCACCGAGGCGACGGTCCCGGCAATGGTCGACGTCAGCGAGGCGTCGTTCAGCGCCGTCTGAGCGTTGGACAGCGATGATTCGGCGGAGGTCACGGCCGCCTGGTCGGAGTCGATCTGGGTGGTGCTGGCACCCGCGGCATCGTCGGCGGCCAGACGTGCCTCAGCCGAAGCGAGCTGGGCCTGGGCCGCGTTGACCTCCTCCGACAACGCCGTCGTGTCCACGGTGGCCAGCACCTGACCGGCCGTCACCGTCTGACCCGCTTTGACGTTCACTGCGGTCACGGTGCCCGACACGCCGAAGTTGAGGTTGGCCTGACTGGACGGTTCGATCGTGCCGGAGCTCGTCACCGTCTGCTGAATGTTGCCGGTCGTCACGGAGACGACCTGCGTCGTGACGACCAGGCCGCTCGCGGTCGACGAGCCGGAGGTGAGCCAGTAGGCAAGGCCACCCACCCCTGCGAGCACAACGACAACCACGGCAATGATCAGCGCCCGGTGCCGCCGCCACACCGATTGCTCATCGGGTGGCAAGACGCCTTCGTCGCCGAGGGGCAGCTCCTGCGTGATGTCGACTGGTTCGTCCTCGGTCACGGTTGCTGCTCTCGCCATGGTCGACAGTTCAGCCCAGCCGTTTCACAATGAGCCGACACCCAGCTGTGAGTCCGCTTGGGGTTCTCTGTAAGAGGCGACTAAAGACCCACTTGAGGTGGTCTTGGGCAATTGCTTGTGCTATTTCACGCTCTCTCAGGGACCGCACAGCGGGTTCACGTCGCGCGCAAATAGGAGAGGTGCAGGCTGTCCCTAGACCTCACCGAGCGCCGGGAGGCATTCGTGCCCCCTTCACGAGCCCCCGGTCTCCCGGCGCCGGTGCGGCTCCGGCCGGAGCCCCCGCTCCGGCTCACCAGGCCCACGCCTCCGCGTACTGTCGGGTCGTGCGGCATGCGACCCAGGCCGGCCTCGAGCGGATCAGCGACCTGCTGGCGAACCTCCGGGGCGTCGACGGCCTCGTCGAACGCACTCCCGGCGTCTTCTACCGGCACTCGCGGGCATTCCTCCATTTCCACGAGGACCGGGCCGGAATGTTCGCCGACGTCCGGCTGGCCGGCGACGAATTCGTACGGCACCGGGTGACGTCACGGTCCGAACCGGCGTCACTTCTCCGGCAGATCCGCCGGGCAGTGGGGGAGAGGGCACCAGGCTGACGGTGGCCGGCACGCCCGATGCGTGCACGTCGGGCACTGCGGTTTCGTCCCCGTTCGAATGGGCATACTGCTCGGGAACGACCGCTCGGGCCGTCAGAAGAGGGAGCCCTGTCATGAAGATCGCCGTCCTCGGTCTCGGCAACATGGGGCGGGCTCTCTCGGAGCGTCTCTTGCAGGGCGGGCAGCACGTGACCGTGTGGAACCGCTCGGAGGGACGCGCCGGTCCGCTGCTCGAGATCGGCGCCACCCAGGCGGGCACCCCGGCTGCCGCGGTGACCTCGGCCGAGGTGGTCATCACGAGCCTCGCCAACGACGACGCGGTCCGGGAGGTCGCCCTGGGCGACGGCGGCATCCTCTCCGCCGTCGGTGACCGCATCTATCTGGACTGCTCGACCATCTCGCCCGGCCTGAGTGCACAGCTCGGCGTCACCTTCGCCCGCTTCGCCGCGCTCCCGATCCTCGGCGCCCCGCAGGCCGTCCGCTCCGGTGACGCCGTCTACCTGGCCGGTGGCGCTGCGGAGACCGTCGACCTCATACGGCCGGTACTGGCGACGCTGTCCGACCGGGTGCGGTACTACCCCCGCCCGGAGATGGCATCGAGCGCCAAGCTGGCCTCCAACCTCCTCCTGCTGTCCGGCATCGCCACCCTGGCCGAGGCGTTCACAGTGGCCCGGGCGGGCGGCCTCGATGACGACGACCTGACCGACCTCTTCGCCGAGTCAGCCGTGGTCGCCGCGGGGGTCAAGAACCGCTTCCAGACCATCCTGGAGGGTTCGGGGCCGACCTGGTGGACCACGGAGCTCGGAGCCAAGGACGCGCGGCTGGCCTCCGAGTCCGTCGCCGCCAGCGGCACCGCCAGACTCTGGATCGGTCCGGCTCTGCGCGACCTGTACCAGGCGGCCGCCGATGCCGGCTACCGGGATGACGACGTCGGCTTCGTCGCCCGCCTCTACCACTGAGATCTCCCCGCTGGTTGGGCCACCGGTCCCGAACTGGACCTTTGCTCCCCCCGTGCCGCCGATAATGTTCATTATGTTAAGTTCAATACGAATCGCCCCCGGTGGGACACGCGGGCTTCCTCCCCCGTCCTGGGCGCATCCGTGGACCGAGGGGCCTTGTCGTTAGGGTGGCCGACGGGCACCGCGTCGGCGAAGGAGGCGGCTATGGCACGCGAAGAGATCAACCCCTGGGAGTGGTCGAAGGGATTCGGGTTCTCACAGGCGGTCAAACTCACCGAACCACGGGAGCTCCTGGTGTGTTCCGGCCAGACGGCGATGGGCCCGGATGGGTCCCTGCCGGCGTCGGCGGAGATGGGCGAGCAGGTTCGGGTGGCGCTCGACAACGTCGTGTCGGTACTGGCGGCCGGCGGTATGACCCCGGCCGACATCGTCAAGTCGACGATCTACACGACGGACGTGGACGCCATCGTCGAGGTCCTCGCACCGGCGGCGCAGAAGATCCTCGGTTCGAGCCTCCCGGCGAGCACCCTCATCGGGGTCACCCGCCTGGCCTTCCCGGAGCTCAAGGTCGAGATCGAGGTCCTCGCAGCCCGCTAGGAGGTCACCCCGCCAGCAAGCGTGTGGAAAATGCTTGATTCAGGTGTCGCAATTCAGTAAAGTGACAGGCGATAAGTCCCCCTGGTTAAAGGTTCAAAGTCCGGACGGATGAGAAGGTGAAATACCAGGTAGAGGGCTTGTAGAGGGCCAGAAATCTAGGTATGATCCCCGGAATGTCCGGGGATTTTTGCGCGGTCGTAGTTGCGCGTGATTTCACGAGGGCATCGCTCCGATGATCGGGGCAACTCCCCTCCCCGATCCCGAGCTCCAGGCCGAGCAGGCCTACCTCGACCATGCGCTCCTGTCGCTCACCGCCATGCGCCAACGTGCCGAGCAGCTCCTCCTGGATCTGATCGGTGCGGGGAACCCCGACCTCGACTACGTGGCAGCTCTCTCGCGCCGGGTCAACCTCCTGGCGGACAGCGCCCGGCCCCTCCTCTTCGGGCGCGTCGACGAGGACGAGGGCCCCACCTGGCATATCGGCCGCCGCCACGTCGAGGATGCCCGCTCCGATCCCGTCGTCGTGGACTGGCGGGCCCCCGTCGCGGTGCCCTTCTACCGGGCCAGCGCGAAGGACGCCCTGGGCCTGGCCCGGCGCCGCCAGATCATGGTGGACCGCCGCTCCGTCGTCGCCGTGGCCGACGACCTCTTCGGCGCCGGGGACGACGGTGCCGGCTCGACCAGGCTCCGCGGCGGTGACGCGCTCCTGGCCGAGCTCGAGCGTGCCCGCACCGGCGAGATGCTCGACATCGTGGCCACGATCCAGGCCGAGCAGGACGAGATCATCCGCGCCCCGCTGGGCCGGTTGCTGACCGTGCAAGGGGGTCCCGGGACCGGGAAGACGGCCGTCGGACTCCACCGGGCCGCCTTCCTCCTGTACAACCATCCCCCACTCAGCCGGGACGGCGTCCTGGTGCTCGGCCCGAGCCGGGCGTTCCTGCGCTACATCGCACAGGTCCTTCCCTCCCTCGGTGAGGAGGCCGTGGTCCAGACGACCGTCGCTGACATCGCGCCCAAGGCCAAGGTGCGCGTCGAGGAACCGATGGCCGTGCGCCGTCTCAAGGGGGACGCCCGGATGAGCGAGCTCTTGCGGCGGGCGCTCGAAGGTCGGCGCCGGATGCTCGACGAGGACGTCAGCCTGCGCGTCCGCTTTGCGCGAGCCACGCTCGGAGCGGAGCAGGTCAACCAACTCGTGGGGTCGATCGTGGCCCGTCCAGCGCCCTACAAGGCCGGCCGGCTCGCGTTGCGCTCCCGTCTCGTCAGCGAGGCGCGCCGGGCGTTCCGCTCGTCGGCCCGTCTCGGTGCCGACGAGACCTGGTTCGAGGGCGAGCTCATCTCAACCGACGAGTTCTCCGGTCTCCTCGACACCCTGTGGCCCGCGGTCTCCCCCACCGCGCTCGTGCGCGACCTGTTGTGCTCACGGGCCCAGCTCGAACGATTCTCCGTCGGCCTCCTGACCCACGACGAGCGGCAGCTGTTGCTCAGAACCCGCGCCGCGACGGTCGCGTCGACGGCATGGAGCGCCGACGACCTCGCCCTCCTCGACGAGGCCTCCTCCCTGATCGGCGGTCGCACCCGCACCTACGGCCACATCGTGGTCGACGAGGCGCAGGACCTCACGCCGATGCAGTTCCGCATGATCGCCCGCCGTGCCCCCTCGGGGTCGATCACCGTGTTGGGCGACCTGGCACAGGCCACGGGACCCTGGACCTACGCCGACTGGTCCGAGGTGCGGGCCCACCTGCCCGAAGCGGCGCCGCTCCATCACGACGAGCTGACGCTCGGCTACCGAGCCCCGGGCCGGGTGCTCGACTTCGCATCCCGTCTCCTGCCCGTGGCGGCGCCCGGGGTGGGCCCCACCTCGTCCATCCGCAGTGGCCGCACCGACCCGGCCGTCCATGCCGTGACGGCCGAGATGCTGGTTCCGGCCGCGGTGTCCGAGGCCCGGCTCCTGAGCGGCGAGCACGCCCTGGTGGCGGTGATCGCGCCCATCGAGCTCGTACCGGCGCTGGCCCGGCTGACCCGACGCGACGCGGACGTCGGCCTGCTCGAGCGCGATGCGATGGCCCGCCCCATCACCATCGTCCCGGCGCCCGCGGCCAAGGGGCTCGAGTTCGACGCGGTCGTGGTGGTCGAGCCCGCGGCGATCGCGGGCTCGGACCACCGGGGCCTCCGGCTGCTCTACGTGGCCCTGACGCGTCCGATCCAGCATCTCAGCGTGGTGCACGCCGAACCCCTCCCGGCCGCCCTCGGGGCCTGAGCCGCCGACCTTCACCTACGATCCACCCCCATGGCAATGGACGTGGACGGCAAGGTCGCCCTCATCACCGGCGGCAGCAACGGCATCGGCGAGGGGGTGGCCCGGCACCTCGCGGCCCATGGTGCCCGCGTCCTGATCGCCGACATCGACGTGGCGCGCGGGGGCGCACTCGCCGAGGAGCTCGGTGGCCGTTTCGTCCCCACCGACGTTGCGGATCCCGCGGCGAGCAATGCCGCGGTCGCGGCCGCGGTCGATGCGTTCGGTGCGCTCCACATCGCGCACCTCAATGCGGGCGTGACCTCGTGGTGCGGGATGGGCGACGACTTCGATCCCGAGGCCTACCGGCGCTCCATGGCCATCAACCTCGACGGCGTCGTCTACGGCATCGCCGCCGCCCGGCCCGCCATCAAGGCCAGCGGCGGCGGCCTCATCGTCGCAACCGCCTCCATGGCGGGCCTCGTCGCCGTACCGTTCGACCCGATCTACTCGGCCAACAAGCATGCCGTCGTCGGACTGGCACGCTCGTTGGGTCAGGTCTACGAGCCGGACGGCATCCGGGTGCACGCGCTGTGCCCGTCGTTCGCGTACACGAACATCATCAAGGGCTCGGAGCAGACGCTGCTCGACATGGGGTTCCCCATCATCGAGGTGGCGGACGTCGTCGCGGCCTTCCAGCGCATTCTGGACTCCGACGGCACGGGCGAGTGCTGGTACGTGGTGGCCGGGCGGGAGAGCGAGCCCTTCCAGTTCCGCCGCGCCCCCGGTCCACGGCTCGACTGATCGGCACCGGCGCCGCGGAATCCGCCACGGCGCCGCTGTACCATGGTGGGCCGCAGTGACACCGACCGGCGATGGGTCCCGCCGGGGGGCGCCGCCCCGAACCGCCGCGACGACATGGCTAATGGCTCCTGACAGGCGGCACTGGAGGGCCGGGCCATGGACGAGCAGGTGCACCCCGAGACGGAGCAGCACGACCTCTTCGCGAGCGAGCACCGACGGCTCGATGCGGGCGGCGCGCCCGACCTCCTCGATGAGCCCGTCCTCCCCCTGCTCGGGTTGTCGGCGACGACGCTGGCGGCGGTGTTCGTCGGCGGCGCCCTCGGGACCGTGGCGCGGTACCTGCTGGCGGCGCACCATCCGGTTGCCGCCGGCGGCTTCCCCTGGGTCACGCTCCTCGTCAACCTGAGCGGCTCCTTCGCCATCGGTCTGTTGATCCCGGTCACGGAACAGCTCTCGCCCCGGTTCCACCTGTTGCGGCCCGTGCTGATCATCGGCTTTCTCGGCGGATGGACCACCTATTCCACCCTCGCCGTCGACGCCACCTTGTTGGCCAAGCACGGGGACCTCGGGATGGCCCTCGCCTACCTGGCCGCCACCGTTGCCGGAGGGCTGGTCCTCGTCGTGGCGGGTCACGGGCTCGGCCGGCGCAGGGCGGGCGGATGAGCCCCTCCCCCACCCTCGGCGTCGCCCTCCTGGTCGCGTTGGCGGGCGGTGCCGGTGCCGTCCTGCGGGCGCTTCTCATCCATCACCTCGGCTTCCGGCGCTCCGACCCGCTTCCGGTGGGCACGATGGTCGTCAACGCCTCGGGCTCGCTGCTCCTCGGGGTGTTCACGGGGCTCGCGCTCTATCACGGCCTCGGGCCGCACGTCCTGGCCGTCATCGGGGCCGGGTTGTGCGGCGGCTACACGACGTGGTCGACCGCAAGCTGGGAGACCATCCACCTCCTGCATACCGGACATCGGGGCGAGGCCGTCGCCTACACGCTGGGCGGTCTCGCCGTCTGTCTGGCCGCCGCCGCGTGCGGCATCGGTCTGATGGCGCTGGTCTGAGCGACCCCCTCAGGAGGCGAAGGCCTCCGGGGGCGGGCAGGTGCACACCAGGTGACGGTCCCCGTAGGCCTGGTTGATCCTCGCCACCGGCGGCCAGTACTTCGTCGCCGTGTGACCCATGGGGAAGACCGCAGTCTGGCGGTCGTAGGGCCGCAGCCACTCTCCGACCAGGGCGGCCGCCGTGTGCGGCGCCCCTCGCAACGGGCTGTCGTCGATCGTCCAGCGCCCGGCCGTCACGTCGTCGATCTCGGCGCGGATTGCGATCATCGCCTCACAGAACCGGTCCAGTTCGGCCAGGTCCTCGCTCTCGGTCGGCTCCACCATCAACGTGCCCGCGACGGGGAAGCTCACGGTTGGTGCGTGGAATCCGTAGTCGATCAGCCGCTTCGCCACGTCGTCGACGGTGACCCCGGTTGACTTGGTCAGCGTCCGCAGGTCCACGATGCACTCGTGCGCCACCAGGCCGTTCTTCCCGGTATAGAGGATCGGGTAGGACGAGGCCAGCCGGGCCGCCACGTAGTTGGCGGCCAGCACCGCCGACTTCGTGGCGTGGGTGAGGCCGGCACCCGACAGCAGCCGTACGTAGGCCCAGCTGATCGCCAGGATCCCCGCGCTCCCGAACGGTGCCGCGCTGACCGGGCCGATGCCCTGGCGCTGTTCGGGGCGCGGATGCATCGGATGGGACGGCAAGAAGGGCACGAGATGCTGGGCCACCGCCACCGGTCCGACGCCGGGGCCGCCACCGCCGTGGGGGATGCAGAACGTCTTGTGGAGATTGAGGTGCGAGACGTCGCCGCCGAATTGTCCCGGTTGGGCAAGGCCCAAGAGGGCATTGAGGTTTGCCCCGTCGATGTAGACCTGGCCCCCGTGGCGGTGGACGAGCGCACACATGTCGCCGATGTGCTCTTCGTAGACGCCGTGGGTCGATGGGTACGTGACCATGATCGCGGCCAGGCGGTCGCCGTGCTCATGGCACTTGGCCCGCAGATCCTCGAGGTCGACGGTGCCGTCGTCGAGGGCCGAGACCACCACGACCCGCATGCCGGCCATGACGGCGGACGCGGCATTCGTGCCGTGCGCGCTCGACGGGATCAGGCACACGTCGCGACCCTCGTCGCCGCGCGAGCGATGGTAGGCCCGGATGGCCAGCAGGCCCGCCAGCTCGCCCTGGCTCCCCGCGTTGGGTTGGATCGAGACCTTGGCGTACCCCGTCAGATCGGCCAGCCAGCGCTCGAGGTCGTCGATCAGGGACAGGTAGCCCGGCGTGCTGTCCAGCGGGGCGAAGGGGTGGATGTCGGCGAATCCGGGCAGGCCGACCGGCTCCATCTCGGTGGTCGCGTTGAGCTTCATCGTGCACGAGCCCAGCGGGATCATGCCGCGGTCGAGGGCGAAATCCCGGTCCGACAACTGGCGTAGGTAGCGCAACATGGACGTCTCGGAATGGTGCTCCGAGAACACGGGGTGGCTGAGAATGGGTCCGCGCCGCACGAGTGCCTCGGGCAAGGCGAACCCGGCGTCCCCTCCCCCACCAGCTTCCGCACCGAAGGCGCGCCGGACCACCGCCAGGTGCGCCGCCGTGGTCGTCTCGCTGCACGAGATGCCGACCCGGTCGTCGTCGACGAGCCGCAGCAGGACGCCGTCGGTTCGCGCCGCCTCGACGATGGCCGGGGCGCGCCCGGGTGCCCGCACGAGGACGGTGTCGAAGAACTCCTCGTGCTCGAGCTCGAATCCGGCCTGCCGCAGCCCCGTGGCCAGTTCGACCGCCTGGCCGTGGACCCGGCGCGCGATCTCCCGCAGGCCGGCCGGCCCGTGGTAGACCGCGTACATGGAGGCGACCACGGCGAGCAGCACCTGCGCCGTGCAGATGTTGGAGGTGGCCTTCTCCCGGCGGATGTGCTGCTCACGCGTCTGCAGCGCCAGTCGGTAGGCGGGGTGGTCCTCGGCGTCGACGGACAGCCCGACCAGACGGCCGGGAAGGTCACGCTCGAGACCCGCCTTGACCGCCATGAAGGCGGCGTGGGGTCCGCCGTACCACAGAGGGACGCCGAAACGCTGCGACGAACCGACGACGACGTCCGCTCCCCAATGGCCCGGCGGCGTCAGCAACGTCAGCGCCAGGAGGTCGGTCGCCACGGTGACCATGGCGCCCCGCTCGTGCGCCTCCTCGGTGAGCACGGCGAAGTCGCGCACCGCACCGGAACATCCCGGGTACTGCTCGACCACTCCGAAGAAATCGCCCTCGGGTAGCCCGGCCCCGAGGTCGCGGACGTCAACGGTGATCCCGAGCGGCTCGAGGCGTGTCTCGAGTATCGCGATGGTCTGCGGCAGGCAGTCGGCATCTACGACCACGCGGTGCGAATCGACCGTGGCGCGACGCCGCATGAGCGTCACGGCCTCGGCGACGGCGGTGCCCTCGTCGAGCAGCGACGCGTTCGCCGTATCGAGCCCGGTGAGGTCGGACACCATGGTCTGGAAGTTCAGGAGCGCTTCGAGGCGGCCCTGGCTGATCTCGGGTTGGTACGGGGTGTAGGCGGTGTACCACGCCGGGCTCTCGAGCACGTTCCGCTTGATCACGCCGGGCGTGATCGTGCCGTAGTAGCCCAGACCCATCATCGGCTCGGTGACCACGTTGCTCGATGCCAGCCGGCGCAGCTCGTCCAGCACCTCGCGCTCGGAGGCCGCGGGCGGGAGCCGGAGTTGTCCGAGGCTCCGCACTGCGTCCGGGACGGCCGCGTCGATGAGCGCGTCGAGGGTCTCGTAGCCGAGAACCTTGAGCATCGCCGACTGCTCGTCGTCCGATGTCCCGACATGACGACGGACGAACTCGTCGCGGTACTCGGCTGCGCCGGACTCGGCGGCTGGACGCAGTTCGCTCACGGGGGCCTCCTGACATGCGCCGCGGGTCACGCGGCGCTCGTTGGACGTCCTCCCCGCTCTGTCATCGGACCTGAGAGTCTCGCCGCACGTGAGCGACTTCCACCTTCGGTGCGGACGCCGACGGCGCGTCCGCTTTCCAGAGTTGCCTCGCCGGGGCGGTATGTCGGCCTGAGAGTTTCTCGGGGAGAGTTGCTCCTCCGGCGTCCCCTCGACTGCGAACCACGGGGACTCTGGCGCTCCGGTTCAAACGGCGTATTCAGTTGTGGACCCACTATACGGCACCGGCCCCGCAGCTCCGGCGTCCTGCCGCGCCTATTCGGTGTCCTCGCGGACCGGCCACAGGGGCGGGCGGACCACATGGGCGCCCAGCTCCCGGCCGCGCTGGACCACGGTCACCTCGTCGCCGTCGAGCAGCCGGGCGTCGGCGTCGACCAACCCCAGCCCGATGCCCCGCTCGCGCATGGGTGAGAAGTTGCCGCTGGTGAGGACCCCGACCCGGTCCGGGCCGTGGTACACCTCCGAACCGTCCCGCAGGGGTTGGCGACCCGTGGCCACGAAGCCTCGGAGGCGCCGGGCCGGGCCGCTGGCGCGCTCCTCCTCGAGCGCCGCACGTCCCGTGAACTCCGCCTTGTCCCAGCCCACGACCCACCCGAGCCCGGCCTGGAGGGGCGTGATGCCGGGTCCCAGCTCATGGCCGTGGAGCGGGAGGCCGGCCTCGAGTCGCAGCGTGTCCCGCGCCCCGAGCCCCGCCGGTGCCACCCCCTGGGCGAGGACGGCAGCCCAGAAATCCATCGCGACCTCGGCGGGCACGGCACATTCGACCCCGTCCTCGCCCGTGTAGCCGGTGCCGGCCACCAGGCAGGTGGCGCCGCCCCATTCGAAGCGCTCGACGTTGAAGCGGTGCACCGCGGCCGCGGCCGGGGAGACCCGGGCCAGGCGGTCCCGGGCCTCGGGGCCCTGTACGGCGATGACGGCCCGCTCCCCGGTCACGTCGGACCCACCGATGGCCGCCAGCACGTCGCTCGTGTTCGAGGCGTTCGGCATGACGTCGAAGCGCTCCTCGTCGACCCACCACACGATGATGTCGTCGACCACGAAGCCGTCTTCGTCGAGCAGGTGCGTGTACTGGGCCCGCCCCGGGTGGACGCGCCGCAGGTCGTTGCTCAGGGAGTGCTGCAGGTGCCCGAAGGCCTCGGGGCCGACGACCCGGACGGTGCCCAGATGGCTGACGTCGAACGCCACCGCCGACAGCCGGCACGCCCGGTGTTCCGCCACGGTGCCCGAGGGATACGCCAGCGGCATCTCCCACCCACCGAAGGGCACCAACTTCGCGCCGAGCGCGACATGTGCGTCGTGCAGGGGCGAGACCTTCGACGCTGCGCCGTCTCCGCTGTCGCCGGCGTTCACCCGGCCAGACTACGCGGCGCCGGCGACGAGCGGCAGCAGGCCGTGCGAGGCCAAGAGCGAGGTGAAGTCCCGCTGGTACACGATGCAGATCGGCACCTCGGGATACAGCTCACGCATGCGCCGAACCTTGCGGTTCTTGCGGGTGACGAGGCGCTGGTCCGCCGTCGTGAGCTCAATGAAGATCCCTCGCCGCGGCAGGTAGAAGTCCGGACGGAAGCCGGCGACCGGGGAACCGTGCCCGTCCCACTCGAGGGGGAACTCCACCGGCTCGTACTCCCATCGCTCACCGGACAGGTCGAGCAGGGCGGCAAAGACGCGCTCGGAGGGATGCGCGAACCGGACCTGGGCAGCGGGGACGCAGGCCGGATGGCGCGTGCGCCCCCCTTGGCGCGCGGGGTCCGTTGCGCTCACTCCCCCGCGGCTCGCGCGCCCGTTGCTCGAGAAGGTCGCCCCTTGGCGGGCGCGGCCGCGACCGGGGTCTCGAGCCGCACGATGTCCGCGTCCAGCTCCTCCACCACTCCGGCGAGCGGGACGATGTTGAACACACCCTGGCCACCCGCCAGCAGATCGACGACCTCACCGTTCGAACGGGCCAGCACCGAACTGGACCCCGTGAGCACGAGGTTGGCGGACGCCAGATCCCCACCCAGGTCCTGGCGCAGGCACTCGACGGCACGGCGGGCCGATTGGAGTGAAACGCCGGCGTCGAGCAGCTGCTTGATCACCTTCAGCTCGAGCACGTCGGAGTACGAGTAGATGCGCCGCGAGCCGCTCCCCTTCGCCGACGCCACCGACGGTTGGAGCAGGCCCGTGCGGGCCCAGTAGTCGAGTTGCCGGTACGTGATCCCCACCAGGCCACACACCTGCGGCCCGTGAAACCCTCCGACCCGGGCTGCGGAATCCTCGGCCATCACACCTCCCTGTGCGTCCACCCTGGGCCGTCACTCTAGTGCACCCCGGACGACATGGCAGTAGTTACGAGGACGTCATTCGGAGGGACCGGCTGCCCCGGGCGGCCCCAGTGGCCAGGCCACGACCGAGCCCTCGACCACGAGTCCCACCCGGTGCCCCAGCGGCAGCGGCGTCCACCCGTTGACCCGCACGACCAGGTCGGGCGGACCTCCCCGCCCGGTCCGCACCCGGACCACGGCGTCATGCCCGAAGTACTCGTAGCTGGTGACCGTGCCCTCCAGGCCCCCCGAGGCCACGTCGCCGAGAACGATCTGCTCCGCCCGGACCATCACCCGGGCGCGCCCACCCCCGTCGGGGCCGGCCCAGGCCCCGACGGGGAGCCGGCCGAGGCTGGTGGTGGCGACACCGTCGCGCACCTCGCCCTCCAGGAGGTTCGACTCACCGAGGAACTGGGCCAGCTCGGCGTCCCCTGGGCGCCCGTACAAGCCCGAGGGCGTATCGAGCTGGGCGATGACGCCGTGCCGGAGCACCGCCACCTGGTCGGCCATCGACAGAGCCTCGTCCTGGTCGTGGGTGACGAGGATCGATGTGGTGCCGGCCGTGCGCAGCACTCCCAGGACGTCGGCCCGCACGGCGGCGCGCATCGATGCATCGAGGGAGGAGAAGGGCTCGTCGAGCAGGACGATCTCAGGCTCGATCGCCAGCGCACGGGCCAGGGCCACCCGCTGTTGCTGGCCTCCCGAGAGCTGATGGGGGTAGCGCCGCCGGTAACCCGACAGACCGACGAGCTCGAGCAGCTCGTCCACCCGTGCCGTGCGACCCGCGTCGCGGGCGAGGCCGAAGCCGACGTTGCGCCCCACGCTCAGGTGCGGGAACAGCGCACCCTCCTGAGGCACGTAGCCGATCCGCCGGTGCTCCGACGGCACGAACGTGCCGGCGGCGTCGTCGACCAGCTCGTCCCCCAGCGACACCGCGCCCTCGTCGGGGCGCTCGAATCCGGCGACGATGCGCAACAGCGTGGTCTTGCCACTGCCGGACGCCCCGAGGATGGCGGTGAACGATCCGTGCGGTACGGCCAGATCGACGCCGCGGAGCACGCGCTGGGGCCCGAACGACTTGGCCACCGCGCTGATGCGCAGATCCTTCATGCCACGGTCCCCGCGGCCAGCTCGTATCCCTGCACCCCCACCACCGAGGGCGCCGTGACCGTCGCACGTTCGGGTTGGCGGTCGAACCATCGGCCCAGGACGTAGCCCGGGACCGCGGCGATGAGCACCATGACACCCGCGTAGGGCGCCGCTTGCCCGTAGGAGAGGTTCTCCTGGTACGCCCAGAACTGCGTGGCCAGGGTTTCGACATTGGTGGGGTGGAGCACGAGCGTCGCCGTCAATTCCGTCGCCGTCTCCAGGAACACGAGGGCGAACGCCGCGCCGAGGCCGGGGGCGATGAGAGGCAGGGTCACCCGCCACAGGACCGAACGGCGCCGCACGCCGAGCGAGCGCCCCACCTCCTCGAGTCCCACCGGCGAGCGGGACACCGCGGCGCGCACCGATACGACCGCCAGCGGGAAGAACATGATCGCGTAGGCGAGGACCAGGAGCGGGCTGGTCTGGTAGAAGCGGCCCTGGAGGAACTGCTCGGTCACGTAGGTGAAGCTGAGCGCGATGACGAGACCCGGCACGGCCAGCACGAGCATGTTGGTCCGCTGCAGGGCGATCACGCGGCGCCCGGGGAAACGGACGGAGAGCAGCGCGATGGGGAGCGCCCCCACCGTCGCCACCACGCCGGCGGCCGCGGCGTACCCGAAGGTGTTCACCGTGGCGATGAGGAGCGATGCAGGCGGGAGGGTGCTGTTGCCGCCCCGGACGATCAGGTAGACGATGGCACCGACGGGTACGCCCAGAGCCAGCACCACCAGGAGGGCAGCGCCCGCCAGCACGGGTAGACGCGCCCGGCCGAGCGCCACCGGTCGAATCGGACGCGCCGCCCCCGCGCCGACCCGCGACGTCCGGCCGCGGCCACGCACGGTGTCCTCGCTCGCCAGGAGCAGGCCACCGAGGAGAACGAGGATCAGGGAGAGCGCGCAGGCGGCGGGCTCGTTGAACCCGACTTGGAACTCGCTGTAGATCTCTGTCGTCAGCGTCTGGTAGCCCAGGATCTCAAACGCGCCGAACTCGGCCAGCACGACGAGGCCGACCAGGATCGCCCCGCCGAAGATGGCCGTGCGGGCTTGTCCGACGGTGACCGTCCAGAAGGTGTGCAGGCGGCCGAGACCGAGGCTGCGGGCCACCTCCTCTTGCGCCGGGTCTGCGGCGCGCAGGCTGGCGGCCACGGGCAGGAACACCAGTGGGTAGACCGCCAGGGTCATCACGAGGACGGCGGCCCAGAACCCGCCGATGGAGGGGAAGACGCCGCGCCAGCCGAAGCTCACCACGAAGTCGGGGATCCCCAGCGGGATCACCACCAGGATCGCAAAGAGGCGGCGGCAGGGCAGGTCGGTGCGCTCCACGAACCAGGCGGCCAGCGTGCCGACGATCACGCACAAGAGCATCACCACCACGACCAGCGCAACGGTGTGCCAGACCAACATGGCCGTGAGGTGCCGGAACAGGAGCTGATGCAGCTGGGCCCAGCCAACCTGCACCGCCTGGACCACGAGGAACGCGAGGGGCAGGAGCACCACCACCGAGACGATGCCGGCGGCAGCCGTCACGAGAGGCGGGAGGCGGCGGTGCCCCGGCCACCCACGCGTCCCCGCCCCCGCGGTCACAGGAGCTGCGCCTCCTGCAGGAGCTTGATCGCCTCGGCGCCCGTGCCCAGCTCGGCGATCGTGATCCCGTTCGGCTGGAGCGCGTCGAACGGGGTCTCGTGGTGCGCCGTCGTGACGCCCGATGCGATGGGGTACTCGTAGCTGTCACTGTGGGCGATGATCTCCTGACCCTGCACGGAGGTCAGGAAGGCCAAGAAGCGTTGGGCCGCCTTCTGGTGCACCGAGGACGCGAGGATGCCCGCGCCCGAGACGTCCAGGACGTAGCCGACGTCGTGGGGAGCGAAGGAAGCGATCGCCGAGTGGAGTCCGCCGGGGCCGACCTGGGCCCGCAGGCGATACCAGTAGTACTGGTTGATGACGCCCAGTGCGACCTGCCCGCTGTTGACGGCGCCGATCAGCCCTTCCGCGCTCGGATACGTGTGTCCCCCGGCATTCGCCTTGACCGCCCCGAGCCATCGCAGCGCCGCCGTCTCCCCGTAGGTTCGGGCGATGCTCGTCACGATGGGTTGGAAGTCCGTCTCACCTCCGGCGATGCCGATGCGCCCGGCCCATTTGGGGCCCGCCAGATCCATGACCGACTTGGGGAGCTGTGCGGGGGTGAGCTGCGAGGTGTTGTAGGCCATCACGCTCACCCGGGCCGACACGCCGACCCACTTGCCGTCGGGCGAGTTGAACCTCGATGGCGTGGCGGCGAGCGTCGACGGATCGACCGGGGCGAACAGGCCCTTCGAGGCGAGGTACTGCAAGGGAGGGGAATTCTCGGTGTAGTACACGTCGGCCGGCGAGTGCGAGCCCTCGGTGACGATCTGGTCCGCCAGCACGTCCTCGTCGTCGGAGCGCAGGCTCACCGAGACCCCGCTCTCACGTTCGAACGCCGCCACCAGGGCGTGCGTGGTCTGCACGTGCTGCCCGCTGTACACCGTCAGCGTGCCCGCCGCCCCGCCCGACCCGGTCCCCTGGGCGCACCCCGTGAGCAGCGCCGCCGCCGACGCCACCGACACGACGCTCGCCAGGGCGCGCCGGACGACCCGGCCCCCTGCCCGCCCACGCGCTCGTCGCATCGTGCCTTGACACCTCTCCGACCTGGACCCTCCCTGCAAAAGTTAGGGTGACCTAACTTTAGGGTGCCCTCAGAAGGGCGTCAAGGCACGCCCCGTTCAGTCGGATGTGGCCGGCCACCCCGGAGCCAGGTCGGCCCTGCCCTCGAGCGGGCTCGACGGTTCGGCGTGGAAGCGGACCGGGATGCGGCCCGCGTGGCGCGCCTGCCACCCTGCCTCGACGGCCAGGCGCATGGCGCAGGCCATGGCCACCGGGTCGTGCGCCCGGTTGACGGCCGTCGCCACCAGCACGGCGTCGCAACCCAGCTCCATGGCGAGCGCGGCATCGGAGGCCGTGCCGATGCCGGCGTCGAGGATGACGGGAACGTCGACGGCCTCCCGGAGCAGCGCGATGTTGTGGGGGTTGCGGATGCCGAGACCGCTGCCGATGGGCGATCCGAGCGGCATGACGGCGGCACAACCCACCTGCTGGAGCCGGAACGCCAGGACGGGATCGTCGGTCGTGTAGGGAAGGACGACGAAGCCGTCCTCTGCCAGCTGCTCCGCCGCAGCGAGAAGCTCGACGGCGTCGGGAAGGAGCGTGCGATCGTCACCGACCACCTCGAGCTTGACCCAGTCGGTCCCGAACGCCTCGCGCGCCAATTTGGCGGTGAGCACGGCCTCCGACGCAGTGGCGCATCCCGCAGTGTTGGGGAGCACCCGCACGCCCAGCTCGTCGAGCAACGACAACAGTGAGCCCCGGCCGGACACCTCCACCCGCCGGACGGCAACCGTCGCCATGGCGGATCCCGCCTCGCTGAGCGCAGCCCGGAGGGCGTCGAGGCTGGTCATTCCCCCGGTGCCGAGCAGGAGCCGTGACGCCAGGACCTCACCCGCGACGGTGAACGGCTCCGCCGCCGGGTCGCTGCTGCCGTTCGGTGTCACCGGACGAAGATACCCCGGGGTCCCGCCTATGGTGGCTCGGTGCCGGACGCGACGCCACCGACGGCGCTGAGCATCGCCGGGTCCGACTCGGGCGGCGGTGCGGGTGTCCAAGCGGACCTGAAGACCTTCGCGGCGCACCGCGTGCACGGGACCTGCGCTCTGACGGCCGTCACGGCGCAGAACACGAACGAGGTCCGGGGCGTCGTCGCGATGGAACCGTCGTTCGTCCGCCAGCAGGTCCGGACGGTGCTCGACGACTTCGACGTGCGCGCCGTGAAGACAGGCATGCTGGCCACGGCGGCGATCGTCCGGGAGGTCGCCGCGATGGCGGCGGCAGGCGAGCTGCCCCAGCTGATCGTGGATCCGGTCCTCGTGTCGTCCAGCGGGCACCGGCTCCTGGAGCCCGAGGGCATTGACGCCTACCTCCGCCTGCTGCTCCCCCACGCGATCGTCGTCACGCCGAACCTGCGCGAGGCGGCGGTGCTCGGGGGCACGACGGTGGAGGCGCTCGGATCCGTCGAGGCCCGGCTCGCCGTCGCCCGGTCCATCCGCGAGACGGGTGCCCGGTACGTGGTGGTGAAGGGGGGCCACCTCACCGAGTCCGCCGACGACGTCGTGGCCGGCCCCGACGGAGAATCCGTGCTGCCCGGGATGCGGGTGCGCACGGCCAACGACCATGGCACGGGGTGCTCCCTCTCTGCGGCGGTGGCCGCCAATCTGGCCCTGGGAGCCGAGCTGCCGTCCGCGCTACGGGAGGCCAAGGCCTTCGTGGCCCGCGCCCTGGCCGGGAGCGCCCGCTGGCACCTGGGATCCGGACACGGGCCCCTCGACCATTTCGGGTGGTCCACCCCGCCGTAGGCTTGGTGGGACATGACGCTGCACCACACCGACAATGAGGTCCTGCGCCAGCGTGCGGACGTGCCCGAGCCCCTGCGGCCGCCCACGCCGGGCGGCATCTCCATGCGGCCCGCGATGGTGGTCCTCGGTCTGGCCGCGTGCATCCTCGTCGTGTTCGTGACCATCGGGGTCCTCTCGTCCCAGTCCCCCGCGCCCGTCACGCACGGCGGCCGGCCGAGCTCGGTGCCCGGCATCGCGCTGCAGGCCCAGCCCGCGGGGACGGCGCTGTCGCCCATCGTCCGCACCGGTCAGCCGCCGACCAACATCCTCAACGCCGTGTTCGTCCCGGTCGGTTCGGTCCCCGTTTCGCACCGGGACCTCGCGGCGCAGGCTCCCCAGTTCGATTCCCAAGTTGTCTTCCGCTCCGGAGACTCTCAGGCCGCGCTGCTGGCCTTCTATGCCGCCGACATGAAGCTGCAGGGCTGGCAGGTCTTCGATCGCGGGCCGGCGGCCAACCACCCGGGCTCCCTCGAGGTGCTGGGCAAGCTGGCGGGATCGGACGGCTACTACTGGGAGATGGGCGCGATGATCGCGCCGACGGCCTTCCGTCCGGGTGGACCGCCGCGGGGCGAGACGGTCTTCACCCTCCGGATCCTGCAAGTCGGCGACTCCCAATAGATCCGTCGCGGTGCGGCGGACTGCTCAGCGGACGCCGGCGGACAGCGCGCCGCCCGCCGCCGAGACGTCGGGGAGCAAATCGGACTCCGGCGCGGGCTCGGCCAGCAGGTAGGCCCACACGAAGAAGTTGATCGGGTACAGCAGGTATCCCACCCGCGGGTTGGGAGCGAGGAGGATGAGCACGGCCATCACCACGCCGGCGATGGTGCAGACCTCCGACACCGTGCGCGGTGTCTTGCGGTACAGATGCCGCGCCAGCAACACGGAGAGCACGATCCCGACCGAGACCGGAAGCGCGCGGCTCAACGAGGGGAACGCCGTCACGAGGACGTGGCCGGGCAACGCGCTCGCCGCGGTCGAGGGGATGGCGCTGAGGCCCAGCGGGAACAGCACAACGTCGTCGATCAGGGCGAACGGCCCTCGGAGGGCGAACGGGAAGATCGTCGGCACGGCCACGACGAGGATGCCCGCCATCATCGAGAGTGGCCGCCGCTCCCCCTTGCGGCCCCGGGCGGCGAAGAGCGCCAGGGCAGCCAGCGGCCAGGCGGTGAACTTCATGGCGGACGCGATCCCGAGCACGACACCCGATGTGAAGGGCCGCCGCCGCTGGGCCAGCACCATGGCCAGCAGCAGGACCGCGACCACGGGGATGTCATCCCCGCCGGTGGCCAGGGGCAGCGACGCCAGGGGCAAGATCACGAGCGCCTGCAGGGCGCGGATCTTTCGCCGCTTGTCCGCCCGGCAGAGATAGAGGGCGACCGCGGCCACGGCGAGCGTGGTCAGACAGAAGAAGATCCGGGCGTCGCTCAACCCGTTGTTGGGCCAGATGTCGCTCGGGATGCCCAGAACGGCCATCACGGGGAGGTAGGGCAGGAACCCGGCGTAGTCGGGCTGCCCCGGTGCGTGGTATTTCACGGGATGGTGGACCTTGACCAGAGGGTGATACGGATCCTGTCCCCGGACGAGGTCCTGGCCCCCGACCTCCACCGCCACCACCTCGGGCTGCAGGTGCGAGCCGGTGACGCCGTCGAAGCGCCACAGGATCTCGAGCCCGAGCGGGATCGCGAGCGCGCCGGCGAACACGCACACAGCCACGAGGACGCGGGCCAGCCAGGCGCGGTGGTGCTGGAGGCGCGTCAACCCGCCGTCGGGGTGCCGCCGGCGGGCTCGGCGCAGCGTCCAGGCCAGCACGACCGACGCCAGCGCACCGAACACGAAGGGCGACAACGCCATGCGCCCCCACACCTGGTACAGGGCGTTGGTCGACGTGTAGATCGTGCCCAGTGCGAAGAGCGCGCTGACGCCGTAGAGCAGCGCGTCACCCACCTCGGGCGAGATCCGCCTGACCCGGTCCAGCGCCCGCTGCCACCGGTCGGCGGCGCCGCTCCAACTCGAGATCGTTGTCACTGCAGAGGTCGGCATGGCGTCCCTCGAAAGCCTCGCACACCCGAGGGGCCACAACGGTGCCTGGGCGACGAGGGCCGTCCGAACGCTACAGGCCGAGTTCCTCCTGGTAGAACGCCAGCTCGGCCTCGAGGCAGGCGGTCAGGGTGTCCGCCCGGCGGAACCCATGCCCCTCCCCCTCGAAGAACCGCAGGTCACAGCGGGTGTTGGCCGCCGCCAGGGCCTCGCGCATGCGCTCGGCCTGTGCCGGCGGGACCACCGCGTCGTCCGTCCCCTGCAAGAGGAGCACCGACCCCGCCATGTCCGCCGCCCGGGTCACCGGCGATCGCTCCACGTAGCGCGGGGCAGAACCCGGCAGCGGACCGATGAGCCGGTCGGTGTAGTGCGCCTCGAAATCGTGGGTCGTCGCCGCCAGTCCGATGAGGTCCGTCACCCCGTACCAGGAGACACAGGCCACGAATCCCTCCCCCGCCGCCAGCGCGTTGAGGGCCGTCATCCCCCCGGCACTCCCGCCGCGCACGGCCATGCGTCGGACATCGACGTCGCCGCGCGCCGCGAGGTGCAGCGCGGCATCGAGACAGTCTTCGGCGTCGGCGACGCCCCACTGGCCCCACAACGAGCAGCGGTAGGCCCGCCCGTACCCCGAGCTGCCCGCGTAGTCCACGCACGCAACCGCAAAGCCACGGCTGGTGAAGAATTGGCGGGTGAGGTCGAACCCCGCCTGGCAGGAGGACGTGGGTCCGCCGTGACACCAGATGACGAGGGGCGGCCTCTGCCCGGCCGGCCCGGCGGTGCCCCCCAACGTCGGCCGGTAGAGCGTCCCGTGCACCGTGCGACCGGAGCGCCCGGTCAGTGAGAAGGGCTGCCCGGCGGCGACGTCCCCCCCGCCGAGACTCTGCCCGCCGGGGCGCAACGGCCGTGCGGCCGCACCCGGCGACCACAGCCACACGTTCGGCGGGGCGTCCGGCGTGGTGCCGATGAGCGCCAACCCGTCCCCATGGGCGCAGAGCGCCGAGATGGACACGCACGGCTGATCCACGGCAACACCTTCGTCCACCGGTTCGAGCCCGTCACCGGTCGCCAGTGCGAGCAGGCTGTCCCGCCCGGAGTCGGTCACGCGCACGACGAGCGTGCCATCGGCGAGGTCCGCCATGGTCGTCTGCCCGAGGACCCAGTCCGGCCCGTGGAACTCGGCGGGGCGCTCCGTCAGCGCCCGGGCCGACCCGTGCACGTCGGGCCGGCCCGCGTGCACGTAGGGCTGCCACCATCCCATCCGGTCGGACACGAACCGGAGCGTTCCGTCCCCGCGCCACTCGGGCTGTCCGACCGCCTCCTGTGGGCCCCCGGCGACGCGCCAGGGCGCACCCGCGGCCGCCAGGGTGTCGGGGCCCGGGTCCGAACCCCGCGTCCGGGCGACGGGAAGGACCACGATCGTCGACGCATCCCACGGCATGTCGGGATGATCCCAGACCACGACGGCCACCCGGGTGCCCGCCGGGTCGACCCGGGGGGCTCCGAAGAAATCGTGCCCTTCGAGCAACGTCGACTCGCTCGGCTCCGCCCCTCGGGTCGACAGCGCGACGACGCACCGGACCGGGCGTTGCACCCCGCGGCGGTGCACCTCCCGGACCGCCAGCACCCAGTCCCCGTCGGGCGTCGCGCTCAGCCCGCCGTGGTTGTGGACCTCGCCGTCGGGAGGGGCGACCGTCAAGGCCCGCGGCGCCGCGGCCGGGGTCGAGCCGGCGCGGGCCGGGCCGTCGCAGAACCAGACCTGCTGGCCCGTCTGCTCGACGTAGGCGAAGGCCCCGACCGACCGGCGCCGCACGAGGCACACGGCGCCACCGCCGTACTCGTGGACGCGGCTCCGGATGCTCACCCCCTCGGGCGAATGGTCGGCCGGTCCGTCCGCGCCGGCCCGCACCAGGACGACGCGACCCGCCTCGGCCGGGCGCGACTCGAGCCAGTAGAGGGCGTCACCGTCGGAGCAGAGTTCGGCGAGCGAGACCTTGGCGCCGGCAACGTCGGACGGTGTGAGCGGCGAGGCCCAGCGCCCGTATCCTGCAGTCGTGACCACGGTCCGAACGTACCCGGCGCAGGAGCCCGCGCGCGAAGCAAACGGCGGCGCCCTCTACAGTGAGCCGGTGCGGTTCCCGGCCTACCTGCTCTCCAAGGCGGGCGCCGTCATCCGCCCCGCCGTGGTCGAACTCGCCGACTCGGACCTGCCGGCGGGCGACGTGCTCATCCGGGTGGAGTGGTCGGCCGTCAACTTCAAGGACGCCATGGTGACGCGCCCGGGGAACCGGGTGGCCCGCGGCTTCCCGCTCGTCCCGGGGGTCGAGCTGGCCGGCATCGTGGAGGAGAGCACGAGCCCCGATTTCACCGTCGGCCAGCGGGTGCTCGTCCAGGGCTACGACCTCGGGGTGGCGCGGCACGGCGGGTTCGCGGCCTACGCGCGCGTCCCGGCCGACTGGGTGGTCCCGCTGCCCGACGCCATGAGCTGCCGCAACGCCGCCATCATCGGGTTGGCCGGCTTCACCGCGCTGCTGTCGCATCGTCGCCTGGTGCAGCACGGCACCTCCCCCGAGGACGGGCCCATGCTGGTGACCGGTGCCTCCGGCGGCGTGGGCAGTGCCGCCGTGGCGCTCCTCGCCAAGGCGGGCTTCGAGGTCGTTGCCTCATCGGGCAAGACGGCGGAGCACGACTACCTGAAGAGTCTCGGCGCGGCACAGGTCGTGGGGCGGCAGTTCACCGAGGACGACGGCCGCACGCTGGGTCCGCAACTCTGGGCCGGCGTCGTCGACTGTGTGGGAGGGATGGCGTTGGCAGAGGCGCTGCGCACCGTGCGCTACGGCGGCGCCGTGGCGGCGAGCGGCCTCACCGGCGGCAACGACCTCGCCACCACGGTGTACCCCTTCATCGTGCGCGGCGTGTCCCTCCTCGGGATCGACACCGTGGCGACACCGATCGAGGAGCGGCGTGCCCTGTGGGCCGACATGGCCGACGCGTTCCCGCTCGAGCACTGCGAAGAGATGGTCAACGAGGAGATCGCCCTGCCCGGGTTGACGGCTGCGCTCGACCGCGTGCTCGACGGTGCGGTTCGGGGCCGGATCCTCGTCTCTCCCGGCCGCTGACCAGCCCGTCAGGAAGTCGGGTATACGGGCGAGACCCGGATGGTCCCGTGGCTGCAGGGGGCGATGGACAGCGGGAAGAGCGACGAGGACATGGTCGCGCCCGGCAGCGTCACGGCGGCCGTCTCGGACGTGGGACAGCTCGTCTCGCTTCCGGTCGGCACGTCGGAGTACTGGTAGGCGAACTGCGCGGTGGACGACGGCGCCACGGCGACCGGGGACGGCGCCCCGTTGGCCGGTGGTGACAAGGTGACGGACAACCCGTTCACCATCGTGACGTTCAGGGGCGCCGAACTGCCCGAGAACAGCGCGATCTTGGGATAGCCGTTCGCGGTGCACGGGGACGACCCGGTGTTGGTCACCGTGATCACCCCGGTGATGGTGCCCGCCGCCCCCTGCCCCTGGCCCGCCGACGCCGTGATGTGCGTGCAGGCGCTCGAGGCGGCCGCGGTCGTCGTGGTGGTGGATGCGGTCGTGCTCGTGGACGTCGAGCTCGACGCCGGCGCCGTGCTCCGCGTGGTGGTCGTGACGTGGTTGGGAGTAGTCGGGGTGCTGCTGCACGCGGCGAGAAGGCCACCGGCGCACGCCAGCAGGGCGAGCGCCCAACGCGGTGGCGTCACCCTTCGAAATCCTCCGGCCGCACGGAGTCCAGGAACTGGCGGAACTGCCCCACCAATTCGTCCGGCGTGTCCTCTTCGTCGTCGTCGGCGTCCAGTGCGAGGATGATTCCTTCGGACTCCATCAGCTCGTCCGACACGAACAGGGGCGTCTCGGTGCGCACGGCCACCGCCACGGCGTCCGACGGCCGGCTCGAGACGATGGTCCGCTCCTCACCCCGCACGAGGTGCATCTCGGCGTAGTAGGTGGAGGCCCGCAGTTCGGTGATGATCACACGCTCGACGCTGATGTCCAGTGCACCCAGCATGTCCTTCATCAGGTCGTGCGTGAGCGGGCGGGGCATCGTCACCCCCTGCAGGGCGTAGGCAATGGCCGTGGCCTCGGGGCTCCCGATGAAGATCGGCAGCGTGCGTCCCTCGCCCTCGGTCTCCTGCAGGAGGAGCACCGGCGTGTTGGACTGCAGGTCCACCCGGACGGCTCGGAGTAGCACACGGACCATGACTGAAATGTAGCGCCGGATACCGGCCTTGCGTCACCCCCCCAGATGGCGGCGCAGCGCCAGGCGGAGCAACGTGGCTCGCATCGATTGACCCAGCGCCGCCAGCTGCTCCGCTCCTTCCAGCGCCCGCTGGCGGGACTCGGGGTTCCGCTGGCGCAAGAGGGGGATCACGACCTGCTCTATCAGCCCCATCTCACGATCCACGGCATTGCGGAAGAGCCGCAGATGGCGCGGCTCGATCCCGAAGGCCCCGAACGCCGCAGCCAGATTGGCCACGGTGAGGGCATCCTCGTCGTAGGTCGGGATGCCGGCCACCACGACGGGCTCGATGAGACCGAACCCCTCGAGTCCCGCCACCTCCTCGAGCGGCAGGCCGCTGGCGGCGCAGAGCTCCTCGGCCGTCAGGCTGGCGCCGGACACGATGGCGGCGGTCGTGCCCACGGTGGGGCCGCGCCCGGCCGCACCGCCGGCGCCGGTCGGTGTCGTGCTCTTGCGCGCCGCCGGCTCCGGTGCGGAGGACGCCGTCCGCGGGCCGGCCGGGGCCGCCGCCTCGGTGCGACGCGGACCCGGCGCGCCGTTGCTGGGTCCCGTCCCTCCCGCCGGCGCTTTCCGGGCGCTGCTCTGCGCGGGAGCCGGGCCACCGGCGATGGCCGGGGATGCGTCACGGGAGCTGCGCTCGGTGACGGTCGGGGCGGCGGTGCGCGCCGGCCCGGGCTCGGCTGCCAGGTGCGCCGCCTCCGCACCGGCCCCCTCGCCCACGACCTGCAAGCCGGCTCGGGCCTTCGCTGCCTCAGGCATGCGGGCGGCTCGTCGCGAGGCGTCCGCCAATATGCGGGCCATTGCCTCCTCGTCCGCCTTCGTCGGCTGCTGCTCCGTACCGGGAGCGGCTCCCGCCCGTTCGGCGACATGGGAGGGCTTGCCGTTCGGCCCCTCGGCCGGGCGCTCGTCGAGGTCCCCGTCCGCCAGCCGGTCCCGGATGACCTTGAGGGGGAGGAAATGCTCGCGTTGTTGGCGCAACACCCAGCGCAGTCGCTCGACGTCGTGGTCGAAGAACTTCCGGTAGCCCGAGGGTGATCGCTCGGGGTTCACCAGGCCCTGGCTCTCGAGGAAACGGATCTTCGAAATCGTGACGTCGGGAAATTCCTCCCTGAGCAGGGTCAGGACGTCACCGATGGAGAGGTACGTGCGGCTGCTCACTCGTTACCCGCCACCAGGTAGACGAGCTTGAACTTGCCGATCTGGACCTCGTCGCCCGGGGCGAGCTGCGCCTCGTCGATCCGCTCGCGGTTCACGTAGGTCCCGTTCAACGAGCCCACGTCCCGCAAGGAGTAGGAGCCCCCGTCGCTGGGCGAGATCTCGACGTGCCGGCGTGACACGGTGATGTCGTCGAGGAAGATGTCGCTCTCGGGGTGCCGGCCCGCCCGGACGACATTCGCCCCCAGTAGATAGCGAGCCCCGACGTTGGGCCCCCGGGTGACGACGAGTACCCCGGCCCCGTGCGGGACCTCGACGAGGGTGACATCGGGGTGCTCCTCCGACGTCTCGGCTTCGTCGGTCGGATGGAGCGTGATGGTGGCGTCATCGCCGTCTGCGAGCAACGCATGACCGCACGAGGAGCAGAAGTTGACACCCTCGGGGTTCCGATGCCCACAGTTGTGACAGAACACGGCGACCACGGTACCCCACCGCACGGCCCGCTTCTCCTGTCGTCATCCCGGCCCCTGAAGCCTGCTCAGTCAGCCGTCAGGTCACCGTAGGCGGCCGCGTCGAGGAGGCTGCCCGGATCCACGCCCGGCGCGAGCTCCATCTCGCAGATCCACCCCTCTCCGTAGGGATCCTGGTTGATCCGTTCGGGCGCACCGGAGAGCGCGTCGTTCACGGCCGTCACGGTGCCGGCGACCGGCGCGTAGATCTCCGAGACGGACTTCGTGGACTCGAGCTCGCCGAGCTGTCCGCCGGCCTCCACCTCGCTCCCCACCGCCGGCAGGTCGACGAACACGATGTCGCCCAGCGCGTCCTGCGCGTAGTCGGTGATCCCGACGCGCACGCGCGCCCCTTCGACGCGCACCCACTCGTGGTCCGGGGAGTAGCGCAGATCCTCGGGGATGTTCATGGGGGGCGACCATACCGGACGGCCGCCCCGACCCGCAGCTTGGCTAGGCCAGCATCCGGGCGATGCGTTCGACGTACGCGGACGCCAGCGCCTCGGAGGCGGCCAGGTCCGCGCCCTCGGCCCACAGGTGGGTCACCGGGTCCTCGGGGTCGGGCACCACCAGGACCCATCCCTCGTCGGAGACGACCTTGATGCCGTCCACCAGCACCAGATCGGCCCCCTCCTCGGTGAGCTGCTCCATGAGGGTCCTCATGATCAGGCCCTTCTGCTCGAGCGGCGTCGGGACCTCCTCGTGCAGGATCGGCATGGGTGGGGTGGCGTCGACGATCTCGGCGATGGACGTCGATCCCTGGCCGAGCAGGGAGATCAGCCTGGCCAGGGTCGCCGCGGCGTCGAAGGCGGGCAGGAAGGCCGGGAAGACGAACCCCCCGCGCCGGTCCGACGCGAACGAGATGCCGCCGGACGCCGCCGTGTCGAGCAGCCCCGACGGCGAGAGGGGCGTCAAGGTCACGGCGACCCCTCGCTCGGCGCACACCCGCAGGATGCGGTCGCTCGCGGTCACGGGCAGGGCCACCCGGTCGGCGTCGCCCGCGATCGTCGACAGCTCGATGAAGACCATCACCGCCTCGTCGTCGGTCAGCACCCGCCCCGTGCCGTCGATGAGCGTGAGTCGCTCGCCGCCGGCGTCGATCACCGCTCCGAGGTCCGCCCCCGACGCGCGCACCGCGTCGGCCACCCGGGCCTCGCTCACGAGGCGGTCGACCGCGATCATGCCCGGGGTCTGCGCGTACGGGTTGATGCTCAGGACGTCGGCACGTACCTTCGAGAGGAGGTTGGGCATCACGAAGCTGGCCGCGCCGTAGGACAGGTCCAGCACCACCTTGATCTCCCGTACGGTGTCACGGCGCAGGTCGAGCGCCTCCACGACGTCGGCGGTGTACAGCTCGATGGTCCGAGGGGAGAAGTCGATGTCCCCGATCTCCCCCGCCGTGACCCGACGGAACTCCTCGCGGTGGTACATGCGCTCCACCCGGCGCCGGTCGCTCTCCGACAGGTCGATGCCGCGCTCGTCGAAGAAGCCGATCACGACCTGCTGGGGATCGTCGGAGCTCAGGCGCACGGTGAGGCCGGCGCGGTTGCCGCGCCGGCGCACGTGGTGCCGGGTCACCGGGATGGTCGCCAGCTCGAGGTCGGTGACGTTGACCCCGACCGAATTGCACCCGACCATCAGCGCGCGCTTGAGCACGCGGGCGACCCTGCTCGTGTCGCGCGAGGCCGTGATGTACGAACCTTTCTCGAAGCTCGAGGCCCACGCCTTGGCGAGCCGCACCGCCAACTCGGGGCTTATATCGACGTTGGCGATGCCCTGGACCCCGTCCGGTCCGAACAGGCTGCGTGACCCACCCGACTCCCACACGATGGAGGCATTGACCTGGGCGCCGGCCTCGACGACCTTGTAGGGATAGACCTTGACGTCGCTGCGGACCTCGGCGTGGGCCCCGATCAGGCAGCCCTCGCCGACGACCGCACCGGGCTCGACGCGCGCCCCGGCCCGCAGGTCGCACGACCGTCCGAGCACCGCCCCCTCGACCCGGACCGCGGGCCCGAGGTACGAGTTCTCCCCGATCACCGTCCGTTGCACCTCGGCCCGCTCTGCGATCTGCGTGTTGGCGCCCACCGTCGTGTAGGCGCCGAGCACGGCGTCGGCGTCGATCGTGCAGTTCTCCCCCACGAACGACGGCGAGTCGATCCGGACGCTCGGGTCGATGGTCGAGCCCTTTCCCACCCACACGCCCGGACGCAGCTCGAAGCCGGCCACGTCGACCTGGACCTTGCCGTCGAGGATGTCCTCGTGGGCCTTGAGATACGCCGCCGTCGTGCCGACGTCCTCCCAGTACCCGTCGGCCACGTACCCGTAGAGGGGATCCCCGGCCTCGAGCGCCGCCGGGAAGACCTCGCTGGAGAAGTCCACGGCGCGGCCCTCGGGGATGAGGTCGAAGATCTCCGGCTCCAACACGTAGATCCCCGTGTTGATGGTGTCGCTGAAGACCTGGCCCCAGCCCGGCTTCTCCAGGAAGCGCTCGATGGAGCCGTCTTCACGCGTGATGACGATGCCGAACTCGAGCGGGTTCTCCACGGCGCACAGGGCGATTGTCGCCAGCGCCTGGTTCTTCTCGTGGAAGGCGATCACCGACGTCAGATCGATGTCGGTGAGGACGTCCCCCGAGATCACGAGGAAGCGTTCGGTCAATTGCTCGCGCGCGTTGCGAACCGAGCCCGCCGTGCCGAGCGGCGACTCCTCGGTCGCGTAGGCCATGCGGACGCCAAGTTCACTGCCGTCCCCGAAGTAGCTCCGGATGGCGTTCGGCAGGAAGGCAACGGTGACGACGATGTCGGTGATGCCGTGCCGCCGGAGCAACGAGACGATGTGCTCCATCATCGGCCGTCCCACGAGCGGCAGCATGGGCTTGGGGAGGTTCGACGTCTGCGGACGCAGGCGGGTGCCCTCGCCCCCGGCCATGATGACCGCCTTCATACCGCGCTCCTCCGGGCGGCTCGGCCGTCGCGCAGCGCACGGCGGGCCGGTCCGATGTAGCTCCCCGCAGCCCACCAGGCCAGCGCGAGGCCGATCAACCCGGTCACCCATGCGATGGCACGGACGGGCTCCTGCCAGCCGGCGCTGCCGTAGCCGAGGAGGAAGGCCGGATAGGCGAACATCAGTCCGAAGGTGCCCGCCTTGCCGACCCACAGCACATCGATGCGGGCGGCGCCCATGGCGGCCAGCAAGACCACCATGGCCGACACGAGCACCTCGCGGGCGATGGTCGCGATGCCGAACCAGAGGGGCACGGCGCCGTAGATCATGATGGCGATGACGCCGGTGCCCACCAGCAGGCGGTCCGCGGTCGGGTCCATCACCTTGCCGAACGTCGACACCTGCCCGTAGCGGCGAGCCACGTAGCCGTCCACCCAGTCCGTCGCCCCGAGTACGGCCAGCAGCACCGCCGCCGCCGTCTGACGGTGCACGCCGAAGAGCAGCCACAGGAAGATCGGGATGCACAGCAGCCGAAGCAGCGTGATGACGTTGGGCGCCGTGAGGATCCGGTCCAACCCGTCGTCGTCCACGCACCGAGTTTAGGGAGTACCCCGCGACGGCCCCGTTCTGCGTGTGCCAGAGTGGGCGCGATGCCTCGTTTCGAACCTTTCCGGGGATTGCGCTACCGGGCGACCGTGGCGCCCATCGCCCAGGTCATCGCCCCTCCCTACGACGTCATCTCCTCGGCCGAACGGGTGCACCTGGCCTCCCGCCATCAGGCCAATGCGGTCCTCGTGGAGCTCCCCGAGGCCGACCTCTCGGCCGGGCGCGACCGCTACGCCGTGGCGACCGACCTCTTCACCCGCTGGCAGACCGAGGGGATCATCGGCGCCGAGCCCGAGCACAGCCTCTACCCCTACCGGATGACCGACACCGCCGGCCACGCCACGACCGGCGTCATCGGGGCCCTCGGCCTGGCGGAACCGGGCGACGAGAGCGACATCCTCCCCCACGAACAGACCCTGCCCAAGCCGAAGAGCGACCGGCTGGACCTGCTGCGCGCCACCCGCGCCAACCTGTCACCGATCTGGGGGCTGTCCATGGCGGCCGGGATCACGGCCACGTTCGACCCCACCGACGACGAGCTGGTGGCCGACGCCTACGACGACGACGGCGTCCGCCACCAGCTCTGGGTGCTCAGCGACCCCGACGCCGTGGCGGCCGTCGGGGCGGCCGTGGCCCGGGCGCCCGTCGTGCTGGCCGACGGGCACCACCGCTACGAGACCGCCCGCGCCTATCAGTCCGAGATGCGCGCGGCGAACGGTGGCCGTCCCGGGCCCTATGACCTCGTGATGGCCCTGGTGGTCGAGCTGGCCGAGGACCAGCTCACCGTGGGCGCCATTCACCGCACGATCAGCGGGCTCCCGGAGCGCTTCGACCTCGTCGGCGCTCTCTCGGCGTGGTTCGACGTCGTCCGGGCCGGTGCCTCCGACGCCCGGACGCTCGGCGCCCTGGCGGACTCGGGCTCGCTGGCCCTGGTCACCGGCGGGCGCGCCTACCTGCTCCTGCCCCACGCGGAGGTGCTCGAGCAGACGGGCAACGACCTCGACTCGAACCTCATCGCGGGAGTCCTCGAGAGTCTGCCCCCGCACGACGTCATGCACCGCCACAGCGTCGCCGAGGCCATGGAGGCGCTTGAGCACGGCGAGGGGCAGGCGGCCTTCCTCCTCCGCCCGGTCACGGTCAAGCAGATCGAGGAGTGGGCCAACGAGCGGCGCCGCATGCCGCCCAAGACCACCTACTTCAGCCCCAAGCCACGCACCGGCATGGTCTTCCGGTCCCTCGACCTCCCCTGACATGCCGTCGATGCACGTGGCCGTCACGGTCCACATGGCGGCCCCACCCGAGCGCATCTGGGCGCTGGTCAGCGACGTCACCCGCATCGGGAGCTACAGCCCCGAGACCTTCGAGGCGAAGTGGGTGGACGGCGCGACCGGCCCGGCCGTCGGGGCCAGGTTCCGGGGTCACGTCAAGCGAAACGGGATCGGGCCGACCTACTGGACCTCGTGCACCGTCACCGAATGCGAGCCCGGGCGACGCTTCGCCTTCGGCACGATCTCCCCGGAGAAGCCCCTCGCCATCTGGGGCTACGAGATCGTGCCCGCCGGCGACGGGGCGGACGTCACGGAGTCGTTCACGCTGACGCCCACCCTGGGCCTGCGCATCTATTGGACGCTGTGGGGCTGGTCCCGGGGCAAGGTCAACCGCAAGGGGATGCAGACGACGCTCGAGCGGATCAGAGCCGAGGTGGAGGCCGCAGCCTCCTAGTCGACCGTCCAGCTCGAACCAGAGCGCAGCAGCGCGGCCACGTCCCCCAGCCCGCGCTTGGCCTGGGCGTCGGTGATCTGCTCGGACATCTGGCTGCCGTACTCGGGTCGATCGACGGCGCGGAACACGCCGATGGGCGTCGGCTCGTAGGGGCCGTTGGCCAGCCGCGACAAGCGGAAGGCGAACCCGGGGTCCGGGCGTGCCTCGTCGTGCACCAACACGGCGTCCAGGCCGACGTCGGCGACGGCGACGACCTCGAGCTTCCCGTCGGGCCGCTGCACGACACCACGCTCGGCCCCCTCGGGCCCGAAGACGATCGGCTCGCCGTGCCGGAGCGGGATCAGCATGCTGGTCCGGGCGTCCTTGGCGGTGATCTTCTCGAAGGCGCCGTCGTTGAACACGTTGCAGTTCTGCAGCACTTCGACGAACGCCGCGCCGTTGTGCTCGTGGGCCCGGCGGAAGGTCTCCTGCATGTGGGCCCGGTCCATGTCGTGGGTACGGGCCACGAACGTCGCCTCTGCCCCGAGGGCCAGCGAGACCGGGTTGAAGGGAGTGTCCACCGATCCGAAGGGCGTCGACTTGGTCACCTTGGCCACCTCGGAGGTGGGCGAGTACTGCCCCTTGGTCAGGCCGTAGATCTGGTTGTTGAACATGATGATGTTGAGGCGCACATTGCGGCGCAGGGCGTGGATCAGGTGGTTGCCACCGATCGACAGCGCGTCGCCGTCGCCCGAGATCACCCACACGTCGAGGTCCGGACGAGTGGTCGCCAGGCCGGTCGCGATGGCGGGGGCGCGGCCGTGGATCGAGTGCATGCCGTAGGTGTTCATGTAATACGGGAACCGCGCCGCGCACCCGATACCGGAGAGGAACACCGTGTTCTCGCGGCGCACACCGAGGTCGGGCATCAGCATCTGGACGGCGGCCAGAATGGAATAGTCGCCGCACCCGGGGCACCAGCGCACCTCCTGGTCGCTGCTCCAGTCCTTGCGGGTGGTCACGGGGACCGCGGTGGCGGTGGCCCCGCTTCCCGAGCCGTTGGAACCGTTCGTGCTGCCGTTGGACTCGCTCATGAATTCCCTCCGAGCAGCGCGGTGATGGCCGCTTCGATCTCCCCGACGCGGAACGGGACGCCCTGCATCTTCGACATGGTCTGCGCGTCGACCAGGTACTCGGCCCGGAGCACCCGGCTCAGCTGGCCCAGGTTGATCTCGGGCACGAGGATCTGCGTGTAGCCCTGCAGGATGTCGCCCAGGTTGGCCGGCAGCGGGTTCAGGTGGCGCAGGTGGACGTGGGCGGCCTTCATGCCGCGGGCCCGGACGCGCTTCACGCCCGCCAACACGGCGGCGTAGGTCGAGCCCCAGCTCACGAGCAGCAGCTGCGCGTCCCCGCTCTCGTCGTTGACCTCGGCGAGGGGGATGTCCGCCGCGATGCCGGCGATCTTGTCGCGCCGCAGGTGGACCATGCGTTCGTGGTTGACGCCCTCGTAGGACACGTTGCCGCTGCCATCCGCCTTCTCGAGCCCGCCGATGCGGTGCTCGAGGCCGGGGACGCCCGGCGGCGCCCACGGCCGCGCCAGTGTCTCGGGATCGCGGATGTAGGGCCAGAAGTCCGGGGTGCCCTGGTCGTCGGTGTGGTTCGGCTCGGACGCGAAGGCCGGGTCGATGGGCTCGAGCGCGTCCAGGTCCGGCAGGCGCCAGGGCTCCGCCCCGTTGGCCAGGTACCCGTCCGAGAGGACGATGACCGGCGTGCGGTACTTGACGGCCAGGCGGGTCGCCTCGATGGCGATGGCGAAGCAGTCGCTCGGGGTCCGGGGGGCGAGGATCGGCAGCGGCGCCTCACCGTGCCGCCCGTAGAGAGCGTGCAGGAGGTCCGCCTGTTCCGTCTTGGTGGGCAGCCCGGTCGAAGGACCGCCCCGTTGGACGTCGACGACGATCAGTGGCAGCTCGAGATTCAAGGCCAGCCCCAGCGTCTCGGACTTGAGGTCGAGACCGGGCCCGCTCGTCGTGGTCACACCCAGCGCACCACCGAAGGCCGCGCCCAGCGCGGCGCCGATCCCGGCGATCTCGTCCTCGGCCTGGAAGGTGCGGACGCCGAACTCCTTGCGCCGGCTCAGCTCGTGCAGGATGTCCGACGCCGGGGTGATCGGGTAACTCCCCAGGAACAACGGCAGACCGGCCAGGCGGGTGGCGGTGATGAGGCCCCAGGCCAGCGCCTGGTTCCCCGTGACCTGGACGTACTCACCCTTTTCGAAGGTGGCCGGCTTGACCTCGTAGTTGGACTCGAACAGCTCGGCCGTCTCGCCGAAGTCGAACCCGGCCCGGAAGGCCCGGGTGTTGGCGTCCACGACCTGCGGCTTCGAGCCGAAGCGCTCCGAGATCCACTCGATCGTGGGCTCGACCGGACGCGTGTAGAGCCAGCTGATCAGGCCCAGCGCGAAGAAGTTCTTCGAGCGCTCGGCGTCGCGGGGCTTGACGCCCGCCTCCTTGCACACCTCCTGGGTGATGGAGGTCATCGGCACCTCGTAGACCGTGAAGGCGGCGAGGGAGCCGTCGGTCAGGGGGTTCGCGTCGTAGCCGGCCTTGGCCAGGTCGCGCTCCTCGAACGAGTCGCTGTTGACGATGAGGACCGTTCCCTTGGCCATGAGATCGAGGTTCGCCTTGAGGGCGGCCGGGTTCATGGCCACCAGCACGTTGGGCGCGTCGCCCGGGGTGAGGATGTCGTGGTCCGAGATGTGCACCTGGAAGGCCGACACGCCGTTGACGGTGCCGGCCGGTGCCCGGATCTCGGCCGGGAAGTCGGGGAAGGTGGACAGGTCGTTGCCGAGCAGCGCGCTGCTCGTCGTGAAGCGGTCGCCCGTCAGCTGCATGCCGTCGCCGGAGTCCCCGGCGAAACGCACGATGACCTGGTCCAATTGCTCCGTTGCGTGATGCGTTCCCGATGCCACGGGCTGCCTCGTCTCATCTCATGGACACAGGAGAAGTCCTGGCTCACTGCAGCGGGCCTCTTGCACCCCCGCCGGCACGGCGCGCGGCACTCTCCGTCCGAATTGCTCGTTCGGAGCAATCCTACCCCCGGGGCGCGGGGTACCTCCTCCACCCTGGTGAGCATGGTGGTGCCCGCCGGGTCCGTCCTCCGGACCCGTTCCGGCGGGACCCGCGAGGCGGCCCCGCCGGGGCGTTAGGCGATGGTGACCTCGTCGCTGAGGTAGACGTCCTGAATGGCGTGGATCAGCGCCGCGCCCTCGGCCATCGGGCGCTGGAACGCCTTGCGGCCCACGATGAGGCCCATGCCGCCGGCGCGCTTGTTGATGACGGCCGTGCGGATGGCCTGGGCCAGGTCGCTGTCGCCCCTGGACTCGCCGCCGGAGTTGATCAGGCCGATACGGCCGCCGTAGCAGTTGACGACCTGCCAGCGCGTGAGGTCGATCGGGTTGTCGGTCGTGAGCTCGTCGTAGACGAGGGGGTCCGTCTTGCCGAACCCGACCGCCGTGTAGCCGCCGTTGTTCTCCGGCTGCTTCTGCTTGATGATGTCCGCCTCGATCGTCACGCCCATGTGGTTGGCCTGGCCGGTCAGGTCGGCCGAGACCTCGTAGTTCACGCCGTCCTTCTTGAAGGCCGGGTTGCGCAGGTAGCACCACAGCACGGTGAACATCCCGAGCCGGTGGGCCTCGGCGAAGGCCTCGGACACCTGCTGGAGCTCGCGGTCCATGTCGTCCGAGCCGAAGTAGATGGTGGCGCCCACGCCCATGGCCCCCAGATCCGACGCTTGGCGGACGGATCCGAACATGATCTGGTCGTAGGTGTCGGGGACGTGCAGGAACGCGTTGTGGTTGAGCTTGACGATGAAGGGGATGCGGTGCACGTACTTGCGTGAGGCGAGGCCCAGCGTGCCCAACGTGGTGGCCACGGCGTTGCACTCGCCGGCCAGCGCCAGCTCGAGCAGGTTCAGCGGGTCGAAGTAGGCGGGGTTCTTGGCGAAGCTCGCCGCGGCGGAGTGCTCGATGCCCTGGTCCACCGGGAGGATGGAGATGTATCCGGTGCCCCCCAGCCGGCCGTGGTCGAACAGCGTGCCGAGGTTGCGCAGCACGGTCGGGCTCCGGTCACTGTGGGTGAAGACGCGGCTGAGGTAGTCGGGGCCGGGGAGGATGAGGTTCTCCGCCGGGAACGCCTTGGCGGTGTAGCCGAGGAGGGCGTCGGCGTCGTCGCCGAGGAGCGAATGCAGATCGAGGCTCGTGCTCATGGATCCAGCCTACCGGAGGGCCCGCGGGGGCCTTCGTGGTGGCGGGTCCCCGCCGGCCACCGCCGCGCCGTGGTCACGCGGCGGTCACCCGCTCGACACGTTCGGGACGGTGCCGGTGGACGACCGCTGGAAACAGAGGTTGAACCGCGGGACAGAGGGATCGGATGTCGCGTGACGCCTGACGTCTGACGTCTGACGTCTGTCGCGGCCGCCGGACCCATACGCTGGAGTCGTCGGATCGCGGGTTGGCGGCGTCTTCAGCGAGCGGAGGCCATGAACGTTCTCGAGTCCAGGCCGGGCAGGCCGTTGCGCCTGCGGCCATGGGTGCTGGTGCTGGGGGCCGCCGTCATCGTGGCTGCTGCCCTGTATCTCGCCACGGGCTCCTCGCCGCCCGCACACTCCGGCTCCGCGACCGGGTCCGGGGCGGCGTCGCATCCCGGCCCGAGCCGGTCGGCGGCGAACGAGATCTTCTTCCTGAAGGCCACCAACCCAACGCCCGGCGCGCAGAACGTGGCACCGAACACCACCATCACGGTGACGTTCTCGGCGCCGGTCTCCCTGCGCAAGGCGACGCCGCTCCTGTCACCGGCCATCGGCGGCAAGTGGGTCCAGACGGGCGCCTCGACCCTCTCCTACGACCTCGACACGCCTCTGATCCCCTCCACCCGTGAGGTGTTGACGATCCCCGGCGGGTCGGCGGGCGTCCGCGCCACCGACGGCGCCACGCTGGCGGCGTCGCACACGGTCACCTTCGACGTCGCCGCCGGCGACACCCTGCGCCTGCAGCAGCTGCTGGCCGGGCTCAACTTCCTACCCGTCGGCTTCACCGCGTCCGGGCCGGCGCCGAGCCGGGCCGACCTGGCGCAGGATCAGACCGGGACCTTCTCCTGGCGCTGGCCGGGTCTGCCCTCCGAGCTCACCTCGCAGTGGACCCAGGGCACCCCCGACCAGATCACGAAGGCCGCCATCGAGGCGTTCGAGACGCAGAACGGGCTCGGGGTCGACGGGATCGCCGGCCCGGCCGTGTGGACCTCCCTGATCAACGACACCATCAACAACAAGGCCGATGCGACCCCCTACGTCTACGTGCTGGTGAACAAGACGGTGCCCCAGAACCTCACCCTGTGGAACAACGGCGTGGCGCAGTTGGCGGGCATCCCAGTCAACACGGGCGCCCCGGGTGCCGACACGGTCGACGGCAGCTACGCCGTCTTCGAGCACGTGCGGTTCTCCGAGATGAAGGGCACCAACCCCGACGGCAGCACCTACGACGACCCCAACGTCCCCTACGCCAGCTACTTCAACGGGGGCGACGCGCTCCACGGCTTCGTGCGGGCCTCCTACGGGACCCCGCAGAGCAACGGGTGCGTCGAGATGACCTACGCCAACGCCGCGCAGGTGTGGCCCCTGACGCCCATCGGCACGCTCGTGACGGTGATCGGCCCGGATTTCGGCACTGCACCGCCGGCGACCACGACCACGACCACCGCGCCGGCCCCGACCACCACGACCGCGCCGGCCCCGACGACGACCACCGTGGCCCCCGCACCCACCACCACACCGACGACCGCGGCCGGATGACCCGGGCGGCGCGAGCGGGTGGCGGCGCTGGCCTGAACTAGGGCTGCTTGGCCTTGGGGATGTACTTGCTCTCCGCCTTGGGCCTGGGTCCCGGCTTCGACCTGGGCTTGGCCCGGGACCGCGCCCGCCGTTCGGGACCGAGGCCGCGCAGCCGCTCGGCCACGTCGTAGGCCTCGGGATCGGCGCGGAGGATCCGCTCGAAGTACTCGCGCGCCCGGGGCACGTCGCCGGCCCGCTCGTAGAGGTCGGCCAGCAGGTACCACTGCCGCAGGTGGCGGTCCGAGGGGTTCCGCAACGCCTTCGACGCCCCGGCGGTGGCCAGCATGGCGATCGCCCCGTTCAGGTCGCCGTTGTCGGCCAGCGAGGCTGCGGCCACGATCCGGCCTTCGGCCAGGACGTCGGGGTCCGGTGAACTGTGCCGGAGTTCGCCCCACAGCTCGGCGACCTTCTTGGGTTTGAGCAGTGCCCGCTGGCAGTCCATGAGGACGGGCAGGTGCTCGGTCGAGTCGCTGAGCGCGCCGTATGCGTTCAGGTGACGGGTGGCCTCCCGCCAGCGGCCGCACCGGTACGCAGCCAGGCCGGCGAGCTCACGCACGGCGGCCACCCCCGGCGCCTCCTCGGCGACCGGCTTGATGGCCCGCAGCGCATCTTGGAAGCGGCCCCGCTCGTAGGCCCCGTAGGCCGACTCGGCCCGCTCGACCAGCCGCTCCCGGTGTTGGACCGTGGCCACGTCCGCGGCGTTGCGGATGTCGGCCGCGACCTCGGGCGGCAGCGTGTGGCGGGTCGAGAGGGCGGCCATGGCCTCGGCGGCACTCGTGCCCGGGCCCGTGGTCCTGGCCCTGGTCTTCGCCTTCGTCGCCGGCGTGGTCCCGGTCTTGCGCCCCTGAGGTCGAACGGGCCCGGTGTCCTCCCACTCGTCCCGTGCGCCGTCGGCCCGGACCCAGGCGGAGGGACGGCTCGGCGGCGCCGTGCCGCGGCGGCGCTCCCGCTCGCGCTCGTCGGGGAAGCGGGCACCCCGGGGCGACCCCGAAGCTGATGCGGACCCCGGCGCCGCGTTGTCGAGGTCGGAGTCGCGACGCGTGACCTCACGTGCGCCCCGGCGGGCCACGTTGCCCCACTGCTTGGCCCGGCTCGGCAACGGTTGCTCGTCGTCGCGTGGGCGGGAGGAGGGTCGTGCCCGCCCACCCTGGCCAGACGGCGTGCGGGTCGACGTCCTCTGCGGTGGGCGGCCGCGTGTGTCACTCCCGGGCCGCGAACCGGCTCGGGAAACGGGCGTCGTGCCGCTTCGGCGTGCGTCGCCGGCCGGGGCTCGTCCCGGCCTCCCCGACCCCGCCCGGGATGCTCCGCGCCGCCTCCGCCTCCGCCGCCGGCGCCTCGTCCCGTCCCGCCGCCACCCGTCGTGCGCCGGTCCGCGCTGCCGCTCGATCGGGTCGACGATCGTCCCTTGGCACCACCGGCCCCGCCGCGTCCTTGCCCGGCGCTCCCCCGTCCGGCGGCTCCGGACCCACCCGCACGGGCCCCTGTCCGCCCCGAGGATCCCGGCCGAGCCGGTCGTGCCGGTCGTGCCGGTCGTGCCTGGCGCGCCGACTGGGCGCGACGATTCGGCGGGGGGGATTTCGGCGGCACCGGTCGATTCTAGGCGGCCCGCACTGCAGCCCCCCGGCGGTGTTCTCGATCGGATGTCTGCGGTCGGCCGGCCGCCGCACGTGCATTGACGCGCCCTGCGACCCGAAGGTCCCACGATCGGCACGAAAGGCGTCGCGGCCCGAAACAACGAGATCCCCTCGAGCCAAAGCTCGGAGGGGATCTCGTCATTAGAAATCCCGGCGACGACCTACTCTCCCAGGGGGCCTCCCCCCAAGTACCATCGGCGCGGGCGGGCTTAACTGCCGTGTTCGGAATGGGAACGGGTGTTTCCCCGCCGCCATGGCCACCGGAAACCGTGCGCTCGGCGGCTCACACCCCTTTCACGGGATGCGAACACGCCTCTGGCTGCAGTGACGCAGCCCTGAGCGTTCCAAAGCGAACACGAGCACGGATATGTCTCCAAGCCCTCGGCCGATTAGTACCGGTCGGCTGAATGCATTGCTGCACTTACACCTCCGGCCTATCAACGTGGTCGTCTAGCCACGGGCCTTACCAGGTTAACCCTGTGGGAGATTTCATCTCGAAACGGGCTTCGCACTTAGATGCTTTCAGCGCTTATCCCACCCGTAGGTCGCAAACCAGCCGTGCCCTTGGCAGGACAACTGGCACACGAGAGCTACGTCCGTCCCGGTCCTCTCGTACTAGGGACAGCCTTTCTCAAATCTCCTACGGCTGCATCGGATAGGGACCGAACTGTCTCACGCATGTTGATCCCGCATTACTGCGGGCACAGACTATACCTTCACCCTATTTCTAGGGGCTGGCGTGTTATGGCTTCCACAGGGGTCTGCGGATCGACATTGCGATCTAAAGAAGCCATCTCTTCGCTGTTGCTGGCGAAGAAGTCGTTACAGGGGCACAACACGCCCTTGCTACGCAGATGTTGCTCGACATCTACGGCGGAAATCCGCTTCGTCTTCGAATAGTTTAGGGTTGCAAATGCATCTACTTGGCGTGCCAGTTGCAGGAACACTTCCGGGTCCCTCACTCGTTCAAGCTGAGGAAGGATCGCAAGCGCTCGCCTAACGTGAACTCTCTTGAAGATCACGTACGGCTCGACTTCCTGGAGGATGCGGAGGAGCAATGGTCGGCTGGTGATCACCAGATCACTCATGCCGGTTCCTCGGTCTCGCAAATAGCCGCCCCCTCCGAGCAGCGTCTGGATCTGTTCCAGACCCCGCCGCGCTGAGGTCGACTGCGAGAGCGAGAGCGTGGCCCGGATGTAGAACCCGAACCGGTACTCCTTCTGCTTGACGAGTTGGAAGTGAATGCTTCCATCCCCGTCCAGGAATCCTGCAATGTAGGACGCCGTAGACACATCCATTGTGTTGGCCTTCCCTCGGTATTGCCCTGAACATAACGTTCGGTTGTTTCACTCAGGGTTTCACCGATATGAGCCAGTGAGCACCCAGGAATTACTTCCTGGGGACGCAGTGTGTTCTACGTTCTAAACCCAGCTCGCGTACCGCTTTAATGGGCGAACAGCCCAACCCTTGGGACCGGCTTCAGCCCCAGGATGCGACGAGCCGACATCGAGGTGCCAAACCTTCCCGTCGATATGGACTCTTGGGGAAGATGAGCCTGTTATCCCCGGGGTACCTTTTATCCGTTGAGCAACGGCGCTTCCACAAGCAACCGCTGGATCACTATGCCCTGCTTTCGCACCTGCTCGACTTGTAGGTCTCGCAGTCAAGCTCCCTTTTGCCATTGCACTCGACAGCTGATTGCCAACCAGCCTGAGGGAACCTTTGGGCGCCTCCGTTACATTTTAGGAGGCGACCGCCCCAGTCAAACTACCCACCTGACGCTGTTCCTGATCCGGATCACGGACCGAGGTTAGAGTCCCGGCACTAAAAGGGTGGTATTTCAAGGTTGACTCCACACTGGCTGGCGCCAATGCTTCAAAGTCTCCCACCTATCCTACACAAATAGTACCAAAACTCAACATCAAGCTGTAGTAAAGGTCCACGGGGTCTTTCCGTCCTGATGCAGCTAACGAGCATCTTTACTCGTACTTCAATTTCGCCGGGTCTGTGGTTGAGACAGTAGGAAAGTCGTTACGCCATTCGTGCAGGTCGGAACTTACCCGACAAGGAATTTCGCTACCTTAGGACCGTTATAGTTACGGCCGCCGTTTACCGGGGCTTAGGTTCAGAGCTTCGTCCGAAGACTAACCCTTCCCCGTAACCTTCCGGCACCGGGCAGGCGTCAGAGCGTATACATCGTCTTACGACTTCGCACGCTCCTGTGTTTTTAGTAAACAGTCGCTTTCCCCAATTCTCTGCGGCCCCCTTGGGCATCAGGACGCGAAGTCCATCACCCTATCGAGGCCCTCCT